>QULQ01000001.1 GCA_003490145.1 Lachnospiraceae bacterium OM04-12BH
AAAAGAGGGAATACAGGCACTGATAGTGACTTGCAAGGAACTGGGTGCAGACTTTGACAGAACTGAGGACAAGGTGAAACAACGGTTTCATTTGTCAGATGCGGATGCTGCAGAGAATATGAGGTTGTATTGGTAACAGAATATTGTGAACTTTCTGAGTAATTTTCTGCTCAAAATGAATTCTGAGTGAGCAGAGCTGGAAAATAAGCGTTTGAGTGAGAAAAAGTTAGGAAGTTAAGATACTAATCAAAAGATGCTGATTTTTTAAAGGTACGGATAAATGAATGTCTTTTGATGGGAATTGTAAAATTTGGCACCAAATAAGACGTTGAATTTAACACAGTTAAGCGGTATAATAAAGACAGAAAGGAGGCTTTATTATGCCGAACATCAAACCAATTTCTGATTTGAGAAATTATGCGGCTGTTCTTGAAACCGTTCAGGTTGGAAAGCCTTTATATCTGACTAAAAATGGGCGTGGTTGTTATACAGTTATGAACATTGATGAGCAGGAAGAGCAGAGAGAAAAGGCAGAAAAGTATGATCAGATGCAGGCACAGCTTCGTCTGATGTGTGAGTTGGCTGAGGGCAGAAGATCAGGAGAGGAAGAAGGCTGGATTTCTTCAGAAGATGTAAGAAACCACTTCAGGACCCGTACGAATGCAAAGTAAAATCGACTATTCTCCGAGAGCATTAAAGGACCTTGATGAGATATGGGATTATATCGAGGTTGAACTCTGCAATCCAAGTGCTGCTCAAAATACCGTAGATGGCATAATGGATAAAGTGGAAGGAATCGCAGACTTTCCTGAGTCTGGTGCAAAGCTGGTATTTGAAAACGGACTTGATAGTGGGTACCGCTATGTTGTGTTCAAAAACAATCTTGCCTTTTACCGCGTAAGACCAAACAATGTAGTCTATGTTGACCGTGTGATTTACGACGGCAGAGATTACATGAGAATCCTTTTCTCTGGATCATAATTTAACAGTGGATCCCGTTGGAGAAATCTGACGAGGTATTTTTTTACCAATTTTAGCCTGTCTGCCCTGTGCAGATGGGCTTTTCTTATGCCTGCGAGGAGGTGTGGTTACGTACATCGCATCCAGCTGGTGTTACTTTGGAGTATGGTAGGAGACTAGATTAATAAAAGAACATGATTTTATGAAATTTATATAAATAAGCTCATGTATTGATATATGAGGGGGAGCAGAAGATTGATAAGGATAGCTTTCTGGCATCGCCGACTGAGACTGTGTATCAGGGAAGAGAGAATCTGAGGAACCAGTTAGAGGACGTAGCCAGATATGAAATACATGATGGACGGGTGACGATGCAGTACCTGTTTGCCAATAAGACAAGACGGGATTCCAAGATGATATTTCGGAAGGCAGGTTATGTTGGCAGTGCATATCGTGAACAGTACGATGGCAAAGTAAAAGACGTTTATCCGATAGTCTAAATTGTTTTATACTGGTGTTTCCTGGCTTCGGGAAATGTTTTTTCAAAAAAAGTATGGCTATCAGACAGTAATCAGAGAATATGGAAGAGACAGAGAAAAGACAGAAAAACTACTGAAAACCGTGGGAAAGGCACTTCTTTTGCTGGAAGATATTCGAGAGACGGAGGAGGAATATCCGCTGGCGGTATTTTCCGCAGAAATATCCGGCAATCCTCATTACTTTGATCAGGGAACTACTGCGGGGCAATTATTAGTCCATGGAATGTGCTATGCTGCGCAGACAGATTATCCGGAAAATGCCCATCAATGGAGAGAATTACTGCTGTCTGGCGGAATTGTGCCGGATAATATCTCTTCTATCGTGCATATTTATGGATTGCGACTACAGGTTCGCGGCGAATGGCACCCGGCATACGATGCCTTTTGCAGGAGGCAGGAGCCCTGTGCGGTAACCATGGAAAATCTGCAGGAGCTGACAGCGGTACAGCCGACAGGGGACAAGGTTTATAAAGAAGGTAACGTTACTATGTACCTCCGGCCAGCTGCGGAGTGCTGCCGTGAAACTGATACCCTTTTTGCTGGATAGCGGAGCGGAAATCTACTATAGCGGCGATACTGATCCGGATGGGATCCGGATCGCCGACAGACTTTGGAAAAAGTATGGAGACCGGATTCATGTGTGGAGAATGTCAGAGGAGGATTACGTGAAAAGCCTTTCGGAGGAAGAAATTGGAAATGTATCCATAAAAAAGCTGGAAACTGTTGAGAATCCTGTTCTTCGTAAGACAGCAAAAGAGGTAAGAAAGAAGAAAAGGGCAGGATATCAGGAGAATATATTAAAAGATCTGCTGGAAGATATGGAGCTTGAAAGGCCAAGCCGGAAGCAATGAAGGTAAAGAGTGCTGGAATTTACTGTATTTCTGAAATTGGATCATAGTCACATCTCTGCTTGTAATAGACACATTTTTATGATAAATTGTAGATTAATAGGGGAAAATCAAATATCATCTGACAGTATTTCAAAAAGGGGAACGAAATGACAAGTGAGAGAAATAACAGGCTGTTAAATGCGAAGCTAAACAAGTATATTGTTCCGGGCATTATGATGTCACTGGCACTTCAGCTCGGGAACATAGTGGACACGATCTTTGTAAGTAATCTGATCGGTGTGGAAGCAATGTCTGCAGTTACGATGAGCCTTCCGGTTGAAACCATTGTGCAGCTTACCGGATACTGCCTTGGTATTGGTGGTTCCATAGCAGTGGGCAATATGCTTGGTAAGCGTGATAAAGAAAGTGCATCGAAGCTGTTTTCTGTTACATTTCTGGTGACGCTTCTGATGGGACTTGTTTTTTCTGTCTGTGCGTTTCCGCTGTCAGGACCGATTGCAAGGCTCCTGGTACCTGGCGGCGGTGCTTTGGCAGACTATACAGGAGATTATATCCGTGTCAGCATGCTCGGTGCACCGGTGATCGGAATTGGCCTTATGATGGTCAATTATCTGGGTGTTGAGAATCATCCGGAGCTTGCATCTGCCTATCTTATCATTGCCAATGTCATTAACCTTATCCTTGATTATATTTTCCTTCGATTCACGCCACTTGGGATTACAGGTGCGTCGTTATCTACAGTGCTTGGCTTTCTGCTGGCAATGTTTGTTTTCCTGCTTTATATCCGTTCCGATAAAAGGAATATACGTTTTGTCAGGCTGAAGGCAAAGGACTTTGGGGTTCTTATGGAAGCCGTTATTACGGGTGTGCCTATGCTTGTTTTCATGGCAACGAATTTTATCAAGGCACTTGGTCTTAATACGATCATTATCAATCAGATCGGAGAAGAGGGCATGGCGGTATTTACCGTCTGCGATAACGTACTGCTGATCGTTGAAATGCTGACAGGTGGAATTATTGGTGTGATACCAAATGTAGCCGGGATCCTCTTTGGTGAAAAGGATTATGTGGGGATCAGAGTTCTGTGTAATAAAATGCTGAAATACAGTTATATCGTCCTGGCAGTGATATTCGCAGTTATCATGATGTTTACAGAACAGATCACGATCCTGTTTGGAAGCGGCGGCGGAGAACTTGGCAGACAGATGGTGGATGCACTTCGTATTTTTGCCATCTGTGTAATTCCGTATCTCTGGAATAAATTTATTGTGAGTTATTATGAAACGATAGAGGAAACAGCCATAGCAAGCTTCGTTACCTTCCTTGAAAATGCGGTCGTGGTTCTTCCTGCAACCTTTGCCGGAATTCTGATCTGGAAGCAGATTGACGGGATCGGTATTGATGGAATTGCCATAGGATTTGTTGCCACAGAGCTCATTACGGTGATCGCAGCATGGATCTTCAGAAAGATCAAACACAAGAACTCCAGCTTTTATATTGTTCCTGACAAAAATCCCGGAACCAATCTGGATTTTTCCATTAAAAGCACTATGGAGGAGGCACAGGCTGTTCCTGTAAAGATCATGGAGTTCTGCAAGGAAAATGGAGTGTCTGGAAATAAAGCCAATCTGGCAGCGGTATGTGCCGAGGAGATGACCGTAAATATCATCAAATTTGGTGGGAAAACCTCCAACTGGATCGATATCAATCTCTGTCTGGAGGATGATCTGTGCAGACTGAGGATCAGGGATAACGGAGTTAACTTTAATCCATTGGAATACAGCCATGACAGTGATGAATTTGATATCCACGGGATAGAGCTTGTGAAAAAGATTTCCAGATCTATGGACTATATACGCGCGATTGATATGAATAATACTATAATATCATTTTAAGGAGGGGAAGAAATGTCTTCTATTAACGAAAAATCCGGTTTTGAATTTGTGTTTCAGCCTGTAACGAAGCTGTTCGAGGAACAGGTACGTCTGCACCCGGACAAATGTGCGGTCGCATCCAGTAAAGAACGCTTTACCTATGCCCAGCTGAATGAAAGAGCAAATAAAATCGCCCATTCTCTCATTGAAAAAGGGGTTCAACGAGAGACGATCGTTGGGGTAGTACTGGAGCGATGCTGCGATTTTTATGCAGTACGACAGGGAATTCTGAAGTCCGGAGGTGCGTTTGCAGTAGCCTCCCCGGATTATCCGGATGACAGGATCCAGTTTATCTTTGAGGATGCCGGAGTGCCCTTTGTGATCACAACAAAGGAAATCGCAGAGGAACGTAAGGAGCTGTTTGAAAAGCTTCCCTGCACCGTGGTTCTGCTTGAAGAACTGCTGGCAAATCCGAATACAGCAAATCCGGATACAGAGATTGGCGAACATGATCTTTGTTATTGTATTTATACATCCGGGTCTACCGGAAAGCCTAAGGGGGTTATGATCGAGCATCTGAATCTTGCTAATTTGGTAAACCCCAATCCGAAAAATGCAGAAACCTACGGATATGTGAGCAGGGGAAGTGTATCACTTTCTATGGCGGCGATGACATTTGATGTTTCTGTA
This sequence comes from Lachnospiraceae bacterium OM04-12BH, assembly GCA_003490145.1. Classification (GTDB taxonomy): domain Bacteria; phylum Bacillota; class Clostridia; order Lachnospirales; family Lachnospiraceae; genus Suilimivivens; species Suilimivivens aceti. The sequence goes on from QULQ01000001.1 coordinate 4,915, forward strand.
CTGGAAGAGTTTATTCCGCTGACAAACGGACTGACTGCAGTGGTCGCAAGTGATGAAGAGATCCTGAATCCGGTCATGCTTGGTGATCTGATCGTAGAAAATAAGGTTGATATCATGACAACGACACCGACCTATTTGTCCAACATGATCGATCTGCCACAGCTTAAGGAAGCTGCTTCCCAGATCAGGGTATTCGACGTGGGAGCAGAAGCCTTTCCACCGGCTCTTTATGATAAAATACGTGCAGTAAATCCGGATGCATATATTATGAATGGCTATGGTCCTACAGAAACAACGATCAGCTGTACGATGAAGGTGATCACTGACAGCAAAAATATTACGATTGGTGAGCCAAACGGTAATGTTCAGGTATATGTGGTTGATAAGGATAATAAGATCCTTCCGGATGGAGAAACCGGCGAGCTGGTAGTTGCTGGTCTTGGAGTAGGCAGGGGGTATGTCAATCTGCCTGATAAAACAGCAGCCGTTTTCATTACGCTGAATGGTGAAAGAGCATATAAAACCGGAGATCTTGCAAGAATTACTCCGGAAGGTGAAATTGAATTCTTTGGAAGGATTGATAACCAGATCAAGCTTCGCGGATTACGGATTGAGCTTGGTGAGATTGAAGAGGTTATTAACAGCTTTGAGGGAATTATTACCAGTATTACGGTACCGGTCGATAATAAATATCTCTGCTGTTATTTTATGGCAGACCGTAAGATTGATGCCGATGAGCTTTCTACATATGCATCAGAATCACTGGCGCATTATATGGTACCGGATGTTTTCGTGCAGATGGAAAAGATGCCGGTAACAGCAAATGGCAAGATTGATAAAAGTGCGCTGCCAAAGCCTGTTTCACAGCCAAAGAACTTGAAAGAGCCGGAAACACCGATGCAGAAGAAGATTTTTGAGATCGTTTCCAGTGTAGTGGAAAATGATTTCTTTGGAATTGATACAAGCTTTTATAAAGCAGGATTGTCTTCCATCAGTGCTATGAAGCTCTGCGTTCTGATCTCCGATGAGTTTGGCATTACGGTAAAAACAAGCGATATCCATGAAAACAATACCGTTGAAAAACTGGAAAACTATGTCATGCTTGCACCCAAGATCAGAACCTATGAAAAGAGGGAGGTATATCCGCTTACCGGTTCCCAGAAGGGTATTTTTGCAGAGTGCAGCAAGAATCCAGAAAGCACCGTATATAACATCCCGTTCCTGTTTGAGCTGGAAAGCTCCGTGGATGTACAGAAGCTGTCCAGAGCCGTAGAACAGATGGTAAAAGCACATTCCTATCTGCTTACCGAGGTATTCTTAAACGATAAGGGAGAGATGGTTCAGCGTCCTGGTGAGGAGAACTTCGTACCGGAAGTTATTGAGACAACGAATGAACAGTTTGAAGAGCTGAAGAATGAACTGGTGCGTCCGTTTAAGCTGGAAAAGGGACGTTTATTCCGTGCGCAGATTTATGTTACCGAAGACAGGAAATATCTCTTTACTGATTTCCATCATATTATTGCAGACGGAAATTCCTATGATATCATTTTTGAGGATATCAACCGTGCTTATGTAGGAGAAAAGCTGGAAAAGGAGACATATACCGGATTTGATGCTGCCCTTGATGAAGAGCAGCAGATGCAGGAAGGAAAATATAAGAAAGCAGAGAAGTATTATGACAGTGTGTTCGGAGAGGTGGAAACCGAATCCCTTCCGCTTCCGGATGTAACCGGAAAGAACCCTGAAAAGGGATATCTGGAGAGAAAGCTTGCCGTTGCAGAAGACAAGATCGTTTCCTGCTGCGAGAAGCTTGGAGTGACACCGAATATTTTATTCACTGGTGTATTTGGTATTCTGATGTCCAGATATTCCAATGCAGACGACAGTCTCTTTTCCACGATTTATAACGGAAGAAATGATTCCAGACTGGAAAATACAGTCTGCATGCTGGTTAAGACGCTTCCGGTTTATTGCAGGTTTGAGCAGAAGACGACGATCCAGGCCTACATGACAGAGCTTTCCGGGCAGCTCCTGTCCTCCATGGCAAATGATATTTTCCCGTTTTCTGATATCTGTGCAAAATATGGATTCAATTCCGATCTTACCTTTGCTTATCAGGCAGAATTAAGTGACGATTACCCGATTGGTGATACCGTTGCAAGGGGACATGATCTTTCCCTTGATATGGCGAAAATGCCTCTGCTCATCCAGGTAAGGGAGTACAATAATGAATATGTGCTTACAGCGGAATTCCGCAGTGACATGTACAGTGATGCTTTTGTAGACGGTATGCTGGACGCCTATGAAGCAGCTATGGACTCTGTACTGAAAAACAAGTACGTTTCAGAGGTTTCCATTATCTCAGAGAATGCAGTTAAAAAGATTGCAGAATTCAATGATACTGCCTGTGAATATGACAGGACGAAAACTATTTCCGACAGATTTGCGGAAATGGTACAGACTATACCGGATCATACGGCTGTTGTATTTAAGGACAAGAAGTTCACTTATAAAGAACTGGATGAGATCAGTGACAGGCTTGGAAAATATATTGCTTCTCTTGGAATTGGAGCAGAAGATGTCGTGTCTATTCTGATTCCCCGCTGTGAGTATATGGCCATTGCGCCTATGGGCGTTATCAAAGCCGGTGCAGCCTATCAGCCGCTCGATCCGTCTTATCCGAAGGACAGATTGATGTATATGCTGGAGGATTCTGAAGCCAAACTGCTGATCGCAGACAGAGAGCTTCTGCATCTGGTAGATGGTTATCAGGGACCTGTTTTATATACGGATGAAATCATGCAGCTTGAAGATGTGGATGCAGAACTGAAAAAGCCGCAGCTCCATGACCTGTTTATCTTACTCTATACCTCAGGCTCGACCGGTGTACCGAAGGGATGTATGCTGGAATATGGAAATATTACCGCATTCTGCCACTGGTACGGGAAATATTACAGTATTGATCCTGATTGTAAGATAGCTGCCTATGCGTCCTTTGGCTTTGATGCTTCCATGATGGATATTTACGGTGCACTTACGAATGGTGCGCAGTTACATATTATTCCGGAGGAGATCCGTCTGGATTTCATTGGACTGCAGAAATACTTTGAAGAAAATGGCATTACCCATTCCTTCATGACGACACAGGTCGGAAGACAGTTTGCACTGGAAATGGATTGTAAGAGTCTCCGTTATCTTTCCGTGGGTGGAGAGAAGCTGGTTCCCTGTGAGCCGCCCAAGGGTTACAGATTTGTCAATGTTTACGGGCCTACAGAAACGACTGTTCTTGTAACAGCATTTGAAGTGGATAAATACTACCCTAACATACCAATCGGCAAGGCACTGGACAATGTCAAGCTTTATATTACAGACAAGGCCGGTCATATGCTGCCCTATGGTGCCTGCGGCGAACTGATGATCTCAGGTTTCCAGGTTTCCAGAGGATATCTCAATAAGCCTGAGAAAACGGCTGAGGTTTATACAAAGAATATTTATGATGACACCGAAGGCTATGAAGTGCTGTATCATTCCGGAGATGTGGCAAGATACCTTCCGGATGGAAATATCCAGATCATCGGCAGAAAGGATTCCCAGGTCAAGATCAGAGGCTTTAGAATTGAACTTTCCGAAGTGGAAGAGGTCATCAGAAGATATCCTGGTATCAAAGATGCGACAGTTGTTGCATTTGATGATCCGAATGGCGGAAAATATATTGCAGCCTATGTGGTATCCGACAGTGAGGTGGATATCAATGGATTAAATGATTTCATTAAGGAAACCAAGCCTGCCTATATGGTACCTGCAGTTACCATGCAGATCGATAAGATCCCGCTGAACCAGAACCAGAAGGTAAATAAAAAGGCACTTCCTGTACCTGAGAGAAAAATAGAAGAGATCATAGCGCCGAAGAATGAGATCCAGCAGAAATTATTTGACTGTATCGCAGATGTCCTTGGCTATCAGGAATTTGGTATTACCACAGATATTTATGAGGCAGGACTGACTTCCATCAGTGCGATCAAGCTGAATATCCTGATCTCCAAAGCGTTTGATATTGTCATCAAGACATCGGACATCAAGGATCATCCGACGATCGAGATGCTGGAGGGCTTTGTCCAGACTGCAGGAAAAGAAACAAAGAGAGAAATACAGGAAAATTATCCGCTTACCAATACACAGGAGGGAATCTTTATTGAGTGTACAGCCAATATGGGCTCTACCATTTATAATATTCCTTACCTTCTGAAGCTGGATAAAAAGGTAGACCTTGAGAAGCTTGCAGAGGCCATTGACAGTACGATAGAGGCACATCCTTATCTGAAGACCCGTCTCTTTATGGACGAAAACGGGGATGTCCTGCAGAAGCGTGATGACAGCTTAAGCTGCAAGACACAGATCATCAATGGAATGAACAGGGAAACGCTGGTCCGTCCGTATATGCTGTTTAATGATCAGCTTTTCCGGTTTGAAATTTACAGAACCTGTGACGGAAATTATCTGTTCCTTGATATTCATCATATTATCGCAGACGGTACGTCCCTTGGTATTATCCTGAATGATATCAACCGGGCTTACAGCGGAGAAAAGCTGGAGGCAGAAAAGTATACCTCCTATGATCTCGCACTGGATAACCGCGATGCCCTGAAGAGTGATACCTATAAAAATGCAGAGAACTATTATAAATCGGTATTTGAAAATAAGGGTGGAAGCATAAGCTTCTATCCGGATAAGAACGGAGCAGTTCCGACTGCGGCGACTTATCACAGAGAGGTTACGGAGATTTCTGTGCAGCAGGTAAAGGATTTCTGCAAGAAGCATGGAATCACAGAAAATGTGTTCTTTATTTCTGTATTTGGCCTTACACTTGGTAAATATAATTTCAGAAGGGATGCAGTATTTACTACCATTTATCATGGAAGAAATGATTCCAGACTTTCTGAAACAGTTGGTATGCTGGTAAAGACACTTCCTGTTTACAGTGATTTTTCAGGAAGCTTAAAGGATGGACTGCTTGCTGTACAGCAGCAGCTGATCGATTCCATGAACAACGATATTTATCCGTTCTCACAGATCAGCCGTGAGTTCAACATCAAAGCAGATGCAATGGTGATCTATCAGGGAGATAATTTTGCGTTTGATACGATCGGCGGTGAATACGCACAGGAGGAGCCGGTCAGCTTAAATGCGGCAAAGGCACCGGTTTCCATCAGCATTTCCATCGAAAGGAATAAGTTTGTCTTTGAAATTGAATATCGTGGTGACATGTACTACGAAGAAACCATCAAATATCTTGCAGACAACCTGGAACTTGCTGCAGGTGGAATCCTGAAGGAACAGGAGCCGGAAGACATCAGGCTGATGTTTGAGGAAGAGACAGAGATGGAGGATGATCCGGAGCATACAGGCAAGACCTTTGTGGATCTGTTCCGGGAGGCAGCAGCAAAATATCCGGACAGACCGGCAGTAAGAGATGGCTCTGGCGAAATTACTTACCGTGAACTGGACAGAATGTCCGATTACGTTGCACAGAAGCTTACTGAAAATGGATTTGGCAGAGAAAAAGCGGCAGGCATTCTGTGTGGAAGAACCAAAGAATATGCAGTTGCCTATGTGGGTGTCATGAAGGCCGGCGGAGCCTATGTACCGCTGGATCCGGAGTATCCGCAGAGCAGAATTGGGTACATGCTGAAGGATTCAGGAGCAGAGAACCTGCTTGTAATGAATCAGTATCGGGATCTGGTCAGCTTCTATGAAGGAAATGTGATCAGTCTTGATGATGTCGCAGAAGAAGCAAAAGACTTTACCCTTTCTGCAGAGCTTACAGCGCCGAAGCCTGAGAATCTTGCTTACATGATTTATACATCAGGTTCTACCGGAAAGCCAAAGGGTGTTATGCTGGAGCACAGGAATCTGATGAACCTGATCGAATATGTCAGACTGACCAGAAAAACAACGCCGGATGATATTGTGGCTGAATTTGCAAGCTTCTGCTTTGATGCATCGGTAATCGATCTGTTTGCTCCGCTTACCGCAGGGGCATTACTGTATATCTTCCCGGAGGATATCCGCAAGGATGCCGTTGCAGTTACAAAATGTATACAGGATCAGAAGCTGACCAGTGTTACGTTCCCAACTCAGATGGGTGAACTGGTAGCAGAACTGCTTGAGGATGCCCCGCATCTTAAATTTGTTACCCTTGGCGGTGAGAAATTCAAGCATTACAGAAACCGTACTTACCAGATGATCAATGGCTACGGTCCCACAGAGGATACCGTATCTTCCACAGAGTTCTGGGTTGATAAACAGTATGACAACATACCAATCGGAAAATCCCAGAGGAATGTACGCAGCTACATTGTCAGTGAAGACTTAAAGAGACTTCCGGTAGGCGCATCCGGCGAGCTCTGTCATGCAGGACGCCAGATCGCAAGAGGATATCATAACCTTCCGGAGAAGACCGCATCAGTATTTGTGGAGAATCCGTATTCTGTATGTGAAGATGACAGACGTCTTTACAGAACCGGCGACATGGTAAGAATGAAGGGCGATGGAAATATCGAGTATATTGGCAGAATTGATTCCCAGGTTAAGATCAGAGGCTACCGTGTGGAGCTTGGTGAGATCGAAGGCGCTGTCCTGAAGCATGAACTGGTGAAAAATGCTGCTGTTACCGTGGTTGAGAAGGGTGGAAACAAGTATATCACTGCTTATTACACAGGAGAAGGCATCCCGGATGAAGAACTGAAGACCTTCTTAGAGCCCCTGATCCCTGATTATATGATGCCGTCCTTCTTCGTCCATATTGATGAAATGCCTGTGACACCGGGTGGTAAGATCGACAAGAAGGCACTTCCGATGCCGGAAGTAACCGTAGACAGCACAAGCTATGTAGAGCCGGTTACTGCGGTTCAGAAAGTGCTCTGTGAGATATTTGAAAAAGCACTGGGAATTGAAAAGGTGGGAATCGAGGATAACTTCTTTGAACTGGGAGGTTCCTCACTGACCGCATCCAAGGTTGCTGTGATGTGCCTTTCCAAGAATATTTCCATTGTATATGCGGATGTATTTAAATACCCTACAGTCCGTGAACTGGCAGCGATCGTAGATGATCAGGCATCCGATCAGAGTGCACAGAGCAATAATGAGTTTGCTGGCTACAATTATAATAAGATCCAGAGTGTTATCAGTGGAAACGTGGAAGAAAATGTGGACAGGATCACCAGGGAAAAGCTGGGAGATATTATGATCACAGGAGCGACCGGCTTCCTTGGAATCCATATCCTGAAGGCATACCTTGACAATTATGATGGTAAGGTTTACTGTCTGGTGCGTAAGGGTGCCTATGAGTCCATGGAAAAACGGATGATGCACATGCTGATGTATTATTTCGATAATCCATGTGAGGAGCTGTTCAAAGATCGTATTGTCTGTGTGGACGGTGATATTACTTCAAAGGAGCAGGTGGAAAGCTTTGCAGCCTATAAATTCCAGACGCTTATTAACTGTGCTGCCTGTGTAAAGCACTTTGCGGCCGGGGATGTGCTGGAAAAGATCAATGTACATGGTGTCGAAAATCTGATTGATTTCTGTAAGAACAATGGACGCAGACTGATCCAGATTTCCACAGTATCCGTTGCAGGGGAAGGCTCAGAGGGTATTCCGCCAAAGGACAGAGTCTTCTGTGAAAACGACCTGTATATCGGACAGAGTATTACCAATGAATATATCCGTACCAAGTTCCTGGCAGAAAGAGCGGTACTGGAAGCTGTTTCCGGCGGACTTGACGCAAAGATCATCCGTGTGGGTAATCTGATGAGCAGAAACTCTGACGGTGAATTCCAGATTAACTTTATTACAAATGGATTCCTGCGGAGCCTCAGAGGCTATAAGGCGGTTGGCAAATTCCCGATGGGCAGCATGCATGAAATTGCAGAGCTTTCTCCGATTGACTCGACTGCACTTGCTGTTCTGAAGCTGGTACAGACAGACAGAAGATTTACTGTATTCCATGCCTGCAACAGCCACCATATCTATATGGCGGATCTGATCTATGCAATGCGTAAATATGGCTTTAAACTGGATATTGTTAAGGATGAGGAATTTGAGGAAGCAGTTAAGGAATTTGCAAAGAACGGCAATGATTCTGATGCCGTTTCCGGACTGATCGCCTATACCTCACACAATGAGAACGAGATTTACACGATGGAATACAGCAACCGGTTTACAGCACAGGCGCTTTACCGGCTGGAATATAAATGGCCTGTTACAGATGACCGATATCTGGAAAATGCGATCGGAGCACTTGACAGACTTGCATTTTTTGATTAATAACTGAAAAAGGAGAGAATAAGAATGGAAATTACAAGCAGAACTGAAGGAAACAAGGTAACCATGGAGATCAGTGGCTGGCTGGATACACAGACAGCGCCAAAGCTAGAGGAGGAACTGTCCCATCTAGATGACAGTGTAACAAGTCTTGTGTTTGATTTTGCAAAGCTGGAATATATTTCTTCTGCAGGATTACGACAGGTGATCTCTGCATACAAAAAAATGGCAGGCAAAGATGGCTTTAAGATCATCCATGTTTCTGATGAAGTGCTTGATGTCTTCAGACTCACCGGATTTGACCAGAAGATCCAGATTGAGAAATAAAAAACACTCTCAGCCTGGAATCTTAAAAAGTAAAATGATGAAATTATACAGAATAAATATTAATATGCTTGATGATCCACTGGAGAACAAAAGGCTTCTTGAGCTGGTAGGTACAGAGCGGAGGAAAAAGGTCATCCGGTATCGCATGCCGGATGACCGGAAGAGAAGCGTTGGAGCAGGTATTATTATAAATAAAATTCTGGATGAAAACGGACTTTCTGAAAGCTGTCTGAAGTACTCCGAAAATGGAAAACCTGTTGCAGACAATCTTTTTTTCAATGTATCCCATGCAGGAGATTATGTTGTTGGTGTGTCATCAGACTGTGAGGTCGGATGTGATATTGAAAAAATTGTGAATGCACCGCTTAAGATCGCAGAACAGTATTTTAATGAGGGAGAAGAACGGTACATAAAATCTGCGTGTGATCCGGATAAGGCCTTTTTTACACTTTGGACGCTGAAGGAAAGCTATATGAAAATGACAGGAAAGGGAATGAGCCTTTCTCTTGACTCTTTTGAAATTATCCGGACAGAAACTGGCTTTGTACTTGGAAAAACACCGGAGAAGCGGTGCTTTTTCGGGACTATGGAATTTGATGGATACAGCTTTTCGGTCAGTAACGAAACAGATTTTGATTTAAAACAGCTGGAGTTTTATGATATAATGAGCGCAGTGGAAAACCAGGCGGCTGTAAAAACAGAAAGGAATCATAAGATGAGTTATCAGATTGCCATAGATGGACCGGCAGGTGCCGGTAAAAGTACCATAGCCAGGAGAGTGGCCAGAGAGAAGAATTTTATATATGTAGATACAGGTGCCATGTATCGTGCCATGGCGTATTATCTGCTTAAGGAGAAGGCGGATCCCTCCGATGAAGAAGAGATTTCTGAGAAATGTACCGGTGCACATATTACGATCCGGTATCAGGATGGGGAGCAGGTTGTTCTGCTAAATGGTGAAAATGTGAATCCTGTGCTCAGGACAGAAGAAGTGGGAAATATGGCTTCTGTTACCAGTAAAAATAAAAAGGTGAGGGAGAGACTGACCCAGCTTCAGAAGGAACTGGCAGAAAAGAACAGTGTTGTTATGGATGGCAGGGATATCGGAACCTGTGTCCTTCCTCAGGCAGATGTAAAGGTATATCTGACAGCCAGCGCAGCAGTCCGCGCAAAGCGCAGATTTGACGAACTGACTGCCAAAGGGGAAAGCTGTGATATTCAGAAGATAGAAGCGGATATCGTAAAAAGGGATGAGCAGGATATGACAAGAGAGATCGCACCGTTAAAGCAGGCAGAGGATGCAGTCCTTGTAGATTCTTCGGATATGAGTATTGATGAAGTGGTAGAAAAGATCCTTTCCCTGACAGAAGCATAAGGAAGGAAAGCAGATGGAAGTTATTTTAGCGAAGAGTGCCGGCTTCTGCTTCGGTGTAAAACGGGCTGTGGAAACAGTATATGAACAGACAGGAACAGAAAACAGGATTTATACTTATGGTCCTATTATCCATAATGAAGAAGTGGTGAAGGATCTTGAAAGTAAGGGTGTTACTGTACTGGAGGGAGAAGAGGATCTGAGAAAGCTTGATAAAGGAACTGTAGTGATCCGGTCCCACGGAGTACCGAGAGAAATCTGTGAAATGATAGAAAAAAAGGGACTGACCTGTGTGGATGCTACATGTCCCTTTGTAAAAAGGATCCACAGGATCGTTGAAAAAGAAAGCGGAGAGGGCAGGAGGATCATCATTATCGGAAATCCGGGACACCCGGAGGTAGAGGGGATCATGGGATGGTCACATACGCCTGCAGCTGTGATAGAATCAGCAGAGGAGGCAGAAAAATTCACCTGTTTACCGGGTGAGAAACTGTGCCTTGTATCCCAAACGACATTTAACTACAACAAATTTAAAGAATTAGTTGAAATTTTTCAAAAAAAAGGTTACAATATTACCATTGTTAATACTATCTGTAATGCAACGGAAGAACGACAAACTGAGGCACGTGAAATTGCGGACAAGGTCGATGCGATGATAGTAATAGGTGGGAAGCACAGCTCCAATACCAGAAAGCTCTATGAGATCTGCAGGGAGAGATGCAAGTCTACCTATCTTATACAGACACTGGATGATTTGCATTTGGAATTGCCTGAAACTGCTGCTCTGGTGGGTATTACTGCGGGGGCTTCCACCCCCAACAATATAATCGAGGAGGTTCAAAATTATGTCAGAATTAACTTTTGAACAAATGTTGGAAGAATCATTAAAAACAATACATACAGGAGAGGTAGTTGAAGGTACAGTCATCGATGTTAAGCCCGAAGAGATCATCCTTAATATCGGCTACAAGTCAGATGGTATATTGACAAGAAATGAATATACCAATGAACCCAATGTAGATCTGACTACTGTAGTTAAGCCTGGAGATACCATGGAGGTTAAAGTCCTGAAGGTAAACGATGGCGAGGGACAGGTTCTCTTAACCTATAAGAGACTGGCAGCTGACAGAGGAAATAAGCGTATCGAAGAAGCGTTCAACAATAAAGAAGTCCTTACTGCAAAGGTATCTCAGGTACTGGAAGGCGGATTAAGCGTTATTGTTGATGAAGTAAGAATATTTATTCCGGCAAGTCTTGTATCTGATACTTACGAGAAGGATCTTTCAAAGTATGCCGGACAGGAGATCCAGTTCGTGATCAGCGAGTACAATCCTAAGAGAAGAAGATATATCGGTGACCGCAGACAGCTCCTTACTGCTGAGAAGGCAGAGAAGCAGCAGCAGCTTCTTGAGAGCATTCATGTAGGAGATGTGGTTGAAGGCGTTGTTAAGAATGTAACTGACTTTGGCGCATTTATTGATATCGGTGGTGCAGATGGACTGCTTCATATTTCTGAGATGAGCTGGGGACGAGTAGAGAACCCGAAGAAGGTATTCAAGGTTGGTGATAAGGTTAAGGTATTTATCAAAGATATCAATGGTACCAAGATTGCACTGAGCCTTAAGTTTGAAGATGCAAATCCCTGGAAGGATGCAGCAGAGAAATATGCAGTAGGCAATGTTGTAACAGGCAGGGTTGCCAGAATGACAGATTTTGGTGCATTTGTAGAGCTTGAACCCGGTGTGGATGCACTGCTTCATGTATCACAGATTTCCAAGGAGCACATTGAAAAACCTTCTGATGTTTTAAAGGTTGGTGACGAGGTTACTGCTAAGGTTGTTGATTTCAATGAGGCAGATAAGAAGATCAGCTTAAGCGTTAAGGCATTACTTGCACCGGAACCGGCTAAGGAAGCAGAAAAGGAAGATGAAGACGTTGTTTCTGTAGATATTGATGCAGTAATTGCAAACGAAGAGAATTAATTACCGGACAGGTATAATAAAGAATGGCATGCAGGAAGTACGTAGAAACGTACTTCCTGTTATTATTGAATGGAATTTTTTCAAGATAAGAAAGATGGTGAAGGCTGATGGCATACGATTATGAAAATTTTAAAACGGCAGTGTTTCAATTAACGAAGATCGATCTGAATGCATATAAGGAAAGACAGATGAAGAGAAGAATCGATTCGCTGATTACCAAGAATGGATTTAAAGGGTATGAGGATTATATAAAGGCTCTGAAAACAGATCGTGAAAAATTTGAGGAATTTGTTACTTATCTGACGATTAATGTATCTGAGTTTTATCGGAATCCGGAGCAGTGGAAGCTGCTTGATGAAACGATCATACCGGATCTGATCACAAAATTTGGTAAGAACCTGAAGGTTTGGAGCGCAGCCTGCTCTACTGGTGATGAGCCTTACTCTCTGGTTATGGCACTTTCCAGACATATTCCGCTGAACATGATCCGTGTTTATGCAACAGATCTTGACAAGCAGGTTATAGCTAAGGCGAAGGTAGGACTGTATGGAGAAAAGAGCATTGCCTCTGTGCCGGATGACTTTAAAAGAAAGTATTTCACAAAGGTAGGTCCTTCCTATCAGATTTCTGATGAAATCAAAGCAAGAGTGGAATTTAAGGAGCAGAATCTGCTGGATAATAATTATCCGTCGGGGTGTCACCTGATCGTCTGCCGGAATGTTCTGATTTACTTTACAGAAGAAGCCAAGGATGAAGTGTTCAGGAAATTTTATTCCTCACTGGCTCCTGGCGGGGTACTTTTCATAGGAAGTACGGAGCAGATCATCAACCACAGAGAAATGGGATATGAGCGGAAGAATTCCTTCTTCTATGAACATCCGAAGCAGTAAAATGAAAAACAGGCGGCATTTCCGAAAAGAAATGACCGCCTGACTTAGTACTTGGCATTATGGCTGTACCGCCATGATATTCAGGATATGGCTGGCATAGCTTGAAAAAAGCTGCCGGTCTTTTTTAATTTCATCAGTCAGTTCGAAGAACAGGTCGTGACTTTTATAATCACGCTTGAAGAAAGGCTCTGCCAGAATCTCCCACTGGGGAAGATAGCTGGAAAATTTCCTTGTATAGCAGTTGGAGGCTGATGCCTGCTCCCGGTATTCCTTGTCTACAAAGGAAGCAATAGATTTATGGATCGCAGTATCCTCTGTGGGAAGATAATAATAATCCTTGTAGTTGGCATAGAAATATTTCAGCTCTTCTTCATAGATCGGTACGATCAGGGTGCCTTCATGTTCTTCGCCTTTGAAATGACACCCTCTGGCCATGGCACTGACGGATACAGGCAGAGGAGAGGCGAAGATCAGCTTCATCATCAGTTCTTTACGCAGAATGCCATGAATATCATTGTAATAATTCGCCTGTACCTTGCGGGCTTTCAGACTGTTATTGAACAGATCGTAATAGGACAGGATGGGAAGAACCTCCAGCATGCCCTTCATATCATCCGAATTGTGCAAAAGAAGGATATGATACAGGTTAAAATCATGGGAAGAGAGATAATCCTTGTAAACATTGATCAGCTCACCACCGGTATATCTGTCCTCACGTCTGATATTCAGGAAGGATTCGACTGTTTTCTGCTTACAGTTTGGGAGCTTTAAGAAGCCCCGGTAGGGATGGATCCTTTTGTAAATATCGATACCCTCAAACTGGCTGAAATCATAAGGAAGCTGATACTGAAGCAGCTTCTTGCGAAGATAAGGCAGATCAAAGGAATTACCGTTATAATGGATCAGAAATGAATAGTCTGCGGCGAAGGTGAAGAAGGATTTTAACAGTTCAGGCTCTTCTTCAGCAGACTGTGCAAACCACTGTCTGATCTGCCAGTTTCCTTCTTTATAAAAGGCGCATCCAATCAGATAAAGCTGGGAATTATCCGCAGAAAGTCCGGTAGTTTCGATGTCCAGAAACAGGATCTGATCAAGGGGAGCAAGACGCTCTATCGGGTATTTTAAAATGAAATTATTTAAGATAATTTCTTCGGTTTTCATAGAATGTTCTCCTTCGCAAAATCACATCTTCAGTGTAGCATATTTTTCAAAAATGCAGTAGTATTTTCGACAAAAAAATAGTATATTTAAAAGATAAGAATGAGAATTTTCATCAGCTTGATGGAAGAGAAATCAAGGGAAAGAAGGAAAGTTATGGCAAAACTAACGTTTATTGGAGGAATCCATCCCTATGACGGTAAGGATTTGTCGAAGGATAAGCCGATACGTGAGGTCCTCCCTAAGGGAGATCTGGTCTATCCACTGTCCCAGCATATCGGGGCACCGGCAAACCCTATAGTGAAAAAAGGTGACAGGGTTCTGACAGGACAGAAAATTGCAGAGGCATCAGGGTTTGTTTCCTCACCGATTTATGCTACCGTATCAGGAACAGTCAAGGCGATTGAGCCAAGACGTGTGGTGACTGGTGATAATGTCATGAGTATCGTTATAGAGAACGACGGGCTGTATGAGGAAGTAGAGTGGCCTGAAGTAAGACCATTTGAAGAACTGACAAGAGAGGATAAGATCAATATCATCAAAGAAGCTGGTATTGTGGGAATGGGCGGCGCCGGATTCCCGACCTTTATCAAGCTTTCTCCCAAAGAGCCCGAAAAAATAGAATATGTGATCGTCAACTGCGCAGAGTGTGAACCCTATCTGACCTCTGACTACCGGAAAATGCTGGAAGAGCCGGATAAGCTGATCGGAGGACTGAAGGTTTCCTTAAGCCTTTTCGAGAATGCAAGAGGTATTTTGGCAGTAGAGGATAATAAGCCTGACTGTATCGAACGCCTCCGTGAGATGACAAAGGATGAACCGAAGATTGCAGTGAAGGCACTGAAGACCAAGTATCCTCAAGGATCAGAGCGTCATCTTATCTTTGCGGTAACAGGCAGAGCCATCAACAGCTCACAGCTCCCTGCAGATGCGGGGTGTGTAGTGAATAACGTGGATACCGTGATCTCCATTTATAATGCAGTGATGAAAGGCCGTCCCCTGATGCACAGGATCGTTACCGTGACAGGAGATGCGATCGCAGAGCCCTGCAATTTCAAGGTAAGGATTGGAACCAATTATCATGAGCTGATAGAGGAGGCCGGCGGCTTCAAGACACCTCCGGTTAAAATTGTTTCCGGTGGTCCCATGATGGGCTTTGGAATTTTTGATCTGGATGTACCAACAACCAAAACATCATCTGCGCTGCTCTGCATGACAAAGGATGATGTATCCGCCATGGAGCCTTCCGCCTGTATCAACTGTGGCAAATGTGTGGAGGCCTGCCCGGGAAGAGTGGTGCCAAGGCTTCTTGCTGACTGTGCTGAGCACTATGATGAAGAAGGCTTCCTGAAAAACAATGGTATGGAATGCTGTGAATGCGGCTGCTGCAGCTATGTCTGCCCGGCTAAGCGTCCGTTGACCCAGGTGATCAAGTCCATGCGCAAAATGCAGCTTGCCAAGAAAAAGAAGAAGTAGGAGGAACAGAAAATGAGTGATTTGATGAAGGTGTCATCTAATCCGCATATCAGGTCTAAGGTGACGACAAAGAGCATTATGCTGGCTGTCGTAGTAGCACTGCTTCCTGCTGCTGGCTTTGGTATTTACAATTTTGGACTTGATGCACTGATTTTAATTTTAGTAACGATAGCAACGACAGTATTAACAGAGTATCTTTATGAAAAGGCCATGCATAAGCCTGTGACGATCGGGGATTTCTCGGCAGTAGTAACGGGACTTCTGCTGGCATTGAACCTGCCGTCCACAGCACCCTGGTGGATCGCTGTGATCGGTGGTGTATTTGCCATTCTGGTCGTAAAGATGCTGTTTGGAGGTCTTGGACAGAACTTCATGAATCCGGCGCTGGGTGCCAGATGCTTTCTTTTGATCTCCTATACATCTATTATGTGTAATTTCCAGACAGATACATACACAGGGGCGACTCCGCTTGCTGCACTGAAGGCAGGGGAGGATGTGAATATCCTTGATATGGTGATCGGAAGAACAGCCGGAACTATTGGTGAAACCTCCATGATCGCCATTGTGATCGGTGCGTGCTTCCTGATCTTACTTGGTGTTATTGATCTCCGGATCCCCGGCACCTATCTGGTAAGCTTCGTGATATTCCTGAGCCTCTTTGGAGGACATGGCTTTGATCCTGCCTTTATCAGTGCCCATCTGGCAGGCGGAGGTCTGATGCTGGGTGCTTTCTTTATGGCAACAGATTATGTGACGAGGCCCATTACCAAGAAGGGACAGTATCTGTATGGTGTTTTCCTTGGTGTCTTAACCGGAATCTTCCGTATTTTCGGACCTTCTGCGGAAGGAGTTTCCTATGCCATTATCATAGGCAACCTGATCGTGCCGCTGATTGAAAAGGTGACACTTCCCAAAGCATTTGGAAAAGGAGGGGAAAGGTCATGAGTGATAAAAAAGGAATGATAAAGGATGCATCGATCCTGCTGCTGATTACGGTAGTAGCAGGACTTATCCTTGGATTTGTATATCAGATCACAAAGGAACCGATAGCGGCTGCAGAAGAAAAAGCGGCCAAAGCAGCCTATCAGGAGGTATTCCCGGATGCGGCTGGATTTTCTGATAAGCTGGAGCTGGCAGTGCCGGAAGGTGAGAGCACCTGGGAGCAGAATTATGCAGGAGTGGATCTTGACAATGCTCTGATGGCGACAGATGCTGAGGGAGGCTGCCTTGGGTATGTGCTGACAATGACGAGTCATGAGGGCTATGGCGGGGATATTACCTTTACCATGGGGATCCAGAACGATGGTACATTAAATGGGATCTCCCTTCTGAGCATTTCAGAAACAGCCGGACTGGGCATGAAGGCCGGTACCGTACTGGTTCCCCAGTTTGCCGGAAAGCAGGTATCGCAGTTTACCTATACGAAAACAGGATCTACGATGGACAGTCAGATCGATGCCATCAGCGGTGCAACGATCACAACGAATGCAGTGACAACGGCCGTGAATGCCGGTCTTTACATTTTTGAAACGCAGCTTGGAGGTGACAGGTGATGAAAGAGAACAGTGCTCTGGAGCGATTAAAAAACGGTATTATCACTGAAAATCCGACCTTTGTGCTGACACTTGGTATGTGTCCGACACTGGCCGTTACCACGTCAGCGGTCAATGGTCTTGGTATGGGACTGACCACCATGGCGGTACTGGCACTGAGCAATATGTTTATTTCCATGCTCAGAAAGGTGATCCCTGATAAGGTCAGGATTCCTGCCTTCATAGTGATCATTGCCTCCTTTGTTACAGTAGTGGAGCTTCTGCTGAAGGCTTTTATTCCATCTCTGTATGATGCCCTTGGCTTATACATTCCACTGATCGTTGTAAACTGTATCATCCTTGGAAGAGCGGAGGCCTATGCTTCCAAGAATAAGGTGATCCCTTCCCTGTTTGATGGAATCGGTATGGGACTTGGATTTACCCTGGCACTTACGATCATCGGCGCTGTCAGGGAACTGCTGGGGGCTGGACAGCTCTTTAATATGCAGGTGATGCCTGACAGCTATGTACCCTGCAGCATTTTCGTGCTGGCACCCGGTGCCTTCTTCGTACTGGCAGTCCTGACTGCTATTCAGAATAAGATCAGGATAAACGGAGAGAAGAAGGGCAAGGATATGTCAAAGATCCAGTCCGGATGCGGCGGCGACTGTATGAATTGCAATAAGGAGGAAGCAGAACATGGAAACTGTTAAGGATCTTCTGATCATACTGGTCTCCTCATCGCTGATCAGTAATGTTGTATTGAGCCAGTTCCTTGGACTTTGTCCGTTCCTTGGAGTATCCAGGAAGATGAATACAGCGGCAGGAATGGGAACTGCAGTTATCTTTGTCATTACACTGGCATCCGCAGTAGCAGGCGTTATTTACAAGTTTATCCTGGTTCCCTTAGATCTGACCTATCTGCAGACCATTGTTTTCATTCTGGTCATTGCGGCATTGGTACAGTTCGTGGAAATGTTCCTGAAAAAATTTATGCCGGCATTATATAAGGCACTTGGCGTATATCTGCCTCTGATCACAACCAACTGTGCAGTACTTGGGGTAGCCCTTACCAATGTGCAGAAGAACTACGGTATCCTTCAGGGTATCGTGAACGGATTTGCTACAGCAGCCGGATTCACCATTTCCATTGTGATCCTTGCAGGAATCAGAGAAAAAATGCAGTATAATGATATCCCGAAATCCTTCCGTGGTATGCCCATCGTTCTTGTGACAGCAGGTCTGATGGCGATTGCCTTCTGTGGATTTTCAGGACTCTTATAGGAGGTATGACAGGTGGATATAACAGGAATTTTACTGGCAGTTGCTGCAGTAGGAGGCGTTGGCCTTTTCGTAGGAGTATTCCTTGGGATTGCGGCAATCAAATTTAAGGTAGAGGTAGATGAAAGAGAAGCAGCCGTATTGGAGGCACTTCCCGGAAATAACTGTGGTGGATGCGGATTCCCCGGCTGCAGCGGTCTTGCGGCTGCTATTGCCAAAGGAGAGGCGCCGGTCAATGCCTGCCCGGTAGGCGGAGAGCCTGTAGGAAGGGTGATTGCTGGTATTATGGGAGTGACAGCAGAAGAAAAGAAGAGAATGGTTGCCTTTGTACAGTGTCAGGGTGACTGCGACAAGACCTCTTCAGATTATGAATATACGGGGATTCATGACTGCCGTATGCTTTCTTTTGTGCCAAATGGAGGTGAAAAAAGCTGTAACTACGGATGTCTTGGATATGGCTCCTGTGTCAGTGTCTGTCCCTTTGATGCGATCCATGTAGTGAACGGAGTAGCAAAGGTAGATAAGGAAGCCTGCAAGGCATGTGGTAAATGTGTGGAGGTCTGCCCGAAGCACCTGATCAGCCTGATCCCTTATGATGCAAAATATGCAGTTGCCTGCAGCTCACAGGATAAGGGACCGGTAGCAATGAAGGATTGTACGGTGTCCTGCATCGGCTGTCAGCTCTGCAAGAAGAACTGTCCTGCAGAGGCTGTAAGCGTTGAGAATTTCAACGCAACGATTCTCTATGACCAGTGTAAGGGATGCGGTATCTGTGCACAGAAGTGCCCCAGAAAATCCATCGTGGCACATGAATAAAGGGGAGAATATCATGGTACAGGTAAGACTGGGAAAAACAGAAATAGTGGTAAACAAGAATGGATTCGGAGCGCTTCCGATCCAGAGGATCAGTGATGAGGCTGCAGCAGCCCTCCTGAACAAAGCCTATGATGGCGGGATCCGGTTCTTTGATACGGCAAGAGCCTACAGTGACAGTGAACACAAGGTGGGGCTTGCTTTTGAAAAGAAAAGAGAGAGCCTTTATATCGCCACCAAAACAGGGGCACAGACAGGAGAAGGACTGCGTGAGGATCTTAAAAAGAGCCTTGAGAATCTTCGCTGTGATTATATTGATATCTATCAGTTCCATAATCCGGCATTCTGTCCAAGACCGGGAGATGAAAGCGGACTGTATGATGCAGCACTGGAAGCAAAGAAGGAAGGAAAGATCCGTCATATCGGAATCACCAATCACAGACTGTATGTAGCGAAAGAAGCCATAGAGAGCGGCTTATATGAAACACTGCAGTTTCCCTTCTGCTATCTGGCGACAGAGAAGGATCTGGAGCTGGTAGAAGCCTGCAGGGAAAAGGATATGGGCTTTATTGCCATGAAAGCGCTGTCAGGAGGACTTATTACCAATTCGGCAGCGGCTTATGCGCATGCGGCACAGTATGAAAATGTACTGCCAATCTGGGGTGTGCAGAGAGAATCGGAGCTGGATGAATTCCTTTCCTATATAGAAAATCCTCCTGAAATGACAGAGGAGATCGCAGAGCTGATCAGAAGGGACAGGGAAGAGCTGTCAGGAGATTTCTGCAGGGGCTGTGGTTATTGTATGCCGTGTCCGGCAGGGATCGAGATCAATAACTGTGCCAGGATGTCACTGCTGCTCCGGAGATCCCCGTCAAAGCTGCAGCTTACAGAAGAAGTACAGGCGAAGATGAATAAGATCAAGAACTGCCTGCACTGTAATAAATGTAAGAGCAAATGTCCGTATGGACTGGATACACCGGCACTTCTTCAGAAGAATCTGGCAGATTATGAAGAGGTTCTTGCCGGGAGAGTATCTGTATCCTGATCGGAAAAAGAATCAGCCGGTGATCAGTTCACCGGCATCACTTATGAAGACAGCCTCTGTATCAGGGAGGCTGTCTATTAATTTGCGCCCTTTTTCATAGCCGAGAATAAAGCAGAGCGTGGAGAGAGCATCTCCGTCAACAGAGTTCTCACTGATGATAGTAACACCATTTAGACCACTGTTTACAGGGTATCCATCTCTCGTAGAAAGAATGTGATGATAGAGGATACCATCCTTTTCAAAGTAACGTTCATAGTTTCCGGAGGAAACAAGGGATCTGTCACGGACAGTCAGTGTTGTCAGGGCAGTGCCGGTCTCAGCAAAGGGCTTCTGCACACCGATATGATAATCGGATCCATCCGGTTTCGTGCCGATCGTAAGCACATTTCCGCCAAGGTTGATGATACCGTTTTCTACGCCGTTTTTTGTCAGAAATTCCTTCAGCTTGTCGGCAATATAGCCTTTGGCAATGAAACCAAGATCCAGTCTGGCTTTTGGATCAAGAAGAGTAACGGTATTGCCGGAGAGCTTTACCTTTGTATAATCAATGTGGGAAAGTGCTTCTTCCATATCTTCTCTGGAAGGGACAATTCCCTCATTGGTATCTCCAAAGCTCCAGAGATCAGAGAGGGTACCAATGGTAGGATCCACAAGACCGTCTGAAAGAGAGGCGTAGGACAGGGCAATGGACAGAAGCTCTGCTGTCCGGGCATCTACTTCTACCGGAGAACCGTCTGCATGGTTGATACGGTAAATATCGCTTCCCTCTGCTGTTTTGCTGAGGAGACTGTCATATTCCCCGATCAGAGACATGGCTTCGTCAAAGAGGGGATCCTCACCTGATCTGTCGTAAAGAGTGATGGAAACAACTGTATTCAGGTAAAAACCTGTTTTGGTTGTTTCTGCAGCATTTCTCTGACAGCCAGTCAGGGAAAAGGGACAGAGGGAAGCCAGTATAAGACAAAATAAAAAATAAGCTTTTTTCATGGTTAAAGTCCTGTATGGGATCCTCTGCTGTAGGCAGTACAGGAGAATCCGCCTGATATTGATTTGAGAGTTAATGCTTTTGGAGTTGTAAAACCAGGGCAGAATATTGTATACTCATTTCACAGGTGGTAAACACCTTTCAGAAAGTGGAGTGAATGTATGTATTTACCAGAAGAACCGGAAGATCATAAGATCAGTGCACCGGTGATCTATACAATAGCAGCGATTTCAGCCCTGATCTTTATTATATTAGCGGTGGTGCTTGTTAGCAACAGTCAAAGCAGATCCGGGGCAAAAAAAAGAGCAGAGGCGCTTGCTGCGGCATCAGCTACGTCAACACCTCTGCCGGAGGAAGAAACGGAAGAGGATTATGGAGATGCCAGCATAGAAAAGCTGTACCGGGAGCATAAGCTCCGGGCAGAGGATCTGGATTTCTGGGATATGTATGACGGAGCAGGAACAGTGGTAGAGGAAGAGGCAAGTCCGTCACCATCGGCAACACCGGATCCGACGCCGACCCCTTCACCGACGGAGGAGGAGCTGGCAGCGGACGGCAGGCATATCCAGGTTACCTATAAGGACGGGACAGAAGAGTGGATCGAAATCGATGATAAGCTTCCAAAGGCAGATTACGATTTTACGAAGCTTAAGATCACGAACGGGAAGATGGCCTATTACAGCGGAAATAAAAAGCTGTCAAGGCTTGGTGTGATGATTTCCAGTGAGAACGGTACCGTGGATTTTGACAGGCTGAGTGAAGACGGAATAGATTTTGTGATGCTGAAGGTGGGCGGCAGAGGATATGGAACCGGACTGATCTCTCTGGATCCTGATTTCACAACAAGGATCGAGGCAGCACAGAAAGCAGGACTTTCTGTTGGATGCTATTTTTCTTCCCAGGCAGTTACTGTGGAAGAGGCAGTGGAGGAAGCAGCCTTTGTAAAAAACCAGCTTCTTCCGTATAAGATCAGTTATCCTGTCGCATTGCAGATGGAAAGCATTGAAACAGATACGGCAAGAACAGATATCCTGGATGAAAAGGACAGAACAGAGATTGCACAGGCTTTCCTGAAGGATATAGTGGATGCCGGATATCAGGGTATTCTTTATGGAGACACCAATTTTCTGCTGACTGATGTCATGCCCTCTGAAATGTTGAAGGATTATGATGTATTTCTGGAGGATGAAGAGGCAATACCTGCCTATCCCTATCAGTATAAGATGTGGGAATATGCCGCACAGGAAAATATAAATGGTGTGGAAAAGCCGGCATCGTATGTGATCAGCTTTACCGATTATGCGAACAGGTAAAAGAGCAGGATTATGGCTTATAGTGCATGATCCTGGAGGAAATGGGGAGCTTTCTATACAGCTCTGCGTAGGCAGATGGAGAAAGCTCCTCGATGTAATTTACGACAAATTGCCTGCGTACACCTGACCTGTGAAGAATATCGGCAGCCTTATTATAGGCAATGGCTGCTTCTATGGCACTGTCATAGGTGCCGATCGTATAATTCCCGTTGATATGGATCCGTGCTGTGTAACGGACCGTATTCTTTTCCTTTTTCTCCCTGACACCGTGGTAACGGTTCAGGATCTCTATGTTTTCATATCGGAAATCGTTACAGTCCCCATTGACAAAGCGGTAATCCCGGCCGGAAACGGCATAGTTCTTGATGCCATAGCGTCCGGCAATATTGGTCTGCATACCATATTCTGAGACGAAGAAATGACGTCCCCGCTGCATGATCTTGTGACTGGAATAATAAAACAGGTCATCAATATCAAACTTCAGGATTTCATGGGCGCTAAGGAAGTATTCAAAGTATCTTGGATGAAGATAGATCGGATTGGCAATATAGATGCCATTGTCCCTGAAATTGATCAGACTTACCCACTTTCCAAAGGGCAGGATCCGGAGATCTGAGTGTTCTTTAAAAGACAGTGATGGATCCTTCAGAAGGGAGTCTGCTTCCAGATATGCACCAAAAGCCCTGGCAGAGGTGTCATAACTGCCAAGGCTGATATGTTTCTGATGATAGGTAATAGAAGAACGGTAGTAAATGCTGCCGTCTTTTTTTGTTGTTTCATATACACCGGGAAGCTTTTTTTTCATAAAAATAGTATAGCATAGAGTTAATAATTTTGAAATAAATTACAGAAAAATGAAATTTTAGAAATATTTTCAGGCATCCATGTATAGAATAGTTAGTGGACAGAAAGGAACAGGTAAAAAGAATGTATAAAAATTTTATTATTCGGTTATTTCTGTGTAATACGCTTTTTCTTGCAGGGTGGTTCTGCGTGACAGGAGTCAGAGCAAACCTGTTTGCTGCATCACCGGCATTTCAGCTTACCAGTGTACAGGAAAGCAGGCCTGTTAAGGAGCATTTCTTTGGTTATCTGAAAAGAGCTTCCTCAGGACAGCGTATTGTGGATTATGAGGTAATGGAAAAGCCGGAATACAGTAAGCTGTCAGACAAGGATTACGAGATCCTGCTTAAGATTGTACAGGCTGAGGCCGGGAGTGAAGATGAAAAAGGGAAAATGCTTGTAGCCGGAGTTGTGATGAACCGTGTGGAAAGCAATAAGTTTCCGGATACAGTGGAAGAGGTTGTGTTTCAGAATGAAAATGGCGTTTATCAGTTTTCACCCGTAGCCAATGGAACCTATCAGAGCGCAGTGGCAACAGAAGAAACCAGGAGAGCAGTGGACAGGGTGCTTGAGGGGGAGGATGTCACGGAAGGAGCGCTGTATTTTGCAGCCAGAAAATATGCGGAAGAAGGAAAAATGAAGTGGTTTGATAATTGCCTGATACGCCTCTTTTCCTATGGAGGACATGAGTTTTTTAAGGCAGGATAAAGAGTGTATTGCTTGTCAAGCAATTCCGTTTATGCTAGAATGATAAAAAATTATAAATCCAGATTACAAAGGAACGAACACGGAAGGAAGAAAAACATGGAAATCTTGTATCATAGCACGAGAACTGAGGAAAATCCGGTTACAGCATCAAAAGCAATTCTGAAGGGACTGGCTGACGATGGCGGATTATTCGTGCCGGAGAGGATACCGGCACTTGATAGATCACTGGAAGAGCTGTCGCATATGACATATGGTGAAGTTGCCTATGAGGTTATGAAGCTTTATTTTACGGATTTTACAGAAGAAGAGCTGAAAGGCTGTATAGCAAGAGCGTACGACTCCAAGTTTGATACAGAAGTGATCGCTCCGCTTGTGGAAGCGGATGGCGCTTATTATCTTGAACTGTTCCATGGTGCGACCATCGCCTTCAAGGATATGGCACTGTCTATCCTGCCACATCTTCTGACAACCTCTGCCAGAAAGAATCACGTGACAAAGGAGATCGTGATCCTGACAGCAACCTCCGGAGATACCGGCAAGGCAGCACTTTCAGGTTTTGCAGATGTTGAAGGTACAAGGATCATTGTATTCTATCCAAAGAATGGTGTAAGTCCGATCCAGGAGAAGCAGATGGTGACCCAGAAGGGTAAAAATACATATGTGGTAGGGATTCATGGCAATTTTGATGATGCACAGACCGGAGTCAAGCAGATGTTCGCTGACAAGGAACTGGCTGCTTATATGGCTGAGAAGGGCTTCCAGTTTTCATCCGCCAATTCTATTAACATTGGAAGGCTGATCCCCCAGGTTGCCTATTATGTTTATGCTTATGTGAAGCTTCTTGAGGAAGAGAAGATTAAAGCCGGGGAGGCTGTTAATTTCGTAGTTCCAACTGGTAACTTTGGCAATATTCTGGCAGCATTCTATGCAAAGCAGATGGGCCTTCCGATTCATAAGCTGATCTGTGCGTCCAATGAGAATAAGGTTCTGTATGATTTCTTTACCACAGGTACCTATGACAGAAACAGGGAGTTTATGCTGACAAGCTCACCGTCCATGGATATTCTGGTATCCAGCAATCTGGAACGCCTCATCTACAGGATCGCCGGAGATGATCCGGATAAGAACAGAGAACTGATGAGTGAACTGAGGCAGGATGGCAGGTATACTATTACAGAAGAGATGAAAGCACAGCTTGCTGACTTTTATGGTAATTATGCAAGTGAGGAGGAGACAGCAAGGACAATCCATGACCTGTATGATAAGACAGGCTATGTGATCGATACCCATACAGCAGTGGCCTCCTGCGTTTATAAGAAATATCTGAAGGACACCGGTGATGCAAGTGTTTCTGTCATTGCATCCACGGCAAGTCCGTATAAGTTTACAAGAAGCGTGATGAAGGCTATTGATGAGAAGTATGATCATATGAGCGATTTCGATCTGGTGGACAGGCTTTCTGAAATTTCAGGAACTGCCGTACCCAGAGCTATTGAGGAGATCAGGACAGCACCGGTGCTTCACGACCATGTCTGTGATAAGACGGAAATGAAGCAGACAGTTCTGGAGTTTCTTGGGATCTGACCGTATTTTTCAGTTCTAACAGTACTAAGACTTTAAATTAAAATTGTGAAGAAAAGGAGCTGATGCAGATTTGCATCAGCTCCTTTTTTCAATAGGAACATAGTCCTTGTCTTCACAGATTGGTTTATAAGCCGGGCGGATGATCTTGCCGTTATTGGCAAGCTCTTCCATTCTGTGGGCGCTCCAGCCGGAGATACGTGCCATCGCAAAGATAGGAGTATAAAGCTCCAGAGGAAGCGAAAGCATATTGTAAACAAAACCGGAGTAAAAGTCCACGTTGATACTGACACCCTTATACATTTTACGCTCCCTCGCAATGACCTCGGGGGCAAGACGTTCCACCATGGAATAAAGAGCAAATTCCTTCTGAAGTCCCTTTTCCTCGGAAAGCTTTTCTACGAAGGACTTGAGGATGACAGCTCTCGGGTCTGATTTGGAATAGATCGCGTGGCCGACACCGTAGATCAGGCCGGCATGGTCGAAGGCTTCCTTATGTAGGAGATTCCTTAAGTAGCCAGCTACCTCATCCTCATCTGTCCAGTCGGAAACAGACTGCTTCATGTCTTCAAACATCTGTACTACCTTGATGTTGGCACCGCCATGTCTTGGACCCTTCAGGGAACCGATGGCCGCAGCAATAACAGAGTAGGTATCGGTCAGGGAAGAGGTCACAACGTGAGTCGTGAAGGTGGAGTTGTTTCCGCCGCCATGCTCCATATGGAGTACAAGTGCGATATCAAGCAGCTTGGCTTCCAGTGGTGTATAGGAGCTGTCCGGTCTCAGGATATGCAGGATATTCTCCGCAGCGGAAAGACCTGGATCCGGCTGGTGGATGAAGAGGCTTTTGCCATCATGGTAGTGGCAGTAAGCCTGATAGCCATAAATAGACAGCAGGGGAAACAGGCTGATCAGCTGCAGGCACTGGCGCAGCACATTGGGAAGGGAAACATCATCAGCCCTGTCATCATAGGAATACAGAGTCAGAACACTTCTTGACAGAGTATTCATCATATCCTTACTGGGTGCTTTCATGATGATATCGCGTACAAAGCTGGTAGGCAGAGTACGGTAAAAGGCGAGGAGCTTACGGAAGGAAGCAAGCTCTTCTGCATTCGGCAGCTTGGAGAAGAGAAGAAGATAGGTGATCTCCTCGAAGCCGAACCGGTTATCAGAGGTAAAGCCGCTTACCAGATCCTTTACATTATAGCCACGGTAGAAAAGCTGCCCATGCGCAGGAACCTCTTCCCCGTTTATGATTTCCTTGGCACGGACATCGGAAATATTGGTCAGTCCGGCAAGGACACCCTTTCCATTCAGGTCACGGAGACCACGTTTGACGTTATATCTGGTAAAAAGTTCTGTATCTATCACGTCAGCATTCTGTGCAAGTGAAGATAGACGTACGATATCGGGTGTAACCTCAGAGTATACATTATGATCCATGGATTGTCTCCTTTCTGCGATGGTCAGGACAGTTACAATTGTGAATGAATATTGACATGTATCAGAATATGTCAGAAAAAAGCCTATATAAATTATGTTATCATGTGAAAAGAACGAAAACAAGTAAAAATTTTGAGTTTATAGTTTTTTTACATTTTTCAGGAGGAAGATTGCGGCAGTAAAAGGCAGAAGGGAAAAGAACGACAGGAAGGGCAAGTGTATGTTGCCAAATACAGCTGTTTCTGTTTATAATGATAAAGGTAATAAAACAAAAGAAAAAGTGGGGAAGACAGGTGGAAATCAAAAAAAACAACTATCGTTCCAATAAAATCGTGATGGGAATCGCAGCCGCAATACTGACAGGTCTTGTATTCTTTGTAAAGCCCATGGAGGTATCGGCAGAAGGCAGGCCGGTGTCCATTACTTCCTGTATGATCAGCGGGGATCAGGTGGTCTGCCAGCTTTCAGCAGGCAGTGTTCCTTACGGAGATGATGGCAATTATTATATTTATGCGGATGAAGTATGGCAGGATGGTCCAAGAGGACAGGCAGTAGCCAGGGCTTCAGTTGGGAGATCGGTTTCTGTGAGCTTTCCTCTGAATTATAATACAGACAGCTCCAATCTGAGCCGTAAATTCCTGGTAGCCGTAAAGCGCGGCGGGCAGATGGTACAGGTCAGTGATGAGCACTACATCACCAATCCGGAAGCGATCGCAGCCTACAGTGCAGCAAGAAATGATCATGGTATCAAGGGAATCCTTCCGGATGTGACCAGGATCTCTGATGGACAGCTTCAGGATCTTGGTATCCAGCAGATTGTTTACAATATGGATCTCGGAGAACTCTGTTCTGCAGAAGGACAGCCGGATGCCATTGCCTTTTCCTATAATGGAAAGACCTTCTATTTTAACGGGGAAGTCCTTTCCCGCTATGACTCCACGATCCGGAGCATCAACCGGTTTGGAATCCAGGTGACGCTGGTGCTTCTGAATGGAGGGGAGGGAGATTTTGGCAAGGATCTGATCCATCCGCTGGCAGCTGGCGGTGACTGCCCTGGCTATGCCCTGAATGTAGCAGATGAAGCAGGAACCGGACATCTGAAGGCAATCGGTGCTTTCCTTGGCCAGCATTATTCCGGACATATGGGAGCAGGGCAGGTAGATAACTGGATCATCGGGAATGAGGTCAATGCCAGAACCTCCTGGTGGTATACCAATTCTACGAATATGGATCTGAATGTGAATATTTATGTGAAGGCGTTCCGCATTCTGTATAATGAACTGAAGGCACAGAATGCCAATGTCAGGATTTATAATTCCATTGACCAGGAATGGGGCAGAAAGTCCAACCCTGGCAGCTTTCTGGCAAAGGGATATCTGGATCAGTTTAATTATTATATGAACAGGGAAGGAAATATTGACTGGGGGCTTTCCTATCATCCTTATAATTCACCGCTGTACGACCCTTATGCATGGAACGGTCCGGCAGTATGGGTAAAGGAGAGCATTTCCACACCATATATTACCATGCAGAATATAGATATTCTGATCAATTATATGCATCAGAAGCAATTTTTAAGTCCTTCCGGAGAAGTACGAAGTATTTCCCTTGCGGAGATCGGCTATACCTCTGCCTTTGGATCAGAAGCACAGGAGGCATCTATTGCCTACGGCTATCTGAAAGCAGCCTCCCTGCCGGATGTAGATGCATTTATGCTCTTCCGTCAGACAGATGAGGCTTCCGAGATGGAAAGTCATCTGGATCTTGGACTATATGATCTTTCCGGAAATAAAAAGCCGTCCTATGAGATCTATAAGAATCTCGGAACGGCAAATGAGGCGGCAGCCAAGGCAAGGGCATCTGAGATCATCGGCATGGATATTGATGAGATGATCAGTAAAAATATTATCTGGACCAGAGGCGGCAATGGCGTAGTCCAGTAAGGGTGCAGAATGCTTAAGGCTGCGAAATTGATAAAGATAGAAAGTTAGAGTTGTAATTTGAGACTGGATTGGATATAATAAAAACAACCTGAGATGTGCGACAACTCCTGCTATTTTTGAACCTACAGATACTTTAAACGGGATTCCTATATCATCTGGCGGCTGTCAAGCCCTCACTCACCAGCCCGGTGAGGATTGGAAGGGAAGGCAAAAGCGCAGATTGCGGTCACCCACCTAGCATTGCTAGGAGTCAAAAGGCAGGAACCGGCATTTTGGGGATACGAAAGAAGAGCAGCCAGACTGGCTGCTCTTCTTTTGGCTTTAAGAGCTGCAGCACAGGATATCAAAGGGTGAAAGAAAGTCCGGCAGGGCATTGCCGGATAAAAGAGTAAGGAAAAGTGTAATGAAAAAATGGGAAAAGCTGGCGGCAAAAGCAGGAATGATCCTGCTGCTGTTATTACTATTTTGTATTCTTATAAAGAAAGACAGACAGGAGCGGGGAATGCTGGTACCGGAGGGTGAAAAGATACAGATAAAGGATGCCATCAGCCTTGTCATGGCCTTTGGAAGAAAGGCATCTCTTTCAGAAGAGCAGAGAGAAAAACTGGAAAACTGGAGCCTTCAGGTGAGTGAAGCTCATGGAGAAGGTGAAAGCAGCCTTCTGACTTATGGAGATTACATAGAACTGACAGCCATATGGGATCAGGACAGGGAGACAGAAAATACAGAGAAGGATCCGGAAAAGGAGCTGGATCAGAAATACAGAAAAGAAGATCTGCTTCTGTTTCAGGATTTTACAGAGGGGTATCAGAAAAGACTGGAAGCCTTTCAGATCCAGGATCAGATTGTAAGGGAAACACTGGAGCTTCTTGGAAAGGGATCAGATGCCAGTGTCATAGACAGCAGAGGAAATACATACGGATATGAAAATGTGGAGGCACCTGTGTACTGCGTGGCTGAAGCCTATGTGGAAAGAAATGAAGGAGAGGATGACAGGATTCTTGTCCTGACAGAAAGAAAGAAGAATTCCTTTACCCTGAAAAATGCACTGATCACTGAGAATGACGCAGATGGATTTTATTTTCTGTGGTCCGGCGAGGAAATGTACTGCCCTTTGAAAAATAATGAGATTTTCCAGGAGAAGGTTGCAGATCTTACCTTTGCAGAGGGAAAAGCTCTTGACAGAAAAATAAAGAATGAAAAGGTGGGCGGTGTTCTCCTTGGAGTGGCAGAAGAAGGCATTGAACTGGAGGACAGGGGCTTTTTGCCATTTGCAGAGGATTACAGAGTATATCAGCTATATGGTTCCTGTAAAGAATCAGACAGGACGGAGCTTAAGATCGGATATGACTTTGCTGATTATGTTATGGATAAGGGGAAGGTCTGTGCAGTTCTTCTTGTAAAGGATCAGAATATGGAAAACATACGGGTGGCTGTCAGCAATCAGGCTTATGATGGGATTTATCATGAGGAAATAAAGCTGAAGGCGGACTGTGAGCTGAACCTTATCTATGGAAGCTACGGGGATAGACAAAGCAGAAGGATCCCGGCAGGAGAAGAAGTAATAGTAGACAGTGACAGCATGCTTGTCCAGGGAGACCGGCTTATGATCGAACCTTCAGCAGCCTCTTCCAGGATTCAGGTGCTCTCCCTGAAAAGGGCTTATGGCATTCCGTCCTATAGAGGCAGGATGGAGATCGTAAAGAAGGAACAGGGCCTTTTGCTGATCAATGAGCTTTTGCTGGAAGAGTATCTTTATTCAGTAGTTCCAAGTGAGATGCCTTCCTCTTATCCGGCAGAGGCACTTGAGGCGCAGGCTGTCTGTGCAAGAACCTATGCCTACCGGTATCTTCTGAAATCCGGGCTCCCGGAGGAGGGCGCCCATGTGGATGACAGCGTACGGTATCAGGTTTATAACAATATCGAGGAGAGCAGAAATGCCAGAAGAGCGGTGGGAGAGACTGCCGGAGAAATGCTTTTCTATGATGGAGTACCGATCCATGCATATTATTATTCTACCTCCTGTGGGAGCGGCAGTGATGAAAGAGCCTTTGGAAGCACAGAAGACCTGCCCTATCTGAATACCAGACGGATTTCACATGAAGAAAAGGAAGAAGACCTCAGGGAAGAAAGTGCGTTTCAGGATTTCCTGAAGGAGGAGCACCCCGGGGATTATGAAAAAGAGGAGGCCTGGTATCGCTGGCAGTATGAGGTACAGGAGATAGATGCTGCAAAGATGGCAGAGATCATGAAGGAAGCTTTTTCAGAAATCTATGATATTTCTGTTGAGAAGCGGCTTGAGAGCGGTCTTGCCACAGTGCTTTCCGTAAAAACAGATACAGGTGATTATGAGGTAAAGGGAGAGTATCAGATCCGGCAGGTATTATCTCAGGGCGGGGAAGTGATCCGGGCAGATGGATCTGCGGTAACCACCGGGAAGCTGCTTCCCAGTGCGTATCTGATCATTTCTGTTGAAAAAAAGAGGGGAAATGTGATAGGATATACTATATTTGGCGGCGGATACGGTCATGGTGTCGGGATGAGCCAGAATGGGGCTGCCGATATGGCACGTGCCGGAAGGAAGAGAGAGGAGATCCTTTCTTTTTTCTATGAAGGTGCAGACCTCGTAAAAATGTATTAAACAGGCTTGGAGCAGGATATCGTGATCAGAAGATTAATATTTATCGGCTATGATTTCAGTAAACATATGGGAAAAAAGAATATCAGCGCATTTGCTGCCAGTACAGCTTTCTTTCTGTTCCTGTCCCTGATCCCCATGCTGATGCTGCTTTGTGCCCTGATTCCCTATACCCCGCTGACAGAAGCCAATCTGATGACTGTGGTGACGGCAATAGCACCGGATAATATGGATGCATTGCTGACGGGGATGATCGCTGAGGTTTATGATAAGTCTGTCGGAATCATTTCTGTGACCGCCATAGTGACGCTGTGGTCGGCAGGAAAGGGAATGCTGGCCATGATGCGCGGGCTGAATGCCATTAATGATGTGGAGGAAACGAGAAATTATATTCTGCTTCGGTGTGTGGCATGTCTGTATACGATTCTGACGCTGATCCTGATGCTGGTTTCCCTGATCGTCATGGTCTTTGGAAATACACTGGTATCCATTATCGAGGGGCAGATTCCGCAGACTTCTTATTTTTTTGATCTGCTGATGAATTTCAGACTGCTGTTTACCTGGTGTATCCTCACTTTGTTTATCGCACTGATGTATACCTATGTACCGGGCGGCAAATATGGTTTCAAGATGCAGCTCCCGGGAGCTGCAGTAGCGGCTGTTGGCTGGAGCGTGATCACATTTGTTTTTTCCATTTATGTGGATGAGTTTAATGGCTTTAGTGCCTATGGGAGCCTGACGACGATCATTGTACTTATGCTGTGGCTGTATGCCTGTATGTATCTTGTCATGACGGGAGCTTTCCTGAACCGGTATTTCAAGCCGGCATTCCAGTTTTTTGTCGGGAAGAGGAGAAAGGAAAAAGCTGTATAAGGCTTGACAAGCAGAAGCATGGCGGCTACAATAATAGCAGATTTATGAGATAAGGCGTTGAAGGTGTATCAGTAGTCAGTTATCTTCATCCAGAGAGAGGAGGCCACCGGCTGTAAGCTTCCTTATGTTCAGGTAAGCTGATGAATTTCCCACCGGAGCTTTCGGGTTGAACAGATTTATCAAGTAGATCCGGACGTTGTCACACGTTACGTGAATAGAGAGCCCATTATTTATGATGGGAATCTGGGTGGTACCGCGGATTTGATTCGTCCCTTGTATTCATTGGAATACAGGGGATTTTTTATTGCAGACCACATTCAGTAAAATAACAAAGAGAGGTAAAACGTATGCAGGATCAGGTATTATCAGACAAGCTGTCTTCCCTGAAGGAAAAGATCGAGGGCGAGCTTAAGGAGATGAAAAACTCCAAGGAATTATATGAATTTAAAAATCTTTATCTGGAAGGCAAAAAGAGTAAGATCAGTGAACTGATGAAGGAAATGGGGAAGCTTGCACCGGAGGAGAGGGCAGGCTATGGCAAGTCTGTCAACGAGCTGAAGACATGGGCCTTTGACCGTTTCGCCGATATGGAAGAAAAGATGAAAAAGCTGGAGCTTCAGCACAGATATGAGAGAGAGCGGATCGACCTCACCGTTCCGGCTCAGCCGGCAAAGATCGGCAATCTTCATCCTGTAACACTGGTGCGCAACCAACTGATCGATATTTTTGCTGGAATGGGCTTTGAGGTATTTGAGGGAAGTGAGATTGAAACGGATTATTATAATTTTACTGCACTGAATACACCACAGGATCATCCGGCAAGGGATATGCAGGATACCTTTTATCTTTCCCCAGAATTCCTGCTCCGTACCCAGACATCCGCAGGACAGATCCATGTCATGGAAAAGAAGCAGCCGCCGATCAAGATTTTGTCTCCCGGTAAGGTATTCCGCTCAGATGATGATGCAACCCATTCTCCCATGTTCTCCCAGATGGAAGGACTTGTAGTGGATAAGGGGATTACCCTTGGTGACTTAAAGGGGATGCTGGATGTGTTTGTACAGAAAATTTTCGGAGAAGGTGTTACAACAAGACTCCGTCCTTCCTATTTCCCGTTCACAGAGCCTTCTGTAGAAGTGGATGTAAGCTGCTTTGAATGCGGAGGCAAGGGATGCAGCCTTTGTAAGGGAACCGGCTGGATCGAGGTACTTGGTGCCGGCGTGGTCAATAAACGTGTTCTTGAGAACTGCGGTATTGATTCCGAAGAGTACAGCGGATTTGCTTTTGGTATCGGTCTTGAGCGTATAGCCATGCTGAAATACGGAATTAACAATATCAAGCTGTTATTCAATTCCGATTTGCGCGTGTTAGAGCAGATCAACGAGAAATAAACGGGAGGAAAAAAGGATCATGATATTACCATTAAGCTGGTTGAAAGAATATGTAGATGTAGATGTAACACCGGATGAGCTGGAAAAGAAGCTGTTTGATGCCGGTTTTGAGGTAGAAGAGAAATATGAGGCAGGTAAGGATATCAGCAATATCGTTGTCGGACTGGTAGAATCCTGTGAGCCGATTCCGGATACCCACCTTCACGTATGCCAGGTAAATGCCGGTACCCATGGAACCATGCAGGTATGCTGCGGTGCAGACAATGTATGTACAGGAGGAAAATTCCCTCTTGCATTACCGGGAGCCTCTGTTTATGCAACAGCAAAGGATCACAAGACAGTAGAAGGTGTTATGACGATCAAGAATGGCAAGCTGCGTGGCTATGAATCCAACGGTATGCTGTGTTCGGGTGTGGAACTCGGACTGACAGAGGATCTGTATCCGGGAGCAGAGTATAACGGACTGCTTGTGCTGCCTGAGGATGCACAGCCTGGAGATGATGTAAAGAAGCTGACAGGACTTGATGATGTGATCTTCGATATCGCCCTGACAGCAAACAGACCGGACTGCCAGAGTATTCTCGGCATGGCAAGAGAGGTTGCTGCCATGCTGGGTAAGCCGCTTAAGATGCCTGCCTGCGATTATACTGAGACAGAGGTTAAGAAGGATGGCTTCCAGGTGACTGTGGAGGCACCGGAGCTCTGTCCTCGTTACAGTGCACACTATGTTTATGATGTAAAGATAGGGGAATCCCCACTCTGGATGAAGAGAAGACTTGCCCTTGTCGGCATGTCCTCTATTTCCAATATCGTAGATATTACCAATTATGTATTAAAAGAGATCGGACAGCCTATGCATGCGTTTGACTGCTCGTATCTGGAGGGCAATGCGATCTGTGTCAGAAGAGCAAAGCAGGCAGAGAAAATCATTACCCTGGATGAGCAGGAATATGAGATGACACCGGATAATCTGGTGATCTGTGACGGCGTGAAGCCGGTAGCCCTTGCAGGCGTTATGGGAGGACTGAATTCTGAGATCCGTGATACTACAGAAAGCGTTATGTTCGAGTCTGCCAAGTTCGCAAGAGACAGTGTCAGAAAGACGGCAAGAAGCCTTGGCAAGAGTACGGATGCCAGTGCCCGTTACGAAAAGGGTGTGGATGAGTATTCCACTGTCCTTGGCATGAAGCGTGCCCTGCATCTGATCGAAGAGCTTGGCTGCGGTAAGGTATCCTCTACTCATGTGGATATCAACACCGGTAATTCCATAGAGCCAACAGAAATGAAGGTAAGTATTTCCAAGGTCAACGGTGTCCTTGGTATTGAAGTGCCGGAGGCAGAGATCGTCCGCATTATGAAGAATCTGGATTTTGATCCAAGCGTACAGGATGATGAGCTGACCATTCATGTACCGGCATACAGAGAAGACATGCTGCCAAATGGCGAGGGGGATGTGGAACGTTATCCAGACGTGGCAGAGGAAGTGATCCGTATGTATGGCTATGACCATATCGTTCCGACTTTTCTTTCTACCGCACAGGTTACCATGGGAGGCCTTAACAGAAAGCAGAAGGGAGAGCTGGCATTAAAGAAGACACTCTGTGCCATGGGCATTAACGAATGTATGCACTATTCGTTCTTCTCCCCGGCGGATCTGGATCTGCTTCGCCTTGGACCGGATGCTGAGGAAAGAAATGCGATCAGGCTTCTGAATCCGATCAACCAGGATCTTTCCCTGATGAGGACCACACTGGTACCTTCCATGGTCAATGCTATTGCCAGAAATGAGAAGAACGGTATCCTTGCAGGAAGGCTGTTTGAAGTAGCCAAGAGGTTTATTCCAAAGAGTCTGCCGCTGACAGAATATCCGGAAGAAAAGGATACTCTCTGTATTGGTATCTTTGGCGCAGAGGAAAGCTTCTACACCATGAAGAGTATTGCTGCAACGATGGCAGAAAGCCTGGATATCACATTCACCTATGAACAGGCACAGAAAACCTTCCTCCATCCTTATCAGACGGTGAAAATTTTCTGCGAAGGGGAAGAGCTTGGATATTTTGGAAAGCTTGCTTATGATATTCAGAACGAACTGAATATGAGGACAGGCGCCTTTGTCTTGGAAATGGATCTTGAGAGACTTTCCAAATGGTATGACAAAAAGAGAGTATTTAAGGCATTATCCAGATTTCCTGAAGAAAAACGTGATCTGGCATTTGTCATGAATAAGGATATTACCTTCGGCCAGGTGGAAGAATGTATTAAAAGGGCAAATAAGTATATTAAGGAGATCAGAC
The DNA here is from genome assembly GCA_003490145.1 of Lachnospiraceae bacterium OM04-12BH. GTDB lineage: Bacteria > Bacillota > Clostridia > Lachnospirales > Lachnospiraceae > Suilimivivens > Suilimivivens aceti. The sequence goes on from QULQ01000001.1 coordinate 41,131, forward strand.
TCTTTGACGTATATGAAGGCGGGCAGATCCCGGAGGGAAAAAAGAGTATGGCCTACACCATTACCTTTGCCCCGAAGGATGAGGCTTTGGATGCAGAAACAGTTCAGAAATTTGTAGATAAGATCTGCAGAACGTTAAAGAATGATCTGGATATTGACCTGAGAGCATAAAGAAGGAGTATAAAAAATGGAACAGAAAAATGTATGGGAAACTTATAGTGAAAAACAGCTGAAGGAATTGGAAAAGCTGAATAAAGAGTACCGCGAATTCCTTTCTGACTGTAAGACAGAGAGAGAATGTGTAGATTATATTGTAAACGCAGCAGAAGCAGCAGGATATAAGGAACTGCAGGAAATCATCAAAGAGGGCGGCAGCTTGAAAAAGGGTGATAAGGTTTATTCTGTATGGATGAACAAATCCGTTGCCCTGTTTCATATCGGTGAGGAAAAAATGGAAAAGGGCATGAATATCCTTGGTGCCCATATCGATTCTCCGAGACTCGATATCAAGCAGAATCCCCTTTATGAGGATGGAGGCTTTGCTTATCTTGATACCCATTATTACGGTGGTGTCAAGAAATACCAGTGGGTGACAATCCCGCTTGCCATTCATGGTGTGGTAGTAAAAAAGGATGGTACGACCATTGAATTGAATATTGGCGAGAATGAGGATGATCCGGTGTTCTTTATCTCTGATCTTCTGATCCATCTGGCACAGGAGCAGCTTGAGAAAAAGGCTGCCAAGGTGATCGAGGGCGAGGCGCTTGATATCATCATCGGAAACAGGCCGCTTACCTTCAAAAAGGATGAGAAGAAGGAAGAGGGTGCCGGTAAGGATGCGGTAAAGAAGGGAATTCTTTCTATTCTGAAGGATACCTACGATATGGATGAGGAAGACTTCATTTCTGCAGAGCTTGAAGTGGTTCCAGCCGGAAAGGCAAGAGAAGCGGGCTTTGACCGCAGCATGATCTTAAGCTATGGACAGGATGACAGAGTATGTGCCTTTACCTCCCTGAAGGCCATGCTGGAGATGAAGAGTGTGAAGCGGACATCCTGCTGCCTGCTAGTAGATAAGGAAGAGATCGGCAGTGTGGGAGCTACCGGTATGCAGTCGCATTTCTTCGAAAATATGGTGGCAGAGGTGATGAACCTGCTAGGTGAATATTCCGAACTGAATGTACGCAGGTGCCTTTCTGCATCCTGTATGCTTTCCTCTGATGTCAGCAGCGCTTATGATCCGTCTTACGCATCAAGCTTTGATAAGAAGAATGTAGCTTATCTTGGCGGCGGTATGGTGTTTAACAAATTTACAGGATCCAGGGGAAAATCAGGATCCAATGATGCCAATGCAGAATATCTGGCATATCTGCGCAGTATTTTTGCAGAAGAAAAGGTTCATTTCCAGACAGCAGAGCTTGGAAAAGTTGATCTTGGCGGTGGCGGAACGATTGCTTATATTCTGGCACTGTATGGCATGAATGTGATCGATAGTGGTGTAGCCGTTTTAAATATGCATGCGCCTTATGAAGCGACCAGCAAGGCTGATGTATACGAGACAAGAAGAGGCTACGAGGCTTTCTTAAAAGGAGCAGGAATCTGATGACAGAGGGATTAAAGACTTCTGATTTTAATTTCGAGCTTCCAAAGGAGCTGATCGCACAGGATCCGCTGGAAGACCGGAGCGCATCGAAACTTCTGATGGTGGATAAAAGGACTGGGGAATGGAAGCACGAGATCTTTCATAATATTGCAGACTATCTTTATCCGGGTGATTGTCTTGTCCTGAATAATACCAAAGTACTTCCGGCAAGACTGCTTGGTATAAAGGAAGATACCGGGGCAGCGGTAGAGGTGCTTCTTCTGAAACGACGTGAAAATGACATCTGGGAAACTCTGGTAAAGCCGGGTAAGAAAATGAAGCCGGGGGCAAGACTTGTCTTTGGGGACGGTCTTCTGAAGGCAGAGATTCTTGAGATCGTGGAAGAAGGAAACCGTCTGGTGCAGTTCCACTATGACGGGATCTTTGAAGAGGTGCTGGATCAGCTTGGAGAGATGCCGCTGCCTCCTTATATCACACACAAGCTGCAGGATAAGAACCGCTATCAGACGGTTTATGCGAAGTATGATGGTTCTGCTGCGGCACCGACAGCAGGTCTTCATTTTACAAAGGAGCTGCTGAAACAGATAGAAGAGAAGGGTGTAAGACTTGCCTATGTAACCCTGCATGTAGGTCTTGGGACATTCCGCCCAGTAAAGGCTGACAATATTCTGGAGCATCATATGCATTCTGAATACTATCAGATCACACAGGAGGCGGCAGAGCTGATCAATCAGACAAAGGCAGAGGGAAAACGTGTGATCTGTGTAGGAACTACAAGCTGTCGTACAATAGAGAGCGCTGCAGATGAAAACGGTCATCTGGAAGAGTGCTGCGGCAATACGGATATCTTTATTTATCCGGGATATCAGTTTAAGGTGCTTGACTGTCTGATCACCAATTTCCATTTGCCGGAATCGACACTTGTCATGCTTGTATCCGCACTGGCAGGAAGAGAACATGTGCTTGCAGCATATGAGGAAGCAATCCGTCAAAAATATCGGTTTTTCTCATTTGGAGATGCCTGCTTTTTTACAGACAGCTTTACAAAAGGGGAAGATTAGTTTATGATAGGCAGTAAGTGATAATTGTGGGGAGGATTCTTATGGAAGAAAGAAGAAAATGTACCCGGATGAAGCTGATTTCCCAGATCGTTATCAAAAGGATCGACGAAGAGAAGCCGGATGAATTAGCAGAAATCAATATTCTGGATGTATCAAGAACAGGGATCGGATTTGCCTGCAGCAAAGCACTGGAGATTGGTGCTATATATGAGGCATACTTAAGAATATGGACACAGGAAGTACTCCATGCCTTTATCGAAATTGTAAGAATTGAAAAGAAAGAACAGGGATTCTCCTATGGTGGTATTTTTATTGGAATGCCTGCTGTAGATGGTGCAAGAATAGAGGTATACAATACAGTGGAAACCCTGGGTAAGAATAATTAACCATGACCGTTAATAAAAAATGGAAGATCGGAATGACAGCAGTACTTATCGTACTGCTGTTTCTGATATATGTGATGATTTTTAATTTTTCGGCGGAGGATGCGACTGCCTCTTCCGGTGTAAGCCAGAAGGTGACGAGGTGGCTTTTGCAGATCTATTACAAGCTGCAGGGAAATACAGGGGGTCTGAGCGTGGTGATCCCGGCAGGAGAAGTAGACGAGGCAGAAGCAGTGATCCGGAAGCTGGCACATTTTACAGAATATATGTTGGTAGGCCTGCTTTCCCTGTGGATATGGCTGCTGTGGAAAGCTAAGAGGCTGCGCTGCGGTGCATTTGTGCTGGTACAGCTTATGATCTCTGCTTCACTGGATGAGTTTCACCAGTATTTCGTGCCAGGAAGATATGCCAGTATCAGAGATGTGCTGATCGATACGGCGGGCGGTCTGACCGGGATGCTGCTTGTTTTTCTGGTCAGCCTGTGTATCAGAAAAAGCACTAAAAGCTGATGCCGCTGTCTGTGGAATAGGAGAACAGGGGATCGGTATCAGATCCCTTTAACATATCAATGAGGATCTGGGCCGGAGTATTCTGTGGGTGCAGAGGATTCCGGATCAGACAGATCTGTCTTTTTGGTACAAAAAAGTCTGTTTTCAACTGGATAATTCCATAATTAATTAAATAGTGACGCGCAAATTTATAAGGGACAAGGCCTATGCCCAGATTGTGGACGGTGGCAGGGGCGATCAGGTCATTGGAATTGAGTTCGATATTGGGACTGAGCTCAAAGCCATGCTCCTCAAACAGAGAATCCCAGAATCTGCGGCTCGCGGTGCCATGTTCCATGGAAATGATCGGGAAGGAAAGAATATCTTCCATGGAAAGCTGCTTGTCTTCCAGATAGGAATAACGGCTGCCGGCGATCAGTATATCCTGAAAATCAGAGACAGGTGTGATCTCAAAATCACTGAAGCTTTCAAGGGGTGTGATACTCAGGGCGAAATCGACTGTTTCGTCATTCAGAGAGGTGATCATAGCAGGAAAAGAGTGCGCGTGGATCTGAAGCCTTACATTGGGAAAACGGTGCTGAAAGCGTTCCAGAAAGGGAAGCAGGAAATATCGCATAGTCAGCTCAGTGGCACTGATCGTGATTTTTCCATTCTGATTTGTGGTATACTCTCGGATGATTTCCTGAGCCTGTCCCATCTGCTGGCAGGGGTGGCTGATCTGCCGGAAAAGACGCTGGCCTTCTTCTGTCATGGATACACCCTTCTGTGAACGTACAAACAGCTGACAGCCAAGGGCAGCTTCCAGGTTCTGGATATACTTTGTTACGGTAGGCTGCGTCAGACAGAGATGACTGGCAGCAAGCGTGATGCTATGGCTTCTTGCCACTTCATAAAATACTTTATAGTAGTCAAAACTGATCTCCATAAGATTCTGCATAATAGATCTCCTGTTTACCTTTGATAAAATATTTTTTTATTATAATACAGTTCATTCAAAATATCTATGGATATTACAAAAAAAGTGAATTATGGAATTATATTTTTCTGTATTATAATGGCACTGAACTAAAAAAGAAAGGAAGTGCGAAGATGGGTAATTTGGGTGAAGCACTCAGGGAAGAGCTGAACTGTGAAAGTGCTTTTACGATCGGTGGGATCGGTATTTCCGAATCTGTAGTTGTCACCTGGATCATAATGGCGGCAGTACTTGTCCTGTCATTGCTCCTGACCAGAAAGCTTAAGGTGGAGCATCCAAGCAGAAGGCAGCTTCTTCTGGAACAGGCCGTCACCTCACTGGAGGGTATCACCGAAGGGATCCTAGGATCTGAGGGAAAGCAGTATGCGGCATACCTGGCATCCGTACTGATGTATCTCGGTATTGCAAATCTGATCGGTATTTTTGGTTTTAAACCGCCGACGAAGGATATGAATGTGACAGCAGCGCTTGCACTCATGAGTATTATCCTCATAGAGTATGCAGGCATTCACAGAAAGGGTGTAAAACGCTGGTTTAAGAGCTTTGCAGAACCGATCGCATTGATCGCACCGATCAATGTTCTTGAACTGGTCATCAAACCGCTGTCGCTCTGCATGCGGCTTTTTGGAAATGTTCTTGGTGCATTTGTCATTATGGAACTGATCGAATACATAGTACCGGTTGGTGTGCCGGTAGTATTCAGTATGTATTTTGATATTTTTGACGGACTGATACAGGCATATGTATTTGTATTCCTGACAGGTCTGTTCATGAAGGAAGCAATGGAATAAAGAAAGAGTAAAGTAAAGAAGAGGAGAAAAGATTATGAACACAACACTTATTGCAATTGGTGCAGGTATCGCAGTTTTGACCGGTATAGGTGCCGGCGTTGGTATTGGTATAGCAACCTCAAAAGCAACAGAGGCAGTTGCAAGACAGCCTGAAGCAGAGGGTAAGATCACAAAGCTTCTTCTGCTTGGTTCAGCGCTTGCAGAGGCAACAGCTATTTATGGCTTTGTTATCGGTCTTTTGATCATTATTCTGCTTAGCTGATCAGACAGGAAAGGAATGAAAAGCATATGTTAAGACTAGATATCAATCTGCTTTTTACCATAATCAACTTACTGATCTGGTATCTTCTGATTAAGAAATTCCTTTTTAAGCCGGTGAATAATATCATCGCCAAAAGAGAAGAGGCGATTGAAGGCCGTTACAAGGAAGCAGAGCAGGAGAAGCTTGAGGCGGGACAGCAGAAGGAAAAATATGAAGCACTGCAAAGCGGCATCCAGGATGAAAAAGCTCAGGTGATGAAGAAAGCACAGGAAGATGCGAGGGCAGCTTACCAGCAGATCGTGGAAGAAGCAAACAGGAAAGCCGGGCAGATCATTGAGGATTCCCAAAAAACTGCTGAGCTGGAGCATAGCAAAATGGTCAGCCGCGCAGAAAAGGAAATCCGTTCCCTGCTATTCTCAGCTGCGTCAAAGGGAATGCAGAAGGAAGAAAATAACAGTGAACTATATGACAAATTTTTGACAAAAGCAGGTGAGAGTGAGCATGCAGAATCTTAATATTTATCTGGAAAAAATGATAGGTGAGCAGATTGCAGACCGGGATATAGATGAGGCACTTGACCTGCTGCAGATCGTACCGGAGATCCAGAAGCAGCTGGATGATCCGACTGCCTCACCTGAAAATAAAGAAAAAATCATCCAGAAGATCTTCCCGCTGCAGATCAGAGGACTTTTAAAGCTTCTGGCTGCCCATTGTCAGGTTTCTGAGCTTGAAATGCTGAAGGAGGAGTATCATACTCTGTCAGCAGAAGAAAAGCAGCCGCTTGACTGTGTCCTTGAATATGTAACAGAGCCAAGTGACAGACAGCTTAAAGGCATTGTCAGCTTTTTGGAGGAAAAATACCCGGGAAGAGTCCTGAACCTGACCAAAAAGCAGAATGAAAATCTGGGAAGCGGATTTATCCTTCGGGCCGGAAGCCAGGAATACGACTGGAGTACAAAGGGACGGGAAGCACTTCTGAAAAAAAAGATTGATTCCATGGAGCTGTCCGGAAAAGATTCTCTTTTGGTTCAGAAGGGAATTATCAGTATTCTTAGGGACAGCCTTGAAAATATTGATGTATCCGGAAATGAAGTAGGTATTGTCAACAGTGTTGGTGACGGGATCGTCTATGTGGATGGAATTGACCATGCCATGTATGGAGAGGTTGTGATCTTCGAAAATGGACAGAAGGCCATGGTGCAGGATATCAGAGAAGACGAGGTCGGCTGTATCCTGTTTGATGATGAGGAAGAAATAGAAGAAGGCACAAAGGCTGTACGAAGCGGCCGTATGGCAGGAATTCCGGTAGGAGATGAATTTATCGGAAGAGTTGTGAATGCTCTCGGAGCCCCGATTGATGGCAAGGGAGAGATCAGTGCCTCGGATTACAGACCGATCGAGCAGCCTGCGCCCGGTATTGTTGACAGAAAGTCTGTGGATACACCGCTTGAGACCGGTATTCTTTCCATCGATTCCATGTTCCCGATCGGACGTGGACAGAGAGAACTGATCATCGGAGACAGACAGACAGGAAAAACCTCAATCGCAGTGGATACGATCCTGAACCAGAAGGGAAAAAATGTGATCTGTATTTATGTGGCGATCGGACAGAAGGCATCTACGGTTTCCAAGCTGGTACATACACTGGAAAAGCATGGGGCGATGGAATATACGATCGTGGTATCTTCTACAGCCAGTGATCCGGCACCGCTCCAGTATATTGCGCCCTATTCAGGAACTGCACTGGCTGAGTATTTCATGTACAGAGGGCAGGATGTGCTGATCGTTTATGATGATCTTTCCAAGCATGCTGTTGCTTATCGTGCACTTTCCCTGCTGCTTGAGAGATCCCCCGGACGTGAGGCTTATCCCGGTGATGTCTTTTATCTGCATTCAAGACTTCTGGAGAGATCCAGCAAGCTCAGTGATGCCATGGGAGGCGGTTCCATTACGGCACTGCCGATCATTGAAACACAGGCAGGTGATGTGTCAGCCTATATCCCGACCAACGTGATTTCCATTACAGACGGACAGATCTTTCTCGAAAGTGATCTGTTTTTCTCGGGAATGCGTCCAGCTGTCAATGTAGGTCTTTCTGTATCCCGTGTAGGTGGTGCAGCACAGACCAAGGCCATGAAAAAGGCGGCAGGAAGCATCCGTATTGATCTTGCCCAGTACCGTGAAATGGAAGTCTTTACCCAGTTCAGCTCAGATCTGGATGCTGTTACCATGCAGCAGCTGCAATATGGAAAAGGGCTGATGGAGCTGTTAAAGCAGCCGCTGGAGCATCCGATGTCACTGCATGAACAGGTGATCACCCTGTGCAGTGCAACGAATAAGCTGTTTTTGGACATTCCGGTTCCGAAGCTGAAGGAATTTCAGGGAAATATGCTCACCTATATGGATGAAAAGCATCCAGAGATTGGAAATGAGATTGAACAGATGAAAACGCTGAGCGATGATCTGATAAAGAGGATTGTTTCAGCTGTGAAGGAATATAAAAGTCAGGTGGTGAGCTGACATGGCGGGCTTAAGAGAAATTCAGAGCCGGATCAGAAGCATAGAGGATACCCGTAAGATCACGGGAGCCATGTACATGATCTCATCCACGAAATTGAAAAAAGCAAAAAGAGATCTGGAAAGGACAGAGCCATATTTCTATATGCTGCAGTCCACCATTGAACGTATCATGCGGCACCTGCCGGAAATGGAGCATCCCTACTTTGAAGACTCTTCCAGAAAATGTACTAGGATCGGGCTGCTTGTGATCACCGGAGACAAGGGACTGGCCGGAGCCTATAACCACAATATACTGAAGCTGGCACAGCAGTTTTTGGATCAGTCAGAAAAGCAGATCAGTCTTTTTGTGGTGGGTGAGCTTGGAAGGCAGTATTTTGCCGGAAAGCATATTCCCATTGCAGAGAATTTTACCTATACGGTACAGGATCCTACCTTTGACAGAGCCAGATGGATCAGCGAGATCCTGAGAGAAAAGTATATGGCGGGAGAGATCGAAGAGCTGCATGTGATCTATACCCGTATGGAAAACAGCATGCTGTGTCAGGCAGAGGATAAACGGCTGCTGCCCCTGTCAGGAAAGCAGCTTCCTCAGCCGCCGACAGATGTCTATCAGGAAGAGTTTATGCTGGAACCTTCAGCAAAGGACGCAGTGGATATGATCGTACCCAATTATCTTGCCGGCTTTATTTATGGAGCACTGGTAGAAGCCTTCTGCAGCGAGCAGAATGACAGGATGATGGCAATGGAAGCTGCTACAGATAATGCAGATAAGCTGCTGCATGATCTGAACATCATGTATAACCGGGCAAGGCAGGCACAGATCACGCAGGAGATCACAGAGGTTTCAAGCGGTGCGCGGGCACAGCGTAAGAAGAGAGAAGCGAAAAAGAAAAGGGCTGCGAGGCTGCAGCAAAGAATAAAAGAGGTGAATGTGTGATGGAAAAAGGAAAAATCATACAGATATCGGGACCTGTAGTTGACGTACAGTTTGAAAAGGGACCGCTCCCCCATATTAAAGAGGCACTGACAGTAGAAAATCAGGGAAAAAAATGTGTCATGGAGGTGGCAAAGCAGCTTGGCAATAATGTGATACGGTGTATCATGCTGTCAGCCAGTGAAGGGCTTTGCAGAGACATGGAGGTAACCCCAACAGGAGCTGGAATTACGGTTCCGGTGGGAGAAAAAACGCTGGGAAGACTGTTCAATGTCCTTGGAGAAGCCATAGACGGAGGAGATGCGGTTACGGACAGTGAAAAATGGTGTATCCACCGAAAACCGCCAACCTTCGAGGAACAGAGTCCTGTGGTTGAAATACTGGAGACCGGGATCAAGGTCATCGATCTGCTTGCTCCCTATGCAAAGGGCGGCAAGATCGGATTGTTTGGCGGTGCCGGTGTAGGAAAGACTGTCCTGATCCAGGAGCTGATCCGGAATATTGCAACAGAGCATGGCGGATATTCTATTTTTACCGGTGTTGGTGAACGTTCCAGGGAAGGAAATGATCTGTGGACAGAAATGAAGGCATCCGGAGTCCTGGAAAAGACAGCCCTGGTATTCGGACAGATGAATGAGCCCCCCGGAGCCCGTATGAGGGTAGCGGAAACAGGTCTGACCATGGCGGAGTATTTCCGTGACGAAATGAATCAGAATGTACTTTTGTTCATAGATAATATTTTCCGTTATGTACAGGCCGGAAGCGAGGTGTCTGCACTGCTTGGACGTATGCCGTCAGCAGTAGGCTATCAGCCCACACTGGCTACTGAAATGGGAGAGCTTCAGGAGAGGATTGCCTCTACCAGAAAGGGATCAGTTACCTCTGTGCAGGCAGTTTATGTGCCGGCAGATGATCTGACTGACCCGGCACCTGCAACCACCTTTGCCCATCTGGATGCAACTACCGTCCTGTCCAGAAAGATCGTGGAACAGGGAATTTATCCTGCGGTAGATCCGCTGGAATCCTCTTCCCGTATATTGGAAGTAGATGTGGTAGGACAGGAGCATTACGAAACAGCAAGAAGGGTACAGGAGATGCTCCAGAAATATAAGGAGCTGCAGGATATCATTGCCATTCTTGGTATGGAGGAGCTGTCTGAGGAGGATAAGCTGACCGTAAGCCGTGCAAGAAAGATTCAGAGATTCCTTTCACAGCCCTTCCATGTAGCTGAGAACTTTACCGGTATTCCGGGAAAGTATGTACCGCTTAAGGATACGATCCGTGGATTCCAGGCAATCATTAACGGAGAAGCAGATGCTTATCCGGAAGCAGCATTCTTTAATGTCGGAACGATCGAGGATGTGGCAGAAAAGGCGAAGGCAATGGAAGAAAGTGTATAGGCAGAGGCTGGCAGACTGTCTTGAAAGGAGCTTATGATGTCAGATTTTTATTTGAAAATGATCTCCAGTAATGGAGTCTTTTATGAAGGACTCTGCAATTCATTGATCATTCCGGCACCAGATGGAGAAAGGGCTGTTATGGCACACCATGAAGAGCTTATGATCGCTGTGACAGAAGGGGAAGCCAGATTCCGGAAGAAAGAGGAAGAGGCTTTTACCAGTGTGGTAGTAGGACGTGGCTATTGCCAGGTAGCCAATAACAGAGTTGTGCTTTTGACAGACACGATAGAAAGACCGGAGGATATTGATGAAAACCGGGCAAGAGAAGCGCTGGAAAGAGCAAATGAACGGCTGCGCCAGAATCAGAGCATCCGGGAGTATCATATGACGCGGGCGGCCATGGCAAGAGCACTTGCAAGGATCAGGGAATCGGAAAAATTTACAGGACATTAAAGCTGGGAATCATAAAGAAAATGCAGGCTGTCTGGCCTGCATTTTGTTATATTTATTTTTCGTGGATGGGGTAGCCGCTTTCAGAGAGGATAGCGGCTGCCTTTTCTATGCTTTCTTCAGCATAAAATTCAATATTCAGGGCACCCTCCTGCTGTTCTCTGTTGTGGAGGATACCAATATTCTTGATACTGATATTATGATCGGCCAGAATGGCAGCAACATTTGCGATGGAACCGGTTCTGTCGGCAATATCAATGCTGAGGGTATAAGAGGTTTTGATAGGACCGCTGGAAGCATTGATGAAGGAATCCCGGTATTCTCTGGCACTGCGGAAAAAATCATAGATCCGTTCACCGTCTGCAGCGGAAATCTCCGTGCGGATCGCAGAAAGGGCTTCCATATAATGGTCAAGCAGAGTAAGGATATTATCCCTGTTAGTCAGGCAGATCTGCTGCCACATATCAGAAGAAGAGGAAGCGATCCTTGTGATGTCCTTAAACCCCCCGGCAGCGATCATTTTCATCAGTCCTTCACTACCGTCCTCTTCCTTTACCAGATTGACAAGGGAAGCAGCGATCACATGAGGCAGATGGCTGATGGCAGCGGTGATGTAGTCATGCTTTTCACAGGTGATCACAAGAGGGATGGCCTTCAGGGAGGTGACAAGCTCCCTGTATTTTTCGACCCATTCCTTCCTTACGGAAGCGGTAGGGGTGAGGATATAGTAGGCATTCTGCAGAAGAAGTGCCTTGGAGTTGGCAAAGCCTGTCCGTTCACTGCCAGCCATGGGGTGGCCTCCGATAAACTGATCCTCCAGAGAGAGCTCTTTAATATGCCTGTGGATATCGGATTTGACACTGCCGACATCGGTAAGCAGACAATCCTTTGAGAGGTATGCTTTAAGAGCCAGAAGGTTTTCGTCATTAAAGGATACCGGTGCGCATAAGAAAATATAGTCACAGGAAGAAAATTCACTGCTGATACTGGAAAGCTCCAGATCAAGGACACCCTCTGAAACAGCAAGTGCAGTTGCTTCCCGGTTGACATCATAACCGATCAGCCGGTAATCCGGGTGATACTGCCGAAGAGCCCTTGCGATTGAACCGCCGATCAGGCCAAGACCGATAAAGCCACAGGTAATCTGATGTTCCATGATGATTTTTCTTCCTTTCCGGGTACAAAATACTAAGGGTAATATAGCACTTTAAAGCACGAAATTCAACTGGAATGTATAAGAGATGGAAAATACTATGAACAATGCTGACGTGTGTACTTAATTAACAAAAAGTATTGAAAAATTCAGATTATTTTAGTAAAATGTACTCATGGGTTTTCCTGGAGAAAAGGATTTTAAATTCAAATTTTGTTAAAATGCCCAAAATAACAGAAAACGGAGGAAACAATATGAATATTTACACTACTGACAAGATTCGTAATGTCGTTCTGCTGGGACATGGCGGCAGCGGCAAGACCAGTCTGGTTGAGGCTATGGCATATCTGTCAGGTATTACTTCCCGCCTTGGAAAGGTAGATGACGGAAATACAGTGAGCGATTTTGGCAAGGAAGAGCAGAAACGTAAAATTTCAGTGAGTACTTCCGTGATCCCGATCGAATGGGCTGGAAATAAGATCAATATCATTGATACACCTGGCTTTTTTGATTTCGCAGGCGAAGTAGAAGAGGGCATCAGTGCTGCCGGAGCAGCGATTATTGTAGTTAATGGTAAGGCCGGTGTGGAGGTCGGTACGAAGAAGGCATGGGATCTCTGCGAGAAGTACAAACTGCCCCGCATGATCTACGTCAGCAATATGGATGTGGATAATGCATCCTTCCGTCAGGTAGTAGAAGATATGACCGCCATGTTTGGCAAGAAAATGGCTCCCTTCCATCTGCCCATCCGTGAGAATGAGAAATTTGTCGGCTACATCAATGTCATTACAGAGACAGGTAACCGCTGGCAGGGTAAGGAGGTTACAGAATGTGAGGTGCCGGATTACAATAAGCCAAATCTTCAGATCTGCAGAGATACCCTGATGGAATCTGTGGCAGAAACCAGTGAAGATATGATGGAGCGTTATTTTAATGGAGAGGTATTTTCAGAGGCGGAGATCAGGGCAGCACTTCGGACCAATGTCTGTGATGGCAGTATCGTCCCCATGACAATGGGTTCCAACACACTGTGTCAGGGTATGTATACACTGCTTGACGATATCATCAAGTACTTCCCAAGTCCGGAGAACAGGGTAGTGGCTGGTATCAATATGAAGACCAGTGATATTTATCATGCGGACTATGATTTCTCCAAGGCAAAATCTGCTTATATCTGGAAGACGATCGTAGATCCCTTCATTGGAAAGTATTCCCTGATCAAGGTGAACTCCGGTGTATTAAAGGCAGATGATATGATCTACAATGTTGATAAGGATATTGAAGAAAAGATCAGCAAGCTGTATGTAATGCAGGGAAGCAGGGCGATTGAGATCAAAGAGCTTCATGCGGGGGATATCGGAGCACTTGCCAAGCTGACAGCAGCAAGAACCGGTGACAGCCTATCCACTAAGGCTACGACAATCAAGTATGGTAAATGGGAGCTGCCGGTACCTTATACATATATGAGATATAAGCCTAAGAATAAAGGGGATGTTGATAAGATTTCCCAGGCTCTTCAGAAGATTTCCCATGAAGACCTGACCATGCGCTATGTCAATGATGCAGAAAATAAGCAGATGCTCCTGTATGGAATGGGTGATCTTCATCTGGAGGTGATCGCAAGCAAGCTTCTGAATGAATACAAGGTTGAGATTGAACTGAGCAGGCCTAAGGTAGCCTTCCGTGAGACCATTAAGAAAACCTCTGATGTGGAATATAAGTATAAAAAGCAGTCCGGCGGTCATGGACAGTATGGTCACGTAAAGATGCGTTTTGGCCCTTCCGGTGATCTGGAAAAGCCTTATGTATTTGAACAGGAGGTTGTAGGTGGCGCCGTGCCGAAGAACTACTTCCCGGCTGTAGAAAAGGGTATCCAGGAAGCAACTGTGAAGGGACCTCTGGCAGCCTATCCGGTTGTTGGAGTAAAGGCGGTTCTTTACGATGGATCCTATCATCCGGTTGATTCTTCAGAAATGGCATTCAAGACTGCAGCAAAACAGGCATTTAAGAAGGGCTTTATGGAAGCTGGACCGATCCTCTTAGAGCCGATCATGTCACTTAAGGTTACTGTACCGGATTCCTATACCGGAGATGTTATGGGAGATCTGAATAAGAGAAGAGGAAGAGTGCTTGGCATGAATCCGGTAGCCGGAGGAAGCCAGGAGATCCTGGCAGATGTTCCGATGATGGGACTGTTTGGATATTGTACGGATCTTCGTTCCATGACGGGAGGAAGAGGAGATTATTCCTATGAATTTGCCCGTTATGAACAGACACCCTCTGATATTCAGGAGAAGGAAGTAGCAGCGAGAGCTGCCAAGGTAGCAGAAGGAAATGAAGAATAAAAGACGGGGGTCTTTTTAGAGAAGGAAAAGAGGACACATATGGGGGTATGTGGCCCTGAAGAAACGGTGCTGCGCACAGGCGCAGTGCCGTTTCTTTTTCTTGACAATGCTCTTAAGAGTAGGTAAAATTGTGATTGGTTTATTATGCCATGATGAGAGGAGAGTTTACAATGGCTGAATTATATAATCACAGGGAAGTAGAGACCAAATGGCAGAAGGTCTGGGACGATGAAAAGGCTTTCAAGACATCAGATGACTTTACCAAACCGAAATACTATGCACTGGTTGAGTTTCCTTATCCTTCAGGACAGGGACTTCATGTAGGACACCCAAGACCGTATACGGCACTGGATATCGTAGCCAGAAAGAGGAGAATGCAGGGCTACAATGTTCTGTATCCCATGGGCTGGGATGCATTCGGACTTCCTACCGAGAACTATGCGATCAAGAATCATATCCATCCAAGGATCGTTACCGAGAATAATGTGAAGAGATTTAAGAGCCAGTTACATTCCCTTGGCTATTCCTTTGACTGGGATCGTGAGATCAATACGACTGACGTTAAATATTATAAATGGACACAGTGGATCTTCTTAAAGCTGTTCAAGGCCGGACTTGCCTATAAGGCAGAGATGCCGATCAACTGGTGTACCTCCTGTAAGGTCGGACTTGCCAATGAAGAGGTAGTCAATGGTGTTTGTGAGAGGTGTGGAAGCGAGGTTATCCGTAAGGTAAAGAGCCAGTGGATGCTGAAGATCACTGCTTATGCAGACAAGCTGATCGAGGGACTGGATACGGTAGATTATATTGAAAGAGTCAAGGTTTCCCAGAAGAACTGGATCGGTAAGTCAACCGGTGCGGAAGTAGACTTTGCTGTTAAGGGCAAGGATGAGAAGCTGACAGTTTATACCACAAGACCGGATACCCTTTTTGGTGTAACCTACATGGTCATCAGCCCGGAGCATCCGATGATCGATAAGTATAAGGATGATCTGAAGAACTATGATGAGGTCGTTGCCTATAGAGAGCAGGCAGCGAAAAAATCTGATTTTGAGCGTACAGAGCTTGCCAAGGACAAGACCGGTGTCATGCTGGATGGCCTGACAGCGATCGACCCTGTGAATGACAAGGAAATTCCGATCTGGGTTTCTGATTATGTACTGATGAGCTATGGTACCGGTGCCATCATGGCTGTACCTGCCCATGACGAAAGAGACTGGGAGTTTGCAAAGAAGTTCAATATGCCGATCATCGAGGTCGTAGCAGGAAGTCCTGTTGATGTCAATGAGGCTGTTTATACAGATGTAGCAACAGGAACACTGGTGAATTCAGGATTCCTTGATGGATTATCCGTTGCGGATGCCAAGGAGAAGATCATCGAGTTCATGACCGAAAAGGGAATTGGACATGCAAAGACCAATTATAAGCTGAGAGACTGGGTATTCTCCAGACAGCGCTATTGGGGAGAGCCGATCCCGATCGTACACTGCGATAAGTGCGGCTATGTAGCGCTTCCGGAAAGCGAGCTTCCACTGGAGCTTCCGGATGTGGAAAGCTATATGCCGACAGATAATGGCGAATCACCTCTTGCAGCCATGACGGAGTGGGTAAATACTACATGTCCCTGCTGTGGAGGTCCAGCCAAGAGAGAAACAGATACCATGCCTCAGTGGGCCGGATCATCCTGGTATTTCCTGCGCTATACTGATCCGCACAATGATAAAGAACTGGCAAGCCAGGAAGCACTGAAATACTGGATGCCTGTTGACTGGTACAATGGCGGTATGGAGCATACCACGCTGCATCTTCTGTACTCCAGATTCTGGCACAGATTCCTTTATGATGAGGGAGTTGTTCCCTGCCCGGAACCGTATCAGAAGAGAACCTCCCACGGCATGATCCTTGGATCTAACGGAGAGAAGATGAGCAAGTCCAGAGGCAATGTTGTCAATCCGGACGATATTGTACGAGACTATGGTGCTGACACCTTACGTACTTATGAAATGTTTATCGGTGCCTTTGACTTAAGCGCATCCTGGTCAGAGGATGGTGTGAAGGGCTGCAGAAGATTCCTTGAAAGAGTATGGAAGCTGCAGGATATCCTGACAGAGGAGGATGGTTACTCTGCTGATATGGAAGTAAAGCTGCACCAGACCATTAAGAAGGTCAGCAGCGACTTTGAAAACCTGAAGTATAATACAGCGATCGCAGCCATGATGGCACTGATCAATGAATTCTATAAGAAGAATTCCGTAACAAAGGGTGAATACAGGACACTGCTTACACTGCTGAATCCGGTTGCTCCCCATATCACAGAGGAACTGTGGCAGAGAGCAGGATTTGACGGAAGAGTTTATCAGACAGTATGGCCCGAGTTTGATGAAGAGAAAACAAAGGAAGCTACAGTAGAGATCGCTGTCCAGATCAATGGTAAGACAAGAGCGACTCTGGCGATCCATAAGGATGACCAGAAGGATGCTGTCATTGAGAATGCGAAGAAGGTGATCGCTGATAAGCTGACCGGAAGCATTGTAAAAGAAATCTATGTACCGGGAAGAATTGTAAATATTGTTATGAAATAAATGTCAGGGATTGCAGAATGATGCTATATCAGTCTGCAGTCCCCTTTTTTTCTGCACGCAGGATCAGGAGCGCGCCCGCATGGAAAGAATCTTATCCATTTTGGACAGCTCTTCTGGTGTGGCGTGCTTCTTTAGCACAGCGGCGATAGTGCTGATTTCCTCATCTGAGAACGTGACCTTCTTTTCCTGTCCCCGTCTGGCTACTGCCATTAAAAATGGGAGGAGCTGCTCTTTACGCAGATTACTGCTTTCAAAAACCAGCGCCTGAAGGAATTCCAGCTTATAGGGATCGATATTTTGCAGGGATTCATCCTGCATCCATTCATTTGTCATTATGGTTACCTCCAAACATCTGAAATATTTCCTGCTGCTCAGGAGTGAGCATATTGATTAGTAACGACATGATATCCGGTGAAGAGCCTGAAGAAGGATCACCGGATGAAAACAGATCAGACATATCAGCAAATCCGGGGATCATATCTTTCATGGTTTCCATCGTTTTTGAAAATTCCCGGTACATTTCCATGCTTTGGAAAAGGCTGCAGAGCTGCTCAATCTGTTTCTTTTCCTTTTCATCACAGTACGGAAGAAGCTCTTTACAGAGAGAGGGAAGATCACGGGAAGCGTCCGGTCCAGTGCAGCCGCAGAGAGGATGAGGATTCTGGTTGTAATAATGGATTGTATATTGCAGCTCAAGAAATTTAATATAAACAGCCATGGATTTCTGAGCCTGATAGTCCAGACAGGAAAGAAGGATCTTAAGCATGGCAATATGATTCGTGCTGAATAATGTGTCAAATGCCATTACCTTGTTCCCATCCTGCTGCTCCATGGAATCCTCCTTTCAATGCCTGACGGATGAAGCTGTTTTCTCTGCTATCTTAAATGTATGAGTTGACTACCGGTCCTATGCAGAAAAGTAGGCCCTTTTCAGGACCTACCTTCAGAAATGATGAAAAGAATCAGAAGCTGTTAGTTGCATCCGCAGCTGTTACCGCCACAGCAGCCAAGAAGTAAGAGAATGATCAGAATACTTTCACATCCGCAGCCGTTGCCAGAGTTAAAAAGACTGTTATTACCACAGCCGTTGCCACATCCGCCACACAGGCACAGTAAGATGATGATCCAGGTCATGGTGCTGCATCCACATCCGGAATTAGAAGATGTATTGGATGTGCATCCACATCCGGTAGCTGTTAAATCACTCATGGTATTGCCTCCAAAAGGGTTTGTTGTTTTATGCTATATCTTATGAAGGCAGGCTTGTATGTGTTTCTATGGGGGACAGAAAAATTTTTAAAACCGGCCAGAACGTCATTCTTGAAAATATACTGATATTTGCATATGATATAGATATCCTATCTGTACAGGGCTGGCAAGGGGAAAGGAAGTGAACGGCATGGTTTCCGATGAAGAATTATACAGGCGGTACGTAAATGGAGATGAAACGGGACTTGATGAATTAATGAAAAAATACGGTAATCCGCTGACTATGTACATAAACGGGTATCTGCAGGATGTTCACGAGGCTGAGGACCTGATGATAGAGGTTTTTTCCTATCTGTTTACGAAAAAGCCCCACATACGGGATGGAGGACTGAAAGCATATATGTATAAAGCAGCGCGACATATGGCACTACGTCATAAGAGCAAACGGAGACATTCCTTCAGCCTTGATGACCTGGATGGAGAGCCGGATGGAAAAATGCTGGTGGAGGATGTTGTACGGACCAGAGAGCGCAACCGGATCCTGCATTTCTGTATGGGAGAGCTGAAGCCGGATTACCGGGAGGCTCTCTATCTGACCTATTTTGAGGGCATGAGTTATTTGCAGGCAGCCGAGGTTATGGGGAAAAGCGTAAAGCAGATCACGAACATGGTGTACCGGGGAAAAGAAAGACTGTGCGGATTACTGGAACGGGAGGGAATCACAAATGCGGAGTAACGAGGAAAGGATTGCCGAGGTGAAACGGCGGATCGAAAAAAGAGAGAGAGAGGAAAGACTGCATCGCAGCCGGATCACTGGCATCTGTGTAGTAGCAGCAAGCCTTGTGCTGATCATCTGTCTCTCCTTTTTCATGCCTGATGCTGCCAGCCGGAATCGGAACAATAGCTATTCCAATTATGATATGGCAGCCAGCATATTTGGCAACAGTGAAGCACTTGGCTATATTGCAATAGGACTGCTTGCCTTTCTGCTTGGCATATGCGTTACCATTTTGTGCTTCCGCATCCGCCTGCTGGATGGGCAGAGCCGGGATACGGAAGATAAAAAGGGGGACAGAGAGGATGGAGCTGATCAATAATCTTTTACAATTTCTGGCTGCCCTGCTGGGATTTGGTCTTGCGGGTATCCGGTACTGGAAAAAAAGCAGTCAGGCTTATTTTCTGCTGACCTGCTTTTATGGCTGTTTTACACTTGGCTCACTTTACTGGACACTTTATCTGCTGTTGTTTTCAAAAACGCCACAGGTTTTTTATGTATCAGAGTTTGGATGGATCTCAAGCGCTATTTTCCTTCGCATTCTGCAATATACGCTGTCCAGTGGGGAAGAGCGTTCTTTCAAATGTAACGCGGCATGGCTTTCGCTGATCATTGGGGTTCCCCTGTTTTTGTTCTTCTGCAGCTATGGTGACATTTTGTCCAACCTGCTATGGTGCGGTATGATGATCATTATTTCTTACAGCTCCATCAGGGGGCTTGCTTATGCAGAAAAACAGATAGGGTGTGAGAAAAATATGAAGTATTTTCACATCGTGGTCTTATGCTATGTGGCTGCAGAGTATGCACTCTGGATTTCAGGCTGCTTCTGGCAGAACAACAGTTTTTTAAATCCCAATTTCTGGTTTGATATTCTGCTGACCTGCTGTATTTTATGGCTGCTGCCTGCTACAAGAAGGGCGGTGGTATCATGACTTACATAGAAAATGTGTTCATCTGTATGGTGTCACCGCTGCTGATCGGGGCTCTTTGCATGGGGAAACGGAAAATCAGTTTCTTTTTCTTCTGCTTTGCCGGAATGAGTGCATGTATGCTTTCTGCTTATATCAATACATTTTTTGCTGCGCTGTACAAGGCAGATGCATTTGTGGCTGCTGCAGAGATTGCGCCGGTTGTAGAGGAAGTGATGAAGTTTCTGCCGCTGCTGTTTTTTCTTCTTATATTTGAACCGGAGCCGGGGAAGATCAAGACGGCTGCCATGATCGTTGGTCTTTCCTTCGCAACCTTTGAGAATGTCTGTTATCTGATACAAAATGGCGCAGAGTATTTTTCATTCATTTTCTTCCGCGGGTTTGGAACGGGAGCAATGCACGTAATATGCAGTGCAATCGTGGGAGACGGGCTTGCGTATGCATGGCATCGGGCATGGCTGAAAATCGCCGGAACCTGTGGTCTGCTCGGGGCTGCTATTACCTTTCACGCGACATATAATCTTCTGATCGCTTATGGAGGCGCAGCACAGTATATTGCATATGCCCTGCCTGTCATGATTCTGGCAGCCGGAAAACTGATATTTAAAAAAAGGTGAGAGTTTTTCTAATTTTCTGTACCTAAGATAATAAAGGATCTTTTTTTTGCAATGTATTAGGAAAGGAGCTTCAGACAATATGTATGATACAGAAAAACGTGTCAGGCTGGTGAAAAAACGTGTGCTTGAAAAACGATACTGGCAGGAAAGAAGCCTGATCTGCCGGCTGTCTGTCCTGTGCATGGTATTGTTCGTGCTTCTTGTGGGAACAGCGGGTGCTGTGACCGGGCAGACACAGATCACGGCACAGGGAATGTATGGCGCCATTCTTCTGCATGAGGATGCCGGGGGCTATGTGCTGACAGGAGTTGTTTCTTTTGCGGCGGCAGTCGTGATTACTGCATTGTGTATCAGATTGAAAGAAAAGAAATGAACTGTTGCACATTATGTAAGAATGGGAGAAGCATACATTGACTTTAGGAGCTGGATGAGGGATAATAAGCAGGATGAAAAGAACCAAATCAAAGGAGATCAGCCATGAGATTATCCGAGCTAGCAGAAGGAACACCGATCAGACTGGAGGCATCCCGGGACGGCGAAAAGAAAACTGAAATCTGGGGAAAAATACGAAGGAATTCCGAGAAGAGATGCCAGATCGATATTTATTACTATGAGGGACTGAATATTGATTTGAATTCTCCGGATTATGATATAGAGGCAGTTGCATTTGACCATGGTGAAAAGAAGATCGAATGGATCAACAGAGCAGAAGCTGGTAATGAGAAAAAAGAGGACAGGCTTCAGGAAAAGAGGGAGTCGTTCCGTATCTACATAGGGATCCCGGTAGACTGCCAGATTGAGGGAGAAGACAGCTTTGTGCTGCTCGTGGATGTCAGCGAAAAGGGCTTCCGTATCGTAAGAAGAGAAAGCACAGCACTGAAGGAAGGAACTTTTGCAGAGCTTCATGTTGAAGACGAAGAATTTGACTTTGTGATTCACGGGATTATCGTCTGGAGCAAACAGATTGATGATGGCAAGATCATGTATGGCTGTAAGCTGCTGAAAGAAAAGAGCAGCGAGGAGCTGCTCCCTTACATCAAGGTAAAGCAGAAAAAGCTTCTGGAAGAACTGACAAGAGAAATTGGACAATGAAAAGAAGGAACTGTTTTGCGGCAGTTCCTTTTTCCTATTTCGATATATAGCGAAAAGTCTTGAATAAATTTCAACATATAGTAAAATAAATTATATATGTCATAAAGGAGAAGTGGGCGCCATGACGGCAGATATGCTGACAGTAGCCGGCAGACGTTTCAGAACCAGAGCTGATTATGAAGCAGCGCTGCGGGATCTGAAAAAGATAGAGCAGATCAAAAAGAAACTGGATCAGGAGAATCCGAAGCAGGTATATGAATTATATGCAGAGCTGCAGAGTGGGAGCTTCCGGTTTGAAACAGTAGTTGGTACTGATTTTGATGATGAGATATATGAAAAAATAGAAGCTTTTAAAGCACAGGGAATCACCGCCAGTAATGCAGGCACTAAAAGAAAATACATAAAAGAGAAAAAAGCAGGAAGAAAAGAAAAATCCGCAGAAAAGAAAAAAAATCAGACTGTGCACTCAGCGCAGTTTGACAAAAATCTGGAGAAACAGATCCAGAAGGAGCTGAAGAAAAGAGAAAGAAGACGGAAGCTGATCGTAGTGCTGGCTTCCGGGATCGCAGTGGTCTGCTTTGGGTATTTTGGACTTTATTATTTTCAGAGTACAAGGACAGGTATGGATTATGAAAGTCTTGCAGAATTAAAAGGAAGCAGGACACTGAGCCAGCTAAATATGGGCAATGATGTTACAGTACACAGGACATCAGAGGATATGCCTGAGATACTCGACGAATATAAAACCTTATTTGAAAAGAATAAAAAGCTAATCGGATGGCTTAAAATTGACGATACAATAATAGATTATCCTGTCATGCAGACATCGGATAACAAGTATTACCTTGAGCATAATTTTAATCAGGAATATGACAAAAATGGCAGTCTTTTTCTGGACTGCTCCTGCAGTGTGTATCCAAGAAGCACGAACCTGATCATATACGGGCATCATATGAAGTCCGGACAGATGTTTGGACAGCTTCAGAAATATGCCAAGGAAACCTATTATGAAAAACATAAAGAAATTCAGTTTGACACCATCTATGAAAAGGGAACCTATGAGATAATGTATGTATTCCGTTCCCAGGTGTACAACGAAGATGATCTTGTTTTTAAATATTATCAGTTTATTAATGCAAATTCCGGAACAGAGTTTCAGTCATATATGGAGGAGATGAAGAAGCTTTCCTTATATGACACGGGAGTGACAGCAGGCTATGGAGACAGCCTGTTAACCCTGTCTACCTGTGATAATTCGCAGAAGGACGGAAGATTTGTGGTAGTGGCAAAAAAGATTTTATAAGGTCTTTGATCGATAGAAGGATACAAAGATGAATAGGGAGAAAAATCTGATGGCAAAAGCAAAGGAAACAAAGGTAAAAAATCTCAGACTCAGAAGAAGGATAAGGAAAACAGTCGGTGCACTGTTTATGGCATCTGCAGTAGCAGTCGCAGCAATACCTGTGCAGGATATAGAGGCCGAGGATCTGAAGGCAAATGGAGTAACAGTAAGCCGTCCAAATGCCCAGTATAAAGTTGGCACAGATGCTCCGTTTACCCATTCAGACGAGCTGAAGCCCAATGGAAAACCTGAATTTACAGCATATTCTGTCAGAAAACTGAGTGATGACAGCTATTCACTGAACTGGCAGTTTAAGTATTATACTGCTACCATAGATGGAAATACGCGTGCAATAATCAGTAAGTACAATGATCTTTATCAGGAAGAAGAGGTACTCTTAGGAAATTCAGCAAATAAGGGTTACTATATGGTAGAGGAGTCCAAGCTGGATGCATTTTATACTACAGGGGCAGGACATAAAACGGTTACACTGACTTATGATGATATAAAAAAAGCAGAAATAGGCCAGCCGAGTGCGGATGTGACATGGTTCCAAACCTATGCAAAAGACAATTATGATAAATATAAGGCAGCCTGTGATGCTTATGACGAGTACGTTGCAAAGAAAGCACAGTGGGATATCGATAAGGCTAATTATATTAGTGATCCATCAAAGTACCCGGATCCTGGAGCAGCACCAACCGTAGTTGAAAAGCCTATCGATATTACATTTGATACATCAACGGATTTTACAAATGAGCAGAAATTAAGCTATTATTGTGAATTGGCGAGTTCGTTGAGCCAGAGTGATCCTGATTATTTGCCGGGATCTGGTTATAGGTTATATCCTGTTACAGATAACATCAATCCATCACAGAATCCAGATGGAACAGCAAAAAAGATCTATCTGGCATACGGGGGAACACCGACAAATGTGCAGGCTTCAAATGACGAAAATGGCTTTTTGGTTACGGAAAAATCTACAGAGATTATAGGAATTGCAGATGGGGCGTTTGCGGGTATCAAGAATGTTAATACACTGGATATTCCAAAGGAAATCAAATACGTAGGCGATGGAGCCTTTAAGGAATCTTTTATTAAAAAAATTGTATTTGCCAATGTAGCCAATGTTGGAAATCATGCTTTTGAAGGATGCTCTGAGTTAAGGGAAGTGTCTCTTAGCAATACGAGTGAAATAGGTGTGGAGGCCTTCAAGAACAGTGGAATCGAACAGATAACCCTGCCATACTCGATCAGTAAAATCCATGATGGGGCATTTGCGGAGTGTCATAATTTAAGAACTGTAGATTTAAGCAATATTCAGGCAAGCTGCGTTATAGATCAATATGCATTTTATAATGATTATGCTTTAGACGCTGTTGAAATGGAAAATACAGGGATAACAGCAATTGGGGAAGGTGCCTTTGCTATTTCCAATGTACAATCCGGAAACTGGCAGAATGTTGCATTGCCGCAGAAGATAACAGGAGAGAGCGGCAAGAGTGAGCTGGGAGATTTTCTGTTTGCTGGCCGTAACGGATTAAAAACAGTTAAGTTTCCGTCAAGCTTTGGTATAAATGGCATTGTTAACATACCGAGTGGTACATTCAGAAATTGTACCGGACTTGAGTGTGTGGACTTTACAGCTGGAGCAGGCAGTACAGTATGTGGAAATGTAGGATTTAACTATGACAGTTCCGGTGATAAGTTTACATATAAATATTTGTTCCTGGATGTACTGAACCCTAATTTTTATGTAATGGGTCCGGAAAAGAATATGAGTGGCAAGGAAGCATTTCCAAGGCAGTCAACGTGGCAGTCTTTTACCGGGGTTTCCAATTTTGTACCTTATGTATATATTGATTCAAATGGAGTAAAATGCTACGAGGTAAGTGATGGCGTTTACCTGCTGCAGGCAAATGAAAAAAATGAATTGACATCCTGCCGTCCAATTGATAAGGATGCCAAGGATCCGATAGACCTTGTCATTCCTGCTAAGGTTGGTTCCTATGAGATCAAGACAATTGCAAATGGAGCATTATCGGATAGTAATCTGAGAGACAGGATAAGATCTATCGAGATTCAGGATAATTCCCTGACAAGATTGGATGATTCTGTTTTTGCAGGATTACCAAAACTGGAAAAGGTAGAAATTGGAAATTCTGTAAATAGCATTGGAAACAATACATTTTTCAATTGTCCTAATCTGGTTGATATCACTTTCCACACACCGTCTGTTGGATATGATGGATTTACGATCGGTGATAATGCGTTTAAAACAGGAAGTGACGAATTAACAATACATGGAGATATTGTTCCCGGATATGCACCGTTTAAATTTGCTATGGGAAAAGATACAGGGAAGATTGATGATGCTGGTAAGAGAATCTGTTATAAGAGTCTTGGACCTGATTTCCTGACAGTGATGTATGATAATGCGACAGAGGATGTCGTACTTTTGGATTACCCGAAGTTTAATGAACTTGACAGCCGCAATCAGGATCATCTCCGTGAGATGGAAGACTATTATTATGCAAAATATGGTGGCATTCAGGGAACTTATACCACGGATCCCGTTACCAGCAATCCAAAATATGATGAAAATGGAGCATATGATTCCGACAGGAAGGAATTTACCAAGCTATGGATAGATAGTAATGGTGATGAAAGCGTTTATGAAAGCTCTTTCTATGGTCCCTGGATTGATGATGCTTATCTACAGCTTCTGAATCAAGGATGTTTTGTAGATAGTCTGCCAACAACCAGACCGAAAAAGTACTTTGAGAAAAATCCGTACAGTATTTTGAAAAATTATGACCGTGGCAGCACTGCAACGATGGAATATCAGACAGTAACAGAAGAGGAAATGCAATGGATTAATTCCTGTTTGAATATTGTGGTTCCAGCAGGTGTAACATCTATTGATGCCACTTCATTCTTTAATGAGTCGAAAAACACAAGAAACGTAGCTACATATTTTGGAAGTGATGATGAGGGATATGAGAGCTATAAAATGTGCACACAAAGTAAAGATGATTCTGTGCCGGGTCTGTTTAGCGGATATTATCAGGATTACGATGATCCTGACAGCGAGGATGCTAAGAAGTACGAAACAGCCAAAAAAGGAAATGACCGTATTTTATCGGTTGTTATGTCCGATGTAAAAAAACTGCCGGATTATGCCTTTGACAGCTGTGAGAGATTACAGAATGTTGTTTTGGGCAGTGCATGTACTGATATTGGCACAGCACCCTTCAGGGGATGTGATTCATTAACTGATATTACGGGAAATGATTATTTCGCAGCGGAGAACCGTATTGTATATTCTGTGAATGAAGATGGAACTTACACGATAGAAGAGTGTCTGCCCTCCAGAGGAAAGACGGGAAGCAGTCCTATCGTAGCATCATCGACGGATCCTATTATTTCTAATGTCAGTGAAATTAAGGATGGAGCCTTTGAAGACTGTGATGATGTCGTAAAGGTATATCTGGATGATGCCAAAAATCTGAAAATAATTCCTAAGAACTGCTTTAATGACTGCGATATGCTGAATGAAGTCGGACTTCCGGATTCAGTAAACCGTATAGACACAAAAGCTTTTGGTGGAAACACAGGAATTGAAGTAACGATTCCCGGCAAAGAAGTACATATTGTAAGTGATGCCTTTGAGCATGTATCTACCAATACGATTAATACCTATAAGGGTACTTCGGCAGATGATTATGGTCAGTACTATAATATTAATGTAGAGTACCTATCTGACCTGTATACAGTAAAATTCCTGGATTATGATGGAACCCTTCTGAAAGAAGTAAAGGATGTCGAAGCCGGAAAGAGTGCTGAACCGCCGGCTGATCCGACAAGAACAGGATATACATTTACCGGATGGATGCCTAAGGATGGTTATAATAACGTAACATCAAATGTAACACTGATCGCCCAGTATTCGGATAATTCCGGATCTTCCAACAGACATACGGTTACCTTTTACGCATATGATGGAAAGACGGTTATAAGTACACAGTATGTAGACCATGAAGGCGCAGCAACGGCGCCAATGCCGCCAGCAAGGAGTGGCTATAAGTTTGTAGCGTGGATACCGGATAACTTCTCCAAGGTAACACAGGATATGAGTATAGTAGCATCCTATGAGAAAGGTGATTCTGAAAACAGTGGAAGCGGCAGCGGAAGTGGTTCCAAGTCCTCCGCATCTCCGTCACCTACTGCAAGTCCAGGAGCAGGAGATGCTACGAAGAAATATACCGTAAGTGTATCCGGCGGAAGTGGCAGCGGAAGCTATGCAGCCGGGGCAGTAGTTGCGATCAACGCATACTTTATGGGTGAGGGACAGACCTTTGATAAGTGGACAACATCTACTGCAGGAGTAGGCTTTGCCAATGCCAGTGCATCTTCTACAACATTTACGATGCCGGCAGCCAATGTTGCGATCACAGCAACCTATAAGGCAGGGAAAGGAACTGCAGCAACGGGTAGTGGCGGTTCTAGCAGCAATGGCGGAAGCAGCAACAGCAGCAATGGAACAGCTAATACAGGAAATAATTCAGGAACAGTAGTAGAGATCACGAAGCCCGGTGTATCCAATACAGGACTGGCAGGAGCAACTGTAACAGGGGCAACGGATAACTTTGTTGTCAAGATCACTGAGGATCAGAGCGCTACGGATGCTGTAACAGCAGCCCTGCAGGCTGAATATGGTGATATTAGCAGAATCCAGTATTTCCCGATGGATATCAGTCTTTATGATTCAACCGGAAGAACCAAGATAGCAGATACGACAGGAATTTCTGTCAATATTACCATGCCGATCCCGGATGAACTGGTTCAGTACGCAGGCAATAACAAGGCCGGTGCAGTTGCTAACGGAAGCCTGGAGAATCTTGGCGTGAAGTTTACGACAGTAAATGGTGTTCCCTGCATTAACTTTACAGCGACCCATTTCTCTCCGTATACGATTTATGTAAATACAGCTGACCTGACAGCTTCAGGTACGATTGATGCAACACCTAAGACAGGTGACCCGATCCATCCCAAGTGGTTCCTGGCAATCGGTATGGCATGTATTTCACTGGTACTGTTCTTTAAGAAGGACAGGGTGTATATAAAAAAAGCAGGCTGATTGGAAGAGTGGAGAAATTATGAGCAGGAAAATAGCGAAACTTCTGAGTGCCATGCTGTTGGCGCTTGCCATAGCAGTCACTCAGATTCCTGTGTCAGATGCGCAGGCCAGTGTGGTGGTATCTTCTGACTTTCAGACAGATGGAACTAAATTATTAAAATATACAGGCACGGCTCAGACCGTGTCTGTTCCTGATGGGATAAAGGAAATTGGAGAAGAAGCGTTCTCAGGGAATGATGATCTGATCCAGATTGATCTTGGAGATCAGGTGGAAAAGATTGATTACAGAGCCTTTGCAGACTGTGGAAGTCTTCGGACTGTGAGATGTGGAAATGGCATGCAGGAGATCGGTATGGGTGCCTTCAGCAATGATACATCGCTTGTCAATATGTCGCTTGGAGATCAGGTGAAGGAGATAGGAAGCGGTGCCTTTGCCGGCTGCAGCAGCCTGAAGAGTGTAGAGCTCTCTGCAGGAAATACCTATTTAAGCTACAGTAACGGAGTCATTTATGACGATGAACAGAAGATCATCTATGCACTTCTTCCCGGCTATGAGAAGGAGGCTTTTACCCTTCCATCTACAGTAGAGGAGATCAAGGGATATGCCTTCTGGGGGAACCCATATCTGTCCTATGTGAAGCTGGACAGTGCACTGACGAATATTCCGGCATATGCCTTTTCCAATTGTATGAATCTTCAGGAGGTTTCGATTCCTCTTCCGGTAAGAACCATAGAGGCAGATGCGTTTCAGGACTGTGTGAATCTGGCGAAGGTCAACCTGCCGGAATCTATCAATAACATTCACGATACAGCCTTTGACGGCTGCAGTAAGGTGGAGTTTGAAACGGTTCCAGGAACCTATGGGGCTGCCTATGCAGCAGACAGAAAGGCAGCCCAGGCGGATACTGTAGAATATGAAGAGACCGGGGATACCCAGGTGGTTTCACCGGATGCAGTTACAGGAAATGCTGATGCACAGAGTACAGGAACAGATGAAGCTGCAGATGGGCAGCCATCAGCATCACCATCACCGTCACCATCACCGTCAGCCACAGTGCCTCCTGAGGTTCATGTGGTACAGGGAAGCTATAACAGTGAAAGGCTGCTTGGGGAATCCAGTATTGTAGCTGGAAAGGCAGTTGTATTTATTGATAATAAGCAGTCTGATGTAGTTGCCGGAAACAATGGGAA
Source organism: Lachnospiraceae bacterium OM04-12BH (assembly GCA_003490145.1). Classification (GTDB taxonomy): domain Bacteria; phylum Bacillota; class Clostridia; order Lachnospirales; family Lachnospiraceae; genus Suilimivivens; species Suilimivivens aceti. The sequence continues at coordinate 70,391 of QULQ01000001.1, forward strand.
GGTCAATCTGCAGGATGCGGCAAATACTGACAACAACAGTGGAGACACTGAAAGTCTGGGGTCTTTGCTGGCACAGAATGCAGAAAAAGGAAAGGATTTTCCAAAGTATACAGTAGTCGGGGATAAGATTGCCTCTAAAGCCTATTATCAGGATGGGACAATTGATACTTATGAGATAGAGGACGGGATCCATGAGATCGGAGAGTTTGCTTTTGCAAGAAGTGCACTTAAGGAGATGCAGATCCCGGATGGCGTAACAACGATCGGATATGGTGCTTTTTATCATTGTGACAGTCTGACGGAGGTTTCAATCCCGGACAGTGTGACACAGATTGAGGGGAATGCCTTTGCGAAGACACCCTGGATCCAGAATGCCATGAGAGCTTCGGCATCCTATCCTTATCTGGTAGTGGGAGATGGGATATTACTTGCCTATGATGGAAATGACAGTATTGTAAATATCCCTGCAGGTGTAAAAAGGATCGTGCCGGAATGCTTCAGGGATCATATGGGCATTACAGCAGTAAATCTGCCGGACAGCCTGATCGGGATCGGTGAAAACGCTTTTGCAGGCTGTAAGAATTTAAAAACGGTAAATGGTGGAAAAAACTGTAAAGTGATCGGTGCCGGAGCATTTCAGGACTGTCCGTTATCAAAGATCGTGATCCCGGCATCTGTTGAAAGTATCGGAATTGCAGCCTTTGACAGCAAAGGAGGAACTGATACGGTAACCTTTGAAGGAGATACGCTGCCTGTCATGACGTTTGGAAGCAGTGCAGAAAGACTTTCCATGCCACAGTCCAGAAGTCTGGTATTTTCCGGCTGCAGGACGGCAGTTGTCAGTGACCAGATCACAGATTTAACAGGAACAGTACTGGAGAATGGAACCTTTGGTATGAAGGGGAGTGTCAGACAGGAAAACCAGAATGTACTGGCAGAGCTGTCAGGACCACAGGCACAGACCACAGAAACAGGGGTAAGTGTCCGGATAAACAGCAGCCAGATCAGAAATGATGGGGCAGACACCATGGCAACCATGCCGGGAAATGATGGCAGCTACCTGCTGACGGTTGATGATTCCGATGATGCAGCAGCAAAGATTACCGCTGCTTATGGAGAATTATATGGAGGTGCACAGCCTTCTGACCTAAAAGCATTTGATATTTCCCTGAAAGACAGTACAGGACAGATCCCCATAAAGAAACTGGGAAGACAGTATATGACAATACAGCTTCCGGTACCGGATGGACTTTCAACGGATAATCTTCATCTTGTGACACTGGATGAGGATGGTCAGCTTGAGGCTGCAGAGTTCCAGGTACTTTCCCTGGAGGATGGCGACTACATCCAGTTTACAGCAAGACATTTTTCACCTTATGGGCTGTATCATGGCAGTAAAGCAGTAGGACAGGGACAAGTGATCAATGGCGGTGCACTGATCGGACTTTCCGGAAATAAAGATGATACTCCGGATACCGGTGATTATTCCCATCCCAAATGGGCATTTGCAGCCGGACTATTTTTTGCTTCTGTAGCATTGTTTTTCTACAGGGGAAATGAGAAACGAAAAAAGAAATAAAAAGAAATAAAAGCGCATCAGAAAGACTTCTGGCATAGAATAATTAAAAAGCCGGGAGTCTTTTTATGTTTCGTGTCAGAGAACAGCTGGGGTTTAGTGATAAACTGCTTGCAGAATGTGGGAGGGACAGAATTACAGTAGCTATGCTGGATACAGGAGTAGCCAGGCATCCGGATTTTGATGACAGGCTGCTTTTGTTCCGGGATTTTGTCAATGACCGGAAGGATTTTTATGATGACAGCGGGCATGGTACTCATGTAGCAGGCTGTATCTGCGGAAGCGGCAGGGCTTCTATGGGAAGATACCGGGGGATTGCTCCCGGATGCAGACTGATCGTAGGAAAGGTTTTGGATTATCGTGGAGACGGCATGCTCCAGAGCATGACAAGGGCACTAGAGTGGATATTGGATAATCAGGAAGAATTTCAGATCAGGATACTGAATATTTCTATTGGTATGGGTGAAGCATCAGATGAGGAACGGATGCGGGAGCTGCTTTCGCTGGTAGATGAGGTGTGGAACCGGGGGATCATTGTGGTGTGTGCAGCCGGAAATGGAGGTCCGGGAGCAATGACCATTTCACCTATTGGAGCACGTAAAAAGGTGATCACGGTAAGCTGCAATGAGGATGGATATTTTGGAGAAAGGGAAGATCTCTGCGAGGAGTACAGCAGCCGGGGACCAAGTCCCTATGATATGAGAAAGCCTGATATTGTGGCACCGGGAACAGATATTATTTCCTGTAATGCTTTCTTTGAAAAAAGAGGGTTCCGGTATCGGAATGCCTATACCAAAAAGAGTGGAACTTCCATGGCAACACCGATCGTGTCAGGAGCTCTGGCACTTCTTTTACAAAAATATCCGAAGATGACAAACGAACAGGCAAAGCATAAGCTGATAATGACAGCAAGAGATCTGAATGAGCCGTGGAGCAAGCAGGGAGCTGGCATGATAGAGATAAATTCTTTGTTGACATGAGATGTTTTATTGTATACAATTATACATGGACTTTGGGAATAGTTCAGGAGGAGATAGTGCGATGGCAGAAGAAAACGATGTTTTTTTAGACAGACCGGTGTTTTTAAATTCCAAGAATAATCTGCTCGAGATAGAAGAGCATATGTATATTCTGGATGATGTAGAGAAACCGCAGGTATTCAGAAATATGTTTCCTTATTCAGAGGTACCTAAGATCCCTTTTAATGACAGGATCGTGCCTCACAATATGCCTAAGGATATCTGGATCACGGATACTACCTTTCGTGATGGACAGCAGTCAAGAGCACCTTATACCACAGAGCAGATTGTAAGGATCTATGACTATCTGCACAGACTGGGCGGACCAAATGGTATGATCCGTGCCAGCGAGTTTTTCCTTTACAGCAAAAAGGACAGGGATGCTGTATACAAGTGTATGGAGAGAGGATATCAGTTTCCTGAGGTGACAAGCTGGATACGTGCCAGCAAGGAGGATTTCAAGCTGGTCAAGGAGATCGGAATGAAGGAAACCGGTATTCTTGTGAGCTGTTCTGATTATCATATTTTCCTGAAATTGAAAATGACAAGACGTCAGGCTCTGGAGCATTATTTAAGCATTGTCAGGGACTGCCTGGAAGAAGGCATCAGTGTCAGATGCCATCTGGAGGATATCACAAGAGCGGATATTTACGGTTATGTCGTGCCATTCTGTCTGGAGCTAATGAAGCTTATGGAGGAGTATAAGATCCCGATCAAGGTAAGAGCCTGTGATACCATGGGCTATGGTGTTAATTATCCGGGTGCTGTTATTCCCAGAAGTGTACAGGGTATCATTTATGCGCTGCATACCCATGCAGGTGTACCACATGAAATGATCGAGTGGCATGGACATAATGATTTCTATAAAGCAGTGGTCAATTCCACAACGGCATGGCTGTATGGATGCTCCGGTGTCAATACATCTCTGTTTGGTATCGGTGAGCGAACCGGTAATACGCCTCTTGAGGCCATGGTATTTGAGTATGCCCAGCTAAAGGGAGATTTAAATGGTATGGATACCACTGTGATCACTGAGCTTGCCGAGTACTATGAAAAGGAGATCGGCTATCATATTCCGGAGAGGACGCCTTTCGTAGGAAAGAACTTTAATGTGACACGTGCCGGAGTTCATGCAGATGGACTGTTGAAAAATGAGGAGATCTATAATATATTTGATACGGACAAGTTTTTAAACCGTCCGGCACTCTGTGCAGTCAGCAACACATCCGGTCTTGCAGGAATTGCACACTGGATCAATACTTATTTCAAGCTGAAGGCTGAGAAGCAGCTTGACAAGTCAAGCCCACTCATTGCAGAGGTCAAGAAATGGGTAGACAAACAATATGAAGAAGGCCGTGTGACTGTCATAACAGATGCAGAGCTGATCGAGCAGATCGCAATAGCCTGCAAAAGGCTTGACACAACTATCGGTTAGAGGGCAATGATAACAGAATGAGCAGTTATGATGTAAAAAAAGAAGTAACAGATAAATATTCCTTAAGAGGCAGAGTGTTTAACAGGCTCCGGGAGGATATTTTAAGCGGAAAGTATGAAGAGCACGAGGAGCTGAAGGAGGTTGCCATAGGGGAAGAGCTGGGAGTCAGCAGAACGCCTGTAAGAGAAGCCTTCAGGCAGCTTGAACTGGAGGGACTGATCCAGATCATTCCCAATAAGGGTGCCTATGTGACAGGTATTACCGCCAAGGATGTAAAGGACATTTACATGATCCGTTCCTCCCTGGAGGGAATGTGTGCAAGACTTGCCACGGAGAATATCACAGAGGAGCAGCTTGAAGAACTGGAAGAGAATGTATATCTGGCAGCATTCCATGCGTCCAAGGGGCATATGGAACAGATGACGGAGCTGGATAACAGGTTTCATCATATCCTGTATGATGCCTGCAATTCCAAGATGCTGGAAAGACTGCTTGTAGATTTTCACCAGTATGTAGCAAGGATCAGACAGAAGACGCTTTCCACGAAAGAAAGAGGAATTGCATCCAATAATGAACACAGACAGATCATGGAGGCTATTAAGGCAGGCAATGCAGATGAAGCAGAAAGACTGGCAACCCTGCATATGAATAATGCCTATAATAACATGGTAAAGAATGGCCTGTACGATATTTATAAGAATGAAGAGCAGGAATAGGAGAGAAAGAGCATATGGCTGAGAAGATAAAAATGACCACCCCGCTCGTGGAAATGGACGGGGATGAAATGACCAGGATCCTCTGGAAGATGATCAAGGATGAGCTGCTTATTCCTTATATTGATCTGAAGACAGAATATTATGATCTTGGGCTGGAACATAGAAATGAGACTGATGACAGGGTAACTGTGGAGAGTGCGGAGGCTACGAAAAAGTATGGTGTGGCTGTTAAATGTGCGACCATTACACCAAATGCAGCCAGAATGACAGAATATAATCTGAAGGAGATGTGGAAGAGTCCGAATGGTACGATCCGTGCGATCCTTGATGGAACTGTATTCCGTGCGCCCATCGTAGTAAAGGGAATCGAGCCCTGTGTCAGAAACTGGAAGAAGCCGATCACACTGGCACGTCATGCCTATGGTGATGTCTATAAGAATACAGAGATCAAGGTGCCGGGACCTGGAAAAGCAGAGCTGGTGTTTACAGCAGAGGACGGAACAGAGACAAGAGAACTGATCCATCAGTTTACAGGAAGCGGTATTATCCAGGGAATCCATAATACAGACAAATCCATTACCAGCTTTGCGAGGGCATGCTTCTCCTATGCATTAGCAACGAAGCAGGATCTGTGGTTTGCAACTAAGGATACTATTTCCAAGAAATATGATCATGACTTTAAGGATATTTTCCAGGAGGTATATGAAAAGGAATTTGAAGCGCAGTTTAAGGATGCAGGAATCACCTATTTCTATACGCTGATCGATGATGCGGTAGCCAGAGTCATGAAAGCAGAGGGCGGCTTCATCTGGGCCTGCAAGAATTATGACGGTGATGTGATGAGTGATATGGTTTCTTCTGCGTTTGGCTCCCTTGCCATGATGACCTCTGTGCTGGTATCCCCTGCCGGTGTTTATGAGTATGAGGCAGCACATGGAACGGTACAGAGACATTATTATAAGCACCTGAAGGGAGAGGAAACCTCTACAAACTCTGTGGCAACGATATTTGCCTGGACCGGGGCACTCCGGAAAAGAGGGGAACTGGATGGCCTTGATGATCTGATCGCCTTTGCGGACAGGCTGGAAAAGGCAACCTTAAAGACGATCGAAGACGGTAAGATGACAAAGGATCTTGCCCTGATCACATCCCTTGAAAATGTAACAGTTCTGAACAGTGAGAACTTTATCAAAGAAATCAGAAAAACGCTGGAAGCCTTATAAGGCCTCCAGCGTTTCCCATTTTTCATATAATTCTTCAAGTCTTGCAGAAATGCTTTCTTTTTCCTTTGTCAGCTCCTGAAGCTTTGCCACATTGGTCGCATTTTCGGGAAGTGCCATTTCGTTATCAAGCTGTTTATCTTTTTCTTCCAGCTTTGCGATTTCTTCTTCACATTTCCGGATATCATTTTCCTTTTTGCGCTGCTTTGCCTGCTGCTCCTTCTGGGCTTTCCAGTCCTGCATGCCCTCGGAGGGCGGGGCAGGGGCTTTGGAAACAGTATTTTTCACAGCAAGATCTCCGTTTGGAAGATCACCGGTTTTCTTTTCCAGATAATAATCATAGTTTCCAAGAAAGCCGGTAAGCTGGCCGCCAGATAGTTCCAGGATCCTGGATGCCGTCCGGTTAATGAAGTATCTGTCATGGGAAACATACAGGACAGTTCCTTCATAGGCATTTACCGCATCCTCAAGGATTTCCTTGGAGGCGATATCAAGGTGGTTTGTCGGCTCATCCAGGATCAGGAAGTTGGATTCGGAAAGCATGAGCTTAGCCAGAGAAACGCGGCCTCGTTCTCCACCACTTAAATCACGGATCAGTTTGAATACATCATCACCGGTAAACAGAAACGCTGCAAGTGTATTACGGATCTGGGTACCGGTAAGAGAAGGGTACTCATCAGAAATTTCGTCAAAAAGCGTTTTGTCCGGATGCAGGACATGATGCTCCTGATCGTAGTAGCCAATATGTACATTTGTACCAAGCGTGATCGTACCACTGTCGGCAGGAACAAGGTCATTGATGATCTTAAGGATCGTGGTTTTCCCTGTACCGTTATCACCAATGATGGCTACGTGTTCGCCTCTTTTAATATCCATGCTGATATCCTGGAACAGGGAAAGGTCATCGAAGGATTTGGCAAGATGCTCTATATGAAGAACATCATTTCCACTCTGACAGCGGGGAGTCAGTGTCATATGGATATCAGCCCGGGCTTCCGTTGGCTTTTCAAGGACTTCAATCTTATTCAGCATCTTTTCCCGGCTTTCTGCCCGTTTGATGGATTTTTCACGATTAAAGCTTTTCAGCTTTTCAATGACTGCCTCCTGATGACGGATCTCCTGCTGCTGGTTCAAATAGGCATTTCTTGCAGCAGTACGCAGAATTTCCTTTTTAGCTGCGTAAGCTGTGTAATTGCCAAGGAAGGTGGTAGCCTTTGTCTGATCAATTTCAATGATTTTGCCGGCAAAACGATCCAGAAAATAACGGTCATGGGAAACAGTAAGAACGGCACCCTTATAATTCAGAAGATAGTTTTCAAGCCAGGCAATTGCATTCAGGTCGAGATGGTTTGTTGGCTCATCGAGGATGATCAGCTCCGGTTTTTTCAGGAGGAGCTTTGACAGGGCGACTCTTGTTTTCTGACCACCGGAGAGAGTGGAAATCTGTTTGCCAAAATCCTCTTCGGCAAAGCCAAGTCCCTTTAGCACACCGCCGATCTCACTCTGATAGGCATAGCCGTTTTCCAGTTCGAACTGATGGTTCAGCCTGGCATAGTTTTCCATGAGGCTGTCCAGCTCACTGCCGTTTACAGTATGCATTTTTTCTTCCATCTCACGGAGCTGTTTTTCCATGGCAATGACAGGTGCTTTGACAGAGAGTAATTCTTCATAAATGGTATTTTCACTGTTTACATTCTGGTTCTGCGCCAGATAGCCGAAGGAGGCCTCCTTTTTCAGGGTGACGATACCGGAATCAGCAGGCAGTTCCCCGACGATGATACGCAGCAGAGTAGTTTTGCCCACTCCGTTGATACCAACAATTGCTGCTTTGTCGTGTTCTTCAATATGGAAGGAAACATCCTTGAGGATGGGTTTTTCGTTAAAGGCTTTGGATAGATTCTGACAGGATAAAATCATAAAAAAATGTCCTTTTCGTATTTGTTTTTATCATCTTAGAGTGTAGCGTTTTGGCGGCTTTCTGTCAATGCAGGAAGAATTGACATTTTTTTAACATTGAGCTATGATAAAATTATTAATCATACGGGAGCTGGTATTGTGGAAAATAAAGGAATATCACAGGCCGTCATAGGACGGCTGCCAAGATATTTCCGGTATCTTGGTGAACTGAAGGACCAGGGGATCGAGCGGGTTTCCAGTCAGGAATTAAGTGATATTATGAAGGTGACTGCTTCCCAGATCCGGCAGGATTTTAATAATTTTGGTGGCTTTGGACAGCAGGGCTATGGATACAAGGTAGAATATCTCTATGGCGAGATCGGTAAGATACTTGGTCTTGATCAGACACATAATCTGATCATCATAGGTGCCGGAAATCTTGGTCAGGCGCTGGCCAATTACATGAACTTTGAAAGAAGAGGATTTTTATTCCGGGGGATATTTGACAATAATCCGGCGCTGTATGGCAGGAGAATCCGGGATATGGAAGTGCTTCCCATGAAAGAGCTGTCGTCCTTTGTCAGAGAGAATGCGATCGACATTGCAGTGCTTACCATTCCAAAGAACTGTGCAGTAGAAGTAGCCGAGGAACTGGTGAGGGAAGGAATCCGTGGCATCTGGAACTTTGCACATGTGGATCTGAATGTGCCGCCGGATGTACAGGTTGAGAATGTACACCTTTCAGACAGTCTCATGAAGCTGACCTATAATATTAACCGATATGAAACACATTATGATGCCTGATGATTGGAGTGAGGAAACGTGGCAAAATCAGACGAAGAATTCAGACATGCCCTTTCTGGCAGGAAGCTGCCGCCATTGACATTGGATCACCAATGGCACCAGCTGGTTGTAAGCATAGGGGCAGAGAAGAAGATTCACACACTATCTGCAGAACAGACAGAGCTGTTAAAACAGCAGGCCGGTGCGGCGAATGAATTGAAGAAGCTGAAAAAACTGAAAAAAAGACTGATGGACGAGATCGTTACACTGGCTGAGACCGGATGTGACGGGACAGATAAGAAGGCTGAAAAGAAGCTGGATGAGCATAAAGCACTGATAGAAGAATGTAACAGAAAGATTGATGAATGCGAGGATCTTCTGATCAGTCTGCCGGGAGAACTGGATGAGGTCAATCGTAAGCTGATGCTGAAGACCATGGAGATTTCCTATGACCTGCTTAAGAAAAATGGGCAGGAAATTGAAACTCTCACAGAATGGATTGATTCTACGAGAGAAGAATTAAAGGAAAAGCTGGTGAGAAGGCAGGAGATGCAGGGAACCAGCCAGAATATTTATACTTATATGCATAATGTCTTCGGACCGGAAGTAGTCGATATATTTGATCTTCAGAATTTTAAGCCTGTTATAAAAGAACAGGAAGAAAAGAAATCATAGAAAGTCTGCCCGCTGGCGTACTTTCTATTTCTTTTTGAAGGGGGTTTTATGGAGTATATTGTTACATCCAAAGAGATGAGAGAGTGTGACATGACAGCGATCAAAGACTGTGGGATACCTGCCATGGTACTGATGGAGAGAGCGGCACTTTCTGTGTTCTCTGAGATAGAGGCATTTCTCTCTGAAACGATCCGTATTGCAATATTTGCAGGCTGCGGAAACAATGGGGGAGATGGACTTGCACTTGCAAGGCTGCTGGCAGAAAAGGGGATCCACGCTGATATTTTCCTGATAGGAAATACAGAGAAGCTGAGCGTGGAGTGCGAAAGACAGCTCTCGATCCTGAAACAGCTTGGTATTACAGTCAATAGCAAATCAGCAAAAGCAGAATATGATATGGTAGTGGACTGTTTGTTTGGAACAGGGCTGACAAGAGAGATCACAGGGATATATGAAGAAGCTGTCAGGGCAATCAACTGTTATGGTGAAAAGGGAAGCAGAGTAATCGCTGTGGATATCCCTTCAGGAGTCTGTGCAGATTCCGGGAAGATACTGGGGTGTGCAGTGAAAGCTGAGCTTACTGTTGCTCTTCAGTATGGAAAAGCAGGACACTATCTGTATCCGGGGAAAATGCTGTGTGGCCATACCGTGGTTCATAATATCGGGATACCGGAGTTTTTTAAACAAGGAAAAGAGCCTTCATTTTTTTCATACAGGGTAGAGGATATACATGGGAGCCTGCCAGAGAGAGCAGCGTTTGGCAATAAAGGAACCTTCGGGAGGATACTGCTTATAGCGGGAAGCAGGGATATGGCTGGAGCAGCACTTCTGTGTGGAAAAACAATTTTAAGAAGTGGTGCCGGTATGCTGAAGATCATTACAGCTGCCGAAAACAGGGATCTGATCTTAAGGGAGCTTCCGGAAGCCATGATCTACACTTACGAGGGTAAGCCTGAGGAAGAAAAAGTAAGGCAGAGTATAGCATGGGCAGATGTGATCGTGGCAGGATGCGGGATCTCTACAGATGAAAACGCAGAGCTGCTGATGGAAATGATCCTGGAACAGGGAGAAAAAAGAGCAGTTATTGATGCGGATGGTCTGAACCTGATCGCAAGGGAAGGCTCTCTACAGGAAAAGCTGTTAAAATATCAGAAGGGCAGGGTGATCCTGACACCCCATCCAGGGGAATTTATCCGTCTTGCAGGCATTTCCATGAATACCTACAAAGAAAATCCGGCATTTTATTTAAGGAAGCTGGCAAAGGAGTATGGCTGCGTGATAGCAGGCAAGGATGCGGTAACACTTGTTGCGTCACCGGATGAAAGGATGGTTTATCTGAACAGGACAGGAAATGACGGGATGGCTACTGCAGGAAGCGGGGATGTGCTTGCCGGTGTCATCGGGGCGCTGTCTGCTTCACTTGAATATTTTCAGGCAGCATGCTGTGGAGTATTTCTCCATGGGCTTGCCGGAGATATGGCTGCAGAAAAGCAGGGAAAACGAGGAATGCTGGCATCTGACATTTCTGCTGAACTGAAAGAACTGCTGAAGGAAGAAACAGCAGAGAGGGAAAAGAGGATCTGGTCATGAAGGAAGAATATCAGAGGGTATATGCACAGATCGATCTGGACGCACTGATCCGGAATGTGCAGCATATAAAGACCAATATGAAGCAGGGGGTAAAGCTGATCTGTGTGATAAAGACGGATGCTTACGGACATGGCGCAGTGCCGGTCGCAAGAGAGCTGGAGCAGCTTGAGGAAGTAAGTGGTTATGCTGTGGCAACAGCAGAGGAAGCACTGGCTCTTAGGAAAGCGGGTGTGCGGAAAATGATCCTGATTCTTGGGTATACATTTCCCTACAGCTATAAGGAATTGATACGGGAAGATATCAGAATGGCGGTATTCCGGGAGGATACGCTCATGCAGCTTGCAGAGGCCGTCAGGGAACTGGAGAAGGAGGGGATACACAAGAAAGCAATAGTCCATGTGAAGGTGGACACAGGTATGAGCAGAATTGGGATCACACCGGATGAAAGAGGACTTTCCTTTGTACAGAAGCTCCTTGCAGTGAGGGAGATTGAAGCAGAGGGGATTCTGACACATTTTGCAAGAGCAGATGAGGAGAATAAGGCTTTTACAGAGAAGCAGTTTGAAAGCTTTTCTTCCTTCATCAGACTGATAGAGAAGGAAACCGGCCATATTTTTGCAATCAGGCACTGTGATAACAGTGCAGGGATCATTGAGCTGCCACAGGATGATCTGGATGCCGGGAGAGCAGGGATCATTCTTTACGGTCTCTGGCCATCTGATGTGGTGTCAAGGGAGATCGTTGAACTGACACCGGTACTGTCCCTGCATAGCAGTATTATTTATATTAAGGAAATAGAGAAGGGAACACCGGTAAGCTATGGAGGCACCTTTGTTGCAGACCATACCATGAAGATAGCGACCATACCGGTAGGATATGGAGATGGCTATCCAAGGGGACTTTCCGGTAAGGGAGAAGTACTGATCCATGGAAAAAGAGTGAGAATCCTCGGCAGGATCTGTATGGATCAGTTTATGGCAGATGTTTCTGATATAGAAGATGTCAAAATGGGAGATGAGGTAATCCTGATCGGAAGAGATGCCGGAGAAGAGATCACCATGGAAGAGCTTGGCAGGCTTTCCGGCCGGTTTAATTATGAACTTGCCTGCTGCCTCTCAAAGAGAGTGCCAAGGGTCTATACAAAGGAAGGGAAAGTCCGGTATATCCAGGATAATTATCAGGACATATAACGGATTTTCTCCTGTGAATTGAATACCTTCAGATATAAATGGAAAGAATCAGTACTACAGAACATTTAGAATGAAGGGTGTGTGTAGATGAAAAGAGGAGATATTTATTATGCAGACTTACGGCCGGTGATCGGATCAGAGCAGGGAGGCATCCGTCCGGTACTTATCATACAGAATGATATTGGCAACAGGCACAGTCCGACGATCATCTGTGCAGCTATCACTTCACGCATGAACAAGGCGAATCTTCCGACGCATATAGAATTGCAGGCAGGAAGGTATGACATGATGAAGGACTCGGTCATTTTGCTGGAGCAGCTGCGTACCATTGATAAGCAGAGATTGAAGGATAAAGTATGCCATCTGGATGAGGACATCATGAAAAAGGTGAACCGTGGTCTGATGATCAGTCTGGAACTGACTACATAAACTTGACTAGCGGCTGTGAAAATGATATATTTTATCGTGATATTCTGTCTGGCGTGTACAAAGGAGATGAAAAATGAAAAACAATTTGTTCCGCAAGCTTGGGATCTACGGGGAAGAGACTCCTGACAATGTGGAAGAAGAAATTATTTCCATGGTGAATGAAGGTCATGAGCATGGAGTGCTTCATGAGACAGAAGCGGAAATGATTACCAATATTTTTGAGTTTGGCGACAAGGAAGCCAAGGATATTATGACAAATAGGTCAAATATCCTGGCCATAGACAGAGAAATGACATTGTCAGAGGCTCTTGATTATATGCTCAGTGAAAATAAGAGCAGATTTCCTGTATATCATGAAAATATCGATCATATAGAAGGAATCCTTCATTTCCGGGATGCGGTACGTTCCCATAATATTCCAGGAAATCTGGAGAAACCTGTAGGAGAGATTGAGGGACTTGTCAGGGAAGCCATGTTTGTTCCGGAAACAAAGAATATTGCAGATCTGTTCAGAACCATGCAGAAGACCAAAACCCAGATGGTTATCGTGGTAGATGAGTATGGACAGACGCTTGGACTGATTGCCATGGAAGATATTCTGGAAGAAATCGTTGGAAATATCATGGACGAATATGACGAAGAAGAAAAGCATATCCGTGAAACCGGAAATACCGATGAGTACATAATTGAAGGTGTGACCAAGCTGAAGGAGCTGGAAGAGAGATTTGGTATTTCCTTTGAGGAACAGGAGTTTGAAACGCTGAATGGATTCCTGATCTCCAAAATGGATAAGATTCCTGAAGAGAATGAAAAATTTTCTATTGTTGTAGACGGCTATGAATTTAAAATACTGTCAGTGGAAAACCGGATGATCAAAGCCGTGTTGGTGAAGAAGCTGGCAAAAGAAGAAAAAGAAGATAAGAAAAAAGGAGAAAACTGAGATGTCAGGACATTCAAAATTTGCAAACATTAAGCATAAAAAGGAAAAGAACGATGCAGCCAAGGGCAAGATCTTCACAATCCTTGGAAGAGAGATCGCTGTAGCTGTAAAGGAAGGCGGACCGGATCCGAGCAATAACTCAAAGCTTGCCCAGGTAATTGCAAAGGCAAAGGCCAACAATATGCCCAATGATACTATTGAGCGTGGGATCAAGAAGGCAGCAGGAGATGCTTCCAATGTAAATTATAAATATATCACTTATGAAGGATATGGTCCGAATGGTATTGCCATTATTGTTGATGCACTGACAGATAATCAGAACAGAACAGCAGCCAATGTAAGAAATGCATTTACCAAAGGAAACGGTAATGTAGGAACACCTGGCTGTGTATCCTTTATGTTTGACAAGAAGGGTCAGATCATCATTGACAAGGAAGAGTGTGACAAGGATGCAGATGAACTGATGATGCTTGCACTGGATGCCGGAGCTGAAGATTTTTCTGAAGAAGAGGACAGCTTTGAGATCATCACAGATCCCGATGCGTTTGATGAGGTATTAAAGGCAGTTCAGGAAGCCGGTGTAGAGGCAGCTTCTGCAGAGATCACCATGATCCCGCAGAACTATGTAGAGCTTACTGATGAAACAGCGATCAAGAATTTAAACAGGATTCTGGATCTGCTGGATGAAGATGATGATGTACAGGCCGTATACCACAACTACGATGAATAAAAAAAGAAAAATAACAGCAGGAATATTATTTTGCCTGATATTTGTATTGTGTGCAGGGATCAGGGGATTTCTGCTGGCAGACGGGCAGATTCCACTCAGCGATGACGCATCTCTTTATGAAGCATCCATGATCCGCGAAGAAAAAAATGAGCCGGTGATGACAAGCGGAGTCGTTTTTGCCTATACAGAAATCCTGACAGATGTACTGAAATTTACGGGAAATAAACTGGAAGCAGTGGCTGTGATGCAGCTGCTGCTTCAGTGTGCTACTGTAGTGCTTTTATACTTTGGCTGCTTTGCCCTATCAGGAAGGACAGCAGCATTGTTGGAGGCACTCTTTTTTTCTGTATTTCCATTTTTCTGGCAGCTTATGTTTGCGGCAAGACCGGAAAATATTTATCTGGCAGGCTTTGGCTTTTTACTGCTGCTGACTGGCCTGTGCAGGCAGAAAATAAATAAGGGAGGCTTTCACAGAAGGAGCATGGATGAATTCCTGATTTTTCTGACAGGCTTTGTAAGCGGGGTGCTTCTGATCTGGCATCTTATGACAGTTTTCCTGATTGTTGTATTTCTGGCAGTGGCAGCTTTCCATGCAGCACAGCTTCTGGAGAGACGGAAAGATTCTAAAAACAGGATTTTCCTTATTTATCCGTGCGGTATTTTGCTTGGCTGTTTTGGCACCCTGATGAAATATACAGGGATAACAGGAAATACTCTTATAGAGCAGTTTTCCTGGTGGATCAGTTCTTTCACAGCTGTACAGTTTCAGGGACTGTCGCCATTTTTTGTGTTTCTTCTGCCAGGATCCGTACTTGGCACTGCAGGAATACAGCTCCTTATGGATAGGATCGCAGAAGGAAAAGGATCTTCATTGTCAGTTGACGAGGCAGTGGAAGAGGTGGAAATGGCTTTGACAGAGGAACCGGAAAGCAGAGGGGAGATGGAGACGGTGGAAGAAAAGAAAGAAAAAAAGAAAGTCAATTATATAGAAAACCCGCTTCCTTTACCGAAGAAGCATGTGAAACGGAACTTTGATTTCAAACTCGATAAGCGAAAAGATGATTTTGATATTGATATCGAAGAGGGAGACGATTTCGATATCTGATCCATAAGACAGCTGTCTGGATCCTGCAGGTGCATTTGCAATAATCGCATCTGCAGGATTTTTCATTATCTTTTAATTGCAGGAAGAGCGGTTCTGTATAGACATTATAAAAACTCATATACTAAGGAAAAAGAAAGGATATGAGGAAAAATGTCTGATAAGAAAAATGAAAAAATAGAAGCAGAAAGGCACAGAAGTGAAAAAATAGAAGAAAGCGGGCAGGCTACACTGGACCGGAATGATAAAAACAGGACCATTCATCTGATCTCCATTATAGGGGAGGTAGAGGGGCACGATAATCTGGGAAGCAATTCCAAAACAACCAAATATGAGCATATCCTGCCACAGCTTGCAGCCATAGAAGACAGCAGTGAGATCGATGGGGTACTTGTTCTTCTGAATACCATGGGCGGGGATGTGGAAGCAGGACTTGCCATAGCAGAAATGATCGCATCTCTGAGCAAGCCTACCGTATCTCTTGTACTTGGAGGCAGTCATTCCATTGGCGGTCCCATAGCGGTCAGTACAGATTATTCGTTTATTGTTCCTACAGGAACCATGGTGATCCATCCGGTGCGGATGAACGGAATGGTGATCGGCGTGCCGCAGACCTTTGATTATTTCAAACAGATACAGGACAGGATCACAAGCTTTGTCTGTGATCACTGTGAGGTTTCACAGAGGCGTTTTGAGGAGCTGATGATGGAAACCGGAGTCCTGACCAAGGATGTAGGTACCATACTGGTCGGGGAAGAGGCTGTGAAAGAGGGGATCATTGACGAAGTGGGAGGTATCAGGGAAGCAATGAAAAAGCTTTATGAGCTGATCGAAAAAAAGAACACTAAAAAAGGAAAAAATCTTAAGGGTGACAAGAGAGGATGAAAATGATATACTATATCTTGTTACGCTTTGTAAACAAAGAAGTGCGGAAGGAAATGTTTTTGTAGATGGCGCAGGCAAAAAAAAGTTCCGGCAGAAGCAATTATAACAACAGCAGAAAATCAGCCGGAAACAGTCAGAGAAAGACAACTTCGGGAAGAAAATACAGTAGCAGCACACAGAAAAGAAGCAGTGCACCCATGGATTCTGCGATCAGAAATGAGATTATACTGATCGGCTTACTTGCGGTAGCAGTGGTTCTCTTTTTGTGCAATTTTGGAGTAATTGGTGTAGCAGGAGATCAGATCAGTCATGTGATGTTTGGAATTTTTGGGCTACTGGCTTATATTGTACCAATTGCTTTTTTTGTAATGATCGCATTTGGCATGGTAAACAGCGGAAACAGTATTGCCACCAGGAAGCTGATCGCAGGGGTTATCCTGTTTCTGCTGATCGGCAGTGTATTCGATCTGTTTACGGGACGCCCTTCTTTGGCAGAGAGTTATCAGATCAGAGAAATCTATACGGGATGCAGCGAGAACAAAAACGGTGGTGGCGTCATTGCAGGAACCTTGGCCTATCTGATGTATCATTTCCTTGGACTTGTAGGATCCGTGCTGGCGATCCTTGTCGGGGTGGTCATCTGTATCGTTGTGATCACAGACAAATCCTTTGTTACCGGTGTCAGAAAGGGGAGCCAGAAGGTGTATGAGCGGACCAGGGAGGATGCCAGATACCGGAAGGAGCGTGCGAGGATCCGCAGGGAAGAGCAGGAAGAGGAAAGAAGAAGAGCTGCAAGAGAGCGGCAGCTTTATGAGGAAGAGCTGGAGAATGAAAAAATTCTCCGTATGGATAAAAAGGTCAGTGGTGTCATGATGGATACGTCACTTGCAAGAGATGAGAAAGAAGAGAAAACAAGGGATGACATGCATGAGATCAATCTGAAGAGCGTGTCTGATCATGGGCAGAGAGAGACAGCAGAGGAAGAAGAGATAGAAAAACTGCCATCAGGAGCCTCAGATTCTGCAGCTTCTTCGTACTATGAAGAAGAGGATGGCAGTGATGCCATGATGGAGATTACCGGGGCAGATTTTGTACAGGATGAGGAGATGCCTTATCCGGAGGAGACGACATCTTATCAGGAGGAGCCTGTATATGAATCCCCGGCAGCTGTACCGGTAAGGCAGGAACAGCCAGTCAGAAAAGAAACACCAGTAAAACCGGTAGCAGCACTGAAGAAGGATCCTGGTGCGGTCAGAAGCTCTTCCGGTGCGGTAGGCACGGTTGTGACAGGAGAAATGTATCAGAAGCTTCATGAGAAGAAGTCTGTGGAGAAGGAATATCATTTCCCGCCAATAGACCTGCTTAGGAAAGGGAAGGCAAAGAGTGTAGATTCTTCCAGAGAGCTGCGTGAGACGGCAGAGAGGCTGCGACAGACACTGCAGACCTTTGGTGTTAAGGTGACGATTACGGACATCAGTCAGGGACCTGCAGTTACAAGATATGAGCTGCAGCCGGAACAGGGAGTTAAGGTCAGCAAGATCGTGGGACTTTCCGATGATATCAAGTTGAATCTGGCGGCTACCGATATCCGTATCGAGGCACCAATACCCGGTAAGGCAGCCATTGGAATCGAAGTACCGAATAGAGAGAATACAGCAGTTGCTTTAAGGGATCTTTTGGATACAAAGGAGTTTAAGGAGTTTGACTCAAGGCTTGCCTTTGCAGTTGGAAAGGATATTGCCGGTAAGACGGTGGTAACAGATATTGCAAAGATGCCGCATATGCTGATCGCCGGAGCAACAGGATCCGGTAAATCCGTATGTATCAATACTCTGATCATGAGTATTCTCTATAAGGCGAAGCCAGATGAGGTGAAGCTGATCATGGTGGATCCAAAGGTGGTAGAGCTGAGTGTATATAATGGTATTCCTCATCTGCTGATCCCGGTAGTGACAGATCCCAAGAAGGCTGCGGCAGCCCTTCACTGGGGTGTTGCGGAAATGACAGACAGATATCAGAGATTTGCTGATTTCAATGTCCGTGACCTGAAGGGGTATAATAAAAAGCTGGAAGAAATGCAAGCCAGGGGAGAAACAGAAATACCTGCAAAGATGCCGCAGATCGTGATCATCGTAGATGAGCTTGCTGATCTGATGATGGTAGCTCCTGGGGAGGTAGAAGAATCCATCTGCCGTCTGGCGCAGCTTGCAAGAGCGGCCGGTATCCATCTGATCATTGCTACGCAGCGTCCTTCCGTCGATGTTATTACCGGTCTGATCAAGGCCAATATGCCAAGCCGTATCGCCTTCAGTGTATCCAGCGGTGTGGATTCCAGAACTATCCTTGATATGAACGGGGCAGAAAAGCTTCTTGGAAAGGGCGACATGCTCTTTTATCCACAGGGCTATACCAAACCGGCCAGAGTACAGGGCGCCTTTGTATCAGACAAGGAAGTATCAGATGTGGTTGAATATCTGAAGAATCAGAGACTTGGCAATGTTTACAGCAGTGATATCGAAGAAAAGATCGCAGATATGGGAGCAGCCTCTGCAGGAGGCAGTGCAGATACGACGTCTGATAAAGACGAATATTTCGTGGAGGCCGGAAAGTTCATCATTGAAAAGGACAAGGCATCCATTGGTATGCTGCAGAGAATGTTCAAGATCGGCTTTAACCGGGCAGCAAGGATCATGGATCAGCTCAGTGAAGCCGGCGTGGTAGGCGAAGAGGAAGGTACCAAGCCAAGAAAGGTACTGATGAGCATGGAACAGTTTGAGCAGTACATAGAGGAACAGCTATAAATCATAGGGGAGAGAAAGGAAGCAGGGCATGAAAACAGATATTCAGATTGCGCAGGAGGCAGAGCTTTTACCGATCAGAGAGGTAGCGGAAAAACTTGATATTACAGAGGATGAGCTGGAGCTATACGGAAAGTATAAGGCCAAGCTTTCTGATGAATACATGGAAAGGATCAGTAAAAACCCGGATGGAAAGCTGATTCTTGTGACAGCGATCAATCCGACTCCGGCAGGAGAAGGCAAGACAACGACAAGTGTAGGTCTTGGACAGGCCTTTGGCAGACTGGGGAAGAAAGCGGTGATCGCGTTAAGAGAGCCTTCCCTTGGACCGTGCTTTGGGATCAAAGGCGGTGCGGCCGGAGGCGGCCTGTCACAGGTGGTGCCTATGGAGGATCTGAATCTTCACTTCACCGGTGATTTTCATGCTATTACTTCTGCCAATAATCTGCTTGCAGCTATGCTGGACAATCATATCCAGCAGGGAAACGAGCTTGGGATTGATACAAGAAGTGTTGTATGGAAACGCTGCCTTGATATGAATGACCGTGTTCTTCGTAATGTTGTGGTTGGTCTTGGGGCAAAGACAGACGGTTTTGTCAGAGAGGATCATTTCGTGATCACTGTTGCATCTGAGATTATGGCGGTTCTGTGCCTTGCCGATGATATGAAGGATTTAAAACAGCGTCTTGGAAGAATGGTGGTTGCCTACAATTATGAAGGAGAGCCTGTCACTGCAGCGGACTTAAAGGCAGTGGGCGCCATGGCAGCTCTTTTGAAGGATGCGTTAAAGCCCAATCTGATCCAGACGCTGGAGCATACTCCTGCGATTGTACATGGTGGGCCTTTTGCCAATATTGCCCATGGCTGTAATTCTGTCAGAGCAACCAAGATGGCACTTAAAATGGCTGATTATGTGATCACAGAGGCTGGATTCGGTGCAGACCTTGGTGCAGAAAAGTTTATGGATATCAAATGCCGTATGGCAGGATTAAAACCGGATGCGGTTGTTCTGGTTGCGACTGTGCGGGCATTGAAATATAATGGAGGTGTTCCAAAAAACGAACTGTCTGCAGAAAATATGGATGCACTCCATAAGGGAATCGTCAATCTGGAGAAGCATATAGAAAACCTGCATAAGTTCGGTGTACCAATCGTGGTGACGCTGAACAGCTTTGTAACAGATACAGAGGCAGAAATTTCATATATCCGGAAATTCTGCGAAGAGAGAAACTGTGAATTTGCACTTTCTGAAGTATGGGAAAAAGGCGGTGAAGGCGGTATTCCTCTGGCTGAAAAGGTACTTGACACACTGGAGAACAAAGAAAGTGATTTCCATGTTCTGTATGAGAATGAGCTTTCCTTAAAGGAAAAGATTGAGACAGTTGCCAGGGAGATTTACGGTGCTGATGGAGTCAATTATACTTCAGCCGCTTCAAAGCAGCTTAAGAAGCTGGAGGAGCTCGGATTTGGAAAGCTTCCTGTATGTATGGCAAAGACCCAGTATTCCCTGTCAGATGATCCGACGCTTCTTGGAAGACCGGAGGGCTTTTCCATCAGTGTCAGAGAGGCCTATGTATCCGCAGGAGCCGGATTTGTGGTGGTACTGACAGGCGCTGTCATGACCATGCCGGGACTTCCGAAGTCACCGGCAGCCTTTAATATTGATGTTAATGAAGAGGGTGTGATCACCGGTTTATTTTAAGGAGGACAGTATGGCACAGATTATCGACGGAAAGGCAATTTCTCTTGCCATTAAGGATGAACTGAAAGAAAAAGCGGCGAAGCTGAAGGCGGAGGGAACGGAAGTTACCCTGGCTGTGATTCAGGTTGGCAACAATCCGGCTTCGACAGTGTATGTAAGAAATAAAAAGAAGGGCTGTGAATATATCGGGATCGGATCCCTTTCTTATGAGCTGCCGGAGGAAACTACAGAAGAAGAGCTCCTTTCGCTGATCCGTGAACTGAATGGCCGAAAGGATGTAAATGGTATTCTTGTCCAGCTTCCGTTGCCTGCACATATCGATGAAAACAAGGTGATCCGCACGATCGATCCAAAGAAGGATGTAGACGGATTCCATCCGGAGAGTGTAGGTGCACTCTGTATTGGACAGCCTGGCTTTGTGTCCTGTACACCGGCAGGTGTGATCGAGCTCTTAAAGCGTTCCGGTATTTCCATAGAAGGAAAGGAATGTGTGATCCTTGGGAGAAGCAATATCGTAGGCAAGCCGATGGCACTTCTGATGCTTCGTGAGAATGCTACAGTTACCGTGGCTCATTCCAGGACAGCAAACCTGAAGGAAGTAGCAAAAAGAGCAGATATTCTGATCGCAGCCATTGGAAAACCGAAGATGATCACAAGGGAATATGTAAAAGAAGGTGCAGTTGTGATCGATGTGGGTATCAACAGGGATGCAGATAATAAGCTGTGTGGAGATGTGGATTTTGATGATGTTGCAGAGATCTGCAGTGCCATTACACCAGTTCCGGGCGGTGTCGGACCGATGACGATCGCAATGCTTTTGAATAACTGCATCCAGTCTGTAGAACTGCAGAAATAAAAGGCACAGGAAACAGAGCAGGGAGTGTTTTATATGAAATGTCCGTCGTGCGGGAAAGAGATCGAACCTGGACATCTCTATTGCGAATCATGTGGACTTGAAATCAGGATTGTACCGGATTTTGAGCCAGAAATAGAAAACAGCATAACAGAAACTCTGTCAACGGTTGGAGAAGAGATTAAGGAAAGAGAAACAGAGGGAAACGGACAGGAGGCTGAAAAAAACGGCAAGGAGCATGAAGGATTCTTTCTGGAAGAAATGAACAGAAGCCGTATCCGGTCAAGGGTGATCAGTCTTGCTGCGGCACTGCTTGCCATAGTGATATCTGTTCCTCTTCTGTATATTCATTATTCTGCTTCCTACCAGACACAGAAGGCTGAAAAGCTGGCTGATCAGGGAAAATACCGGGAAGCTGCGGCACTGCTTGAAAAAGCGGGAAGGCAGGAGGGAGATATAGTCAGAAACACATTGCTTCTGGCATCGTGCTATGAACAGCTTGATGATACAGAAAAAGCAATCCAGGTACTGACAGAAGAAATCGATAAAGGACAATTTCCGTCTGAAGAAATGGAAAAGCTTTATGAAAGGGTGATCCGGCTTTATGAAAAGCAGGGGCGGTTTGATGCGATCAATGATCTGCTTTCAGACTGCAGAGATGAAAGCATTACCACTGCCTTTCAGCATTATATGGCGCTTCCTCCGGTGTATAATTATGAAAGTGGAAATTATGATGAGGTTCTTTACCTGCGGCTGCAGGCCAATACGACCGGGCATATTTACTACACACTGGATGGAACAACACCTACAGCTTCCTCAGAGATATACACATCCCCAATTTTTCTGGAAGCTGGCAGATATCAGGTTAACGCCGTTTTTATCAATGAATATGGTATAGAAAGTGACGTAGTAAGAAACTGGTATTCCATTAATCTGACAGTACCGGAGGCACCGGCGGTATTACCGGAGAGTGGGAAATATCAGGTGCCGACCCTGATTGAGATGGATATTCCGGTGGGCTGCAGCATTTACTATACAACAGATAAATCAGAGCCTGACAGCAGCAGTATTCTCTATACAGAACCTATTTCCATGCCTCTTGGAAGAAGTAATTACAAGTTTGTTGTGATTTCAACTGAAGGTGTAAAGAGCGAAGTGACAAGCAGAAGCTATGAATTTACCATGGATGGCAGTGTTTCCTTAAATACAGCTTCCTCAGCTGTTATCAGGGCGCTGATGGCACAGCATATCCTGACAGATGAAAAGGGGCATGCCTTTGGTGAGACGGGAATTCATTCCTTTGTGTATGAAACTGTTGTGCAAATTGGAAATAGCTATTATTATATATTTGGTGAGTATGTCACCGACGGCAATGGCAATAGGAAAAAAGAAGAAAGAATGTATGCCGTGGAAGTTTATACGGGAACCCCAAACAGACTGATTTATGATGAAAACGGTCAGATGGGACTGATCCCGTTAATATAAAACAGGAAAGGATATAGAGATGTACAAGATTTTAGAAGCAAAAGAACTGACACCCAATATTTATTACATGGTGGTGGAAGCAAAAAGAGTGGCAAGGTCCTGCCAGCCGGGACAGTTTGTGATCGTAAGAACAGATGAAAGGGCAGAAAGAATCCCGCTTACCATCTGTGATTATGACAGGGAAAAGGGAACTGTTACTATCGTATTCCAGGTAGTCGGAGCCGGAACAGAATTTATGTCTCATTTAAAGACAGGTGATGCCTTCCACGATTTTGTAGGTCCTCTTGGACAGCCTTCTGAGCTGGTTCACGAAGATAAGGAAGAACTGAAGAAAAAGAAAATCCTTTTTGTTGCGGGTGGAGTGGGAACTGCACCTGTTTATCCGCAGGTAAAATGGCTCCATGAGAACGGCATTGATGCAGATGTCATCGTTGGTGCAAAGACAAAGAGTATCCTGATCCTTGAAAAGGAAATGGAAGCAGTTGCAGGCCGTCTTTTTGTTACCACAGATGATGGCTCCTATGGAAGAAGCGGTATGGTAACGCAGACCATTACCGATCTTGTAAATGAAGGTAATCATTATGATGTATGTATCGCCATTGGACCCATGATCATGATGAAATTTGTCTGCAAGCTGACAAAGGAACTAAATATCCCTACTGTAGTCAGCTTAAACCCTATTATGGTAGACGGAACCGGTATGTGCGGCGCCTGCCGTGTCACTGTAGGCGGAGAAGTGAAGTTTGCCTGCGTTGACGGACCGGAATTTGATGGACTGCAGGTTAATTTTGATGAAGCTATGCAGCGTCAACAGATTTATAAGACTGCAGAAGGAAGGGCCTATCTTGCAGCAAAAGAAGGAGCAACCCATCACGGCGGCTGCGGAAACTGCGGAGGTAATGACTAATGGACGTATTAAAGAAGACACCTGTCAGAGAGCAGGATGCGAAGGTAAGAGCAACCAATTTTGAAGAGGTCTGCCTTGGCTATAATGGAGAAGAAGCAAAAGAAGAAGCAAGCAGATGTATCAACTGCAAGAATGCCCAGTGTATGAAGGGATGCCCGGTATCCATTAACATTCCGGGGTTCATTGAGAAGGTAAAGAATGACGATATCGAAGGTGCTTATCAGATCATTTCCGAATCCTCTGCACTTCCGGCAGTCTGCGGACGTGTATGTCCTCAGGAGAGTCAGTGTGAAGGCAAATGTATCAGAGGTATCAAGGGAGAGCCTATCTCCATCGGAAAGCTGGAGCGTTTCGTAGCAGACTGGGCTTCCGAAAACGGAATCAAACCCCAGGGAGCTGCAGAGAAGAACGGTAAGAAGGTTGCTGTGATCGGATCCGGTCCTGCAGGACTTACCTGTGCCGGCGATCTTGCCAAGATGGGCTATGATGTTACGATCTTTGAAGCACTTCACGAAGCAGGCGGTGTACTGGTTTATGGTATTCCTGAATTCAGACTTCCGAAGACCAGAGTCGTAGCGAAGGAAATCGAGAACGTTAAGTCACTTGGTGTAAAGATTGAAACCAACGTGGTTGTCGGAAAATCCGTTACCATTGATGAGCTGCTGAATGAAGAGGGCTTCGATGCCGTATTTATCGGATCCGGTGCAGGGCTTCCGAAGTTCATGGGTATTCCCGGTGAGCAGGCAAACGGAGTATTCTCTGCCAATGAGTACCTGACAAGAAGCAATCTGATGAAGGCATTTAATGAAGATTCCAATACTCCTATCATGAGAGGTAAGAAGGTTGCTGTTGTAGGCGGTGGTAACGTAGCCATGGATGCAGCAAGAACAGCACTCCGTCTTGGCAGTGAGGTTCATATCGTATACAGAAGAAGCGAGGAAGAGCTGCCTGCCAGAGTAGAAGAAGTACATCATGCAAAAGAAGAGGGCATTATCTTTAATCTGCTGACTAACCCGGTAGAGATTCTTGAAGATGAAAAGGGCTGGGTAAAAGGCATCCGCTGCATTAAAATGGAGCTTGGAGAGCCTGATGAATCCGGCAGAAGACGTCCTGTGGAGGTTCCTGGATCTGAGTTTGTGATTGATGTGGATACCGTTATCATGTCCCTTGGAACTTCTCCGAATCCGCTGATCTCTTCCACGACCAAAGGTCTTGAGATCAACAAGAGAAAATGTATTGTTGCAGCAGAAGAGAACGGACAGACATCCAAGGAAGGTGTTTATGCCGGTGGCGATGCGGTAACAGGAGCAGCGACTGTTATTCTGGCAATGGGTGCCGGAAAAGCAGGAGCAAAAGGCATTGATGAGTATTTGAGAAATAAATAAATGAAAAAAGAATTTGATCAGGAAAAAGCAAAAATTATTGTAACAATCCTTCCTTTTGTGCTGATCGTACTGGTTTTGTTTATCACTTTTGTGGTATCTGCTGTCAAAAATAAAAATAACAGTGAAAGCCGGGATGAAGATCTGCAGGAAAGCATTATGGATTATGCTGATGAGAATATGCCGGAGCAGAATGCAGGTGAGAAGCAGGAAATAGCAGCTGCAACTCCCGCACAGACCGGGGCGGAGGAGAAAACGGACGGGAAGGCAGATGCCTCCCCGCTTCCGGAACAGACCCCCTATCAGGAAATTATGCAGAATGGTACTGTGGACTACAGCAAGATTACCTATGACAAAGATAGTCAGCTTAAGGAAATGATGGGGTACTGGGCTGACAGCAATCAGAAGGCACTGGATGATCTGGCATCCCTTGACCGCTTCCGGGCCATGAGCTACAGCCTGCGGGGTTCTACAGATTTCTACTATTATGGAGATAAGGACAGCAATGGACTTCCTTCCGGAACGGGAATTGCCGTTTATGCAGACAACCAGTATTATTATGGAACCTGGAAAGACGGAAAACGGGATGGCAAGGGAACCTTTATCCATTATCATGTGCATAATGACAGCAAAAATACAGATCTGTATACGTATCATCAGTACACGGGCGGATTTGCAAATGATCTGCCGGATGGAGAAGGATCCGAGCATTTTGATTTTAATACGGCGAATTTCAAGAAGGGTGAACGTTATGTGGGCAACCGGATCGGCGGTTACAGTGGTGGACTTCTGAACGGGGACTTCTATGTGACAACAATAGACCTGAATGACAAGATGGAGGAATGGGAAGGCACAGCCGACCATGGAACCTGGGTTTACCAGAATGCCAATAAGGATAAAAAGGGAAACCGCACTATTCTTGTGATGATCGGGAATGAAGAGAACTTTATATGGATGCAGCCGTCCGCAAACAAAAATATCGGCGTACCGTGTCTGATTTCGAAGTATAAAATAGCAGAATAATTTGCGTCCTGGGGAGGTGTTTTTATGGCTTCGTATGTAAACAATTCAGAGAAAGCAGAGAATAACAGGTCTTCTGCCTATACTCTGCTGATCGTGGGTATAGCTGGATTTATTCTGGTTGTCCTTTATTTTCTGGATGTGATACCGGTCAGAGGGCTGAACAAGTATATGATCAGCGGCGTTATGGGGGCGCTTTTTCTGCTTTTCATCATTATGGGTTGTGTTTCTTTGAGAAGTGCCAGAATATTTGAAAAGAAGGCCGGCAGTGAGAACAATCTGACAAGTGAGATCAAAAAGTGGTGTATGACCAATCTTTCGGCAAAGGCCATTGACGAATCACTGCACTTTGATCAGGAGGAGGAAGAAGCAAAGTATTTTGCCAGAACAGAAAGGGTAAAGGAACTGATTTCAGGAAAGTTTATGAATCTGGATCAGGATTATCTGGAACGGCTGGCTGATGAGATCTATGCATCCATTTTTGAAAAGAATGGGCAGGAAAAAGAAACGGATTTATGAAAATAACAGTTATCTGTGTAGGAAAAGTAAAAGAAAAATTTTACCGGGAAGCCATTACGGAATTCAGTAAGCGGCTTTCCGGCTACTGCAGGCTGGAGATCATCGAGGTTGCAGATGAAAAGACACCGGACAGTGCAGGAGAAGCGCTGGAGGAACAGATCAAAAAGAAAGAGGCATCCAGGATATTAAAATATATCAAAGAGGATGCTTTTCTTTTTACACTTGAAATCCAGGGGAAGCAATATGATTCCGTAGAACTTTCTGAGAGACTTGAAAAGCTGATGACGATGGGGAAAAGCCATATCCAGTTTGTGATCGGGGGGTCGCTTGGACTGCATGAGAGTGTGACAAAGAGGGCAGATGAGGCAATTTCTTTTTCCAGAATGACCTTTCCTCATCAGCTTATGCGGGTCATACTGCTGGAGCAGATTTACCGGAGCTTCCGTATCCTGTCAGGGGAGCCTTATCATAAATAAAGGAGAAGGGAGAATGTGATTATGCGCATGTATGATCTGATCATGAAAAAAAGAAACGGAGGCACACTTTCACGGGACGAGATTTTTTTTATGATTGAGGGTTACACAAAAGGGAATATCCCGGATTATCAGATGTCAGCCATGATGATGGCAATCTATTTTAACGGCATGAATGAAAGGGAGACAGCCGCACTTACCATGGCTATGGCAGAGAGCGGGGATCAGCTTGATCTGTCAGGCATTCAGGGAATCAAGGTAGATAAACACAGTACAGGTGGCGTGGGAGATAAGACGTCCCTTGCCCTGACGCCTATGGTCAGTGCCTGTGGTGTTAAGATTGCCAAGATGAGCGGAAGAGGACTTGGACATACCGGCGGCACCATTGACAAGCTGGAAAGCTTCCAGGGATTTTCTACTTCCTTAAGTGAAGAAGCATTTATCGACCAGGTGAACAGGATCGGAATTTCCATTATCGGACAGACAAAGAATCTGGCACCGGCCGACAAGAAGCTGTATGCCCTGCGGGATGTAACGGCAACAGTAGATAATATGTCACTGATCGCATCCTCTATTATGAGTAAAAAGCTGGCAGCCGGAGCAGATGCCATTGTCCTTGATGTGAAGACGGGAAGCGGTGCTTTTATGAAGGAAGAAGCAGATGCCATGCTGCTTGCCGGTGAGATGATGACGATTGGGGAAAATGCCGGAAGAAAAATGATGGCTGTGATCTCTGATATGGATCAGCCACTTGGAAATGCTGTAGGAAATGCCCTTGAGGTAAAGGAAGCAATCGAAACACTGAAGGGACATGGACCTGCGGATTTCACAGAGCTTTGCATGACACTTGGAAGCTGTATGCTTATGGTGGCAGAGATCGCAGAGAATGAGCAGCAGGCAAGAGAGATGCTGAAGGAGGCAGTCGACAGTGGAAAGGCACTTGATAAGCTGGCAGAGCTTGTGGAGGCACAGGGAGGCGATAAGAGGATGGTGTATGAAACTGATCTTTTGCCAAAGGCATCCAGTATTACACCACTTCTTTCTGAGAAGGACGGATATGTGGAAAAGATTCAGTGTGATGAGGTAGGGATCTGCTCTCTGATCCTTGGTGGCGGCAGGGAGACCAAAGAGAGTGCGATCGATCTTTCTGTAGGAATTGTCCTTACAAAGAAGGTGGGAAGTCATGTAAAGGCAGGAGAACCACTGGCCTATATTCATTCCAATGAGGAAGCAAAACGTCTTGCCTGTGAGGAACGGCTGCGGAAGGCATTTCATATTGGAGACAAAGTGAAAAAAGAAGATGCGATCATACATCAGATCCTGAAGTAGTTCTGCCAGCTCTTTTTCTGTCATATAGTATAGCATGATGAAAAAAGAAAAAAAGAATCACAGAATGCAGATCCGGGAAAAAAGGGAGCTGGTGGTGGAGTCTTTAAAGCTTCCAAAGGATTCTCTCCTTGGGGCATCCATCATAACAGTGACCGGAGAAAATGATATTTTCGTGGAAAATTATAAAGGGATACTGCAGTATTCTGATGATCTGATCCTGCTGCAGGGAAAAAACAGAAAGATAGAACTGAAAGGAAAGAAGCTTACGATTTCCTACTATACTAATGAGGATATGAAGATCAGGGGAATGATCGAAACCATCAGTTTCCTGTAAGAGAGCCAAATTTAAGTTGTGAGGTATGGAATGCTGCAGTTGATTCGTTTCCTGAAGGGATATGTGAGGATCCGTCTTAGTGGGTATTCTCCGGAGCGGTTTATCAATTTATGTGGGAATCATAACATTCTGCTGTGGGATATACAGAACCACGGAAGCTTTTATACGATGTCAGTCAGCCTGAAGGCATTCTGGCAGCTGAAAAAGATCACAAGAAAGACAGGAACAAGGGTAGTCATAACTAAACGTTGTGGACTGCCCTTTCTTATGGTAAAGGTCCAGAAACGGAAAATTTTTCTTTCTGGTGTTATCTTAAGTCTGCTATTCTGGATCCTTATGTCCGGCTATATATGGAATATCCGGATCACAGGAAATCATTATGTAACAGAAGAGGTTCTTATGGATTTCCTGTCTGAAAACAATATTAAAACCGGAATGAAAAAAAAGCAGCTTGCCATGGAAGATGTGGAAAAGAAGATCAGGAATGAGTTTCCGGTTGTCACATGGACGTCTGCAAGAATGGACGGAACCAGTCTTGTGATCCAGATCAGAGAAAATGAAAAACTCCCGGAAATAAAAGAAGGGGAGGAAGGCACACCCGATGAGGGCTATGATCTGGTGGCTGACAGGGATGGTACGATCGTGGGCATGATCACAAGAAGTGGCTGCCCTGTTGTTAAGGAAGGGGATATGGTACAGAAGGGAGATATTCTGGTAGAAGGATGTGTTCCGATCATGAATGAGAACGGAGAAGTAAAGAGATATGAATACTGCAGGGCTGATGCAGACGTTAGGCTGTCTTTTTCTTTTAAAAGGGAATGGAAGTTCCCGGAAAAATATGAGTACAGGACATATACAGGAAGAGAGAAAAAAGGACTGTGGATGCTTGTAGGAAAAAGGGATTTTCATCTGGGTCTCCCGGGGAAAGCATACCGGGAAGGGGATTGTATCATGGAGACAGAGCAGATGCGGCTGTTTGGAAATTTTCTGATTCCCTTTTACCTGATTTCTGAAAAAAACAGGGAGTATGTTACAGAGGAAAGAATTTATGAACAGGCAGAGATCCGGAAGCAAATGGAGCATAAAATTCAGAAATTTGTAGAAACTTTAGAGGAAAAAGGGGTACAAAATATAAAAAAAGATGTTACAATAAAGAAATATAAGGGGATTTATGCCCTTATAGTGGAATTTGAAGTAACGGCACCATGCTCCGGGCTGCAGAAGACAGAGATCCGCATGACCGGAGAGGTGCAGGGAGAATAAATGGAAACAGGCGTGAGAGAAGTACAGGTGTCGGCCGGACATATCCAGAATCTGTTCGGACAGTTTGATAGAAATGTAAAGAAACTGGAGAGACAGTTTGACGTTTCGATTACCGACAGAAATGGGAAGATCATCATAAGCGGAGCAGACCGGGATGCTGAAATGGCGAAGAATGTACTGGAAGAGCTGAATGCTCTGTCAGAGAGAGGAAACAACATCGAAGACCAGAATGTTGATTATGCGATTGCCATGTGTATGGAAGAAAATAAAAGCGATGTATTACTTGAAATAGATAAAGACTGTATCTGCCATACGGTTTCCGGTAAACCTGTAAAACCGAAAACGCTTGGGCAGAAGCAGTATGTGGACAGCATACGTAAGAATATGCTTGTGTTCGGACTTGGACCTGCAGGAACCGGTAAAACCTATCTTGCCATGGCTATGGCAATCACAGCCTTCAAGAATCAGGAGGTAGAGAGGATCATCCTGACAAGGCCGGCAATCGAGGCAGGAGAAAAGCTTGGATTTCTGCCGGGAGACCTGCAGAGTAAGGTAGATCCCTATCTTCGGCCTCTGTACGATGCCCTGTATCAGATCATGGGAGCAGAGTCCTTTATGAAAAATATGGAAAAGGGTTTGATCGAGGTGGCGCCCCTTGCCTATATGAGAGGAAGAACACTGGATAATGCCTATATCATCCTTGACGAAGCCCAGAATACAACACCAGCACAGATGAAGATGTTCCTGACGAGAATCGGTTTCGGTTCCAAGGTGATTATCACAGGAGATGCATCACAGAAGGATCTTGCACCGTCTTCTGTTTCCGGACTGGATATTGCGGTACGTGTACTAAAAGGAATTGATGATATTGCATTCTGTAATATGACAAGCAAGGATGTGGTAAGACATCCACTTGTACAAAAGATCGTTAAAGCTTACGAAGTATATGAAGCAAAGGAAAAAGACAGTGCAAAAAGCAGAGCGGGAAACAGAAGCAGAAAATCAGGTTATGGCAAAAGAAAAGATAATTGACAGTATCAGGAAGCTGCTGTTGTTTTTCCTCACTGTGCTTTCTGCAGCATTTGCAGCTTATCTTTATCAGAAAACAGTATATGAAATTGCAGAAACAGTTGTTTTCACGTCAATTGCAGCAGGCGGAATGCTGTTTCAGATGGCAGAGAAGGAACATACGGAAAATACCGGACGGTTTTTTTTGTTATATCTGCTCTTTCTGATATTAAGTGTGTTTTTTCCACTGATCCCTGAAGGGGGATATCCTTATCTGGCCGTTTTCACCGGACTGATGCTTTTTTCGGATCGGATGACTGCCATGAGCGCTGGAAGCACACTGCTGCTTATCAGTGTTCTGCTTTGCAGTGACGGAGATGCGGTACTGTTTATCATGTATTTTGTGATCGGCATGGTGGGAGTTTATCTTTTCTACGGACTGGATGAAAGCTTTCAGGTGGGAAGGCCGCTGCTTTGTTCATTACTGCTGCAGTTTGTATGTCTGAGTGTATGGGAGATCCTGCTGGCAAATGATGGCTTTTCCATGGAAATGCTGATCGTACCGGCATTTAATACGCTGGTCAGCCTGATTCTTATGGTAATTCTGCTGAAGCTGTTTAGTTTTTCAATCATATATCGCACCAGAGATGCTTATATGGATGTGAATGACCCGGAATGCCCGCTCCTTGTTAGACTGAAGGAGCAGTCCAAAGAGGAATATTTTCATGCGATCCATACGGCATATCTGTGTGAACGGATCGCATCAAAACTCTACATGAATGCAGCCGCAGCCAAAGCAGGGGGATATTATCACAAGATAGGGGTGTTGCAGAATGATAATTCCTATGAAGCCGTGGAAGGTATTCTGGCGGAATATCATATGCCTGGACAGGCACTGCAGATACTGAAGGAATATCTGCAGCCAGATATACCAATACGTTCCAGGGAAACAGTAGTACTTCTGTTTGCAGATACCATGATATCGTCAATCAGCTATCTCTTCAAAAAAAACAAAGAGGCAGTACTTGATTATGACAAGCTGGTTGAGGCAGTTTTTCAGAAAAAGTTAAGCAGTGGTATCCTGAACCAGAGTGAGATCTCTATTGGAGATCTGGAACAGATGAAAAAAATATTAGCAGGAGAACAGCTATACTATGACTTCTTACGTTGAAAATGAAACTGAGATGACATTTCCTTTTGAATGCAGGGAAATTCTGGAAAGTGTTATGGAGGAGGTTCTTACAAGTGAGAACTGCCCCTATGAAGCACAGGTCAATCTGCTGATCACAGATAATGATGGAATACAGGAATATAACAGACAGTTCAGGGACAAGGATATGCCGACGGATGTTCTGTCGTTTCCCATGATCCCCTTCAGGACGGAGGCTGATTTTTCTGTTGCAGAAGAGGCAGAGGCAGATTATTTTGATCCTGACAGTGGGGAGCTTATCCTTGGAGATATCATTATTTCTGCAGAACGGGTATTTCAGCAGGCAGAGAGCTTTGGCCACTCACCCAAAAGAGAATTTGCTTTTCTTACAGCTCACAGCCTGCTTCACCTGTGCGGGTATGATCATATGGTGCCGGAAGAGGCGGCAGTTATGGAAAAGAAGCAGGAAGCTGTGCTTGAAAAACTGGGAATAACAAGAGATATTTGATAAATAAGGAGTACTTATGAGCAGAAAGGGAAAAGAGGCAAAGGGGAGAAGAAAGGAAAGCTACTGGACAGTTCTGATCTTTACCTGCATTGCCAGTCTGATCCTCCGGGTTCCCCTGATTTATATGACAGGGGAAAAAGGAGTTGCGTTTGGCAGCTTTGCCATAGAATTATATGTAGCAGCGGGCTGCATCTTTACGTATGGATTTTCGTCAGCAACAGCTTCACTTGTCAGGTACCGTGTCAGACGAGAACAGTATGGAAACGCCGCCAGAGTCCTGAAGAATGCATTGATTGCCGGGACTTTTGCAGGTATTCTGTGCAGTGTGCTTCTGACCTTATCCGGACCGGAATTTTCAAAAAATGTACTGCACCAGCCGGTTGCAGGTATGTGCATCAGTATCATGGCACCGGCGATTGTGTTTGAGATCATGACAGGAGTATGGAAGGGGTATTTTGAAGGAAATGGATCGCATATTCCTTCTTCTCATTCCATCGTCATAAAATCAGTAGTTATGATCACTGCGTCCCTGATCAGTACAGGGATCCTTTACAGATATGGGCAGAAGGTATCTGCACTTCTGCAGGACAGCATTTATGCAGCTGCATATGGTGCGATTGGTATCAGCATCGGCATTCTGATCTCTTCCGTTGTAGGTTTCCTGCACATATTATTCGTATTTCTGATTTACCGTAAGGGCAGTATCAGAAAGGAACAGCAGAAGAATCAGGACAAGGGGCAGCATATCCTTCGTATGCTGATCGGTACATCACTTCCATTTATGTTGTATGCACTTCTGGGAAGAGGGATTCTTTTGCTGGATGGTATCCTTTTTATCAGACAGAAAGAGGGTACGGCTGATACTGTTCTTTTATGGGGAAATTATTATGGAAAGTGTCTGCCGGTGCTGGGGATCATGATTCTTTTCTGTATTCTTTTTCATGAAGGGTATATCAGAAGGATTATCTATTTTATGGACAGAGAAGAATTCCGTATGGCCAGGGAAAGAATGGCAGAGTTTATGCAGCACATCATCTTGATTTCATTTCCGGTGGCTGTATTTACAGCGGTGTTTTCCGAAAATCTGCTGAATCTGTTTTTTAAGGGAAACAATGCATCACTGGCACAGGCGGTAGCGACAGGAAGTATCCTGATCCCGTTATTTGCTATAAGCTATGCATGTGCGGAATTACTGGTCAGAATGAGAAAAATGCGATATGTACTCAGTCTGGAGGGGATTGCAGCGATCACTCACGGTATCCTGATGATTGTTTTGCTGCAGAGTATGGGGGATTCCCTGTTTGGTATTCTGATCGCACAGATTGTACCACTTGCAGTTTTTACTGTGCTGTCTTTTATACTGGTGCTCAGGGGTATCCAGTACAGGATAGATTATATGAGAAGACTGGCTTTTCCGGCAGCAACGGCTGCAGCAGCCGGGCTGGTATGTCTGGCATTCAACAAGCTGCTTAGTTCTTTTGCAGGAAGTACGGTATCCATGATCATTTGCATTCCTATAGGGATTGTGATCTATATTATATTACTTCTTATATTAAAAGCAATAAGTGAGGATGAGATCCAAAAGCTTCCTCTTGCGGGAATGATTCTGTTTATTGGAAAACTGACAAGGCTCCTGTAGTATAGAATCGGATATTTTGGCTGATACTGTTTATAAAAAGGAATAGTAAAAGGTGAATTGCTATGAAATTTGTAAAACGTATCAGCCTGTTTTTTATCTATCCGGCTGTCATGTTTACGATAGGTGCCTTTTCCGGGGGGATGGCAGAGCGTTTTTTTTATCCTGGAGAAGGAACAACTGTAAAGGAAAAGCAGAAAGAAACAGAAGAAGAATCAGAAGATACTGTGATAGAAACAGGATATCAGAAGACACCGGTTCTGACAGCTGATACAGACTATATCGTTATGACCTATGATGCTTTTACCGGGGAAATGTCAGAAAAGGAAGAAAATGCGCCGCAGAAATATGTAGGACTGACCAGGGAAGAGCTGCAGCAGGAACTGGAGCTTTATGAAAAGAGTCCTTCTCTGACGGATCAGGAAGAAGGTCTGTCCGGTGTTGAACTGTTATCCTTTTCCGGAGACCGAGTCGTTGTACGGAAGAATTATGAAAAAGCTGAAGAAGGATATTATCTTGTTTGTGAAGACCACAAGGTGGTTGTGTACGACAGAAGTCTGACGCATATGTATCTCAATACAGGGATCCTTCTTGAAAATCTGCCATGGGAGCTTCAGAATGAGATCATTCATATGAAGTTGATCAGGACAGAGAGTGAATTGTATCACTTCCTGGAATCTTATTCGAGCTGATGGGAATGGAGAAAAGATGAAAATTGCAATTATAGGCGGCGGAGCGTGCGGAATGATGGCAGCGATAGCTGCGGCAGAGCAGAAAGCAAGTGTGACTGTCTTTGAAAAGAATAATAAAGCTGGTAAGAAGATTTTAGCGACCGGTAATGGAAAATGTAACTTCAGTAATCTTGATTTTCATATGGGAATGTATTACTGTAAGGATAAATCAAAACTGGAAAACTTCTTTCATGAATTTTCCTGTCAGGATATGATCAGATTCCTTGAGGAGAACGGAATCCTGATCAGAGAACGGAATGGTTATCTTTATCCTTATACAGAACAGGCAGCAACGATCAGGGATGTGCTTGAGAGAAACCTTGAAAAACATCATGTAAGAGTTCTGTGTGAGACAGAGATAACAGAGGCCTGTTTTCATCAGAAGAAACAGCAGTTTCTTGTCAGATATGAAAAGAAGGAAGAGGCTTTTGACAGACTGATCCTTGCCTGCGGAAGTCCTGCATCCTTGAAAAAGGGAATGGATTTTTATGGCTATCGTCTGGCTAAAGGCTTCGGGCACCATTTAAATCCAGTAGTCCCGGCACTTGTACAGCTTCGGTGCAGCGATCCTTTTCTGAAGGAAGCAGCAGGGGTCCGGACAAAAGCACGCATCACATTATTGGCAGATGGCAGGAGGCTGGCAGAAGAAGAAGGAGAATTGCAGCTTACTGATTATGGGATTTCCGGGATTCCGGTGTTCCAGTTCAGCAGGGTAGCAGGATATGCTCTTCTTGAAAAAAGAAAAGTGACAGCGGAGATAAATCTTCTGCCGGAATTTACAGAGGAAGCCTTTGAAGAAATGGTCATTGCCCGTTATGAAAAGCTGAATGGATATAAAATTTCTGATTTTGTGCTTGGACTTGCAAACAGTAAGCTGAATGGAGCCATACTGCATCTGCAGGGATTAAAAAAGGAGCTGGAAATAAAGGAGATCGGGCTCTCCGGAACCAGAAAGCTGATGTCCTGCTACAGGAAGCTTACCGTACATATTGAACAGTCAAATGGTACAGAACATGCACAGGTCTGTGCAGGTGGTATTCCGCTGGAGGAAGTGTCGGAGCATCTGGAGTCCCTGAAACAGAAGGGGCTGTATCTTGCCGGAGAGCTTTTGGACGTGGATGGGAAGTGCGGAGGCTATAATCTGCAGTTCGCCTGGACAAGCGGTGTCATAGCCGGAAGAAGTGCAGCCAGAAGGCAATGATCTGAAAAGACCGTTACAGGGAATGTTGATACGAAAACTTTAGTTAGAAAATACAATAAGGAACTAGAAATGCTCAGAATCAGTCAATTAAAACTGCCGATCACCCATACAAAAGAAGAACTGGAACAGAAGATCCGGAAGGTGCTGCGGCTTTCAAAAACACCGTCCTATACAATCTTACGCAGGTCTGTAGATGCCAGGAAAAAGCCGGAGCTGTTTTTTCAGTACAGTATAGATGTAGAAGCAGAAAAGGAAGATCAGGTTTATAAACGTTGTGACAGGAAACAGGTCATGCAGATGGAAAGATCAGAATATCATTTCCCAGTACAGGGTTATCAGGGAAAAGAGAGACCGGTTATCATTGGTGCAGGACCTGCAGGACTGTTCTGCTGTTATATGCTGGCGGAAGCCGGTTTTAAGCCTGTTCTGTTAGAACGGGGAAAATCAGTAGAGGAACGTACCTGTGATGTCCGGAAGTTCTGGGAGACGGGAGTTCTTGATACACAGTCCAATGTACAGTTTGGAGAAGGCGGTGCAGGGACCTTTTCAGATGGCAAGCTGAATACCCTGGTAAAGGATAAATCAGGACGGAATCGTAAAGTACTTTCCATCTTTGTCAGGGAAGGGGCACCGGAAGAAATATTATATGATTATAAACCCCATATCGGAACGGATGTATTATATCATGTTATTCAGAATATGCGGAAAACCATCCTTGAAAAAGGGGGTGAGATCCGCTTTCAGTCCAAAGTGACGGATCTGATGATAGAGAATGGGAGGATCACCGGTGTTGAGATCAATAACCATGAGACACTGAAAGCTTCTTATGTGGTACTGGCGCCCGGACACAGTGCAAGGGATACCTTTGCAGCACTGCAGAAAAAGAAGGTGCCCATGGAGCCCAAGCCCTTTGCAGTAGGATTCCGGGTAGAGCATCCACAGAAGCTGATCAACCATGCCCAGTATGGAATGGATGAAAATGAGATCCTTGGCAGTGCACCCTATAAGCTGACAGCATCCGTGGGTGGAAGAGGGGTATATTCCTTTTGTATGTGTCCTGGAGGCTATGTGGTAAATGCTTCTTCGGAAGAGGGACATCTGGCTGTGAATGGGATGAGCTATTATAAACGGGACAGTAAAAATGCCAACAGTGCTGTGATTATTACTATTGATCCTTCTGATTATGGAGATGGGACAGACCCGTTGTCAGGTGTGGCTTTTCAGCGGGAACTGGAAAGAAGGGCATATCTTGCCGGGGACGGCAGGGTGCCGGTAGAGCGTCTTGGCACGTTCAGGGAAGCCGTCCTGCCGGGAGAAGCTGACGAAAAAACTGATGTGTCAGGGACAGATGCATCACAGCCCTTTGACAGGAAAGAGAAATGCGCAGAGCATGTTCCACCAGATTTTTCTCCATGTATCAAAGGAGCGTGGGCATTTGGAAAGGTACATGATATACTTCCCAAGGAGCTTTCCAGGGATTTTGTCCGTGGCATGGAGGATTTTTCAAGAGTGATTCCGGGATTTTCAGACAGCAGTGTCCTGATCGAAGGGGTGGAAAGCAGAACCTCATCCCCGGTCAGGATCCTTCGGGATGAACGTTTGGAATCTGATATCAGAGGATTATTCCCGTGTGGAGAGGGTGCCGGTTATGCCGGGGGTATTACTTCTGCCGCTATGGATGGAATAAAGGTTGCTGAAGAAATTGCAGGGAGGATTGCCTATGGAGAACAAAAGCAGGATGCACAAACAGGGTATCAGAAGTAAGTATCTTGGATATCGGGATGCTCTGGGGGCAGAGGTACGGCTCCAGAAGAGTATGCAGATCTGGGAGAATATCAGAAAACAGCCGGAGTTTCAGGAGGCTGAGAATGTACTTGTCTATATGGATTATCGCAGTGAGGTGATGACGACCGGACTGGTTGAGGAGATGTTTCTGTCGGAAGCGCCAAAGCATGTTTTCGCACCTGTGGTAGAGGGAATGACAATTTCTTTTTATGAAATCAGATCCCTGTCTGACCTTCATGCAGGCTATCAGGATATCCGGGAACCACAGGAGGATAAGGAAAAACTGTTCACAGAGGAAATAGCAGGGCAGAAGACACTTGTGCTGGTACCTGGCTCTGTATTTGACAGATCCGGAAACAGGATGGGTTATGGAAAGGGATTCTATGACAGATTCCTTAAGGCTTTTCCCTCTGTAAAAAGTGTGGGACTCGCCTTTGATGTACAGATTGCACCGGTTACAATACCCTGTGAGGAACAGGACAGAAGGGTGGATATGGTGATCACGGAATCTGAAGTGATCAGACATATCTGAGAGAAAGGGGAAGTATATGACAGCTTTACAGGAAACAGGGCAGAAAGCCGTGCAGGCAAAATATGAGGTACAGAAGCTTTCTGAAAAGGAGAAGAATCGAGCACTGCTTACGATAGCAGAAGCCCTTGTGACAGAGACAGACAGGATCCTTGCGGCTAATGAAAAGGATCTTGCAAGAGCAGAAGAAAAGGGAATGAAGGCAGGACTGATCGATCGTCTCAGACTGACAGAAGAGAGAATAAAAGGAATGGCAGAAGGGATCGAAAAGGTAACACAGCTGCCGGATCCTGTAGGAGAGCTGCTGGAAACCATTCACAGACCCAATGGTCTTGTAATCGAAAAGAGAAGAGTGCCGCTGGGAGTTGTCGGGATCATCTATGAATCCAGACCAAATGTGACGGCAGATGCTTTTTCGCTTTGCTTTAAAAGCGGCAATGCCGTAATATTAAAGGGTGGCAGTGATGCTCTTTATTCCAATAAGGCGATCGTTTCCGTGATCCGTGAAGGACTTGAGAAAAGCGGTGTGACAGAGGATGCAATTTCCTTTATTGATGCCACAGACCGGGCGGTGACCATGGAATTTATGAAAATGAAGGAATATGTGGATGTCCTGATCCCGAGAGGTGGAGCCGGACTGATCCGCAGTGTGGTGGAAAACAGTACCATACCGGTTATCGAAACAGGTACCGGGAACTGTCATATTTATATTGATGAGGATGCAGACCTTGCAAAGGCTATTCCCATT
This sequence comes from Lachnospiraceae bacterium OM04-12BH, assembly GCA_003490145.1. Taxonomy (GTDB): domain Bacteria; phylum Bacillota; class Clostridia; order Lachnospirales; family Lachnospiraceae; genus Suilimivivens; species Suilimivivens aceti. The sequence continues at coordinate 109,938 of QULQ01000001.1, forward strand.
ATCATCAATGCCAAGACCCAGCGCCTTGGCGTATGCAATGCCTGTGAATCTCTGGTAGTCCATGAAAAGATCAGGGAAAAGCTGCTTCCAGATCTGGCAAAAGCACTTTCTGAAAAGAGTGTGGAGATCCGGGGAGATGAGAAAATCGGTGAAGTGATCAATTGTGTACCGGCCACAGAAGAGGACTACGGAACAGAATATCTGGATGCGATTATCTCTATGAAGACGGTAAAGAATGTAGACGAGGCTATTGCTCATATCAATAAATATAATACGAAGCATTCTGAGGCGATCATTACAGAAAACAGGGAGCATGCAGAGAAATTCCTGAATGAAGTGGATGCAGCCTGTGTTTATGTAAATGCCTCTACCAGGTTTACTGATGGATTTGAATTTGGCTTTGGTGCTGAGATCGGGATCAGTACCCAGAAGCTCCATGCAAGAGGCCCTATGGGACTTAGAGAGCTGACCAGCTATAAATACAGAATTACCGGTAACGGTCAGATCAGACCGTAATAGAACAGGGACGCAGACAGGTCAGACCTTCTGCGTCCCTGTATTCTACTGTGCCTTTACTTCTTTCCAGTAATCGTTATAAAGAGCATCACCCTCTTCACCAAGATACTGGAAGGTTTCCAGATTCTGGTAATCAGAGAAATCCGGGAATGCGATGGAGGAGTTTTTGATATCCTCATCCTCGATCAGCTCACGGGCAGCCATGTTTGGGGTAGAATAGGTGATGTATTCAAAATTCATCAGGGCAACATCCTCCCGGCACATGAAGTTGATAAAGGCCTCTGCGTTTTCCTTATTGGAAGCGTTCTTCGGGATCACCCAGCTGTCGATCCAGACATTGGTGCCTTCCTTTGGGATCACATATTCAAGATCAGGATTTTCTCTCTGCGTATAGATAGCTTCACCGGAATAGATCACACCGATGGCAGCTTCATTGCCGATCATTTTGTCTCTGACCTGATCGATGACATAGGCCTGCACAAGGGGCTTCTGGGTGATCAGAGAATCTCTGGCGGTGGCAAGCTGGCTTTCGTCCAGGGTATTCATGGAATAGCTGTTCAGCTTCAGGGCTACCATGAAGGCATCTCTGACAGAATCCTGCATCAGAATGCTGTCTGCGTATTTTTCATCAAAGAGAATGGACCAGCTGTCTACCGGCTCATCCACCATGGTCTTGTTATACAGGATGCCAACAGTTCCAAAGCAGTATGGAACGGAATATTTATTTTCCGGGTCAAATTCCCTGGACTGTTCAAAGTACTGGTCACCGATATTTTTCACATTGGGGATATTGTCAAAATTGATCTCGGCAAGAAGATCATTCTGGATCATCTTCTGGATCATATAATCGGATGGGCAGATCACATCATAGGCAGTGGCACCGGCCTCAACCTTGGGATACATGATCTCATTGGTCTCAAATTCATCATAAACCACATGGATTCCGGTTTCTTCCTCAAACATGGTCAGAGTATCAGGATCGATATATTCTCCCCAGTTGTAGACAACAACTTCACCGTTTTCACTTTTTGCAGCGCCGCAGCCTGTCAGCAGCAGGGAAAAGGTAAAGGAAAGGCAAATGGCAGCAAGTAATTTCTTTTTCATTGTTGTAGTATCTCCTTCATCATAAATAAAATATATCTTAGGCTTTCTGCTTTTTGTCAGCAGGCGCTTTATTGATCAGTAAGAGCAGGATCAGTACCGTTATAAAGATCAGTGTGGAAAGGGCATACATTTCCGGCTTGATCCCTTTTTTGACTTCGGTATAGATCTTGGTGGAAAGGGTATCCACACCGGCACCCTTGGTAAAGTGGGTGATGATAAAATCATCCAGTGACATGGTAAATGCCATCAGGAAGCCGGATAGGACACCGGGCAGGATATCTGGCAGTACCACTTTGAAAAAGCTGTATACAGGCCCTGCACCAAGATCCAGGGCAGCCTCGAAGGTACTGGTATTAAACTGCTTCATCCTCGGCATGACACTTAGGATTACATACGGGATGCAGAAGGTAATATGGCTTAACAGGATCGTTCCATAGCCAAACTTAAGTCCTAGACTTAAAAAGAGCAGCATCAGGGAAATACCGGTTACGATATCCGCATTCAGCATGGGGATATTAGTGATCCCCATCCAGATGGCTCTGGATTTCTTTTTCATATTGATAATGGCAATGCAGGCAATGGTTCCGATGACGGTAGCTGTCAGGGAAGCAATGAGAGCAATGGTAAGTGTATTGAGAAGGGCGTTCATAATGGCATCATTCCGGAACAGGGAAACATACCATCTGGTAGTAAAGCCGCCCCATTTTGCCCTTGTCCTGCTGGCGTTAAAGGACAGAACGATCAGTGTGACAATGGGCGCATATAAAAAGAGAAAGATCAGAAACACATAAAACTTTTTAGCAGCCGTTTTGATCATAATACAGAGCCCTCCCCATCTTTATCGAAGATTGCAGAAACGATCATGTTCAGCAGGATAAACAGCATCAGGACGATGGAAAGTCCACTTCCAAGATGCCAGTTGCTGGCCTGTGTAAATTCCTGTTCTACGACATTGCCGATCAGAAGAACCTTACTTCCCCCAAGGAGATTACTGATCACGAAGGTTGTCAGTGCAGGGATAAATACCATGGTAATACCACTGATGATGCCGGGGAGTGTCAGGGGAAGCATTACCTTGAAAAATACCTGGACCGGACTGGCACCAAGATCCCTGGCGGCATTGATCACGTTTTCATCAATCTTGGCAAGGGCATTATAAATCGGCAGTACCATAAAAGGCAGGAAATTATATACCATGCCAAGGATGATGGCCTGCGGTGTATTGATGATATTTAAAGCCGGCAGATGCAGGAAAGAAAGGATACTGTTGATCACGCCGGTCTTTTCGAGCAGTGTCTGCCAGGCAAGGGTACGCAGCAGGAAATTCATCCACATGGGAAGGATGAAGATAAATACGATCACACTGTGCTGGCCGCCTTTCCTGCTGCACAGGATCATGGCAAGCGGGTAAGAGAGCAGCAGACAGATCACAGTTGCGATCAGGGACAGAAGGAGCGAGAGCCATAATGCCTTGCTGTGTTCCCTTGTTGTGACTGCTATGATATTTTCCAAGGTAAAGGCACCACTTTTATCTGTCAGACCGTAATAAAACACCATGCATAAAGGAATGATGATGAACAGCACGGACCAGAAAAAGTAGGGGGTACCGGGCAGTTTTTTGCGAAAGTTATTCATCGATCTTTACAGCCTCCTCATCTTCAGATGCAGGCTTGTGCATGATCTGGATATTAAAAGGATCCACATCAATACCAACCTGTGTGCCTACAGGATACATACCGGTAGAATGGACAAGCCATTCATAGCCATCAGGGGTGGTGACCTCCATTTCATAGTGGACACCCTTGAAGATCAGATGGGTTACGATACCGGCCAGTCTTCCGTCTGCAGGAGAAGAGAGGATGACATCCTCAGGGCGGATCACAACGTCAACGGGACGGTTTGTCCCAAAGCCGGTATCCACACAGGGAAACCTTGCAGAAAGGATCTCTACCAGCTTATCCTCGATCATGATGCCGCCGATGATATTACTATCGCCGATAAAGTCAGCAACAAAAGCATTCTCAGGCTCGTTATAGATCTTTTCAGGAGAACCGATCTGCTGGATATAGCCCTGATTCATGACCACGATCGTATCAGACATGGTGAGCGCTTCTTCCTGATCATGTGTGACATAGATGAAGGTAATGCCAAGCTCATTTTTCAGACGGATCAGCTCATACTGCATATCCTGTCTGAGCTTTAAGTCAAGGGCACCAAGGGGTTCATCCAGAAGAAGAACCTTGGGTTCGTTGACAATAGCTCTTGCGATAGCGATACGCTGCTGCTGGCCGCCGCTTAAGGAATCAGGCATACGGTTGCCGTAGCCTTCCAGATTCACTAATTTCAGGGCATAGGCGATCTTGTCGTTAATATAAGACTTTGATTTATTCTTGATTTTCAGACCAAAGGCGATATTTTCAGCAATGGTCATATGGGTAAAAAGGGCATATTTCTGGAATACGGTGTTTAACTGCCGTTTGTTTGGCGGAAGCTTTGTGATATCCTGATCATCAAAGATCACATGACCCCGATCAGGTGTTTCAAAACCGCCCAGGATACGCAGGGTGGTGGTCTTGCCGCATCCGCTTGGCCCAAGGAGAGTCAGAAATTCATTTTCACGGATATAGAGATTTAAATCGTCCAGGATCATCTGGCCGTCAAAGGATTTGGTAATATGCTGCAGATCGATTAATTTCTTGTTCATTACGGTTCTCCTTGTTGAATTTATGGTTTAAAAACTGGGGGGTGTACTGACCCAGATCAGTGTTGCACCGGTTTTTTCACTGGCTCTGATGTAGTGTGTGGTATTAGCAGTAAAGTAAAAGGATTCTCCTTTTCTTACACGGATGATACGGTTTCCGAGGATCAGACAGATGCTGCCGGACAGTACGTAACCGAATTCTTCTCCCTCATGAGGGTTGTCCGGGTAAGTAGAGCCTCCTTTTTCCAGTGTAATACGGATCGGCTCCATCATATTTTTCTGTGCATTCGGGATGATCCATTCAATCCGGTTACCGAGAGCTTCATCTGTTTTTTCAAAATAATCGGTTTCCTTAAAGCTGATCTGGTCATCATCAGAGTCATTAAAAAAGTGCTTCAGGTCAGTGCCAAGACACTGCAGGATATCGATCAGTGTGGCAATGGAGGGAGATGTTAAGTCCCGCTCCAGCTGGGAAATGAAGCCTTTTGACAGCTCACAGCGGTCAGCAAGCTCCTCCTGTGTGAGATTTTTCTGGATACGAAGATCTTTTATTTTTTTTCCAATTTCCATAAATACTCCAGTCTGCCAGCACAAGAGTGATGAAGAAATAATAAACTTGAAGTTTACTTTTACTAAACTGGCACTGCCATTTATTATACATACAGATAAAGGAAAGTCAACAGATTTTACAGGAAAATTACAAAATAAAAAAAGAGGTTTATTTTGATTGATTTGAGGCAGGACAGGAGATATAATAAACGCAGACGAAAGGAAGAAACTTTCATGTCTGACGATATCCAGAAAGAAGCAGGAAGGACACGACTATGAGTAAAGGAAAATATGTAGCGTATGTATCCGCTTATACCTCTGGCAACCAGAGTAGCTGCGGAATTCGAATTTATGATGTGGATATGAACCATGGAAGGTTTACAGAAAAGGACAGAGTAGAGATCACCAATTCTTCTTATGTGACGATTTCCCATAATCAGAAGTATCTTTATTCCATTACCGATTTTGGGGTAGAGGCTTACCGGATCCTGAAGGATGGTACGCTTGAAGCAATCAACCGGGCATCCATCAATGGAATGAGAGGATGTTATCTTTCTACTGATTATGATGATAAGTTTTTATTTGTCGCAGGCTATCATGATGCCAAGCTGACGGCACTCCGTGTTAATTCTGATGGCTCTGTCGGTGAGATCACAGATGAGATCTTTCACAGAGGACTTGGCAGCATTGCAGAGCGGAATTTCAGGCCGCATATCAGCTGTGTGAAGATGACAAGGGATAACAGATATCTGTGTGCTGCAGATCTGGGAATGGATCATATTGTTGTTTATGAACTGGATCATGAGAGCGGCAGGCTCCAGCAGGTTGATATTATCAGAAGTGAGCAGGAATCGGCACCACGGCATCTGAAGTTTTCCAAGGATGGCAGATATATGTATGTGGTACATGAGCTAAAGAATTATATAGATGTATATCATTATTACATAGATGAACATCATGATTCACCGGAATTTGAGAAGATACAGACCATTTCCACACTGAATGACTATCATGCAGGCGGATCCGCAGCCAGTGCACTGAACATATCTGATGATTTCCAGTATCTGGTAAGCTCCAATGCCGGTGATAACAGCGTAGTGGTTTATAGGATCGACCAGAGAAATGGTATGCTTGAGAAGCTGTTCTGTCTGCCGATCAGTGGAGATTATCCGAAGGATGCGACACTGTTCCCTGACAATAAGCACCTTGTTTCACTGAACCATGAATCCAATACCATGACATTTTTTACCGTGGATTTGAAAAAAAATATTATTGTGATGAACGGGAAGGAAATTGATGTTGACCAGCCGAACTGTGTAATCTTCCATAAGCTCACATCAGAAGAAACGTAAGGAAAGACAGGAGATCTGCCAGAAGGCTTCTGGCAGATTAAGACTGATAGAAATCTACCAGATAGTCAAGCCTTGCTGTCATGTTTTTCATGCAGGCATCCAGGATGGTAAGGGCAGTCATACACTCCACCACCACAACTGCTCTTGGAACAACAACGGGGTCATGGCGGCCTCTGATCTCAAGCTCTGTATTTTCGAGGGTATTTGTTACCGTATGCTGTTTCTGGAAGATGGAAGGTGTTGGCTTGAAGTGTGCCCGGAGAATAATCTCTGAGCCGTCACTGATGCCGCCAAGGATACCTCCTGCATGATTTGTCTTCTTTTTGATCTGACCATGATCTGCATAGAAAGCATCATTATTTTCAGACCCCTTTCTGGAAGCAGCCGCGATTCCGTCACCAATCTCTACTGCCTTCACAGCACCAATAGACATCACAGCCATGGAAAGCATGGCATCGAGCTTCTCAAATACCGGATCACCAATCCCGGCAGGAACACCACTTACCACACATTCTACTACGCCGCCGGCAGAATCGTGTTCTTTCATGCACTGTGCAAGGAAAGCACTGGCTCTTGCATCTGCCTCTCTGTCAGGCATACAGGTTGAAGTTTCGGAGATTGCTGACGGATCAAAATGATCGTCGGAAATGGAAACAGAACCGATGGATCTTGTATAGGCTGTCAGATGTATTCCCATGGAAGAGAGAATTTTGCTTGCAATAGCACCGGCAGCTACCCGTGCTGCGGTTTCTCTGGCTGAGGATCTTCCGCCCCCTCTGTAATCCCGAAATCCAAATTTGGAATCAAAGCAGAAATCAGCATGACCTGGTCTGTAGGTAACTGCGATCTCACCATAATCTGAGGAACGCTGGGAAGTATTGGGGATCATCATGGCAATAGGTGTACCGGTAGTTTTTCCCTCGAAGACACCGGAGAGGATCTCAACCTGATCATTTTCCTTTCTGGGTGTGGAGATCTTCGTTTGACCGGGCTTCCGCCTGTCAAGAAAAACCTGGATATCATGCTCGGAAAGTGAAAGACCTGCGGGACAGCCGTCTACGATGACACCGAGAGCTTTGCCGTGGGATTCTCCAAATGTTGTGATTTTAAAAAGCGTTCCAAATGATGAGCCTGCCATGGATGTATCCTTTCCCTGATTTATAATCTGAAGTATTCTGTTAATTTCTATTAACATAGTGCAGTATGATATTGATTATATCGAAAACTTATGTTTCTGGCAATAAAATTTATAACGGGTGCAACTTATTTCATGAAACCCCTGTACAAATGTTATAGTTGTGTATTATGATAAAAGTGTGTGTAAAAGCATGGAATTACGAAAAATGATACATGGTGGACAAATGAAAAGGTCGTTAAAAGAACGGGTTTTAGATTATTTCATTTATATGGGCAGAAAAAGCAGGCTGCTGAAAATACCGGCTATCATCGGACTTGCTGTAAGTATCTGGTTCTTCAGGGTTGTTGAATATTTTAAGGGTGGCACCAAACGTTTTACCTGCGTGATGTTTATCCTGCTTTGTTTCATGGCGGGAAACAGCTTTGCCTATCCGGTATTCCAGAAGGACAGTGGCTTTGTGGATGGAGAAAAGGGGCAGGTAGAGGCTGTGTCGGAGGATGATTCCATATCCTTTGCAGAGCAGGATGAGGGAAAGGATCCTTTTGCGGAAGAAGAGCAGAAAGAAATCCTGGACAGTCATGGTACCTCCGCAGAATATCAGTATTCCCTGTCAGAGATCCTGGATGAAGACAAGCTGTCTGAAATGCAGATCAGTAACGAAAATACAGACAGTGCTGCAGAAGAGGTGAAAGGATTTTCAGCAGATGACTGGAAGCTGATCCTGATCAACAAGCAGCATCCGCTTCCAGATGATTATGAACTGACTCTTGGCAATATCATGACGATCAAGGGAACGATGAAGTGCGATGAAAGGATTATAGAGGAGCTGCTTGTCATGATGCGGAATGCTGAGAATGAGGGGGTGACGCTTGCTATCTGTTCGCCTTACAGGGATCTGAATTATCAGGAAGGACTGTTCAACAGAAAAATAGAAAATTATATGAAAAAGGGAATGACTTATATGGAAGCCTATACACTGGCTTCCCAGGCGGTAACAGTACCGGGAGCCAGTGAACATCAGGCAGGACTTGCCTTTGACATTATTTCCAATGATTATGTAACTCTGGATGAAGGATTTGCAGAGACAAAAGCTGGACAGTGGCTTTCGGAGAACAGCTGTAAGTATGGCTTTATCCTCCGCTATCCCAAGGGAAAAGAAGATATTACCGGGATTGAATTTGAACCATGGCATTTCAGATATGTTGGCAGGGAAGCTGCAGAAATCATAAATAAAGAAGGGATTACCCTGGAGGAATTCTGGGATAAATATTTATAGGTGCTGTTATGTATAAAGTATTGAAGCAGGAAGGCAGAGCTAAAAGAGGAGAACTGACCACTGTACACGGAGTGGTACAGACACCGGTTTTTATGAATGTCGGAACGGTAGCGGCGATCAAAGGAGCCGTATCTACGGAGGATCTTGAGGGAATCGGGACACAGATAGAACTGTCAAATACCTATCATCTCCATGTCAGACCGGGAGATGAGATCGTAAAGAAGATGGGAGGACTGCACAAGTTCATGTCCTGGAACAAACCGATTCTGACAGATTCCGGCGGATTTCAGGTGTTTTCCCTGGCTAGCATGCGGAAGATCAGGGAAGAAGGCGTTACCTTCCGTTCCCATATCGACGGACATAAGATTTTTATGGGACCAGAGGAAAGTATGCGGATCCAGTCCAATCTGGCATCTACCATTGCCATGGCATTTGATGAATGTCCTTCTGCACTGGCAGAGAAAACCTATGTGCAGAATTCTGTGGACAGAACCTACAGATGGCTGGTACGATGCAGGCAGGAGATGAAAAGACTCAATTCTCTTGAAGATACCATCAACAGGAACCAGATGCTTTTTGGTATTAATCAGGGAGCTATATTCGCAGATATCCGGAGGGAACACGCAAAGCGCATTTCTGAGCTTGAGCTTGATGGCTATGCCATAGGAGGTCTTGCTGTCGGGGAGAGCCATGAAGAAATGTATCATATTATAGAAGAAACTATTCCGTATCTGCCGGTAGATAAGCCGACTTATCTGATGGGAGTAGGCACACCGGCCAATATACTGGAGGGTGTGGAAAGAGGGATCGATTTCTTTGACTGTGTATATCCTTCAAGAAATGGACGGCATGGACATCTGTATACCAATCAGGGAAAGATTAATCTGTTTAATGCTAAGTATGAGCTGGATGAGAGACCGATCGAGGAAGGCTGCCAGTGTCCCGCCTGCAGACGGTATTCCAGAGGCTACATCAGACATCTGCTGAAAGCAAAAGAAATGCTTGGTATGAGGCTCTGTGTGCTTCACAACCTTTATTTCTATAATACGATGATGACGGAGATCAGGGATGCACTGGATGCCGGCAGGTTTGCAGCCTATAAGAAGAGAAAACTGGAAGGAATGGCACAGGAGCCTGATCAGAAGGAAAAATAAAAAGGTCTTGTTTTTAAGCTGGGGATTGTGTATTATATTTTTTAAGGCATGAAATTTGCGGTCATTTGCCTGAACAGGACCGCAGACCAATTTTTCAGGAGGAAATTTAATGGGCAATACATTACTGAGTAGTACCGATGCAGCTGGATCTGCAGCCGGGGGCGGTCTGATCATGATCGTTTACATCGTTTTAATCTTTGTGTTTATTTATTTCTTTATGATCCGTCCACAGAAGAAGGAGCAGAAGAAACAGGCAGCAATGCTGTCTCAGCTTGCAATAGGTGACTGTGTTCTGACAAACAGCGGTTTTTATGGAATTATCATTGACATTACAGATGACACTGTGATCGTTGAGTTCGGAAATAATAAGAACTGCCGCATTCCCATGCAGAAAGCTGCCATTGCACAAGTAGAAAAAGCAGACAATGAATAAAGCAGAACGTGATTGGAAATGAGGCGCTTATGGCGTCTCATTTTGTTTACAGGAATATAAAAAAGGAGACCGAAAACTATGAAACTGAATATTACCTGTATCCCGGGAGATGGAATCGGACCGGAGATCGTTGCAGAAGCGAAAAAGGTTTTGAATAAGGTGGCTGAGGTTTACGGACACGAGATTACTTATAAGGATATTCTGATGGGAGGCGCTTCCATTGATGTACATGGCGTACCGCTGACAGATGAAGCAATTGCGGATGCCAAGGCAGCAGACGCTGTCCTGATGGGTTCCATTGGTGGAAATACCAGTACATCACCCTGGTATCAGCTTCCTCCGGAGAAGAGACCGGAAGCTGGACTGTTAAAGATCAGAAAGGCACTTAATCTGTTTGCTAATTTAAGACCGGCAGTGCTGTATCAGGAGCTGTCTGATGCCTGTCCACTGCGGAAGGATATCAGTGACCGGGGTTTTGATCTTCTGATCATGAGAGAACTGACAGGTGGTCTTTACTTTGGAGCAAGACATACCACAGAAGTGGACGGTGTGCGTACCGCAGTAGATACTCTGACTTATAATGAAAATGAGATCCGCAGAATCGCCATCAAGGCATTTGACATTGCAAGAAAGAGAAGAGGAATTGTGACCAGTGTGGATAAGGCCAATGTACTGGATTCTTCCAGACTCTGGAGAAAAGTGGTTGAGGAAGTGGCAAAGGACTATCCGGATATTACACTTTCCCACATGCTGGTAGACAACTGTGCCATGCAGCTTGTAAGGGATCCTTCCCAGTTTGATGTGATCCTGACAGAAAATATGTTTGGAGATATCCTTTCGGATGAAGCAAGTATGGTAACCGGCTCCATCGGCATGCTGGCAAGTGCATCCCTGAATGATTCCAAATTCGGTTTATATGAGCCAAGCCATGGCTCAGCACCGGATATTGCCGGTATGGATATTGCCAATCCAATCGCAACCATTCTTTCAGCAGCAATGATGCTCCGTTATTCCTTTGACCTTGACAAAGAAGCAGATGCGATCGAAATGGCTGTCAAAAGCATATTGAAGAAGGGCTACCGCACAGCTGACATCATGGCAGAAGGCTGTGAAAAGGTTGGCTGCAGCAGAATGGGTGATTTGTTAGCTGATGAAATTTCACGTTAATACAGAACGCAAAAAGGATCCGGAGATCATCATATTTGTTTGTATTTTGGCAGGAATGGCCGTTTATTATGGCTGCAGGATGTTTACCCTGACTCCCTGGTATGATGAGCTGTATACTTACTATTATTTCATCAGCCGGGGACCTGTCTATGCGGCTATCCACTGGCCGGTGCCCAATAATCATGTGGGATATTCCGTACTGTCAGCTTTTCTTGATTTCTTCGGGAATCCTTATATAGGACTTAGAGGTGTCAGTTATCTGTGTGCCCTGATTAATATGGTGCTTCTGTTTTTATTAGGAAGACGTTATTTTAAGGAAGGGATCTCACTTGCTGTAGTTTCCGGGTACTGCCTTTTAAATCTGGTGAATCAGCTTTCTGTGCAGGGAAGAGGATATACGCTTTCCGTGACCTGTTTCCTGACAGCCGTCAGTATGCTGGATGTGATCTGCAGGGAAGAACGGGTACGAAAGAAGACATATGTATTTTTTGCACTTTCCCTGGTGCTTGGACTCTATACTGTTCCAAGCGATGTTTACTGGGTGATTCCGGTGTGCCTTTCCGGTGGGATTTACCTGCTTTTGCAGGCATTTGCAGAGAAAAGAAGCCGGCAGGGAAAGCTGATAGAAGCATCTGCATTCCAAAAGCTGATCCGGCTGATCCTTGTATCTCTGCTGGCAGCGTTTATTACAATATGCCTGTATGGAATCATCTGGCTGGCAATCGGATCCAACCTCTTGATCAAGGAGGATCCGGCATTTCAGGGAACAGGACATGTGCAGATGATCTTAAGGCATCCATTTATCTGTGTCAGTACAGGGATCGATTATATGCTGGCAACGCCCTATATCCAGAGTGTGCCAAAGGAAGGCTTCCTTACAAAGCTTGTGACATGGCTTCAGAATCTTTTTATCCAGTATCTGGATGGAAGCTGGTGGCTGATCCCAATGATTGTTATTGGCGGCTTCCTTGCGCTGGGAATCCGGACAGTGATCGGAAGCAGAAAAAGGAGGCAGCTGTCAGAAGAGGACATGAAAGACCAGGAAAAGGGAGAATTTACAGGACAGACCAAAGAGAAGATGGTAGGAATACTGCCACTTCTTACGGTGATCTGTACACTTGCAATTCCCTTGTTTTTGCTCGTGCAGCATAAGCTCCCTTATTACCGGGTGTTTATGTATGGCGGTGCACTGACCGCCTTACTCCTTGGCTTTTTTCTTGACTGGATCTTACCTGATGACAGGAAGAAGACCGGATATGCAGCGTTTCTGACCGTGGCAGCCTTTGGCATATGGTGTTTTACAACCAGAGGCTATCAGAATCAGTACAGTGACAGGGAACACAGCATGCAGGAGGTATTGGCAAAAGGCAATATCGAAGAAGCACAGAATGTCTGTGTCACGGACTGCACACAGCAGTATCTGATTCGGTTCCTGTATGGGATCACCTGTGAAAATCAGCAGATAGAGGGTTCTGACTTCCTGCTTCTTGACAGGAGGATGGCAGATCCGGACTTTACAGAAATGGAATGGGAGTTTTATCATTATTACAACACGATCCCCTGGGATTATGTAAATACAGAAATGGAAAAGAAATATGAAAACCAGAACTTTATTTTATATACTGGCATAAGGGAGGAAACAAAATGAGAAGTGATAACGTAAAAAAAGGAATGCAGCAGGCTCCTCACAGAAGTCTGTTCAATGCACTTGGCTTTACCGAAGAGGAAATGCAAAAGCCCATGATCGGTATTGTAAGCTCCTACAATGAGATCGTTCCGGGACATATGAACCTTGACAAGATCGTAAATGCTGTCAAGCTTGGCGTGGCAGAAGCAGGTGGTGTACCGGTTGTATTTCCGGCCATTGCTGTCTGTGATGGAATCGCCATGGGACATGTAGGTATGAAGTACTCTCTGGTAACCAGAGACCTGATCGCTGATTCTACAGAGTGTATGGCACTTGCACATCAGTTTGATGCCCTTGTTATGGTGCCAAACTGTGATAAGAATGTACCGGGACTTCTGATGGCTGCTGCCAGGATCAATATTCCGACCGTATTTGTATCCGGAGGTCCCATGCTGGCAGGTCACGTAAGAGGACAGAAGAGAAGTCTTTCATCTATGTTTGAAGCGGTAGGTGCCAATGCAGCCGGCACCATGACAGAAGAAGATGTCCGTGAATTTGAGGAAAAGGTATGTCCTACCTGCGGCTCCTGCTCCGGTATGTACACAGCCAATTCCATGAACTGCCTGACAGAAGCCCTTGGAATGGGGCTTAAGGGAAACGGAACCATCCCTGCAGTATATTCTGAGAGAATCAAGCTGGCAAAGCATGCCGGTATGGCTGTTATGGAAATGCTAAAGAGAGATATCAGACCAAGAGATATCATGACAAAGGATGCCATCTTAAATGCACTGACCGTAGATATGGCACTTGGATGCTCTACCAATTCCATGCTGCATCTGCCGGCTATTGCCCATGAGGTTGGCTTTGACTTTGATATTGCCTTTGCTAATGAGATCAGTGAGAAAACACCGAACCTCTGTCATCTGGCACCTGCAGGACCGACCTATATGGAAGATCTGAACGAGGCCGGCGGCGTTTCTGCTGTTATGAAGGAGCTGGCAGATCTTGGTCTGCTTCATACAGACTGTATCACTGTAACCGGCAAGACTGTAGCAGAGAATATTAAGGATGCTGTCAATAAGAACCCCGAAGTAATCAGACCGGTAGATAATCCATATTCCAAAACCGGCGGACTTGCCGTATTAAAAGGAAATCTGGCACCGGACGGCAGTGTTGTCAAGAGATCTGCTGTTGTAGAGGAAATGATGGTTCACGAAGGGCCTGCCAGAGTATTTGAATGTGAGGAAGATGCGATTGCAGCCATCAAGGGTGGCAGGATCGCAGCGGGAGATGTGGTTGTGATCCGTTATGAAGGTCCCAAGGGCGGTCCTGGTATGAGGGAAATGTTGAATCCCACCTCAGCCATTGCCGGTATGGGACTTGGCTCATCTGTAGCCCTGATCACAGACGGACGTTTTTCAGGAGCATCCAGAGGAGCGTCTATCGGACATGTTTCTCCTGAAGCTGCTGTAGGTGGGCCTATCGCACTGGTAGAAGAAGGCGATATCATCAGCATTGACATTCCGGCACTGAAGCTGGAAGTTAAGGTTTCTGATGAAGAACTGGCAAGAAGAAAGGCAGACTGGAAGGAAAGAGAGCCCAGGGTAACAACCGGATATCTGGCAAGATACAGAGAAATGGTAACAAGCGGAAACAGAGGGGCTATTCTGGAAACTCCCAGAAAATAATAATGAGCATGGAGGCAAAAGAACTATGAAATTAACAGGAGCGGAGATCGTAGTTGCCTGCCTGAAGGAGCAGGGAGTAGATACTGTTTTCGGTTATCCGGGCGGTACGATCCTGAATGTATATGATGCTTTGTATAAACACAGTGATGAGATCAGACATATTCTGACCTCCCATGAACAGGGCGCAGCCCATGCGGCAGACGGGTATGCCAGGGCTACCGGCAAGGTCGGTGTCTGCCTGGCAACCAGCGGACCTGGTGCAACCAATCTTGTAACCGGTATTGCAACGGCCTACATGGATTCTGTACCTATGGTAGCAATCACCTGTAATGTAAATCTTCCGCTCCTTGGAAAGGATTCCTTCCAGGAGGTAGATATTGCAGGTGTAACCATGCCGATCACAAAGCATGGGTATATTGTAAAGGATGTCAGTATTCTGGCAGATACGATCAGAAAGGCCTTTGCGATTGCAAGAAGTGGCCGGCCTGGACCGGTTCTTGTGGATATCACCAAGGATGTGACAGCGGCACAGTTTGAATATCAGGAGAAAAAGCCGGAAGTACTGCCTGTAAAGAAAAAATATGAGGAAGAAGATATAGAGAAGGCAGTAGCTCTGATGAAGGAAGCAAAAAAGCCATATATCTATGTAGGTGGCGGTGCTGTTATTTCTGGAGCCTACCAGGAAGTGCGGAAGCTGTCCGGGCTGCTGGATGCACCGGTATGTGATACCCTTATGGCGAAGGGGGTTATGGATGGACACAGCGACTATTATACCGGCATGATTGGTATGCATGGAACGAAGACCTCTAATTTCGGAGTAAGTGAATGTGACCTTCTGGTTGCCCTTGGTGCCAGATTTTCAGACAGAGTTGTAGGAAACGCTTCTGCCTTTGCAAAAAATGCGAAGGTATTACATATTGATATTGATGCGGCTGAGATCAATAAGAATATCCACAGTGATGCGTTTGTAGTCGGGGACCTGAAGGAAGTATTAACAGAGATCAATGAAAAACTGCCAGAGCAGGAACATCCGGAATGGATCGCTCATATAAAGGAATTAAAAGAGAAATATCCTCTTTCCTATGATCACAGTGTATTATCCTGCCCTTATATCATGGAGGAAATTGATAAGGCAACAGAAGGAAAAGCCATCATTACCACGGATGTCGGGCAGCATCAGATGTGGGCTGCCCAGTATTACAAATATTCAGAGCCTAGAACCTTCTTATCTTCCGGCGGTCTTGGAACCATGGGGTATGGACTTGGAGCCTGCATCGGAGCCAAGTGCGGCAGACCGGAAAAAATCTGCATCAATATCGGCGGAGATGGATGCTTCCGTATGAATATGAATGAGCTTGCCACCGCAAGCCGCTATCAGATCCCGATCATCCAGGTGGTGATCAACAACCATGTGCTTGGTATGGTAAGACAATGGCAGACACTGTTCTATGAAAAGAGATATTCACAGACGGTTCTGGATGACGGCGTGGATTTCTGTATGGTTGCAAAGGGGCTTGGCTGCGAAGCCTTCCGTGTGACCACGAAGGAGGAATTTGATGAGGCGATCAGAAAGGCTATTGAGCTGAAAAAGCCGGTAGTGCTTGACTGCATGATCGGGGAGGATGACAAGGTATTCCCGATGGTTCCGGCAGGGGCACCTATCAGCGAAGCCTTTGACGCTTCTGATATGGAAGCATAATGAAAAATTCTGCATTAGTAAAAGGCTGCGTGATCGGATTTTCCATTGTGGCAGCGTCAGTGATTGGGTTTTATCTCTGGCTGTCTCATTATTATAAAGACGGCTTCAGTTATGGAACGTGGATCAACGGTGTTTACTGCACCGGCAAGAGCATTAATGAAATCAATGAGGAACTGCTTTCCGGCAGAGAACATGGAGGGCTTACTGTTCTGAAAAAGGATGGGGAGTCCTTCAGGATAAAGGCACAGGATATTTCGCTTACAGTTTCCTATACAGAGCCTCTCAGACTGTATCTGGACAGACAGAACCCCTATCTCTGGATCGACAATCTGATCGGTTCCGGTGGAAAAAAGGAACTGAAGCCACAGGTGGAGTATGATGCGGATATATTGGAGCAGATCCTGATGGATGCCGGAATTCCCAATGCTCCGTTAAAGACAGACGGCAAAGTCCTGATCAGGAAAACAAAAGAAGGTTATGTTCTTGTGAATGAAAGAGAAGGACTTCTGAATGGGAAGAAGGCATGCCTGCTGATAGAGGATGCGCTGGAAAACGGCGATACGGAGGTGGATCTGGCGGAAAATGAGTGCTATGAGGATCTGCCATTGACGGAGGAAATGGAGGAGAGTATTACTCTGTTTCAGAAAATATCTGATTTTCAGGACTGCAGGATCATTTACCAGATGGGAGATGATCAGGTGCCGGTAGATGCTTCCAGAGCCTGTGACTTTATAAAGCTGGATGAAAGCGGGAATTTTGTTCTGGATGAACAGGGAAAGCTCTGTGCTGATGAAGAAAAGGTATTTGCTTTTGTAGACTGGCTTGCTGATACCTATGATACAGTAGGAGCAGAGCGTACCTTTCATGCTACAAGGGGAGATATCGTGAAGGTGGAAGGTGGGATCTATGGAAACCTGATCGACAGGGAAGCAGAGAAGGAGTATCTACTTGACGCTTTTCTTCAGAAGAAGGCAGAAATACATACGCCGGTCTATTCCCAGATGGCCAGAAAACAGGGACTGGATGATATCGGGGACACCTACATTGAAGTGGATATGACAGAACAGAAGCTGTATTATTACGAAGAGGGAAAGCTCCTGATCGATACTCCGGTGGTAACAGGAAATACATCTCTTCGGAGGGGAACTCCATGTGGAACCAATTATGTCTATGCCAAGCAGAAAAACAGGACTCTCCGGGGGGCTGATTATGAAAGCTTTGTCAGATACTGGATCCCGGTAAAGGGAGCGATCGGCATTCATGATGCGTCCTGGCGATCGGAATATGGAGGAGAAATCTATAAAAAGTCCGGTTCGCACGGCTGTATCAACACACCTCTCGATGAAGTGGCAAAGCTTTATGATCTGGTAGAGATAGGTACACCGTGTGTAATGTTTTACTAAAGCAGTTGACTAAAGTGTTAAATCGGTTTACAATAAGTGAAATATTTTATAATATTTTAAGATTTTCATATATGAGGGGATAACCCGTGACAGGAGGAAGAAAAAGTGGCCAGAGTGTATAACTTTTCAGCAGGTCCGGCAGTTTTACCTGAAGAAGTATTAAAAGAAGCTGCAGATGAAATGTTAGATTACAGAGGAACCGGTATGTCCGTGATGGAGATGAGTCACAGATCGAAGGCCTTTGAAACTATCATTAACGAAGCCGAGGCTGATCTGAGAGAGCTGATGAATATCCCTGATAATTATAAGGTGTTGTTTTTACAGGGAGGAGCAAGCCAGCAGTTCGCAATGATCCCTATGAATCTGATGAAGAACAGAAAGGCTGCTTATATTGTTACCGGTCAGTGGGCTAAAAAGGCATTTCAGGAGGCAAAGATCTATGGTGATGCCGTAGAGGTTGCATCTTCTGCAGATAAGACCTTTTCTTATATTCCGGATTGTTCTGATCTCCCGATTCCGGAGGATGCAGATTATGTTTATATCTGTGAAAATAATACCATTTATGGAACCAAATATAAAACACTTCCAAATACCAAGGGACATATTCTTGTTTCTGATGTATCATCATGCTTCTTATCAGAGCCTGTTGATGTAACAAAGTATGGTATAATCTATGGCGGTGTACAAAAGAACGTGGGACCTGCCGGTGTTGTTATTGTTATCATCAGGGAAGATCTGATCACAGAGGATGTCCTTCCCGGAACGCCTACCATGCTGAGATATAAGATTCACGCTGATGCAGGATCTCTTTATAATACACCTCCGGCTTATGGCATTTATATTTGCGGCAAGGTATTCAAGTGGCTGAAAAAACAGGGTGGTCTTGCAGCAATGAAGGAGCGCAATGAAAAGAAAGCAAAGATTCTGTATGATTTCCTGGATGAGAGCAAACTCTTTAAGGGAACAGTAAGAAAAGAAGACCGTTCCCTGATGAATGTACCTTTCGTAACAGGCGATGCTGATCTGGATGCCAAATTTGTTAAGGAAGCCAAGGAAGCTGGATTTGAAAACCTGAAAGGTCACAGAACAGTAGGCGGCATGCGTGCCAGCATTTACAATGCGATGCCGATCGAGGGCGTTGAAAAGCTTGTGGAATTCATGCGTGAATTTGAAAAAAATAACGGAAAAGAGGACTAGATCAGGATGTTTCAGTATTATTGTTTAAATCCCATTTCAAAGGTAGGTCTTGAGAAATTCTCAGATAGCTATACAAAGACAGAGACTGCAGAAGAGGCGGAAGGAATCCTTGTAAGAAGTGCTGCCATGCATGATATGGAGTTCTCGGATAAGCTGCTTTGTGTAGCAAGAGCAGGGGCAGGTGTCAATAATATTCCTCTTGACCGCTGTGCAGAAAAGGGGATTGTAGTATTCAATACTCCTGGCGCCAATGCCAATGGTGTGAAGGAACTGGTATTTGCAGGTATGCTGCTGGCATCAAGAGATATCATCGGCGGTATTAACTGGGTGATCTCTGATAAGGGTGATGAGAATATTGCCAAGGCTGCCGAGAAGGAAAAGAAGAAATTTGCCGGTACAGAGATTGAGGGCAAGAAGCTTGGTATCATCGGACTTGGTGCGATCGGTGTCAAAGTCGCAAACGCAGCAAAGCATCTTGGTATGGAAGTTTATGGATATGATCCTTATGTTTCCGTGGATGCAGCATGGAACTTAAGCCGTGATGTAAAGCATGTGCTGAATGTAGAGGATATTTATGAGAACTGCGATATCATCACCATTCATGTACCGCTTCTTGATTCCACCAAGGGCATGATCAATAAGGAAGCCATTTCCAAAATGAAGGATGGTGTGATCCTGCTGAACTTCGCAAGAGATCTTCTTGCAGATGAAAAAGATGTATTGGAAGGAATTAAAGCAGGAAAGATCAGAAAGTATGTATCTGATTTCCCAAATCCGACTACGGCAGGCCAGGAAGGCTGCATTGTCATTCCTCATCTTGGTGCTTCTACAGAAGAGTCAGAAGATAACTGTGCGAAGATGGCTGTGAAGGAAATGATGAACTATCTGGAGAATGGTAACATTGTAAACAGTGTGAATTATCCTTCTCTTGACATGGGTGTCTGCACACAGGCAGGCCGAGTGGCAATCTTCCATAAAAATATCGCCAATATGATCACAAAGTTTGCAGCATGCTTTGGTGATGAGGGAATCAATATCACAGATATGATGAACAAATCCAGAGGAGAGGTTGCTTATACCATGTTTGATCTGGAGAGTCCTGCAGAGCAGAAGATCATTGACAAGCTGCAGAGCATTGATGGTGTGTTCAGAGTCAGAGTAGTGAAATAAACAAAAATAAAACTGTTGTCATTTCGCCTGATGAAATGTTCCAACAGTTTTATTTTTGCTGTTAGTTATGTTTCTGACGGTATGACTCTTTGTCCGTAAAAGAAACTACTGCGAGGTTCAGATAGTCGGGAAGTCGATGGGGATGTTTCCTTTCTTTTCCTTCCCGGCCTTGCGGGCAAGGACTTCACTGGAGAGATCCATGTATCTGACAAAGATGTCTTCCAGGGCAACACCACGCTTTAAGGCAAGCTTACGCATAATGGGTTTTAATTTATCAAGCCGTTCTGACATTTTCATATCTTCCGGCTTCACATCTCCGATGACTTTTTCGGAGTAAGCAGTGATCTTCTGCATCAGTTCCTTATCGTCTCCGGTCAGAAAATCGAAGTCCTCAGGGGTGATTGGATCATACATAATTTCACTTCCTTTTTTATATATAGTAGGTAACAGATCCTGTATATTGTACCACTTGACCCTTGTACTGTACACCCATTTTTGATACACTGTAAGAACAGGTTGGATGGAAAATTCCGGAATGGAAAACAGGGGGATTATAATGGACAATAAATTATATAAGCTGATGAACTGGCCAAGAGTAGAAGGAATCATTTATTCAGAGGAGAACAGTCCGTTTGAGATACTGGGACCGCATCCGGCAGGACGGAATACACTGGTTCAGACCTTCTGGCCGGATGCCAAAGAAGTTTTTCTTGTTTCAGGGACGAAAAAGAAGCAGATGGAAATGGCTGATGAGGCCGGCTTCTTTGCCTGCCTGGTCAGCGGAAGGGACATGGCAGACTATCGGTATGAAGTGCACTATGATGATGAAAGAGGTATAAAGTCTGTGAAGGATGCTTACCGTTATCATCATGGATTGACAAAGCAGCAGATCGATAAGCTGAATGCAGGAATTCTGTATGATTCCTATGAGTTTCTTGGCGCACACCCCATGGAGATCGACGGGTGCCATGGTACTTTTTTTGCAGTTTATGCACCAAATGCCATCCGTGTCAGTGTAGTAGGTGATTTTAACTATTGGGATGGACGGATACACCAGATGCAGCTTTGCCGGGAAAGTGGTGTATATGAACTGTTTATCCCGGATGTAAAAGCAGGGGACTGCTATAAATACGAGATCAAATCTAAAGGAAATACAGTCGTTCTGAAGGCAGATCCCTATGCCTTCGGACAGCAGCTCCGTCCGGATACAGCTTCCATTGTCAGGAATATTTCTTATGAATGGTCGGACGAGGCATGGATGAAGGAGAGAAAGAAGCTTCAGCAGAAGGACGCTCCGGTCAGTGTGTACGAGCTTTATCTTGGTAGCTTCAAAAGAGGGGAAGATGGAGAGTACCTGAATTACCGGGCACTGGCACCCCTTGTTGCCTCCTATGCGAAGGATATGGGATATACCCACGTGGAACTAATGCCGGTAATGGAACATCCGCTGGATGCGTCCTGGGGATATCAGGTGATCGGATATTATGCACCTACGGCAAGATATGGCACAGCCGCAGATTTTAAATATTTTGTAGATATGCTTCATAAAGAAGGGATCGGGGTGATCCTTGACTGGGTTCCGGCACACTTCCCAAGAGATACTTATGGGCTTGGCAGATTTGATGGCACCTGTATTTATGAGCATGAGGATCCAAGAAAAGGGGCACATCCACATTGGGGTACACTGCTTTATAACTACGCCCGTCCGCAGGTATCCAATTATCTGATCTCCAACGCATTGTACTGGGTGAAGGAATATCATGCAGATGGGATCCGGATGGATGCCGTTGCCTCCATGCTGTATCTGGATTATGGCAAGAAGGAAGGAGAATGGATTCCCAATATTTATGGTGGCAATGAAAATCTGGACGCGGTGGAATTTTTAAAGCATCTGAATTCTATTATGAAAAAGAAAAATCCTGACGTGTATCTGATTGCAGAGGAATCTACAGCATGGCCGAAGGTGACCGGTGAGGTAGAGGAAGATGGACTTGGATTTTCCATGAAATGGAATATGGGATTCATGAATGATTATCTTTCCTATATCAGCTATGATCCATATTTCCGTGCCCATCATCATAATGAACTGACTTTCAGCATGGTGTATCAGTACAGCGAGAATTTTATGAGTGTATTTTCCCATGATGAAGTGGTGCATGGTAAATCTACCATGATTGGTAAGATGCCGGGAAATAAAGAAGATAAATTTGCCAATCTGAGGCTTACCTATGCCTATATGATGACGCATCCCGGAAAGAAGCTCCTGTTTATGGGACAGGATATTGCCGAATATAAGGAATTTGATGAAACAAGGCAGACGGAATGGGGGCTTTTGCAGTACCCTGAGCATAAGGGAATTTCAAAACTGGTGAAGGATCTGAATTTCCTGTACAAAAACAAGCCTGCCTTGTATAAGAAGGATACGGATCCTGATGGATTTGAGTGGATCAACTGTATTTCCAGTGATAAATGTATGCTTTCTTTTGTGAGAAAAGCAGATAAACTGCAGGATATGATACTGGTAGTGGCAAATTTTGCAGGGATTGAACAGGAATTTACTGTGGGTGTACCTGCAGCTGGAAAATATAAGGAACTATTTACGACAGATGATAAAATATATGGCGGAAACAGTAGCCGGGTTACCAGAGCACAGGCAACGACAGAAGAGGAGGCGGACGGAAGGGAAAATTCCATTCATGTGGTGGTGCCATCACTTTCTCTTGTGATGTATTCCTATGCGCCTTATACGCAGAAGGAACTGGCAGAGATCGAGAGAAAGAAAGAAGCGGCGATGGCGAGAAGAAAAGCGAAAGAAGCCATGAAGGAGGCTGAGGAAGCTAGAAAAGAGGCTGATCTTGCAAGAGAAGAGGCAGGATTGGCACAGAAGAAGGCAGAAGCCGCAGAAGAAAGAGCTAAAGCTGCCATGGAAAGAGCAAAGGCTGCAGATAAGGAAGCACAGGAGAAGGAAAAGGCATAAATGGACGAAATTCAACAGATCGAACAGCTTGATATTGAAAACGTGGATCCCGGAGTGATCGAAAAATTCCTGCAGGAGCTGCCTGAAAAGGCATTTCATCTGGGACTTCGGATCGTACTTGCCATTCTTGCGCTGCTGATCGGCATGCAGCTGATCAGACTTGTCCGCAGTGTTATGAAACGGGGACTCAGGCGAGGGAAGGTAGAAGAAAATGCAATTCACTTTATTGATTCCTTTGTGAAATATGCACTGTGCTTTGTGCTGATCATTTTTATAGCTTCCTGGATGGGGGTTGATGCGACCAGCATTGTGGCGATCCTTGGTTCTGCCAGTGTGGCTATTGGTCTTGCCCTGCAGGGGAGTCTGAGCAATATGGCAGGAGGGATCCTGCTGCTCTGCCTGAAGCCCTTTGTTGTTGGTGACTATATCATGGATGCACAGGGGATGGAAGGCACCGTGACTGCCATTGATGTTTTTTATACCCGCCTGCATACCTTTGATGATAAGGTGATTGTACTTCCGAATGGTACTCTGGCAAACGGAAGTATCATCAACTATACCAAAAGTGAGAAGAGACGGGTGGATATTCCTGTGGGGATTGCATATGAAGAGGATATCAGGAAAGCCCGTGAAGTATTGATGACCATGATCAAAGGGGATGAAGATGTGCTGAAAAAGGAGACAATGCGGGTAGTTGTGGACAGTCTTGCTGACAGCAGTGTTAATCTTGTGATCCACTGCTGGTGTAAGTCTGAGGATTACTGGCCGGTTAAGTGGAGGCTGACAGAAAATGCCAAGTATGCGCTGGATGATGCAGGTATTACCATACCCTTTCCACAGCTTGATATTCATACAAAATAACTCTTGCCAAAATAAAGGCTTACCGTTATAATAGTTTTGTTGTGTTGACAGGCTGGAATGGCGCAGTTGGTAGCGCAACTGATTCGTAATCAGTAGGTCGAGGGTTCGAGTCCCTTTTCCAGCTTAAGAGGTCGGAAGTTATCCGGCCTCTTTTTTCTTATAAAGATGCTCCAGAAACTGAATGAACTGATACAGTCCCATGGCAATGACACAGAGGATCAGGATAGAAGTGATGACCATATTCAGCTGAAATACCTGAGTTCCATAGATGATCAGATATCCGAGACCCTGCCTGGCAGCCAAAAATTCCCCTATGATCACACCTACGAGAGAGAGGCCTACATTGACCTTCATATTGCTTAAAATAGCCGGTACAGAGGAGGGAAGCACCACCTTTAAAAGAGCGGTAAAACGGGTACCCCCAAGAGTTTCTATGAGCTTCAGCTTTTCAGGGTCTGTATTCCGGAAAGCAGTATACAGACTGATTATGGATCCGAAGAGAGCAACAGAGATCCCGGCAACGATGATAGTCGTCATACCACTGCCAAGCCATACGATCAGGAGAGGCGCCAGAGCGGATTTTGGCAGGCTGTTCAGGATGACAAGATAGGGTTCGGCAACTTCAGAAAGGGTTTTAAAGTACCACAGAAGAGTGGCGCTGATCAGTCCAAGGAGAGTTACGAGCAGAAAGCTGATCAGTGTTTCAAACAGGGTGATCCCTATATTTGAAAAAAAAGAACCGTTTTTTACCATAGCTGCAATGCAGGACAGGATCAGGGAGGGACTTGAAAAAAAGAAAGGATCAATCAGATGGGATCGGGAAGCAAATTCCCAGGCGGTAAGAAAAAGACACAGGATAAGAAAGCGGGAAAAGGTAACCATATGATGGTGATACCTGTGTTTTCTTAAAAAATCAATCTGGTTCTGACTGATCCCGGTTTTAATTTGTTTTTTGATATTCATCAGCGATCTCCTTCCAGAGAATTGAAAAATAGGAACTGAATTCCGGTGCATTCCGTGCTGCAAGTGGTGTCTGGTCTTTGAGTGTCAGGTGAATGGGGAGATCTTTTTTGATCCTGGCCGGACGTTTTGAAAGAACGATAATGCGATCAGCAAGAGAGATGGCTTCTGAAAGGTCGTGTGTGATCAGGATCGCTGTGATCTTACTGCTTTTGATAATACGTCCGATATCGGCAGACACCATCAGACGCGTCTGGTAGTCAAGAGCACTGAAGGGTTCATCTAACAGCAGCAGCTTTGGGTGCATCAGCATGGTCCGGATCAGAGCCGCACGCTGTTTCATGCCACCGGAAAGCTCACAGGGTCTTTTATACTGAAATTTATCAAGACCATAATCCTTCAGGAGTCTGTCAGCCAGCGTTTGGTGCTCAGAAGAGAGGATATGGTTGATTTCCGGTCCTAAAAGTACATTCCTGCGGATGCTGCGCCATTCAAAAAGATGATCCTGCTGAAGCATATAGCCGATCCTGCTCTTGTCTTCTATATTGATTATAATTTCTCCTTCTTCCGGGTGGCTTAAGCCAGCAATCAGTGACAGGAGAGTAGATTTGCCACAACCGCTTGGTCCGACAATGGACAGAAATTCTCCGGCCTGTACCTGAAAGGAGAGATTGGATAAAGCCAGGGTTTCACCACTGAGATTATGATAGGAATAACTGACATTACGACAGTCTAAAATTGGCTGATTCATACAGATTCCCTCCATGATTATAGTAATAGTTTATGAAAGATAAGGCTATTGGTGAAAGCAACGGGGATAAAATGATTGAAAATAAATATAAAATATGATAGTATCAAATTCAGATTTAATAAAATGGATATATTTATGAATAAGTGAAAATACGACCATTACAAGGAGGCTTTTATGGCACAGTTATGGGGTGGACGTTTTACCAAGCAGACGGATCAGATGGTATATGATTTCAATGCTTCCATCCGCTTTGACAAACGCCTTTTACAGCAGGATATCGAAGGCAGCATTGCCCATGTGGTCATGCTTGAAAAGCAGGGGATTCTGACCTGCGAGGAAAAGGATGCGATTGTAAAAGGACTGACAGAGATCAGGGAAGAGGTGGAGGCAGGCAGACTTGACATATCCACACAGTATGAAGATGTGCACAGCTTTGTGGAGGCAACGCTGATCGACAGAATCGGAGATGCCGGCAAGAAAATGCACACCGGAAGAAGCAGAAATGATCAGGTGGCTCTTGACATGAAGCTTTATGTAAGAGGAGAGGTGCTTGCAATCCAGGAAGAACTGAAGGAGCTGCTTACGACACTGCTTCATCTTATGGAGGATAATCTGGAAACCTATATGCCGGGATTTACCCATTTGCAGAAGGCACAGCCGACTACTCTTGCCCACCATATGGGAGCTTATTTTGAAATGTTCAAACGGGATGCCCAGAGACTTCAGGATATTTACAGAAGAATGAATTACTGTCCCCTTGGAGCAGGTGCATTTGCCGGAACTACTTATCCACTGGACCGTACCTATACAGCATCCCTTCTTGGATTTGAGGGTCCAACGCTGAACAGCATGGATTCTGTATCAGACAGAGATTATGTGATCGAATTTTTAAGTGCGCTTTCTACGATCATGATGCATCTTAGCCGTTTCTCGGAGGAGATCATTATCTGGAATTCCAATGAGTATCGCTTTGTGGAGGTAGATGATGCATTCTCTACCGGAAGCAGTATCATGCCGCAGAAAAAGAATCCGGATATAGCAGAGCTTGTCAGAGGAAAGACAGGACGTGTTTATGGGGCACTTGTCAGCATTCTGACAACGATGAAGGGACTTCCGCTTGCCTATAATAAGGATATGCAGGAAGATAAGGAAGTCACCTTCGATGCGATCGACACAGTTAAGGACTGTCTGCGTTTATTTGATGGTATGCTTTCTACCATGAAGTTTAATCATGAAATTATGGAAAAGAGCGCCATGAAGGGTTTTACCAATGCGACAGACGCGGCAGACTATCTGGTCGGTAAAGGTGTTCCCTTCCGGGATGCCCATGGTATCATCGGACAGCTTGTGCTGCACTGCCTGGATAAGGGCTGTGCGATCGATGAACTGTCTATAGAGGAGCTTCAGAAGATCAGTCCGGTGTTTGAGGCGGATGTGTATGATGCCATCAGCTTAAAGACCTGTGTGGAAAAGAGGCTTACCACAGGAGGACCTGGAAGACAGGCCATGCTTGATACGATTGAAATGCAGAAAGCATATCTTAATACACTATGAGGAGAGGAAGGAATTTATCATGAGTGACAAGTTAAAAGTAGGTATTTTAGGCGGAACAGGAATGGTAGGCCAGAGATTTATTTCTCTGCTTGAGAATCATCCCTGGTTTGAAGTGACAACCATTGCAGCAAGTGAAAGGTCAGCTGGCAAAACCTATGAGGAGGCAGTTGGGGACAGATGGAAAATGACAACCCCGATGCCGGAAGCGGTCAAGAAGATCGTGGTCATGAACGTCAATGAAGTAGAGAAGGTTGCTTCATCTGTAGATTTTGTGTTCAGCGCAGTGGATATGACCAAGGAAGAGATCAAAAAGATCGAAGAAGAATATGCTAAAACAGAGACACCTGTTGTTTCCAATAATTCAGCCCACCGCTGGACACCGGATGTTCCCATGGTAGTGCCGGAGATCAATCCGGAGCATTTCAAGGTGATCGAGTTTCAGAAGAAGAGACTGGGAACCAAGAGGGGATTTGTTGCCGTAAAGCCTAACTGCTCTATCCAGAGCTATGCACCGGTTCTTACTGCATGGAAGGAATTTGAGCCTTATGAAGTAGTAGCAACAACCTATCAGGCAATCTCAGGAGCAGGAAAGACATTTAAGGACTGGCCGGAGATGGTAGGAAATATCATTCCTTACATTGGCGGTGAAGAAGAAAAGAGCGAAAAAGAGCCTTTACGAATCTGGGGAGAGATCAAAGATGGTGTGATTGAACCGGCTAAGAGCCCTGCTATCACATGTCAGTGTATCCGTGTTCCTGTATTGAATGGACATACAGCGGCTGTATTTGTAAAATTCAAGAAAAAGCCGACTAAGGAACAGCTGGTCGAGAAGCTGAGAAACTTCAGTGGACTTCCTCAGGAGCTGAAGCTTCCGAGTGCACCGGAACACTTTATCCAGTATCTGGAAGAGGACAACAGACCGCAGGTAAGCCTTGATGTTGATTATGAAAACGGTATGGGTATCAGCGTTGGACGTATCAGGGAAGACAGTGTTTACGACTGGAAGTTTGTAGGACTTTCCCACAATACAGTCAGAGGTGCAGCAGGCGGTGCTGTTCTCTGCGCAGAGCTGTTAAAGGCACAGGGATATATCACAAAGAAATAGAGATTAATGTTTATGAGGGGTTAAAAGGGAACTGGCATTCATGGAAGAGTTACGTTATCAGGTGGATTTACTGAACGCCTTGAATCAGAAGCTTGAAAAAGAAGAAAAAATGCTGAAACTGATCTGTGAGACATCGACTAGTGCTTTTGTATATGTCAATTTTGAAGATCATTATGTGAAGACAGTAGCCAACTGGGACTATCTTTTTAAAGGTGTGGAGATCAGGGAGATCAAGGATATCAGCAAGATTTACGGGGAAGTAGAAGAAAAATATGTTCTTCCGCTTAAGGAGCTTCTCTTCCTCGAAAAATCTGGAATACAGTCTGACAGTGCGATCGTAAGACTGAAGGACGGAAAAACCTGGGTTGAGTGTGAGGTTTCCGTGATCTATGATCAGATGAATGTACCTATGGATAAGGTCATCCGTTTTAAAAATGTTTCCAAGATACAGAATCAGAACGATGAACTGACCTATATGGCATATTACGATGTTCTGACAGGACTGTACAACAGAAACTATTTTGTACGTCTTCTTGCCGATTTTGTAAGAAAAGCAGAAGACGAACAGAACATTGTTGCTGTCATGTTTGTAGATATTGATGATTTCAGAAAGATCAATGACGGTCTTGGCATTGTAGTTGGCGATGAAGTAGTACAGCAGTTTGGACAGTATCTGTCAGAATTTAACAGTGAGAATGTAGTTGTATCCCACTTTAATGCAGATATCTATTGTATTGCTATTTACAATCCATATGGAAACCGCAGTGTTGATTATATTTACGGGGCAATCGCTGAACGTGTAAAATCACCGTGGATCCTCAGTACTGGACAGGAGATCAGCATCAGTGTATCCATTGGTGTAGCAGAGTATCCGGAAGCGGCCAAATCTACCCTTGAACTGATCAACTGTGCAGAGATCGTCATGTTTAAGGCCAAAGAATCAGGAAAAACGTCTATTCAGTATTTTGATGCCCTGATCCTGAATGATTTCCTTCAGAATGTTGCTATTGAAAATAAGCTGAAGGATGCTGTATTTAACCAGAACTTTACGCTGAATTTCCAACCTCAGTATCATATTAAGGACAGAAAGCTGCGTGGAATGGAAGCGCTGATCCGCTGGAAGGACTCTGATGGAAAGATGATCAGTCCAGCGGTGTTTATTCCGATTGCCGAAAAGAACGGTGCCATTGTTCCAATCGGTACCTGGGTCGTAGAAGAGAGTATCCGCTGCTTTGCAGACTGGAAAAAGAAATATACAGGACATTTTGTCCTGTCGTTGAATATCTCTGCGATCCAGTATAAGAAGACGGATTTTGTAGATATCGTGATGCAGATCATCCGTAAATATGATGTAGATCCACACGAGATCGAACTTGAGATCACAGAAAGCGTACTGATTGATAATTTTACAGAAATGACAGAGAAGCTCTGCGTTCTGCGTGAATATGGCTTCCGTATTTCCCTGGATGACTTTGGAACAGGATATTCTTCCTTATCCTACTTGAAAGGTCTTCCGATCGATACTTTGAAAATTGATAAAAGCTTTGTGGATGCAATGCTTGTAGATGACAACGCAAGGATTATTACAGAATCTATTGTATATATGGTCAGGAAGCTGGGGTTTGAGACAATAGCAGAGGGTGTTGAGACTAATGAACAGTTTGAATATCTGAAATCCATAGAATGTGACTGTATTCAAGGATTCCTTCTTGGAAAACCGATACCGAAAGATGAGGTAGAAAAGCTTCTGCTCAGAAGCTGATTCAGAGGACGGCAAGAGCATGGTTTTAGGACGTACTGTTGAACTGAATTATCTGAATACTTATTTTGATAAGGTGGGAAGCCAGCTGATGATTGCCTATGGAGAGCGTGGAGCAGATAAGCTTGCTCTCCTTATGGAGTTTGCAGACGGAAAGCCTTTTCATTATTACCGGGCCAGACCGGCATCCTTAAAAGAACAGCTGATCCAATGGAACAGGGAGCTTTGGGAGCAGTCCGGTATTTCAAAAGATAGCATTTCTTTTTTTGGATTATTGAATTCCCTTTCAGAAAAACAAAAGAAAAAAATAGTGGTGATCATAGACGAATTTCAGCTTATGATCCGTGAGAATGGCTCTTTTATGGAAGAGCTTATTCGTTATCTGCATAAAAAAGAACAGGAAGAGGGAGTTATGGTCATTTTGTGCAGCTCCCAGGTTAGCTTTGTAGAAAACAGCCTGATTTCCAAAATTGGAGCTGCAGCCTATGAGATTACAGGCTTTCTAAAGATCAAGGAGCTGCCTTTTTCCTGTATAGGAGAATATTTTCCGGCGTTTTCCAGACAGGAATGCATAGAAGCTTATTCGGTTCTTGGCGGTATGCCCGGTCTATGGAAATATTTTGATGATAAACTGTCTGTCAGGGAAAATATATGCAGAACGATTCTGAATCCGGAAAGTGGTCTGTATACAGAAGGAAGAAGAGAAATGGAAGAACAGCTCCGGGAGACAGGAGTTTATGATACCATTTTGTCGGCTCTTTCATCCGGACAAAAGAAGCTGAATGATCTCTACCGGCATACCGGGTTTTCAAGGGCCAAAATCAGCGTTTATCTGAAGAATCTCATGGAACTGGAAATTGCAGAAAAAGTGTTTTCCTATGATACAGAAGGAAAAGCGGCGGCACAGAAAGGGATCTACCGGATCTCCAATCATTTCCTGCATTTTTATTATAAGTTTATATATCAGAATGCAAGCGGCCTGCAGAGACTTCCGGCAGATATGTTTTATGAGAGATATATTGCACCAGGGCTGAGAACTTACATTGCAGATTATTTCAAAAAGATCTGTATGCAGAGTCTGCAGATGTGGTCAGAAAATGGGAAACTTCCTTTCAGGGCAGAAGAATTTGGAGAATGGGTCGGCAAGTTTGGGAATATTGATCTGATCGCAAAGGGCGAAGGAAAGACACTGATCGGACTGTGCAATTATGAAAATGAAGTTTTCAGATATGATGATTATGAATGGCTGATGTTCTGTGCAAAGAAGGCACAGCTCTCAGCCGATTATGTATATCTGTTTTCAGTGACGGATTTTGAGGATGCATTGAACAGAGAATCAAAACAGAAGGAATATTTGCGTTTACTGACGCTGGATGAAATATAATGGGGAAAAATTTGTTTATTGCGGAGAAGCCTAGTGTGGCAAGGGAATTCGCAAGAGTGCTGCAATTAAATACCAGTAACCGGGATGGCTATATGGAATCTGACCAGGCAATCGTTACCTGGTGTGTGGGACATCTGGTTACCATGAGTTATCCGGAAGTATATGATGAAAAATATAAAAGGTGGTCTTTTGATACGATTCCTTTTATCCCAGATCGGTTTAAATATGAGGTCATAGATAGTGTAAAGAAGCAGTTTCAGATCGTAAGCGGACTTCTGAACCGGGCAGATGTCGATACTATTTATGTCTGCACGGACTCCGGACGTGAGGGAGAATACATATACAGACTTGTGGAACAGGAAGCCCATGTGACGGGGAAAATCCGGAAGCGTGTGTGGATCGATTCCCAGACAGAGGAAGAGATAAAGCGTGGCATCCGGGAAGCCAGGGATCTGTCAGCTTATGATGCACTCGGAGCGGCAGCTTATCTGCGTGCCAAGGAAGATTACCTTATGGGTATCAACTTTTCCAGGGCACTGACACTGAAATATGGAAACGGGATCAAAGGGTTCCTGAAAGCTGACCGGGCAGTGGTTTCCGTAGGGCGTGTTATGACCTGTGTCCTTGGAATGGTAGTGAAGAGAGAACGTGAGATCCGGGATTTTGTGAAAACACCATTTTACCGTGTGGTGATGGATATGGAGATCCAGGGAAGAAGCCTCGTCTGTGACTGGAAGGCAACGGAAAAGAGCCGTTATTTTAATTCGCCTCTCCTTTATAAAGAAAATGGTTTCAAGGAAGAGAAGGATGCCAGGGAGCTGATCTGCTTCCTGACAGAAGAGCCGACAGAAGATATGACAGTGGATGCGGTAGAAAAGAAAAAAGAAACCAAGAATCCACCGCTTCTTTATAACCTCGCGGAACTGCAGAATGACTGCTCCAAGTTTTTCAAGATCAGTCCGGATGAAACACTGCGGATCGCCCAGGAGCTTTATGAAAAGAAGATGACGACCTATCCGAGAACGGACGCAAGAGTGCTTTCCAGTGCGGTAGCTAAGGAAATCCATAAAAATATCCGTGGGATCCAGAATTATGAGGTCTGCAGCCAGCTTGCTGCGGAAGTCCTTTCTTCAAACAAAATTGCAGGGATTGCAAAGAGCCGTTATGTGAATGACAAGCAGATCACCGATCACTATGCCATTATCCCTACCGGTCAGGGACTTTCCGCACTCCGTTCCCTGAATCCTACAGCGCAGAAGGTATATGAGATCATAGTAAGGCGTTTCTTAAGCATTTTTTATCCGCCGGCCATTTACCGGAAGGTATCCCTGACACTGAACCTGAAGGGAGAACAGTTCTTTGCCAGCTTCAAGGTGCTGGAAGAGGAAGGCTATCTGAAAGCTGCCAGAGCTTCTTTTTTTAATGCAAAGAAGAAGCAGGCTGAGAATGAGGAAGAGGATAAACAGGAAAACGGCGAACGGGAGAATGAGGATTTTGATATCGGATTCCTGAAAGCACTTCATGACCTGAAAAAGGGAGATCATCTGCCGGCGGGAACACTGGAAGTCAAGGAAGGGGAAACCTCTCCTCCCAAGCGCTATAATTCAGGAAGCATGATCCTGACCATGGAAAATGCAGGCCAGTTTATCGAGGATGAAGAGCTGCGTTCTCAGATCAAGGGAAGCGGGATCGGAACCTCTGCCACAAGAGCCGAGATCCTGAAAAAGCTGTTTAATATTAATTATCTGTCCCTGAACAAGAAGACTCAGATCATCACCCCAACCCTGATGGGAGAAATGATCTACGAGGTGGTTGGCAACTCCATAAGACCGCTCCTTGACCCGGCTCTTACCGCAAGCTGGGAAAAAGGTTTGACTATGGTGGCAGAAGGTACTATAACAGAAGAAGAGTACATGAAAAAGCTTGATGATTTTGTCCGCAGAAGGACAAATGTGGTGAAACAGCTGAATAACCAGTCATCCCTGACAAGACGGTATCAGGAGGTGGCCAGAAATTATTCATCAAAGGGAAGTGCACAGAAAGGAAAATAAATGGAAGAATTTAAAATCAGTAATCTTTATGACCTGAATGAAACAATCGCAGCAGAGCTGCTTCAGACAGCAGAGTATCCATGGGAGCTTCTGCCGAAGATCAGTGCGTTTATCCTGGAGCTTGGAGCAAAGCTTCCAAAGGATACCTATACGGAGATCAAAGAGCATGTATGGGTGGCAGACAGTGCTACCATCGCACCTACAGCGTGTATTAACGGACCTGCTATTATTGATGAGGATGCAGAAGTAAGACATTGTGCCTTTATCAGAGGAAATGCCATTGTTGGAAAGGGTGCTGTAGTGGGAAATTCCACAGAGCTTAAAAATGTCATCCTGTTTAACAAGGTACAGGTACCGCATTATAACTATGTAGGGGATAGTATCCTTGGATTTAAGGCACATATGGGAGCCGGCTCCATTACCTCCAATGTCAAGAGTGACAAGACACTGGTTGTTGTGAAAAACCAGGAGGAAAGAGTGGAGACAGGACTGAAGAAATTTGGCGCCATGCTGGGAGATCATGTAGAGGTTGGCTGCAACAGTGTACTGAATCCCGGTACCGTGATCGGAAGAGAAAGCAGCGTATATCCGACCTCCATGGTAAGGGGCTGCGTTCCCGCGCACAGCATTTTCAAAAAGACCGGAGAAATTGTTGCCAGGAGATAAAAAATTATCAAAAGTACTGGATTTTTTATCAGACTTATGAGAAAATATGAGTTGTGATTATGACAAAATATTCACAAATAGTGGGTGTTTTGTTAGAAAAATACATCTATATGTTGAAAGGAGTTTTCACATGATTTATTCAAAAGAAGTTGAAGAAATGTGTACAGTAGCACAGGGCGTTCATCATGGCTGTGCGCCAATTCCCGAAGAAGCAAAATGGGTACAGGCTAAAAAAGTGGAAGACATTTCCGGTTTGACACATGGTGTAGGCTGGTGTGCACCTCAGCAGGGTGCCTGCAAGCTGACACTGAACGTTAAGGAAGGCATTATCCAGGAAGCACTGGTTGAGACGATCGGATGCTCAGGTATGACACACTCCGCAGCTATGGCTGCAGAAATCCTTCCCGGATTAACCGTTATGGAAGCTTTAAACACTGACCTCGTATGCGATGCGATCAACACCGCTATGAGAGAATTATTCTTACAGATCGTTTACGGTCGTTCCCAGAGTGCATTCTCTGAAGAAGGACTTCCGATCGGTGCTGGTCTTGAAGACCTTGGTAAGGGACTGAGAAGCCAGGTTGGTACTATGTATGGTACTCTGAAGAAAGGTCCCCGTTATCTGGAAATGGCAGAAGGTTATGTAACCGGAATCGCCCTTGATGCGGATAATGAGATCATTGGTTACAAGTTCGTTAACCTTGGTAAGATGACAGACTTCATCAAGAAGGGTGACGATCCGACTACCGCTTATGAGAAATCCTGCGGACAGTACGGACGTGTTGATGACGCTGTTAAGATTATCGATCCCAGAAAAGAATAATTCATAGGAGGAATGAGAAAATGGCTTTATTTGAATCATATGAAAGAAGAATTGATAAAATCACTTCTGTATTAAACTCTTACGGCATTTCTTCTATTGAAGAGGCTGAGAAGATCACAAAGGACGCTGGACTTAACGTATATGACCAGGTTAAGAAGATCCAGCCTATCTGCTTTGAGAACGCATGCTGGGCATACACAGTAGGTGCAGCAATCGCAATCAAGAAGAACTGCAGAAAGGCTTCTGAAGCTGCAGCAGCAATCGGTGAAGGACTTCAGGCTTTCTGTATTCCCGGATCTGTAGCTGATACCCGTAAGGTTGGTCTTGGACATGGTAACCTTGGTAAGATGCTTCTGGAAGAGGATACTGACTGCTTCGCTTTCCTTGCAGGACATGAGTCATTCGCAGCAGCAGAAGGTGCGATCGGTATCGCTGAGAAGGCAAACAAGGTTCGCCAGAAACCTCTTCGTGTTATCCTGAACGGTCTTGGAAAGGATGCTGCAAAGATCATTTCCAGAATCAATGGATTTACATTTGTAGAAACAGAATATGATCCTTACACAAACACTGTTAAGGAAGTATATCGTAAGGCATACTCCGAGGGACTTCGTGCAAAGGTTAACTGCTATGGTGCAAACTCCGTTCCGGAAGGTGTTGCTATCATGTGGAAGGAGAACGTAGACGTATCCATTACCGGTAACTCTACCAACCCTACAAGATTCCAGCATCCTGTTGCAGGTACTTACAAGAAGGAAAGAATTGAAGCAGGAAAGAAGTACTTCTCTGTAGCATCCGGTGGTGGTACAGGACGTACACTTCATCCTGATAACATGGCTGCAGGTCCTGCATCCTATGGCTTCACAGATACATTAGGACGTATGCATTCCGATGCACAGTTCGCAGGTTCTTCATCCGTTCCGGCACACGTTGAAATGATGGGTCTGATCGGTATGGGCAACAACCCGATGGTTGGTGCAACCGTAGCTGTAGCTGTTGCTGTTCAGGAAGCAGCTGACGCTGGCAAGTTCTAATAAGACAGTACTTTTTGAAAGGGTTTTGAGAATGCCTCAAAGCCCTTTCTTATAGAAAAACTTACAGAAACATTTCTTAGGAGGAAAGAGATATGAAAGAGAGCAAATGGAAACAGTTCCTTGGTGTTTGGAATACCAAGACAATTGTAGGTGTGGCGATCGGAGCAGCGCTGTTTGGTGTACTGATGGTATTTGGAGGAATCAAGATCTTTTCTAATACTTCCCTGACATCTGCTATGGTAGTTGTAGTTGTTGTAGCTGCTCTGTTCGGACCTGTTCCGGCAGCACTGACAGCAGGTATCGGTAACGTGATCGCCGATCTGATCGGTGGCTGGGGCTTCTGGTTTGACTGGTCATTTGGAAACCTTGTTCTTGGTCTGTTTGTGGGACTGCTCCCCTTATATGGTGCCAAGATTTCAGAAGGAATCTTTACAGTAAAGCATGCTATTATTTATGTAATCACCTGTATTGTAGGTAATATTGTTGCATTCGGTCTGGTAACACCACTTCTGACAAGCCTTTTCTATTCCCAGGAGCTGGCCATCACATGGTTGCAGGCAGCATCTGCTATCGTATCAAATGGTGTCGTACTGATCGTGATCGGTATTCCTTTCCTGTTCCTTCTTGCAAAAAGAAATGCAAGCAAGACAAACCTGAAGAAAGAAGACTAATGCTGGCAGCTAATGTCAGAGCTTTTACTGAAGAAGGCGGGATATCAGAGATCCTGTAAGAATCTGGTATCCTGCTTTCCTTAGGTTATACAGTACAAACAAACTTTTTGAATGAGAGAGAAAAATGGCACTTCCGATTATTGAATTTCATGATTTCGGCTTTCGTTATCAGTCACAGACAGAACAGACCCTGCATGATGTGAATCTGACTATTTATCAGGGAGAGAAGGTGTTGATCCTTGGACCAAGCGGAAGCGGAAAGTCTACCCTTGCCAACTGCATTAACGGACTGATTCCCTTTTCTTATGAAGGGGAGATCTCAGGATCCTGTAAGGTAGCTGGCATAGAGACGAAAGAATCCAGTATATTCCAGCTAAGCAAGCATGTAGGTACGGTCCAGCAGGATTCCGATGCACAGTTTGTAGGTCTTTCTGTAGGAGAGGATATTGCTTTTTCCCTGGAGAATGATGAGGTTCCAAGGAAAGATATGCTTCCCATGGTACTGGAAGCGGCAAAAACTGTCGGCATGGAGGATTATCTGATGGAACCCCCGTTTAATCTTTCGGGTGGTCAGAAGCAGAAGGTGGCACTTGCAGGTATCCTGCATGACCATGCAGAGATCCTTCTGTTTGATGAACCGCTTGCGGCACTGGATCCTGCCATGGGTATGACAACGGTAGATCTGATTGACCAGATCCATAAAAAGGAAAATGCAACTGTCATTATTATTGAGCACAGGCTGGAGGATGTTCTTTACCGTCATATTGACAGGATCATTCTGGTAAATGAAGGAACAATACAGATGGATACCACTCCGGATGAGCTGCTCCGCAGTGATGTGCTTAAAAAGAATGGTATCCGGGAACCCCTGTATATAGCAGCACTGAAGCATGCGGGGATTCGGTTTGGAAAAGATGAGCATCTGGATAATATCAACGAACTTGCCATAGACAGATATAAAGAAAAGATACAGCAGGAGATGAAGACGGCAAGACCCTATGTTCCGGCAGAAAAGGGAGAAGAGCTTCTGAAGGCAGAGCATGTTGATTTTGCATATGAGGAAAGACAAGTGCTTTCTGATGTTTCCTTTACGGTATGCAGAGGAGAGAAGATTGCCATTATCGGAAAGAACGGTGCTGGAAAGTCTACGATGGCAAAGCTTTTATGTGGGATCATCCGGCCTGTGTCCGGCAGCATCATGGTCCAGGGAGTGAATTATCTGCCGCTTACTATTAAGGAAATCGGCAGAAAGATCGGATACGTCATGCAGAATCCAAACCAGATGCTGGTAAAGGATATGATCCGGGATGAAGTAGAACTGGCTCTTATACTCAATGATTTTTCCAGGGAAGAGATCGACAGGAGGGTGGAAAAGACACTCAAAATGTGTGACCTGTACAGCATGCGCAACTGGCCTGTGAGTGTACTCAGCTACGGACAGAGAAAACGTGTGACGATTGCTTCCATTCTGGCACTGGAGCCGGAAGTCATCATTTTGGATGAGCCTACTGCAGGCCAGGATTATCAGAGATATTCCGAGATTATGGGATTTCTGGAAACACTGAACAGAGAGTATCATATTACGATCCTGTTTATTACCCATGATATGCACCTTGCTATCGAGTATACGGACAGAGCCATTGTTTTTGCAGATGGAAAATGTATTGCTGATGCACCTGTATTTACAGTACTTTCCAATGAAGGTTTAATTGAGCAGGCCAATTTAAAGCAGACGTCACTGGTACTTCTTGCAAAACAGGCAGGGATTGATCCAGAAAGCTATATCAGACATTTTATCGAAATTGAAAGAGAGGAGAGGGCACATGGGACTGACAAAACGACTGTTCATTAAAATTATTCCCGGAAAGACTTTCCTTGATAAATTGAGCGGAACTACAAAGGTCAGATTTTTTCTGCTTCTGATATTACTTCTGATCGTAAGCTGGGATCTTAGGGTGCTTCTTGCAGTATCGGTACTGGGTGTTATCGGAATGATATCCGTGAAGCCAAACTGGCCACTGATACGGGGACTTACGATATTCATGCTGCTTACGAACTTGTTTAACCTGTTCCTGATCTGGCTGACCAATCCAAATTACGGAGCGGATCTGACAGGTGGCTGTACGGTTCTTCTGGTACTGTCAAAGCATTACTTTATTTCATCGGAAACGTTGTTTGCCCTGTTTGTACGTTTTATGAAGTTTATGTCCACCTTCCTGATCTCACTGTGCTTTATCCAGTGTATTACACCAAGTGAGATGGCAGCCGGACTGTATTCCATCAAGGTGCCCTATAAGGTATGTACCGTAGTGTCACTGGCTTTCCGGTATATTCCGGATATTGCCAGGGATTTTGAAAATATCAAGATCTCCATGCAGGCAAGAGGAATGGAGCTTGACAGTAAAAAAGTCGGCTTTTTCGCCAGATTGAAACAGAATATACTGATTCTGATGCCTCTTATTATTTCTTCTTTTGACAGAATCGGAAATATTGCCAATGCCATGGATTTGAGAGGATTTGGAAAAGGAAAAAAAAGAACCTATTATTCAGAGCATGAGGAAACAAAACAGGATAAAATTATGAAGGTCTGCTATCTTCTGACAGCAGCCGGAATACTTGCAATTATAATTGGCAGAATTGTGGCACCACCCGAATATAAGATGTGGAAGCCATGGTAAAAGAAAGGAAAATAAAATGAAACCTTGTATTGTTTGGCAGACAGATTTTGGACTTTCCTGGGGAGCAGTTGCTTCCATGGTAGGCGTATGCAAGCAGGTCGATCCGGAACTGGAATGCATTGATATCACACATGAGATTGAAGCTTATAATATTCTGGCAGCGTCCAGGGAGATTATCTATGTGGAGCCTTTCTGGCCGAAGGGAACCGTATTTGTATCAGTAGTGGATCCCGGTGTCGGAACTGACAGACGTGCCTGTGTGGCAAAGCTCCATGATGGAAATTATATCGTTACACCGGATAATGGTACCCTGACTCACCTTTATTATGAAGTTGGTATTGATGAAGTCCGTGAGATTGATGAAACTGTAAACCGTTATCATGGAACAGAAGCAGTCAGCGTATTCCATGGAAGAGATCTGTTTGCGTATACGGCGGCAAAGCTGGCTTCCGGGAAGATCAGCTTTGAAGGTGTCGGACCAGCTTATCCGGTAGAAGAGATTGTACGCTTTGACAGAGATGTGATCGAGGCACAGGTAAATGGCAGCGATATCAAAGCAATCGTGGGGAGTGTCAGTGATCCCTTTGGAAGCATTGCCTTTAATATTAAGAGCTCAGATTTCGCAAAAGCAGGCTATACCCAGGGAGATATGGTGCATGTCATCCTGAAGAAGGATGGAGAAACTTACTTTGAGCAGGATGTTCTGTATGAAAAATCTTTTGGCTTTGTAGAAAAAGGAGCGCCGATCCTGTTCAATTCTTCTACCAATTATATTGAGCTTGGACTGAATATGGGCTCATTCCGCGATACTTATCAGGTAAAGGAAGGCAGAAGCTATACAGCGGAACTTTCCAGAGCATAAGGAGAGGGCTTATGGAGAATAAACGATTTGCGCTGCTGATCGATGCAGATAACATTTCAGCAAAATATATCAGTGTGATCCTGGAGGAGCTTTCTACCTATGGGATTACAACCTATAAAAGGATTTACGGGGATTGGACAAGTACGCAGGCTTCCAAATGGAAGAACCAGCTTCTGGAAAATTCCGTGATCCCGGTACAGCAGTTCAGCAATACGGTAGGAAAAAATGCTACCGATTCCACGCTGATCATTGATGCCATGGACATTCTCTATACAGGAAATGTAGAGGGCTTCTGTATTGTGTCAAGTGACAGTGATTTTACCAGGCTGG
The DNA here is from genome assembly GCA_003490145.1 of Lachnospiraceae bacterium OM04-12BH. Taxonomy (GTDB): domain Bacteria; phylum Bacillota; class Clostridia; order Lachnospirales; family Lachnospiraceae; genus Suilimivivens; species Suilimivivens aceti. The sequence goes on from QULQ01000001.1 coordinate 150,575, forward strand.
CAAGCAGACTCAGAGAATCCGGCATGGAAGTTATTGGCATGGGAGAAGAGAAGACCCCCAGATCCTTCCGTGTGGCCTGTACAAGGTTTGTGAACCTTGAAAATCTTGGAAATCAGGAAGACAGTGAAGAGAAAAAACAGCAGGATAATACTGTCAGCCGTGAAGTGATCTACAATGCGATCACCAATATTATTACTGAGAATGAAAATAAAGGAAAGAATGTGGAACTGGCATCAGTGGGAAACCGTCTGGTCAATATGTACCCGGATTTCGATGTCAGAAATTACGGTTACAGTCTGCTTTCCAGATTTTTGCAGGAATCCGGTCTGTTTCTACTTGATAAAAGGGATAATGTGATTACGATTTCGCTGAAGGAAAATGAACAGTCCAAAGAGGAGATCAGAACCTATGTGATGGAGATCATCCATAAGGCGGGAAGTAAAGGGATTGGGATCAATGAACTCAGTAACCGTGTCCATGGCAGATACAGCCACTTTAATGTAAAGGACTTCGGTTACAGCCAGTTTTCCAAGTTTGTACAGGGAATGGAAGGCGTGCAGGTCTATGCAGACAAAAATGACAGGAAACGTGTCAAGGCATTATAAGTATATTAACGCTTCCGGTCATGGCTGCGGTTCTGACATTTCACTTTCATAAAGGAGAGGATATCCTGCTGGTCTCTTGCATCAAGCTGTTGGTAATAGTACAGGATCATCCGTTCCTTACGGTCAAGGGGTTTGAATTTCCTGATATTTTCCGGTGCATTGATATAATCAAGAAAGCCTGAAAGATCTTCGGAAACAGCACTGTCGGAAACCGGAGGCTGTGTGGCAAAATCCATACTGATATTGTAGGTGACAGCCAGCTCCAGAAATTCTTCGGCCGGAACACCATAAAGCCTTGCAAGGTTATAAAGCGAATTGACCGGAGGGGAAATACGGCCGGTTTCATAATGAGAATAAGTCTGCCGTGTAATGTTAAGATGTGAGGCAACAAATTCCTGAGAATAACCACAGGACTTGCGAAGTTCTTTTAAATACTGGTTAAGGGGCCGCTTGTCTTTCTCCATACAAATTTCTCCTTCTGATTTTGTATATTATACCATTTTTTGAGAAAATAGACTATAGAAAGAATAGACAATTTACAAAAGATAGCTTACAATAAAAACAGATAATAAGCCTGTGATACAGGTATAGGAAAGAGGATATTATGAGCGAAAATAATGATCTGATTACATGTCCCTACTGTGGAAGCCAGAATCCGTCCACCTTCCGTTTCTGCAGTAACTGTGGAGAGAGACTGAATGAGAAGAAAGAAGAAGCACCCGTTCAGGAAACATCTTTTTCTGAAGATGCTGTACAGACACCGGTACAGGATCCTTCTGCAGCATGGGGCGCTGAAACAGAGCAGCCTTCTGCAGAAACATCCGCATTTGCGAAGGCAGAAGGTGAAGTGGTAAGCGGCGGTGCATTTTCATCCCAGGATACAACAGGTACATATAAACCGCAGGAAGAGATTCGTATCAATTATGAACGTGCAGCTGGTGATCCGGTACCTGCACAGACGGCAGTCAAAGAAGGAAACGGTAATATCGGTTTTGCCATTGCTTCCCTGATCTGTGGAATCCTTTCCATTCTGTGCTGTTGTTTTGTATGGCTTGCGTTAGTTCTTGGCATTGCAGGCATTGTTCTTGGTATCATTACCCTGACACAGAAATATGAGGGGAAGGGTATGGCAATTGCCGGTATCATCACCGGAGGTGTTGGTCTGTTGCTTTTCCTTATTGTTTTACTTGTTGCCGGCTCTACTGATGCATTCACTACTCTGATAGATACTCTTAATGAATACTAAAAAATTCAGACTGGATACTTTATTGTTTAAAACAGAAGCCCTGCTTGCTGTGCCCTGCATAGCAGCAGGGTATTGGTTTGTCAGAAGGATTTATCCTGAACATGCAGACTTTTTTTCCTGTACATTTAAAAGGATCACCAGCCTGCCATGTCCGGGATGTGGTGGTACAAGAGCGCTGTATGCTTTTCTGACAGGACATTTTGCGGAAAGCTTTCTGTACCATCCGGCCATTCTGTATCTGGCATTTGCCGGCATCCATTTTACCGTTCGTTATATTTTCCGTAATTTTATAAAAAAAGAACAGCCATCAAAAGAAATAGCTGTTCCTGTATATGCCTATATACTGATCGGTGTGATCCTGGTACAGTGGATCTGCAAGCTGTTATTCGGTTTCTGTTAAAAGATCTTCTTCAGCGGAAGGATCTGTTTCACCGGAAGCAGCACCGGAATCTGGCTGGCTGCTGTCATCTTCAGAATCATCCTCATAGGTATAAATCTCTTCCGGAATGTCCCCGTGGAGAATGGAAACGATATACTGGAGTCTGACATTGGCTCTGTCGTAATATTGCTTGGCAACGTCTGCAAGAGAGGCATCATATTCTTCCCCTTCAAAAGCCTGATGATAATAGGAAACAGCCTGAGACATATTCTCACTGGCTTCTGCGGCAAGCTGATCTACACCGGGAAAACCATCAGGAACTGTGAGAGATGCCATCTGGGCAAAGGAAGTATCCATGGAGTCAAGCAGGGCAAGCAGATCGGAAACCGCTGTATCGGACTGGGGATCAATGCTGTTGATAGAATCATTGTAAACCTTTATGTTTTCAAAGAACTGGTTCATGTTTGCCTTATAATTTTCAAGTTCCTGGTTTTTCTTGCCACAGCCTGTGAAAAGCAGGGAAAATGAAAGGATCATGATGGAAAAAATGGTCAAAACAGAGTATTTTCTGTGGAACTTATGGTACAAGATAATGTCCTCCCTTTTAAACTTGATCTAAATGCATACATATAAAATAGCATAGATGATTAAATTATTCAATTGTAGTTTCTGAGTAATTATGCTAACATGATGAGGAAATATAAGCAGTACGACAGATGGAGATTTTTCATGAATAAAGCAGAATTTAACCGGCTTTCCAGAGAAAGAGTCCTGTATCTGGATGGTGCGACCGGATCTAATCTGATCAAGCGTGGCATGCCTGCAGGAGTATGCCCGGAGAAGTGGATCTTAGATCATAGAGAGATCATGATCGGTCTGCAACGGGAATACATAGAAGCCGGAAGTAATATTATTTATGCGCCTACCTTTACTGCAAACCGGATCAAATTGAAGGAGTATGGTCTTGAGAAGGAAACCAGGTCCATGAACAGGGAGCTGATCAGGCTTTCTCTGGAAGCAGCAGAGGGGAGGGCGCTTGTTGCTGCGGATATCACCATGACAGGAGAGCAGCTTGCTCCTATGGGAACCATGGATTTTGAAACCCTGATTTCGGTTTATAAGGAACAGATCACAGCTGTTGCACAGGCAGGAGCCGATCTGATCGTTGTGGAAACTATGATGAGCCTTCAGGAATCAAGAGCCGCATTAATTGCCGCAGGTGAGGTCTGTGATCTTCCGGTTATGGTTACTATGACGTTTGAGAGTGATGGTAAGACACTGTATGGTACCGATGCTACTACAGCGGCAGTCGTTCTTGAAAGTCTTGGTGCCTGCGCGATCGGTGCCAACTGTTCCACGGGACCGGATAAGATGATGCCGATCATCAGTGAGATCGCAGAAGCAGTATCCATTCCGGTCATAGCCAAGCCAAATGCCGGACTTCCCGCGCTAAACGAGCATGGAGAGACTGTCTATAATATGGGGGAAGAGGACTTCGTTGCAGGTATGCAGGAGCTGATAGAAGCCGGGGCGTCTATTCTTGGAGGCTGTTGTGGGACGTCACCCTCTTATATAAGAGCACTTTCAGATTCCTTTCAGGGAAAGGAGCAGATGGTCAGGAAAGAGCAGCTGCAGAAGACAGATCACAGATTGCCGCGACGTTTCCTGACATCCGAAAGAAAGACCCTTGCTTTTAATCTGGATTCACCGTTTATGATCGTGGGTGAAAGGATCAATCCTACCGGGAAGAAAAAGCTTCAGGAAGAACTGCGCAGCGGAAGCCTGTCCATGGTACTTGACTTTGCGGAGGAGCAGGAAGCAAGGGGAGCATCTTTACTGGATATTAACGTAGGTATGAGTGGTATTGATGAAAAGGATATGATGCTTAAGATCCTGGATGAGGTCACGCTTGCATCTTCCCTGCCACTTTCACTGGATTCCAGCCATGTTGATGTACTGGAGGCAGCCCTCCGGAAATATCCTGGAAGAGCTCTGGTCAATTCCGTATCGGCTGAACGGGTCAAGCTGGAAAGGCTTTTGCCAATTGTCAGGAAGTATGGGGCTATGTTCATATTACTTCCTTTGTCGGATGAAGGACTTCCTGCAAATCTTGATGAAAAAATTGCACTCATTGAAATGATCGTTCAGAAAGCTTCTGAACTGGGCATGAGAAAAGAAGATATTGTGGTAGACGGTCTTGTGGCTACAATAGGTGCTAATAAAAATGCAGGACGGGAAGTACTGGAAACAATCCGTTATTGTAAGGAAAATGGGCTTGCCACGATCTGTGGTCTTTCCAATATTTCCTTTGGCTTGCCGGAGAGAAGCTTTGTAAATACGGCATTTTTGACTATGGCGATCAAGGAAGGACTTACGATGGCAATCGCCAACCCTTCCCAGGAGATGCTGGTCAATGCGGCTTTTGCTTCTGATCTTCTCATGAACAAGGAAGAAAGCGATATCCGTTATATTGAACGTATGGCTGATTACCAGGCAAGAAACCCGAAGGTGGATCCGACACTTCTCAGGGCTGCTGTCAGTAAAACAGACCAGCCGGCCAGGAAGGAAGAAAAAGAACAGACCGGTATTTTATATCAGGATGTATTAAAGGGAAACCGGAAGATGATCCTTTCCCATACTAAAGAAGAAATAGAGGCAGGTAAAGAGCCGTCTGTTCTTTTAAATGAAATGCTGCTGCCGGCAATCGATGAAGTGGGAAAGCTGTTTGATCAGGGAAAATATTTCCTTCCCCAGCTTATAGCCAGTGCAGAGGCCATGAAGCTGTCCATTGAATATTTGGAGCCCCTTCTTGCAGGAACGAGGGCAGAAGGAGATATGCCAACGGTTGTTATTGCTACGGTGCAGGGAGACATTCATGATATTGGCAAGAATCTGGTAGGACTTATGTTAAAAAACCATGGCTTTCATGTGATTGATCTTGGAAAGGATGTTTCAAAAGAAGCGATCGCTGAAGCAGCACTGACCAATCATGCGGCAATCATCGGATTATCAGCACTGATGACGACAACCATGCAGGAAATGAAACATGTGGTTGATTATGTCCATGAGAAAGGGATTCCGGTCAGGATTATGATCGGCGGGGCTGTCATCACACCGGAATATGCAAAAGAGATCGGAGCAGATGCTTATTCCAAGGATGCGGCAGAAGCGGTTGTTGTGGCAAAAAGGCTTTTGGGAATACAGGACTAGGAGGAAATATGGACGAAACAAGGGATGAGCTGCTGCAAAGGATTGCAGAGCAGACGAAAAAACAGGTTTTTTATGCCAGGATCAGTGCTATATGCGGAGGAATACTGGCAATGGCTGTCGTGATTGCACTTCTTATACTGGTTCCGTCACTGCTGAAGACCATCCACCAGGTGAACGGCGTGGCCGCAGAAGCAGAAGAGACTTTAGCGCAGGCACAGGATGCTCTTGCAGGCGTGGATGAGATGACAGATGCTGTAACCAGTATGAGTGAAAATATGGATACCTTTGTTACCGAAAATGCTGTATCCATTGAACAGGTCATGAAAAAACTGGAGGCTATTGATTTTGAAGGACTGAACGGTGCCATCAAGGATCTTGGTGATGTAGTGGAACCCATGGCTAAATTCTTTGGGAAGTTTAAGAAATAACAGGTAAGCCCCTCTTACAGGGTAATGATACAGAAATGGGAAAGGAACAAACGAATATGATAGGTGCAGATGCAATCGTTAAATGTCTGGAAGAAGAAAAAGTAAAATATGTATTTGGATATCCTGGTGTGGCAATCTGTCCATTTTATAACAGCATTCTGGATTCTTCTATAGAAACCATTCTTGTCAGAACGGAGCAGAATGCAGCCCATGCGGCAAGCGGACTTGCCAGAGTGACAGGAAGACCAGGAGTCTGTGCAGTTACTTCCGGTCCAGGTGCAACCAATGTGATCACAGGAATTGCCACAGCCTTTGCCGACAGCATCCCTCTGATCTGTATTACAGGACAGGTAAATTCAGAGCTTCTTGGAAGTGATGTGTTTCAGGAGGCAGATATCACAGGTGCTGTGGAATCTTTTGTAAAATACAGTTATCTGGTAAAGGATGTCAATGACATTCCGAGAATTTTCAAGGAAGCCTTTCATATTGCCAGTACCGGCAGAAAAGGACCTGTACTGATCGATATTCCCATTGATATCCAGAATGCGGAGATAAAAAAGTTTTCCTATCCGGAACGTGTATCCATGAGAACCTATAAGCCTACGGTAAAGGGAAATATGGTACAGATCAAGAAAGTAGCATCCCAGCTTGAAAAAGCAAAGAAACCGATCATCTGTGCAGGGGGTGGTGTTCTTTTATCCGATGCGGAAACGGAGCTTAGGAGCTTTGCACAGAAGTATGGGATCCCTGTTGTTTCTACTATGATGGGGATTGGTGTTATGCCAACTGAGGATCCTCTTTACTTTGGGATGGTTGGAAATAATGGAAAGCCTTATGCTAACCGTGCAATGAATGAATCTGATCTTCTGATTATGGTGGGTGCAAGGGTGGCTGACAGGGCAGTCAGCCAGCCGGATCTGATCACGGAAAATAAGGTACTGATCCATATTGATGTAGATCCTGCAGAAATCGGTAAAAATGTTGGAGCAGCCATTCCACTTGTCGGAGATGCAAAGCATATCTTCAGAGATCTTCTTGAGCTTACTATTGACTGTGAACATCAGGAATGGCTTACTACACTGGATACCTACCGCAGAACTATGGTGCCAAAGAGAAATCCGGATCCATCCTATGTAGATCCGGCAGCCTTTATCACCCTGCTGTCAGAGAAAATGCAGGCAGATGGCATTTATGTGGCAGATGTAGGGCAGAATCAGATCTGGTCCTGCGGCTACCATATAGTAAGAGATGGAAAGTTCCTGACTTCCGGCGGTATGGGGACGATGGGGTATTCCATTCCGGCTGCTATGGGAGCCAAGCTGGCAGATAAAAAGAGGCAGGTCGTTGCAGTCTGCGGTGATGGATCCTTCCAGATGTCCATGATGGAGCTGGCAACCATGAACCAGCATCATATTCCTGTCAAGATCGTTGTCCTTAAGAATAATTATCTTGGTATGGTACGTGAATATCAGCATTATACCTATAAGGATCATTATTCTGTTGTAGATCTGTCAGGAAGTCCGGATCTTGAGAAGCTTTCTGCGGCTTATGGCATGGACTTTGCAAGACTTGAGAATATGGATCATGCACAGGAAACGGTCGATGCTTTTCTGAGGGAAGATAAGTCCATGCTTCTTGAGTGTCTGATCAATCCGATGGATCTTGTAAAGTAGGAGGAGAAGTATCATGAAGAAAATATATTCTGTACTGGTAGAAAACAGATCCGGTGTACTATGCAAGGTGGCAGGTCTTTTCTCAAGGAGATGCTTTAATATTGATTCGCTTGCTGTAGGAGAAACGGATACGAAGGATGTTTCCTGCATGACAATCGTGAGCAGCGGGGACAAGAGAACCATAGAACAGATCGAAAAACAGCTGAATAAAAAGCTGGATGTCATCAAGGTAAAAACCTTTGATACGGAAAGCAGTATCAGCCGTGAACTGATGCTGATCAAGGTCAAGTACAACAAGACGAACCGGAGAGACATTATGGAGATCTGCGAGATCATGCATGCCCAGATCGTGGATATGTCTAAAAATCTCATGCTGATCCAGATGTGTGATCTGCCTGAAAGAACACAGCTTCTGATCGACATGTTCCAGTCAGTCAGTATCGTGGAGGTGGCACGTACCGGTACACTGGCGCTGCAGAAATGCAATGAAACAGATCTAAAATGATAAAATAGATCAACAAAATTGGATAAAATGGTACAATTGACTTTTATAACGTCAGTTGCTAAAATATTGGATAAAAGTTAAGGAGGAGTCTTACGTGCATAAGAAAGTATTTCAGCTTCTTGTTGACAATACCTCAGGTGTGTTAAGCCGTATTTCAGGTCTGTTTTCAAGGAGAGGCTATAACATTGAGAGTATTACTGCAGGTGTAACTGCGGACCCTCGTTTTACAAGGATCACCATTGTCGCTTCAGGGGATGATGAGATTCTGGATCAGATTGAAAAACAGGTCTCCAAGCTCGTGGATGTCCGCGATGTGAAGGAGCTGAAGCCGGACAGCAGTGTTTACAGGGAACTGGCACTGATCAAGGTAAAGGCAGGATGCGACCAGAGGCAGGGTGTGATCTCCATTGCAGATATTTTCCGTGCGAAGATCATTGATGTGGCTTCTGACAGTCTGATCGTTGAACTGACAGGTAATCAGGATAAGATTGATGCTTTCATCAATCTCCTTGATGGATATGAAATTCTGGAGCTTGCCAGAACCGGTATTGCCGGACTTGGCAGAGGTTCAGAAAATGTTACCTATTTATAAGAAAGGAGTCATGAAAATGGCAAATATTTATTATCAGGAGGATTGTAATCTTTCCCTTCTTGAAGGAAAAACAATCGCAGTTATCGGTTATGGCAGTCAGGGACATGCCCATGCACTGAATGCAAAGGAGTCCGGCTGTCACGTAATTATCGGTCTTTATGAAGGATCCAAGTCCTGGGCAAAGGCTGAGGCACAGGGATTTGAAGTATATACTGCAGCAGAAGCAGCAAAGAAGGCTGATATCATTATGATCCTCATCAATGATGAACTGCAGGCAGCAATGTATAAGAAGGATATCGAGCCCAACCTGGAAGCAGGCAACATGCTGATGTTCGCACATGGTTTCAATATTCATTTCGGACAGATCGTTCCGCCTAAGGATGTCGATGTTACCATGATCGCTCCCAAGGGACCTGGACATACTGTAAGAAGCGAGTATCAGGCTGGTAAGGGTGTTCCCTGTCTGGTTGCTGTTCATCAGAATGCTACAGGTAAGGCACTTGAGATGGCACTGGCTTATGCACTTGCTATCGGTGGCGCAAGAGCAGGTGTTCTTGAGACAACCTTCCGTACAGAAACAGAGACAGACCTCTTTGGTGAGCAGGCAGTTCTTTGTGGTGGTGTATGTGCACTGATGCAGGCTGGCTTTGAAACTCTCTGCGAGGCTGGTTATGATCCGAGAAATGCATACTTTGAGTGTATCCATGAAATGAAGCTGATCGTAGATCTGATCTATCAGTCAGGCTTCGAGGGAATGAGATATTCCATCTCCAACACAGCAGAGTATGGTGATTATATTACAGGTCCCAAGATCATTACAGATGAAACCAAGAAGACCATGAAGAAGATCCTGAAGGATATCCAGGATGGTACTTTTGCAAAGGACTTCCTGCTTGATATGTCTCCTGCGGGCGGACAGGCTCATTTCAAGGCCATGAGAAAGCTTGCTGCAGAGCATCCTTCAGAGCAGGTTGGCAAGGAGATCCGTAAGCTTTACAGCTGGAACAACGAAAGCGACAAACTGATCAATAACTAAAGGTATGACAGTTCTATAAAAATGACATGAACCTTGTGCCGAACTTCTGGCACAGGGTTCTTTCTATCAGGAGGAAATAAGCATGGGAATGACAATGACCCAGAAAATTCTGGCAGCACATGCCGGACTTGAGAAGGTAGAAGCCGGACAGCTGATCGAAGCAGATCTGGATCTGGTGCTTGGAAATGATATTACCAGTCCGGTGGCCATTAAGGAAATGGCAAAGATGAATACCGAGGGAGTTTTTGATAAGGACAAGATCGCACTTGTTCCTGATCACTTTGTTCCCAATAAGGATATTAAATCTGCGGAACACTGCAAATGTGTCAGAGAGTTTGCAAGGCGTAATGAAATTACCAATTATTTTGAAGTAGGAGAAATGGGAATTGAGCATGCCCTGCTTCCTGAAAAAGGACTGACAGTAGCCGGCGATGTGATCATCGGGGCAGATTCCCATACCTGTACCTATGGTGCACTTGGTGCATTCTCGACAGGTGTTGGAAGTACCGATATGGCTGCCGGCATGGCAACGGGTAAGGCATGGTTCAAGGTGCCGGGAGCTATTAAGTTCAATCTGACAGGTAAGCCCTCCAAATGGATTTCCGGTAAGGACGTGATCCTGCATATTATCGGCATGATCGGTGTAGACGGTGCCTTATACAAGTCCATGGAGTTTGTTGGAGATGGTATCAGAAATCTTACCATGGATGACAGATTTACCATTGCCAATATGGCGATCGAAGCCGGCGGCAAGAATGGTATTTTTCCGGTAGACGATCTGACGGTCGCTTATATGAAAGAGCATGCGACCAGATCCTTTACAGTATATGAAGCAGATGAGGATGCTGTTTATGATGAGGAGTATACCATTGACCTTTCTGAGTTAAAGCCTACCGTGGCATTTCCTCATCTTCCGGAGAATACAAAGACAGTAGATGAGATTACAGAAGATATCGCCATCGATCAGGTAGTGATCGGCTCTTGTACCAATGGACGGATTGATGATATGAGAATTGCAGCATCTATCCTTAAGGACAGACATGTTGCAAAGGGAATGCGCTGTATCGTAATCCCTGCTACCCAGGCTGTTTATCTGCAGGCCATGGAAGAGGGTCTGTTAAAGACCTTTATCGAAGCCGGCGCCGTAGTCAGTACACCCACCTGCGGACCCTGCCTTGGTGGTTATATGGGTATCCTGGCAGAGAATGAAAGATGCGTTTCTACCACAAACCGTAACTTTGTAGGCCGTATGGGACATGTAAAGAGTGAAATTTATCTGGCAAGCCCTGCAGTAGCTGCTGCAAGTGCCGTTGCAGGTAAGATCGCAGATCCCAGAAAGTTAGATGCGTAGAGAAGGAAAGGACGAAGACTATGAAGGCAGCAAAAGGAATCGTATTTAAATTCGGAGATAACGTAGATACAGATGTGATCATTCCTGCAAGATATCTGAATTCCTCAGATCCTGCGGAACTGGCTGCACATTGTATGGAGGATATTGATAAGGATTTTATTAAAAATGTAAAAAAGGGAGATATTATCGTGGCAGACAAAAATTTCGGCTGCGGTTCTTCCAGAGAGCATGCCCCTATTGCCATTAAGGCTGCAGGTGTAAGCTGCGTCATCGCGGAAACCTTTGCCAGAATTTTCTACCGCAATGCGATCAATATCGGACTTCCCATTATTGAATGTAAGGAAGCAGCCAGAGAGATTGAGAACGGGGATGAGGTTTCCGTTAACTTTGATACCGGTGTGATTACTGATATCACAAAGAACACAACTTATCAGGGACAGGCATTCCCTGAATTCATGCAAAAAATAATTGCTGCAGAGGGACTTGTTAATTATATCAATCAGAAGTAAAATAGGTTCTGTAGTTATTGAGAAAGAATTAAGGAGGAGCTCTACAAATGGCAAAAAAAAATGAACCTGAGGTAACAGAGCAGAAGGTTCAGACCCGTTATGACAAAAAAATGGCAGCCAGAAAGGCGAAAGAAGAAAGGGACAGACGTGACGAGAAGATCTTCAAAACAGTTACAGCTGTGATCGGTATCGCTATTGTACTGGCAATTGTAATTGGTTTTGGATCCAGTATCGTTAAGAAACAGACAGCACTTCACGGAACCTATATCCAGGTAGGAGAAGAGAATATCAGCAAGCTGGAATTTGATTATTATTATCATTCCGTTGTAAATAGTTATCTTTCCACATATGGTTCCATTGCTTCTTATATGGGTCTTGATACATCCAAGGATCCGGCAGAGCAGATCTATGATCAGGACAAGAACCTGACCTGGAAGGATCTGTTTGAGGAGATGGCTGTACAGCAGATTGTTTCCACTTATGCGATGAAAGCGGATGCACAGGCAAATGGTTTTACCTATGACAGTACGGAGGAATACGAAAGTCAGATAGAGCAGTTCAGATCGGCTGCCGATTCAGCTGCTGAGACACTTTCTGTTTATTACAGAGAAACCTTTGGTGATTATGCTACTGAGAAGAATATCAAGCCTTTCCTTGAGGATGCACTTCTTACCAATGCATATTATCAGGAACTGCTTGCAAAGAATGCGCCTTCAGAGGAAGAGATCAAGACAACTTACGAGGCAGACCCGGCGTCTTATGATGATGTGGATTACAGAAGCTTTGTTTTCAAGGCTGATCTTGCAGATGATGCTACAGAGGATGATATTGCAGCAGCAATGGATGACCTGAAAGCAAAAGCAGATGCTTTTCTGACAGAGCGTAAGGCCGGTGGAGATTTCAATGCACTGTGTGCTGAGAATGCTTCTGAAGATGATAAAGCAAATTATGAAGATACTGAGTCTGATTATTCGCTGAAGGAAGGTCAGCGTAAATCCTATGCTCCTTCTGTTATTCAGGATTTTCTGTTTGATGATACAAGAGCAGAGGGGGATATCGAAGTTATCGAGGACACTGACAATCATCAGTATTATGTAGTTGAATTTATCAAGAGATACTATGATGCTGAAACAGTAGACAGTGAAATTTCTGATTCCATGGCTTCTGATGCGACAGCGGCATACCTTTCTTCTCTGACTGAGAAATTTGAGGTATCAGATCAGAAGGGACATCTGAATTATCTGACCGCAACAGACAGTTCTTCAGACAGTACTGCAGCAGATGGTTCTGACAGTACAGATGAGACCAGTGATACTGGCACAGCAGAGTCTGATGAGATGGATGGCACAGAAGATACAGCGGAAGAATAAGAAGATTTAAAAGGCTGCGAGTAATCTCGCAGCCTTTTGGTTACTGCTGAAAAACAGGCGTAAAGGAACCGGCATTGGATATGGGCTCTCCTGCAAGCAGCAGATGGGATACATCTCCCATGACCTGCACGCGGAAATAAGCTTCATTGCTCCAGCGTTCTTCGGTACCGAGAATAGTCAGGGAGGTAGTTGGCAGGAAAAATCCATGTGCAAGAAGTGGGAAGGGGATATTCAACAAATGGGACAGCATAATGCAGATTGCACCCAGATGACAGAAGATAACGACAACCTTTTCCCTGCCATGCTGCAGCTGGTTACTGATATTGGCCTGATTGTCAGGAGAAACGGTTCTGGAAATGAATACTTCCTTTTTACCGGGAACTCTGTAAAAATTATCCTCCCGTACATAGCCGTATTTTTCAAGAAACTGATCCAGCTGCTTACATACATCCTGATAATGGACTGCAATATCGGGATTCTGGCTCATGATATCAGATTGAACCCAGCCGTCTTTGGACAGCATAAGGATATCATTACACCAGGAAGAAGGGACAAGATCCCATGGAACACCATGCCTGCCGGTAACAGGGTCATCGATCGGATAATTAAATTCCTGTGTCCAGCTCAGGATCTTTGCCTTACGGTTCATTTTTTTCAGTGTACAGTAAGCGGTATCTCTTGCACGGCCAAGAGGAGAACAGTAGAAGTCATCCACGTCAAAGCTGCTGATCCGTTCTGCCAGTATTTCTGCCTCACGCCAGCCTTTTTCTGTCAGGGAATCCAGTGCATAGTCAGGATCCCCATGTCGAACGAATATTAATTTCATCTGTTGTTTTCCCTTTCTTAAAAACGGTTTTGTATTCCTGATCAGTTTAGCACAGAAAAAGAAGAAAATAAATACCAGAGAAGCTTGAAACATATGTTCGATTATGATAATATAACAATATGGTTTTGCAAGAATGTGAACAGGAGATACCAGTATCGTATATGGAGAGGCAGACATTGTTTCAGAAGCTGAAGGGCGATTTGCTTATTGTCGGAATCATTCTTCTTCTGGCAGCCATTTTTTTTCTGATCAATGTAATCAGGGACAGGCAGTCTTCGGGAGAGGAAAGTGTCCTTGTGATCAGAGATGGCAGTGTGACAGCTTCTTATCCTCTTTCTGAGGATATTACCGTTACGCTGTGGAATGAAGAACGGACACATTATAATTTGTTGATGATCAGAGACGGCAGTGCGGAAATCTCTGATGCCAACTGTCCGGATAAGATCTGTGTCCGCTCAAAAGCCATAGCAAGGGATGGGGAGAGCATCATCTGTCTGCCACACAGGCTGGTTCTATCCGTTCATTCAGAAAGGGAGAGTGACATGGATGCGGTCACCGGTTAGGCACAGATGAAGAGAACTGCAGTAATGGGACTTTTACTTGCCCTTGCTTTAATTTTATCCTATGTGGAAAGCCTGATTCCGCTCCCAATAGGAATACCTGGGATCAAGATCGGACTTGCCAATCTGGCAGTTGTGCTTGCCATGTATCTGGTGGGGGAGAGGAATGCGCTTCTCCTTACGATATCAAAGGCTGTTTTAAGCGGTCTGTTATTTGGAAATCTTACAGTGATCCTGTATAATCTTGCAGGAGCCCTGATCAGCTTTTTTACCATGGCACTGATGAAAAAATCAGGAAGATTCCATCTTCCGGTGATCAGCGCTGTCGGAGGTGCGATGCATAATACCGGCCAGCTCCTGGTTGCATGTGTGATCGTGAGCACCTATGGCATTGTATATTATATTCCCTTTCTGCTGATCGCAGGCCTTGGTACCGGCATGGTGATCGGCAGTGTGGCAGTACTTGTGCTGCCGGCAGCCAGAAAGGGTATGAACGGAGGAAACAGAGGATGATTGCTTTTGTCAGGGGGATCATTGATGAAATTACAGAAGAAAGTGTTGTGATAGATACCGGAAGTATGGGTTACAATATCCGTATTTCAGGGAAAACAGCCGGTGAACTCCCGGGGATTGGAGAAGAAGCTAAGCTTTATACCTATACAAGTGTACGTGAGGATGCAATCTGGCTGTATGGTTTTCTTACAAGGGATGAACTGGCTGTTTATAAACAGCTTATTACGGTAGGTGGAATCGGTCCTAAAGGAGGTCTTGCAATCCTGTCTGTGATGAGTGCAGATGATCTGCGGTTTGCTGTCCTTTCCGGGGATGCCAAAGCGATTGCCAAAGCACCTGGTGTCGGTATCAAGACTGCAGGCAGGGTGATCCTTGACCTGAAGGATAAGATCTCCATGAGGGATACCGCAATCGGCCGGGAAGAAGCTGCATATGCTGAAGGTATGGAACAGGATGGAAACAGTGCCAGAAGTGAAGCTGTAGAAGCACTGACAGCGCTTGGATACAGCCCGGCAGATGCCCTTAAGGCGATAAGGAAGGCAGAAATCCCCGAGGATGCAGATGCAGAGCTGATCCTGAAGCTGGCTCTGAAAAATATGTTCTAAATTCTGAAAAGGAAATGAAGCATGGCAGGAAGAATGATAGAAACCAGCCTGAAGGAGGAAGATATCCGTGTAGAAGGATCTCTCCGTCCAGGGCAGCTGGATGATTATATTGGACAGTCCAAGATCAAAGAAAATCTGAAGATCTATATTGAAGCGGCAAAGAAACGACAGGATCCACTGGATCATGTTCTTTTTTATGGACCGCCTGGGCTTGGTAAGACGACGCTGGCAGGTATTATTGCCAATGAAATGCAGGTCAATATGAAGGTGACCAGTGGACCAGCCATCGAGAAGCCAGGGGAAATGGCTGCGATTCTGAACAATCTGAAAGAAGGGGATGTTCTCTTCGTAGATGAGATCCACAGACTGAACAGGCAGGTGGAAGAAGTTCTGTATCCGGCTATGGAGGATTATGCCATTGATATTATGATCGGTAAGGGACAGGCAGCCAGATCAATTCGTCTTGATCTTCCGAAGTTTACATTGATCGGAGCAACCACCAGGGCAGGTCTTTTAACTGCACCTCTCCGTGACCGTTTCGGGATCATCCACCGGCTTGAATTCTATACACCGGAAGAACTTCAGCAGATCATTCTGCATTCAGCAAGGATACTGGAAGCACCGGTAGATTTTGACGGAGCGATGGAGATGGCAAGGAGGAGCCGGGGAACACCGCGTCTCGCCAACCGGATACTGAAGAGAGTCAGGGATTTTGCACAGGTGAAATATGACGGTGTGATCACAAAGGACGTAGCAGTAACAGCCTTAAATCTGATGGATGTGGATCCTATGGGGCTTGATCATATTGACAGGAATCTGCTGCTTACCATGGTCAATAAATTTCAGGGAGGGCCGGTAGGTCTTGATACACTGGCGGCAGCCATTGGAGAGGATGCCGGTACCATAGAAGATGTTTATGAACCCTATCTGATCAAAAATGGCTTTCTGAACAGAACTCCCAGAGGACGTGTAGTGACAGACCTTGTTTATCACCATTTTGGACTTGAAATTCCCGGTTAATATGCGTATAATTAACTCAATATATACAAAGGGGTGAAGGGGATGTCAGTGAAGACAGATACAGAGGTTATCATCGGTGGTAAGGTGTTTACACTGAGTGGTTATGAGAGCGAAGAATATTTGCAGAAAGTGGCCTCCTATATCAACAACAAGCTGTCTGAGTACAACAAAGTAGAGTCTTTCAGACGTCAGCCCCAGGATACCCAGAATGTACTGATGCAGCTCAATCTGGCTGATGATTATTTTAAGGCGAAGAAACAGATTTCCCTGCTGGAAGAAGAGATCCAGAGCAAGGAGAAGGAGCTGTATAATCTGAAGCATGAGCTCATTGCTTCCCAGATCAAGCTGGAGAATATGGAGAAAAATATCAAGGGTCTCCAGACAGAAGTCAATGACAGTGCCAGGAAGATCGTCAGACTGGAAACAGAATTAAAAAAACAGCAATAGTATAAATAAAAGAACGGATCTACGAAAGAAAGCTGTCTCAAGAAGACAGCTTTTGTCACATTATGAGAAGTTGTTGGAGACTTTGTATGAAAGAGGTTCCGTAAGCTTTACAGATCCGTATTATTGAGGCAGTTATGAATCAAACAGAATTACTGGCACCGGCAGGAAATTATGAAGCGCTGACAGGTGCCCTTTCAGCAGGTGCAGATGCCATCTATCTTGGTGGCAGTGCCTTTGGGGCGAGAGCATATGCAGATAACTTTTCTCAGGAAGAAATCTGCGAAGGGATCCGTTATGCCCATACCCTCCAGAAGAAAATATATCTTACTGTCAATACACTGGTAAAGGAATGGGAATTCCCAGCACTTTATCAGTTTCTGATACCCTTTTATGAAGCAGGACTGGATGCTGTGATCGTACAGGATCTGGGTGCCTTTCTTTTTATAAGAGATCATTTCCCAGGTCTTTCCCTTCATGTCAGTACCCAGATGACCATTACTGGCCCTTTCGGGGCGAAGCTGCTGAAGTCACTTGGCGCATCTCGTATTGTTCCTGCCAGGGAACTGTCCCTGCGGGAAATTATTACCATGAAGCGGACAGCAGATATCGAGGTGGAAACCTTTATCCATGGAGCCATGTGCTACTGCTATTCCGGACAGTGCCTGTTCAGCAGTATCCTGGGAGGCAGAAGTGGTAACCGTGGCAGATGTGCACAGCCCTGCAGACTTCCCTATCACGTAGAGGACGGCAGGGAGGAATATCCTTTAAGCATGAAAGATATGTGTACGATCCATTTGATTCCGAAGCTTATGGATGCCGGGATTGATTCCTTTAAGATAGAAGGCCGTATGAAAAAACCGGAATATGCAGCCGGTGTGACTGCAATCTACCGGAAATACATGAATCTTTATACAGCCCTGAAGCAGGAAGGGAAAGAAGCACTGTATGCGGTATCGGCAGAAGATATTCAGAAGCTGAAATCCTTATATTTGCGAAGCAGTCTTTCGGAAGGCTACTATGAGAAGCATAATGGACGGGATATGATTACGATTTCTTCACCTTCCTATAATGGTGCTGACGAGTCACTTCTTCAGGCTGTCCGGAAACAGTATATTGAGAAGCCGGTTCGAAAGGAGGTTTCTCTGTCTGCTGTATTTCATGCAGGTGAACAGGCCATCCTTACTGTAACGGACGGTATCACGACTACAGCCGCTGAAGGTGATATTGTAGATAAAGCCAAAAACAGGCCATTATCAGAAGAACAGGTGGTTGAACAGCTCCGGAAATGCGGCGGTACATTTTTTACAGTTGCAGATGTGCAGATCACCATGGATCCGGATATTTTTATGCCTGTTAGCAGGCAAAACCAGCTGCGGAGGGATGCCCTGAAGGCTTTTGAATCACTTTTTCTGTGGGATGACGCCGTAAAGGAAAGACATCCACTGCCATTTGAAGAGGATTCTTTATCAGACAGAGCTGCCGTACAGAAGGTACAAAGTGTCCGGAAAGAACAGGAGGCACTTCCGTCTTTGAAAGGAACGCAGCTTCATGTCCTTGTGACACAGAAAGAGCAGCTGCAGGCAGTATGCCATACCTGCCTTGAAAAGAGGGGAGAGGCAGCAAGGCTTTATGTGGAACTGGCACTCACGAAAGATCCTTCTGTGACAGAACTGTTTTCCCTGTACAGACAGGCAGGCGGGGGTGAGGTATATCTGGCACTTCCCTATGTCAGCCGACAGACCTGTGACAGCGAATGCAGACAGCTTATCGAGCTGACAACGCAGGGATTTATTGATGGATGTCTTGTACGAAATATGGAAATGCTTTCCTGCCTTTTGGAAATGAACTATACAGGTCATATAGTAACAGACAGTGGTCTTTATGTGTGGAACAGCAGGTCATTTGCTGTTCTTCAGCAATATGCAGAAGAAAGCTATCTGCCGATTGAACTGAATGGAAAGGAACTGTACACTCTGATACAGAATGCTGATATCAGAAGGCCTTCTTTGCAGATATATGGGCGCTTTCCCATGATGGTCAGTGCGGGGTGCCTGCAGAAAACTTCCGGAAAATGTACCCATGTACCGGGTTATCTTACATTAACAGACCGGTACCGGAAGACATTCCCGGTTTATCATGAATGCAGCTCCTGTTATAATATTCTTTATAATTCTGTACCGCTGTCACTACATACGCTTCTAATGAACAGAACATTTCCGGTATCTGCCGGAAGGCTTGACTTTACCACAGAGACGGCGGGGGAAACAGAAAAGGTTCTTTCGTATTTTACAGCGCTGGTCAGAGGAGAAAAAAGGCAGCCATTTTATCAGGATTTTACAACAGGACATTACAAACGGGGAGTTGAATAAATGGAGTTATACGTCAGCGAGTTTTCAAAATATGTTATAACGCTGCTGATTGCACTATATACTTATGAAAGCTTTGCAGTTTTCAGAAAAAAACAAGAAAGCGACAGAAACGGCATTTACACGAGACAGAATATACTTATGTTTGGTCTGCATTTTAGCTGCTTTATTGTGATCTGCTTTGAAACGGGAGATATCACGTATCTGTTCTTTTATGCTTTTCAGCAGATCGTGCTGTATGCGACTGTGATCCTGTTCCGGATGCTTTATCCCAAAACGAACAGGCTTCTTGTCAATAATATGTGTATGCTTCTGACAGTTGGATTTGTGATTCTGACAAGACTTTCCCTTGGTAAGGCGATCAGACAGTTTATCATAGTCATGATCTCTCTGGTGATAGCGCTTGTGATTCCTTTCTTTGTAAGTCGTTTCAGGTTTCTGAAGGAATGGAAATGGATCTATGCAGCGGCAGGTATTGTGGCACTTGGCATTGTGCTTGTTCTTGGACAGACAACCTATGGCAGCAAGCTTTCTTACACCATAGCCGGGCTGACCTTTCAGCCATCAGAATTTGTGAAGATCATCTTTGTCTTTTTTGTGGCCAGTGCTTTATATAAGGCAGCCGGATTCTTTGAGGTATTTACAACAGCAGTGATAGCAGCAGCCCATGTCATTATTCTGGTCTGCAGTAAGGATCTTGGAAGTGCCCTGATCTTTTTCGTGGTGTATGTACTTATGGTAGTGGTGGCCAGCAGAAACTGGCTTTATCTGTTGGCGGGTGTATCCGGCGGCAGTGTGGCTGCCTATCTTGCTTATCGTGTGTTCCCACATATTCAGGTGCGGGTACAGGCCTTTAAGGATCCCTGGAGCGTGATTGATTCTACTGGTTATCAGATTACCCAGTCTCTGTTTGCGATTACGAGCGGGGGCTGGTTTGGACTTGGACTTTTTAAAGGCACACCGGAATCCATTCCCTTCGTGGAGGCGGATTTTATTTTTTCGGCGATCACGGAAGAGCTTGGTCTTCTGTTTGCTCTGTGTGTCATACTGATCTGTGTCAGCAGCTTTGTCATGTTTATGAATATTTCCATGAACCTGAAGGATAAGTTTTATCAGTTAACAGCCTTTGGACTTGGCGTTACTTATATTTTCCAGGTTTTTCTCACCATTGGCGGTGGCTGCAAATTTATTCCGCTGACCGGAGTTACGCTTCCCTTTATCAGCTATGGAGGAAGCTCTGTCCTTACTACACTGATCATGTTTTCCATTACGGAAGGTCTTTCTATGATCCAGGAAGAAGAAGCCGAGGAAGAGAAACACCGCAGGAAACGTATCAGGCAGAAGAAAAAGAAACAGGCGGGCAGAAAGAAAGACAGACCTGTCTACGAATATGAGGATTTAGATTTTGAAGAAGACGGAGAAACCTTTGAACAGGAAGAAGAATAAAGGAAAGAAAAAAAGCCCACAGATTATGATCATAACGGCTGGCTTTACGCTGCTGTTCCTGTCCATGATCGGGTATATTACCTATTATTCAGTGACGCACAAGCAGGAGTTGATCAATAACAGCTATAATGGAAGACAGCAGATGCTGTTATCCCAGAATCGCAGAGGCAGCATTTATTCTGCTGATGGAAAGGTGCTGGCACAGACGGTAACTGATGAAAACGGAAATGAGGTCAGGGAGTATCCTTATGGCAATCTGTTTTCTCATGCTGTCGGATACGCAACCAACGGGCGTATGGGTGTGGAAGCACAGGCAAATTATTATCTGATCAATTCGAATGCGCCTCTTTCCACGAAAGCGGCACTGGACGCCAGCGGTGATAAGTATCCTGGAGATAATGTTTACACGACCCTGGATACAAAGCTCCAGCAGGTTGCATCCACAGCACTTGGTGTTTACCGTGGTGCGATCATAGTGACTGAGCCGTCTACTGGCAGAATCCTTGCCATGGTAAGCAAACCGGATTTTGACCCGGGTACGGTAGAAGCAAACTGGGATGAGCTTCGAAGTGACAGTCAGAAGGGTGTTCTTTTAAACAGAGTAACACAGGGATTATATCCACCAGGATCTACGTTTAAGATCGTTACAGCCCTTGAATATATCAGGGAGAACCCGGATACTTATCAGCAATATACTTATCAGTGTAATGGTTCTATTTCGAGGGGAGAAGACAGGATCCAGTGTTATCATGGCTCTGTACACGGACAGATTGGCTTTACCAGATCCTTTGCCAAGTCCTGTAATTCCTCATTTGCGAATATGGGACTGACTTTTGACAGAGGCCATTTTGAAGAAACCCTGGATCAGCTTCTGTTTAACCAAAAGCTGCCATTGTCCATGAATTACAGTCAGAGCCGGGTGGATATGAGTGATACGACTTCAGATGCAGATATGATGCAGGTATCTATCGGACAGGGAACAACAGCCATGACGCCTATTCATCTGAATATGATCACAAGTGCCATTGCCAATAACGGGGTTCTGATGAAACCCTATATTGTTGATCATGTACAGAACAGCGCTGGCGGTAACATTAAAACCTTTAACGCTGATGCCTATGGAAATCTGATGACAGAGGAGGAAGCCTTCATACTGACAGGACTGATGACAGACGTTGTAGAGGAGGGAACAGCCTCCAGACTAAAGGGACTGTCCTATACAGCGGCTGGAAAGACAGGCTCTGCAGAATATGGTACGGTAAAGGGAGACAGCCACGCGTGGTTTACCGGTTTTGCACCGGCAGAGGATCCGGAAATCTGTGTTACTATTATTATCGAAGGAGCCGGTGCCGGCGGTGATTATGCGGTACCGATCGCCAAACGGATTTTTGATGCCTACTTTGGAGTAGAAACAATCTACTGATCCGGGGCGGATCGGGATAAGGAAGCATACATGAGGAAATATCTATGAAGTTTTACAGATATCTTTATGTCGGAGAGTCTGTGACAAATCCGGCTAAGGTCAAATGGAAACTGAAAAATCATATCGGGCAGCTTTCGATTTATGTGATCTGTCTGGCGGACGGCATGGATCAGCTTGAGATCTATCACTGTGCCTATCTGAAGCAGAAATATTACCGGTTCCACCCACCGGTCATCGTGGGCATTTCAGGAAGCTATGAGGAGGCTGTAGAGCTTGTCATGCAGATGACAAAGGAAAGCCTTGAGACTACCGGCTGCTGCAATATTAATGCCTATCTGAAAAAGAGAACGGAAAAAGGAGCTGCTTATGGGGATTAAGATACTGACAGTACTCCTGCTTATACTGAAAATCCTGGGCATAGTCCTGCTTGTACTCCTTGGGATCCTGCTGGCTCTTTTACTGATCGTCCTTTTTGTCCCGGTCAGATATCAGGGAAGCGGATACAGAGAAGCGGGAGATCCTGTTCCGGTGCATGTGCAGCTTAAAGTAACCTGGCTGTTACATCTTGTCAGGGTATCCTTTATTTATCCGGAAGAGGCATTTCTGAAGGTAAAGGTACTGTTTTTCCAGATCCTTCCGGCAAAAGAAAAGAAGAAATACGACAGAGATGCAAAAAAGGAATCTGACGAAAAGAAGCAGAAAACAGATAAAAAGGAAGCCGGATCGGATGTCAGAGATACAGCTTCAGATCAGAAGATTTCTGATGAAGGAAATGCCGCTGATGAGGATGGTGGAGATGACAGAAGAACCCTTTCAGATTTCGTAAGAAAGCTTTTTTCCGCTGTCAGAAATATTAAGTACACAATCCGGAAGATATATGATAAGATAAATCATATCATTCATAACATCAGATATTATATAAGGATGCTACAGACAGAGAGCTTTAAAAGAGCGTTTGTGTTATGCAGGGAACAGCTTTTAGGGCTCATGAAGATAGTTCTTCCACGGAAGGTATCCGGTACCTTTACAATCGGCATGGAGGATCCTGCAGCTACAGGACAGATTCTTTCCATATATGGGATACTGTATCCACTGATCGGGGACAGTATTACGGTAGTCCCCGATTTTGAAAAGCCGGTGATGGAGGGCAGCTTTAGATTTAAAGGGAAGATTACTGCATTTACCCTGATCAGGATTGCAGCGAAGATTTATTTTGATAAGGATCTGAAAAGAGTGATCCGTTTATTTAAGAAGGAGGCAGTACAAAATGGCAGAAAATAATTTTACCGGTGTGATCGAGTCGTTGATGAAAGGAATGAATACGGTCCTTTCTACTAAAACGGTTGTCGGGGAACCAACGAAGCTTCCGGATGATACGGTGATCGTACCTCTTGTAGACGTAAGCTTTGGTGTTGGTGCCGGTGCCAGTGTGGGAGATAAGAAGAATGGAGGAGCCGGGGGCTTCAGTGGCAAAATGTCACCAAGTGCAGTTCTGGTGATCAAAAATGGCAGCACCAAACTTGTTAACATCAAGAATCAGGATACCATGACAAAGGTACTGGATATGATCCCTGATATTGTAGATAAATTTACAGCACCGAAGGAAGAGATGATCGATGATGAACAGGCTGTAGATGTGGCTTTTCCGGAGGAAGAAAATAACTGATCCTTTTAGAGAAATCAGAAAAAATTAAGGGTTTTCTGCATATAATAAAGAAAGAAGTATGTGAAAGAGAGCAGCAGAATGAAAAAAATGATCGGTTTTATTGCTTTCTGGATTGCGGTAGGGATGCTGTTTATGCTTTTTCTTGCCCATCACTATCTGATCGCACTGATCATTATCGGACTGCTTTTACTGGTAGGCTATAATTTTTACTGTGATTAAAAGTAAAGCGGCAATCTATCAGGCCGCCGGGAATGATTCATGGACATGTTTAAAGAAAAGGATGAGCATCAGCCTGAGTTCGAAAAGAAGCTGGTGGATGGAAGGGAAGAGGAACTGAATGAACTGAAGGCCTGGCTGTTCAGGGAAAATATCCGTGTGGAGACGGAGAAAAAAGACCTGAAACACAGGCAGGAGGAGTTCCTGAAAGAAAAACAGCAGTTTCGGAGAGAAATGGACGAGGTCAACAGAAGACTTGTCGTTGAAAGAAAACGCCTGAAGCAGGACGAGCTGTTTTTTGATAAAAAAATGGATATTCTGAAAAGCGGATTTTTGCAGCTTGATGCAGAACGCAAACAATTAAACCGTGAAAAACAGGAATTTGCCGGTGAAAAGAGAGGCGAGGAGAAAGTGCGTCGTATGGAATACAGCCAGATGACGGCAAAGCTTCTGTTCCAGGGGGTAAAGAGCCAGCTTGCTCTCAAAAAGAGATACAGGGATCTTCTTAAGATGTTCCATCCGGATAATATTGCAGGAGACCATGAGATGGTGCTTCTGATCAATGCGGCCTATGAGGAACTGAAAGAAGAGTATGATATAGGAAAAAGAGCATAAAAAAACTTCACTTTGCAGTGAAGTTTTTTATTACGCATTTCTTGCTTATTAAGCTCTCTCAACTTTACCAGACTTTAAGCAGTTTGTACAAACGTGCATTCTTTTAGGAGCTCCGTTTACTTTACATTTAACACTTTTAATGTTGGAATTCCAGATTCTGTTAGATCTTCTATGAGAATGGCTTACGTTGTTACCAAAATGAACGCCCTTACCACAAATATCACATTTAGCCATCGTTGCACCTCCTAACATATTATTATCTGCGTGCTTCAAATAGCGGATTATATCCGCAACAGTTGTATAATATCAGAAAACCCAGAATAATGCAAGAAGAAATTTAAATTTATTTTATAGTTTCTTTTTTGGAAGATACAGGTTATAATCAAAATATATGGAAAGAAATAAGGAGGCAGCCTATGAAATCTTCTTCAATGAATACCCACATGGGAAATGTTTCAATTGATAATGAAGTAATCGCCCAGTATGCCGGCAGTGTAGCCATGGAATGTTTTGGTATTGTCGGAATGGCAGGCATTAATGTGAAAGACGGACTTGTGAAGCTGTTAAAGATGGACAGCATGACAAGAGGAATCAATGTTTCCATAAAGAACAACAAGCTGACACTGAACTTTCACGTGATCGTAGCATATGGAGTCAGCATTCTTGCTGTTACGGACAATCTGATCAGCAATGTGAAATACAAGGTAGAGGAATTTACCGGTATAGAAATTGAAAAAATAAACATCTTTGTTGAAGGTGTTAGAGTGATTGACTAAGAGGAGGATACATTCGTGGTTAATACGATTGACGCTAAGTTACTTGCAAAGATGTTCTTAGCTGGAGCCAAAAATCTGGAAGCAAAGAAGGAGTGGATCAACGAGCTCAATGTTTTCCCCGTACCTGACGGTGATACAGGAACCAATATGACACTGACAATTATGTCTGCAGCCAAGGAAGTGGCTGTTATGGAAGATCCGGACATGGCAACCCTGTGTAAGGCAATCTCATCCGGTTCCCTTCGTGGAGCAAGAGGAAATTCAGGTGTTATCCTTTCGCAGCTGTTCAGAGGTTTTACCAAACGGATCAAGGGGGAAGAAACACTTACGATTCCGATCCTCTCAGAAGCTTTTGATAAGGCGGTGGAAACTGCTTACAAAGCAGTTATGAAGCCAAAGGAAGGAACGATCCTGACTGTTGCCAAAGGCGGTGCTGATAAGGCAAGAGAGCTTGCAGAAAACGGATGTGATGATCTTTCCGTATTTATTGATGAAATTATCAAATATGCAGATGAGGTTCTTGAGAAGACTCCCGAGATGCTTCCGGTTCTGAAACAGGCTGGTGTAGTGGATTCCGGCGGACAGGGACTGATGCAGGTGCTGAAGGGTGCCTATGATGCATTCCTTGGGAAGGAGCTGGATCTGACGATCCCGGAGAATACTCAGGCGAAGCCACAGACAGAAACAGCACAGAAGGAAGAGCGGGAGATCAGATTCGGTTATTGTACGGAATTTATCATTCTTCTGAATAAAACCTTTAATATAAAGCAGGAAATTGATTTTAAAGCCTATCTGGAATCTATCGGTGATTCTATTGTAGTGGTTGCGGATGATGATGTTGTTAAGGTACATGTACACACCAATGATCCGGGACTTGCGATCCAGAAGGCTCTGAAATATGGTGCTCTTTCCAATATGAAGATCGACAATATGCGCCTGGAGCATCAGGAAAAGCTGTTTAAGGAAGAAATGAAGAAGGCTGCACAGGAAGAAGTACAGATGCCTCATAAGGATACCGGCTTTATCGCTGTTTCAGTCGGTAAGGGAATGGATGAGATCTTTAAGGGACTTGGTGTTGATTATATTATTGAAGGCGGACAGACCATGAATCCAAGTACAGAAGATATGCTGAATGCCATTGATAAAGTCAATGCTGACCATGTTTTCATTCTCCCCAATAATAAAAATATTATTCTTGCCGCAAATCAGGCCAAGGCCATGGTGAAGGATAAGGATATTATTGTGATCCCGACAAAGACAGTTCCACAGGGAATTACAGCTGTGATCAATTATGTTCCGGATCTTTCAGCGGCAGAGAATGAAGAAACCATGAATGCTGAGATCGGTAATGTCAGAACCGGACAGGTTACTTATGCGGTCAGAGATACCACGATTGATGACAAGGAGATCAAACAGGGTGATTATATGGGTCTTGGTGATCACGGAATTCTTTCTGTTGGCACAGAAATGGATACAGTTGCCTTTGAGATGATTGAAAACATGATGGATGATTCCCTGGAACTGATCAGCATTTATTATGGATCAGATGTGGATGAACAGACTGCACAGGCACTTCGTGATAAGGTGGAGGCAGCATATCCTTCCTGCGATGTTGAGCTTCAGTATGGCGGACAGCCGATCTATTATTATATTGTTTCAGGAGAATAAGGAAGAGGAAAATAAAACCAGTTTATAAAAGGGACGGTGAAAGCCGTCCTTTTCCTGTCAGAGGATTTGCATATGCAGTATACAGACAATATTACCAGCCTGAAAGGAATCGGTGAAAAGACGGCCGGACTTTTTCATAAACTGAATATTACGACATTGTACGATCTGATCACCTTCTTTCCAAGGGATTATGAACAGTTCGGAGAAAGAATCCCTATCAGTCAGGCAGCCGGGCAGGAGCCTGTTACGCTGAAGCTGACACTGACAGGAGATTACAAGTACCGAAAATTTGCATCTCTTGGTGTAGGAACCATAACAGCTGCGGATGAAAGTGGGCAGCTTGTCATTACCTACTACAATGCACCCTATCTGAAAAATACGCTAAAAAGAGGTATGTCCTATTACGCACATGGCAAGGTCCGCACTGAGAAGAACCGGATCCAGATGGATCAGCCAAAGCTTTATACAGAGGAACAGTATCAGGCTCTGATGAGATTCATGCAGCCAAAGTATGCCCTGACAAAAGGACTTTCGGCTCATATGGTAAGCAAAGCTGTTTCCATGGCTCTTGCTGGATTGTCTTTTGCCGAGTATCTTCCAGAAGATATCCGCATGGAATATCAGCTGTCTGACATTGGAAAAGCCTACCGTCAGATCCATTTTCCGGAAGATTATGAGAGCCTGATCCTTGCCAGAAAACGGCTTGCCTTTGATGAACTGTTTTCTTTTTTTATGCAGCTTCACCGTCAGAAGGAGATCACAAAGGAAACTCCTTCAGCCTTTTCTCTCCTGGAAACTGCCGACACCGGCAGATTGCTGGAAGCTCTTCCCTATAAGCTGACGAAGGCACAGATGCGTACCTGGCAGGAAATCAAAGATGATCTGACAGGCGGGATAGTCATGAACAGGCTTGTACAGGGAGATGTAGGAAGTGGAAAAACGATCCTTGCTTTTCTTTCGCTTCTCCTTGTGGCAGCTAATGGCTGTCAGGGAGCCATGATGGCTCCTACGGAAATTTTGGCAAGACAGCATTATGAAGAGCTGTGCCATATGGCAGAAGCTTATCATCTGCCGGTGAAACCGGTACTTCTTACCGGTTCTGTTTCCGCAGCTGAAAAGAAAAAAAGATGTGCCGGAATTGAAAAAGGTGATTATAATGTCGTAATCGGCACCAGTGCCCTGATCCAGGAAAAGGTGGTTTATCAGAAGCTGGTTCTTGTGATCACGGATGAGCAGCACCGGTTTGGAGTCCGTCAGAGAGAAGCCTTTCTTGGAAAAGGAGAACAGGCGCATGTACTTGTCATGAGTGCTACACCTATCCCAAGAACACTTGCCATTATTCTCTATGGAGATATGCATCTTTCACTTGTAGATGAGAAACCGGCAGACAGGCTGCCGGTGAAAAACTGTGTGATTACCAGAAGGGATCACAAAAAAGCTGTTTCTTTTCTTATAAAGGAAACACAGGCAGGACATCAGGCCTATGTGATCTGTCCGATGGTAGAAGAAAATGAAGATATGGAAGACGTGGCTGATGTGATCTCCTATACAGCAGCTTTAAAAAAGGAGCTGCCGGAACAGATCCGTGTGACATATCTTCATGGCAGGATGCGGCCTTCTGAAAAGGACCGAATCATGGAAGCTTATCTGAACCGCAATATTGACGTGCTGGTGTCTACGACGGTGATTGAAGTTGGGATCAATGTGCCAAATGCAACTGTTATGATGATAGAAAATGCAGAGCGTTTTGGCCTGGCACAGCTTCATCAGCTCCGGGGACGGATTGGAAGAGGAGCAGCACAATCCTATTGCATTTTTGTAGATGGAAGTGGAAAAGACAGTCCATCAGAACGGCTGCAGGTATTAAATAAATCCAATGATGGATTTTATATTGCAGAAGAAGATCTGAAAATGCGGGGACCCGGTGATCTTTTCGGAATCCGTCAGAGTGGTATTATGAATTTTAAGGTTGCTGATATCTATCAGGACAGTTCCCTGCTGATGCAGGTCAGAAAACTGGTAGAGGATCTGCTTATGGACGATCCTGATCTTACAGCAAAAGAGCATGAGAGTATAAGGGGATGGCTGTCCCTTAACTTTGGAAATCTGGTTGACTTTAGAAGTATCTGACGGTAAGATATATTTGTGTGTGTTTTCCTAAAAAGCACTAGATGTTGTACTTTTTATTAGAAGAAAGGGATGGAATCATGGGAAAAGTGGCAGTCGTCACAGACAGTAACAGTGGTATTACGCAGGCACAGGGAACAGAGCTTGGGATCTTTGTTCTGCCTATGCCTTTTATGATTGATGAAGAACAGTTCTTTGAAGATGTGAACCTGACACAGGAGCAGTTCTATGAGAAACTGGAAGCCGGTGCAAACGTGGTCACAAGCCAGCCGTCTCCAGAAGCTGTCATGAACCTGTGGAAGGAAATTCTTACAGATTATGATGAAATTGTGCATATTCCCATGAGCAGCGGTCTTTCTGGCTCCTGCCAGAGTGCCATGATGATGTCTGAAGAATTTGACGGCAGAGTACAGGTTGTAAATAACCAGCGTATTTCTGTTACCCAGAAACAGTCCTGTATGGATGCTCTGATGCTTGCCGGGCAAGGACGGAATGCAGCTGAGATCAGGGAGATCCTTGAAAATGATAAATTTAACTCCAGTATTTATATTATGCTGGATACCCTGTTTTATCTGAAAAAGGGTGGGCGTATCACACCGGCTGCGGCGGCGATCGGAACGCTTCTGAAATTAAAGCCTGTATTGCAGATCCAGGGCGAGAAGCTGGATGCCTTTGCCAAGGCGAGGACAACAGGACAGGGCAAGGCACTGATGGTCAATGCCATCCGTACAGATATGGAAAACCGCTTTGGAGGGGCAGCACCGGATAATATTTATCTGCAGGTTGCTTATACCAAGAACCGTGAAAATGCACTTCATTTCTGTGAAGAACTGAAAAAGGAGTTCCCCGGGTTCAATGTAGAGCCAGATCCGCTTTCCTTAAGTGTTTCATGCCATATTGGCCCCGGTGCACTTGCGGTAGCCTGCTGCAAAAAGCTGCAGCCATAGAAACAGAAAGAGGTTTTTGAAATGGAAAAGGAAGCCAGATATGATGCCTCCAGTATTACTGTACTGGAAGGACTTGAGGCAGTCAGAAAAAGACCCGGTATGTATATCGGAAGCGTATCTACCAAAGGACTGAATCATCTCATATATGAAATTGTAGACAATGCAGTAGATGAACATCTTGCCGGATACTGTGATGCAATTTCTGTTACCCTGGAGGCTGACGGTTCTGCTACTGTAGAGGATAATGGCCGTGGAATCCCGGTAGGCATGCATGAAAAAGGAGTCAGTGCGGAACGTCTTGTGTTTACAACGCTTCATGCAGGTGGTAAGTTTGATGATTCTGCCTATAAGACAAGTGGTGGTCTCCATGGTGTTGGTTCTTCTGTCGTAAATGCTCTTTCAACCCATCTGACGGTCAGGGTAAAAAATGGCGGTAATATTTACGAAGATAAATACGAAAAAGGAAATCCGGTGATCCCGTTAGAGAATGGTCTTTTACCTG
The DNA here is from genome assembly GCA_003490145.1 of Lachnospiraceae bacterium OM04-12BH. GTDB lineage: Bacteria > Bacillota > Clostridia > Lachnospirales > Lachnospiraceae > Suilimivivens > Suilimivivens aceti. The sequence goes on from QULQ01000001.1 coordinate 181,202, forward strand.
TGGTTGGCAGGGCAAAGGGAACCGGAACCAGCATTAATTTCCTGCCGGATGATACAATCTTTGACAAGACAAGGTTCAAGGAGGATGAAATCAAAAGCAGGCTCCATGAGACCGCTTATCTGAATCCTGGGCTGACCATTCATTTTGAGGATAAGAGAAAAGAGATCCCTGAAAAAATCTCCTATCATGAACCAGATGGTATTGTTGGCTTTATCAAGGATATGAACAAATCCAAAGAGGTTCTCCATGATGTGATCTATTTTAAGGGAGAGGTGGATAAGATCACGGTAGAGGGTGCTCTCCAGTATGTGAACGAATTTCATGAAAATGTGCTTGGCTTCTGTAATAATATTTACAATGCAGAGGGAGGTACCCACCTGACAGGCTTTAAGACAGCCTTTACCAATATCATTAATACCTATGCGAGAGAACTGAATATCCTGAAGGAAAAGGATGTGAATTTTACCGGTGCAGATGTCAGAAATGGTATGACTGCAGTGATCAGCATCAAGCATCCGGATCCCAGATTTGAAGGACAGACCAAGACCAAGCTTGACAATCAGGATGCGGCAAAGGCAGTCAGCAAGGTGACAAATGATGAACTGATCCGTTATTTTGATAGAAATCTGGAAACACTGAAAAGCATTATCGGCTGTGCAGAAAAGGCGGCCAAGATCCGTAAGACAGAGGAAAAGGCAAAGACTAATCTGCTGACGAAGCAGAAATTTTCCTTTGATTCCAATGGAAAGCTGGCAAACTGTGAATCCAGGGATGCTTCCAAATGTGAAATTTTTATCGTAGAGGGAGATTCTGCGGGTGGCAGTGCAAAAACAGCCCGTAACAGAGCTTATCAGGCAATCCTGCCGATCAGAGGTAAGATCCTGAATGTAGAGAAGGCAAGTATTGACAAGGTGCTCGCCAATGCTGAGATCAAGACCATGATCAATGCCTTTGGATGTGGTTTTTCCGAGGGCTACGGAAATGATTTCGATATTACGAAGCTCCGTTATGACAAGATCATTATCATGGCCGATGCCGATGTGGATGGTGCCCATATTTCCACTCTGCTTCTGACTCTGTTTTACCGGTTCATGCCAGAGCTGATCTTTGAGGGACATGTGTATATTGCCATGCCTCCTCTTTATAAGGCTATGCCGTCAAGAGGAGAAGAAGAGTACCTGTATGATGATAAGGCACTGGAAAAATACAGAAAACGGCACAAGGGATCCTTTACACTGCAAAGATACAAAGGACTTGGTGAAATGGATGCGGATCAGCTCTGGGAAACCACGCTGAATCCGGATACGAGAATGCTGAAGCTTGTAGAGATCGAGGATGCCAGGATGGCATCTGAAGTCACAGAGATGCTGATGGGGACTGATGTTCCTCCCAGAAAGGCATTTATTTACGATCATGCAACTGATGCAGAGCTGGATGTTTAAGAAAGGCATTTTACTGTAAATGGACGAGAAAATCATAAAAACAGAATATTCTGAACTGATGCAGAAATCTTATATTGATTATGCCATGAGTGTTATCATTGCAAGAGCCCTGCCGGATGCCAGAGATGGTCTGAAGCCGGTTCAGAGAAGAACACTTTATGATATGCATGAGCTGGGTATCCGCTATGACAGGCCTTATCGTAAGAGTGCCCGTATCGTAGGTGATACCATGGGTAAATATCATCCTCACGGAGACAGCTCCATTTATGATGCACTGGTTGTCATGAGCCAGGAGTTTAAAAAGGGGCTGCCGCTTATTGATGGACATGGTAACTTCGGTAATATCGAAGGAGACGGTGCCGCAGCCATGCGTTATACAGAAGCAAGGCTTGAGAGGGTGACACAGGAAGCGTTTCTTTCTGATCTCGATAAGGATGTCGTTGATTTTGTGCCAAACTTTGATGAGACAGAGAAAGAACCGTCTGTTTTGCCGGTAAAATTCCCAAATCTCCTGGTAAACGGTTCTGAAGGTATTGCTGTTGGTATGGCGACCAGTATCCCGCCTCATAATCTTTCAGAAGTCATTGATGCTGTGAAGGCATATATGAAAGATGAATCCGTTTCTACGGCAGAACTTATGAAGTACATAAAGGGACCTGATTTTCCGACCGGAGGAATCGTTATCAATAAAGACGAGCTTCTGTCCATTTATGAGACGGGAACCGGTAAGATCAAAGTTCGTGGAAAGGTGGATGTCGAAAAGGGAAAAGCCGGCAGAACCAATGTGGTCATTTCAGAAATACCCTATCCCATGATCGGTGCCAATATTGCCAAGTTCCTGATGGATGTGGCAGCTCTTTCCGAGCAGAAGAAGACTATGGATATCGTGGATATCACCAATCAGTCTTCTAAAGAAGGAATCCGTATCGTTATAGAGCTGAAAAAAGATGCGGACGTGGAAAACTTTGTAAATATGCTTTACAAAAAGACCAGACTGGAAGATACATTTGGGGTCAATATGCTGGCGATTGCCGGAGGTCGTCCGGAAACGATGGGTCTTAAGGGAATCATTAAATGTAATGTGGATTTCCAGTATGAGGTCAATACCAGAAAATATACCACACTTCTTGCAAGAGAACAGGAGAAGAAGGAAATACAGGAAGGTCTCATCAAGGCCTGCAACGTCATTGATCTGATCATTGAGATCCTGCGTGGCTCCAAAGACAGGGGCATGGCAAAGGCATGCCTTGTGGAAGGTAAGACAGAGGGTATCAAATTCAAGTTTAAAGAGTCAAAGATCATGGCATCACAGCTTATGTTTACGGAGAAGCAGGCAAATGCTATCCTGGAAATGCGCCTTTATAAGCTGATCGGCCTGGAGCTGGAGGCACTGATCAATGAGCATGAAGAGACCATGGCCAATATTTATCGTTATGAGGACATCCTTTCCCGTAGGGATGCCATGGCACAGGTTATCATGAATGAACTGGATGCCATTAAGAAAAGCTTTGGACATGCCAGAAAAACACAGATTGAAAATTTTGCAGAAGCTGTTTATGAAGAAAAGAAACCGGAAGAGATGGATGTTGTCTTCCTGATGGATCGCTTTGGCTATGCCAGATGTGTTGACACAGCTACCTATGAAAGAAATAAGGAAGCTGCTGACAGCGAGTCACGGTATGTATTTACCTGTAAGAATACGGGCAAGGTCTGTGTATTTACCAATACAGGCCAGCTCCATACCGTAAAGGTAGCCGATATTCCCTATGGAAAATTCCGTGATAAGGGAGTTCCGATCGATAATATCAGTAACTTCAGTTCGGATAAGGAACATATTATTGCTGTTACCAGTCAGACGTCACTGAATCTGTATCGTGTGATCTTCGTTACGAAGCTTTCCATGATGAAGATCGTCGATGGTGGCGAATTTGATGTATCAAAGAGAATGGTTGCATCCACCAAGCTGCAGGAGGGAGATGAGATCGTGGATGTATCTGTACTGAAGGAGCAGAAGGATATTATACTGCAGACGAAGGACGGATATTTCCTGAAATTTTCCCTGGAAGAAATACCGGAGAAGAAAAAGGGAGCCGTTGGTGTCAGAGGTATGAAGCTGACAGGTACGGATCAGGTTGAAAACGTTTATTATACAAGACCGGGCATGGCAGATCCTGTCATAGAATTTAAGGAAAAACAGTTTGATCTGTCCAGGATCAAAACCGGCAGACGGGATTCGAAAGGAACGAAACCCAGAGTATAAAGGAGATCATTATGAGGGTAATTGCAGGAACAGCAAGACGTCTTTTGTTGAAAACACCGGAAGGAATGGATACAAGGCCAACAACAGACAGAATCAAGGAAACATTGTTTAATATGATACAGGGTGATATTCCGGGAAGTATATTTGTGGATCTGTTTTCCGGAAGCGGAGGTATCGGGATCGAAGCCCTGAGCCGTGGTGCCAGACATGCTTATTTTGCAGAAAATGCGAAGGATGCCATAGCCTGTATCCAGGCGAATCTTTCAACAACCAGATTCGAGGATAAGGCAACATTGTTAAAGCAGGATGCTGTCAGTGCACTGTCCCTGATCTCCGAAAAAGAAGTTGATATTGTATTCATGGATCCTCCTTATCAGCTTCAGGTTGAAAAAAATGTGTTTTCTGCATTAAAACAGCAGAAATATATTACAGAGGATACGCTCATCATAACTGAAGCAGCTCTTGATCGTGATTTTTCCTTTGTAGAAGAACTTGGATTTACCATAGTCCGTGAAAAAAGATATAAGACGAATAAGCACGTGTTCTGCAGAAAGGCGGCACAATGAAAAGAGCAATCTATCCCGGAAGCTTTGATCCCGTAACCTACGGGCATCTGGATATTATAAGGAGGGCAGCAGAAATATTTGAAGAGCTGACTGTCAGTGTACTGAATAACACGCAAAAAACTCCATTGTTTTCTGTAGAGGAACGTGTTACTATATTGAAAGAAGCAACGAAAGATATCCCGAATGTAAAGGTGGAATCTTTCAGTGGACTTCTGGTTGATTATGCGAAAGCCAAAGATGTTCATGTCGTGATCCGAGGACTTCGTGCTATTACCGACTTTGAATATGAATTGCAGAATGCACAGACCAATGCGCTGTTGTCCAAAGGAGCACTTGATACGGTTTTCCTGACCACGAAGCTTGAGTATGCCTACTTAAGCTCCTCAACGGTCAAGGAAATTGCAAGCTTTCATGGTGATATTTCCATGTCAGTACCGGATTTTGTGGCTGAGCGGGTATATAAGAAATTTGGGTATCATATAGACAAATAGGGAGGTTCTTCCATGAGCAGCAGAATCGAGCAGTTAATCGACGAGATCGAAACTTATATTGATAATTGCAAATATCAGCCTTTTTCCAATACCAAGATCATTGTAGACAAAGAAGAGATCGATGAGCTTTTAAGAGAGCTTCGTATGAAAACACCTGATGAGATCAAGCGTTATCAGAAGATCATCAGTAACAAAGAAGCAATCTTAAATGATGCAAGAGCCAAGGCTGAGGCACTGATCAATGATGCTACGATCCATACCAATAAGCTGATCAATGAACACGAGATCATGCAGCAGGCATATGCACAGGCCAATGAAGTGGTCACCATGGCAACCAAGCAGGCACAGGATATCCTGGATAATGCTACGATTGAAGCCAACAATATGCGAAGCGCTGCCATGCAGTATACAGACGGCATTCTCGCCAACGTAGAGAATCTGCTGACACAGACGATGAAAACCACGCAGGATCATTATGACAGCTTTATCAGTTCCCTGAATCAGTATAATGACGTGGTCAACGCTAACCGTGTGGAGCTGAATCCGCCGGAACCGGATACCATCGTAGAGGATCCTGGGGCAGCACAGTCTTCCTCCGAAGACCTCAATCTGGATATGATCTAGAACAGGAACAGCATAAACCGGTTTGCCACAGGGCAGGCCGGTTTTTTTGAGTGTGCCTGGCGGCGCACATTTAAAAGGAGACAACAGTTTATGCCGGATTTACAGGGAAATACCGTTATTGTGATTGATCCGGGGCATGGCGGAGAAAATCTGGGTGCCCAGGTAGATGGATATACAGAAAAAGAAATGACGATGATCGTTGCCAAGGCGATGAAGAAAGAACTGGAAAACTACGACAATGTGGTTGTCTATCTGACAAGGGAGTCAGATCAGGAATTGTCATTAGAAGAGCGTGCGCAGTTTGCAAAAGACAGAAATGCCGATTTTCTGTTCTGTCTTCACTTTAACAGTTCTGTTAACCATAATTTATACGGTTCTGAAGTCTGGGTATCTGCTTTTGGAGAATATTACAGCAAGGGACGCAGCTTTGCTGAGATCAATATGAGAAGGTTTGAAGATATGGGTCTGTTTTCCAGAGGGATCAAGACCAGACTGAATTCCCGTGGAGATAATTATTACGGAATCTTACGAGCCAGTACAGACCTTGAGATTCCAGCGGCATTGATCGAGCATTGTCATCTGGATCAGTCCCGTGACAAGGTTTTTTACCAGCAGAGTGAAGAACAGCTTGTAACGTTCGGACGGGAGGATGGCAAGGCTGCTGCCGAATATTTCGGGCTGAAATCCCCCAAAACAGGCGAAGATTTCAGCGGTCATGTGAACCAGAGCTTTCCCATAAAGGAAATCAACAGACCGGATCAGACAGAAGCGGAAATTTGCCAGATTGAACTTTTATCTGTTGATCCTTATGGACGGGAAGCAGATGTGAAAATGAAAGCATCTGATTCTGATGGCTATATCCAGTATTACTGTTATCGCTTTGACCAGGGAGAATACAGTGAGCTATATCCATGGCCAAGAGAAAACTGGGACAGCTCCCTGCCAGAGCATGAATTTACCGTTGCACTCCCAGAGGAAGAAACGGCAGATCTGCAGGTATGCGTTTACAATGGTTATGATCTGAAAACGGAAAGCAATACAATTACCATTTTTATTCCATTACAGGAAGAGGAAACGGAGGAAATTACCAGTGAAACAGAAACACTTTCCAGAATTCCACTGGATCTTTCCATGTCAGCTTCAGAAATTCGAGCTGAAAAAGGCTCCCTGATCCTTCTGATCCTCTGTGTCAGTCTGATCCTGACTGGAAGCCTTTATTTTGTCATCAGGCTGTTACAGAAAAGAAAACGACGTAATAAAGAGCACAAAGAATGGTAAGACAGAGCCGGTTCTTAAAATAACAGATAAGAGAAAACGGACTTCCTGCAAGGACGCTCCCTGTCTGGGCAAGACAGCAGAGACCGCAGAATACAAGCAGAATCAGGGAGATACAGGGAGAGGTATCCTGAAGCAGTGCCAGACCTCCTGATATTTCCAGTAGTCCCTGTGCAATCCCGGGATACAGTCCCTGTTTAAGAAACAGGGACGGATATACATTCAGGATCTGGAACAGGATCATATAACCGCCAAGCTTTGTAATACTGTGCAGGGAGGCTGTCACAGATTCATCCAGTGCAGCAAGGAGCGAAGCTTCTTTTTCATAAGAAGCCTGACAGAGAACTGGCGTTTTTCTTGCGGAAGCAGACAACTTACAGCGGTATCTTGTATGGCGGAGAACTATCCCATAAAGCAGTGGTATGCCATACATGCCAAAGAGGCAGGGCAGGAGCGGCGGATTTCCCATGCTGGGAAGGGCGAAGCTGATGAAATAAACCGGTCCGATATTATTACAGAAGGAAAGCAGAAATTCGCCTTCTGTAACAGAAAGCCGTCTTTTTTTATAAAGATCTGTAACTGCCACAGCACCCATTGGGAATCCACACAGAAACCCTATGATGATCACATAAAGGCAGTCAGTATTTACCCTGAATACTGGGGTGAGCAGAGGGCGGAGCAGTGAAACAAACCGGTCTGTCAGATCCATGCGGATCAATATGCCTGACAGTACCATAAAGGGGAATAAGGATGGAATCATCTTCTGGAACCAGAGGTTTAAGCCTGTGAGTGCAAAGGACAGGCATTGCCCCGGGAATAGAAGGAGTGTTCCCATAAACAGAAAAAGACATATCAGTGTTAATGGAAATGAATTCTTTTTTAACAAAATGAGTGGTTCTTTTCTCCGTTTGTGTTATTATTATAGCTATGAGAATTGACAGGTTTTTATGCGAACTGAATATAGGTTCCAGAAGAGAAGTGAAGGAGCTCCTGAAGAAGGGAGAGATCCTCATCAATGGAAAGAAAGGGCTTAAGCCGGATGACAAAGTGGATGAACTGACAGCGGTTGTCAGCTACAGGGGTAAGGAATTCCGCTACCGGCCTTATGTTTATTATATGATGAACAAGCCTGCAGGTGTTGTCAGCGCTACAGAAGATTTAAGAGATAAAACCGTACTGGATCTTTTGAAGGAACAGCTTTCCCAGCATGACAATAAAGACCTGTATGGCATTCCTTCAGATGATATCTTTCCTGTTGGAAGACTGGATAAGGATACGGTGGGACTTTTGCTCCTGACCAATGACGGTGCGCTTTCCCACAGACTGCTTTCTCCTGCAAAGCATGTGAAAAAATGCTATTATGTGGAAACGGATCTGACCATTGTTCCAGAAGAGCTCAAAAAGCTTGAAATCGGTGTGGATATCGGAGAAAAGGCACTGACAAAGGAAGCGGAAACTAAGCTGCTATCTGAAAAGAGCTGCCTTCTGACCATTACAGAGGGAAAGTTCCATCAGGTAAAACGGATGTTCCAGGCCATCGGTCTTACCGTCACGTATCTGAAGCGGGTTTCCATGGGAAGCCTTGTGCTGGATGAAGATCTGCCTGAAGGACGCATCCGTGAATTAACAGAAGAAGAGGTAAACAGCTTATGCTCGAACATATAAAGGCGGTCCTGTTTGATCTGGACGGTACGCTGGTAGATTCCATGTGGGTATGGAATGATATTGATGTTGAATATCTGGGACGATTTGGCCTGTCGCTTCCTGAAACCCTGCAGAAGGAGATTGAAGGAATGAGCTTTACGGAAACGGCTGTTTATATCAAACAGAAGTTTTCCATTCCGGATCCCATTGAAAAGATGAAGGAAGACTGGAATGCCATGGCCTTTGACAAGTACGTGAATGAGGTGCCCTTGAAAAAAGGGGTTCCTGAATTTCTTGCGCTCTGCCGGAAGAAAGGAATCCGTCTTGGTATCGCTACCAGTAATTCCAGACAGCTTGTGGATGCGATCATTGCTTCACATGGCCTTACAGAATACTTTGACGGTATCGTGACAGGATGCGAGGTAAACCGTGGGAAGCCGTGGCCGGATGTTTATCTGGAAACTGCCAGAAGATGTGGTGTTTCACCAGAACACTGCCTGGTTTTCGAAGATATTGTTCCGGGTATGCAGGCGGGCAGAAATGCAGGTATGAAGGTATGTGCTGTGGCAGATGCCTATTCGGTTTATCAGGAAAAAGAAAAGCGCGAGCTTGCTGATTATTATATTGAAGATTTCACAGAGATCACAAAATAGAGAGGATAGCAGATGAAAAAAGCAGTTAAGGGTACTTATGGTTATATTAAAACAAAGCGGACTTTTGTTCTGCTGCGTACAATTCTTTATTTCATTATTTCCCTGGCACTTCTGTTTGCAGGTATTATTTCTACCGGATCACGGAAAAATCTGCTTACGGTTGTAGCAGTTCTTGGCTGCCTGCCGGCTGCCAAAAGCCTTGTGAATTATGTCATGTTCTGCCGGGCTAAGGGCTGCAGTGAAGCAGTAAAGGAACAGGCAGAAGCTGTGACCGGTGATCTGGTTGGTATGTTTGACATGTATTTTACCTCCTATAAGAAAAATTTTGCCATCAGTCATATGGTAGTTGACGGCAAAACGATTTGTGGTCTTACAGAGGATGACAAATGTGATCTACAGGCCTGCGAAACACATCTGGCTGATATGTTAAAACAGGGCGGCTTCAAAGACATGACCATCAAGATCTTTCGTGATACCGGCAAATACTGTGACAGACTGGTGAGTCTTAACAAATCAGAGCATGGCAAAACACCTGAGAGGGATGATGAGATCCGTGTCATCCTTTATGATATTTCCCTGTAAGAGAGGCTGTTATGTACCAGTTTACGATCAAAGAGTCAGAAGCAGGACAGCGTTTTAACAAATACCTTCAAAAGCTTCTTCCTGCAGCAGCTTCTTCTTTTCTCTATAAAATGCTGCGCAAAAAGAATATTGAACTAAACGGTAAAAAGGCTGCCGGAAACGAGGTACTGAAAAACGGAGATACCGTAAGGCTTTTCTTTTCAGAAGAGACCTTTCTGAAATTTAAGGCTGCCGGTGCACAGGAAGCCAAAAGCTCTTCCTATGAAAAAGCCTTTCAATCCCTGAAGGGTATTTCTGTTATTTATGAAAATGAACATATGCTTCTTCTGAATAAACCGGAAGGCATTCTGACCCAGAAGGCCAGTGATTCTGATCTTTCCCTGAATGAATGGATGATCGGCTATCTGCTTTATCAGAAAGCTATTTCAGAACAGTCCCTGCAGACCTTTAAACCATCTGTCTGCAACCGTCTTGACCGGAATACCAGTGGACTTGTGATCTGTGCCAAAACCCTTATGGGAAGTCAGAAGCTGAATGAAATGATAAAGACAAGAGCTGTACGGAAATATTACCGGCTTTTTGTAAAAGGGCGGCTGGAAAAAGAATTGTCTTTAAAGGGGTATCTTGTCAAGGACGAAAAAACAAACCGGGTAAGTGTTATTAACAAGCCTGTTGATAACAGTTCTTATATTGAGACACGCTTTTATCCACTTCAGATCTTTTCCGATATGACTTATCTTGAGGTGGAGCTGATCACCGGAAAGACCCATCAGATCCGTGCACATATGGCATCCATCGGCCACCCGTTGCTGATGGACTATAAATATGGGGAAGCCGCTTTTAATCACCGCTACGAAAAGCTGATCTCCGGAAGGGGACAGCTTCTGCATGCTTATCGGTTGGAATTTCCACCCTGCCGTCTTTTAGCAGAAGAAGAGATCCACCGCTTTACGGCACCGGAGCCGGATGCCTTTCAAAAGCTTCTGCAGATAAAGGGTAAGGAGAATATTGATGACAACATGGAATTCCAGAGGTCTTAGGGGAGCCGGACTTGAGGAACTGATCAACAGAACCAACGAAAAATATCTGGAAAAGGGACTGGCTCTGATCCAGAAGATTCCAACGCCGATCACACCGATCAATATTGATCAGACAAGCAGGCATATCACACTGGCTTATTTTGATAAGAAAAGTACCGTTGACTATATTGGTGCCGTTCAGGGGATCCCTGTCTGTTTTGATGCCAAAGAATGTGCTGTGGATACATTCAGTCTTCAGAATATCCATGAACATCAGGTGACCTTTATGGAGGCCTTCGAAAAGCAGAGGGGGATCGCTTTTTTTCTGATCTATTACACTCATCTGGATCTATTTTATTATCTGCCCTTTGATATGCTGATGTTCTTCTGGAGCCGGGCAAAGGAAGGAGGACGGAAAAGCTTTCGCAGGGAAGAACTGAATCCGGACTATTATCTGCCAAAGCATAATGGTATCCTTGTTCCTTATCTTGACATCCTGCAGAAAGATCTTGAGGATCGAGATTATACATAAACTATTTGACAAGTATTTCTCTTTTCGTTATACTGACAATAGTTTTAAGCACTACCATGGTAGCATATTAACACTGTAATCTTCTAAAGCGTTTGGCGATACATAAAAAACCATACTGCACCAGAAAGGATTTTATCACCATGAATAAGAAGCCGGTACATACACCTGAGGGCGTCAGGGATATCTATGGAAAGGAATACGCTGTCAAGCTGTCCATAGAAGAACATATCCATGGACAGTTAAACAGCTACGGCTATGAAGATATCCAGACACCGACTTTTGAATTTTTTGATGTTTTTTCCAAGGATATCGGGACTACACCTTCCAGAGAACTGTACAAATTTTTTGACAAGGAGGGTAATACCCTTGTCCTTAGACCAGATTTCACACCTTCCATGGCACGCTGTGCTGCCAAATATTATATGGATGAAGATGTACCGATCCGTTTCTGTTATCTAGGAAATACTTTCACAAACACCAGCAATCTGCAGGGTAAATTAAAGGAAGTCACCCAGATGGGTGCAGAGCTGATGGGGGATGGCAGTGTGGAAGCTGACGGAGAGATCATTGCCCTTGCTGTTTCCTCCCTGCTTGCAGCGGGACTTCAGGAATTTCAGCTTAGCATTGGTGAGATCGAGTATTTTAAGGGAATCTGTGAGGAAGTAGGACTGGATGAAGACACAGAGCTTTCTCTTCGTGATTATATTTCCGGCAAGAACATTTTCGGTGCCGAAGCTCTTCTCCTTGAAAAGGGTATTGACGAAAAGCACAGGGAAATGCTTCTGAAAACTACAGATTTCTTTGGAAGTGCAGAGATGCTGAAGGAAGCAGCTGCGATTGTCGATAATGACAGATCCAGAAGTGCCGTAGAAAGACTGTTTGCATTGTATCAGGTGCTTTGTGAATACGGTGTGGAGAAATATATCTCCTTTGACCTTGGCATGTTAAGCAAATACAATTATTATACCGGTGTGATTTTCAAGGCCTATGCCTACGGTGTCGGGGATGCGATCCTGAAAGGCGGCCGCTATGACAATCTGTTATCCCGTTTCGGAAAGGAAGCACCGGCTGTTGGTTTTATGGTTGTGATCGATGATCTGATGCAGGCTCTTTTCCATCAGAATATACAGCTGCCTGAAAAGGAATCTGTCAGGACCATTATCTATGCGAAGGACAGCTTCAGGGCAGCCCTTAGAGAAGCGAAAAAACTCCGGCAGGAGGGCATCCGGGTGGCACTTGTTCCGGAAAAGAATATGCAGGAAAGAGGAGAGTAGCATGAACAACGACAGATATCTTACCTTTGCCCTCGGTAAGGGAAGACTTGCCAATAAAACACTGGAGCTTCTTGAAAAAACAGGAATCACCTGTGAAGAGATGAAGGATAAGAATTCCAGAAAGCTGATCTTTGTCAATGAGGAGCTGAAGCTTCGTTTTTTTCTTGCCAAAGGACCTGATGTCCCCACCTATGTGGAATATGGTGCAGCTGATATTGGTGTGGTCGGAAGCGATACCATCATGGAAGAAAACAGACGTGTTTATGAAGTGCTGGATCTTGGCTTTGGAAAATGCCGGATGTGTGTCTGTGGTCCTGCACAGGCCAGAGAGCTGTTAAAGCATCACGAAAGGATCCGCGTAGCCAGTAAATATCCAAATATTGCCAAAGACTATTTCTTCAACAAGAAGCATCAGACTGTAGATATCATCAAACTGAACGGTTCTGTAGAGCTTGGTCCTATCGTCGGGCTTTCAGATGTGATCGTTGATATCGTAGAGACCGGTTCCACCTTAAGGGAGAATGGCCTTGAGGTGCTGGAGGAGATCTGTCCCCTGTCTGCAAGAATGATAGTCAATCAGGTCAGCATGCAGATGGAAACAGAGCGGATCCGCAGCCTGATCCAGAAGCTGAAGCCTCTGTGTGAAGCCTGAGAATCAGTATGAAACAGGTAATGATGAACTATAAGAATATACAGAAAGCATACCAACAGGAGGAAGCCTCATGAAGATCATCAATCTGAATGAAAATACAAGAAAAGAACTGCTTTTGCAGCTGCAGAAAAGAAGTCCTTCAAGCTATGGCGGTTATGAAAAGACGGTCAATGAGATCATTGAAAATGTAAGACAGCATGGTGACAAAGCCCTGTTTGATTATACGGAGAAATTTGATCACTGCAGCCTGAGCAGGGAAACTGTACAGGTCACCCGGGAAGAGATTGAAGAGGCCTATACAAAGATCAGCCCTGAATTTGTAGCTGTTATGAAAAAGTCAGCAGAAAACATCAGGGCTTTTCATGAGAAGCAGCTTCATGCAAGCTGGATCATCCCCAAAGAAGACGGGACAATCCTTGGACAGAAGATCCTGCCTATTGCCATTTCCGGTGTTTATGTTCCCGGTGGCAAGGCAGCCTATCCCTCCAGTGTTCTGATGAATGTGCTCCCTGCCAAAGTAGCAGGTGTTAGCCGTATTATCATGACAACCCCTCCAGGAAAGGACGGAAAGGTAAATCCAGGCACACTGGTTGCTGCAGATATTGCAGGGGTAGATGAGATCTATAAGGTAGGCGGTGCACAGGCAATCGCAGCCATGGCGTTTGGTACAGAAAGCATTCCCAAGGTAGACAAGATCACAGGACCCGGAAATATTTTCGTAGCCCTTGCCAAGAAGGCATGCTTTGGTTTTGTAAGTATTGACTCTATCGCAGGCCCCAGTGAGATCCTGGTTCTTGCCGATGAAAGTGCAAATCCCAGATATGTAGCAGCGGATCTTCTTTCCCAGGCAGAGCATGATGAACTGGCAAGTGCGATCCTGATTACCACAAGCAGAGAACTGGCTGATCAGGTTGTTACAGAAATTGAACAGTTTACAGAAAAACTGGAGAGAAGGGCTATCATTCAGGCCTCACTTGATAATTACGGTACCATTTTCCTTGCGGATTCCATGGAGGATGCGATCCATGCTGCCAATGAGATCGCCAGCGAGCATCTGGAGATCCTGACGAAAAATCCGTTTGAAACCATGACCAAGATCAAAAATGCAGGGGCAATTTTCCTTGGAGAATACTCCTCAGAGCCGCTTGGTGATTATTTTGCAGGACCGAACCACATCCTGCCAACCAATGGCACGGCAAAATTCTTCTCTCCCTTAAATGTAGATGATTTTATGAAAAAGACAAGCATCATTTCCTATTCAAAAGATGCACTTGCCCGTGTTCATAAGGATATCGAACTGTTTGCAAAAGAAGAGGGTCTGACTGCCCACGCCAATTCCATTAAAGTACGATTTGAAGAAGAGTAAGAAAGGAATCTGTTATGAGCCGAAACGCTTCTGTAACACGTAAAACAAAAGAAACTGATATTACTGCAACGCTGGAGCTGGATGGCACCGGCAATTCCAACATTGATACCGGCATCGGATTTTTTGATCATATGCTTGAGGGATTCTCCAGACACGGATTCTTTGACCTGATCCTGGAGGTGGAAGGGGATCTGCAGGTAGACGGACACCATACCGTAGAAGACACTGGTATTGTAATCGGTTCTGTGATCAAAAAGGCTCTTGGCGATAAGGCAGGAATCCGCCGGTATGGCTCCTGCATTCTTCCCATGGACGAAACACTTGTTCTCTGTGCGGTAGATCTGTGTGGCAGACCCTATCTGAACTTTGACTGTAACTTTACAGTAGACAGGGTCGGAGAACTGGATACCGAGCTTGTAAGGGAGTTTTTCTATGCCATTTCCTACAGCGTGGGCATGAACCTTCATATCAAGCTTTTGGATGGCAGCAATAACCATCATATCATTGAAGCCATGTTCAAGGCCTTTGCCAAAGCACTGGATATGGCCGTTGAAAAGGATCCGAGGATCCAGGATGTACTCAGTACCAAGGGGAGCTTATAATATGAAAAAAATGACTTATACACCGGTATCTGTCGTAAATCATATTCCATGGAGCGAGCTTAAAAAAAATACGGATGGCCATGTTTCGGTAGTGGTCCAGGACGAAGAGACGCTGCAGGTACTGATGGTAGCTTATATGAACGAAGAAGCCTATGAAAAGACCCTTGCCACCGGCAGGATGACCTATTTCAGCCGGAGCCGGAATGAACTTTGGATCAAGGGTGAGACAAGCGGTCATTTCCAGTATGTGAAGGAGCTTTATGCCGACTGTGATAAGGATACCCTCCTTGCCAAGGTGGATCAGGTTGGAAATGCCTGTCATACCGGAAGCTACAGCTGCTTTTTTAAAAAAATAATCTGAAACAGATAAGAATGGTGACATGCACTGCATAGATTAAAAATGCAGTGCATATTTTTTAGTAAGGTTTGTCTGAAAAGAGAATGATATGGAAAAAGTCAGTGCAGATCAGAAGCTGAAACTGATACAGTCCATCCGGACAGAAAATCAGTATAACCGTATGAAATGCAGAGAACGGGAAAAACTGCTTTATGGAGCAGAGGCAGTACATATGGATGGATATGGTGGTGTGGGAAGCAGCTATGGAAGCATGGATGGCATTTCACCTCCTTCGTCAGACGATCCCCGGCCATCCACCGGAAAAGGGCTTCTTTCCGGATTCCGCTTCCGGTTCTTTCTGGCGGTCTGCCTGTCTGCTGCTTTTATTTACATGGATAAGCAGCAGATCCTGGTTCTCGGAGAGCCCCTGCGGTCTTACTGTGAAAAGCTGACAGAAGAGGATGCCATTTTTGACCGGATCCTTCAGAGTCTGAATCTATTTGATTTCTGATCTGTTATTCGTTATACTGAAAAGGCAGGAAAAACAACAGACAAGGAAAAAAACATGAGAACATTAGCATTAAGTGATGAAATTCTTATGCAGGTAGAAAAACCTGCCAGATATATCGGCGGCGAGATCAATGCCGTCATGAAGGATCCGGAGGCAGTAAAGGTACGTTTTGCCATGTGCTTTCCGGATGTTTACGAAATTGGTATGTCCCACCTTGGGATCCAGATTCTTTATGGTATGCTGAACAGCTATGAAGATGTCTGGTGTGAAAGAGTCTATTCTCCCTGGGTCGATCTGGATGCCATCATGCGGAAGGAACAGATTCCTCTGTTTGCACTGGAATCCCAGGATCCGATCAGAACATTTGATTTTCTCGGCATCACCATCCAGTATGAAATGTGTTATACCAACATTTTGCAGGTACTTGATCTGTCCGGCATTCCCCTGCTTTCTAAAGACCGTACAGAAGAAGATCCCATTGTGATCGGCGGCGGCCCCTGCACATACAATCCGGAGCCGGTCTGTGATTTCTTTGACCTCTTTTATATTGGAGAAGGAGAGACCAGATACCGTGAGCTGATCGATCTTTATGAGGACTGCCGTGGCAGAGGACTTTCCAGACAGGATTTTCTAAAGAAGGCTGCCTGTATTCCCGGAATTTATGTGCCTTCCCTATATGAGGTAAGCTACCATGAAGACGGCACCATAAAGGAAATGAAGCCTCTGGAAGAAGGAATCCCTGAAAGGATCCTCAAGGAAATGGTGACCGAGGTATCTGATACCTATTATCCGGATAAGCCGGTGGTCCCCTTTATCAAGGTGACACAGGACCGTGTTGTGCTTGAGATCATGCGTGGCTGTATCAGAGGCTGCCGTTTCTGCCAGGCCGGCCAGCTCTATCGTCCGGTCCGCGAAAGGGATGTGGAATTCTTAAAGAAATATGCTATTGCTATGCTGGAAAATACCGGTCACGAAGAAATATCCTTAAGCTCCTTAAGCTCCAGTGACTATCAGAAGCTTCCTGAGCTGATCGATTTCCTGATTGAGGAGTGCAGCAGGCGGAAAGTCAATATTTCCCTGCCGTCCCTCCGGATTGATGCCTTTTCCCTGGATGTCATGAACAAGGTGCAGGATGTAAAAAAGAGCAGCCTGACCTTTGCACCGGAAGCCGGCAGCCAGCGTCTTCGTAATGTGATCAATAAGGGGCTTACCGAGGAAGTGATCCTGCAGGGTGCAAAGCTTGCCTTTGAAGGCGGCTGGACAAGGGTCAAGCTGTATTTTATGCTGGGGATCCCCTTTGAAACAGAAGAGGATATTCGGGGCATCGCAGAGCTCTGTAATAAGATTGCTGCTGAATTTTATGATACGGTTCCCAAGGAAAAACGAAATGGAAGAGTACAGATCGTTGCCAGTACCTCTTTCTTTATCCCTAAGCCCTTTACTCCTTTTCAGTGGGCACCGCAGTGTAGAAAGGAAGATTTCCTGAATAAAGCCTATCTGACAAGGACAGCTATTATGAGCCAGTTAAATCAGAAGAGCATCAAGTACAACTGGCATGAAGCAGATGCCAGTGTGATGGAAGGCATTCTTGCCAGAGGTGACAGAAAGGTGAACCAGGTTATTTTGAGAGCCTATGAAAAGGGCTGCTTCTATGATGCCTGGGGCGAATATTATAAACATGATGTGTGGCTTGAAAACTTTGAGGAATGTGGTGTGGATCCTGACTTTTACACAGTCAGGGAACGGAGTGAGGATGAAATTTTCCCCTGGGACTTTATCGATTGCGGTGTGACCAAGGCATTTCTTCTCCGCGAATGGAAAAGGGCTGCAGAAGCTGTTGTCACCCCCAACTGCCGGATGCAGTGTCAGGGCTGCGGCGCTGCCAGGTTCGGGACAGGCGTCTGCTTTGATAAGCATACCGGTGTCACAGAAATTCAGACAGAAACGGAGGAAAACGGAAATGAAGGTACGGATTAAATTTTCCAAAGAGGGTCCTGTCCGTTTTATCGGGCATCTGGATATCATGCGCTATTTCCAGAAAGCAATCCGGAGAGCCGGAATTGATATTGCTTATTCCACCGGCTTTTCCCCTCACCAGATCATGTCCTTTGCGTCTCCTCTGTCAGTAGGGCATGAAAGCTGCGGTGAATATTTCGATGTGGAATTAAATTCCATAACGGATACGGAAGATATTAAGATGCGCCTGAATCAGACCATGGCAGAAGGAATTCAGATCCTGCAGGTAGCTGTTCTTGACGAAACGGAAGGAAATGCCATGGCAAGCGTTGCCGCTGCCGATTATCTGATCTCTTTCCGGGACAGTGTTTCCCTTCCGGATGACTGGAAAGAAAAGCTGACAGCTTTCTACGAAAAGGATAAGATCCCTGTCATTAAAAAGACCAAAAAGGGGGAAAGAGAAATAGATCTGAAGGAGACCATTTATCAGCTTGAGATACGGGAGGATCAGGTCTATATGCTGCTGGATGCTGGAAGCGGAAGCAATATGAAGCCTGGCTTTGTACTGGAAACCTTCTGCACTGCTGAGAATATTTCCCTGCCGGAATATCCTTTCAGGGTACGCCGTCTGGAAACCTATAAAAGAACCGGAGAAGGAAGGCTTGTTCCTTTAATACCATGAATAATATTGTAATTACCCGTCAGAACAACCGATATCTGTCAGTCCTTTTCACAGAGGGACGGCCTTCCCGGATGCACTGCAGCCCTCTCTTGCAGGAGGAGGGGATGCTTTCACAGATCTGCCTTGCCAGAGTGAAGGATGTTATCCCTGCCATGAAAGGTGCATTTCTTACTGTTCCTGAAGGCAGGACTGTCTATCTGCCGCTTTCAGAGTCCGGTGATTTCCTGTGTGCAAACAGAAGCTTTTCTTCCTTATCTGAGCTTCATCAGGGAGATGAGATCGTTGTCCAGATCACCGGAGAAGCGGTAAAGACCAAGCCGCCTCTTGCCAGTGCAATGCCTGTACTGACAGGACAATATTGTGTCTGTTCCCTTTTTGGACATGGTATCCATGTTTCCAGAAAGCTTGCACCGGAAAGACAGAAAGAGTTAAAGACTGCCATTGCAGAGGCTGGTATCGAAGGCAGGAAAAACTTTCAGTTCACTGTCCGCACCAATGCAGATACCCTGAAGGAGCTGACACCTCTTTTTCAGGAAATGCAGGAATTTATCTGCTTTTTTCAGGAGCTTACTGAAATTTACCGGCACAGGAACTGTCCTTCATGTCTGTACAGACCGCTGCCAGAACTGATCCGTCAGATCCAGGATATCCCTCTTACAGCATATGAAGAGATCGTTACGGATGAACCGGAAGTATGGCAGCTTCTGAAGGATACTTTTCCGGAAAAGACTGTCAGGCTGTATCAGGATCCTTCCTTAAGCCTTTCCAGGCTTTACCGGCTGGATTTCTTTCTACAGGAAGCCCTGTCAAGAAAAGTATGGCTGCCCTGCGGTGGTTATCTGGTGATAGAACCGACAGAAGCCATGGTTGTCATCGACGTCAATTCCGGCAAGGCTGTCCATAAAGGCCGCTCCAGTCAGGACTATTACCGGAAGGTCAACCGGGAAGCAGCAGCCGAAATTGCAAGACAGCTGCAGCTTCGGAATTATTCCGGCATGATCATGGTTGACTTTATCAATATGGAAAGTGAAAAAGATCAGAAAGAGCTGCTTTTCCTGCTGGACCAGCTCCTGAAGAAGGATCAGGTACGGACAAGACTGGTTGATATGACAGCACTTGGAATTGTAGAAATTACAAGAAAAAAAATCAATCGTCCGTTATTTGAAGAAATGCAGAAAAACTCTTGACATACATGGGTCTGGATGTTATATTTTATGAGTATGCCGCATAGCGGGGTAGAAGTGTGCCTTACGGCGCCACCGAAGCTAGCGAGTAAAATCAGTTTCGGCTGATTAGAAGGAGGATTATCCATTATGTACGCAATCATAGCAACAGGCGGAAAGCAGTATAAGGTTTCCGAAGGTGATGTGATCAAGGTTGAAAAGCTTGATGCTGAACCCGGAGCTACTGTTACATTTGACCAGGTTGTCGCTGTAAGTGACAAGGAGCTTAAGGTTGCCGGAGACGTAGCTAACGCTAATGTTACTGCAACAGTTATGGAGCAGGGCAGAGGTAAGAAGGTTATCGTTTACAAGTATAAGAGAAAAACCGGTTACCATAAGAAGAATGGTCATAGACAAGCATACACTCAGGTTAAGATCGAAAAGATTAATGCTTAGTTATGACGACCATTATGATTTATCAATCCAATAAGGGAGAATATCAGAGAATGACCTGTAAGGGTCATGCAGGCTATGCAGATTACGGTAAGGATATCGTATGTGCTTCCATATCCTGTCTGGTGATCAACACAATCAACTCACTGGATGAATTAGTCCATGAGAAAATGGAGATTACTACAGAGGAAGAGCAGGGTTATATCGACTGCAGATTTGAAAGTCTTTCCGATCAGGGAAAGCTTCTCATGGATTCTCTTATTCTTGGATTACAGAATATCGTAAGCGATTACGGTAAGAAGTATTTGGAACTAAAATTCAAGGAGGTGTAAACCATGTTAAAGATGAACCTTCAATTTTTCGCTCATAAAAAGGGAGTTGGTTCTACTAAGAACGGTAGAGATTCCGAATCCAAGAGATTAGGCGCGAAAAGAGCTGACGGACAATTCGTAAAAGCAGGAAACATTTTATACAGACAGCGTGGAACCAAGATTCATCCTGGTATCAATGTTGGTATCGGCGGAGATGATACTTTGTTCGCATTAGTTGACGGTGTACTTAAATTCGAAAGAAAAGGCAGAGACAAGAAACAGGCTTCTGTATATCCTGTAGAGAAATAGTACGATGGATCGGGCTTCAAACAACTTTACGTTTGAAGCCCATTTTTTTGAAAGGAAAACGTTATGTTTGCAGACAGAGCGAAAATATATGTCAGAAGCGGTAAGGGCGGCGATGGCCATGTGTCCTTCCGACGTGAAAAATATGTGGCGAATGGCGGACCAGACGGAGGCGATGGCGGTGATGGCGGCAGTGTTATTCTGGAAGTTGATGATGGAATGAATACTTTAAGTGATTACCGTCATGTCCGTAAATATCAGGCAATGGACGGCGAAAACGGAAAAAAGCGGAACTGCCGTGGGAAAAACGGTGATGACCTGATCCTGAAAATGCCTGCTGGAACTGTCATTAAAGAATTTGAAAGCGGCAAGATCATTACAGATCTCTCTGGCGATAACAGACGTTTTGTTCTTTTACAGGGCGGCAGAGGCGGGAAGGGGAACCAGCACTATGCCACCAGTACCATGCAGGTTCCCAAATATGCGCAGCCAGGCCAGCCGGCAAGGGAGCTTACCCTGCAGCTTGAACTGAAGGTAATTGCCGATGTAGGACTTGTGGGATTTCCCAATGTCGGGAAATCAACACTGCTTTCCAAGGTCAGCAATGCCAGACCGGAAATTGCCAATTATCATTTCACCACTATCACACCCCATCTTGGCGTGGTAGACCTGGATGGTGCAAAGGGATTTGTCATGGCAGATATTCCGGGACTTATCGAAGGTGCATCCCAGGGTGTTGGCCTTGGCTTTGAATTCCTGCGTCATATTGAACGTACCAAGGTGATCATCCATATGGTAGATGCTGCATCCACGGAGGGAAGAGATCCGGTTGCGGACATTTATGCTATCAACGAAGAACTGGAAGCCTATAATCCTGAGATTGCCAGAAGGCCGCAGGTGATCGCAGCCAATAAAACTGACATGATCTTTGATGACGGGGAGACAGAGGATCCTGTAGAACGTCTGAAAAGGGAATTTGAGCCAAAAGGCATCCCGGTGTATCCAATTTCTGCCATTAGTGGGAAAGGCCTGAAAGAGCTTTTGTATCATGTAAGTGAACTGCTTTCAAAAGCGGATCAGGAGCCTGTTGTTTTTGAACAGGAATTCTTCCCAGAATATATGCTGCCAGTATCCGATGAGCCTTACTCGGTTACTTATGATGAAGATGCAAATGAATATGTTGTAGAAGGACCCCGTATTGAAAAAATGCTTGGTTATACCAATCTCGACTCCGAAAAGGGATTTACCTTCTTCCAGAATTTCCTGAAGGACAATGGTATTCTGGATGAGCTGGAAGCACTTGGTATTTCAGAGGGAGATACTGTAAGAATGTATGGTCTTTCTTTTGACTATTACAAATAACGGAGGAGACGAATATGACAAGTAAACAGCGTGCCTATTTAAAGGGACTTGCCATGAATATTGAACCGGTATTCCAGGTCGGCAAATCAGGCCTTACACCGGAAATCACAGAAGCTGTTCTTGAGGCTTTTAATACAAGGGAGCTGATCAAGCTTGCTGTTCTGAAAAACTGTCTGGAAGACCCAAAAGAAATTGCAGCAGTGATCGCTGAAAGAACCCATTCACAGGTTGTCCAGGTGATTGGCAAGAAAATCGTTCTGTATAAGGAAAACAAGGACCACAAGAAGATCAATCTGCCTTTATAATATTCAGAATCATGGAGTATTCCTTATATGACAAATAGAAAAACAGGCCTCATAGGCGGAACCTTTAATCCTGTTCATTATGGTCACCTTTTTCTGGCAGAGCAGGCGATGGAATACTGTCATCTGGATCAGGTGCTCTTTATTCCAAGTGGCATTTCCTATATGAAAAATGTGAGAGAAATTGCCAGTGCAGAAGACCGTCTGCAGATGGTCAGGCTGGCAACAGAAAATCACCCGGACTTTCATGTTTCTTCTGTGGAAACAGACAGGCCGGGAGAAAGCTATACCTGTGAGACACTTTTAGCCTTGTCAAAGGAATATGCTGATACCGGATTTTACTTTATTATCGGGGCAGACAATCTTTTTTCTATTGAAAAGTGGAAAGAACCTGCAGAAATCTTCAGAAGATGTACACTGGTCGCGGCATTTCGCGGTGATGAAGCCAGAAGTGTACTGGAAGAAAAAGCAGAAGATCTGTATCATAAATATCAGGCAGAAATTATTCTTCTGCCAAAGCGCAGGATAGATATTTCTTCCACAGAGATCAGACAACGGATTACTGAAAAGAGATCCATCCGTTATATGGTACCTGAACCGGTGAGAAACTATATCACAGAACATGGATTGTACCAAAAGGCATAAATCTTAAAAGCAGGGAAAGGGACAGAGGTTATTGTGAAAGAAATCAGTCTGAAAGAATTACGGAAAGAAATAGAAAAATCACAGGATGAAAAACGTTTTGAACATACACTTGGTGTTGCCTATACAGCAGCTGTTCTTGCCATGTGTCATGATGAGAATGTCGAAAAGGCCAAGATAGCAGGTCTCCTGCATGATTGTGCCAAGTGTATCAGTGATGAAAAGAAGATAAAGCTCTGCCAGAAGGCTCATATGGAAATTACAGAGGTGGAGCTTCGAAATCCATTTCTTCTTCATGCAAAGGCTGGTGTCTGTCTTGCACGTGACAAGTTTGGTGTGCAGGATGAGGATATCCTGAATGCCATCCTATATCATACAACCGGGCGACCTGATATGTCGAGGCTGGAAAAAATCATTTACATTGCTGATTATATGGAGCCTTCAAGGAAACAGGCAGAGGATCTTCCTGATGTCCGCAGACTGGCTTTTCAGGATCTTGATCTGACTCTTGTCCGGATATTAAAGGATACTCTTTTTTATCTGCAGGAAAAGGGAAACGAAACAGATCCAATGACACAGAAAACCTATGATTATTATGCGGGATTCTAACTACATCCTGTCGGAAAGGAACAATTATGATCGAACAGAATATAAAAGAAATGGCACTTCTTGCAGTGGATGCACTGGAGGATAAAAAGGGTGAGGATATTACCGTTATTGACATCAGTGAAGTTTCTGTCATTGCAGACTGCTTTATCATTGCAGGCGGTTCCAACAAAAGTCAGATTCAGGCAATGAGTGATTCTGTAGAAGAGAAGCTTGGCCGGGCAGGTATGCCGCTTAAGCAGTCAGAAGGATATGGCAGTGCCAACTGGATCCTTCTGGATTTTGGAGATATCATTGTCCATATTTTTGATAATGAGAACCGTTTATTCTATGATCTTGAAAGAATATGGAGTGATGGCAGGAAGATTGACCTTACTGGGTGGAGATCCTGAACGTGTCAGCAGGACGCTTCTTTGTCCTGATCCTGATCCGATTTGCTTGTCCTGCGGTAGCAGCTGGGAGACACACCCGTTATCTTTTTGAAGGTCTGGGAAAAGTAGCTGGAGGAGGAAAAGCCGCAGGTACGGCTGATGACGGAAAGAGAGTAATCCGTGGTTGCCAGCAGCTTTTCCGCCTTTTTTACACGGGTACGCATGAGGTAGCTGATAGGAGAGATCCCATATTCGTCGGTAAAGGTATGCACCAGATAATATTTGTTTACATGAGAAAATTTTGCCAGCTGCTCCAGGGAGAGATCATCCCCGCAGTTCTGGTCGATGTAGCGTCGCACTGAATCACAAAGGTGGGACGCTTTTTTATTTGCCGGGCTAAGAATTGTAGAGAAATTTGTCTGGCGTCCGAAGAGAACAATAAGAATCTCCATCAGATCCTGGCAGATGGTTTCATGACCAGGAGAGCGGTTTTCAATTTCTCTGAGCATCATCTTTAAATAGAAGTTGATAGTATCCTTGATTTCTTTAAAATTTACAATACAGAAGTTGGCGTTGTGATTTTCCACGGAAAGTTCCAGCCCCTCGATTCCAAGGACGATATATTTTAAAGGATTAGCATTGAAACCAAGCTCCGTGTGGGAAACGTTAGGATTGATAACCACAAGATCATTGGCTGAAACTGGAAAAATATGATCCTCCACCTGAAATTGCCCCATACCGTCAATGACATAGAAAAGTTCGGAGCAGTAGTGGGTGTGAGGAGTACTGAGCCAGTCCCCGCCATAGGTTGCAGAGGAAACATATAAAAGTTTTGCTTTATCTTTTGTTAAATATTCTTTTGGAGCAGAAAAGTCGTAACGCTCATTTCCCATAAAAACCTCCTGAAAAACCGTTTTTTTCATTATACTACTAAAAAACAGTGATGTATTGTGCTAAATTGCTATAAAATGTTAATATCTTGCTAAACAATATAGCAAAACAAAAACAAGCATATCAACAATTTGTACACTAAAGTAAAGCTAGAAAAATAAAAATGGGATAAAATGACGAAAAAACAAGTGCAAAAAAGAGGGATAAGAGCTGAACAAATATATTTTTTAATAAAAACAGCAATATATTGATAAAATAGAACAACATAGAAATTGAAAAGAAAAATTGGCACAGATATAATGAAATCATCAACAAATAATATATTGTTTCAAAGGAGGATTCAATATGAAAAAAAAATTAGTAGGTGCACTGCTCATTACAGCGATGATGGCTACTATACTGGGAGGCTGTGGCAACAGCAATGATACAGCAAACGCTCCTGCCTCCACTGATGCAGCAGAAACCTCAGAAAGTGCAGCAGACTCTGTTACAGAAACGGAAAGTACAGAAGCTGAGGCAGCTGATGGCGAAGAAGTTCTCACTGTATGGTGTTGGGATCCCACTTTCAACGTATATGCAATGAAACAGGCTGAGGCAATTTACCAGAAAGACCATCCAAATTTCAAACTGGATATCCAGGAGAAGGTTTACACCGACATTGAGCAGAGTATCATTACCGCTGCTGAGGCTGGCAACTATGATACGCTGCCTGACATCTTCCTGATGCAGGACAATTCTTTCCAGAAGAACATAGCAAATTATCCTGAAGTTTTCACAGAGTTATCTAACTCTGGTATCAGCTTTGATGATTTCTCAGGTGGTAAATTAGGAGATTCTACTGCAGATGGCAAACACTACGGTATTCCTTTTGATAACGGAGCAACTATTATGGCAATCCGTTCCGACATGGTAGAGGCTGCAGGCCTTACTGTTGAGGATTTCAAGGATACAACCTGGTCTGAGTTTATGGATTTAGCAAAAAAGGTTGTTGATGCAAATGGTGTTCCGATGCTGACAAGCTCAGGCGGTTCTGAAATCGTTATCGAGATGCTGCAGTCCGCAGGTGCATCTCCTATCGTTGATGGTAAAGTCCACCTTGTTGACAATGCAGCGCTGAAAGAGGCAATCAATGTTTATAAAATGCTGATCGATGAAGGTATCATGGTTGACTACACTGACTGGGATCAGTACATCGCATCCATGAACAAGGGAGACGCTGCCGGTGTTATTCAGGGATGCTGGATCATGTCCTCCATTCAGGCAGCAGAAGACCAGTCCGGTAAATGGGCTATCGTAAATATGCCTGCCCTGGATGGCGTTGACGGTGCTACTAACTTCGCAAACTGTGGTGGTGCAAGCTGGGCAGTATCTTCTAACTGCCAGAACACCGAGCTTGCATTTGATTTCTTAAAGACAACCTTCGGCGGAAGTGTTGAATTATATGATGAACTGCTTCCTAACGCTGGTGTAATTTCCAGCTATCTGCCTGCAGCGCAGTCTGATGTCTATAACCAGAATTCTGATTTCTACGGTGGACAGGCAGTATATAAGGATATTGTTGAGTTCGCAGGTAAAGTACCCGCAATCAACTATGGTGCATACTACAATGATATTAGAAGTGCACTGACTGATGCAATCACTAACGTAGTACAGAATGGCGCTGATATTGATGGAGAAATCCAGAACGCACAGGATACTGTTGAATTTAACATTAGTGAATAAATAAGTAAAAAATGAGCCAGTACCGGGAATGCAGTGTATTGCGTTCCCGGTATTTGTTAAATCAGGAGAATTTATATGAAACAGAAGAAAGTAAAAATGAGTTTGGAAAAAAAGCATAACCTGACTGGATGGGGATTCTTGATTCCGGCTGCACTTCTTATCTTTATCTTTTGCTTTTATCCTATGGTGCAGGCGATCATCCTGTCCTTTTCCAAAAAGAATTCTGGCTTTGTAGGATTGGCAAACTACCAGAGAATATTAAAAGATAAGACCTTCCAGCAGTGTCTGTTTAATACGGTATTTTACTTTATTATCCAGGTTCCTATCATGCTGATCCTGGCACTTGGTCTGGCACAGCTTTTGAACAGCCCGAAGATTAAAGGAAAGAGTATTTTCCGTACTCTCATCTTTCTGCCCTGTGCAACATCACTGGTATCATATTCTATGATTTTCAAATCTTTATTTGCCCAGGATGGTCTGGTAAACAATATCATCACAACGCTTGGCTTTGTCAGAGTGGACTGGTTTCAGAACGCATGGGCAGCCCGTTTTGTTATTATTATTGCGCTGATCTGGAGATGGACAGGATACAATATGGTTTTCTATCTGGCAGGTTTACAGAATATTGATTATTCCGTATATGAGGCAAGTTATATTGATGGAGCTACCCCTTTCCAACAGTTTACGAAGATTACCATTCCATTACTGAAGCCTACCATTTTGCTGACAGCTATTATGTCAACCTCCGGTACGCTACAGTTATTTGATGAGTCTGTCAATCTGACTTCCGGCGGTCCCGGTAAGTCTACTATGACACTGGCACATTATGTTTATAATATCTCTTTCGTGGAAACACCTAAGTTTAATTATGCAGCAGCAATTTCTGTGTTTATTCTTGTAAGCGTAGCAATCCTTTCTGCAATCCAGATGAAAGTAGGTGACAAACGTGACTAAAGTAAAGACGACTATTACTTATATTATTTTAATCGTTGCCAGTTTTCTGTCAGCGTTTCCCCTGTACTATATGATTTGCGGAGCAACCAATTCCAGTATTGCTATTGTCCGTGGGAAACTCGTGCCAGGCACTTATCTATTGGAAAACTATCGGAGTCTCATTGCCAACCAGAATCTGGGACGTGCCATATTTAACTCCTTCCGCAATGCCATTGTGATCACTGTAGTTGCACTGCTGATCTGCTCCATTGCAGGGTACGGATTTGAGATCTATCACGATAAGGGAAAAGACCTTTTGATGAACATCCTGCTTCTTGCCATGATGCTCCCTTTTGTGGCTATAATGATTCCTTTGTTTAAAATGTTTTCCTCCTGGAAAATGGTCAACACCTGGATCGCACTGGCACTGCCTTCCATTTCCACACCTTTTCTTATCATGATGTTCCGGCAGGCAGCTCGTTCCTTCCCTCACGATATTATCGAGGCATCGCGTCTGGAAGGACTTAGTGAGATTAAAATTTTCTTTACCATGTTCCTGCCTGTTATGAAGTCCACCTACGGTGCTGCTATGACCGTAACCTTCATGAATGCCTGGAATAATTACCTATGGCCAACTATCATCCTACAGGACAGCAACCAGATAACGATGCCTATGCTGGTAGCTAATTTAAAGAGTGGTTACAGCGTAGACTACGGAATGTTAATGCTGGGGGTATTGATTTGTACCCTTCCTACCGCAATTATCTTTCTGTGCTTACAAAAGAGCTTTGCCAATGGAATTGCAGGAGCAGTGAAATAATGAATCAGAAATATTGTCTGGATAAAAAGGAATGGAAGGAGGCACAGGCAGCCCTTCTTCTTGCAAAACAATTAGGACTTATTGAAGATGCAGGCATCGGGGCTTTGGAGAAAAGACGGGCAGAAAAAAATGAAAAAAACAGGCAGGCAGAGAAAGCCGGGGAATTTTTTTATGGACCTCATTTTTACACTCCGGCCATGTATCTTCAATATGAACTCACCCGTTTTAAGCTGGATTTCGTGCAGCCCTCGGAAAAGATAAAAAAGCAGGGGCGCTGTCCTGACTTTAGTGAGAAAGAAAAACGGGAATTTTATGAAAATAACCGGGATCTGTTCGGACGCTATCATGGGGATCTGTTCGATTATGAGGATGTCCGTCAGGTTATCGAAAAAAGACTGAGGGAGGATGCCTATGACAAGCTCATACAGGACATTTTATGTCAATCAGAAAACGGGGTGTGATACCAATGACGGATTGACCATGGCTTCCCCTTTTGCCAGCCTTTTCTCCATAAACAGACAGACACTGAAGCCTGGCGACAAAGTGTTATTAGCTCAGAATTCTATTTTTGCAGGGCAATTTTTACAGATTAAGGACAGTGGAACGAAGGAACATCCTATTGAAATTGGAGCTTATTCACCGGAGGGGGAAGAGGGAAATATGCCTCTGATCGCAGCTGATGGACAGGGTATCTGGTACCAGGATTATGGGACACCCCTGGATTCCCCCAATCACGTGTATCAGGGCTATGTATCCTCAGCAGTACTTTTGTACGATGCAGAGCATATAATCATCCACGATATTGAGATCAGCAACAAGGCATTGGAAATTCCGGGAGAAAGCTATAGTTCTCCTCATAAAATGAACCGTACTGGTGTGGCTGTAGTGGCAAAGGATAAAGGAATACGCAGCGGCATCATCCTGCAGAATCTTTCTATCCATGATGTCAATGGTAACGTCTATGACAAACATATGAACAATGGCGGCATTTATATGACAGCTTTAAAGCCTGCCAATGAAAAAGCCACTGGTGTGGCACGTTTTAAGGATATTACTGTGACAGGATGCTTTGTATACAGAGTTAGCCGCTGGGGGATCGCCGTTGGTTATACCTATTCCCATGACAAGTTCAAGGGTGCAGAGCTGCCTGAGGATGCCTTCCTGAAATATGGACATGAGAATATTGTCATCCGGGACAATTATGTGAAAGCTGCCGGAGGTGATGGAATTACTGCGATGTACGCTTTACGTCCTTTGATCGAACACAATACAGCAGATTCTGTTGCCTGCGAGATCAATGACAGAATTTACAGCAAGCCGGAAAACCGTGCCGGAAAAGTAGCAGCAGGCATCTGGCCCTGGAAGTGCAAGGATGCTCTGTTTCGTTACAATGAGGTCACGGATACCAGACTGAATCAGGATGGGATGGCTTATGATGCAGATTCTGGTGATGGCACCATTTACGAATATAATTACAGCAGACAGAACGAAGGTGGATGCATTATGTTTTGCTTACAGGAGGCAATTCACAATACCTTTCGATATAATGTGAGCTTTGACGACCTGGGTGGCACGGTGAGCCCGTCGGAGAACCCAGACGCTTTACTTGCCCATAATATCTTTTATGTGAGAGAAGGTGTACCCTTTATCCGTAACAAGATGGGTGGTGGGAGCTACACCGAGGAGGATAATACGATTATCCCGTTGTAAGCTGCTGCCGCAATGACTTAATTTATTGCAGGAGGAAAATACCGATGAGTATAACAAAGGGACGGGTAACCATTCCAACTAATCTGGATGTTGTGCCTGAAACGATAGAATTGATGAACCGCTGGGGAGCTGATGCCATCCGTGACTGCGATGGTACAGAGTTCCCTAAGGAACTGATTATGACCGGGGCAAAAATATATGCTACTTATTATACCACACGAAAGGATAATGAGTGGGCAAAGGCAAACCCGGATGAGGTACAGCAATGCTATGTGATGACTGCTTTTTATACCGCTGTGGAGTCTGAGCTGTTGATTCCTCTTATGAAGGGTATTTCCAAAGAACTGATGATGGTCAATACCAGAGATGACAGAAAACGGTGGTGGGAGGTTATTGACCGTTCGACTGGGGAGGTTGTGCCCGTAGATCACTGGGAATATGATGAGGAAAAGGGGTGCGTGATCGTTCACGATGCTATCCCTTTCCATGAATATACCGTCAGCTTTCTGGCTTATATTATCTGGGATCCGGTACATATGTACAATGCAGTCACTAACAATTGGAAAAACTTTGAGCATCAGATTACGTTTGATGT
Source organism: Lachnospiraceae bacterium OM04-12BH (assembly GCA_003490145.1). Lineage (GTDB taxonomy): Bacteria > Bacillota > Clostridia > Lachnospirales > Lachnospiraceae > Suilimivivens > Suilimivivens aceti. Next base: position 211,857 of record QULQ01000001.1, read on the forward strand.
GAGACAGCCGAAGACTCATAAATATTCCATGGAGCGTCTTCGCAATTATTGTGCCGCACATCCTTATGTGAATGTAATTCGATATACTACCTTTTTCCATCAGTTTACTCTGATGTTTGATGAGTTAAAAAGGGAAAAATATGTGGACTGGTATGGTTATTCTGCTTCTGTCAGCCCCTATATCTTAGAACAGTTTGAAAAGGAGGCTGGCTATGTGTTCCGGCCCGAATATATCATTGACCAGGGTTACTACAATAATCAGTATCGTGTACCAAGTAAGGAATTCAAGGATTTCCAGGCATTCCAGCGCAGAGAAGTTGCAAGGCTTGCCAAAGAGATGGTGGATATTACCCATGAGTGTGGCAAGGAGGCAATGATGTTCCTGGGTGACCACTGGATTGGAACTGAACCGTTCATGGAAGAATTTGCCACTATTGGTCTGGATGCAGTAGTAGGAAGTGTTGGAAATGGAAGCACACTTCGCCTCATCTCTGATATTGAAGGGGTGAAATACACGGAGGGCAGATTTTTGCCTTATTTCTTTCCTGATACATTTCATGAGGGCGGTGACCCTGTGAAGGAGGCAAAGGAGAACTGGATTACTGCAAGACGTGCCATCCTGAGAAAGCCAATTGACAGAATTGGTTACGGCGGGTATCTGAAGCTGACTCTGGATTTCCCTGAATTTCTGGACTACGTGGAGAGTGTGTGCAATGAGTTCCGGGAGTTGTATGCGAATACAAAGGACACCATCCCGTATTGTGTTAAAAAGGTAGCCGTTCTGAACAGCTGGGGAAAAATGAGAAGCTGGGGATGCCATATGGTACATCATGCACTGTATCAGAAACAGAATTACAGCTATGCAGGAATTATTGAGGCATTGAGTGGGGCGCCATTTGATGTAAGCTTTATTTCCTTTGATGATATTCTGGCAGACAGGAAAATCCTAAAAGACCTGGATGTGATCATCAATGTAGGGGATGGAGATACCGCTCACACTGGCGGCAGCATATGGGAGAATCCTGATATTTCTTCTGCAATCAGAGCGTTTGTATATAGCGGCGGTGGTTTTATCGGTGTCGGAGAGCCTTCCGGACACCAGTTCCAGGGACATTACATCCAGCTTGCAGACATGCTTGGTGTGGAAAAAGAAACTGGATTTACATTAAACTACGATAAATATAACTGGGAGGAGCATCCAAATCACTTCATTCTGGCAGATACCACAAAAACCGTGGATTTTGGCGAGGGAAAAAAGAACATTTTTGCTTATGAAGGTACAGAAATTCTGGTACAACAGGAGAAGGAGGTGCAGATGGCAGTCCATGAGTTTGGAAGGGGACGCTGTGTTTATATCAGTGGTCTGCCTTACAGCTTTGAAAACAGCCGCATCCTGTACCGCAGCATTCTCTGGAGTACTCACGGTGAAGAGGAACTGCATCAGTGGTTCAGCTCCAATTTCAATGTGGAGGTTCATGCCTATGTTAAAAACGGTAAATTCTGTGTGGTAAATAACACCTATGAAAACCAGAAAACCGTGGTTTACCGTGGCGATGGCAGCAGCTTCTCTTTGGAGATGGAGGCAAATGAAATTAAGTGGTATAATATTTAATATATGAGAAAAAAGGATGGGTCACAGTCCACAGATAAATCTAGGAACTGTGACCCATCCTTTTAAAAATAGAACTTTGAACCGTTATAAAATACGGAAAATTCCAAATACCTTTCCAAGAATCTGACAGTCATTGACAATAATCGGATCCCTGGTATCATTTTCAGGCTGGAGACGGATATGTCCATCTTCTTTGTAAAATGTCTTGACGGTAGCAGAATCATCGATCAGGGCAACCACAATCTCACCATTTCTGGCAGTATTACAGGCATTGACAAAAATCTGATCTCCGTTAAAAATACCTGCATTGATCATAGAATCTCCCTTGACGTTCAGTATGAAGGATTCTCCATGAGGTACCACCTCTGCTGGAACAGGAAAGTAGCTTTCAATATTCTCTTCAGCCAGGATCGGCTGTCCGGCTGCCACCTGTCCGATCACGGGAAGACTTACCATTTCAGTACGTACCATCTGAAAATTGTCATCACAGATTTCAATCGCACGCGGCTTCGTAGGATCCCTTTTGATATACCCATTCTTCTCAAGTGTTTCCAGGTGGGAATGGACGGAAGAGGTGGATTTCAGATTCACAGCTTCACAGATCTCACGAACAGCCGGCGGATAACCTCTCTTTAATATTTCTTCCTTAATATAATCCAGTATTTCCTGTTGCTTCGCTGAAATCTTACCATATGCCATGCTTGATCCTCCCATATTACTGACCGATAACCTGCCAGTATCAGTTCTTTCAATTTTGATTCAGTAGTTGATAAATAAAGTATATCATACCTCATTTCCGAAAGCAAACATATATTCCAAATATTTGTTCGATTATTTGCATGTAATCTATTGACACGGGAATGTATGTTCGATATAATCAAAACATAAGAACAAATGTTTGGAGCATACGTTCGATATTTGTATAAAGATGATTATCAGGGAGGCAGAATCATGAATAATCAGATCAGTGAAAGAAGGATCAGAAATAATAAGAAAAAAAGATGCCGTCAGCTCAAACGACATCTTATGATTACTGTTATAACCTTACTCTTAACAATAGGTATTTCCGGTGCTTTCTTCAGTATCGGATCCAGAGCCCAGGCGGCAGGAGATCATAACATCAGCTATAAGTATTATAAAAGCGTTACTGTAGCCAGTGGAGAAACTCTCTGGAATTATGCCGATCAGTACGCTGACAGTGAATTCTATGATTCTCATGATGATTATATTAAAGAGGTGATGAATATCAATCATATGAAAAAGGATACTATTATCTATGGACAGCATATCATTCTTCCCTATTACAGCGATGTATTTGTAGAGTAAAGATTATGGTTCTCTGAGGTGTACAGCATTGGCGGCCTTCCTTTTACGCATATCAGACTGGGCTGCATAGTGCTTTCGGGTAGTATTCACATCCTTGTGTCCAAGAACATCTGCTACCAGATAAATATCACCGGTTTCCTGGTAGAGGGCAGTACCATAGGTACTTCTCAATTTGTGAGGAGTAATTTTTTTCAGTGTCGTTACGGTAGAAGCGTATTTTTTTACAAGATTTTCTACAGCCCGGACAGTGATCCGTCTGTTCTGCAGGGATAAGAACAGTGCATTTTCATGACCTTCAATCGGTATCATATGATGCCGCTTTTCCAGATAATCGTGTAGTGCATCTGCCACTTCATCTCCAAAGTAAACTACAGTTTCATAGCCGCCTTTTCGTCTGATCTTAATTCCATTATTTTTAAAATCCACATCATTGATGTCCAGCCCCACACATTCAGAAACACGTATCCCGGTTCCCAGCAGAAGAGTAAGAAGTGCCACATCCCGTATCACTGTTTTTTTATGATAGATCTGCTGGGTCTTACTCAGCTTTGTTCCATCTTCAACCTGGTCAAGAAGCATGGCAACTTCGTCTGCATCCAGACGGATGATTTCCTTTTCGTGCTGTTTGGGAAGAGGTACGAGGGCTGCCGGGTTTGTCTGTATCTGTTCTGCACAGAAATAATAATTATAAAAGCTCTTTAAGGCAGACAGCTTTCGTTTTTTTCCGCGTTCATTATTAGTATATTCCTTACCATCCTTTTCGTACAGACTCAGATAATCCATATATTCCTCAATGTCCTCCTTACAGATACTATCCAGGATAGAAAGAGGATATGCTGTAATCTCCATTTTTTTGCACATGCTGTTATTATCATGCAGAAATTCAAAAAATACCCGGAGATCATAGGCATAAGCAAGACGTGTCCGTGAAGAAGTATATTCCTGGATACCGCGGAAAAAGCTTTTGCAGAAGCCCGGCAGTGTAGCAAGAACTTCTCTCATATGGGTTATGTTGATCATGCTTTGCTCGTCATGATAATTTTTACTGTTTTCCAATGTTCAGTCCTCCAGTTCCTATAAACTATGATAATATTATCATAAATCAATAAGAATCCATAGTATATTTTCAGAAATAATGGTATGATAAATTAATATGGGTTAACATTTTGAGGAAGGAACAAATATATAATGAAATTGAAATTTGAAAAAAAATACATCTACTTTGGAATTACTGCATTCCTTGTAATTGCAGCTTCCATCTGTTTTTATTATTTATTATTTCATTGGGATCGTTTTTCAGCTAGAATAGATTCCATTGTAAAGATTGCAAGTCCTGTTCTTTATGGTATGATTCTGGCTTATCTGCTGACACCATTGGTGAATACACTGGAAAGAAAATTTTTGATCCCGGCATTTACAAGGAAATCGAAAATCAGCTCAAAAAAGAAGAAAGGAATCCGTTTTATTTCTATCACACTGACAATTATTATTGTTATTTTAGTCGTTTATGGTTTCTTTTCTATTATGATCCCCAACTTGGTCAACAGTATTCAAAGTATTTCCATGGCTCTTCCCATTTATGTGAACAATCTGATGAAATTCATGGACAAGTATTTTGAAGCCAATCCAGATATTGAGAATCTTGTACAGCAGCTTATGACCACATATTCTGCCGAATTTAATCATTATGTTAATAGTAATGTGCTGCCCCAGATGGAATCTTTGCTGCGGACAGTTTCCCTAAGTCTGATCAGTGTTTTAAAGGCTATGTGGAACCTGATCATTGGTCTGATTATTTCCATCTACGTTCTGTTCAGCAAAGAAACCTTTTCTGCACAGACTAAAAAAATTATCTACAGCATTTTTCCTACATCAAATGCCAATGGACTGATCCACGATATGCGTTTTGTCAGTGATACTTTTATTGGATTTATCAGTGGAAAGATTGTAGATTCTATCATTATTGGATTGTTATGTTTTATTGGAACCACGCTTTTGAATATCCCCTATGCGTTGCTGGTTAGTGTAATTGTAGGTGTTACCAATGTGATCCCATTCTTTGGCCCTTACCTTGGTGCTATTCCAAGTGCACTATTAGTCCTAATGATCAGTCCCATGAAATGTCTGACATTCCTGATCTTTATTTTGTTCCTGCAGCAGTTGGATGGCAATTTTATCGGGCCTAAGATCCTTGGACAGTCAACGGGATTGACAGGATTCTGGGTTATTTTTTCTATCACTATTTTCGGAGGATTATTTGGTGTACTTGGCATGATCATAGGTGTACCTTTCTTTGCTGTTGTTTATGCCTTTATCAAGCGCCTAGTTGAAAAAGTGCTGCGTAAGCGGGAGCTTTCTGTGAAAACGACCGATTATATTAACCTGAACTATATTGATGAAAGCAGAAATATGATTCCCAAGGATGAAAGCCTTGAGAAACCTTTCTTTAAATTTTCCTTTAAGAAGAAATCAACTCATGATAACAATAGTGATAAGAAAGAAGATTAGTATCTTACAGTAAAACCTATAAAAAATACTTGGAAGAAATAGGAGAGTAGTAAATTATGAAATTAGTCATTCAACGTGTTCAGGAAGCCTCCGTTAGTGTGGATCAGAAAGTTGTCGGTAAAATTGGCCATGGATTTATGGTATTGCTGGGGGTCAGTCAGACTGATACAGAAGAAATTGCAGATAAAATGTTCCAAAAACTTTTGAAGCTTCGTATTTTTGAAGATGAAAATGGGAAAACAAACCTGGATATTAAATCTGTAAATGGAGAATTGTTAATTATTTCACAATTTACATTATATGCGGATTGCAGGCATGGAAACCGACCCTCATTTATCGGTGCAGGAACACCTGATCAGGCAAATGCCTTGTATGAATATTTCCTGTCACAGTGCAGGAAGGAAATCCCTGTTGTTGAACAAGGCATTTTCGGTGCACATATGATGGTTTCCCTGATCAATGACGGTCCCTTTACCATAGTGCTTGATTCAGACGAAATCATTAAATAATTCCATGAAATTAGTTGATTGTCTTGAAAAATGCTTGATTTGCAGGCATATTCGCAGGTTTGCAGATTGATTTTACTACTCATTTACTACTTTTAATGAATTGAGCCTTGATATGCAAAAAGCACCTGCGGACTGCCGGATAGACCGCTGCACCACCTTACGCGGCACGTCGAAAAGAAAAAATAAAATAAGCACCACCTATAAGGCGGCGTTTCTCACTCCTACACAGGAGAACAGGAACGCTGCTTTTTTTATGCCCTCGTGTTACGCAGTAAGGGCAAACAAAGCCTTGATTTATGCGGCTCTTAGAGCGTGGAAATGAGAAAGACAAGGGTTGATACCTTTTCCCTCAAAACCGCGTTTCTACTGCGTAACAAATCCAACGAAAAGGAGTGACGAAGCTATGGCAGTTTTCCGCGTGGAAAAGAACAAAGGTTATACCGTTATGAGCAACCACCATTTACGCAACAAGGAGCTTTCCTTAAAGGCAAAGGGCTTGTTGTCGCAAATGCTCTCACTTCCCGAAGATTGGGACTACACCCTTGCAGGACTGTCCCTTATCAACCGGGAAAAGATTGACGCTATCCGGGAAGCAGTACGGGAACTGGAAAATGCCGGATATATACAGCGTTCAAGGGAACGTGATGAGAAAGGATGCTTACGCGGTACAACGTATGTTATCTATGAGCAGCCGCCTAAGTTGGATTTACCTACATTGGAAAAACCAACATTGGATAATCCAACATTGGAAAAGCCTATGTTGGAAAAACCTACGTTGGAAAATCCAACGCAATTAAATAAAGAACTATTAAAGACTAACTTACCAACAAAAGAAAAATTAAATACAGATATATCAAGTACCCATTCCATTCCTTTCCATTCCCTAAATCCCTCTCCCTTAGAGGACGCGGCACAGCCGCCGGAACGGAAGCGAAAGGAAACGACAGACGCATATAGCGTGTATGAGGAAATCATCAAGGACAATATCGAGTACGACTATCTGATACAGGATAGATACCTTGACCGGGACAGGATAGAGGAAATCCTTGCCCTTATTCTTGAAACTGTCTGCACCAAACGAAGAACAATCCGTATCGCCGGGGACGACCACCCGGCAGAGCTTGTAAAAGCAAAATTTATGAAACTGAACAGCGAACATATCCGCTTTGTACTGGACTGTATGCAGGAAAACACCACCAAAATCCGCAACATCAAGCAGTACATGAAAGCTGCCCTTTTCAATGCCCCGTCTACGATTGGCAACTATTACACGTCCCTTGTATCTCACGATATGTACGGCGGGCGTACTATCCAGTCGGCAAGAAGCAAGGGCATACCCGATTACACCTGCAACGAGGGCGAAAGCCTGTAAACCAACCCAAAGGAGGATTTTATGATGACACAGAAAACAGGAGCTTTGATTTTTGATGAAACCGCTGACCGCTACGACATTCGCTTTGACGTAAACGACTATTACGGGGGCTTGCATTGCGGCGACTGCATGGAGGTCTTTGTGCGGGGCAAATGGAAGCCGACCCGTATGGAGTACGGGGACAACTGGTATCTTGTGGGTATTCGGGCGGCAGACCTTTCCGGGCTGCGGGTACGGATTTAACAGGGCGGCGTGAAAGCGGACGCTCTTTTTTCATGCCCGCCCCGCTTCCCGGCGGCGGGCATACCACCATAGAACACGAAAGGAGGACACCCATTGCAGGAGGAAACTAACGAAAAGACCATAGCCCTTTACATCAAGACCGGGAAGCTGACGGCACAGCAGCTCCAAAAGGCTATGAAAGCCCTGCTTGCACAGATGAAAAAGCAGCATGACAGACAGAAAATCCCGCATGGAAAGCAGACCCTAAAGCAGCTTATGAAGCAGAACGCGGGCGTTTCCAACATTGAAATCACAAAGGACAATATCAAAGCCTTTGAGAGTACGGCGAAAAAATACGGGATTGACTTTGCCCTAAAGAAAGACAGCACCGAAACCCCGCCCCGTTATCTTGTGTTTTTCAAGGGACGGGACGCGGACGCACTGACCGCAGCCTTTAAGGAGTTTTCCGCAAAGAAGCTGACGCAGGAACAAAAGCCCTCTATCCGCAAGCTGATTGTTTCCCTCAAAGAAAAGGCGGCGGCTCTGAACGCGCAGCGGGACAAAGTAAAAAACAAAGACAGGGGGATTGCAAGATGAACGCTATCAACTGGAAAAAGCTGCTGCTTCCCAACATTCCCTATCTGCTCTTTGTGTATCTCTTTGATAAAGTCGGGCAGGCGGTACGCCTTGCGCCGGGGGCTGACCTGTCCGGCAAGGTGCTTTCCCTTGCAGACGGCTTTTCCGCTGCTTTTACAAATCCGCTTCCGAGCCTTGCCCGTATGGATTTGCTTATCGGTATTGTGGGGGCTGTCCTTATCCGGCTGATTGTCTATGTAAAAGGCAAGAACGCGAAGAAATACCGCAAAGGTATCGAATACGGCTCTGCCCGTTGGGGGACTGCCGAAGATATTAAGCCCTACACCGACCCGGTATTTCAAAATAATGTGCTGCTGACACAGACGGAACGGCTTACCATGAACAGCCGCCCAAAGCAGCCGAAGTATGCAAGGAATAAAAATATCCTTGTTATCGGGGGAAGCGGCAGCGGCAAGACGAGATTTTTCGTGAAGCCCAACTTAATGCAAATGCACTCAAGCTACGTTGTAACTGACCCGAAAGGTACGGTTTTAGTCGAGTGCGGGAGGCTCTTGCATCGGGGCGGCTACCGGATAAAAGTGCTGAACACGATTAACTTCAAAAAAAGCATGAAATACAATCCCTTTGCCTATCTCCGCAGCGAGAAAGACATTTTGAAACTGGTAAACACTTTGATTGCCAACACCAAAGGGGACGGGGAAAAATCCGGGGAGGATTTTTGGGTAAAATCGGAACGGCTCTTTTACTGCGCCCTTATCGGCTACATTTGGTACGAAGCCCCGGAGGAAGAAAAGAACTTCACGACGCTGCTTGAAATGATAAATGCGTCGGAAGCCCGCGAGGACGACCCGGAATTTCAGTCCCCCGTTGACCTTATGTTTGAACGGTTGGAGGGAAAAGACCCGGAACACTTTGCCGTCCGGCAGTATAAGAAATTTTTGTTATCTGCGGGAAAGACAAGAAGCTCTATCCTCATTTCCTGCGGTGCGCGGCTTGCCCCCTTTGACATTAAAGAGCTGCGCGACCTTATGGAAACCGACGAAATGGAGCTTGACACCATAGGCGACCGCAAGACCGCCCTGTTTGTTATCATTTCCGACACCGACGATACATTTAACTTTGTTGTGAGTATTCTTTACACGCAGCTTTTCAATCTGCTTTGCGACAAGGCAGATGATGAATACGGCGGCAGGCTGCCAGTCCATGTGCGCTGTCTGTTAGACGAGTTTGCAAATATCGGGCAGATACCGAAGTTTGAAAAGCTCATAGCCACCATACGAAGCCGGGAAATCTCCGCTTCAATCATTTTGCAGAGCCAGTCGCAGCTAAAAGCCATTTACAAGGACAACGCCGATACCATAGCCGGCAACTGCGACACCACCCTGTTCTTGGGCGGCAAGGAGAAAACCACCCTCAAAGAAATGTCGGAAATCTTGGGGAAAGAAACCATTGACAGCTTCAACACTTCTGAGAACCGGGGGCGGGAGGTATCACATGGACTGAACTATCAGAAGTTAGGCAAGCAGCTTATGACGGAAGATGAAATAGCAGTCATGGACGGCGGGAAATGTATCTTGCAGCTACGAGGGGTGCGCCCGTTCTTCTCTGATAAGTACGACATTACAAAACACCCCAACTATAAATACCTGTCCGACTATGACAAGAAAAATACTTTTGATATGGAAAAGCATTTAAGACGCAGACCCGCCCTTGTGAAGCCGGACGAACCCTTTGACTATTACGAAATCAGCGAAGCAGATTTGCAGGAGGACACCGCCCATGAATAGACGTATCCGAAAGAAACAGGATAAGAAAATCACAGAAGCCATAAACGGGCTTATTTTCATTGCCGAGCGACGGGAGCAACAGCGACAGGCAGCTATCCGGCAGTTTGTAAAACGGTGTGAAACCCTGTATGAGCAGCAGCGAAAGGAGGAATTGACGCAGTAACAAAGAAACAGATAACTTACAGAATACGCGCCCCTACAAAAATTCCTATCGCTAACAACTGAATACCGCCGCGCGGCAGACACATAGGCAGCGCGGGGACTTATGACCGCGGCAGTTACAAAACTGACCGCCGTTTTTTATGCCCTTTTATGGGGCAAGCCGCATTTGCGGCAGAAAGGAGCTTTATGGAATTTTTTAACTCTGCTATCGACGTATTACAGACCCTTGTTATCGCACTGGGCGCAGGCTTAGGCATTTGGGGCGTTATCAACCTCTTAGAGGGATATGGAAACGACAACCCAGGTGCAAATGCTCATGTACAGTAAAGAAGCAAACAACCGAAAACAAGAGATAGACCGCCAGCACCACACTATTCCGAACCAAAGAGCAAACGACAAGCACCATGGAAATGTGTATAACTTGCTATTCCGTTATGGAAAAGTCCGTTCACAGAACATGGAAAAGCTAAAGAGCAGCTTTCCCACATTCTGCAAACGGACTTTCCCACAACTCCATAAGATAGCAAGTTATGCACATTACGCACAGTGCCGACTGCTGCGGAAGCCCTCTCATTTCATTATCTATTCAAGAAAATAAATTATGAATTTTTTCTTAACACTACTGCGGTAGTGTTGACAACCGATTAAGAAAGGTGTAATGTGTAATCAAGCAGAAACTACTGCGGTCTTGTGGAAAGGAGGAAACAAATGGATATTAAACTTTTCGATTCAGAATTGAAAGTAATGTGTGTGCTTTGGAACGAGGGCGACACCACTGCAAAACACATATCCGACGTTCTGAAAAAAGAAATTGGCTGGAACATGAATACTACCTACACACTGATAAAAAGGTGTATCAAAAAAGGGGCGATTGAACGTTCCGAGCCTAATTTCATGTGCCATGCCCTTATTCCCAAAGAAGAAGTACAGGAAGCGGAAACAAAAGAATTGGTTGACAAGATTTATGACGGTTCAGTTGACAAACTGTTTGCAGCCCTGTTAGGCAGAAAAAAGCTTTCCGCTGAACAGATTCAGAAGCTCAAGCAGATTGTGGAAGATTTGGAATGAGGTGGTGTAAATGAATTTACTGCAAATGAGCTTTTCGGGGGCTGCTTTCATTACTGCGGTAGTGATTATCCGTGCGGTGGCAATCAATAAACTGCCGAAAAAGACTTTTCTTGTTTTATGGGAATTGGTGATATTAAGACTGCTTATCCCGTTTTCGATTCCGTCAATGTTTAGTGTTTATACGTTGGTAACTCATAGCATATCTTCTACAACATTGCCGGAAGCTGGAACAGATTACAACATTCCCACTATGCAAGGGCTGTTTGTTACGACACAGGGAGCAGAACAGCCGCCAGAGAATATTTTATCATCTGTTTCCATGTGGTTTATTGTATGGTGTGCAGGAATAATACTTATCGCATTGTTTTTTGTAATATCCTATTTGCGTTGTCTGATTGAATTTCGGATAGCTTTACCCGTCCACAACCATTATGTAGAAAAGTGGCTGGCGGAACGCCCATTGAAACGTCCAATTTTGGTAAAGCAATCTGATAGGATTTCCGCCCCATTAACTTATGGCATTTTCCGTCCTGTTATTTTGGTGCCGAAAAAAATGGACTGGAAAAATGAAAAACAACTGCAATATGTCCTCTCACATGAATATGTGCATATTTATCGCTATGATACTGTAACAAAGCTGATTGCGACACTTGCCCTTTGTATTCATTGGTTCAACCCCTTTGTGTGGGTGATGTATATTCTTTTTAACCGTGATATAGAACTGGCTTGTGATGAAAGCGTCATACGACAATTTGGAGAAAAATCAAAATCTGCCTATTCGCTAATGCTTATCAACATGGAAGCAACGAAAAGTGGGCTATTGCCATTTTGTAACAGCTTTAGTAAAAATGCTATCGAAGAAAGGATAACTGCTATTATGAAAACAAAAAAAACAACTATTTTTTCGCTGGTACTGGCGTGTCTGATTGTTGTCGGGGTAGCTACAGCATTTGCAACTTCCGCCCAAGCTAATAATAATCCAATTTTTGAAGAACAGGAGTACAAACCAATACATGCTTCCGAGAATGCTTCAGATTACGATACGGCGGCAGAACTGCCCGGCGGTAATATTGACTATGGGATATATGAAGAATATGGATTGATTTATGATAAGAATAGCAAGTGCTACACTTACAAGGGAAATGTTGTCCGATTTTTTAATGACCCAGTGGGCGGCGCAAGTTTTACCAATTTCTTTACGGGAACAGTGGATATTGAAGCGGAACGGGATACAAACGATAAACTTATTGGTATTCGGGAATGCACAAAAGAAGTTTATGACAGGCATACAGAAAAGTATGAAAATTCAGGACTTAAATCAATGCCCGCTGGCACTTCTACAGAAAATGGAGATATGATTAGAAATCATGAATCTTACAGCATGGAATCTGGAGATAAGACAGAAAACATGAATACGCTCCAAGATTATGAATCCTATGGCATAGTTTATCACCCAAAAGATGGGTATTGGTACTACAACGACCAGATAATTGGTATATTCATTGATACTAAAAAACCCATCATCTATTTTAATAACAGTGGCAGTATATATCTTTCCATTGCTGAAAATAGTGAAAATGGAGTTATGGAGATTAAGGAAATTTCCGAAGCGGAAGCACAAAAACTTTTACGGGATAATAATTCGGGCAATTCTGCTTCATTCACAGTAGAAACCTTGAAATAACAAGTGTCTTATAAACCATACGCCGTATTATGTGGGAGAAAGGGGGAACTATTTATGCCTTGCACAGAAGCATATAAGGAGCATATCGAGTACACCTTTAATGCCTTTTGCAGAGTTGTCATACACTATGCAGCAATCAACGCATGGCGTGACAGGGATAAACGGCGAATATCTCACAGAAGAAAAGTTTTATCCATTTTGTACGTCAGACACATATTTCATAGACCCTTACAAGCAATACCCTGTTACGATATGCGGTCAGAGGGTTATCCTCACAAATGGAAATCTTGCCGAAGCCCTGTCCTCTCTGCCAGAGAAAAAGAGGGAAATCATTTACCTTTATTTTTTCGGGCGTTACACACAGCAGGAAATCGGGGAACTGTACGGACGCTGCCGGAGTACGGCGTGGCATCACATACACAGTGCCTTGCAAATGCTGCATGAAGAAATGGAGGTGCTTTTCCATGAGGAATCCTAAACTTGTACCGTATGAAACCATTGTCCGGGCGACCAGCGGAGAGCCGGAAGCCATTGACGAGGTTTTGCGGCATTACAGCAAGCGAATCCGGCTTGCTTCCCTTGAAAACGGACAGGTCAACAAGGACACAGAGGACAACATTAAACGGCGGCTTATCGCTGCCCTGTTCCAGTTCCGCTTTGACGGACAGCCTACCTAACAGGAGGTGAGATTTGTCGCAAAAATAGTCATGCTTATATTTAACGACACAGAAGAAAAAGCGGTTGAGAAAGCCATAGCCGCCCTTGCTGATATGATACCGCTGGAAGCCATGCAGCCGCCCCACTCCCCCGTACTTACTTTTCCGGGATTGGAAATAAAATTGCACCAACGCCGGGTATTAAAAAACGGCACAGACATTCCCCTCACACGTTTAGAGTACGGCGCACTCTGCTGCCTTGCCACCAGTCCGGGGAGGGTATTCACAAAGGCGCAAATCTTTGAAGCCGTGTGGAGCCTGGAAAGCGAAAGCTGCCAGTCAAACGTGGCAAATGTGATATGCAATCTACGGAAAAAGATAGAGCCGGACAGCGGCAAGCCCACTTACATAAAGACCGTTTTAGGCGTGGGCTACAAGTTTGCTTCCGGGGAATGATAACAGAATAACCGCCGCCCATCAGCGGCAGCCAAAGACAGGAAATCAAGAAAAGGTTTCCTGTTTTTTTGCGCCCAAAACCAAGCCGGATTTTGCACCGCAATAAAATAATTCAAATACTTTTGGAAAACATTGCCTAAATTTTCTTTTTTCCCGTAGTAGGTAGTAAGGGGAAAAATAATTGCCGGAAAGTTTGGCATTTTTTGAAACCGTCCGTATATCACTGCAAAACGGAACTGATTCTTCCGTTTTTGTCAAATTCTGTTACGAAAACACGAAAAGAAATTCCGGGGAACTTTGCCAGATTTGCCTTGCCGTGCGTAGTAAGTAATAGAGGGAGAAATCCCGCCGCATAGCTGGCAGAATCCACGCCCCGCCCACCGGAGGTATCAGCAAAAGCCCACACAGAGGAAGCCGTCACTTTCTTAGAGCAAGATTCTACCACAGTACCAAATTTCGCTAATCGCTCATTTTGTCCTATGGGAATCTTGTTGGGGTTGCCACCCCAAGCCCGCCTTTTTGCGGCTTGCGCCGCTTGAAAAATCCCCGAAAAAATATTTTCGGATTTTTCAAAAAACACTTCCGCTTTGCCCCCTGTTTTTCTCCTATTGGTGAGAGGGCAAACCATAAAAAGAAAGGAGCTGAAAGCCATGAAAAGATACAACACGCCCCACCGCCACCGGGTAATCAAGACACGCTTGACCGAGGAAGAATACGCCGAGTTTTCCGAGCGTGTCACCCTCTGCAAAATGAGCCAAGCCGAGTTTATCCGGCAAGCCCTTATTAAGTCAAGCATACGCCCGGTTATCACCGTTTCCCCGGTCAATGATGAACTGCTTTCTGCCGTTGGGAAACTCACAGCCGAATACGGGAAAATCGGCGGCAACTTGAACCAGATTGCCCGCTGTCTGAATGAGTATGGCGCACCTTATAACGCCCTCTCCCAAGAAGTGCGAGCCGCCACAGCGGAGCTTGCCGCCTTGAAGTTTGAAGTCTTGCAGAAAGTAGGTGAAGCCGTTGGCAACATTCAAACATATCAGCTCTAAAAATGCCGATTACGGAGCTGCCGAGCAGTACCTAACCTTTGAGCATGACGAGTTTACCATGAAGCCCACACTGGACGGAAACGGGCAGCTTGTTATCCGTGATGATTACCGCATTTCCTCTTTGAATTGCGGTGAGGAAGATTTTGCAATCGCCTGTATGCGCTCCAATCTGAAATACGGCAAGAACCAGAAACGGGAGGACGTAAAGAGCCACCATTACATTATCAGTTTTGACCCCCGTGACGCACCAGACAACGGCTTGACCGTAGACCGGGCGCAAGCGTTGGGCGAGGAATTTTGCAAGACACATTTCCCCGGACACCAAGCCCTTGTATGCACCCACCCGGACGGGCATAACCACAGCGGCAACATTCATGTGCATATCGTAATCAATTCTCTACGGATTGCGGAAGTGCCGCTACTGCCCTACATGGAAAGACCAGCGGACACAAGGGAGGGTTGCAAGCACCGCTGTACGGACGCAGCTATGGAGTATTTCAAAGCGGAAGTCATGGAGATGTGCCACCGGGAAAACCTCTATCAGATTGACTTATTGCATGGGAGCAAGAACCGCATTACCGAGCGTGAGTATTGGGCGAAACGGAAAGGACAAGCCGCACTGGATAAAGAGAACGCTTTCCTTGCCGCCACAGGAGAACCGCCCAAACTTACAAAATTTGAAACCGACAAGGAGAAATTAAGGCGCACAATCCGAGCCGCCCTGTCCTCTGCTATCTCTTTTGAGGACTTCTCCGGGAAGCTGTTACAGCAAGGCGTAACTGTCAAGGAGAGCCGGGGGAGGTTGAGTTATCTCACGCCGGACAGGACGAAGCCCATCACCGCCCGGAAATTAGGTGATGATTTTGACCGTGCCGCCGTACTGGAAACACTCACCATAAACGCACAGAACGCCGCCAGAGCCGCCGAAACGCCCGCACCCAAACAAGAATACCCCCGCAGTATAAAAGACCGTTTACAGCGGAATAAAGCCGCTGTAAACACCCCGAAACAAGACAGCGTACAGCGCATGGTAGACATAGCCGCCAAGAAAGCCGAGGGCAAGGGGAAAGGATACGAGAAATGGGCGACCTTACACAACTTGAAGCAAATGGCGGCTACCGTGAGCGTTTACGAGGAATCCGGCTTTTCTTCCCCGGAAGAACTGGAAGCCGCCCTTGCCGCCGCCAGCGCAGAGCTGTCAAACGTCCATGCGGAACTGAAAGCCGTGGAAAGCACTTTGCGGGAGAAAAAGGACTTACAGAAACAGCTATTGGCGTACATCAAGACCAAGCCAGCCCGTGACGGATTGCGGGCGCAGAAAACGGAGAAAGCCCGGAGAGCTTACCGGGAGCAGCACGAAAGCGAGTTTATCATTTCCGAATCTGCCGCCCGGTATTTCAAGGCACAGGGAATCTCCAAGCTGCCAGCGTCCAAAGCATTACAGACCGAGATTGAGCAGCTTACCAAAGAGAAAAACGCCCTTTACAACGAGTACCGGGAGAAGAAAGCGAACGTCCGGGAATTGCAGACCGTGAAAAGCAATCTTGACAAGATATTACGCCGTGAGCCGGAACGGGGAAAGGGGCGGGAAAATGAACGGTAAACGCCCATACATGGACTACCCACAGTACAGAGCCGCCCGCCGCCTTGTGCATGAGTGCTGCAACTACGATAACGGCAACTGTATCTTGCTGGATAACGGCGAGCCTTGCGTATGCGTCCAGAGTATCAGCTATTCGCTTATATGTCGCTGGTTTAGGATAGCCGTGCTGCCGCTGGACGGGAAACTGGAAGCCGCCCTACTCCACCGGGCAGACAGGAAACGCTGTACCGAGTGCGGCGGCTATTTTCTCCCCAAATCAAACCGGGGGAAATACTGCCCGGATTGCGCCGGACGCATGAAAAGAATCCATGCCACACAGCGCAAGCGAAAACAGAGGGATAAATGTCACGCTTTAGGATATTCCAGACCCCCGTAAATCAAGGCTTTTTTGACCGCCCTCAAAGGGTATGCGATACATTTATCCTTTATCCCCGAAAATGCCGTTTTAACTGCGTAACAGAAGCCACAGACAGGAGGTGAGAACCATAACCGAATACATCACAGCCGACACCATCATGCCGCCGTTTTTCCGATACCCCCGTTTTCTGCTGAAAATGGACTTGTCACAGACCGCAAAGCTGCTTTATTCGCTGCTCCTTGATCGTTCCGAACTCTCATAGAAGAACGGCTGGCAGGACAATGAGGGCAGGACATACATTGTCTACCCTGTTTCGGAGATAGCGGAAATGCTGGATAAAGGCAGCACCGCCATAAAAGCCGCACTGAACGAGCTGGACGCTGCCGGGCTTCTGGTGAGGGAACGCCGGGGCTTTTCCGCACCGAACCGCCTTTATGTGAAAATACCGCAAGTGCCAGTGGTACAGTTTTCCGACCATATGACCGCCATACAGTCGGAAAAGCGACCCTCTGATAGCCGGAAAAGCGACCCTCATAAGGACGGAAAACCGACCTTTGCGTTGGACGGAAAACCGACCCCTAACCAACTTACTATAAACAAACTAAAAGAGAACCAACTAAAAGGAGCGAGTGGGAAGCCGCCCGCCCCGTTTGGCAGATACCAGAATGTTTTACTCTCTGAAAGCGAATATGCGGAGCTGAAAGAGGAATACCCGGACAGGCTGGAACGGCTCATTGAGGAAATGAGCGAGTTCATAGCTGCCACCGGGAATGATTATGTGTGCCATGCCGCCGCATTGCGCCGCTGGTTAAACCGGGAGAAAAAGGAGAACCCGAAAAAGGGAATCCCCGATTATTCCTACAAAGAGGGCGAGAGCCTTTGACCGCATAGACACAACGCCCCGTAAACAGGGCGTGAAAGACCATGAACAAGGAGGAACGATTTTATGTGTGATTACGATAACGCTATTTTCCGGCTTGCCACGGCACAGGAAGCAGAGCTGGAGGACTACACGGGCGAGGACGGGCTTTTGTATTGCGGGAGCTGCCGCCAGCCCAAAGAAGCCTACTTCCCGGAGGGCAAAACCTTTTTCGGACGTGACCGCCACCCCAAAGAATGTGACTGCCAGCGGAAACGCCGGGAAACGCTGGAAGCCAGCCACCGGGAACACAAGCACCAGGAGGAAGTGGAACGGCTGAAACGGACAGGCTTCACCGACCCGGCTATGCGGGAATGGACGTTTGAAAACGACAACGGGAAATGCCCCCAAATGCACAAAGCCTATTCCTATGTGGAACAATGGGAACGGGTAAGCACCGGGAACTATGGATTGATTTTGTGGGGGAATGTCGGCACAGGGAAAAGCTATTTTGCCGGGTGTATCGCCAATGCCCTCATGGAGAAAGAGGTTTCCGTGTGCATGACAAACTTTGCCCTTATCCTCAATGACCTTGCCGCCAGCTATAAGGACAGGAACGAGTACATAGCCCGCCTTTGCAGCTTCCCTCTGCTTATCCTTGACGATTTCGGCATGGAGCGTGGCACGGAATACGGGCTTGAACAGGTTTACAACGTGGTTGACAGCCGATACCGCAGCAGAAAGCCGCTGATTGTCACAACAAATTTGACACTGGAAGAATTGCAGAACCCGGAGGACACCGCCCATGCCCGGATATATGACCGCCTTACGGAAATGTGTACCCCCGTCCGCATTACCGGGGAGAATTTCAGAAAAGCCAGAGCACGGGAGAAAATGGAACGCCTTAAAAAGCTGCTGAACGGAAAGGAGATTTGCCTATGACCGACACGCCCAAGAAAAGCACCACCACCACCGCCCGCCGCCCGGATTGCGTGACAGAAGTACGCCGGGGGAACACCGTCCTTGTGGTTTCCGGCTATTTCAAACAAGGAACTACCGCCACCGCCGCCGACAAGATGATGAAAGTGCTGGAAGCGGAAAGCGCAGCCGGGGGAACAGCCGCACACGCTATGTAATGCGATAAGCCTTAATAAAATAATGTGATATTTTTCGACATAAAGTAGCAAAAAGGACTGTACAGCAAGCCCCGCCCTATGGTATAATAAACCTACGGAATAGTGGGGCTGGCTGTCGGAAATGGAGGAAACCATGACAAGACAGACCACCCAAAAACTGATTACCGCCCTATATCCGAGATTGTCGCACGAGGACACGCTCCAAGGCGAATCCAACTCCATAAGCAACCAGAAGCGAATCCTTGAAGCCTACGCAAAACAGAACGGCTTTTCCAACCTCAAATGGTACACGGACGACGGATTCTCCGGGGCAAATTTCCAAAGACCCGGCTTCCAGTCCATGCTTGCCGACATTGAAGCGGGGCTTGTGGGAACGGTTATCGTAAAGGATATGTCAAGGTTAGGGCGGAACTACTTACAAGTGGGAATGTACACGGAAATGATTTTCCCACAGAACGGCGTCCGTTTCATTGCAATCAATGACGGCGTTGACAGCGCACAGGGCGAGAATGACTTTGCGCCTTTGCGAAATATTTTTAACGAATGGCTGGTGAGGGATACGAGCAAGAAAATCCGGGCGGTAAAACGCTCAAAAGGCATGAGTGGGAAGCCTGTCACAAGCAAGCCCGTGTACGGCTACCTCATGGACGAGGACGAAAATTTCATCATTGACGAGGAAGCCGCCCCCGTGGTGAAGCAGATATACAGCCTTTGCCTTGCCGGGAACGGTCCGACCAAGATAGCCCGTATGCTCACGGAGCAGGAAATCCCCACGCCGGGAACGCTGGAATACCGCCGGACAGGGAGAACCCGCCGCTACCACCCCGGCTATGAGTGCAAGTGGGCGGCGAACACCGTGGTACATATCCTTGAAAACCGGGAATACACGGGCTGCCTTGTGAACTTCAAGACCACCACCCAATCCTACAAATGCAGCAAGATTATCTACAACAGCGAGGACAAACAGGCAATCTTCGAGAACCACCACGAGCAGATAATCGACAGGGACACATGGGAGCGTGTGCAGGAGCTACGCAAGCAGCGCAAACGCCCTAACCGCTATGATGAAGTGGGCTTGTTCTCCGGCATACTCTTTTGTGCCGATTGCGGAAGCGTCATGTACCAGCAGAGGTATCAGACGGACAAGCGGAAACAGGACTGTTACATATGCGGCAGCTACAAGAAGCGCACGGCAGACTGTACGGCGCACTTTATCCGCACCGACCTGTTGACCGCCGGAGTGACCGAGAACCTACGGAAAGTCACCAGCTACGCCGCCAAGCACGAAGCCCGGTTTATGAAGCTGTTGACCGAGCAGACCGAGGACGGGAGCAAACGCCGGAACGCCGCCAAGAAGAAAGAGCTGGAAGCGGCAGAAAAACGGATTGCGGAACTCTCCGCTATCTTCAAGCGGCTGTATGAGGACAGCGTGGCGGGGCGCATATCGGACGAGCGTTTCACGGAACTTTCGGCAGACTACGAAGCCGAGCAAAAGGAACTGAAAGAGAAAGCCGCCGCCTTGCAGAGCGAGCTTTCCAAGACGCTGGAAGCCACGGCAAACGCTGAAAAATTTATGAAAGTAGTACGCAAGTACACCAGCTTTGAGGAACTCACCCCTACCCTGCTGCGGGAGTTTGTGGAGAAAATCGTAATCCATGAATCGGAAGCACTGGACGGGAAACGGCGGGGGAAGCTCCGCAGACAGGAAATCGAAATCTATTACTCTTTTGTCGGCAAGGTAGAGCTGCCCGACTAAAGCCCGACCCGTCCGGCAGTCAGCCGGACAGGGAACGGCAAAATTTTTTACACTTCTTTTACTTCTTTATCTCACATGAGCAAAATCACAGGGCATTAAGCAGCTTATGGCGGGCGGCGGCGTTGCCCTTATTGGCACTATCCTTGTACCGCTTCTTTCCGGTCTGTTCGGATAAGTTTACGGAGGGTAGCCTATGGAGAGCATACTTGACGCGATTAACGAATGGATAAAGGAAATCCTTATCGGCGCGATAAACGGTAATCTGTCAACGATGTTCGGGGACGTAAACGAAAAAGTAGGCACCATTGCAGCGGAGGTAGGCAAGACCCCGCAGGGGTGGAACGCGAACATTTTCAACATGATACAAAATCTGTCCGAAAATGTGATTGTACCCATTGCGGGGCTTGTCATTACCTATGTCCTCTGTTATGAGCTTATCAGCATGGTAACGGAAAAAAACAATATGCACGACGTTGACACATTCATGTTCTTTAAGTGGTTTTTCAAAGCCTTTGTTGCCGTTTTCTTGGTAACACATACCTTTGATATTACTATGGCGGTGTTTGATATGGCGCAGCATATTGTGTCCGGCGCGGCGGGGGTAATCGGCGGCGATACGAATATCGACGTAACCGAAGCCCTTGCCGCCATGCAGGAGGGACTAAAAGATATGGAAATCCCCGAACTACTGTTACTTGTCATGGAAACGAGCCTTGTAAGCCTTTGTATGAAAATCATGTCCGTACTGATAACCGTTATCCTCTACGGCAGAATGATTGAGATATACGCCTACTGTTCCGTTTCCCCTATCCCTTTTGCCACCATGACAAACCGGGAATGGGGACAGATTGGGAACAACTACCTAAAGGGGCTGTTTGCACTTGGTTTTCAAGGCTTCCTCATTATGATATGCGTCGGCATTTATGCGGTTTTGGTAGGCGAAATGGTCTTAGCGGACAACCTGCACAGCGCGATTTTTTCCCTTGCAGCCTATACCGTTATCCTCTGTTTCTCCCTGTTCAAATCCGGCGCACTGGCAAAATCCATATTCAACGCCCACTAAGGGCAGAAAGGAGGTTTTTTCTTGGCGTATGTACCTGTACCCAAAGACCTTTCCAAAGTCAAAACAAAAGTCGCTTTCAATCTGACAAAGCGGCAAATCCTTTGTTTTTCAGTGGCACTTCTTATGGGACTGCCGCTTTTCTTTTTGCTCAAAGACAGCGCAGGGACGAGCCTTGCGGCAATGGTAATGATTGTCGTCATGCTTCCCTGCTTCTTGGTTGCCATGTATGAAAAGCATGGGCAGCCCCTTGAAGTGGTAATAAAGAACATCGTTCAGACAAAATTTACCCGCCCCAAAGTGCGACCGTATCAGACAGAAAACCTATATGCACTCTTGGAGAAACAGCGGGCATTAGAAAAGGAGGTATCAGCGATTGTCAAAAGGACAGACAAAAAAGACGCGGGAAGCCGCAGGAAACAGGCGTAAGCTGACCCGCGCGGAAAAGAAACAGATAGCGGCGGTTATCCGGCAGGCAAAGGGGGACGGCAAAGCCCACACCGCACAGCAGACCATTCCCTACCTTGCCATGTACCCGGACGGTATCTGCAAAGTGGCGCAGCGGAAGTATTCAAAGAGCATTGCTTTTGAGGACATTAACTATCAGCTTGCGCAGGCAGACGATAAGACCGCCATTTTTGAAAACTGGTGCGATTTCCTCAATTACTTTGACGCAAGCGTGAACGTGCAGCTTTCTTTCATCAATCAAGGCTCACAGCAGGAACAGGCAGCGCGGGCAATCCATATCCCGCCGCAAAATGACGATTTTAACTCTATTCGCACCGAGTATTCCGATATGCTTAAAATGCAGCTTGCCAAAGGGAACAACGGGCTTGTAAAGCACAAGTACATCACGTTTTCCATTGAAGCGGACAATCCGGCGGCGGCAAGGGCGCGACTTTCCCGTATCGAAACGGACGTACTCAACAATTTCAAGGTGCTTGGCGTATCGGCGCACCCCTTATCCGGCTATGAACGCTTAAAGGTGCTGCATGGGGTATTCCACCCGGCAGGCGAGCCGTTCTCATTCTCCTATGACTGGCTGACCCCGACAGGGCTTACCACAAAGGACTTTATCGCCCCGTCCTCTTTCAAGTTTGGGGAGGGACGCTACTTTGCTATGGGGAAAAAGACGGGGGCGGTGTCGTTCCTTGAAATCCTTGCCCCGGAGCTGAACGACCGTATCTTAGCGGATATGTTGGACTTGGAAACAGGGGTTATTGTCAATCTCCACATTAAAAGTATCGACCAGTCGGAAGCAATCAAGACCATTAAGCGCAAAATCACAGACCTTGACAAGATGAAGATTGAGGAACAGAAAAAAGCGGTTAGAAGCGGCTATGACATGGATATAATCCCGTCTGACCTTGCTACTTTTGGGAATGAAGCAAAGAACTTGTTGCAGGATTTACAGAGCCGAAACGAGCGAATGTTTCTCCTTACGTTCCTTGTGGTAAACATGGCAGACACGAAACGGAAACTGGAAAATGACATTTTCGCGGCGGCGGGCATTGCACAGAAATACAACTGCGCCTTGACCCGTCTTGACTATCAGCAGGAAGCGGGGCTAATGTCCTCTATCCCTCTTGGGGAAAACCTTATCCCTATTCAGAGAGGGTTGACGACGAGCAGCACCGCTATTTTTATCCCGTTCATCACGCAGGAGCTATTTCAGACCGGGGCTGCCCTGTATTATGGCTTAAATGCCCTGTCAAACAACATGATACTCTGCGACCGTAAACAGCTTAAAAACCCGAATGGGCTTATCTTGGGAACACCGGGCAGTGGAAAATCCTTTGCAGCAAAGCGGGAAATCACAAATGCCTTTCTCATTACTGACGACGATATTTTTATCTGCGACCCGGAAGCGGAATATTATGCCCTTGTAAAGCGGCTTGGCGGGCAAGTGATACGCCTATCCCCAACTGGGAAAGGCATGGACGGTACGCCCCAGTATGTAAACCCTATGGATATAAACCTTAATTACAGCGAGGACGACAACCCCCTTGCGCTGAAAAGTGATTTTATCCTTTCCCTTTGTGAGCTTGTCATTGGCGGCAAGGAGGGCTTGCAGCCCGTTGATAAGACCGTCATTGACAGGGCTGTAAGAAATGTGTACCGCCCGTTCCTTGCAGACCCCGACCCGGCAAAAATGCCTATTTTGGGCGACCTTTACGACGAGCTGCTAAAACAGCCGGAGCCGGAAGCTGCCCGCATTGCGGCAGCATTGGAGTTGTATGTTTCCGGCAGCCTTAATGTATTCAACCACAGAACGAATGTGGAGCTTTCTAACCGCCTTGTCTGCTTCGATATTAAGCAGCTTGGAAAACAGCTCAAAAAATTAGGTATGCTCATTGTGCAAGACCAGATATGGAACCGCGTTACCATTAACCGGGCAGAGAAAAAATCTACCCGCTACTATATGGACGAATTTCATCTGCTCTTAAAAGAGGAACAGACCGCCGCGTACAGCGTGGAGATTTGGAAGCGTTTCCGTAAATGGGGCGGCATACCCACAGCAATCACGCAGAACATCAAAGACCTTTTGGCAAGCCGCGAGGTGGAAAATATCTTTGAAAACTCTGATTTTGTCCTTATGCTCAATCAGGCACAGGGCGACCGGGCTATCCTTGCAAAGCAGTTAAATATCAGCCCACAGCAGATGAAGTATGTAACCCACACCGAAGCAGGCGAGGGACTTATCTTTTATGGGAATGTGGTGCTTCCCTTTGTAGACCATTTCCCGAAAGATACCGAGCTTTACCGCATTATGACGACGAAGCCGGAGGAAGTGAGCAGCCTATGAAACAGTTAAAACCACGCGATAAAATCACGCAGAAAATGACCCGCGACGGTGCGGTGGAAATCAATGAAACACAGCAGACTGCCGAGCGTATCAGCAGCCGGGAAGCAGACAGCGACTTTTCACAGCCGGACACCGCTACCGCAGAGCGTGTCATGGAACACCTTGACGCAGCCCATACCCGAAAGGCAAGCAAAAAGGCAGTCAAGAAAGCACAGGAAGCGGCTGTTTTGCGTACTTCCACTTCACGCTTGCAGTTTACCGACGAGGAACGGGAAACGCCAAAACTGCAACCCTACATCAAAAAATCGGAAAAAGCAGCCGACAAACTGGACGCAGCAAAGGCAGCTCTCCCGAAGCAGAAGAAACTTGTAAAAGAGCGCACCTTTGAGGAAACCACCGGAAAGGCAAAGACCCGTTTACGCTTTGAAGAACAGGAAAAGCCGATACCCGGCGGCAAAGCCCACAGTAACCCGTTATCCCACCCCGCGCAGGAAGCGGGTATTTTTGTTCACAACAAAATCCATAGCGTCGAGAAAGATAATTCCGGTGTGGAGGGCGCGCACAAATCGGAGGAACTTGCCGAGCGCGGCGCAAGGTACGGGACAAGAAAATTAAAACAGGGCTACCGCAGCCATAAGCTGAAACCCTACCGGGAAGCGGCAAAGGCAGAACAGGCAGCGTTTAAGGCAAACGTCAATTTTCAGTATCACAAAGCCTTGCAGGAGAACCCGCAGCTTACAAGCAATCCCTTTTCCCGGTTCATGCAGAAACAGAAAATCAAACGCCAGTATGCAAAAACCGTAAAGAAAAGCGGCTCAGCCACCGCCAAAGCTGCCGCCGGAGCGTCCCAAACAGCAGCAAAGAAAGCGGCTGCCTTTGCAGGACGACACCCGGCAGGCGTGATAATCGCTATCGCCGCGCTGCTTCTGTTCATCATGGTATCCGTAGGGCTTTCCTCTTGTGGGGCAATGTTTTCCGGCAGCATGAACAGCGTGTTAGGGACTTCCTACACGTCCGAGGACAGCGACCTTGTGGCAACGGAACAGAGCTATGCTGCAATGGAAAATGAGCTGCAACAGGAAATTGACAATATCGAAAGCACCCACAGCGGCTATGATGAATACCGCTATGACCTTGATACTATCGGGCATAACCCCCACGAATTAGCGTCGTACTTGACTGCCCTTTTGCAGAGTTACACCCCGCAGAGCGCACAGGCAGAGCTAAAACGGCTGTTCGGCTTACAGTACACCTTGACGCTGACGGAAGAAATCGAGATACGCACCACCACCGACGAGGAGGGCAACGAGGAAGAATACGAATACCGTATCTTAAATGTGAAACTGACAAACAAGCCGATTGCTTCCCTTGCGGAAGAACTGCTGAACCCACAGCAGTTTGAAATGTTCAAGGTGTACTTACAGACACAGGGCAACAAACCGTTGATTTTTGGCGGCGGCTCTCCCGACGGAAGCCCGTCCGAGGATTTAAGCGGCGTGGAGTTTGTAAACGGCACACGTCCCGGAAACCCGGAGCTTATGGAGCTTGCAAAACAGCAGGTCGGAAACGTGGGCGGCTACCCTTACTGGTCTTGGTACGGCTTTAACAGCCGCGTGGAATGGTGCGCCTGCTTTGTGTCATGGTGCTACAATCAAGCCGGAAAAAGCGAACCCCGCTTTGCGGGCTGCGAATGGCAGGGCGTTCCTTGGTTCCAGTCAAGGGGACAATGGGGCGCACGCGGCTATGAGAATATCGCACCGGGCGACGCTATCTTTTTCGACTGGGATTTAGACGGCGTTGCCGACCATGTGGGGCTTGTGCTTGGCAGGGACGGAAGCCGCGTCTATACCGTTGAGGGCAATTCCGGCGACGCCTGCAAGATTAAAAGCTATGACCTCAACTATCAATGTATCAAAGGCTACGGGCTGATGAACTGGTAAGCAGCCCCGAAAAGAAAGGAGAATTTATTTTATGGCAAACAACAAAATCGACCGTATCAATAAGGAAATCGCAAAGACCCGCGAGAAAATCACAGAGTATCAGAACAAGTTAAAAGGACTGGAAGCGCAGAAAACCGAAGCGGAAAACCTTGAAATCGTGCAGCTTGTACGCGCTATGCGACTTACCCCGCAGGAATTAAATGCTATGCTGTCCGGCGGCGGTATTCCCGGCATGAACGCCGCACCCGCTACCGAAGCGGCAGACTACGAAGAACAGGAGGACAATGCAGATGAAAAATAAACTCAAACAGACCATGACTGCCCTTTGTGCCGCCCTTATCCTTATGGGCGGTTTTTCTGTCCCTGCCTATGCACAGGGAACAGCCGCAGAGCCACCCACAGAGGACGCGACCAACGACAGCAATGTAGTGGTGGAAGAACCGGAAACGCCGCCCCTTACCCCAAAGGGCAACGCAACACTGGTGGACGATTTCGGCGGCAATAAGCAGCTTATCACTGTTACCACCAAAGGCGGCAACTACTTTTATATCCTCATTGACCGGGCAGCCGAGGGGGAACAGACCGTACATTTCCTTAATCAAGTGGACGAAGCCGACCTTATGGCACTGACCGAAACCGGGGAAGCCACGAAAAAGCCGGAAGTCTGCAACTGTACGGAAAAATGCGAAGTCGGAAAGGTAAATACGTCCTGCCCGGTATGTGCAACTACTCTGACAGGCTGCACAGGCAAGGAACCCACGCCAACACCCACCGAGCAGCCGGAAGAACCCAAAGAAAAAGACGGCAATCCCGGCGCGGTGCTTGCCTTAGTCCTCTTTGTGCTGCTTGGTGGCGGCGCGGCGTTCTACTACTTTAAGTTTGTAAAACCGAAGCATAACGTGAAAGGAAGCACCGACCTTGAAGATTTTGACTTTGAGGATTACGACGAGGACGAGCCGGAAGCAGATACCGGGGAAGTTTCCAAAGAGGAAGAAACGGAGGACGAGGAAGTATGACCCTGTTTACCGACAATCCCTTTGAAAAGATGATGATACAGAAGCCGGACTATGGCAAACGGGAAAAATCCCCGCCGGAGCTTTCTTCCCCACGCTGCGCGGGCTGCCCTTACAAGGGGCAGTCCCCTTGTGTGGGGTACTGTATGAGAAAACTGGAAAACAAACGACAGACCGAACGATAAAAGGAGGAATTATCATTGATTTTAGTTATCGCAGAAAAGCCCAGTGTGGCACAGACAATCGCTGCCGTACTTGGGGCAAAGGAAAAGAAAGACGGATTTCTCACAGGAAGCGGCTATATCGTTTCTTGGTGCGTGGGACATTTGGTAGGGCTTTCCGAAGCTGCCGCCTACGGGGAGCAGTATAAAAAGTGGAGCTATGACAGCTTACCGATTTTGCCGCAGGAATGGAAGTACACCGTTGCTTCTGACAAGGAAAAGCAATTCAAGACCTTAAAGGAACTTATGCACCGGGCAGACGTTTCCGAAGTCGTCAATGCCTGCGACGCGGGGCGCGAGGGAGAACTCATTTTCCGTTTTGTCTACGAAGTTGCCGGGTGCAGGAAGCCCACGCGCCGCTTGTGGATTTCCTCAATGGAAGAAGCTGCTATCAAAGAGGGCTTTTCTCATCTGAAGAACGGCGAAGCATACGACGCGCTCTTTGCTTCCGCATTATGCAGGGCAAAGGCTGACTGGCTAATCGGTATCAACGCCACCCGTCTTTTTTCTGTCCTTTACAACCATACCTTGAATGTGGGACGCGTACAGACCCCGACCTTAAAAATGCTTGTTGACCGGGACGCGGCGATTACCACGTTCAAGAAAGAAAAATACTATCATGTGCGCCTGTCCTTATCCGGCGCGGAAGCTGCAAGCGAAAAACTGTCTGACCGTTCCGAAGCTGACAGGCTGAAAGCTGCTTGTGAAGCGTCAAAAGCAGTCTGTACTTCCCTTGTGAAAGAGAAAAAGACCGCAGCCCCGCCGAAGCTCTTTGACCTTACTTCTTTGCAGAGGGAAGCAAACCGCCTGTTCGGTTATACCGCAAAGCAGACCCTTGACCTTGCACAATCCCTGTATGAAAAAAGACTTCTTACTTATCCGAGAACAGACAGCGCATTTCTGACCGACGACATGAGCGACACAGCGGCGGGCATTATCAAGCTGCTTTGTGGGAAATTTTCTTTTATGGCGGGAAAAGACTTCACGCCGGAGCTGGGAAAGGTTCTGAACAGTAAAAAGGTATCAGACCACCATGCCATTATCCCGACTATGGAGCTTGCAAAGTCCGACCTTTCCGCGCTGCCGGAAAGCGAAAGGAATATCCTTACCCTTGCCGGGGCGCGTCTTATCATGGCAACCGCTGCACCGCATACCTTTGAAGCGGTTACAGCAGTTTTTGAATGTGCCGGACAGCCCTTTACCGTAAGGGGCAAGACCATTCTTTGTGAGGGTTGGAAAGAGATTGACCGAAAATACAGGGCAGCCTTAAAAAACAAGCCCGAAACGGACGACGCAGACAGCGACACAGAAAAGACCCTGCCGCCATTTACCGAGGGACAGACCTTTGAAAATCCGGCGGCAACGGTAACGGAGCATGACACAACACCGCCAAAACCTCACAACGAAGCGTCGCTGCTCTCTGCTATGGAGCGCGCCGGAAGCGAGGACACCGACCCGGACGCAGAACGCAAAGGACTTGGAACTCCCGCCACCCGCGCCGCCGTCATTGAAAAACTGGTAAAGGGCGGCTTTGTGGAGCGAAAAGGCAAGCAGCTACTTCCCACAAAGGACGGTATCAACCTTGTGTGTGTCCTGCCGGACACCTTGACAAGCCCGCAGCTTACCGCAGAATGGGAAAACAATCTGACGCAGATTGCAAAAGGCAAGGCAGACCCCGCCGCATTTATGGAGGGTATCGAGGATATGGCGCGGGAACTGGTAAAGACCTATCCGTTTCTTTCTGATGATAAAGCGCAGATGTTCAAGCCGGAACGGGAAGCGTTGGGAAACTGCCCCCGCTGCGGTTCTCCTGTCTATGAGGGAAAGAAAAGCTACTATTGCAGCAATAAAGAATGTATCTTTACCATGTGGAAAAATGACCGTTTCTTTGAAGAACGAAAAGTAACCTTTACCCCGAAGATTGCCGCTGCACTCTTAAAATCCGGCAAAGTAAATGTGAAAAAGCTCTATTCCCCAAAGACGGGCAAGACCTACGACGGAACTATCGTATTGGCTGATACGGGCGGGAAATATGTCAACTACCGGGTGGAGCTTCCGAAGAAAAAATAACTGAATAGCAAGCATAGGAAAAGAGTACCCTTTTCCGTAAAATCCCTGCTTTCTCTACCGAGAACGGCGGGGATTTTTGCTTGTTGGGAAGTTTCCCAAACCCTCTGAAACAGCAGAAAGGAGGTTACACATGGCAAGTTTACGGGACACCGTAAAGGACTATCAAGAAGAATTAAGGGACGGTATCGCTTGGGTGGCGTTTTGGAAAACGGGACGTTCTTGGAACGCTGAATATTTCCACCTTGAAATAGGCGACTACCTCTACCCGGAGGACAGAAGCCGCATGGAAGAAATCAAACAGGCTGACCCTACCGCCGTTGTGGTAAACGGTTATTATTCCGGCTATCTTGGCGAGGATATGAGTCTTGACGAGCTGACCGCCGGGGTGCGCCGCCACTACGAAAACGGATATAGCAATATCGGGGAATTTATCGAAGTCCACGACGACAGGCTGCCGCCGGAGCTTATCGAGGAAGCAAGAGCCGCCGCCCACGCTGCGGGGCTGCCTTTTTCTGAAAAAGCCTACCGGGGCGGCGAAGAACCCGACCCCTATCTATTTGACGGGAGCATGAGCATGGAGGACTACGAGCTTATGCACCGCATGATTGAGAAAGAAAGGAGTGAGCGCATGGAAGAAACGATTTTAAGCGGGTATCTTTCTAATCTTGGAAAGTACACCGAGGGCAGACCTGCGGGCGAATGGGTATCATTCCCCACGACTGCTGAACATTTGAAAGAAGTCTTTGACCGTATCGGGATAGACGGCAAAAACTACGGGGAGCTGCACATCACAGAATATCAGTCCTCTATTCCGGGACTGGCAGGGAAATTGACCGAGCTTGAAAGCCTTGACGAACTGAACTATTTGGGCGAGCTTTTGAAAATGCAGTTTGACGACGACCGGGAAAAATTTGCTGCGGCTATCACATACGGCGACCATACAAGGGACTTGCAGGACATTATAAACCTTGCACAAAATCTTGACTGTTACTGGATTTATCCGTCCGTAAAAACCGAGGAAGATTACGGGCATTATCTGATTGAAGAACTGGACGAGTTGGAGCTGCCGGAAGAAGCAAAAAACTATTTTCTCTATGAGGAATACGGGCGGGACGCTGCTATCAATGACGGGGGCAGATTTACCGAGCAGGGATATATCTACAACAACCGCAACACCTTTACACAGTGGTATGACGGACGGGACGTGCCGGAGGAATATCGGGTAACACCGCAGCCGCCAGTACAGGAAAAGGAACAGGCAGACCTTGACGCTGCCGCAGCCATACCGACCACTGCCACAGAGCAGCCCCCGGTTCTCCCGATTATCCTATCTTCCGAAAAGCCCGCCAACAAAATGAAAGAGATTACCGACCGACTGGAACAGGGCATTTTGGGGATTTATGAAAGCGACCGTTACGCCGACTATCTGCGTACTATGTCTAAATTCCATGATTACAGCCTAAACAATACAATCCTTATCGCCATGCAGGGCGGCAACCTTGTAAAAGGCTATAAACAATGGGAAAAGGAATTTGACCGCCATGTAAAGCCGGGGGAAAAAGCTATCAAGATAATTGCGCCCGCGCCCTTTACCGTTAAGAAACAGGTGGAAAAAATCGACCCGGACACGCAAAAGCCTGTTTTCGATAAGAACGGGAAAGCCGTTACCGAGGAAAAGGAAATCCAAATCCCCGCCTTTCGTGTGGTATCTGTTTTTGACGTGTCGCAGACCGAGGGTAAGGAGTTGCCCGACCTTGGGATAAAGGAGCTTACGGGCGACGTGGAACAGTATCAGGATTTTTTCGCTGCCCTTGAAAAAACTTCCCCCTTTGCTATGGGATTTGAAGCACTAAGCGGCAGTATAAAAGGACGCTGCAATTATGAGGAAAAGTGTATTCTCATCAACGAGGGCATGGACGAATTGCAGAATATCAAGACCGCTATCCATGAAATTGCCCATGCGACACTCCATGACATAGACAAAGACGCGCCGGAACGTCCCGACCGCCGCACCCGCGAGGTACAGGCAGAAAGCGTCGCCTATGCCGTTTGCCAACACTACGGGCTTGATACGTCGGACTATTCCTTTGGATATATCGCCGGGTGGAGCAGCGGAAAAGAACTTGCAGAACTGAAAGGCTCTCTTGAAACAATCCGCAGCACCGCCGCAAGTCTGATTGATACCATAGACGGACATTTTGCAGAAATCCAAAAGGCACAGGATAAGGAACAGACCACCGAACAGGCACAGACCCCACAGGAAGCTACCATACAGCCCGAAGCAGAAGCAGCCGCGCCGGAGCTTCCCGAAGAAACAGCCCCGGTACAGGAAAAAGAAGCACAGACCGAGCCGGAAGCTGATACAGGCGCAAGCAGCGAAGCACCACAGCCGGAACAAGCTGCACCCGCCGCACCTTATTACACAATCAACGAAGCTGCCGCCAAACGTGCAAAGGACGCAAACAGTTTTTCCGATTATAAGCAAGGCAGCGCGACGGCTGAATACAGGCACTATGTAGATGAAGCCGTACAGCTTGCAGAAAGGCAGAAACAGCGGGTAGACCCGATGTACCATGAGAAAATCGACAGCCTGCTTGACACCTACGCCCGGAAACTGGCGGCGAACATGAACAAAGGCTATGAGATTGACGCGCGTGTTCCCTCTATCCTCATTGCGGGCGGCTCTAACTTCCCCACAAGGAAGAAAGAAAAGCAGAACGCAGCCCGCGACAGCAATTACCGGGAATGGCAGGACATACAAGGACTTCTTGATAAAATCCGCAGTACCGGCATGGGCGGTATCAGTGCAGACGACCCACAGGCAGTACAGAAGTTAGAAAAGAAACTGGAAAGCCTTGAAAAATCACAGGAAACCATGAAAGCCGTAAACGCCTATTACCGTAAGCACAAGACCCTTGACGGCTGCCCGCATTTGTTGCCGGAACAGCTTGAAAAATTAAAAGCGGACATGGCGAGCAGTTGGCATTTGGGGGACAAGCCCTTTGCGACTTGGGCGTTATCCAACAACAGCGCGGAAATCCGGCGCGTGAAAGACCGTATCAAATCCCTTTCACAGCAAAAAGAAATCGGTTTTGTGGGTTGGGAATTCGACGGCGGCAAGGTGGAAGCAAACACCGAAGCGAACCGTCTGCAAATCTTCTTTGAGGATAAGCCGGACGAAGCTACGCGGGAAGCCTTAAAAAGCAACGGCTTCCGTTGGTCGCCAAAAGCCGGGGTATGGCAGCGGCAGCTTACCAGTAACGCCTATTATGCGGCTGATTATGTCAAGGCGATTGCACCTCTTACCGAGGAAAAGCCTACCGAGTTACAGCGGGCGCATATCCGGGCGCAAAAGGTAGCTGCACAGGAACAATTCGCACAAGGGCAGCCGGAGCAGGAAGCCCCACAGGATAAAGACACCTTTTCCATTTATCAGATAAAAGGCGGGGACGAAACAAGGGACTTGCGTTTTGAGCCTTACGACCGTCTGATTGCCGCCGGACACCGGGTAGACGCGAAAAACTATACACTTGTCTATTCCGCACCTCTTACGCCGGGGACTTCCCTTGAAGATATTTACACCCGCTTTAATATCGACCACCCGAAAGATTTTAAGGGACACAGCCTTTCCGTTTCCGACGTGGTGGTACTTCATCAGAACGGACAGGACACCGCCCACTATGTAGACAGCTTCGGTTATAAGGACGTGCCGGAGTTTTTGCAGCCGGAAAATTATCTGAAAGCTGCCGAACAGACCACCGAGCAGAATTACAACATGATTGACGGGCAGATAAACAACATCCCGACCGCTACGGAACTGGAAGAAAAAGCAAAAGCCGGAGGACAGATTTCCCTTGCAGAATACGCCGAAGCCCTCAAAGCAGAAAAGAAACAGGCAGAGCCGGAGAAAAAGTCCTCTATCCGGGCGCAGCTTAAAGCAGCGAAAGAACAGGCACCGAAGAAACAGGCAAGACAGAAAACACAGGATTTGGAAAGGAGCTGACCTATGAAGTTACAAAAATTTGAAAATGTGGACGTTATTGCTTCCCTTGAAGCCATAATGAAACAGAACACCGCTTTTTATCAGAGCGATTTTGACATAGACAAACAGATTTTGCGGAAAGCGGCGGTAAGCCTTATCCCGGAGGACAAACGGCTTTTGTGGTTTTCCCGCCCGTCCGGGACGTGCTGCTTCCGGGAACGGGACGTTTTTCTAAAGGACACAAGGCAGCATAATACATGGCGGTTTTACGGGGAACAGACCCGCGATACTATCCTTGCCTATGCGGTGGAACTGACAGGCACAGAGCAGGAAAAAATCAAGGGCAATCTTTATGAACTGGATTATTTGCAGCATTTCCGGGAAGTAATCGAAAAATCAATCTCTGCCGACAACTACACGCTGATTTATGAGCATGGGGAGCTGACAAAGCCTGCCGGACAATATTTTGACGGGGACACTGACCCGCAACTTGGAAAGTTTATACGTTTTGAAGCACAGCCAAACGACCCGGAAGCCTTAAAAAGCCTTTTGAGGGAACAGCAGAAAAAACGAACACCGCATACGCAGAGGGATTTTCAGTTACATATCGCCGCCCTGCATGATAGACAGATTGAAACAGAAGCCCGCCGGATTGTGGAAAATGTAAAAGGGCTTGGAGAACCGGACAGCCCCGAAAAGACCCATTGTGCGGTAGAACTTTCTCCCTACTTTGTTCCACTGGCAACGGATAAGGATATGGAACGGCTGCTTTCCATGCTCCCTTACAAAAGCCTTTCCTTATCTACGTTGGAGGGCAGGCATGGCGTTTATGCGCTGATAGATAAAAGCGAGAGGAAGAAAGAGATGAAACAGTCCCCTCCCTCTGTCCGGGCGCAGTTACAAACAGAAAAATCCCCAAAAGTCCCGAAAAAGACAGCAAAATCAAAACATCACGAATTGGAGGTATGAGCATGATTAGACTGACCGTTGAAGAAATGAACCTGTTGAGTATTTACCATGAGGGAAGCAAAGCACAGCTTATGGAAAATATGACGGCTGCGCTGCCGTTCATGGACGAGGATATGCGCCCCTTTGCAGAACGCACCTTACAGAAAATTTCCCCGCTAACAGAAAACGAGTATGCGGAGCTTGCCATTTTCGCCGCTGATGAAGTATGACCGGGGGTAAGCGGCTTACGCCGCCACAG
This sequence comes from Lachnospiraceae bacterium OM04-12BH, assembly GCA_003490145.1. Taxonomy (GTDB): domain Bacteria; phylum Bacillota; class Clostridia; order Lachnospirales; family Lachnospiraceae; genus Suilimivivens; species Suilimivivens aceti. The sequence goes on from QULQ01000001.1 coordinate 246,873, forward strand.
AGCCGAAAAGTCAACAGCCTTGTAAAAAAGGAGTGCTGCAACTGCGAGCGCGGACACTGTATCTTACTGGACGACGGGGAGGAATGTGTCTGCCCGCAGCTCATTTCCTGTTCGCTTTTATGCAAGTGGTTTCAAATTGCCGTACTTCCTCTTGATAAGCTACTGTATGCAGAGCTTTTCAAGACAGAGGACAAAAAGCGTTGTACCGAGTGCGGCACGTTCTTTGTATCAAAATCGAACAGCGTCAAATACTGCCCGGACTGCCGGAAGCGGATTACCCGCAGACAGGCAGCCGAGCGCATGAGGAAACGGCGTGCGGCGGTTACGCGATAAGGGCAAAAAAAGCCTTGATTTACAGGGCATAAATGACGTGAAACTGGCATAGGCGATACAGAATACCTTTTCCCTTAAAATGGGGGTTCTACTGCGTAACATTTTAAAATCAGTACCTATATAAAAGAACAGGGTGCGGGAGGTCATTACTGGCTTCCTGCGCCCTGTTCTTTTTGTGTCTGACTGTCTTTATCCTGCATTTCCGGCTTCGGCTGTAATTCTTTTTCTATCCGGTTCCGGTAATGGGTTTTCCTGCGGTAAAAATATTTTGTTACTTCCTGTTCCGGCAGCCATATCCCCGCAGCTTCTATCCGTTCCATAACAGCGGCAACGATTTCCCGGTTGTTGTACTTATGCGGCTCCTGTCCCTTTTCTATCCAAAGACGGCGGTATTCCTCATAAAGCCATGTACTGATAGTTTCTTTCTGCCGTTGCTTCAAATGCCGGAACTGCTTATCTGTCCGCAGCAGCTTCCCGTCTACCTTTTTATGATTTTTTGTCCCGATTTCTTTTTTCCTCTCTTTCCATTTCTTCAAGGGGAAACTGGGGGAGGGCTTCTATCAGCTTCATTGTGATATACTGGCGCATATCTTCATCAATTTCCAGTTTGAATGTTCCGTCCGGCTGACGTTTCTTTACAGTTGCCTGCCTGTCGATTTCGTCCTTGTAGCACATAAGCACCTTTTCCACCGCCCATGTTTCTCCGGTAACGGCGGCGCTTATGGTTTCATAATCGGGTATCGTTTGGTCTGCCATGTTTTCACGCTCCTGTCTATATTGGAATACCTTTATCCTACCACGCTTTTATAGATATTTCTACTGTAAGCGTTCGGTTTCCCTGCCCCGTTCCGGTTCTTTTTCCAGTCTTAAAATACTGTCTATGTTCTGTTTGATAACGTCGTATTCCTTGACCTGTTTTTTCAGCTTGCCATAATCAGTGTAAAGGGCTTCTTTCTGCGCTTGGAGCTTCCCGTATTCTTCCTGCATGGCGGCAAGATTGGGGAGCTTGGTAACGCCCGCCGCTTTCAATGCCTTTGCCGCCGCTTCATGGAGTATCAGACTGCTTTCCTGCTTTGCCCGGTATGTGTCCTTATCCTTTGCCCTGCGGTATGCTTCATAGACGGTTTTTGTTTTTTGGTAGGTGGTAACGTGCTTCATCAGCACCGCCATGTCTGCAAGACGTTTCTCCACGCTCTTTAATGCGTCTGCTGTCTTTTCATTTTCCGCATTTATTTCTTCAATCCGGCTGACTAAATCCGCGTACTGCTCAATCTTGTGTTCTGTCAAGAAATTCATAGTTTTTGCAGCCAGTTTCAGATTATGGATTTTCGCCCACTGTTCATAGCCCCGGCTCTCTTGTGCCTTGATACTACTTTCAATGTCGATAAGCAGCGATACGCCGCGCTGCTCTTTGGGAGCTTTCGCTGCCTTTGTGCGCTTGCCTGCAATCCGTTCTTTGATTGCTTCCTCTGTATAATCTGCACCGAGGGTTTTTAAGCGGGTAAAGCGTTCCTGTCCGGGAGCGCGGCAGGAGATATATTTTCCCGGCTTTATCTCATAGCCCGCCGCCTGTAACCGCTGCAATAATTCTTCAAAACTTGCTACTTGGGGGATAAGTGTATCAACGGCAATTTTTAGCTTGCCTTTCCAACTTGTTCCCGTCTTTTCCGCTTGATATTCTGCATAGCTTTTTCCCTTACTGCCTTTACCCGGAATGACAACGGACAGCCCGTTTTCCCTGCACAGCTTATCACTTATGTTCCGTATGCCGTAGTAACTGCGCTTATTGGAATTGTACTTATGGTAGTCAACAAAGTTGACCGCACAAAAAATGATATGGTTATGGATATGCCCTTTGTCTATGTGGGTAGTCAAGACGTATTCATGCTGTCCCTTTGTTACCGCGTCGGCAAGCTGTTTTCCGATTGTGTGGGCTTTCTCACAGTCCACCTCTCCCGGTTCAAACGATTGTATCAGATGAAAGGCTAAGTTGTTCCCTTTCTGCCGAGCCTGCGACAAAGTATATTCAAACTCAATATCTGCAGTTTCATAGCTGCACCCAAAGGAGGACACAAGCGTTTTCCCGTCTGTCTTATCCGGGTTTTGGATATAATCAAGGGCTTTGCTCAACGTGCTTTTAATAGGCTTAATCTTTGTAACCGCCATATCTCCGCAAGCACCCCCTTTATTTCCTCTATGTCCTCTTGGTAGACGCTGCCTGTCGCATTGACACGCTTTGCAATCTGATTGACGTTGACCCCGATTTTCTGTATCTCCGCTGTCATGGCTTTTATGTCGCTATGGTCTGTCTGAATGATATACCCGTCAATGGCAATCTTGCGAAGATACGCCGCCATATTTTGGGTAGGGACGAGCTTCATTTTCTGTTCAATCAATGCCCGTTCTTCCTCTGTTACATAGAATTTGATTTGTACTTTTCTTTTGCGTCCGTTCATGCAATCGTTCCTTTCCATTCCGAGGGTTTTGGACACTTCCCAACAAGCAATTTTTAACCGACGCACCGCAGGGCGGGAGGGCGAAAATACGGAAAAGGGTACTCTTTTCCTATGCTTGCTAAGAAAGTTTTTTATCTTTTATGTCCTTATTTCCCTCTACGGAGAAAAAACCATTTTGCCGAACTTATGCAAAAGAAAAACGCTGCAATCTCAAAAAAGATTACAACGCTTCCGAAAATCCATATTCAATTTTGCCGGACGTTTCTATTTGTCCTCTTTTTCGACTTCTGAAATTTCCTTTGCGGTTGCTGTTACAATCCGTATGCCGTTATCGCTCATATCATCAAGCAGAGCGTCGAGCTGCCGCCGCTTTGTATCTTTTCCGACGGGCGTATCTAAAAGAAACTGGTCTACGGATATATTGTAACGGAGCATAAGCTCAAAAAAGATTTGCAGACTGGGGTGCTGTCCTTTATTCTCAATATTCGCAAGGTAGCGAGGGGAAATATACATTTCATCACTTACCTGTTTGCGGCTTTCCTTGCGTCCTGTCCGCGCAGCTTTTATCGCTTCTCCAAAGGCTTTGAAGTCATATTTTTCTACTGGTCTTTTTGCCATATTTATTCACCCAGTTACATTTTACTGTTCCCCTTTCTTCTTGGATATGTCTATACAGTTCCACTAATTAGCCATAATAATTCATATTTATATACTTGCTATTATTCGTATGTCCGACTATAATTATACTGATATGATTTGTAGAAAGGACTTGGGTGTTATGGAATATATGTCTTGCCCCGAAGCAGCGAAGAAATGGGGAATTTCTGAAAGGCGGGTACAGGTACTTTGCAGAGAAAACCGCATACCGGGTGTTTCAAAACTTGGATATATGTGGCTGATACCAAAGGACGCTGAAAAACCGATTGACGGGAGAACAAAACGAGGAAAGGAGCTGCACCATGAATAAAGTTTTGATTATAGATGATGATAAAGAGCTTTGCGCTCTTATGAAAAAGTGCATAGAGCAGGAAAAATTATCAGCCGTAACTGTATATAACGGTATTGAGGGGGTTCGTCTAATTGATGAAAATAAAGATAGCTATTCCCTTATTATTTTGGACGTAATGCTGCCGGATATAGACGGGTTTCAGATTCTCCAAAAAATTAGAGATACAAGCAATATCCCGGTGCTTATGCTTACTGCAAAAAGCAGCGAAGAAGATAAAGTTTTCGGTCTGCGACTGGGAGCAGACGACTACTTGACAAAGCCATTTGGTATTAACGAGCTTTTGGCGCGTGTCAATTCCCTTATCCGGCGATATACCACCTTAAACCCCTTTACGGCAGACATAGACAGCATATCGTTGAAAGATATGGTAATTGACAAATTAAATCGTACAGTTACGGTCAAAGATATTCCCGTTTTGCTTACAGGAAAAGAATTTGATTTACTTCTCTTTCTTGCTTCCAACAAAGGACGAGTATTTACCAAAAAACAAATTTATTCACAGGTATGGGAGGAAGAATACGCTTTTGATGATAGCAATATCATGTCTTTTATTAGCAAATTAAGGAAAAAGATTGAGCCAGACCCCGACCACCCCTTTTACATTTTAACTGTCCGGGGTGTCGGCTACCGTTTTAACAAGGAGGCGTAACATGGATATAAATGTTTATCTTTTCATAGTGATAGCCCTTATGCTGCTTATTATTATGTATCTCCTTTTTGTCTTACGGCGTGTGCGGACACAGCTTGCGCTGATAAAAGACGCCTTAGAGGATATAAAGGGCGGGAATTTGAACCGACGTATTTTAGCAGGCGAAAACGATATGACAAAAACAATTTGCTATGACATTAACAAAATAGCAGTAAACAGTCAGGCGCAGCTTATACGGCAAAGACAATCTGAACAGGCATATAAACGGCTGATGACAAGTCTTTCACATGATGTAAAGACCCCGCTTGCTTCTCTTGTAGGTTATCTGGAAGCGGTTGAAAACAAAATTGTTATTGGAGAGGAAAAGGACGAATATATCCATGTCGCACATGAAAAAGCCCACTATATGAAATCCTTTGTGGAAAATTTGTTTGAATGGGTAAAACTGGATTCCGGAGAGCAGATTTTTCATTTTGAAAAATTTGACCTTAACGAGTTATCCCGCAACATTATAGCGGATTGGATTCCCGTCTTAGAAAGCAATCATTTTGAATATGAGTTTGTCATACCCGAAACAGAGTATTTTATTCACATAGATGTAAACGCATATACCCGCGTACTTAACAATCTTTTTCAAAATATTATTATCCATAGTGCGGGAGATAAAATGGCACTGCATATTTGTGAAGATATACAACAAGCTAAAATTATAATTTCAGATAATGGAAAAGGAATAGCTCCCGATAAGCTGCCACATATTTTTGAAAGAATGTACCAGTGCGACCAGTCGCGGTCTGCAAAGGGAAATGGTTTAGGACTGGCGATTGCTAAAGAGCTTATCAGTGTTCACAAAGGAACCATTACCGCTGAAAACAGCTCTGATAAAGGGACTGTATTTACTATATTGCTTCCCAAAGCCCTGTAAATAATGCGGGGCTTTCCTGCTATAAAACAAGAAAAAAGCAAGGTTTCGGCAAGGTTATGGCAAGGTTGATACTATATAATGGGAGGTAGAAAGGAGGAAAAGACAATGACTATCATTTCTACTGAAATGCTGAAATGGAAACGCAATAAGACAGTCTTAGGTATCTTTATTCTAACTGCAATTTTAGGAATATTCGCAGTTGAACGTGCTTTCAGTATATCAAGAAGTAGCTCACTAATGAATAGTTTTAGTGATTTATACACATTGGCATTTAAGAACCTTACAAGTTTGTTTCTGCCTATTGTGTTGAGTATGTTTGCAACCACATTGTTCTTTGATGAACAGAAAAATGATACCTTAAAAGGACTTCTGATTATTCCGATTTCCAAAACGCAACTTTATTTTTCAAAGATAGCAGTGGTAATTTTTATGTCATTAGCACTATGTCTGCTTACTTTTGCAATCTGTATTCTTGGCGGCTTTCTTGCAGGCGGCTTTACAGATTTGAATACGGAAACAATTTTACAGGCGGGATTATTATTTTTAGCCGGTGGCGTGTTAGTTCCACTTGCAATGCTCCCCGTTATTTTTTTAGCAACATTGGCAAAGGGATATGTTCTACCGATTGGGGCTGCATTACTTTATCTTGTGCCTGTCGTGCTTATTCCGTCGGGGATTATGGGACTGCACCCACTGGCGAGTGTTATGGGAATTTATCCCTATATTTCATCTGACGCAGCAGAAATGGTTAAGAAATGGGCGGGAGGAATAGAAATAACTATATCTCCGAATATCTGTTTAATTTCTCTTTTGGTAATTGGAAGTATTTCAGCCATTGTTTCCGTACTTGCATTGCGGAAACAGACCTATTGAAAGTGAGGATATATGATGAATAAATATGTAATTGAAACAAAACAACTGACAAAAACTTATGGAGAGCAAACGGTAGTCAATTCTGTTAATATCCATGTGAAACAAGGACAGATATATGGGCTGTTGGGGCGTAATGGGGCGGGTAAAACCACAATTATGAAAATGATTTTGGGGTTGACCGATATTACTTCCGGCGAAGTAGACGTATTCGGTCAAAATATCAAAGGGAGGGAAAAAAGAGTATATCCCCGGATTGGTGCTATTATTGAAACACCCGGCTTTTATCCGAATTTAACAGGTACGGAAAACTTGGAGATATTTGCAAAACTGCGCGGTACTGCTGCGCCAAATGCAGTAAAAAACGCCTTGGAGATTGTCGGTCTGCCTTATCGGGACAAAAAATTGTTTAGCAAGTATTCTCTTGGAATGAAGCAGCGTCTTGGAATAGCAAATGCTATTTTACATGACCCTGAACTGCTAATCTTAGATGAACCCACAAACGGTCTTGACCCGATAGGCATTGCAGAAGTAAGGGACTTTATTAAGACTTTAAGTATCGAGCGCGGAAAAACAATTCTTATTTCCAGTCATATTCTGTCCGAAATTGCACTACTGGCTGATGACATCGGCATTATTGACCATGGTGTACTACTGGAAGAAAACAGCATGAATGAGCTACAAAAGAAAAACAGTAAGTATATACTTCTGCAAGTTTCTGATATACCGAAAACTTCTCTTGTTTTGGAAAGGCAGTTTGGGGTTACCGAATATTCCGTACAGGACGAACACACCCTGCGGATTTATGACACTTCGTTGGATATGGCTGCTGTCAATAAAGCTCTTGTGGTACAGGATATAGCTGTTATCAGTTCTCAGCTATGCAATGATACATTAGAGGACTATTTCAAAAAAATCACAGGAGGAGAAGGAATTGCTTAGGCTGATACAGGCAGAGTTTCTTAAACTGCGTCGAAAAAAATTTATTGTGTTAATGCTGTTATCCGCTCTTTTCATGCCACTTCTTGCAGTTTTTTATTTCAGAAGTGCTGATAAAACAGTTATTGAACCATTACAATTTTATAAGTGGACTACATTCAGCTATACAGCTTGGATTATACTTCCTGTTGTATTGGGTTTGGTTTCTACTATGCTCATGTATGACGAAAATCAAAACGATATGCTCAAACAGTTGTGGATTATACCGATTAGCAAGACAGGATATTTTTTTAGCAAATTTATTGTTGTACTGTCTTATTCCGTTTGTTTTATGTTGCTTACAGCCATAGCGTCTGTATTTTTCGGTATGCTTCCCGGTTATATAACCTTTGAATGGAATAGTATCAGTTATCTATTTAAGAAATGTATTGAAATCGCCATACTTACCGCATTTTCCATATTACCACTTTTAGCGGTTGCAGCTGCCGGGAAGAACTATATACTCCCTGTATGTGTGACACTGGTTTACACCTTTCTTAGCTTTATTTTGCTTATGGTTAATATGTACCTACACCCTCTATCCAGTGCAACAGCAATTATCATGCGAGATATTCCCGGTGTTATTTTGGCACAGGAAGTCAATATTCCGGCTGCACTTTTTTGTATCGGTATATGGACTATTGTTTCTATCGTATTTGCGTACATTTCCTTAAAGCATAGAAAGTGAGTGATTGAATGATGAAAGAATTGATTTGGGCAGAACATCAAAAACTCCGACGTTCAAAAATTGTGTTGGTCGCCATATTCGCAGTTATTATGGTTGCAATTATTGTTTTTACTCAAGGGCAGTTTTCTTTTGGGGAAAAACGCTATATAGATGACGCAGGGTGGTTTATGAACGCAGCACAGTCTTTAGCAACTTTTTTTGTTCTTCCTGCGGTTATTGCACTTTTGGGGAGCTATATGATTTGTCGTGAGGAACAAGAAGATACTATTAAATCATTACGTTTAATTCCTATAAGTGAAGCTAAAATGACGATTGCAAAATTACTTATTACTTTTGCATTTAGCGTACTCTTTTATTTGCTGCTTTTCGGCATTACATTTTTAGTTGAAGTTATTTTACATTTTAGGGGCTTGTCTATCAAAATGATTTTAAGTTTTTTCAAAATCTATTTACTTGACGGCATTGGGATTTTCTTTGCTATTGCACCTGTTATTGCGGTTGTATCAAGAATAAAGAAAGGCTATTGGCTTGCTTTGATTTTTACAGTAATTTATTCTTTTGCAGGATTATTCACAAGTATATCCGATGTTCTTTCGGCTTGCTATCCTATTACTGCTACATTCAATATTTCCGGCTATTATTCTGCCACCTTTGGAGAAATCATTATTAGCCTTATGAGTTTGTTCTTTTGTGGATTGTTTTCTGTCTTGATTTTAATATCTAAAAAAACAATCAAAAATAAGTAATGATACAACCAACATCTGCCGGACGACGGCAAAGAAAAAAAGCCGTCGCAGAGCAGCCATATTTTCACGCGCCTATTCTATTTCGGCGGCTTTGATTTTCAGAGCCGCCGTTTCTTTTTGTCTGTACGACGACCCTTAACCATGTAGACATGGCGGCTTTAGGAGGTAGCCGCCATGAGTTATAAACCACAACAACAAATTCTTACATTCTTTGATTTATCAAAAAAAGCCCGACCGCCACCGGGGATATTCCTACCCTTAGATATGAACTATTAAATCATCTAAATACTTTTTATTATTCCTATGCGCCTGTCCGCGTTTTTTTGCGGACGGGCGCATTTTGTATGCTTAAAAAAATTTTTGAAAAAATTTCCGAAAATATTTGGCATTTTTTCAAAGCTCCGTATTACCCCGCGAAAAGGGGGAAGCACCACCAACTTTCAACGAGAAAGGAGGTGAGAATGTGGAACCTAATAGCAGGGAGTTTTATAAGCAATGTTCTTTTCAGAAGTATTGCAATGCGGTATTGCACAATGAAGCGTGCGACGCTCATAGAGAGCTTCGTACACATAAGGCAAAGGAAGTAACCTTTTCCGACATGACCTTAGATGAAGCGCGACAGCTACATACCTTTGATGAATATTTCAAACGGGAAACTGCTGAAACCGTCTTTGAAAAAGCCGGAAAGAAAATCACGCCGAAGTTGCTTCTTGAAGCAATCCGTACTTTGCCGGAAGAAAAGCGCAAAGCCATATTGCTGTATTATTTCGAGGGAATGAGCGATACAGAAATTGCAGAGTTGCTCAATACACCGAGAAGTACAATACAGTACAGACGGACAAGCTCTTTTGAACAATTAAGAAAATATTTGGAGGAAAATGCTGATGAATGGGACGAATGGTAATCAACCCGGCTACCCTGAAAATGCCCTTGTTCCTTATCCTGTCATTGTGGCAGCGACAAAGGGCGACCCGGACGCTATGAAAATGGTCTTGCAGCATTTCAGCGGTTATATAGCCCGTTTATCCATGCGAAAGTTATATGACGAGCGTGGAAATGTTTATTTTGGTATAGACAACGACATTCGGGAACGGCTGCAAGCCAAACTGATGATGGCTGTCCTCAATTTTAGAACAGAAAAATAACCGCAATCGGCGGTGGAACGTCTTTACTCCCCCTTTTCCGTTCCGCTGCTGACGCGGCAGCACAGCCATTTTGAACCTTGACAAAGAAAGCGACGCAAGAGAACGGCGACGCAGCATAAGGCAAATCGGATACGTTCCTTTTGTGCCGAGCCATGCGGTGGGTACGCCATGACCTTTTTCTTAACCGAAAAGCGAGCGAGAAATACCACACCGTAAAGTAGGGATAGCACCCTGCGGGCGATAACGCACAGAATATATAATGATACTTCCTTACAGCCATAGTCCGAGCGTTAGAAGCGTCGCAGGCAATGGGTAGGGCTTCGGCAGACCGCCGGAGGGGTGCAACTCCCATGAGGTTACGCTAATAGCCGTCCGATTAAAGCCTATGTCACAGATTGATTTTTGACCCGTTAAGAAAGGGGGACGACAAATTGAACAATAACGACGTGCCGATTTGGGAAAAGTACACGCTTACCATAGAAGAAGCAGCAAAATATTTCCGTATCGGAGAAAGCAAGCTGCGGAAACTGGCAGAAGAAAATCCCGTCCCGGACTGGGTAATGATGAACGGAAACCGTATTCAGATTAAGCGTAAGCAGTTTGAAAAAATGATTGATACGGTGGACGCAATCTGATAGTGAAATCGAGCCTTGAATGTGGTACAATGTAGTCAAGCATATCAAGGCTCTTTCCATTATGGAAAGGAGCATAACGATGTCGGAAAAAAGACGGGATAATAAAAATCGTATTCTCCGAACCGGAGAGAGCCAGAGAAAAGACGGAAGATATGCCTACAAATATATAGATACCTTTGGGAAACCGCAGTTTGTTTATTCTTGGAAGTTAGTGCCTACGGACAAAACCCCGGCAGGAAAGCGCGACGATATAGCGTTGAGGGAAAAAGAGAAAGAAATCCAAAAAGACCTTGACGACGGTATCGACCATATCGGAAAGAAAATGACGGTCTGCCAACTCTACGCAAAGCAGATACGCCACCGGGCAAATGTGCGGCATGGTACAAAGCAGGGGCGAAAACAGCTCATGCGGATTTTGCAGGAGGATAAACTTGGAGCCTGTCGGATTGAAAATGTGAAGCTCTCCGACGCAAAGGAATGGGCGTTACGCATGAAAGAAAAAGGTTACGGCTTCAAGACTATTAACAACCACAAGCGTTCCTTAAAGGCTGCCTTTTACACAGCCATACAGGACGATTGTATTCGTAAAAATCCATTTGACTTCCAGTTGAACACCGTCCTTGAAGATGATACGGAACCAAAGGAACCTCTATCCCCTACGCAGGAAGCGGCTTTTCTGTCCTTTGTGCAGCATGATAAAGTCTATCAGAAATACTACGACGAGATTATCATACTGTTAGGGACAGGGCTTCGCATTTCGGAACTCTGCGGACTGACGGAAGCTGACATTGACTTAGACAAACAGCTTATCAATGTAGACCACCAACTTTTGAAAATTGCAGACGTGGGCTACTATGTGGAAACACCTAAGACGAAAAGCGGCAACCGGGTTATTCCTATGAGTGAAAAAGTGTTGGAAGCATTTCAGCGGGTGCTGAACAAACGGAAATATGCACAGCCTATTATTTTAGAGGGCTACACAAAATTTCTGTTCCTTAACCGGAACGGCTTGCCAAAAGTGGCGGTCAACTATGAAAGTATGTTCCGAGGACTTGTGAGGAAATACAACAAAACGCAAAAGGTAGCATTGCCAAAAGTAATGACACCGCACACCTTACGCCACACATTCTGCACCACGTTAGCAAATGCGGGAATGAACCCCAAAGCATTGCAGTACATCATGGGACATTCCAACATCAATATGACGCTGAACTATTACGCGCATACGACTTCCGAAACGTCGATAACAGAAATGAAGCGGCTAATTGCATAAGTAGTAAACGGAGAATTTACTACTCCACATACTACTTTTGAACATCAAAACATACGGGGATATAAGAAGATTTGAGAGTATCTTCCATAACAAAAAATGCCGGAAAAGCCTGTAACAATAGGCTATACCGGCATATAAGAACTTTTGAAAAGATAATCAAAAATTACTTTGTGATTTAAAACAAAATCAATATATAATATTGAAAGGCAGCTTATATGAAGATATTAATTGGCCTGATCGTGGTGTTTCTAGCGATTGTATATATCTATACCTTTCTAAAAATTAGAAAGAAAAGGAAAAACATAACACCAGATGCTGTACAAAGCTTTCATCAGAAATATGATCGTATTCACAATAAACCTAAGCCAGATACTAAAATAAGGAATCATACTAAACAAATTACCCGTTACAATAGTACTGTAGATTATATTACCAGGGAAGATCTGGCTGAGGACAAAAACCGCAACTGATCGTGATGGTTAAAGCATACACTGTTCGTTAAACTTGTGTTTTGCGAATAGTTTTCTGTATCATTCAGGCTTCTTTTCTTCGACCAGATTTCCTTTGTTTTTCATTCTTTTTTTCTTTGTGGCAGGCAGAAAAAACCTGTTGACTTCATGTACCCGTGCACTGAAAAAGCCATACCGATTTCTGACAGTATGGCTTTGATATCTTTTATATACTTCATTTACTGATTCTTAGCTTCAAAGTCTTCAATATACTGGACAAGGAGCTTTACTGTTCCTTCTACACCAAGAACACTGCTGTTAATGCAGAGATCATAGCTGTCAGCACGTCCCCATTTCTTGGAGGAATAATAATTGTAATAGCTCTGTCTCTGTTTATCCTTTTTAATGCACATATCCTTTGCTTTAGCAGCATCTACATTATATTTACCCATAATTCGTTTGGTTTTGGTTTCTTCATCACCATAAATAAAAATGTGGACGCAATTCTTCAGATCATTTAATGCATAATCAGCACACCGTCCGACAATAACGCAAGGGCCTTCGCTTGCAATTTTTTTAATAGCATCAAACTGCGCCAGGAATACCTTATGACTGATAGGCATATCTACGAAATGGGATGCATTATAACCAAAGGAATACGTATCCATAACCAGATTATAAAGAAATGAGCTGGTTGGTCTTTCATCATGATTTTCCAGCATTTCTTCACAAAAACCACTTTCCTTTGCTGCTCGGCTCAATAACTCCTTATCATAACATTTAATTCCAAAATACGCTGCAACCTTTTCACCGATCTCGCGGCCGGCAGAACCAAACTGCCTTCCGATTGTAATAACTGTATTCATACGGAACCCTCCTTTTTTTTCACTGTCAGTGTTATTTCTATTATATCAAAAAAACGAAAAAAATCCAGTTTATTGTCTGAAAGATCATGCAAGGATTGTGAGCAAATGCTCAAAATATCCAGGAAGTGATGCATCTGTTTCAATATACTTTCCTGTGGAAGGATGTGAAAATCCAAGGATTTTTGCATGCAGACACTGTCCCTGTAGTTTATACTGTTTTGAAGGTGTTCCATAGATTTCGTCTCCGAGAAGGGGGTGTCCAATACTTGCCATATGTACACGGATCTGATGGGTCCGGCCGGTTTCCAGTATACATTCCACGTAGGTATATTTCTCGAACTGCTGCAGTACCCTATAGTGAGTAATGGCATCCTTTCCACCCTCTCTCACAACAGCCATTTTCTTACGATCTGTGGGGTGACGTCCAATTCTTGTATGGATCGTTCCCTCAATTTCCGGCAGTCTGCCGCACACAATGGCATGATACTTTCTTATAATACTGTGTTCTTTTAACTGCTCGGCAATGGAAGCATGGGCGGCATCGTTTTTGCAGGCAATGATACTGCCTGTGGTATCCTTATCAATACGGTGTACGATTCCTGGACGTAAAACACCGTTAATACCGCTTAAATTATGGCAATGGTATAAAAGTGCATTGACCAGTGTACCACTGTAATGTCCGGGAGCCGGATGTACAACCATACCTTTGGGTTTATTGACTACGATAACATCCTCATCTTCATAAAGAACCTCCAAAGGAATATTCTCCGGAAGGATATCTGGTGTGATCAGGGGTGGCAGCAATACTCTTACTGCATCTTCAGTTTTGATCCGGTAATTCGCCTTTACCGGCTGTCCACCTACGGTCACATGTGATTCCTTTAAAAGCTTTTGCAGATAAGAACGGGAAAGAGAGTCCATAAGCATCGTCAGATATTTATCGACTCTCTCCCCTTCTGATTCTTCTGAAACAATAAATTCATATTCCTTTAATTCTTCCGCCATATGTTTATTTAAGTTCCCTGAATTTTTTCTGATTAAAGCTTAAAAAGTTAAAATCATTGTCCTTATATACAAACAGAACCTGAATGATCAGTATCACTGTGGCAAATGTTACATACATATCTGCCACATTGAAAATCGGGAAATTAATGAGGACAATATAAATAAAATCTACAACATAGTCAAATCTGAGCCGGTCGATCATATTACCAATGGCGCCGGCGGCAATCATGGTCAGCAGGATATGCAGCTTTCTGTATTTCCTGTCATCCGGGGTACGGAGCAATACAAATATGATAACGCTTAAAAAGATTACTGCAATAAATACGAAAAAGATTTTCTGATTCTGAAGCATACCAAATGCAGCACCTCTGTTTTCCAGATAGTTAAATTCCAGTACGCCATCGATGATATTAAACGCTGCCTGATTTTTCAGTTTGATCACAGCCAGGTATTTTGTATAATAATCGATCAGAACAAGTACGACAAGCATGACCAGATCCATACATAACAGTTTTATTTTCTCTTTGTTCAATGTTTTCTTCATTCTGCTGAATTCTCATCCTCCACATAAAGAATTTCTTTTACGGCATTCAAAATATCGTCATCTGTAACATTTCTGTCAATGACAGCTTTTCCAACCTTCTTAAGAAGTACAAATTTTATACTTCCGTTTTCTGCCTTTTTATCTGATTTTGTCAGAGCGAGAATTTCCGCAGGATCAATATCTTCTATCGTGATGGGAAGGTTAAATGGCACAAACATGTCACGGATTTCATAATATTCCTCCATGGAAAGCCATTCATGCTTCCAGGAGATATAAGCAGCCGCCACACAGCCAAGAGCAACACATTCTCCATGTGTCATATTAAAATTCTTTGCTTTTTCAATGGCATGACCGATCGTATGTCCAAAATTTAAAAGAGCCCTGTCTCCTTTTTCAGTAGGATCCTTCTCCACTACAAGCTTTTTGATCAGGCAGCTCTTTTGTACCATTTCCAGCATGGTTTCAGGATCTCTTTCATGGATCTCATACATTTTGTCAAGAAGCCATTCATAAAAATTGCTGTCCTTGATCAGTCCATGCTTCATCACCTCTGCAAACCCACCATAAAACTGTCTGTCGTCCAGTGTGCCAAGCACAGAAACATTCATATAAACCAGCTTCGGCATATAAAATGCACCAACCATATTCTTATAGCCTTCAAAATCAACACCTGTTTTTCCACCAATGCTGGAATCACACTGTGCCAGCAGTGTTGTGGGAATCTGGATAAAATCCACCCCCCTCAGATAGGTTGCTGCTGCATATCCTGTGATATCACCGGTCACACCACCGCCAAGTGCGATCAGCAGATCTTTGCGGTTAAACTTCTCTTCAATCAGAAAACGGTAAATATCTCTGACAGTATCCAGTGTTTTATTTTCTTCTCCTGCTGGAAAAGCATACATAACTGCTTTCAGGCAGAATGGAGTAATCCTGTCTAAAAGCTCAGTACCATAAAGGGATTCTACATGGGAATCCGTAATGATGCATACCTTACGGTCTTTCGAATCCAGCTTCAGAAGTTCATCAGGAAGATCTTCAAAGGAAGCAGTGAACAGAATATCGTAGCATGGTTTTTTGTCATAATTGATTGTCATTCGTTCAGACATCGTTATTCTCCTTTAGTAACAGTAGTAAAAAAGCTTCCCGGCATCACCAGGAAGCTTGCTTCTATAATCCATTATTGATCGGTGGTACATCAAAGGAACCTGATAAGATTTCCTGAAAATCACCGGAAATATCTACAATAGCCGGTGTTATGATGAATATATAATGAGATATCTTCTGCAGATTCCCACTGATTGCAAAACAGGATCCTGAAGTAAAATCAATGATACGCTGTGCAATATCTACATCAAGACCTTCCAGGTTCAAAACAACTGTCCGGTTTGCCAGGAGTGTTTCTGTAATCTCTCTCGCATCTTCAATGGATGTCGGCTTGATCACACATACCTCCATGCCATTACCAGTTTTTTTATTCTGGCGCATGGGTGTTACCTTTGGCGTCACCTTCTTTGGTGCAGGCTTCTCATCTTCTATTTCTGCATTACTTTCTTTTGTAATAGAAGGAAGCTTCTTTGGTTTGGACTCTACTGGTTCCTCATCATAATAGTCATCATCATAGTAATCATCATCGTCATCGTTCAGTTTCATCGCATTGAGGAATTTATCCATTACTCCCATTTTAAGCACCCCTTTTTATACTGCATAATGCCTTTCACCAAAGATGCCTGTACCAACACGTACATATGTAGCACCTTCTTCTATGGCAACAGCGTAGTCTCCTGTCATGCCCATTGACAAAACATTCATATTAACATTATCAATGTTTTTTGTTGCAATGTCAACAGATAATTGCTTTAAATCAGCAAAATATTGACGATTTTTTTCCTCATCCTCTACATATGGTGCTATTGTCATAAGACCACATATTTTTATCCCGTCAAGCAATGCGATCTTGCGGATCAATGGTTCAGCTTCCTCCATGCTTACACCGAACTTGGATTCTTCCCCTGCTACATTCACTTCGATCAGAATAGAAACGGTAACCTGTTTCTTCTGTGCTTCTTTGCTGATCTCCCTTGCAAGCTTAATGGAATCTACACTGTGGATCATGGTTACCTTATCAACGATATACTTCACCTTATTGGTCTGCAGATGTCCGATCATATGCCAGTGGATATCCTTTGGCATTACTTCGTATTTATCAACAAGCTCCTGTACCTTATTTTCTCCAAACTCACGGCAGCCTTCCTGATAAGCTTCCATCAGATCCGGAACCGGTTTGGTCTTACTGACAGCGATCAATGTTACTTCCTTCTCATCCCGCCCTGCTTTCAGGCAGGATTTCTGTATTCTTTCATTTACATATTTCAGATTTTCTGCAATCATCCTTGACACTTCCTATTC
This sequence comes from Lachnospiraceae bacterium OM04-12BH, assembly GCA_003490145.1. Taxonomy (GTDB): domain Bacteria; phylum Bacillota; class Clostridia; order Lachnospirales; family Lachnospiraceae; genus Suilimivivens; species Suilimivivens aceti. Next base: position 263,853 of record QULQ01000001.1, read on the forward strand.
ATTAATAATTTCATTATCTTCTACTGCCATAGCATCCAGTGCGATATAATCATATACGCTGAGACCATACTGTGTATTGGACTTTACAATTGCGTATTCTTCGTTCTGGTATAAAATGTCGATCTGCTTGAAATCGGCATAACCCTTGTTGATATTATAAACGCCCATCAGGCTTCCCTTTTTGCTGACAGCATACTTTTCTGTAGAATCAGGTTTGATCAGATAATCGCCGCTCCTTAAGGTGCTGTCATCCAGATAGTATTCTGTTTCTGTGGCATTATAGATCGTTGTTTCAACAAATTCAGTCGTTGCGGTACCTTCTTCCGTATAGCTTTCCCGCATGACCCCATCACGACCGTATTCACCGCCCTGGATCACGTATTCACTGGGAACAATGAAAAAGTCCTTCTGTATAATGGAAGAAACCGGGATCTTCAATCCTTTTTCATCTTCTGTGATCAGTTCGATCTCTATAAAACGGTCTGTGCAGAAGGTAACCATGGAATTGGTAAAGGTAAGGGATACGAAGGTATCTCCATCAGGATTGGTGTAGCTCTTTACCTCAGCCCAGGAAGTATCCTGATTTTTCAAAAATCTGATCTTTACATATTCAAGCTCAAGAAGCTCCTGTGCCTTTGCTTCATCCACCTGGATCACAATGGACCAGTCCTCATCCTCTGACAGCTTATATACAGGATCACCACGGGCGATAAGGTCATTACTGATGAGCTGTGTTTTTTCATAATCCTTGTTATCAAACAGATCTTTCGTAAAGTCTTCAAGCTTCAAAGCCTCATAACCATCTACAGAATAGATCACAACACCAGTATCAGGTGCATTACAGAAGGAAACAAGGCTTGTCGTTCCGGCATTGAGCTTATCAATATTTTTCAGAATATTGGCATTAGCCAGTTTCAGTACAGTACCTTTAACGTCATATTTGAATTCATACACAGTTGAAAAGTTTGTTGCATCAAAACCAGAAACAAAACCAAGGATCTCTGATTTCAGTTCTGCCAGATCTTTATCAGACAGTGTTGTTTCTCCACTGTTTTCGGCAGAAACATAATCAGAAAGCTTACCAGATTCATCCAGTGTATAAACAAGATTTCCTACGCCGACACGTTCACCTTCTCTGGCATAGTAATTAATGTACCCCGCCTGGTCAGCTGTAATGATCTTTTCATTTCGCAAGGCGATTCCCTGATAAATATTATTGGCTGAGAGAGACCCCTCCTTTACTTCATAAGGGACTACATGCTTGGCTGTGAAGTATCCAAACACACAGATGATAATATAGATCAGGATAACAGCGAAAATGACCATTCCAATATTGATATTCAGAGGTTTTCTGTATTTTACCACATTGTTCCGGGATGCATTCAATGGTCAGACTCCAATCTTTTCCTTTTCAGAACAAGAACCCCAGATATTTTCCGGGGTTCCTGCTGTTACCTTTTCTACTGCTGATTATAATGAAACGATGATCTTTTCTTTCAGTGAAGCAGGAAGCTCCGCTTCGTCACGGGAAACACTAAGTACAAAATCAATTCCAAACTTTTCTCCAATAGCATCAAGCTTTTTGATGATAGGCTCTATTTCAGCTTCTTCTGCGCATGCAATCTTTAAGAAGCTGTCAAAATACATCTGCTGCAGATCATGATCCTGTGAAACAATACCGCAGACAAATCCGAGAAATTCCTCCGGACTGGTGATCAGATAAGAGGAAACATCGATTAATCTGATCTTATTATTTAATTCATACATATGTTTGGTGCTTTTATCCAGATATACAATATTTCCAGATACAGACTGTACTTCACTATTTACTTTGTCAAGAAGCTGTTTTGTTTTGCCTTTTCCCTTTTTTCCTACAATTAACTGAACCATCGGTAAACCCTCCTGTAGTATGATTTGGTACTGCTTTTGACAGCACCTTCAAGAAATAACCCTGTTTTTATTATAAGATAGAAAGTGCCAAATGACAACCGTTATTTGTTAATTCCGGAAAGGAGGCTGCTCATCTCATCATACAGATCTTCTCTGCTTTCGGCTCTCATGATCACAGAAATGTAAGGATTTCCGGATGTATCTCTTGACACGAGCACAAGGCAGTGTCCGGCTGCATTAGTTGTACCTGTCTTTCCTCCAAGTACTGTGATCCCGGAAGGTGCATCTGCATTTCCCTGCAGATAATAATTGGTACTGTTAACCGACAGATCCTTGGCGTTTCCGCTTTTGTCATAATATACTGTCTGATATTCTTTCATATGTATGATCTCATTGAACCGGTCATACTGAATCGCTGCATTGGTGATCAGATACATATCATATACCGTTGTATAATGGTCATTATCAGAAAGACCATGGGGATTTACAAAGTGAGAATTGGTTGCCCCGATCTCAAGTGCTTCCTGATTCATCATGTCGGCAAACGCTTCGACTGATCCGGCAATTCCTTCTGCAATCATAATGGCGGCATCATTGGCTGAATTGATCAGAAGTACATGAAGTGCCTGATCCAGGGTCATCTGATCCCCTTCCTTCAGCCCACAGGTCTGTGCTCCGGATTCCAGATTCCTGACATTGGCAGATGCTGTCAGTGTGGTATCCATGGAACCATATTTTAATGCTACCAGTGCCGTCATGATCTTGGTCAGACTGGCCGGATACAGCTTTTCATATACGTTTTTGGCATATAAAGTATTTCTGCCATTTACATTGAACAACCCGGCACCATCGGCCTTGGAGGTATCTATTCCGGGAATAGATATATCTGAGGATACTACACAGAGATCAGAAGCAAACGGCTCTGCATTTAAATTTTTTTCTTCAATATTAACAAGACGCAGACTGCTGACATCTGAATTGACAGTATATGCCATATCATATCTGCTCTGTCCACAGCCTGTCAGTAAAAGCATCATACAGGAGCAAAGAACTGATACGCTGCGCTTTATCTGCATTTTCTGCCTATTTGTAATTTTCACGCCACTCCATATCTCCTCTGTCCAGGGACTTGATCAAAAGCTCAGCGGTGGCAAGATTGGTTGCCAGTGGAATATTATATACATCACAGAATTTGACTACATTGTTTACATCCGGTTCATGATGCTTCTGTGTCAGCGGATCTCTCAGGAAAATAACAAGATCAAGCTGATTATGTTCAATCTGCGCACAGAGCTGCTGTTCCCCACCTAGGTGCCCTGCCAGATATTTATGTATCGTCAGATTGGTTACTTCCTCCACAAGACGTCCTGTTGTTCCTGTAGCATAGAGTTCATTTTTGCTCAATATGCCCCGATAGGCAATGCAGAAATTCTGCATCAGCTTCTTTTTGGCATCATGGGCAATTAATGCAATATTCATAAGTAATTTGCCCTTCCCTTCTCACAGATTTTCTCTTTCAGTATACACTATTTTTGTTTACATTGTAACCCCACATTTAAAACTAATCCAATTCCGATAAAGGAACTGATCAGCGATGTCAGACCATAACTGACAAATGGCAGAGGAAGACCGGTATTTGGCAGCAGATAAGTAACTACACCTATATTGATAAAGCTTTGGAAACCGATCAGGGCACCGATCCCGGTAGCAATCACCGCTCCTGCTGTATCTTTTGCTTTTCTTGCCACCGCAAAGCATTCAAGACTGATCAGGAGAAGCAGGATTACAACTGCGGAAGAACCAATAAACCCAAACTCCTCCCCAATGACCGCATAGATAAAATCTGTTTCCTGTTCAGAAATAAAGTTTGCATTTTTTACCGAACTGATCTGGTTTGTCTTATAGCCTTTTCCGGTAAGCTGTCCGGAGCCGATAGCCATTACCGAATATTCCTGCTGATAGCCAAGGGTATTGGCATACTCTTCTTTGTTAAAGAAGGCAATGATACGATTGCCCTGATATGTAGTATCTCCGCTGAATATCTTCTGATCCGGCTGCAGAATGAGAAAGATCAGGATTACGGCAGCCGGAATGGCTACAGCCAGAACACCGGCTATCAGCTTCCAGCTGATTCCTGCCACAAACATGATGGATGCAAAAATAAGGCAGAACACAATGGTTGTAGAAAGATCTGGCTGTGAAACGATAAGAAATGCCAGAATACCGAATAAAACGACAGACAGTACAATATACTTTACTGTATTCAGTCTTTCCCTGTTCTTTCTCAGAAACTCGGCAAAGAACAGGATCATGAATATTTTGGCAATCTCGGACGGCTGGAACCGGAAACCACCGATATCCAGCCATCTCTGTGCACCGCCGCCTTCATCCCCGATGAAGATGACAAGAGCAAGCAATACTACATTTGCTGCATAAATGAGCCAGTAGAGCTTCAGTATGATCGAATAGTCAAACAGGGAAAGTGCGATCATGATAGCCACACCTGCCGCAAATCCGCCAATCTGTCTTGACTGCAGACTTTCCTGTGCACTTCCTACGGCAATGATCCCGATCATCGATATGGCAAGCACAAGAAATATCAGTTTGAAATTATAATTCCGTAATTTATACTGTCTCAGCATATAAGTAAATCCTTACCTCTTCTATCATTTGCTGTGAAGATCCAGAATCGGAATATTGGCATACAGTGTCGGCATTTTGCCATCATGCCCTTTTACTCCCGTTTTGCTGATCTGGATCTCCATGGATTTTGTATCTATCTGCATATATTTCGATATAACTTTTGCAATATCTGTTTTTATCATTTCCATCATTTCCGGTGAGCAGTTTACTCTGTCGGAGATCAGAAGAATCTTAAGCCTGTCTTTTGCAATTTCTCTGGATTTTTTCCGTGAAAAAAAATGTTTGAATCCCATATCAGCCACCTCCTAGTTCTTCCGAAATATTCCTGACACTCTGGTCCAAAAGGAAAAGCTTTTTTCAAATTCAAGAAAAGGCATTTCCTTTCCGGTTACCCTGTAGCATATGTTCTGATATGCTCTTCCTGCCAGTGTATTATTTCCAACCAGTGGTTCTCCCTGATTTGTGGCGATCACCACATTTTCATCATCTGGTACAATACCGATCAGTGGAACTGAAAGAATATCGATCACATCGGATGCACTCATCATTTCTCCGCGCTTTACCATATCCGGACGTAGTCTGTTGATCACCAGATCTATCTGTTTGAAGTCATTGGCCTCCAAAAGACCAATAATACGATCTGCATCGCGGATCGCAGATACCTCAGGTGTTGTTACCACAAGCGCCCTGTCAGCACCGGCAATGGCGTTCTTAAATCCCTGTTCAATCCCTGCCGGACAGTCCAGGATGATATAATCAAACTGCTCCCGGAGCTGATTGATCATACGGACCATCTGTTCCGGAGTTACTGCTGTTTTATCCTTTGTCTGGGCTGATGGCATCAGATAAAGACTTGGATGACGTTTGTCCTTGATCAATGCCTGCTTGATACGGCATTTATTTTCTACCACATCTACAAGGTTATAAACAATCCGGTTTTCCAGCCCCATGACTACATCCAGATTGCGCAGACCGATATCGGTATCGATCAGAACCACCCTTTTCCCCATTGCTGCAAGACCCGTTCCTACGTTTGCGGAAGTAGTGGTCTTTCCTACCCCGCCTTTCCCTGATGTGACGACAATTACTTCACTCATAGTTTATCCTCCTCAAACTGTTGTGAATCAATTTCGTCCCCTGAGGCATATCCTGTTTAAAGTGGCATGTCACTCAGTAATTCTTTGGTAAGGGAATCCATAACGATTTTTTTGTTTTTTACGTATGCGATTTTCGGCTGTACCTTTGGCTTAATGCCCCATTTTGATTTCTCTTTGGCATGATATTTGAAATCACCGATTTTTAATTTTTCCGGCGACATTTCAAGCGCTGCTACATAATGGCCATCACTGCCATTTCCTCCGGCATAGGCCTCTCCATATAGCCCGCCAAGAACAATGATATCCCGTGCGGATATAATGGCTGATCCGGGATAAACATCTCCAAGGATCACTATGCTGTATTCTGTTTCCAGTACTTCACCATTTTTTAATGTGCCTTTATAAAACTGGCCGGCACTGTTCCCATTTCCGTCTTCTGAAAAGTCTGTTTCAGAAATAGCTTTTATAAACATCCTGTCAGTATCTTCATCATCACTTACGAGACACAGGATATGAATATCAGAATTCTCTGATATGATATTTAAAAGGGTATTTTCTTCCTCTTCCGTCAGCTTCCGGCCCTTGATGGACAGAGCCATTTTTGCATCCTTGAAAAAATCTCTGGATTCACGGAAACGTATTGCAGTTTCCTGCAGGATCTCTTCAAATGTGTCTGCTTCGGAAAGATGAAGCACAATACCATTTGGAAAACTTTTTATAATGACAGATTGTTTCAATGAATATAGCCGCCTTTCTGTTTTAGTCAGTCTGTGCTGTACTTGCTCCAAGCTCAGATGCTGTATCTGTGATCAGATCATCTTCATCTACCAGATCGAAATAATAACTGATCACATCCTTGGTCGTTCTTGCCGCATAATCAGAAGAATATCCATAAGCAATTCTGGTTGCTACTGCAATTTCAGGATTATCATATGGTGCATAACATACAAACAATGCATGGTTTGCCCTGTTTTTATTCTCTTCTGCGGTACCTGTCTTACCAGCTACCTGAACCTTCAGATCAGAATAATAGGATTTTGCTTCCACCACCTGACGCATACCAGTATGAATGGCATTCCACTCACCACTGCTCAGTTCTACCTGATTACGTATCTGAGGCTCCTTTTCCATGAGAAGATTTCCACTTCTGTCAGTTACTTTATCGATCAGTGTCAGATCATAGCAGGTACCACTATTTGCTACTGTTGTAACATATCTTGCCAGACTGACCGTTGTATAGTTATTGGTACCCTGGCCAATGGCAGAACGGACAGCATCGGTATTTGATACCTGTGGTGCGTATTCTTCAATCTCTACACCGGAGGTTTCTGTAAGTCCATACATATCTGCATATTTCTGAAGCTTTTCAAGACCGGCTTCTGAAGAATAGACTCCATCCACCATACCAAGCCTGTATGCCATTTCATAAAAGAATACATTACAGGAATTTTTGATTGCTCCCGTCACATTCAACGCTCCATGGCTGCCTCTTCCGTAGATCCAGCAGCGGGGAGGTGGATCGATTTCATTAAACTGGCCATTACATACAAACGTCGTAGTTGTATTGATGATCCCTTCTTTGAAGCCGGCAGTTGCAGATACCATTTTAAAGGTGGAACCAGGTGCAGTTCTCTGCTGGGTTGCATAATTCAGCATCGGTGATGAAAGATCACTTCTCAGCTGTGCAAAGTATTCTGCATCTACACCATTTGCCATCTTATTGTTGTCATATCCCGGGTAGGAAACCAGTGCAAGCACATCACCGGTATTGACATCCGTAATGACCATGGAGGCATTACAGGGATCCAGTGCAAGCTGAGCCGGTGTAATATCCAGGTTTTTGATCCGGTCCATCATAAAGGTATAGGAAGAAACAGCGCCGCTGACCAGTTTGTTCTGCTCTTCTTCTGAAATATCGATCAGGTTCTGCTCCAGCAGGATCATGCAGATCTGTCTGCCTGATATCACATCATCCTTGATCATATATTTGTAAATGCTCTTGGTAAAATCCAGGTTATTTTCCAGTTGTCCGAAAAGATAATCTACCAGTTTCCTATAAATTTCCTCCGTATCGGAATACTGGCTGTCAAGAGAAAGCTTCGTTACATCCACCCAGTTCTGTGCGATACAGTAATTCAGGTATTCATTCAGGCTGATCACCTCATCGGTTGTCCATGCAATATAAGTCTGATCTTCCGGATCCACCTTCTCCTTGTCGAGCACACCATTATTGTAAAGCATCCTGACAATATAGCTTTCGTAAACCTGATATTCCTTTTTCAAGTTTTCATAGGTTGTTTTCGTGTTAAAGAGTTCTTCCCTGAGAGTGGCAAATACGTCTTCCTTTCTGGCAAGAAAGCTGTCATATACCGCCTTTTCATTTTCGGCTGCAGTTGTTTCTTCAAAATGAGAAAGATTAATAATATTGTTATTGATCAGTGCAAAATATACATCATAAATAGGAATCTTTATCTTACTGCTCGTAACATTTTCCGTATTGAATTCTTTAGTGTTGATAATATTGGAATACAGAATACCTGCAAGCTTCTCTTCCAGGATCTTGTAGCAGGCAATCTGCAGATCCTTATCAAGTGTCAGATAGATATCATTTCCGGCAGCCGGTTCCACATAGTTGCTTGTTTCAATTACTTTACCAACATTGTTGACAAATACCGTTTCACTTCCTTTTTTGCCCTGCAGCCAGGATTCCATGGATTTTTCAATGCCAAGCTTTCCAACCGTATCATTCAGGTCATAAGCATTGTTCTTAGTCTGAAGCTCCTTAAGTTCCTCCTGGTCTACTTTGCCGGTATAGCCGATGATCGGTGCAAAGTAAATGCTATCTACATATTTGCGTACAGTATCCTCTACAATGGAAACACCCTCCAGTTCATTACAGTTTTCCATGATCACTGCTACTGTTTCTTCGCTTACATCCGTTGCTACTGTGGTTGCAATATATTTCTGGTAGGAATTGGTATTCATATCATAGCGGATGGTCAGGATCTTCAGAACCTCCTCCTTGGTATAGCCATTACCGGGGATAAAGGTATCCTTAGTATCTTCAGAGGTATACTCTCCAATCCTGAAGCGGCTCCAGCCGCACAGATATTCCACCACTTCTTCTGCTGTAGCAGTCCGTTCCTGCTCCTTCAGATCATCAATAGAAAGACAGCCATACACATCTGCCAGAAAACGCAGAAGCTGTGTATCCTCTACTGTAAATGCATATCTGCCATTATCATCCAGATCAATCTTAAAATCCCGTACAGTCGTATCACCATTTTTTTCAAGCATCTGGATCAGCGTAGCAATCGTACTGTTCAGATTATAATTTTTCATCTTGCTGTTTTCATAGACATCTTCTATCGTCACAGAATGTGCCAGTTCATTGTACGCAAGAAGATTCCCATTCCTGTCATAAATACAGCCACGGCTTCCGGAAATGGTTCTTTCCTTCATGATCTTTGTTTCAAAAGAATCAAGATATTCTTCTCCGTGTACTATCTGCAGATCAAAAATACGTTCTATGATAACCACCGCAATCAGAATCATTGCGATTGTCAGCACAAACGTACGGGATGTTATGGTATTGATCAAATTTTCCTTAAAATCCTCAAACAAATTTCCGCGCACTCCTTTGTTCTCTGCTTTCCAGCCTTTTATTGATCCAGAGGATCAGCGGATATAACAGCAGGGTTACCACGATGGTATAAACAGCCTCAGGCAGAATAATGTGAAGCAGGTAATATCCGAAATGAAATTTTCCTCTCATAAGGAAAAACAGAAGATAGCAAAGCAATCCATATGCCAGATCACTGCATAGGATCAGGGCAAGGGGAAGCTTGATATCCTCCGGATAAAAAATCCTGTTGAATTTGCCATTTAAATAACCAATATACATATAGATCAATGCATACAGTCCAATAAAGCTTCCAAAGAAAATATCTGCCAGAAGTCCGCAGAAAAAACCAAATAAAAGACCTGATTTTTCTCCACGCATAAATCCAAAGGAAGCAGTCAGGACAATCATAAGATTTGGCACAATCCCTCCAAAAGAGATTGCCGGAAAAACTGTGCTCTGCAGTACAAAGCAGAATATTGTCAGAAAAAATGAAACCAGAAATCTAAGCATGGATCAGTCTCCTTCCGCAACAGTCTGCTTTGTCTGTGTGATCACAAGAACCTCTTCCAGATGCTCAAAGTCCACTGCCGGTGTCAACACTCCTGATTTGGTCAGATTATTGGAATCCACATTAATGGCCGATATGTAACCGATCAGAATCCCTGGCAGATATTTGTCACTGACATTGGAGGTGACGATCTTATCCCCCTCTACCACTCTGTCAGCACTGTCAACCAGCTTTTCAAAGCTGATCAGACCATCTGCGTACAGCTCCAGGTCTCCTGTTACGATAAGATTATCGGATGTGGAAAGTACCATGCCGCTGACGTTGGAATTATCGGAAATGATCGCCATTACCTTTGCCCAGTCAGGTCCTGCATCTATGATCCTTCCGACCAGCCCACTTCCGGCTATGACATTCATATCCACGGACAGTCCATCATTCGTTCCTTTGTTGATGGTAAAAGAATGGAACCAGTTGCCAGAATCCTTGGCAATGATCCTTGCTCCGATCTTCTGATATTCATCATACTGGGAATCCAGCTCATAGAGCTGTCTTAAATTGGTCAGCTCGTACCGATCCTGCTGAAGGCTGATATTTTCCATGGTAAGCTCGTCCACTTTCTGCTTCAGCTCCTCATTTTCCTGAATCAGCGACCGGATCTCGACCAATTCTTCTGATCTTGTTGAAAGCCATGAGCCTGCCTTACTGATCCCGTCCTGCATGGGAACGATCAGAAAGCCTCCCACAGCACTTAACGGGGTACTCAGAAAACCGGTATAAAAAGTCAGAATGATCAGTGCGGTACATACAATTGTTAAAATAAAAAGGAGATATTTACTCGGTAATGTAAATTTTTCTCCTTTTCTCTTTACGACAGGACTCATTTACTCATTCCTTCAATAGCATAAGCTACGGACTTGTAATTATCTTCCTTGATGATCTTGGCAAGTCCAAGTGCAACACTGGTAACCGGATTCTCAGAGAGATTTACCTTAAGACCGGTTCCCTTGTGGATCAGTTCAGCCAGATGACTGACCTGGGAAGCCCCGCCAGTCAGATAAATACCATGACGGTAGATATCAGCAGCCAGTTCCGGAGGTGTTCTCTCCAGAATGACTTTTATACTGTCAATGATCGTATAAAACAGTTCCATCAGACATTCATCAATCATAGAGGTAGGAAGTTCTCTTTCTACAGGAAGTCCGGTTACAATATCACGGCCGTAAACAACTGCACCTCTTCCCTCTTTTTCAAGCTCTTTCAGCGAAATCTTGACATTTTCTGCTGTTTTTCCACCTATGATCAGGCTGAATTCCTTGCGCACCGCACTGCGGATCGCATCATCAAATTTAAGCCCGCCAATCTTGATCAGCTTGCTGAGCACAATCCCACCAAGGGACAGAATGGAAATTTCTGTGGTATCATACCCTACGTTAACAGTCAGTACCCCCTGGGAATTCTTAACATCAATATCCATCCCAAGACCGTCAGCAACTGCCTTTTCCACAACAAGGATCTTCCTTGCCTTCACACCGGATTCCTTGATCAGATCATAAAAAGCCCTTTTCTCTACCTCTGTGATGTCAAAGGGGACTGCAATATAATAATCTGCAGGACGTACATTGCCTCTTGACAGGTCATTGATGAAATATTTGACAAGAAGCTCCATGTTCTTGATATCAGCGATTACACCATTGGACAACGGATAGGAAATATGAATGTTGGCCGGTGCTTTCTCGTACATTTCAAAGGCGGAATCTCCATAGGCAAACAGCGTGCTCTTGTTTTCGATGGCGATCATATTTTTTTCAACAAGGATTGTATCATCCGCCCTGTTATAAATTTTAATATTGCTTGTACCAAGATCGATACCAAAAATATTTGAAGACAAAATAAATACTCCTTTCTATAATAAGCCGCATTTCTTAAAGCTTGTATAAGCATTACTCCCTATAACGATGTGATCTGTCAATGGAATGCCAAGCAGTTCTCCGGCTTCTTTTATCTTTTCTGTAATACAGACATCCTGTCTGCTTGGTGTTGCATCCCCACTCGGATGATTATGAAGCAGCATAACAGACGATGCTTTATTTTGAAATGCCAGTACGAAAATTTCTCTTGCAGAAAGCAGGGAATAATTCACGGTTCCAATGGAAAGCACATCCTTTTCAATCAGATTAAGTCTGGAATCCAGTGATAATAACAGTACCTTTTCTCTTTCCTCGTGCCGCAGCTCTTCCATAAAATAACGGGCTACTGTATCCGGTGAATCAAAGGAAAGTGTTGAGGCAGCCTGTTCTCTTGCCATACGTTTCGACAGCTCTGCAAGGCTTTTCAGCTTCACTGCCTTGACTTCACCAATTCCCGGGATCTTCAGCAGTTCCCTTAAGGGTATATGGTGCAGTGCATTTAATCCCTTTTCCCTTCCCCTGGCAAGCGAAAGTACCTTTTCTGCCAGCTCTAGTGCAGAACAGTTTCTGGTGCCTGTCCGCAGGATAACGGCAAGCAGCTCTGCTTCTGTCAGTGCTTCAGCCCCGAAATGCATAAATTTCTCATAGGGCTGTTCCTGACTCATTGTTTCTGTGATAGCTTCCATATTTTCCTTTCTGCCCTTCTCTCATCACAGATACCTCCCGGCATCTGACTATGCAGAAAGTAATGTTTTACATATTTCAAAGGAAGCGGTAAATAATAATTCCAATAATAATCCCAAGAATACTGGCTACAGTGATCTTAATGGAAAGGCCAAATGTCAGGCACAGGATACCAAAATCCAGGACGACCGGACTGGAAAGTCCAAACGTCTGCCCATAGTTTAACCACTGTACCGGTAAAAGACTTCCTATAAAGCCACCTATTACAATTCCTGCCAGGATCAGCAGAAAGCAGGCCCAGTTATTCTTGCGCATAAATCGTTACCCCCGGCTTCTCTTTTGCTTGTTCACAATGTCATTATTTTAGCATAGAAAAAAATCAATGTATACCGCTTTCATGGAAATTTTATGATTTACGGATGTAATTTATTCCCCTGTTCCGCCAAAATCCGAAGGGATCATTCCCTGTTCGACAAGACTCTGCAGGCTTTTCATAATACCGAATTTCCCATGCTGCCAGGTCAGTCCCCCCTGGAAGTAAACAGTATAGGGTGGTTTGATCGGGCCGTCTGCGGAAAGCTCAATAGAGGAACCGGAAACAAAGGCACCTGCAGCCATGATCACCGGGCTGTCATAGCCTGGCATATCCCACGGTTCCGGTGTTACATGCCCATCTACAGGTGCTGCCTGCTGGATTCCCCGGCAGAAAGCAATCACACCCTCCGGCTTCCCAAAGGTTATTGCCTGAATGATATCATACCGGGGCTCGGTACCATTCGGCACAACAGAAAATCCAAGCTTTTCATAAATGTTTGCAGCAAAAATGGCATTCTTCATGGCATTTGCCGTAACAGAGGGTGCCAGAAAGAGTCCCTGATAAAAGGATGGAAGTGCCTGCAGGGAAGCTCCTACTTCTCTGCCAAGTCCAGGTGTTGTCAGACGGCAGGCTGCATTCTCGATACATTCTTTTTTGCCGGCAAGGTAGCCACCGATCGGAGCGAGACCGCCGCCCGGATTCTTGATCAGGGAACCGACTACCAGATCTGCTCCCACATCAGAAGGTTCTATGGTTTCCGTGAATTCTCCATAGCAGTTATCTACCATGCAGATAATATCAGAACGTATTCCTTTAATGAACCTGATCAGATCTCCGATTCTTTCGACTGACAGGGTAGGCCTTGTCTGATATCCCTTGGAGCGCTGGATTGTAACCAGCTTCGTACAAGGCTTTATGGCCTTTCTGATATTCTCATAGTCAAAAGAACCATCAGGCAGCAGATCCACCTGGCTGTAGCTGATACCGTATTCCTTTAAGGATCCCCTGGATGGACGGATTCCAATCACTTCTTCCAATGTATCATATGGTTTCCCAACAGGAGAAAGCAGTTCATCCCCTGGGCGGAGGTTACTTAAAAGTGCCAGTGCCAGCGCATGTGTTCCACAGGTAATCTGGGGTCGCACCAGTGCATCTTCTGTATGGAAAATATCTGCATAGACCTTTTCCAGGGTATCCCTTCCAAGATCATTATATCCATAACCGGTCGTACCAAGAAGGCAGGCCTCACTCACCTTCTGGTTCTGCATGGCTGCAATGACCTTGATCTGATTATACTCTGATATCCGGTCAATCTCCTGAAAACGTCCAGAAAGAGCTTCCCAGATCTTTTCTCCATATTCGTATACTTTCCGGCTGATGCCAAGCTGTCTGTACATCATTTCTGCTGCACTCATTTTATAATTTCCTTCTTTCTTAAGTTTTCCAATATGCAGGAAAGAACGGCATCCTCATCATAAGCAAACGCCTGCTTATCAATCCAGATCACATCCTTTTCCCTGCGGAACCAGGTAAGCTGCCGTTTGGCAAAATGTCTGGTTTCCTTCTTGATCTTTTCTACTGCTTCCAAAAGGCTGCATCTGCCATCCAGATATTCCAGTATTTCTTTATATCCAAGCCCCTGCATGGATACCATGGAGGCATTGCAGCCCCGTTCCTTCAGGGTTCTCACCTCGTCGACCAGCCCTTTAGAAAGCATCTGGTCAACCCTGCTCTCAATCCTTTCATAAAGCTTTTTTCTGTCATCCGTCAGGACAAAATAGCAGGAGTTATAGGCTGACGTCTTCTGCCGCTGTTCCTTATTATGGGTCGAAATAGGCTTACCGCAGTTCTCATAAAACTCCAGGGCACGTATCACCCTTTTCCTGTTATTTTCATGGATCTCTTCTGCGGACTCCGGATCTACCTTACGCAGCAGCTCGTGGAGATAATGGTTCCCCTTTTCTTCTCCGAGCTGCCAGAGTTTATCGCGGTAGGCTGTATCTGTTTCTTCTTCTGTAAAATCGATCTGATATAAAAGAGCCTGGATATAAAAGCCAGTTCCTCCGACCACAACAGGAATATGTCCTCGTTCATAAATCTGTTCCATGGCTTCCAGTGCAAGCTTTTCAAAAAGACAGACATTGAATTCTTCCTCCGGCTCCAGTATATCAATCAGATGATGAGGAATTCCACCCATTTCTTCCGGCTTTATTTTGGCAGAGCCTATATCCATCTGCCGGTAAACCTGCATAGAATCAGCGGAGATGATCTCTCCGCCGATTTCTGAAGCAAGTTTAATGGAAAGTGCTGTTTTCCCAACAGCGGTCGGTCCGGTCAGAATGACCAATGGTTTCTTTTCCGTCACGTCACGATCCTCTTAAATTTCTTTTCAATTTCATATTTGCTCATGGTAATGATCGTTGGTCTGCCATGTGGACAATGATAAGGGTTTTCCAGCGTCAGCAGTTCATCGATCAGTGTTTCCATTTCTTTTCTGTCCATGGAATTATTTCCCTTTACTGCAGACTTGCAGGCCATGGATGCCAGCTTCTGAAGGATCACATCTGGTTCTCCCCTAGCAGGCACTTCAGAAAGCTCATCCAGAACCTGGAAGAACAGTTCCTTTTCATCACAGCCATAAAGGTCTGTCGGCACACTTCTGATGGCATAGGCACCAGTTCCGAATTCTTCGGCTTCAAAACCCATCTTTTCAAAGTATTCCCGGTATTGTCTGAACACAATTTCTTCTTTGCCGGAAAGATTTAAGATGACCGGAGGACTTAAAAGCTGGGAAGCTGCCTGCTTTTCCTTAAGCTGCTTTACCAGCCGTTCGTATTTTACTTTTTCGTGAGCCGCATGCTGGTCAATGATCAGGAGCTTATCCCGGTATTCCATCAGCCAGTAGGTATCAAAGATCTGCCCGAGGATCTTATATTCATCCCTAGCCTCTCTTGTCAGGATCTTTTCTTCGAACAGATTCATCTGTACTGGTTTTTCTACAAAAATATGGTCAGCAGCCTTGATTACATTGGATCGGATTTCACTATTGACTAAAGGAGTCCCGATTTTATGTGCAGCTGCACCTAGTACTGCACTGGTCAATTTGCGATCCGCCCGGTCAACCGGAGCACCTTGCCCTGTTTCTGGACCTGTAAGGTAAGTCTTTTTTTCCTCCTGTACCAGATTTTCAATCCGTCTGGTTTCGAAGGGCTCCGGTGTCTTTACCTTCTGCGGTGCTTCTTCTTTTTCCTCTGTCAGAAGAACCTTTGGTATCATCTCCAGCTCGTGCAGTCTTTTCTTTATATTCTCCGAAAGAAAGGCAAACATTTCATTCCCGCGCTGGATCCTGATCTGCATTTTGGAGGGATGCACATTCACATCAATCTCCTTTGGATCTATGGAAATGTGCAGCACGGCAAAAGGAAACTTATGCTGCATCACATACTGTCTGTAGCCTTCTTCCAGTGCCTTGGACAACAGATCATCCCTTACAAATCTTCCATTCACAAAGAACAGCTCATAGGCTCTGCTGGAACGGTTGATCTCCGGCTTTCCAATGTAGCCGCTGATATGGCAGAGATCTCCTTCTTCTTCAAACGGGATCACACTATCTGCCATTTCCCTTCCATAGATCCGGTAGATCACTTCCTTCAGATCCCCGTTTCCGGAAGTGTGGAATCTGACAGCACCGCCATTTACAAATTTAAAGGAAATATCCGGTCTGGACATCGCAATGTGCTCTATCAGATCTGATACATAGCCGCCTTCTGTTTTGGGCTGCTTCATAAATTTCCGTCTCGCCGGTGTATTATAAAACAGATTATGCACAAGGAATGTTGTTCCTTTCGGAGCCCCGATCTCTTCCACGTCCTCTTCCATGCCGCCTGCAATGGCATACCGGATGCCGGTCAGCTCTTTCTCTGTTTTGGTGATTGCTTCTACCTGTGCCACTGCAGCGATACTGGAAAGTGCTTCGCCGCGGAAGCCAAGACTTTCTACGAAGCTTAAGTCATCTATGGTACTGATCTTGCTGGTAGCATGACGGAGAAACGCCCGTTTAATCTGCGATTTATCAATGCCGCAGCCATTATCCGTTACCCGGATCAGGGACAGTCCGCCGTCTTTGATCTCGACAGTAACTGCGTCTGCTCCGGCATCTATGGCATTCTCCACAAGCTCCTTTACCACACTGGCAGGCCGCTCAACAACTTCTCCTGCCGCAATCTGATCAATTGTGCTCTGACTTAAAAGATGAATTTCAGGCATACAGACCTCCCTTTTTTACAGCTGCCATCTGTTGTTCAGTTTATTCTGTAATTTATACAACGTATTCAGTGCATCCAGAGGTGTTAAGGTGGAAATATCAATTTCCTTCAGCTCCTTTATCACATCCTCATCCTTCACGGTATCAAACAGGGACATCTGGGACAGATCCACTTCATCATACTTGACGGGTTTATGTCTGCTCTCCTTCTGATCCACAGTGATGCTTTGCACTTTTTCCAGAATATCATTGTCAGAAAGCTGTCTTGCAATCTCTTTTGCCCTGTCAATGACCATATCCGGAACACCTGCCAGTTTGGCTACCTGGATACCGTAGCTTCTGTCAGCACCACCCTTTATGATCTTGCGCAGGAATACAATGTCATCTCCTTTTTCCTTAACAGCAATACAATAGTTGGTGACATTATTCATCTTGCCCTCCAGCTCTGTCAGCTCATGATAATGGGTGGCAAACAGTGTTTTGGCTCCAAGAAGCTTTTTATTGCTGATATGTTCGATCACTGCCCATGCAATGGATAGTCCGTCAAAGGTAGAAGTTCCCCTTCCAATCTCATCCAGTACAAGCAGGCTGTCTTTTGTTGCATTGCGAAGAATATTCGCAACCTCGTTCATCTCTACCATAAAGGTACTCTGCCCGCTTGCAAGATCGTCTGAAGCCCCGACTCTTGTAAATATCCTGTCCACGATACCGATATTAGCACTGTCAGCCGGTACAAAGCAGCCAATCTGCGCCATTAGGACGATCAGTGCTGTCTGGCGCATATAGGTAGACTTACCGGCCATATTGGGACCGGTGATCACAGCTACACAATTCTTGTGATTGTCAAGGAAGGTATCATTAGCGATAAACATATCACCGTCTGTCATCTGTTCCACAACCGGATGTCGTCCTGCCCGGATCTGGATCACACCTTTTTCATTGATAGCGGGCCTGACATAATGATTCCGCTCAGCCACAATGGAAAATGACGCATATACATCAAGCATGGCGATCGCCTTGGCCGTTTTCTGGATTCTCAGGATCTCTCCTGCTATGGTATCCCTGACACGGCAGAACAGATCGTATTCCATGGCCGTCAGTTTATCTTCTGCATTCAGGATAGTATCTTCCAGCTCTTTCAGCTTCTGATTGGTATAACGCTCGGCACTAGCCAGTGTCTGCTTCCTGATATAATCTGCAGGCACCAGATCCTGATAGGAATTGGTCACTTCAAAATAATAGCCGAATACCTTGTTGTATTTGATCTTCAGATTTTTGATCCCTGTCCGGTTCCGGTCTTCTTCCTCAAGCCGTGCCAGCCAGTTTTTCCCCTCTGTTTTGGCATGACGCAGGGTATCTACATTTTCATCAAAGCCTTCTTTGATAATATCACCTTCCCTGATGGAAATGGGCGGCTCCTCAATGATCGCGCTGTCGATCAGATTACAGATATCCGTCAGCGGATCAATGTCCTGACCAATCTCCGGCAGAAGACCTGTTTCGAAATCATTCAGGATTGTCTTGATATGCGGCAGCATCTTCAGGGAATTGCCAAAGGCGATAAGATCCCTGGGGTTTGCTGTTTTAAAGCTAACCTTTCCAAGCAGACGCTCAAGATCATAGACTGGATTTAAATATTCACGGATCTCATCCCTGAGCATGGGCTTCTTTGAAAGTGCTTCTACTGTATCCAGTCTTTTCTCAATGGAAGCCTTATCGATCAGAGGCTGTTCCACATACTGGCGCATACATCTGGCTCCCATAGCTGTTTTTGTCTTATCAAGCACCCAGAGAAGAGAGCCTCTCTTCTGTTTTTCCCGTAAGGTCTCTGTAAGCTCCAGATTCCTTCTGGTAGCACTGTCAAGAAGCATATAACGGCTTGTCAGATACGGATATAAATGGGTAAAATGGGAAAGATCATTCTTCTGTGTATCATAAAGATACTGCATCAGCGCTCCGGCTGCGATCAGCCCGGACGGAAAATCCTCGACTCCCATCCCCTTCAGTGTACTGACATGGAAATGCTTCATCATGCATTTCTTGCAGCGGTCTTCGTCATAATAATGGGAATCCAGTGTATTACAGATAATACCAAGTCTTCCTTTCAGATCATCAATATTGACCCCACTGACAAGAAACGCATCATTACAGATAATCTCACTTGGTACGTATTTATTGATCTCATCCAGAAGCTTCCGGTTGTCCTCCACCTCTGTCAGGTAATAATCACCCGTTGTCACATCAGCTACGGAAATTCCACTTTTGCCCTGAAAATAGGCTATACTCATGAGATAATTATTCTTACCTGCATCCATAGCCTGAATATCCATATTGGTACCGGGTGTGACGATCCTTACCACTTCACGCTTTACGATTCCTTTGGCAAGCTTCGGATCCTCTACCTGTTCACAGATTGCCACCTTGTAGCCCTTCTGGATCAGCTTGTTCAGATATCCTTCTACCGCATGGTAGGGAATCCCGCACATGGGTGCTCTCTCTTCCTGTCCGCAGCTTTTGCCGGTCAGGGTAATTTCCAGCTCTCTGGATGCTGTCAGGGCATCCTCATAAAACATTTCATAAAAGTCACCCAATCTGTAAAAAAGGATGCAGTCCTGATAATCCTTTTTTGTTTCCAGGTACTGTTTCATCATAGGTGTTACTTCAGCCATTTGTTCACCATCCGATTTCTATACTCGTTCTCCCAGATAATAAAATCCGTGACATTCCTTCAGGCAGACTGGTACGATCTGTCCGATCAGATCCTTTTCTCCTTTGAAATGCACGATCATATTGTTTGACAGTCTTCCTGTCAGAAGCTCCGGATCCTGGTCATTCACATCCTCCACAAGAGCAGAATGTGTCTGTCCCTGCAGAAGTGCCGCCCGTTTCTTTGCAGTCTGCTGTACGGTTTCCAGTACTCTTGCAAAATTTTCCTTTACTTCCTCTTCCGGCACCTGTTCCATTGCTGCAGCAGGTGTTCCTGTCCTCTTGGAATAAATAAAGGTAAACGCATTGTCATATTGTACTTTATTGATCACATCAATTGTTTCATCCACATCTGCCCTGGTTTCCCCCGGGAAACCTACGATAATATCTGTGGTGATCGCCATATCCGGTATCTCCCTCCGGATCTTTTCTGCCAGTGCCAGATACTGTTCTTTGGTATACCGGCGGTTCATCTTCGTCAGGATCTCTGTAGAGCCTGACTGCAGAGGCAGATGCAGATGCCGGCAGATCTTTTTTGATTCCTTCATCACTTGAATCAGTTCATCTGAAAGATCCTTTGGATGGGAAGTCATGAATCTGATTCTCTCAATGCCGTCGATTTTTTCCACCTCCCGAAGAAGCTGCGCAAAGGTAATGGGCATATCCAGATTTTTTCCATAGGAATTGACATTCTGTCCAAGGAGCATGATCTCCTTCACCCCATCCTCGGAAAGCTTCTCAATTTCCCTGAGGATATCCTTCGGGTTCCTGCTTCTTTCCCTGCCTCTTACATAAGGTACGATACAGTAGCTGCAGAAATTATTGCATCCAAACATGATATTAATTCCGGATTTGAAAGGATATTTTCTTTCTACAGGAAGATCTTCCACGATCTGGTCAGTATCCTTCCAGATATCCACGATCATGCCATCTGACTCAAACATGGCTGTCAGAAGCTCTGCAAATTTATAGATATTGTGGGTTCCAAAGATCAGATCCACAAAGCGGTAGCTTTTCCTGATCTTTTCAATCACTGCCGGTTCCTGCATCATGCAGCCGCACAGAGCAATCTTCATATGAGGATTTTTCTTTTTCAGTCCATTCAGATAGCCAAGTCTTCCATAGACTCTCTGATTGGCATTGTCCCTGACGGTACATGTATTGTAAATAACGAAATCAGCCTCTTCCTTCTCTACCAGTTCATAGCCCACCTTTTCCAGGATACCGGAAAGCTTCTCAGAATCCCTTGCATTCATCTGGCACCCGAAGGTAACTACACAGCAGGTCGGTTTTCTGCCAAGCTTTTCTGAAAGCTCCTGCACATAACCGGCTGCCTTTTCCATGAAGGCGATCTGTCTTTCTGTTTCCCTGGCACCATCTATCTTTTCTGTTATCTGTGTAATTGTTTTCTGTTCTGTCATGTCAGTCTCTCATTCTGTATTTATTATTTTTCAGACCTCTGGAAGCTACCTTGTTATTTTCTTTCAAGGAACAGCTTCCTGGAAATAAAATTGTATACCATAACAATACCGGTTGCCACCACAGAACTGATGGATACCATCAGGCCATCTGTAATCATATCCTGCAGGAAAGCGCTGTGATCATAGATCACGTCAATGCAGAGATACATCACGATCTCATTGATCAGAAGCCCAAAAGCAGACAGGATCAGAAATATAGTGAATTCCTTCTTCTTGTCCATTTCCTTTTTATCAGTAAATACAAATTTGATACTGAGGATATAATTGACGATTGCTGAAACTACAAATCCAAGGAACTTGGATACCAGATAATGGATACCAAACCAGTTATAAAATCCACTGGTGATTCCAAAATCGATCAGGAAGCAAATAAATCCCACTATGCCAAATTTCAGGATCTGTTCTATCAGTTTTTTCATTGTTTTTCAAAATTTCCTTTCTTTTCATTTCCTGCTGGATGATCTGTGACATGCTTTAGCTGTTCACAACAAAATGCCATGTTAAAAGGCACACAGGCTATTATAACATGACATTTTATATTTGAGACATATTATTTTTGCATTTATTTGATGCTTTTTCTTATTTTCAGTTTGAAGAATTCTCACAGCCGCAGGATGACTGGCTCTGGAATGAGATAAAGTTCCTGGTTGTATCACTGCAGGAAGAAGATTCTCTCCGCTCCGCTTCACAGCCACAGGAAGATCTTCTGCCGGAAGAACAACTGCTACCATTACCGTTTCCGTTACTGTTGTTTCCACTTCCCTGACAAGGTCTGTTTCCGGTTTTAGATGGACACTGGTTATTCTGGAAGCAGCAAAGTAATAATAAAATAATAAGACAATCCATATTTTTCCGCTCCTTTATTTTATACTGTATCCTATGCAGTAAAGGAGCAAAGAGTGAGCCATCAACGTTTCTTATGAAAAATTTCTTTGCGGATATAGGAAAAAGTTTCCTTTTCTCCCTTCTGTGCCAGCATGGTGAGCAGCTTTTCAAGAAGGGCTTTGGTTTCAGGGTGCATCATTGCATTTGCCTTTCCCTTACTGAAATAGGCAAGGGGATCTCCGTCCGTATAACTGCTTCCGTGATAGGTCTTGCAGGCTGCGATCCGGTCCATAAGCATTTCCACAACATATTTATCAGGCATTCTGGCTGGCGTCATACCTCCCTTGATATCAGAAGCACTGTAATCGATCCAATATTCATAATGATGCTTGTTTCGTCCCTTATGGTGCAGCCATGCACTGGAATAGCCGACAGCTTCTCTCTCTGCATTATTGGGACTTCTGTCACCCTGATAATATCTGGCTCCCACCAGAAATTCTGCCGGACTGTATTTGGACATATCATGAAGAAGCCCCTGCCCGTAAAGGCCGACTTTAAAGCATCCCTGCATGACCAGTATCTTATGATGGGTTATGGTTTTAAAGTGGGAAAAGGCTTTCATACATTCTCCTTCTGACTGACATACACAGCAATGCTTCTTCCGGGTATCACAATCTTATTTTCCGCTTTTTCCCCAGAAGAATCTTCTTTTTCTGCAGCCTCATTTTTTCCCACAGAGTCATCAGAAACCGGTCTCATAATTTCTTCAGACCAGAGAACCGGGACAAATTTTTCACCCTTTGGCAGCTTTGGAAGTGCCAGCTCATGCTCTATCCAGTGCATATTATACGCAATATAGATAGATGGTTCATCCTGTTTTTCAGCATAATTTCCACAAAGCATAATACCGATCATACGGCTGATATAGGACAGATCCGGTCTCCAGGCTTCTGTCCCGTGGTAAGAAATATCCGGGTAGCCGCAACCAAGCGTATCAAGTATTTTTAATTCCTTCTGGCTGTGCAGAATGGAGTGTTCCTTTCGGAAACGTATCAGTGCCTTCGTAAAGCCAAGGATCTCATCCTGAAGCTTTCCGGTCTTCCACTTTATATAGCCGGTATCATTGTCCTGACAGTAAGCATTGTTATTTCCATATCTGGTATTGCCAAATTCATCTCCACTGAACAGATATGGTACCCCCTGGGAAAGAAATAAGAAGGCAAGAGCATTTTTTATCTGCTTCTTTCGAAGCTCCAGAACCGATTTCTTACGACACTCTCCTTCAAAGCCGCAGTTCCAGGAATAGTTATGGTCAGTACCATCACGGTTGTATTCTCCATTTGCTTCATTGTGCTTCCGGTCATAGGAAACCATGTCATACAGGGAAAATCCGTCATAATCTGCCAGATAATTAACAACAGCACAGTCTCTTGGATTATTCCGCTGGTCAAAGATCACCTGTCCGACCAGATTCTCATCCCCCTTCAGGAATCTGCGCATATCATTCCTGTAATTACCGTTATCAGCTGCAAGATTTCGGTAATAAGGTATCTTATCACCATAGATCTCTTCTAACGGGAAATAACTGCTTCTGATCTTGGTTTCCTGCAGAACTGGTTCTTTGGCAATGATCAGATACGGGATCTGAAAACCACTGAGGCGCACACCATCAATATGATACTCAATGACCCAGTATTTCAGTATATCCAGAATCACAGACTGATTCATTTCTGGTGGAAAATAAAACTGCATCATAACCTCTATGCCATTTGCATGCAGCTCCTTTACCATATTTTTGAAGGAAACCTCAGGATCCCCACCGGCACTGTAAGAAGCCTTAGGTGCAAAATAAAATCCCTCCTGATATCCCCAGCAGTTCAATCTTACCTTCTCCTTAAAGGCTTCCGGAAGATTTTTTACTTCCCTTGCGATTTCTTCTTTAACCGGTTTATCACTGGCAGCTCCGGAAGCCGGGTAGATACACTCATCATATTCATAGCAGGGCATCAGTTCTACTGCCGTAATACCAAGTCCGTTCAGATAGGAGGCTTTTTCTGCAACGCCTTCATAGGTTCCCCTGTTTTTCACATGGGAACTCTTATGCATGGTAAACGCCCTGACGTTCAGGCCATAGATCACGCTGTTGCTGTACGGGATCAGGAGTGGTTCATCCTCACCCCAGTCAAATTCCTTATAAGTAAGAGAACCCCGAGTTTTTCTTTTGGCAGTCAGGCCATGTCCGAATTTCGACAATCCGTTGACCTTTCTGGCAAATGCATCTGTATATACAGTATTTTTATGATAATAATTGTACTCCAGATAAGGGAATTCTCCGGAAACAGCTTCTACCATAATACCACAAAGAGATCCTCTTTTTCCTTCTTTCTGAAAGGGGATCTTTTTCTGTTCTCCATTTTCTGCATATAAAATCAGGCCGCTGTTCCCATCATCCAAAACTTCCTCTGCAAAAGAGAATCCATTCTTAATGGGATATACGCCCTGCTTTGTCGGTTTAAAATATGTGATTTTCAAATTTTTATTCATGGATTTATTATAGCATGAAGTCGTAAAAGGGGCAATAAAGCCTTTTAAAAGAAAACAGTTGTATCTCATCCTGTTATTCTGTACAATAGAGGCGGTAACCAATAACATACAGAAGCTGAAGCTTCAGAATGGAAGGAAAAATGGGCAGACAAGAAAATTACGAAACACCGGAAGAAAACGATGAGGAAATGACCGTCACCCTGGATCTTGATGATGGCACCAGTGTTACCTGTGCGATCGTTACGATCCTGACAGTAAATAATCGGGACTATATCGTCCTGCTTCCTCTGGAAGAGGATGGGGAAAACCATGATGGAGAAGTCTGGTTTTACCGTTACAGCGAAGATGAAAATGATCCCAATGCTGAGCCTGTTCTTGACTATATCGACAGTGATGAGGAATATGATCAGGTTGCAGAGGCCTTTGATGAATATCTGGATAATGCAGAATTTGATGAGATCATGGACGATTCCACGGAAGACTGATATCACACAGGAAGCGGGTCAGTTTCCGGTTCCGTTCTCCTGTATAATACAGAAACAGTTGTTCTCTGGCTCTTGTTATGGCAACATACAGGAGCCTTCTTTCTTCTTCAAGCTCTTTTTCTTCCTTTACCTTCCTGTCAGGAATAACTCCTTCATTCAGATCCGGTAAAAACACACTTTGAAATTCAAGCCCTTTGGCTGCATGCATGGTAAGCACGGTTATGCCTTCTTCTGTCTGCTCTTCTTCACATGGCGTTTTCTTTCTCATCTTATCAAAGAAATCATCCACACTCTCGCCTCTTTCAGCCAGCCGGCATCCTTCCTGTAATTCATCCAGTATTTTCATGGTTCCTGCTTTATCCCCGGGATATTTTGAAAGGAGATAGTTTTCGTAGCCTAGCTGCTTCCGGAAGCAGCGGACTGCCTGTAAAAAAGACAGTTTTTCTGCAAGCAGAAGTCCGGCAAAAAGGGGTTCTATCCTTGCACACATTTCTTTGTTCTGTCTGTAATAAGAGAGTATCTCTTTCCTGGAAACACGCTCTGAAAGAAGTGCTTTACTGGAAAGATATCTGTCTGGTTTATTCATGAACCGCAGAAAATCACTTCGTTTTTCTCCCTCCTTACAGAACCTGAGAAAGGAACGGATATCCTCTGCCACTTCTCCTTCAAAAACATTTTGAGCTTTTTTCCCTTTTCTTTTCACCGGTATTTTATGTTTCGTAAGTAATTCTTCATATAAAATTGCTTCCCGGTTTGTTCTGAGGATCACAGCACTCTCGTAAAGCTCCTTTTTGTCAAGACTCCTGATATCATCAAGAAGCTTTTCTTCCTCCAGCATTCTTGTTTCACAGCAGTATCCTTTTATTTTGCCACCGGCCTTGCCGGCATGTATCTCCTTCCGGATCCGATCTTTATTTTTTTTTACAACTTCTGTCGCAAAATGGACGATCCTTTCACCGCTCCGGTAGTTATCTGTCAGAAATAACACCTTTTCTTCCGGATAATCCTGTGAAAACTGTTTCATGATCCCCGGAACGGACCCCCGGAATCCATAAATGGACTGGTCATCATCTCCCACCACAAAGATATTTTTCTCTTTACCGACAAGAAGTTTTATCAGTTCATACTGTGTCAGGTTAACATCCTGAAATTCATCCACCAGAAGATAGCGGATGCGATGCTGCCATTTTTCTCTGTAAGCTGCATTCTCCTGTAGTAAAACAAGACTTTGCAGGATCAGGTCATCGAAATCGCAAAGCCCCCGCTCATTCATGAAGGCAGTGTAATCATTTAAGAGAAGCTGCAGGCTTCCCTGCGGAATTCCGAAGTCCTTCCCGGAAAAAGAAATGCCATTCTTTATACGGCTGATCTCAGACAGAAGCTCTGCTGCAAATCCGGCTGAACACATACGTTCAAAACCTCTGTTTTTCAGAAGCTCTTCCATGATTCTGATTCGTTTATTTTCACTTGTAAGGGAAGCATGATAGCCCCTCCGCTCTTTCAGAATAGAATAGCAAATACCGTGGATCGTACCAAAGTGTGCCACATTTCCCAATCCCTTAGTAAGGCACTGGCTTCTTTCATCTGCAAGGAATCTGCTTTGCATTTCCCCGGCTGCTGCTTTTGTATAAGTAATTGTGAGTATACTGTCAGGACTGATCTGACGGTTGAATATAAGATAAAAGATTCTCTGAATGATCGTAAAGGTTTTGCCGGAGCCTGGACCTGCAACGACTCTTGCAGGTCCTTCTCCGTGCATAATTGCTTCCAGCTGGATTTTACTTGGCTGCTGCATTTTGAAGTAATTCAATTCCTTTTCTGATTCGATTAATAGATTCCTCTTTACCGAGGATCTCCATGATCTCTGTTGCACCCGCAGGTGTCATCTGCTTACCGGATACCGCTGTTCTTACCGGCCAGAGTACATAACCGTTCTTGTACTCATGTTCTGCTGCAAAGGTTGTCAGAAGCTGATACAGGGCATCATTGGAATAATCCTCCTGCTGTTCGAATACTGGACATAATTCCTGAAGTACAGCAAGAGATGTTTCCTTATTGGTCTTCATTTTCTTATGTGTATACATTTCCGGATCATATTCCGGCAGTGTCTCAAAGAAGTCTATCAGATCACAGATATCCGGAAAAACTTCAATTCTTGTTTTCACCATGGCTGCGATCTTGTGAAGATCCAGATCCTTTTTAATGACACTCTTTAAATAAGGCTCTGCCATGGTATAGAAAGCCTCGTCAGCCATGGCCTTGATATATTCCCCATTCATCCATTTCAGCTTCATATAGTCAAAAACAGAAGGAGACTTATTGATTCTATGATAATCAAATTCTTTGATCAGTTCATCCAGAGAAAAGATCTCACGATTATCTTCCGGACTCCAGCCAAGCAGTGCAATGTAGTTCACAACTGCCTCAGGAAGAAATCCCTGTTCAAGCAGATCCTCAAAGGAAGAATGTCCACTTCTCTTGGACAGCTTCTTGTGATTTTCATCCGTGATCAGCGGCAGATGGATATAAACCGGAGATTTCCAGCCAAATGCATCATAGAGCCGCTGATATTTCGGTGAGGATGACAAATATTCATTTCCACGTACCACATGGGTGATATTCATGGTATGATCATCCACTACATTGGCAAAATTGTAAGTCGGGTAGCCGTCTGACTTGATCAGTATCATATCATCCAGCTCTGCATTTTCTACAGTAATGTCTCCATATAATTCATCATGGAATGTAGTGGTTCCTTCCATGGGGATATTCTGTCTGATTACGAATGGCTTGCCCTCTGCCAGATTCTTCTCTACTTCCTCCTTACCAAGATGCAGGCAGTGCTTGTCATAGATCATGATCTCTTTGCCTTCTACTACCTCTGTCTTCAGCGTGGAAAGACGTTCCTTATCACAGAAGCAATAATATGCCTCTCCCTTTTCAATGAGTTCCTTGGCATATTTCATGTAGATGCCAGTTTTCATACGTTCGCTCTGTACATAGGGACCGTAACCGCCATCCTTATCCGGACCTTCGTCATGGGTAATACCGGCTTTGGCAAGCGTATCATAAATGATATCTACAGCACCCTCTACAAAACGCTCCTGATCGGTATCTTCGATCCTGAGCATAAAATCTCCACCAGCATGCTTGGCAATTAAAAACTCATACAGGGCGGAACGCAGATTTCCTACGTGCATCCTTCCTGTCGGACTTGGTGCAAATCTTGTTCTGATCTTTGTCATGATTTTCTGTTCTCTCCTGTCCCTATTTATTCTGTTATATCCCTGTCAGGGATCTTCTTATCTGCTGCAGCTTTGAAGCCTGCCACTTCCTTCATGGCCTGTGGAATGGCTATATTCGTGCCGGCTCCGGCAACACATCCGCCAGGACATGCCATACCTTCGATCAGGCAGCCATTTTTCTTACCGGCCTTCGCAAGCATCAGGATCTTCTTGCATTCCGTCAGACTTTCTGCATGCTCAATATGCACATTGATATCCGGATAATATTCCCTGATACATTCTTCGATCGCACTGGCTACACCGCCTGCCACTCCATATCCTCTTCCGGCTCCGGTTGCATCGTTTAAAGGCTCTCCTGGCTGCATATTATCAAGCAGCAGTCCTTTTGCCTCAAACATTCCCTGAAGCTCTTCAAAGGTAATAACGAAATCCACATCGGAACGTACTGTTCTTCTGGATGCCTCCAGCTTTTTGGAGGCACATGGACCGATAAACACCACACTGGCATCAGGATGTTCCTTTTTAATTTCTCTTGCAGTGGCTACCATAGGCGTCAGAGCATTGGATATATTGTCAATCGTTTCCGGGAAGAACTTCTTAGCCAGCATTGCCCAGGATGGACAACAGGACGTCAGAAGAAATGGTACTTTTCCGGTGGCTACTTCCTTCGCATAATGCTCTGCCTCTGCCATGGCACCATAATCGGCTCCGATTGCTGTTTCGTATACGTCATAGAAGCCAAGCTCCTTTAAAGCCTCTTTGATCATATCCGGTGTCACCTTGCTTCCAAACTGTCCAACAAAGGAAGGTGCCACCTGTGCAATGATCTTTCTGCCTGACTGGATCGCACGGATCAGCTGGAAGATCTGGGACTTGTCTGCAATCGCACCAAAGGGACAGCTTACCATACACTGGCCACAGGATACACAGATGTCAGTATCAATATATGCTTTGCCTTTTTTATCACTTTTAATGGCATTCACACCACAGTTGGCAAGACATGGCCTTACCTGATGGGAAATGGCATCATAGGGACATACAGACTTACATTTACCACATTTGACGCATTTTTCCTGATCAATGATGGATTTTCCATTTTTCATGGAAATGGCTCCTCTTGGACATACCTCACGGCAGGGATGCGCAACACAGCCCATACATTTATCTGTCACTTCATATCGGTTCTCCGGACAGGCATTGCAGGCTGATGGTATTACCTGCATCAGGGGCGGCTCATAATACTTTTCATCAATATTACTTTCCTCAAGTCCCTGTGTCACATGCACCGGCTGATCCTCCGGACGCAGGGAAAGACCCATTGCCAGACGGATGCTCTCTCTGACAATGGCCCTTTCCCTGTAAATATTCCCTGACTCGGATTCGTCATAATCTACTATTTTATAGGGAAGTGCTTCCACATCATCCTTCAGATTCCTGGATTCATAGGCAAGTGAAGCTACTTCCTTGAAGATTCGTCTTCTGTTTTTACGAACCTGTGTGTCAATTCCCCGCATACTCATACTAATGGTCTACATCCTTTCTGCATCATCATTTTATTTTTGCACAAACCTGCGAGGAAATCAAGCACTATTCTGTTTCAGATCCTGTTTCTGTGTCCGTTTCTGAATCAGCTTCAGATGCTGCAAAATCATCCATTGTCTTCTCCAGGGCATAACGTACAGAGCTTTCTATTGTATAAACAGTATCTTCGTCATTAACCCTGACATAGAAAAACCCGCCGGCATTACTGTTCTGGTCTCCAATGGTGATCACATACAGATCATCATCCCACTGCAGGGATATAGTATTCTCCGAATCTGTCAGACCATACTGGTCAAAATCTGTCACATCTGGAATCACAAGATCTGCCGGTATTTCACAGGCATCTGTAAGAAAGCTTTCTACCTTGTCACTATCTATGGTAATACTGTCATCATCTTCTGAAGTCCATACGTCCCCCTCTTTTTTCAGATTGACACTGGTTTCTCCCTGCGTGATCCCGATCTCTGTTACTTTGGATGAATCAATCTCCAGTACCTTTGCTGTTACCGGCTCTTCTTCCGTCTGATGGTTTTCTTTATAGTATCCATATCCCAGATAACCGGCCATCAATGCCAGAAATAACACAATAAGGAAAATCAGATTTCTCTTTTTCTTTTTATTCATTTCCTCGTACTCCTTTATTTCTTTCTCCGTCTGAACCATACGATAAAACCACCCACAATGAAGAGAACCGGAAGTAATACTACGGTAACAAGGGCAATGATCATGATCGTGCCCTGCGGTACTGTCAGATAGTCTGCTTCCATACTCTTGACCGGAATAGAAACACTGGTCTCATGAGAGGCGAAGGTTCCAAGCGATGCTGTGAAAAGCTTTACATTGGTTCCTGATACGATCATATTGGCATCATTTGTGAACATATTACTGCTTGTATAAATGATGGCTGTTGAGGTTTCCTCTCCTGCACTCTTTTCGCACTTAACACCGATCAGGAACGGTCCGTCCTCATCACTGTCCTGTTTCTCA
Source organism: Lachnospiraceae bacterium OM04-12BH (assembly GCA_003490145.1). Lineage (GTDB taxonomy): Bacteria > Bacillota > Clostridia > Lachnospirales > Lachnospiraceae > Suilimivivens > Suilimivivens aceti. Next base: position 294,602 of record QULQ01000001.1, read on the forward strand.
TAGCTGTCCACACCGGAAATATCATTTCTTAAATAGCTGTTGTCAGAAGAGCTGAGCAGCTCTGCTATTGTCACATCCTCCTTCTCTTCTGTTGTGATTCCCTGCGCATAAGGTGCAAATACATAGCTTCCATTATTATAAATGCCCGATGTAATATCATCATAGCTGATCTCAGGCAGGATATAGAAGGGATCCTGATAATAATGCCCTCTGTCAGTTTCGATGATGAGTCCTTCCTTTACGTTTACTCCATAATAATCCAGGAGTCTGTCAATATTTTCATGGGCTTCTCCTGTATAACAGGAAACAAAGAAAATATCACCACCCTTTTCCATATAAGAAAGCATCTTTTCTGTATCATCCGCCGAAAAATCTGATGTCGGTGCATTGATCACCACGCAGGAGGCATCCTCTGGTACTTCATCATAATCCATCAGATTAATGGTTTCATAATCCAGATTTTCCTTTTCAATCGCATTGCTGAAGGTACTGTCAAAGGAAGACTCCCCATGACCTTCCAGCAGGTAAATCTTCGGCATTTCATCACTGGTCACATAGGCAAGAGCACTGGTAAGCTGTCCTTCTCCGTCATAACCGGTCACGCTCTGTGTATAATTGGTATAGTCATAGCTATATTCATAAATATCACTGTAATCAATGACACGGCTTCTCTTTCCACTCTCCACGATCAGGCTGTTTGAAGAAACACTGCCATCCGTATACTGCAGATAAAACTTTGGATTTACCGCAGGATCCACATAAGAAACCTTAATATGGGAATTGAGTCCTTCATACTTTTTCAGAGTCTCATCCAGTGTGGTATCTGCATTGTCCTCATTTGCCAGTACATAAATCTGGATATCATCTGTAATACCATCCGCAATCTCCTTTGTTTCCGTTGTCAGGGAATACAGCTGATCTGACGTCACATCAAATACAGTATATTTCTCAGGAAGCTGTGCCACAAGCAGATTCAGTACCACGATAACGGCAAGGGAAAGCACAACCACAGAGCTGCTGTAGGTTCCAAGACTCAGTGTTTTTCTGGATAACTGGTACCTTCTCTTCTGAATGGACTGTACCGTAAGGATCAGTGCCAGTACGATCACAGAAAGATAATACAGCACGCTGGTCAAATGGAAGGAGCCATTCAACAGATTGCTGAATCTTTCTGACATATCAAAGACTGACAGAAATCTCGTGAACAGATTTCCCGTGGAAGAGATCATGCTGCAAAGACCGTTTACGATATAACCAAAAAACAGCACACCAAAAGAAACCACTGCTGCGATCACCTGGCTTTCTGTCAGGGACGAGATAAATACGCATACGGCAATGCTGGCAAGTCCATACAGCAAAAAGCCGAATACGGCCAGATAGGATTTTCCAATATCAACGGTGCCAAAGAAGCTCATCACAACAGGATACAGGGAAACAAGCCCTACTGGTATAGCAAAGATCGTAGCAAGAGCCAAAAACTTGCCAAGCACAATTCCCGTAACACTGACAGGTGAGGTTAATATAAGCTGATCCGTTTTCTGGTGCCGCTCTTCTGCCAGGATCTTCATGCAAAGAACCGGTATGGCGATCAGAAACAAAAAGGTTACGGAGGAAAGAGCATATCCGATATAAGGATAGCCCATGAACAGATCATATACCGCAAAGTAAATGCCAAGCAGCAATAAAAATGCCCCTATAAATAAAGGTCCGAGGAACGAATGAAAATAGGACTGTAACTCCTTTTTATAGATTGCCTTCATCTTCATTTCCTCCTTTATTTTCACTCATCTGTTCTGCTGTGTCCGTATCAGGTATGCTGCTTTGATCCTCTGTCAGTTCCAGGAAAATATCCTCCAGTGATTTTTCTACCCGGTTCATGGAAAGGATCGGCATTTTATTTTCTGCCAGCGCATAAAAAAGATCTTCTCTGATATCCTCACCCGCTTCTGTCCTGATCACTGCTTTCACTGCACCCTTTTCCGGCGCATTTTCTATGGAAAACTCTGCAATTCCGGCAATAAACGGCAAAATTTTCCGTAACGCCTCTTCGTTTCCGAGAATATGTACCTCCAGTGTTGCATTTCCTTTCATCAGACCGGTGAGTCCTTCCGGTGTATCGCAGGCGGCAAGTTTTCCCTTTGACAGGATCATGATCTCATCACAGACTGCCTGCACTTCTGAAAGAATGTGGGAGCTTAAGATCACCGTATGCTTTTCTGAAAGACTCCTGATCAGCTCCCTGATCTCAATGATCTGTTTGGGATCAAGACCAACCGTAGGCTCATCCAGGATAATCACTTCCGGATAACCCAGGATTGCCTGTGCAAGACCAACTCGCTGCTTATAGCCCTTGGACAGGTTTTTGATCAGCCTTTCACTGACATCAGTTGTCATGGTCATTTCCATAATATCCACAAGCTGCTTTTCCACTTCCTTCTTTGGAATCTTCTTCAGGGCTGCTGCGAAGCGCAGGTACTCAAGTACCGTCATATCCTGATAAAGTGGAGGAATTTCCGGAAGATAACCAATGCACCGCTTTGCCTCCTCTGCATTTTTCTGGATATCAAAGCCATTTATCCTGACAGTTCCCTCTGTAGGGGCAATATACCCCGTCATCATATTCATCGTGGTACTTTTTCCGGCACCGTTCGGTCCAAGAAAACCATAGATTTTTCCAGACTCCACCTGAAATGTCAGGTGATCGACAGCAAGGTGATTTCCGTATCGTTTGACAAGATTCTCAACTTCTATCAAAATAAGCTCCTCCTTTTTAACCCTTTGGGAAATTCATATTTACCGGGTTGTTTTTATTCTCTACCACTGTAAAGCATAATTGTGTTCGAAAATGGGAAAATTTGTGAACATTGTGTGTTCCCTCTTTCGGTCTCTCTGAAAATACAGTATATGAAGCAGCTCGCACAAAAATGATTGCAGAATCATTCTTTCAATGATATAATCAAGCCGTTTGTTTTTTATTATGAGGGAGAGAAAAATTATGAAAGAATTAAAACCTATGTTATTTACCTGTCTGAAGGGCTACACAAAGGAACAGCTTCTGAAGGATGTAGTCGCAGGTGTCATTGTAGCGATCATTGCCCTGCCCCTTTCCATCGCCCTGGCACTGGCTTCCGGTGTCGGTCCTGAGGAAGGTCTGTATACCGCAATTGTTGCCGGATTTCTGATTTCCTTTCTTGGCGGCAGCCGGGTACAGATCGCAGGACCTACCGCTGCCTTTGCTACTATCGTTGCTGGAATTGTTGCCAGGAACGGTATGGATGGTCTTATGCTTGCCACACTTCTTGCCGGTGTTTTCCTGATCCTTATGGGTCTGTTCCACTTTGGAAACCTGATCAGATTTATCCCCTATACGATCACCACCGGTTTTACTGCCGGTATCGCCGTAACCATTGTCATTGGTCAGTTGAAAGACTTTTTTGGCCTGACCTATGCCGAAGGAGTAAAACCGATCGAAACCATGGAAAAATTAAAAGCTGTTGTCAGCAGCTTTTCTACCATAAATCTTTATTCGGTTCTTGTGGGAGTCATCTGTCTTGCCATTTTGATCCTGTGGCCAAGGGTCTGCGCAAAGATTCCCGGATCCCTGATCGCTGTCCTTGCAGGTATCCTTCTTGTAAAAGGTCTGCACCTGCCTGTCAATACCATTGGAGATCTTTATACTGTAAGTAACAGGCTGCCATATCTCCACGTTCCGTCATTCAGTCTTTCCATGGCACAGACTGTATTGCCGGATGCATTTACCATTGCCATACTGGCGGCGATCGAGTCTTTGCTTTCCTGTGTGGTTGCTGACGGCATGACAAACTCAAGGCACCGCTCCAATACTGAGCTGGTTGCCCAGGGAGTTGGGAATATAGGCTCGGCACTCTTTGGAGGTATTCCGGCAACAGGTGCTATTGCAAGAACAGCAGCCAATATCAAAAGCGGTGGCAAGACACCGGTAGCTGGTATGGTACATTCCATTACTCTGCTTCTGATCCTTGTTGTCCTGATGCCCTATGCAGCCCTGATCCCCATGCCGGCCATTGCCGCTATCCTGTTTCAGGTTGCCTATAACATGTGCCAGTGGAGACCCTTTGTCCATCTTGTGAAGACAGCGCCAAAGAGCGATATTTCCGTTCTCGTCCTGACCTTTGTCCTGACCATCGTCTTTGACCTTGTCGTTGCTATTGAAATTGGACTTTTGCTTACCTGTCTGCTGTTTATGAAGCGCATGAGTGATGAAACGGATGTCAGAAGCTGGAAATATGCAGAGGATGAATGGGATGACACTGCAAAACTGATCCATCTTCCCCTCTCTGTCAGAGTCTACGAGATCAATGGTCCTCTTTTCTTCGGCGCTGCTGGAAGAATTGCAGAGATCAGTGTCAAAGATTTTACGAAATGTCTGATCATACGGATGAGAAGTGTCCCTGCGATCGACGCCACTGCCATGAACGCACTGGAAGAATTATATAACCGCTGTTCCCGCCAGGGAATCATTATGATCTTCTCCCATGTTAATGAGCAGCCAATGCATACCATGGAAAAAGCGGGATTCCTTGACAAGGTTGGCAGGGAACACTTCTGCACTCATATTGATGATGCGATTGCCATGGCTACAGAGATTTCAGGAAACGTTCCATCCTGTTAAGTCCATCTTCAATTTTCTCCATGGAAGTACCATAGGAAATTCTGACATACCCGGAAGCATTTTTGCTGAAATTGCTTCCGGGTATAACTGCCACATGTTCTTTTTCCAGTAATCTTTCTGCAAACTCTTCTGCAGATAACCCTGTTTTCTTTATATTGGCAAAAACGTAAAATGCTCCTTTTGGCATGATACAGCTGATCTTATCCATTTCATTAATCCTGCTTACCAGAAAATCCCGTCTTTTTTTGTATTCCTTTTTCATAGCCATCATAGCCTCCATTCCTTTATCAAATGCAACAAGAGCCGCATACTGGGATGGGGTTGCAACTGCTGAATATACATTTTCCACGCATTTTGTCATAAGCTCGATCAGATGAACGGGACCTGTGGCAAAGCCGACCCTGAACCCTGTCATGGCAAAGCTTTTTGATACACTGTCGATGATCAGAGTACGTTCCTTCATGCCTGGCAGCGTTGCGATACTGAAGATTTCATCACTGTCAAAATTCAAATGTCTGTAAACCTCATCCGAAAAAACAAACAGATCCTTCTCCTTCGCGAACTCTGCAATTTTCTGTAGTGATTCCCGGTCGATCAGCCCTCCTGTCGGATTGCATGGAGAATTCAGAAGAAGAATACGGCTTTTTTCTGTCACAGCCGCTCTCAGATCTTCTACGGAAAGGATAAAATCATTTTCCTCCTTTACCTCTATTTCCCTGACAGTCCCTCTGCACATAGCAACCATCGGACCATAATTTGAGAAGTAGGGAGCCGGTATGAGAACCTCATCTCCAGGATTGAGCAGGCAGAAGAACGCAAGGTACAGAGCTGCCATGCCACCGCTTGTTACCATAGTTTCCGGCATACTGTAATCACTGCCTATCGTTTCATTCAGATATCTGATATATCTTTCCCGCAGAGGATCAATTCCGGCTCCCGGCGCATATTTGGTACAGGAGGATAAATGCTCTGCCGTCTCTTTTAAAATACATTCATCTGTAATAAAGTCCGGCTCTCCTACCCCGAAGGAAACCACATCCTCCATATGGGCTGCTTTCACCATCATGGCCCTGATTGGGGATGCTACGATACTTTCTGCCAATTTTCCATATTCCATATGCTTTTTCCTCCTCAAAATAAAATGTGTACTTGTATTGGAGAACAGTATAGTATAAATTATTATATAAGAAAATTTAAATGTTTTTATATTATATATAAATTTTTACTATATAGGAGGACTTATGGAAATCCGTGAACTGAAAACATTTGTTACTGCCGCTGAATACATGAATTTTTCGAAAGCAGCTGAAAAGCTCGGATATACCCAGGCATCAGTCACATTGCAGATACAGCATCTCGAGAAAGAGCTTTCAGTCTGTCTCTTTGACCGGATTGGGAAAAAGGTGTATCTGACTGACAAAGGCACACTTCTGTTGGAGCATGCCCAGATCCTTATACGGAATATAGAATCCCTTACAGCAAAGCTGCAGGATAACACAGCAAGCATGGAAACGATCCGTATCGGTATTTCAGAATCTCTTCTTTCCTGTGATTTTTCTGATCTGATACATACCTTTGAATCCCATTACAGTAATATATCTCTTATCCTTAAAACTGGTGTAAGGGATCATCTATCCGAACTCATGATGCGGAATGAGCTGGATTTTTCATTTATTATTGACCAGAATGTTGGCGATCCGGACTGGAATGGCACTGTCCTTGGCAGTGACCAGGCCTACTTTACTGCTGCTCCATCACATCCGCTTTTTCAGAACCGGAATCTTGCGATAACAAACCTGCTTTCCGAAAAAATTATCCTTACAGAACAAGACTTCGGATACAGTCAGGCTCTTCTTCAGCTGCTTTCCAGGGAAGGCATTTCCTTAAAGGCAAGTCTGGAAACAGGAAATACGGATTTTATCCGTGCCATGCTTCTGAAGGAAAACTGTATTTCCTATCTCCCCAGATATGTGATCGAAAAAGAACTTTCTTCAAGACAGCTTGCCATTCTTCCGCTTCCCCAATATAGCGTCACTGTCTATAGACAGATCATCTATCGGAAAAATAAATACCTGACTCCTGCAATGTCATCTCTGATCCGCCTGATCAGGGAACAGTATGGAACATCAAAATAGCCCTTTCATACAATATATTAAATAGACAGAAAAATATGAGAGGATTTTATGCAGGATTACAGCTTCAACGAATATTTTGAACGATTTCCTATTGCTATGGCATATGTTCCATGGCAGCATCTTACAAGCATTTATGAGGATCTTGAAGAAGGCTATTGTAATGGCACCATCTTTCCTGAACTGACAAAACCATTTACAGGAAGGAGATGTGTGAATCCATGAATAACCGTAGTAAAATGACAGATCAGCAACAGCTTTATCACGACATAGGTGTGATTGATTTTGTTGTTGTGGAAATGACAGAATATCTGGATACCCACCCGACTGACCGTGAAGCCATGGAGTATCTGAATCATTACGTCAGAATGAAAAACCAGGCCATGCAGGAATATGCCATGAAATACACACCCTTGCGCATTTCTGATGCACAGTTCTGTAAAAAAGGTGAATGGGAATGGGCGACAACCCCATGGCCCTGGGAAGGAGGCTGCTGACTATGTGGAACTATGAAAAACGATTACAATTTCCGGTAAACATCAAAACCCCAAATGCCATGCTTGCACAGGCAATCCTCAGCCAATATGGTGGACCAGACGGTGAGCTTGGCGCTTCTATGCGTTATCTTTCACAGCGTTACTCCATGCCTTATAATGAAGTGGCGGGGGTACTGACTGATATTGGAACAGAAGAGCTGGCACATCTTGAAATGGTTTCTACCATCGTCCATCAGCTTACAAGAAACCTTTCCATGGAAGAAATTGAGAAATCCGGCTTCGCCAATTATTATGTGGATCACACTGTCGGTATCTGGCCTATGGCAGCAGGCGGCATTCCCTTTAACAGTTGTGAATTCCAGTCAAAGGGTGATGCCATTACAGATCTTTTTGAAGATATGGCAGCCGAGCAGAAAGCCCGCTCCACCTATGACAATATCCTCCGCCTTGTCAAGGATGATCCGGATGTCTATGAACCCATAAAGTTCCTTCGCGCCAGGGAAGTCGTACATTTCCAGCGTTTTGGCGAAGCTCTCCGTATTGTCCAGGATAAGCTGGACTCCAAAAACTTCTATGCCTTTAACCCGGAATTTGATAAATGTAAATCCTGATATTCGCATATGACACAGAAGCATTTCTGATGCCATAAAATAATGCAGGGGAAGCCTGTTTCAGTGGCTTCCCCTGTATCACTTTTACTATAAATGAATTACTTCCAGGTCATCTGGCACGAACAGGTTCCCCTTGTAATAGCTTTTCCCCTCTTCCAGATACTTTTCTTTCCGACAGGCTATATTTTTATCCTCGGTATGATACAGGACGAGATTTTTCACCTGCAGCTTTTCTGCCAGTTCACAGGCATCCTTTACCGTAGAATGATGCTTCTCATAAGGTTTGAAGATATCCGCCTGTCCATACAGACAAAAAGCCTCATGGAGAAGCCATTTGCTTCCCCTCGCATATTTCTCTTCACATTCCTTATAAGGTTCATCCCCGCAGCAGGTCAGCTTCTCTCCGTTTCCAAGATCCATGCAGAACCCAAACTGCTTCGCCTTGGTGGACTGGATATCGAAAAAGGTAACCTTTCTTCCAAGGATTTCCTTTTCTTCTCCATCTGCTACCGGTATGAGATGCAGCTTTTCATCCAGATACTGCACTTCTTTTTTGGCAAAAAGCATCTCTGACATACTGCGGATCAGCCGGATCCCTTCCTCATGCCCGTAGATCACAGCTTCCCCTTCATAATTTCCCCTGCTCATATTCTGACAGATCATCCTTACCATCCAGAGGATCCCAAGCAGATGATCCACATGCTTATGGGTTACAAAAATCGTCCGCATATCCTGCCAGTTCAGATGTGCGGCTTCAAGCTGATGTAAAAGACCATTTCCACCACCACCGTCAACCAGAAAATATCTGTCATTTTCCTGTAGTACAAAACAGGTATTATAGCACTGTGTCACTGTTGCATTGCCAGTTCCAAGCATAATCATTTTCATAATCGTTTCTCCTCATTTGCATCATTATAATATGATTATAGCAAAGATAGCTTTTAGTTAGAACAGCAGATTTTCTCTCTTATTTATCCGCCTTCCGTCTTTATTCTCTGGCACCTGGGAGTCTGTAACGGATAAATCTTCTGGCAAGACGTTTCAGATTTAACGGAAGCAGCGGATAAATATAGCTTTTCCCGGAAATTGTTTTATTAGATACCAGCGCAATGACCATAACGAGCAGTGCAGCTATATACCCCCATATATCGAAAAGCGCTGTCAGGATCAGAGCCAGGATTCTCATAAACTTGATCGCATATCCGAGTTCGTAGCTTGCCTGTGTATAATTGGCGATCGCCACGAAAGCCATATACAGCATAACCTCTGAATTAAACCAGCCGCTGTTCACCGAAAACTCCCCAAGCACCAGTGCCGCCATGACACTTAATGGTGTACTCAGCATATTGGGGGTATTGACCGCCGCAAGCCGCAGACCGTCAATGGCTAGCTCCAGGAGCAGGAACTGCCAGATAAGCGGAATATTGACCGTATCTTTGACTTCAATAAAGGTAAAACCTGCAGGAATCCATTCCAGATGCTGTGTCAGCAGAAGAAAGGTTGGTGTCAGAAGATATGTCAGAATGGCGATCAGAAACCTGGTCAGACGTAAGTACGTTCCAGTGATGGGAGGAAAATAATAATCATCTGCTTCCTCGATCACATCAAAGACAGAGGTCGGTGTGATCATGGCTGAAGGGGAATTATCAACAAGTATGACCACATCCCCCTCCAGGATCTGTGCCGATGCTGTATCCGGCCGTTCTGTAAACTTAAACTTTGGAAAAGGATTATACCATTTTTTCTGATACAGACACTCTGCCAGGCTCTCCTGATTCATAGTCAGGGCATCCACCTTGATATTCTGGATCCTCTTCCTGATCTGCTCCAGGAATTTCTGGTCTACTCTGTTTTCCATATAACAGAGCACAATATCTGTCTGGGAGCTGTTGCCAGCATGGAACATTTCCATTCTGAGATTGGTACTGCGGATCCTCCTGCGTATCAGCGCTGTATTAAATACGATAGTTTCCACGAATCCATCCTTGGATCCACGGAGTGCTTTATCCTTCTCCGGCTCTGACACACTTCTTGCAGGATAGGTTCTGGAGTCGATCAGAATACACTGATCATATCCATCAATAAAAAGAGCAAATACCCCGGACATAATAAAATAAATGATCTGACTGAAATCAGATTGCAGATCCACTTCAACATACGGGACACATTTTTTGGACATTTCATGGGCATTTTCCGGAAGTTCTTCCGGTTTGATATCCATAAAGCGCTGCAGCATTTTCTGCATCAGCTCGTCCTTACAGAAACCATCCACAAAGTACATACAGGCTTCCCTTCCCCCGATCTGGATCACACGGTACACCAGATCGAAGTTTTTATCAATATCAAGCTTCCGGTTCAGAAAATCCATATTTTCCTTCAGCGAAGCTGTCATGGCATCCTTTTGCTGTCTCAGATTATCAATTCCATTAACATCCATAATAAAAAGACTCCTTTTACGCACATACTGATTACCTCACCATTATGTGGAAAAAGAAGTCCTTTTATACTCATTTTTTCATTTTTTATTGCTTTCCTGTTGTGCCAAAGCCGCCTCTGTCCACACCGGTAAGCGCTTTTACCTCTTCAAACTGGATCTTTGGCTGATTTTCCATAATACGGAACTGGCAGATCCTGTCATTCACTTCAATATGTGTATCTCTCATAGCATAAACCGGCATTTTCCATTCATCATTGTCCCCACAATAAGAACTGTCAATCACACCCTGATGATTAGTCTGGATAATCCCGAAATTCTTAAAGGTTGAGCTTCTTGGCACAATATGCGCCTCATAACCCTTTGGCAGCTCCATGGCAACACCAAGAGGGATCAGTTTAAATTCTCCCTTTTTCAGATCCACCGACTCCGCTGCCCGAAGATCGATCCAGTCAGATTTGCCGTCAATGTAGGTCAGTTTTTCAATTTTGTCTGTAAAATATTTGATTTTAATGGTTTCCATAGCTGTAATCTCCACAATGCAGAACCGGGATCACTGGATCTGTCTGTTTTAAACTTTTTTGTACATCGATCACTCTCTGGTTACTGCTTCCTTTCCAGAGAAGCTTCACATCCTTTTTATCTGACATAAATTCTCCGTCTACCAGGACATCAATATATTGCATCATGGCATAATGAAGCACATTTTCCCACAGATCTCCTGTATAGAGCCATATCGTCTTATCCGGATATTTCTCCCGGATCTCGGCCATGAGGTTCCTTACCTCAAGCCGGTTTGCTGAATGCAGCGGATCTCCTCCAGAAAAGGTAATCCCGGAAATATAGGGCTTATCAAGCTGGTCAAAGATCTCCTGCTTTGCTGCCTCATCAAACGGGATTCCACCGTTTGGATCCCAGGTGATCGGATTCTGGCAGTCCTTGCAGCAATGGGAACAGCCCGCTACCCACAATACAACCCGCAGGCCGTCACCATTCAGCATATCGTCTTTCGTAATATTGTGATATCTCATTCCCTACATGCTCTTCCTTTCTGAAATTTCTGCCATTTTTGCCTCATTCAGTCTGGTATCCCCATGTACTCTGGAATAGGAAAGATAACCATTCATTCTCTCTATTTTTGTCAGATTCTTGCTGCCGCATTTAGGACATACATCCATTTCAAGCTCCTGATGCCCGCAATCATCACAGTATGCCAGTGAAAGATTTACTCCTTCATAAAATCCCATTTCCATTGCCCTGCGGATCAGGGTTTTGATCGCTTCTATATTGTAATCAATTGGATACTTCACATACTGGATCTTACCGCCATTGGATAATTCCCAAAAACGATATTCCAGATCCTGCTTCTGGATCGGTGTAATATCTTCAGTCACATGGCAGTGAAAGCTGTTAGAAACATATTCCCTGTCAGAAACGCCTTCGATAATGCCATACTTGGCACGGAACTGCTTCACCTGAAGACCGCAGAGACTCTCTGCCGGTGTTCCGTAGATGGCATAGAGATTGCCATCCTCTTCTTTAAATTCATTGATCCTTTCATTAATATACTCCAGCACCTCCAGTGCAAATTCCCCGTCCTCTACCAGAGATTTCCCATTATAAAGCTCCTGCAGTTCATTAAACGCAGTAATGCCAAAGCTTGCTGTCGCTGTTTTCAGGATCGGCTTGATCTTGTCTGTCAGCTTCAGATGTCCGCCAAGGAATCCACCTTCACAGTAAGCAAGCGGATTAGTGGACGCCCTCATTTCTCCAAGGTAAGCATAGGTTCTGATATGAAGCTGTCTGATCAGGTTCAGGTAATAATCAAGAACCTCGTAAAAGTCCCTTCCTTCCTGTCTTGATTTGGCAAGGATCATCGGAAGATGCAGGGACACGGCACCGATATTGAATCTTCCCACAAATACAGGCACATCATTTTCATCTGCCGGATGCATACCGCCTCTCTCATACCAGGGAGACAGAAAAGCACGACAGCCCATGGGAGAAATAACCTTTCCGTACTGCTTATACATACTGGCAATATAACCTTTTCCAGTAAGGGAAAGCCAGTCAGGATACATGGTTTTGGCAGAACATTTCACCCCAGCCTCAAACACATCCTCAAGCTCCTTTCCGGGACCATGAAGATTTTCATCATAAAGGAATACAATTTTGGGGAAAAGCACCGGTTTTTTACAATCCTTTTTCCCCTGTCCCCTTCTGCGGACATTCAACAGGGAGATTGTAGCAAGCTTTGCAAATCTGCCTGTACCGATTCCTGCAGTTACTGTAATAAATGGATAATCTCCACGGCTGCTGGCTACTGTATTAAACTTATACTCCCAGCCCTGGAAGCCCTGCTCGAACTCTCTTTTTACATCTGCATAAGCCTCTGCTTCTGCACTTTCTTCATCAATTCCCAGTCTTTTATACTTTTCAAGGCTCTTATGATAGGTCTTCTCTGCATACGGCTCCAGGATCTTATCTACTTCCGGAACTGTGAAACCGCCATATTGCTGGCTGGCTGCACTTAAGACGATATCACCGATCACGTCAAAGGCAACATCCAGTGTCTTTGGCTCATTATACCAGATATTTCCCATTTCAAAGCCGCCTGTCAGTACGCTTGCCACATCAAAAAGACAGCAGTTCATGGTATCTCTTCTTGCAGACATATCATGGACATAGATATAGCCATCCCTGCAGGCCTGGATCTCTTCTGTGGTCATAAAGAACTTCTGATACAGCTCTTTGTTAAACTGATTGAAGATCAGACTTCTCTTGGTTGAAACCAGTGCACTGTCGGTATTGGCATTTTCTTTATCACCGACATACATAATGGACTGACTCTTTTTATAGACATCATCCATCATCCTTACAAAATCCTGCTTATAGTTACGGTAATCCCGGTAGCTCTTCGCTACAATAGGCTTCACATCCTCCAGGGCACTCTCTACGATATTATGCATGATCGGAATGGGGATCCTGTCCTCTTCCAGTTCATCTACTTTATCGATCACATACTGGCAGATATGCTTTTTTTCTTCTTCCGTGAATTTGGTCAGGGCGCGGTAAGCACTCTTTCCAACCGCATCAATGACCTTCTGTACATGGAACGCTTCCAGGCTGCCATCCTTTTTGATGACCTTAACATCTCTCTTTGGTCTGTATGCTTCATCCAGTGCAGAAGCCTCCAGTTTTTCCTCTATTTCAATACTCATCTGTTGCTTTCATCCCCTTTTATCTGTTATTTTCTGATCATACCGCTGTTTTCAATCGCTTTTACCGCTTCCTTTATCCTTTTAACAGGCATGGTCAATGCAAAGCGTACATGTCCCTTTCCCCGTTTTCCGAAGCTGCTTCCCGGTGTACATAAGACACCTGCCCTTTCAAGCAGTTCCATAACAAAGCTGACATCATCCGTATAGCCTTCTGGAATGGCTGCCCAGGCAAACATACTGCCCTCACTGTCCTCGATATACCAGCCTATCGAACGAAGCCCACTGCAGAGAGCGTCTCTTCTCTTCTGATACTCAGCACACTGTGCCTTTACTTCTTCATCACTGCCGGTAAGGGCTGCTACCGCACCGTACTGCACCGGAAGAAATGCACCATAATCGATCTGTGACCTGAGCTTCTTAAATGTCTGTACCAGGAATTCATTTCCCACAAGGAATCCCATTCTTGCGCCTGTATAATTAAAGCTCTTTGACAGAGAGTAAAATTCTACACAGATATCCTTTGCCCCTTCATGAGAAAGGATAGACTTGCCAACGTGTCCATCATATACAATATCAGAATAAGCATTATCATGAACGATAATGATATTATTCTCCTTTGCCCAGGGAATCAGCTCATCATAAAAGCTGTCCGGTGCGATCCTGCAGATCGGGTTTAACGGATAGGAAACGATCATCATCTTTGTCTTCTTTAATAATTCAGGATCCATTCCTTTCAGATCTGGCAGATAATCATTCTCTTTCAGCAGAGGATAGGTTCTTACATCTGCCATGGCAAGGGATGGTCCTATGGAAAAGATCGGATATCCCGGATCCGGAACCAGCACAACATCTCCCGGATTACAGTATGCCAGCGCAATATGGGCAATTCCTTCCTGAGATCCGTAAACGGCTGTAAATTCAGCTTCCTTCAGTTCTACCTGATATCTTGTCCGGTAACGCTCTATCAGTGCCTGCTTCAGTTCCGGGATCTCTTTCAGGGAATATTTGTAGTTTTCCGGCTTTCTAGCTGCTTCTTCTACAGCTTTCATAATGCGTTCTGACGGTGGAAAATCCGGTGTACCAACGGAAAGGTTATATACTTTTTTCCCTGTCTTTTCTACTTCCGCCTTCTTTTCATCCAGAAGCTGGAAGATTCCTTCCTCATATTCCTTCATTCTGTCTGCTACCTGTAAATTAAGCATATCTCTCCTCTTTTCCTGTGCACATTTCTGCCAGGGAACTATCCTTTGCAGCTTTTTTACGCACGTATAGTATAGAAAAAGTGTTCATTGGCTGAACACTTTTAAGGGGTTTGTACACTATCCTGTACATCCTTTTCTTTTTCGTTTTTACTTTTGCGGAGCTTAATGCCGATGAAAATTGCCACTCCTACGATTGCTGCTATCAGAAGCAGTAATAAAAAATAAGACATAAAGGAATTAAAAAATAAAATCAGATTATTCATGTCTACCGCCTTTCTCAACTGCTTTTTATTTTAGCATGACCAGACTCCTTTTTCAAGAAAATCAGAAGCCATCTTTTCAGCTGTTTCTGTTATTTTTTTGTCATATCCCATTCCTGCCAGCAGTCTGATCGCATTTCTTGATCTGACACGTCCCTCCTTTAGCTGATATGGGAAGATCACTTCTCCATTTTCTACCACTTCTGTGAAATGATAATTATGATATTCCTTCTGCAAAAGCACAGTCAGCTCTACATCATGTGTTGCGGCAAAGCAAAATACACCCTCTTCCTTCAGATATTTCAGGATCTGGGCAGCTGCTGCTATCCTCTCCACAGTATTTGTCCCTCTCAAAATCTCATCTGTAAATGCAATAACGGGTGTCCCCTTTACTTCTGCTGCATCTATTATTCTCTTCAGCGCCCTGATCTCCGCAACATAAGTGCTTTCCCCGTTCAGAAGATCATCACTGATAGAAATTGAGGTATACAGTCTGTAACAGGGGGCAGCAAATGCTTTGGCCATGCAGGTATGAACTGTCTGCGCCAGCAAGACATTGATTGCAGCCGTTCTTAAAAAAGTAGACTTTCCTGAAGCATTGGAGCCTGTGATCAGTACGCAGTCAGTGGTATTCATGTCATTTGCTACCGGCTTTTTCAGCAGCGGATGATAAAGTCCCTCTGCCATGATCCCCTTCTCCTGGTATTCCGGAATACAATTTCCGCTGTTGCCTGCCCGAAATGCCACGATCGCTATGAATGCTTCTATCTTTCCCGTAATACGGATCAGCTCTGCAGCTTCTTCCTTGTACATAAGAATCTGTTTTTTTCTGTGATTAAAAAACAGCAGATCCATATGCAGCAGCATATTTATATAATCACGCAAAACAGAAAAGGGATCAGATGAACTTCTGATATTTCCTTCAGGCAGAAGAAAGGCTCCTCTTTTCAGCCTCTGCAGCTTATTTACAATGCTTGTAAGCTTATTTATATCTTCCTGCCACGGTCCTGTAAGCTGTGGAAATTTTTCTGCCTGCTTCACAAATAAAATCAGATACGAAAAGCAGCTGATGTAAGGTGTGATCTCTGCTTTCCTTTTAAAATAAGACAAAATATTATAGATGCAGACTGCCACCATTATGCAGATTCCAACCGGAAAATTCCACAGGATCATAATCACCGAAAAAAGCACAAGCCACACTGCCAGATAATCGGATACAGCCTTCTGCTCCGGTGCTTTCTCAAGCTGCTCCAGCTGTTCATACAGAGAACGGGAGCATTTCTTTACTGACAGCCTGTGAAATAACATCTGGCATGCTGCCCTTTCCCTTGGATGTTCCTGAAAATAACGGATCTGCAATTCCCTCTGTTCAAGAAGCTCAGGATCTGTCAATGGTGTTCTCAGAATTTCATAAAGAGACTCTTCTCCGGCCTGTGTTTCCACAAAAGCAAGCCGGTCATAGACCTCATCCATCTGAAGATCTTTCCAGGTAATATCGTCTATATAAAACTCCCGGTTTCTTCGCTTATAGCCATCTTCTATTTTCTGCTTTCTGGCAGCACTGATCTTTTCCGGGGGCTGTTCACCAAAATGATATAAAATACGATCCCTATATTCTTTTTCTTCTCTGCGGCTCTGCAGATATGTTCTGGTGATCAGGAGCAGAAAAAACAAAACAATTGCTGCCAGAAACATAAGATAACCCATATTTTTTACCTTGCATTATTCAATGATAAACATTTTTACACAATCTTCCAGACTGACAGCAATTTCATGCAGATTATTGGCATTTGCAGCAATATTGCTGATAACAGCATTGACTTCCTCTGCAGATGCTGATGTTTCCTCTGTACTTGCAGCGTTTTCCTCTGCAATGGCCGTCAGATTCTGGACAATATCCACAACCTTGATCCTTGCTTCATCAAGTCCGGCTGTCCGTTTCGCAATCTCACGGATTCCTTCTACAGAACGGTCTATTCCGTCCTTAACCTTATTAAACGCATCCTGTGTATTTGTTACATTGACATCCTGCTTATCAATAACTTCCTTTACGTTCTTCATCGTGTCTACAGACTTTTCTGATTCCTCGATCAGCGTATTAATGATCGCTTCGATCTGTCTTGCAGACTCATTGGACTGCTCTGCCAGTTTCTGGATCTGGGCTGCTACTACAGCAAAGCCCCGTCCCTGTTCACCGGCTCTTGCAGCTTCAATAGATGCGTTTAAGGAAAGCAGATTAGTTTCTTCTGCGATATCTGTAATGATCTCTGTCGCCTCTTTGATCTTCTGTGCAGACTCATTGGTTACATTTGTCTGTTTATAGATCACTTCCATAGCAGCCTTTGTCTGCTGATTGATCTGTCCAAGCTCTTCCAGAATGGTAACTGCAGAATTTCCGGCATCACGCATGGCTCTTGCATTGGTACGGAGATTTTCAACCTCTGTATTGGCTTCTTCGATCATGTTCCCCATTAAAACCACATTTTCAGATGCTGACTGCGTTTCCTGCGCCTGGGAGGTTGCGCCCTTGGCAATTTCTGTGATCGCATTTTCTACCTGTTCCACTGCTGTAACGGTTTCACTTGTCCCTGTGCTGAGTGCTTCAGAAGATTCATATAATTCCTGGCTTTTTCCCTTGATCTGCTTTGCAATATCAATCAGTTCCAGACGCAGAGTATTGACTGCATGTCCCATTATGCCTGTTTCATCTTTCTGCTTCAGCATATGCTTCTGATCATCATTTTCCCTGAAATCCATATCTGAGATTTTATTTATCACTCTGGTAATCACGCCAATCGGTCTGAACATCAGTGAAGTTATGACAAAGGTAAATACACTGCAGACGAGGATCAGTATAAGTGCTCCTATCAGACTGTAATTTGTAGTTTCATTCAGACTTGCAAATACCTCATCTCCATCGGCTGTAATGATCAGGACAAACGCTGCTTCATTTCCTATATAATAAGCTGCATATTTCTGTTTTCCCTTAAACTCATACTCAATTACGGAAGGCTCTGGTTTCTTTCCCTCTCCGATCTCTGTAAGAAGCTGTTTTGCCGCTGCATTCTCTACCGGAAGGCCGATCTTGTCTGCTGTCGGATGATACAGCATGGTGCCGTCTGTCCCTGAAAAAATATAAGCGTAGCTTGATGGCATCCCACTGATCGAAATGCCTTTAAGATCGACCTGCAGCGCTTCTGCGGAAAGAACTGTATCAGCTCCTTCACTTGCCAGCTCCCTGTCCAGATTTTCGCCTTCGACAACAGTAATATCCTTCATATAATTTTCAATAACCGTCTCAAGATTACTCTTTGATTTTGGAACGATCATCAGCAGGCAAAGACCTATGGCAAATATGATGGCAATAAATACCAGTAAGAAGATTTTCATTTTTAATGAATGCATCGTATTTGCTTTTTTCCCCTGTGTTTTGTTTATTTCCTGATTATTCATGGCTTTTCTCTCCTTATATCACAACACATTTTTTGAAATTTTCTGTTTCTTGTCCTTTATGATCTCTTCTGCTCTCTCATAGATGGCAGCCGGACCCTCCGCTGTCTGAAACACTCCATTTTCATAGAGGATCTTTCCGCCGATCATAGTTAATTTTACATTTATCTTGCTTCCACTGTAAACTATATTCTTGGCAATATTGTTAAATGGCCTCATATTAGGCTGATCCAGATCGATCAGTATCATATCTGCCAGTTTCCCTCTGGCAAGCACATCTGCATCCGGAAGTCCCATGGCATGAGCCCCGTTCACTGTCGCCATTTTCAGAACCTCCATCGCATCAACGGCTGCTGCATCCTCCTCCTTCAGCTTGGCAAGCCCTGTTACCAGGAACATCTCCCTGAACATATCAAGACAGTTATTGCTTGCCGGTCCATCTGTTCCGAGTGCTACAGGTATTCCTTCCTTCAGATACCTGCTGATCGGCGCTGTTCCACTGGCCAGCTTGGTATTGGAACCCGGATTGGATATCGCATACAGCTTTCGTTTTTTTAATACTTCAATATCTTCTTCTGACACGTGTACCAGATGGTAACCGCCTCCGCCGTAATCAAACATGCCAATGGAATCCAGAAATGCAGCCGGTGTCATCCCATACCGATCCCTGCATCCCTCTACCTCAGCCTTCGTTTCACATAAATGGGTATACACCGGCGCCTGGTATTTATGGGAAAGCTCTGCGATCTTCAGCAGCAGCTCTTTTGAACAGGTATACTCAGCATGAAATCCAAGCTTAAAGGACTGCAGCGGACTTTTATTATTCAGTCTTACATACCAGTCCTCCAGTGCCTCCACTGACTGGCTGAAATTGTTAACGCCGCCAACCTGTACGCCTCTCATTCCCATGGAATCAAAGGCTTCAAATATTGTATCCGGTGTCAGATACATATCAAAAACCGCTGTAATACCACTTGTCAGGTATTCCAGTACGGCAAGCTTCGTCAGCTCACCAATCTCATCTCCGGTCAAAAGTGCTTCCACCGGAAAGATCTGCTGATTCAGCCACTGGTCAAGCGGCAGGTCATCTGCAAAGGATCTCAGCAGGGTCATTCCTGAATGCGTATGTGCATCCTTGAATCCCGGCATCAGCAGATTACCATTACAGTCAATTTCGCGATCCCAGATAATCACAGGTATCTTAAGCTCCTGAAAGATATCATCGTTGCTTCTGCCCTCTCCCACATACAGGATACGATCACCACTCACCCATACCTCTCCGGAAAAGATTTTCCTTCCTTCTTCCATGGTGAGGATCCTGGCGTTAAAAAAACGAATGTTCATTCCGTGCCTCCCTCCAATTCTTTAGCTGACAGATTCTCCGGTCCAAAGCTGTTTGGCAAAAGCTCCTCCAGGCTAAAAATCTGAAAATCTGTTATATTCCTTGCTACGATCACCTTAAATGCAGCATCCTTTGCAAATTCACGCATGACCTGTCTGCAGACACCACACGGGAATGCATATCCGCTCAGCATATCTGTTTCCTTTTCGTTTCCTCCTGCAATGGCAATCGCCTTCAGGGAATGTTCCCCTTCACTTACTGCCTTAAAGATGGCACAACGTTCTGCACAGATGGTTGGTCCATAAGCTGCATTTTCAATGTTGCATCCTGTATATATCTGTCCACGTTCTGTCAGAAGTGCTGCTCCTACCTGAAAGTGGGAATAAGGTGTGTACGCATTTTTTCTGGCTGCAAGTGCCTTCCCTATCAATTCCTCTACAGGAAGCCTGTCCTGATCCGGGTCTTCACACTGTACTTTTTCCATTTTCATCCCATCCTTAAAACAGCATCAATGATTCCGTGATCAGCTTTTTGAACAGGGGTGCTGCTATATCTGCAGCTTCCTGAACTTCTTCATGCGTCAGAGGCTGGTCTGTCATACCGGCTGCAAGATTGGAGATACAGGAAATCCCACATACCTTCATTCCCATATGATTTCCCGCGATTGCTTCTACCGCTGTACTCATGCCAACTGCATCTGCCCCAAGTGCCCTCAGCATCCGGATCTCTGCAGGTGACTCAAAGGAAGGTCCGGTAAGCTGTGCGTAAACCCCTTCCTTCAGTGCTATATTATGTATACCTGCAGCTTCTCTGATCTTCTGCTGCAGCTTTTTATTGTAAATCGTACTCATATCTGGAAATCTGAGTCCAAGCTCATCAATATTAGGACCTACAAGCGGATTAGGAGCAAAACAGGAAATATGATCTTTAATCAGCATAAAATCCCCTGCTCCAAAAGAAGGATTAATTCCACCGGATGCATTGGTAAGAAACAAAATTTCAGCACCCATCATCTTCATCAATCTGGTTGGAAGTACCACATCTGAAATCGGATATCCTTCATAATAATGGATCCTTCCCTTCATGCATACAACAGGAACCTGTCCTACATAACCGAAAATAAACTTTCCCTCATGTCCGGGTACTGTAGAAACAGGGAAATCTTTAATTTCGCAATATCTGATTTCACCTTTGACATCAATAGCATCTGCATAATTGCCAAGACCTGATCCAAGAACAAGTGCAACTCTTGGAATAAAAGGAATCCTTGCCCGTACACTTTCGTAACAGTCAAGGAGTTTCTGGTATGTCTGATTCATAAAGGAACCCTCCAGTCATTTTCTAATTACTTATTAATTCTATCACAAAACGGCATTTGCTTCAACCAACGAAGCACCCTTTTGACAGGTCTTTACAGCTTCTTAACACTAGCAAAAAAGTACTGTTTTCTGCCTGATTTGCCGAAAAAATGTTGAATGATATTTGCAAAAACAGGGACTGCTGTTCCGGGCAGTCCCTGTTCTTCTCAGATAATAATGCACACCATGCCTCCGTTGGAATCGTTCACGATCTTCTGCATGGTCTCCTGCAGCTTCACCTGACTTTCTTCACCGATCATCGTCAGCTTCCCGGTAATACCGTCATTTACAAGCTGTTCTACTGTTTTTCCGAAAATGTTGGTTTCCCAGATGCCTTCCTTTCCGGTTTCGGACTCGGAAATATATCGTATCAGATCCTTTGCCTGTTCCTCACTTCCTACGATCGGAGAGATCTCTGTTTCAATGTTGGCACGGATCATATGGATGCTCGGGCTCTCTGCCCGGATCTTTACACCAAACTTGTTGCCATGCCGGATCAGCTCCGGTTTATCTAACAGGATTTCTTCTCTCTGTGGCATAACAACGCCATATCCTTTTTGTCTCACTGACATCACCGCACTCAGAACCCTGGAATACTCTTTTTTCATAGCCGCCATTTCTTTCAGTGTCGATAAAAGCTGATATTCATTGTGAATGTCTTCTCCTACCAGACTGCTCAGCATCTCAAAATAGCAGGCATCATCCACATCAATATAGATTCTTACGCAGCCGTCTGCCATTCCTACCTGATCCATCTTACATTTTTTGACAAAATCTCCGTTAATGGAAACTGGCCTCTGCAGTACATCCCGGATACAGGTGTATTCCTTCATGACTTCTCTGACCTTTTCTACAAGCTGTACCTTAAGGGGGTGATCCCTCTCCAGCATTTCCACCCACTTCGGCATATAAAATTCCATAACTGTAAGTGGAAATTCACAGAGCAGCTTTTCAAGAATCTGCCGGATATCTTCTTTTTTTAACTGTTCACAATTTACAGGCAGCACAGATACCTGATACTTTTCAGAAAGAACTTCTGCCAGCTTCCCTGTTTCTTCGCTATAAGGCTTTGTGGTATTCAAAAGTACGATAAAGGGTTTGTTCAGCTTCTTCAGTTCCCGTACCGTACGCTCCTCTGCCGGTTCATACTGCTGTCTTCCGATCTCAGTAAAGCTGCCGTCACAGGTCACCACGATCCCAACACTGGAATGATCTGCGATTACCTTTCTTGTACCCGTTTCAGCCGCCTGCGTAAAGGGGATCTCTTCCTCACTCCATGGTGTCTTCACCATCCTCTCTTCCCCGTTTTCCATATGGCCTGCAGCACCTTCTACCATATATCCCACACAGTCGATCAAACGTACCCTGGCCTGTGCCCCTTCCCCAAGAGAAATACTTGCTGCCTCCTTTGGGATAAATTTGGGTTCCGTTGTCGTGATCGTCTTGCCTCCAGCGCTCTGTGGCAATTCATCATTTGCACGTTCCCGTTCAAATTCATCCTCTATATGAGGCAGGACAAGCAGATCCATGAACCTCTTGATAAAGGTTGATTTTCCCGTCCGCACAGGTCCCACCACACCTATGTAAATCTCCCCGTTGCATCTCGTCTGTATGTCCCTGTATAAATCATAATCCCTTTGATTATCCATATAATAAGCCCCTTCCATATTTATTTAAGTGTATGAAAGGGGTGTTTGTTTTATGAACAGAATATTCAGCTTATTTCTTTTACATAGCTTAATTGCGGTCTATTTAGCTTGTTTCCTGACTACTCAGGAAAAATATTTCTACCCTCGCCCCACCTGTATTTTCAGAACTTGAAAGTTTAATCCCTCCGCCATATTTTTCAGCCACAGTTTTTGCGAAAAAAAGCCCAATCCCATAATGGGCTTCGCCATTTCTACTTGTGTCATCCATAAAAAACTGCTCTGTGCCATGCAATAATGCTTCTTTTGTAAATCCTGATCCGCTATCCTCCACAATGAATGTCAGCCGGTCATCCTGCTCCTTTGCGTCAATATAAATGATACCATTTTCTTTTGTATGCTCCACTGCATTCTGAATCACATTCATTACGGCTCGAAACATTGGATCATAAGCAATCGTTACCTTTTTATCACTTTGTTCCGCCTTCCAATCTATCTTCTGGTGATAGATTTCTACCAGTCCGAGTGCCTGTTCCTTTATATCTGCGAAAAAATCTTCTAACCTCACCGTTGTATAGGTAACATCACTGCAATTCCATGATTTTGTGACATCTATCAACTGTTTTACATAACTTTGTATCTGTGTTGTGCCGTTCAAAACATAAGTGATATTATTCTTCTGTTCTGTGGTCAGTTCAGTCTCTGAAAGTAGTTCTGCATTTCCCCGTACAATCGTAAGAGGTGTTTTAATATCATGCGCCAAAGCAGACATCTGTTGTTTCTTTTCCTGCTCTGTTTTCCACTGCTTTTCTAAAGATTCTCGCAATGCATCTCGCATATCATCGATTGCCGATAAACAGTCATCAAACTCTTTGATACCGGAACAGGATGTCTCATATTCCAGATTTTGATCCTTTATTTGTCTGATTGCGTCTAATACAGGCTGCATCTGCTTTTTGATTCTTTTTCCAAAACGTATGGACGGAATGATAATAATCGCTACCGCTCCAATCACTGACATAATACTCATCACATTCTGTGGTCCTATAAAATGCTCCCTCAAAAAAGCTGAATGATATTGAGGTGTCAGGCGATATTGCAATACAACATATTCATTTTCCCTTACAATTACTTTATAAAAATATTTCCCGGATGCGTTTCCGTACTTTGCAACATTCCATGCTATCTGTTCGTATTGTTCTGACAGATCTCCACCTATTTTCTCTCCATTCTCTGAAAAGATTACATAATCACAAAGTGCAGGAATCATCTCAGCAGTTACTTTATCTGCACGTAGAATCGTATCATATGCTTCATTAATCTTTTGCTCTGCATAATTCGCCGGATAGATACAGCCCACACTAATCAAAAGGTACAGCAGCAACCAAGCAACAATCACCAAACCTACTAATGATCCAAGCATGACCAGTACATATCTCATAAAAATCCAGCTGAGTGCATTGCTTCTCTTTACTCTTCCCATTTATATCCAATCCCCCAGACTGTTTTTATCGGTGTATAATCATAATCCGCAAATTTTGCTCTTATATTTTTGATATGCGTGATTATAGTACTGTCATTACTCTCACTGGCAAAGCCAAAGACCGCTTCCAATATCTGTTCCTTCGAGAAAACCTGTCCTCTGTTTTTAGCCAGAAATTCACAGATTTCGTACTCTGCTTTCGTAAACGGAAGTTCTTTATCATCCATCAACAGTTTCTTTTGAGACATCTGAATGCAGACTCTCCCTAAAACCATCCGGACAGAATGTTCCCTGTGCTCTCTTCTAAGATGTGCATTGATCCTTGCCCGAAGTTCCATCACTCCAAATGGCTTTGAAATATAATCATCTGCTCCTAAAGAAAGTCCGTTTACCAGACTGTTTTCCTCCGTTTTTGCCGTAAGAAACAAAATCGGACAATCCACAAGTATCCTAATTCTTTTGCATAATTCGAAGCCATCAATTCCAGGCATCATAATGTCCAGTAAAATCAGGTCATAACGATGTAATTCTTCCATATTAATTTTTAGTGGATTACTTACTTTGGTAACCAGATGTCCATCCTTATTCAAAATGCTTTCTATCATTTCCAGAATTGCCGGTTCATCATCAACTGCCAGTATTTTTGCCATAGTTTCCCTCGATTCTATTCCGATATTCTGTTTCCTTCCCAGTGGTTTACCCACCAAAAATAGTATACCATACTAATCCCTGTAAATATTAAGCAACCTGGTATGAATGACAACCATTCACCTACACTAGTTTCTCCCAATACAGATTGCAGATAAGTATATGGTACTCTACCCGTCCAGCAGACAAATACATATTTCCACACATAATCTCCAAGTCCGGTAAGCATCAATGCACTAATTAGTCCTGATATAATCCCTGCTCCAATGGATACCCCTTTTCCAAACTGAAAAGCCAGAATCAGCTGCCACAGATAAAGTGGAACACTGCTTCCCCACAGCAGCAATGCTGCAAATATACATCCTTTCATGATTTCGATATCGCTTGATGCGATTCTTCCAAATCCAATTCCGAATATGATTGCTGTCAATAGGATAGAGCACAGACACAAAACCAGTAGCATCAACAGTTTCGATAAAAATGCTGCAGGTTTATCCGGTAAAGACAACAGATTTTGAAAATCACCTGCATTTTGTTCCTGTTCCATCACACTTGCTGTAAAAATTCCAATAAGTACCGGAAGTCCTGCTCCTATTGCCTGATAAAATGCAATCACTTTCATATTTTCATTCCATGGTGAAAAAAAGTAATATATTAAAAATATAACGCTGGTTATAATCGGAATCAGTAGGTGTGCCAGAATCACAGATGTTCCTTTCATCTTTCGCAAGTCTGCATTAAGAGATCTTCCAATCATCTTATTTCACCTCTCTTCTCTCAAACCATTTCAAAAACAGAACCGTTACAAAAACAAACCAGATGATTGAGAGACACATTCCCGGAACAATGACTCCCGTATCCAAAAGAGGATTCCCTGCTTCTGCGGCAAGTCCATTTGGTAAAACATGAAGCAACGGGCACATCATTCGCATAGGGATTGCAGAAACAAGTACATACCAGATTCTGGTTTGTGATATTACCACACCGCTGACGGTAATAAACAGGCAGACGAACAGGTTTACAATCATTCCAAATCGTTCACTTAAAAATAAAGCTACCGGAATCTCCCATAACTCAGAAACCGTCAGAAACAATACTGCAATCAACGCTCCTCCAACTGGAACATGTGTCGTTAGAAGAAAGCCTCCAAGCGTTGCTCCTGCAAACACAATCACATTAGAAAACAAAATCATGTACCCAATATAAATAATTTTCCCCAGCAACAATTTTCTTCTGTCTGTGGGAATAGTCATTAAATGATAGTATTTTATCTTTTTCTCCTGCGCCACAGAAAGATAACAAAATAGAGCAATCATCCCCGGCAGCAAAAGTGTATACCACCAGTTCCAAACACTTTCTGCATAAGCATTTGTCATCCCAAGAGTAAATATAAATGCCATGACAAATGTAAGAAGAGGAAATCCCCAGATAAACTTTTTTCGCATGGTTCTTTTGGCTTTTTGATGTTCTGCTTTTATAATATTAACCATGGATTTCACCTGCTTTCTGGTTTTTTCTTACCACATTCATAAACAAATCTTCAAGATTATCTCCCTGCTTTAATGCTCCTTCGTATCCTAAGATTCCACCTGAAATAATCCCGACTTTATCTGCAAGTAACTGTACCTCTGAGAGAATATGACTGGAGAGAATTACAGTGATTCCCTGTTCCGGAAAAGACCGGATCAGCTCTCGTAATTCCTCGATGCCTATTGGATCTAATCCATTCGTAGGTTCATCCAATATCAAAAGTTCCGGTTCTCCAAGCAATGCCATTGCAATGCCTAGTCTTTGCTTCATCCCCAAAGAAAACTGTCCTGCTTTCTTCTTTCCGGTGTTTGTAAGTGATGCAATCTGCAAGACCTCATCAATTCTGTTTTCATCTGTACCAAGCAATAATTGTCTTACCTTCAAATTCTCTCTGGCGGAAAGATTTTCATAAATAGGCGGATTTTCAATTAACGCTCCTATTTTTGATAAATCTTTCCTATCCATAAGTTTTCCATCAAAGTAAATCTTTCCTGCAGTTGGTTTCATCATACCGGTCAGCATTTTCAATGTGGTAGATTTACCAGCGCCATTCGGTCCAAGCAGTCCATAAATCTGTCCCTTTTCGATATTAAGTGAAACATTATTTACCGCTTTCTGTTTTCTAAAATATTTACATAGATTTTGTGTCTGTAACATCATTTCCATCTTTACTATCCTTCCTTCCATATTTCATTTCTTACTGAAATATAACCTAACAGAAAAAAATAAAGATTTGATGAAGATTGCTAAATAATTCGTCTACTCTATTTTTATTCTCGTATGGAATAAACCATTCACCATATTACGTGTCTAATTCTCCTCTTCCCATTTATCTGTTTAACTCTATCTCCTTCCCAAATAGCGAAAAACATGTTTCCGATACTCTCTATATGAATCTCCATAGTTTTCTGTAAGATACCGCTCCTCCTGTAATATCTGCAAATGCAGCATGATAATAGCAAATACAGATACTGCAAGCATTGGCAGATTAAAATACATCAACAGCAGCCCTATATACATAAAATCAAAACCCAAAAATGCCGGATTCCGACTATAACGATAAATTCCTGATGTGACCAATTTTGTTCTATCCTTATCAGGTATTCCTGCTCTCCAGCTATCCTTCATACAAAGAACAGAAGTCAGAAATATCAGGTCACCTAACATCCCTATGCAAAAACCGGTAAACCTTGCATTTGCAGGCATATGATTCCACCCAAATATAACGGATAATATCTGAATAACTGGAGCAGCAAGTGTTGCAATACTCATCAGCAATTCTACGGTATGTACTGATTTATCTTTTACTTTTCCTATCTGTCGTGTCTGTATTCCATGTCGTTTCTGCGATATCATCTTGGCAAAATAAATAGCATAAAATACTGCCAGTACAATAATTGCTAACCACGAATACAGCAAATTCTCGTCTATAGTATATTTCATATTTTCTTCGCCCTCTCTTTCCTCTATCCAAACAGCATATTTCTCCATAAATTATTAAGGGAACAACTGAACGAGTAAAGCGAGATGCTAATGCCCCTTGTACTTTTCCTTCTGGTCTTGCGTTCCTGTTTGTTTTGTTCCTGTTGTAATTTCAATGCCTGCTGCGATTTTGTTCCAATACTGAATCCCCCAATGTTCAAAATCCCACTCCACCATGTAGGCATTGCACTCATAATCAATGTAGTAAAGTGTTCCATCACATGGTACAAAGTTTGTGGGATAGTAATCGATGTTCAGACCAGCCGGGTACAGGCGATCACACATCTCCTGCACCTGCACAAGCCAGTCGGATTCCATCTGTCCCGTCTTAAGCAGCTCCGCAACCGTTTTTCCGGCAATGTATTCTTTCAAAATGCGCTCTTGCTGGGTGTCGACCTCCAGAAGCCGGGGCATGGGGATACCGAGCTTATGCAATGTTTCATAGTCCCTCAGCTCAGAGTTTAGCTTATCGCCGAAGGTGTAGTATTCACAAGGTTCGTGGTGGATCTGTTTCAGAACATATTGCGTTGTTTCATCGGTCACAAGATAAGAATAACCGCCTTTTCCTTTCCCAAGGAGCTTGATCATGCGAAATTCTACGTCATTTACCGTCATTGTATCCGGCATGTCCTGTTTCAACCGCTTCAGATTTTCCAGAACAAACGGGCTGTTTGCGGCAATCTGCCCCAGCATCGGACATTCATCCATCTGCGTGCAGTCAGCGCAGGAATTCAGTCCCTTTTCACGGACACAGTTATGTACGGGACAGAGCTTGTCGCAGAATGGGGTTTTTGCGCCTTCCATTCGGCAACCGGTGCAGTTGATCATTTCCGCTGTAATCGGAACCCCATTTAGCTCCGTCCACAGAGCCGCAGTTTTTTCACGCAGGGTGTTGTCATTTGTAAGCGTTGCGATTCTGGCGTCGCAGGTTTCGCAGTCCAGCCCGCAACATCCGATCAATTGGTTTGTGTTTTCCATAATTTCCTCCCTAAACTTGAAACTACTTCTATGTATTCATTCTAACCATTTCTTTTACGATTTCTGATTAACCGGTTAATCTCAGCTGCTGTTTTCATACTAACCCCAAAATCAACCATATGCCACACTATTTTCCCAAACAGAATAAATACCGCATAAATCACCGCATCCTGCACATAGGTGCTCTTTAATTCAAATGGTGTTCCTTCAGCTACTATGCTTCCTTTATCAAGGATTACGACATATCCCGCATTCGCAGCTTCTTCCATATAGTGTGTCGTGAGAAATACCGTAAGATTCTCATCTGCTCTAAGTTTTTCAATAACTTCCCATATCCGCCTTCTTGTCTGAGGATCAAGACCGGTTGTCGGTTCATCCAAAATCAGTATTTCAGGCTTATGCAACAACGCTCTGGCTATATCAATTCTTCTACACTGTCCTCCTGACAATTTACCAACAGGTCTGTTTATATAATCTTCAAATCCAAGAAGTTCTGTAAGCTCCTGATATAATTGAATTCATAAATGATTCAATTAAAAAACGGACCTTTATCGTCCGTTTTTACTCTTTCTTTCATCCTTCCCTGAATGTCCTCAGGAACCTGAAATATTCCTCATCACACTGATCAAAGGTGCCATCCTCTTTAAACTTCTGAAAGTATTCCAAGTATATGGAAGAAAGGCTCTCCTGGTAAGGCAGCCAGTCCTCTGCCATCTCATCTGCCCCGTAATGCTGGATACAGTGGCCATCCGGTCTGCTTTCCAGATACCTGCCGCCCTTTGGTCTGTCCTCTTCTGATAATATGCAGCCGGCAGCAGTCAGTGCAGCACAGATCCCTATGGCATCCTCTCCGACAAAGGTATAGGCATGATGCCGCATTCTCATATAATAAATCTCTTTTCCCTCCAGATGAAATCGGTCAATGGCATACAGATTCCCTTCCTCCTGTAAAAGAGAAAGAATCTTCTCCCTCTCATTTCCGGTAAGTCCTCTTGTTTCTATTGCTCTTTCAAGATCGGAGGGTGCAAGGCTGCAGCCCTTTTCCCGGCAGCAGCGCCCCTTACAGTGACTGCACTCCTCTCCCGGTCTGTAACCGTCTGTATTTTGCATTATACCCATAATTCATCTCCCCTGCTAAAGCTCAGAACAGATACAGTTCATTTCCGTGTTCTGCCAGCCATTTCTTCCTGACTTTATAATCCGGACAGAAGGCTTCGACCATCTGCCAGAAATTCTGCGAGTGATCCATATACCGCAGGTGGCACAGCTCATGGATCACCACATACTCTGCCACAGCTGCCGGTGCCAGCATGAGGCGGAAAGAAAAATTCAGGTTAGAAAGACCACTGCAGCTTCCCCACCTGCTTCTCTGATCCTTGATATGGATCTCAGAAAAGCTTACCTGCATCATTCCGGCATAAAGCATGGCCCTTTCCCTGATCCACTGCGCAGCCATCTTCCGGTACCATTTTTCTATGGCCATTCTCCTGATCTCATAGTCTGCTTCATAGGGAACAAATAAAAGAAGTCTGTCTCCTGCCTTCTTTACCCGGCATCTGCTGCTTTCCTCCCGGAAAACTGACAGTGTCAGATGCTCGTCAAGAAAAGGAAGCTGATCTCCGTTCACAAGCTGCAGCCGCACTGCTTCTTTTTTCTTTTCCTGCATGGCAAGCCGTTTTGCTGTCGCAAGGATCCATTCCTCCTTGCTCTGCACAAATCTTTCTACCTCCCTGTCGCTGACAAACCAGGGCGCTTTCACAACAAGATTGCCACCCCTGTCAAAAGAGATGGCAATCGTTTTTCGTTTGCTTTTGATTAACTGATACTGCATACTGTCCTTATTTCACAATAATCCTGCGGAAGTTCTTCTTTCCACGTTTTACAACAAGTCCTTCTCCTGCAAAAGCATCCTTTGCATAAGCTGCCTTTACATCAGTCACCTTGTCCTCACCTACTGTTACGCCGCCCTGCTCGATAGCACGTCTGCCTTCAGATCTGGTATTTACCAGTCCTGCCTTGCACAGTACAGAGATCAGATCAATGCTTCCATCTTCCATATCCTCATCTGTCAGCTCACAGGTGGGCATCTGTGCTGCCACACCAGTACTGAACAGTGCTCTTGCACTTTCCTGTGCTTTCTTTGCTTCTTCCTCACCATGTACAAGGTTTGTCAGCTCATAAGCCAGGATCTCCTTGGCCTGATTGAGCTGGCTGCCTTCCCAGTGATCCATCTCATCAATCTGCTCAAGAGGCAGGAAGGTAAGCATACGCAGACACTTAAGTACATCTGCATCTGCCACATTTCTCCAGTACTGATAGAATTCAAATGGAGAAGTCTTCTCTGGATCAAGCCATACAGCCCCCTTCTGTGTCTTACCCATCTTCTTGCCCTCAGAATTCAGAAGCAGGGTAATGGTCATGGCATAGGCATCCTTACCAAGCTTTCTTCTGATCAGTTCAGTTCCGCCAAGCATATTGCTCCACTGGTCATCACCGCCAAACTGCATATTGCAGCCGTATTTCTGGAACAGCTCATAGAAATCATAGCTCTGCATCAGCATATAGTTAAACTCAAGGAAAGAAAGACCCTTTTCCATTCTCTGCTTGTAGCACTCCGCTCTCAGCATATTGTTAACCGAGAAGTGAGGTCCTACCTCTCTTAAAAATTCAATATAATTCAGATCCATCAGCCATTCTGCATTATTGACCATCAGGGCCTTGCCCTCTGAAAAATCAATAAAACGGCTCATCTGCTTCTTGAAGCAGTCACAGTTATGCTGGATCGTCTCCGGTGTCATCATAGTACGCATATCACTTCTTCCGGAAGGATCTCCGATCATACCGGTACCACCGCCGATCAGCGCGATTGGCTTATTCCCTGCCATCTGCAGTCTCTTCATCAGGCAGAGTGCCATGAAATGTCCAACATGAAGAGAATCTGCGGTAGGATCAAACCCGATATAAAAGGTGGCCTTTCCATTGTTGATCAGCTCCTTGATCTCCTCTTCATCTGTAAGCTGTGCAAGAAGTCCTCTTGCTTTTAATTCATCAAAAATCGTCATCGTTTTATCTGCTCCCTTTTATTTTTCTAATTGTACTGTAACAGGGTCTGTATCATCTCCACGTTGGGAAATCTTAACTTCCCTGCAATCCTTATCAACTTCTATGATCCGTTCACTGACAGCCGCCTTCCCTGCCGGGAAGTATCGTCCATCCTGCCATCTGTCAAAGGCTGATGTATGCTCCATCTCCTGAATATAGGCGTTACTGTTATCTGGCTTCTTATATGTGAAATATAGTGAGCTGTCCCAGTATCCATAATTACTGTTATTTTGCAGCATCAGCTTTACTTTATAATAGTCCCTGTCATCGCGCACATTTTTCAGCGTCCCACTGTCTATACGCTCTGCTGTAGCAGAAACCAGCTCCGGCTTCACAGCAGACTCAAGCTCGTAGGATGCATATTTCAGTTCTCCCGATGCATAAAGAAGAAGTGCGATCAAGCAGACAAAGCCACAGACTGCAACAACCAGTACAGTGATCCCGTTTTTCAATACCTTACTCATAATGATACCCTCCCTCTTTTGCAAGTCTGTCTGGGATTTCCTCATCATAAGGAAGAACACCCATGTTCCATGACATAACCGTTTCTATTTTGTCTATCGTATCATGCTGCAGATCATATTTTTCCATATACAGTATAATTTCCTGTACATCTGCCGGAATCAGGAAGAAAAAATAACCGGTAATATCAGCTCCATTACCACATCCGTAATCTGAAAGAAAGCTGCTGCTGTCAAATCCATATCCAGCCACATAGGGATAATAAACATCCCTTCCAAGCGACTGTTTATATTCCACTGTTCCGTTCTCTTCGTAACCGATGTAACAGTTTTTCATGGCATAGGCATTTTGGACATAAGCACTGCTCTCCACATCTACCCTAATGGCAATCAGGGAATAGTCTTCCGGAAAGCCTGCATAAATATCATGATTTACGATTGTATAACAGTTATTCTCCAGTGTTACCGTATTGTTATCATAATAATCAAATACCGGCGAAGTAAGATTTTCTTCTGTGTAGGATACCACACGTGCTTCCTTTTTCTGTACGTTTTTTGTAAGAGATGCTGCCGCTGCAACCGCCAGAATGACAAATACCATAATACATATACTGATCAGACAGATAATAGTATGTACATGTACTCTTTTCTTCTGTTGCTCCGGTACTTCTCCGGTATAAATATTGTCCGATTTCTGTTCACGGTAAACATTGTCTGCTGCCTTGTCCCAGTAAGTACTGTCTGTGTTTTCCTCATGAAACACACTGCCCTTTACCTCATCCTCATGGACATGGCTTTGGTAATACGGGTTTTCATTCCAGGAAGGCTCATTTGTTTCAGGCTTTGGCTCGTCCTTTTTTAACCAGTCATCACCGACCGGCTTATTCCAGAAATCATCATTGGATGATGAACTCCAAAAATCATTTTTCTGTTCGTCACTCACCTGCAGGTTCCTCCCTCTGTTATCACTATCCTACCAGGATATTTCTGCACTGTTCTGATACAGATTCCTGAGATCAATATTTTCTACCTTCTTGTCACGGAGCATCAGCTCCTTTACTGCATCGGCTGCACTTGCTCCTTCAAAGAGTACCTTGTTTACCTGTTCAATGATCGGCATGCTTACCTGATACTTTTTAGAAAGTGCATAACCGGCCTTAGCGGAATATACCCCTTCCACGACCATCTTGACCTCTGCCATGGCTTCTTCCATAGTTGCACCCTTACCGATCAGGATACCGGCTCTTCTGTTTCTGGAATGCATGGAAGCACAGGTTACGATCAGATCTCCTATTCCTGTCAGCCCGTAAAAGGTTTCAATCCTTCCGCCCATTACGATACCAAGCCTTGCGATCTCAGCAATACCCCGGGTGATCAGTGCAGCCTTGGTATTATCACCATAGCCAAGTCCGTCTGCAATACCGGCAGCCAGAGCCACAACATTTTTAAGTGCTGCACCAAGCTCTATGCCAAGCACATCTGAGCTGGTATAAACACGGAAAACCTCACTCATAAACAGATTCTGCAGATACTCTGCTGTCGCCTTATCCTTGGATCCTGCCACGATCGTTGTCGGCAGTCCTCTTCCTACCTCTTCCGCATGGGAAGGTCCTGAAAGCACTGCCACATTTGCCTGTGGAATCTCTTCTTCTATGATCTCGGAAAGCGTCATCAGTGTGGTCTCCTCGATTCCCTTGGCCACGTTCACAATGATCTGTCCATCCTTTACATAAGGCTTCATTTTTGCAGAAGTACTTCTGGTGAAGGGCGATGGTACTGCAAGCACAAGCACATCCTTCCCCTTTATTGCTTCCTCCAGATTGGTTGTAAAAATCATATCCTCTGGCAGCTTCACTCCTGGAAGCTTATCCTTCTGCTCCCGTTCCTCCTTCAGCATCTGAATCTCATTTTCCAGTGCTGACCAGACAGTTACCTGATTTCCGTTTTTATACAAAAGCAGGGATAGCGCTGTTCCCCAGCTTCCTGCCCCTATGATTCCTACTTCAGCCATATCTCTCCGGTTCCTACCCTTTCTATGTAATAAACTATTTGATTGCTTCTTTATTCTTCTTCGTCAGATAAGTCTTTCTTTCCTCTCCCTTAAGAAGACGCTTAATATTCTCTCTATGCTTATAATAAGCCATGATCGTAAGAAACGCTGTGATGATATACATTTCATTCAGTATCCCCTGCGATGTATGGAACAGTCCCATCTGTCCGCTTACTACCATCTGGATCATAATACCTGCATAGACCAGCAGTGATCCAAGGGAAACATAATGCGTCAGCAAAAATGCACCAAAAAACAGAACCACACCTACAGGAATAAAGGTCGGATGGAAGGAAAGTACCAGGCCTGCCGTTGCTGCGATTCCCTTACCTCCTTTAAAATGAAGATAAAAAGGGAAATTATGTCCAAGGATCGCTCCAGTTGCCGCATACAGCTTAAGCAGATACAGCTCCTCCGGATGTGCCTTGCCAAACAGGGCACCACACAGTACAACCGCCAGAATGGTTTTTATTATGTCACCAAACAGAACAAGCAGCCCTGCCTTTGTACCAAATACACGTAAGGTATTGGTGGTTCCTGCATTTCCGCTTCCATAGTTTCTGATGTCAATCCCATGCAGCTTTCCATATATAAAGGCTGTCTGGAACAGACCAAATACATAGCCGATCAAAATACAATACAGACGTTCCACTTTACTTGTTTTCCTTTCTTTCTCTTATAATGAATTTCAAAGGTGTCCCCTGGAAATCAAAGGCCTCCCTGATCTTATTTTCAATATATCTGGTATAAGAAAAATGCATCAGGTTCTTATCATTCACAAAAATAACAAAGGTAGGCGGCTTCACAGACGCCTGTGTAATATAGAAAAGCTTGAGTCTTCTTCCCTTGTCTGAAGGAGGCTGCTGCATGGCAACGGCTTCTGCCATGATCTCATTCAGTACACCGGTCGCAACTCTCATGGCATGATTCTCTGCGACCGTATCGATCAGGTCATACAGCTTCACCAGACGCTGCCCGCTCTTGGCAGAAATAAAGGTGATCTTGGCATAAGGCATAAAGGACAGTACCTCACGTATCCTGCTTTCATATTCTCTTACCGTCTTTTCTGTCTTCTCAATAGCATCCCACTTATTCACAGCAATGATCGTCGCCTTGCCTCTGTCGTGGGCAATTCCTGCGATCTTGGCATCCTGTTCAGTCACACCTTCGACTGCATCAATTACAAGTACAACAATATCTGCACGTTCTACGGCGCTGACTGTACGCAGGATCATGAAATGCTCCAGCTCTTCCTTGATCTTGTTTTTCCGGCGCAGCCCAGCTGTATCAATAAACACATAATCCTTACCATTGTGGGTGACCGGTGTATCTACCGCATCTCTTGTCGTACCGGCAATGTCAGATACGATCAGTCTGTTCTCCCCAAGCAGTCTGTTGATCAGGGAAGATTTTCCTACATTTGGCTTTCCAACAATCGCCACACGGATCCTGTCATCCTCTTCCTCTTCCGTGCTGTCCTCATCAAAATATTTGATGACCTCGTCCAGCATATCACCAATTCCCATCTGATTGGCTGCCGATATAGGAATTGGCTCTCCGATCCCAAGATTGTAGAATTCATAGACATCTGCCATATACTTTTCAAAGTTATCCACCTTATTTACCACAAGCACCACCGGCTTGCGGGAACGTCGCAGCATATCTGCCACCTTGGCGTCTGAATCCACAAGTCCCTGCTTCACGTCAACCATAAACAGGATCACATCTGCTGTGTTGATAGCAATCTCAGCCTGCTCCCTCATCTGGGACAGGATCACATCACTGCTGTCCGGTTCGATACCACCGGTATCGATCAGGGTAAAGGAACGGTCAAGCCAGCTGACATCGGCATAGATCCTGTCCCTTGTGATTCCCGGTGTATCTTTTACGATTGATATTCTCTGCCCTGCCAGCATATTGAACAGGGTCGATTTACCCACATTAGGTCTGCCTACTACTGCCACAACAGGCTTTCCCTTTCTTTTACTCATGTAGTACCTCCATTATTTTATGCTCTGTCAAGCACTGCATTTACAAAATCACGTCCGCTTGATTTTATAATATCTACCTTCACTTGTAAAGCCTTTTCCATCTCTGTAACAGTTACGTCATCCAGGAACACCTCTTCGCCGCTCCTTAAGACATTCTGTGGCAGATACAGGGCTTCTCCCAGTTCCTTGCCGGTAAGCTGGGCGATCAGATCCTGTCCTGTCAGAAGTCCGGATACTGTGATCATCTCTCCGAAGAAATCATTTCTGATCTCATAGACATGGATCATAAGTCCGGGAACCATCTCCATCATACGTGCTGCCATATCACGGATAAAGGGATATGCCAGTCTGGCTGTTGCCATGGATATTTCCCTTGATGAAAAATCCAGGGTACCTACACTGATCTTCTCCTGCAGCTCCTTCACTGCTTCTTCAAACTCATTAAGCAGAAGCCGCATCATGCCTACACCATTTTCAAGCTGCAGATAGCCGTCATAATTTTCTTCCTGTGGCAGTTCTTCTCCTGCCAGAATATACCATTCATCACTGGCATGGATAAAATGATTTCCATATTTCTGATAGCTCTCATTCTGGTAATGATGGATCGTAGAAAGTACCTCTCTGGCATCCTCCCTTGTGAACGGTTCCAGTGGAAACAGTCCGTCTCTGTATTTTGAAAGCCCAACCGGCACCACAGATACACTCTGCAGATTGGGAATATATCTCATCATCTCACGGATGCTGAATGCCAGTTCTTCTCCGTCGTTGACTCCCTTACACAGTACGATCTGACCATTCATCTCAATTCCTGCTTCATTTAATCTGTCAACCTTTTTAAGTGCTTCTCCGGCAAATCTGTTATTCAGCATTTTACATCTCAGCTCCGGATTCATGGTCTGAAAGGAAATATTGATGGGTGAAAGGTGATACTGGATGATCCTGTCAAGGTCATGGTCAGACATATTCGTCAGAGTCACATAATTTCCCTGCAGAAAAGACAGCCGGGAATCATCATCCTTAAAATACAGGGTGTCCCGCATTCCCTTCGGCATCTGGTCAATGAAGCAGAAAATACATTTATTATGGCATGATCTGTATTCATCCATCAGACCATTATCAAATTCGATTCCAAGATCCTCGTCCTCTTCCTTGTCTACCTCCAGGATCCACTGTTCTCCGTCTGGTTTCTCTATTAATATTTCTATATAAGTATCTTCTGCATAAAACTGGTAATCAAAAATATCCTCGATCTCATGCCCGTTTATTGAGATCAGCCTGTCTCCTGGTGCCAGTTCAAATTCCTCTGCGATACTTCCCGGAAGGATCTTTTTGATCAAATGTCCCTTACTTTTGTTCATGTTATTTTACTCCGCTATCTCTTATTCTATTATAAATTTCTTGACGTGTCACTAGCAGAATGATATAAATTAAATGAAGTTTTATCATATTTTTTCACGCTGGAGGGTTATCATGCCTAATTTACATGAACTGGAAGCAGCCATTCCTGTTGCTCCCTTAAAGCTTATCGTGCTGGATTCTGCCGCCAGACTCGGCAATCAGATCAACAACTATCTTGTAGGTTTCCGCAGAGACATTAAGAATATTGCCAAAAATGATCCCGCCTTTGAAGGCTATGTATCCGACAATTACATTGCTGACTCCACCTGCTATCGTTTCGGTACCGGAGAAGCCAAGGCTGTCATCTCTGAATCCGTCAGAGGTAAAGATCTCTTTATTCTTGTTGATGTATGTAACCACAGTATTTCCTATACCATGAACGGCTATACCAATTACAAATCCCCCGATGACCATTATCAGGACTTAAAACGAGTGATCGCCGCTGTAAATGGCAAGGCACACCGTGTTAATGTCATCATGCCCTTCCTTTATGAAGGCAGGCAGCATAAGCGCAGCGGACGGGAATCCCTTGACTGTGCCTACGCCATCGAAGAACTCGCCAATATGGGTGTCAACAACTTCATTACCTTTGATGCACACGACCCCCGTGTGCAGAATGCAGAGCCCTTACGGGGCTTCGACAATATCACCCCTCCGGTTCAGTTCATGAAAGCTCTGCTTCGTGCCAAAGAAGATCTGATCATTGACAAGGATCATCTGATCGTCATCAGTCCAGATGAAGGGGCACTTGACAGAGCGGTTTACTTCGCCAATGTCCTTGGTGTCGATACTGGCATGTTCTACAAGCGCAGGGACTATTCCAAAATTGTCAATGGCAAGAACCCGATCGTTGCCCACGAATTCCTTGGTGACAATATTGACGGTAAGGATGTCATCATTATGGATGATATGATCTCTTCCGGAGGCAGCATGATCGATACCGCAAGACAGCTTAAGGAAATGAATGCAAACCGTGTTTTCATCTGTGCAACCTTTGGTCTGTTTACCGATGGGCTCGCAAAATTCGATGAAGCCTATGAAAAGTGCTATTTTGACAAGATCGTTACCACAAACCTTACCTACCAGCTTCCTGAACTAAAAGAAAGGCCTTACTACGTAGAAGCTGATATGAGTAAGCTGATTGCCTCTATTGTTGACTTTATGAACCATGACTCATCCATGTCGAACGTTTATACATCCACAGAAAAGATCCATCAGATCCTGGATGCCTATAACCGCCGGGAAGATTTAAGTCAGCATCATCTGTAAAAATACTATAAAAACCAAGGACGGGTTCCTTTCGGAGTCCGTCCTTTTCTTTTGTTTCCAGTTATTGTTCTGTCTCCTTCTGCTCTTCCAGCTTCGGGAACTGCAGTATCACCTTGAACAGATCACCATCTACCTTCACATTCAGCTGTCCATTCATGGCAACCGTCAGATTCTTCGCAATGGAAAGTCCAAGTCCGCTTCCTTCTGTAGTCCTCGATTCATCTCCGCGGATAAAGCGTTCTGTCAGTTCATCCCCACTGACAGATACCGGGTTTTCTGAAATGTTCTTAACAGCTACCTGTACCAGTGTTCCACTCTCACTGTTCTTATCTTCTACATCAATATAAACCCTTGTACCTGGCAGAGCGTACTTGATTACATTGCTAAACAGATTTTCAATGACTCTGAAGATCCTTCTGGAATCTGCCTCAATACAGGCACTTCCATTTTCGGTACGGAGTACGGGGATCAGCCCTCTGCCTTCAAACTTCTCCGAAAATTCCCCAATCGACTGATGCAGCAATTCGATCAGATCGATCCTTTCGAAGTGGAGTATAATATTTCCTGAAGAAATCTTGGAAGCCTCCACCAGATCATCTGTCAGCTGCTTGAGCCGCTGCGATTTGGCATCCAAAACAGCAATATATTCCTTCACCTTTTCATCTTCTATATTCTCACGCTTCAGCAAGTCAACATAATTGATGATCGAAGTCAGCGGTGTTTTGATATCATGGGATACATTAGTGATCAGATCCGCTTTCAGTCTTTCATCCTTCATGCTGATCGCTACTGCCTCCCGGATCCCGTCTCCAATATGGTTCACCTCCCTGGCAAGAACCAGATTGTCTCCGGTAAGCCCTTCCTCCGGAATCTGATAATTCATATCCCCTGCATTCATTTTTTTGATCCCTGTCAGGATCCTATCCCTGCCAACCGCTGCACGCAGCAGAGAAATAATCACCAAAATACCAATCAGGATAAGCATCAGTATGAGCACCACCGTCGTACCGGCAGTTGCCCTGTAGGCAATCAGTATGGAAATCAGTACTGCCATAAGGAGCACACCTGATGGGATCAGCACCCGTAGTGTTGTATTTGCATGCCCGTACAGATAGCTGCCTGCCCTTCGGCTTATCCTTACCAGCTCTGCAAGGAGACTGTCTTTCCACAGTGTTCCTGCCTTGATCCTCCTGACCAGGCTGAAATAGAAGAAGGAGAAACCACCGCTTACAAGCAGCGCATATAACAGGACAAGACCGCAGGTCAGTGACCTGCCTTCTGCAAATTCATCTGTCACTGTCTTAAGAAGTCTGGTTCCCTGATATCCGAGGATCACAAGAAGCTCTCCTGTCACAACTGCCAATACCAGCATGATCTCTGTAGGAATCTTATCCTCCCATTTCAGCAACACCTTCTTTTCTCCGTTTTCCAGCATGACTGCTTTTCCTTCTGCTGCAGTCAGTACCAGCATAAGCAGGAGATATAATCCGCCAAACAGTACAATCCCGATCAGATACTGCCACAGATAAGGGGAATACTGGCTGTATGCGTTTTTCGCAGTCTGAAACGCGTCTGCCTCCTTATATCCGGTTTTCACGCCAACCAGGATCTGGGTATCATCCGGATAAGCATACGAATAGCCATTCAGCACATAACGCGGTGTCTTTTCCTGTACCTTGGTATTAGTAATAAAGGACATATTCTGTGGATCATAGATCAGATACCTGCTGCATTCCTCCTGAAGCTGTGCTGTCAGTGCATCCATGCTTTTATTCTTTATATTTTCATTGCTGTAGACAACAGTCTGATCTCCTGTGGTTCTGCGAACAAAGTAAACAAAATTGCTGTTGCCACTGTCATAATAATCCTGATAGGTCAGATATTCATTATAGTTGATCAGCAGATCCTCTGCGGCTGACTGTACATGATCCCGGAGAGCTGTATATTCCTCCCAGGAAGAAACGTAATCTTCAATATTCTTACCATCCACTGTATGATAGCGATTCTTCAGTATATTAACTGTCACATTATCCCGGATTGGATTCTCCGGGTCAGAAAGCACATTGCCGGATACATCTACCACTCTTACCTTCTGCTCCAAATCCGTATTCAGATAACTGCCACCATCCACATTTCCCTCTACATAAGTGACTTCTCTGGTACGGCTCAGAAACTGATCTGCTTCTTCCCCTGTCATATAGGTTTCTTCTGTTTCAAATCCATACTGTGCCCACTTCAGCAGATCCTCCAGATAATACCTTGCTGTAATATATTCTCCAGCGATTCCAGAATACCTGTTATCAAAGGCAGTTACATCAATGACCTTCTTCGGATCAAACTTCCCGTCAGTTTCCATCTGCGAACGGATCGCCCCATAGCAGATGATATCTGATATGTCCCTGCCAAGAAGCTTATTGAATACCATGGAATCCTCAAACTCCGTATTGGTATCCCCCATATCAAAAAAGAAGGTTTCTGTATCTTTCCTGCCTTCCACCGTAACAAAGGAAGAAAGAAGCACCACCGTTGCAAGGCAGGCTGCTCCTGCAAAACAGATATGCTGAAGAAGATGCAGCGTGCCTAAAGCACCCTTCTTTTTCTTTCTGACCTTTTTATCCTTTTTTTCTTCGTTTTCTTTTTTCATTTACACTCCCTCTTCTGCCGCAGGGGATCTACTGCTTTTCCACCTTATAGCCAACACCCCAGACTACCTTCAGATAACGTGGTTCCTTGGGATTGATCTCGATCTTCTCCCTGATATGCCGGATATGTACCGCAACCGTGTTGTCAGCGCCGATTGCTTCTTCATTCCAGATATTTTCATAGATCTGATCAATGGAAAATACCCTTCCCTGATTTTTTACAAGAAGCAGCAGAATGTTATACTCGATCGGTGTCAGCTTCACCGGTTCTCCATCCACCGTTACTTCCTTGGTATCATCATTCATGCAAAGACCCCCAGCAACAAAGAGAGCATTATTCGTCACATTCAGGCTGCCAAGACTGGTATACCGTCTCAAATTGGACTTGACCCTTGCCACCAGCTCCAGCGGATTAAAGGGCTTAGTCACATAATCATCTGCCCCT
Source organism: Lachnospiraceae bacterium OM04-12BH (assembly GCA_003490145.1). GTDB lineage: Bacteria > Bacillota > Clostridia > Lachnospirales > Lachnospiraceae > Suilimivivens > Suilimivivens aceti. The sequence continues at coordinate 336,885 of QULQ01000001.1, forward strand.
ACATTCAGCCCGAGGATCTTGTCAGTATCCTCTGACTTGGCTGAAAGGAAGATAACCGGCACACTGTTGGATTCCCGGATTTTAATGGTAGCTCTGATCCCATCCAGCTTTGGCATCATGATATCAATGATCACAAGCTGTACGCTTTCTGTTTTCAGTACCTCAAGAGCCTGCTCTCCGTCGTAGGCCTTCAGCACACGATATCCTTCCTGGTTCAGATAAATTTCAATGGCATCCACAATCTCCCTGTCATCGTCGCAGACAAGAATATTCATCATCTTTTTCTCCTTATACCCCACAGGGCTTTCTTTTGCTTCCTGTGTTTATAGTAAAACACAGGATTGTTAAGTATTATCAGGGAATTTCTTTAAGATTTTCTTAATTCCATAAAAGCAGCCAGATTCCCCCGTTTTCCATGGCTTGCCCGGTGTGAAAACAGATAATCCGGATTATGACAGGTACAGATATCAGTAATTTCCAGATGCTCTTTTAAGATCCCGGCATCCAGAAGTACCGTTTCATTCGCCTTCCAGAGATCAAGCTGGTATTTTCCTTCTCTTTTCCCCGGAAGAACAATTCCCTTCTGCTCCGGGAATTCCTTTAAGAAGGGTTCTGCCACATCAAAGCCAATCTCATAACAGTCTGCACAGATTGACGGGCCTATGGCAGCATACACATCCTTCGGTCTTGTTCCAAAAGCATTTTTCATGGCAAGCAGCGTCTTTTCCCCCATTCTTTCTACCGTACCCCGCCAGCCGGAATGGGAAAGTCCGATTGCCCTATGTCTGACATCCACAAAAAACAGTGGCACGCAGTCAGCATAAAAGGTGGCAAGTAAAAGCCCAGGTGTATCCGTGATCAGTCCGTCCACATCCGTAAACTCCCTTTTCCTTGTGACACCCTTCCCCGCATCTTCCTCTGTTACCAGCCGTACATTTGTCGTATGAGTCTGATGGGAGCATACAATCCTGTCCGGTGCCTCATCGAAAATTGCTGCCACTCTCCTGAAATTCTCATCTACAGCTCCCTCTTCATCCCCTCTTGTATAACTGAGATTTAAGGATGAAAAAATGCCGGTACTGACACCGCCCATTCTTGTTGTAAACAGATGGTCTGCAATACCGGTTTTTGCAAGCTGCGGAAAACATAAATATTCCAGTTCACCATATTTTTTCTGCTGTAATATCTCCGCTTCCCCGATCCTTATAACCGGATAACAGGAAGCTGCTTCCTCTAATAACATAACCTATACCCTTTCCGGAATCCGGTCTTAATCTACCAGGCACATGCCCCTGTATAGGGGAATGCGTTCTGATACCAGCTGATTTCTTCTCCAAGTATAGCCACTACATCATACCTGACCTGGTATCTGAAAAAGTGGCGGTTCCTGCTTCGGTAAAAATCAGATGCCCTGCATATCTTTTTCTGTTTGGCTGCAGTTACTGCTTCCTCCGGAAGTCCCTTTCCTTTGCTCTTTCTGTATTTTACTTCCACAAATACAAGATATTCCCCGTGGATACCAACAAGGTCAATCTCTCCCTGTCTGCAGTAAAAATTCTTTTCAAGTATCTGAAACCCATGCTGTATCAGATAAGCTGCGGCTCTTTCCTCGTAAACCGCTCCCGTTTCTCTTTTGTTCAATCCTTCTCCTATCGTACCTTATCCATTTTTGCCTTGATCTTATCCATGGCATCCACAAAAACAAGGATCTCCGCTACCACCTCATAAAGCTCCGGCGGGATCATTTCTCCGATTTCCAGTCTTGACAGCGTTTCTGCCAGAGAATCATCCCTGTGCACCGGTACCTTGGACTCCTGTGCTCTCTCTATGATCCTTTCTGCCAGCATGCCTTTTCCGGACGCAATGACCTTCGGCGCTTCTTCTGCAGGGTCATAGGAGAGGGCAATGGCCTGTTTTACCTTTTCTTTCTTTTCTTTCATAGCCTGTCTCCTATGCTCTGGCATCAAAGGAGCTGCTGGATATCAGAACCTTTTCCTTTGATGATACCTTTTTATCCCTGTCCAGCATTTCATCTATTGGATGCTGTGCCTTGTCCTTCTGTTCAAAAGAAGCGTCCATGGAATATCCTCTCTTCATCAGTCTCTGGTTCAATGTATCAATATTGGCCGCCACCAGATCAAGTGCCTTTTCATCTGAAAGGCAGAATTTCGTTGATACATGGCTATCTCTCAGGCTGACATGGATATCTATCTCACCAAGATGCTCCAGGTCAAGGTGCAGGAGTGCACTGACCTGCCCATCCTTCTTTGCAAGATTCTTTTTATTGGTATAAACATAGAGCTCCCCGGCAGCTTCCTGCCCGGACAGCTTCAGTGGAAGCTGTACATAGGTAAACATCTGGTTCAGCTGATTCATAAACTCTACATTAGAAGAAAGATTCTGAATTGACTGGGACAGTGCAGGATTTTCCTTTGCCATTCCCTGCAGTGCCTGATTCATCCGTGAAAGCTGACTGTCCAGTTTCTCATAGAGCTTTTCCACCTGACCATCCTCTCCAACCTCGTCCGGTGTCAGAAGGAATTTCTCTGTCAGACCCTTTTTCAGGTTTTCAAGGAACTCATTATCCTTAAGCAGCTCCAGGATACCATTCTTCTGTTCGGTTGACAGCCTGCCATCCTTCACCACCCTGCCAAGCTCTGTAAGAAGCTCCTTTGCCGGCAGTTCCCCTTTCAGACAGGCATTTACCGTTTCTTCAGAAAATCCGGCTTTCTGCAGGACATCTGAAAGCGCCATTCCAAGGCCTTTCTCTCCTGCCTGTTCTGCCATTCCCGGCATAAACGGGAGCTTTTCCTTCCCTGCATTTTCTTCTGGAGCTTCCGTCATTACAGCATTTTTGAAGGTCTGAATGACATTGTCATCTCCTGCCATATTTTCCTCTGTCTGTACATTCTCTGTCCCGGAAGGCTCACCAAGGACTACTTTCAAAAAAGTAAATACATCCTCCGGATTATCTGAAGCAGCCAGAGAAGAAAGCTGCTCCGCCACCTCTCCCATCAGGATTTTTACCCCCTCTGTTACCTGACCTTCATAATTTTTGTAGGACTGAAGCTGCGTGATATTCTCTTCCGTCACCGGAAGCCCCATCCTGTTAAGCTGTACCAGTGTGGTAATATCCGCATCCATATGGGCATTCACAGTCCTGTACATGGAAGAAAGAGAATCCGGATCCAGCTTCATTCCTTCCTTCATCATGGCTTCCACCATCTTCATGGTTTCTTCATTTCTTGGAAGTCCTGCAAGCTCAAGTGCTTTCTCTGCTCCTGAACCGGATGTCATATTTTCAAAAAGAGGACTTAAGACCACCTTCATCCCACCGATGGATTTAATTCCAAAGGTCAGCTGCTGGCCTGCCTCCACATCCATGGCAAGTGAAAGCCTTGCCCGAAGGAGCTGGTTTTTCCCTATTGCAAGCAGGATATCCTGTCCATCTGCTTCTATGACCTCTCCTGTCACAGACTGCCCGGGCATCTTGCCCTCCATCTCCTTCATGCCGTTTCTCAGACCCTTTTCCAGCGTGGAAAAGGACATATCACGACTGTTCTCCTGTATCTGCTGATTTCCCTGTGTAAATAAAGAAGAAAGCCTCATAACGCCTCCTATAGAAAGTTCCTGATAAAGCTCCTCCGGTGGATTGGTGTCGGACCAAGTTCCCGGATGGCTGCAATATGCTCTGCGGATCCATAGCCCTTGTTGGCTGCAAAGCCATAGCCCGGATACGTCTTCTCATATTCAGTCATCAGCCGGTCTCTTGTCACCTTGGCAATAATGCTTGCTGCCGCTATGGAAATACTCTTGGCATCTCCCTTGATGATCGGTACCTGTCTGATCGTTACCTCAGGTATGGTAACCGCATCATTTAGAAGAAGATCCGGCACAGGATCAAGTTCTCCTATGGCCATACGCATAGCTTCATAGGTAGCCTGCAGAATATTGATCTCATCGATCCTCTCCGGTGTCACAAAGCCAAGTCCCGTACTGACCGCCTTTTCCATGATCACCTCATAGAGCTCTTCTCTCTTTTTTTCGGATAACTGCTTGGAATCATTTAGATATAAAATATCACAGTTCTTTGGCAGGATCACGGTCCCTGCTACCACAGGTCCTGCCAGTGGTCCTCTTCCCACCTCATCAATTCCACAGATATAAGAATAACTATCATATTCCTTTTCAAAGCGTTTCATTGACTCAGTCCGTTTCAGTTCCTTTTCATAGGCATCTATCTGCTTTCTGGCCTGTTCTACCAGCTTTTTTACACCGCTTCTCTCATCTGTTTCATAAGTTCTGATAAACGTTTCGTGATCCTTTAAAAAATCAGGCAGCCCCGGTAAACTGGCTGCCTGTAATTGTTTCTTTATCTCTGCAATGCTTTCACTCATTTTCTGCTCCTTTACTGATGCCGGATCAGTCCTATCTGATCCAGCGGCCAGATCCGCATCCACGCTTTTCCTATGATCTCACTACGGTGGATATTCCCCACTACAGGATCCCGGCTGTCAGAACTGTTATTCCTGTTATCACCCATGACAAAATATTCATCTTTCCCAAGTGTGATCGGTTCATAAGCCCGCCCAGAATCAAGAATAACCTCTTTTCCATAGTGCTCCTCAAGCTCCTCACCGTCAATGAATATCGTACCATTCTCATCAATATAGACTGTCTCACCCGGAAGACCTATGATACGCTTGATATAATATGTCTTATCCTCATAGCGGAATGGAAATACTATAATATCGAATCTTTCCGGATCAGAAAACCTGTAGGAAATTTTATCTACGATCAGATTGTTCCCATCATGAAGTGTCGGCTCCATGGAAGCACCGCTGACCTTCGTCCGCTGTCCAACATAAGTAACTACCAGAAATGTAAGAACAAGAACGATCAATAAATAAATACTGGTGCTGAGTATCTCTTTTAATGTATTGTTTTTCACTTCCACTCCTCCGGACTCTCCAGCGTGATCCTGCCAAGTCTGCCACCCCTGAAATCATCTACGATGATACGGGAAGTCCTTAGAAGATCCGGTTCCTCTCCCTTCAGAAAGCACTTTCTCTGAATACTGATCTCCTTTAACATGGCATAAGCATCCCCGGATTCCTCTGTTTCATATCGTTCACGGATTTTCCCCTGATAATGCTCATACAGATAGATAAGGATGGCAGCTGCCAGCTCATCCGCATGAAGTATCTCATCATTGATGGAGCCAATCATGGCAAGCCTTTCACCTACCTGCTGATTTTCAAATCTTGGCCATAGAATCCCCGGTGTGTCCAGAAGCTCCAGATTCTGATTCAGTCTGATCCACTGCTTTCCCTTGGTTACACCTGGCTTATTACCGGTTTTGGTACACCCCTTTCCGGCAAAAGCATTGATAAAGGTTGATTTCCCAACATTGGGGATGCCGACCACCATAGCCCTGATAGGCCTGTTCTTAATACCTCTTCTTCTGTCTCTTTCGATCTTCTCCTTACAGGCCTCCTGCACAAGTCCCTGTACAGCACGCACACCGGCTCCTGTCCTTGCGTTGATCTCAAGAACATGAAAGCCCTTTTTCTTAAAATATTCCGTCCATTCCGCATTTCCTGCAGGATCAGCAAGATCTGCCTTATTCAGCAGGATCACCCTTGCTTTATTACCTGCCAGAGAATCGATATCCGGATTCTTGCTGCTCATGGGAGTTCTGGCATCCACTAACTCGATCACAAGATCGATCAGCTTTATATTTTCCTGCATCATCCGGACAGCCTTCGTCATATGCCCCGGATACCACTGATAATTCATTAATTTACAAACCCTGTCCCTTCCTCATCACAGGAAAGATGGAACCATACTTTTCCTGCGATCGTATCCTTCTTTACTGCTCCGATATTACCAGATCTGCTGTCTTCACTCATATTCCGGTTGTCACCAAGAACAAAATATTCATCACTGCCAAGCTGTATCTCATTCCCGGCAATTCCATAATCTGCCATTTTATCATATTCATCCTCTGGAACTCTCTCTCCATTGATGTATACGTACCCGTCTATGATCTGTATGCTTTCCCCAGGCAATCCCACGATCCGTTTCAGATAATAATGGGAGTTCTGATTGCCGTTTGGCAGAAATGCTATCACATCTCCCCGCTTCGGTGATGTGATTTTATAAATAAAACGGTTAATCAGTACTTCCTGTCCATTATACAGGGCAGGTTCCATGGAAACTCCTACCATACTGATCTTCATGCCAACAGAAAATACCAGCACAAAAGCAAGAAAAACCGCCACTCCGCAATAAAACAGTGTGGAAAGGATCTCATGGATCGTAGATTTGTTAATTTTCTTTTCCTTTTCATAAAAGGTCAATCCCTTTTTCCTTGCCATGCCATTTTCCTCCCTGGCCATTACAGATTATTTTAACATACATCAAAAGATAAAGAAAGAGTAAAAAAAGACAGCCACCATGCAGCAGCTGTCTTTCTGAAAGCTCTTCTTATTTAACGATCTCTTTAACCTTTGCCTTCTTACCAACACGATCTCTTAAGTAGTTCAGCTTAGCTCTTCTTACTTTACCCTTACGGACAACTTCGATCTTCTCTACGTTAGGAGAATGTACAGGCCATGTCTTCTCTACGCCTACGCCATTGGAAGACTTTCTTACGGTGAAGGTCTCTCTTGCGCCAGTTCCCTGTCTCTTCAGGACAGTTCCTTCGAAGATCTGGATTCTTTCGTGGTTACCTTCTCTGATCTTACCGTGTACTCTTACGGTATCACCTACGTTGAATTCTGCTACTTCAGCCTTTAACTGAGCATCTTCAATGTTCTTAATGATTTCGTTCATATTTGCCTCCTTGAATCAACTGGATGTTCTTAATACCTTGGTAACAGAGGACCATCTCATTTTTGCAACGTTAATAATTTATCATATAACCTATATAAAAGCAAGTGTTTTTCACCATTTTTTCAAAAATGCTCCTCTGCAGCTTTTTTTCTGGCTTCCTTCTGAAGCTTTCTTCTGAGTCGTTCTTCCTTTTTTGCCTTTTTCACGAAATACTCCTGATGGGACTCTGCCCAGCTCTCATATAGCTCTGGTCTGACCTCTTTTGTTTTTGCAAGGGATTTTTCAAGCCGCCATTCTTCGACCTTTGCGTGATCTCCTGACAGCAGTACTTCAGGTACCCTTTCCCCTTCCCAGATCTCCGGTCTTGTATACTGTGGATATTCAAGGAGCCCATCATCAAAGCTCTCTGTCTGTGCAGATTCTTCATTTCCAAGAACACCAGGCACATTTCTGGCAATCGCATCCATCATTACCATAGCCGGCAGCTCTCCGCCAGTCAGCACATAATCACCAATAGAAACGTAATCTGTCACTATCCTTTGAAGGACTCTTTCATCGATCCCTTCATAATGTCCACATAGAAAGATCAGATCCTCTTCTCTGGCAAGCTCTCTTGCCAGCTGCTGGGAGAAAACCTGTCCTGTAGGGGTTAAATAGATGACTCTGACTTTTTCCTCTCCTGCAGTTTTCTTTCTTGTCTGTATCCCTTCTATTACCGCCTGGCAGGCATCATAAACAGGCTGTGCCTGCATCAGCATACCGGCACCGCCTCCGTACGGATAATCATCTACTTTTTTATGTCTGCTCTTTGTATAATCCCGGATATTTACTGCTTCCAGAGATAATATTCTCTTTTCAGCGGCTCGTCCGAGGATACTGGTTGTAAACCCATCACGGATCATATCCGGAAATAATGTCAGTACATGAAAAAACATAGCTGCCTCACTTTTCTGAAAGAAGTCCATCTAACAGATGTACCTTCATAAAGCCCTGTTCCACATCTACCTGTAAAATACAGTCTTTGATCGCCGGGATCAGCACTTCTTTTCCTGTATTCTGATCTGTTACAATATAGACATCATTGGCACCGGTTTCCAGTACATCCTTCAATGTTCCCTGAAAGGATCCGTCCTCATTCTCTACAAAAAGGCCGATGAGATCAGCAATAAAATACTCATCCTTTTTCAGCTTGACCGCATTTTCTCTCGTTACATAGAGACTTTTTCCCCGGTATCTTTCGATATCGTTGATATTGTCAATCCCCTTAAATTTCAGGATCACAAACTGTTTGAAGAATTTCACTCCCTCTATGGTAAGGGGAAGCGTCTCCTTACCGGTATCCAGCAGCACTTCCTTCAGCTTTTTAAATCTATTCACATCATCTGTTGTCGGAAATACTTTCACTTCTCCACGGATTCCGTGAGTGGAGGAAATAATGCCGACCTGCAGAATATTTTCCATCATGTCTCCTATCCTTTATAAAAAAGGGAGTCCTATGCGGGCTCCCCTTCTCATACACATTAGACGATTTCCACGTCAACCTTCTTGTTTTCCTTAGATGATGCAGCTTTCACAACAGAACGGATAGCCTTTGCGATCCTTCCCTGCTTACCGATCACCTTTCCCATATCAGCTGCAGCTACGTGAAGCTCAAGTGTAACATGCTTACCCTCTTCCTTCTCTGTCACTGTAACCTCTTCCGGATGTTCAACAAGCGCTTTTGCAATTACTTCAACTAATTCTTTCATAGTCTACCTCCAAAGGCCGCCAACAATTCCTACTTTTCAATACCTGCCTGCTTGAAAATTCTGCTGACAACTTCTGTAGGCTGTGCTCCGTTTGCAAGCCACTTCTTTGCAAGCTCCTCATTTACCTTGAAGGTACTGGGGTCTGTGTTAGGATCATAAGTACCGATCTCCTCGATACATCTTCCGTCTCTGGGGGATCTGGAGTCTGCTACTACGATTCTATAAAAAGGAGCTTTCTTCTGACCCATTCTTCTTAATCTGATTTTTACTGCCATGTTTTTCACCTCCGAAAAATTTTGTTTATATTTGAATTGAAATTCAAAACACTGTCATATCCCTAAAAAGGGAATCTCATGCCGCCGAAACCGCCACGGCCACGCTTGCCGCCCATAAGTCCCGGCATCTGCTTCATCATCTTCTGAGACTGCTCAAACTGTTTGATGAATCTGTTTACTACCGCAATATCAACGCCTGCTCCTCTGGCGATCCTGTGCTTTCTGCTCGGATTCAAAAGCTTCGGGTTCTTTCTCTCTGCAGGAGTCATGCTGAAAATAATGGCCTCTGTCCTGGCAAGCTGCTTTTCATCGATCATGGATTCCAGATCCATGCCCTTACCACCTGTGCCGGGAAGCATCTTCAGGATACTGGCAAGACCACCCATATTCCGCATCTGCTTCATGCTCTCCAGATAATCATCGAAATCAAACTTTCCCTTCTTCATACGGGAAGCCATTTCTTTCTCTTTATTCTCATCAATGGAGATATTTTCCTGTGCTTTCTCGATCAGGGAAAGTACATCTCCCATGCCGAGAATCCTTGAAGCCATACGATCCGGATAAAACTGCTCCAGATCAGAAAGCTTCTCTCCCATACCAACGTACAGGATCGGCTTACCAGTCACTGCTTTGACGGACAGTGCCGCACCACCTCTGGTATCACCATCCATCTTGGAAAGGATGACACCGTCGATTCCTATCTGATCGTTAAAAGCCTTGGCTACCGTAACGGCATCCTGACCTGTCATGGCATCTACAACAAGCAGCGTCTGATGGACTTCAACTGCCTTCTTGATCTCCTGAAGTTCTTCCATCATCTCTTCATCTACATGAAGACGTCCGGCCGTATCAAGGATCACTACGTTATTTCCATTCTTCTTCGCATGCTCAATAGCAGCCCTTGCGATATTGGCAGGCTTCTGATTTTCTCCCATGGAGAAAACCTCTACCTTCTGCTTCTCACCATTGATCTGCAGCTGTTTGATTGCCGCCGGCCTGTACACATCACAGGCTGCAAGGAGTGGGGTTTTTCCCTTCAGCTTCAGCTTACCGGCAATCTTGGCCGTAGTAGTTGTTTTACCTGCACCCTGCAGACCGCACATCATGATCACGGTAATGGCCTTTCCTGGCTGGAATGCGATCTCTGTGGTTTCCGATCCCATCAGTGCAACCATTTCTTCATTTACGATCTTGATCACCATCTGTCCGGGATTCAGACCGTTCATCACATCTGTGCCGATGGCTCTTTCTTCTACCGCCTTGATAAACTGCTTTACTACCTTGAAATTAACATCCGCTTCTAACAGAGCAAGCTTGACTTCCTTCAATGCCGCCTTGACGTCATCCTCTGTAAGCCTTCCCTTACTGCGAAGGTTCTTAAATACATTCTGGAGTTTATCTGTTAAACTTTCAAATGCCATTCCTAAAGCTCCTTTAAGATTTCACAGCACAGGCTGTTTACTCTGCCAAGAATTTCTTCCTTTGTCAGTTCGGTATTTTCTGACAGATGCTTCATCTCATCTACCCCGCTTCTGATCTTCAGGAAACGCTCAACAAGATGCAGCTTATTTTCATACTCTGTAAGCATGTGATTGCACCGTCTCACCATATCATGGACTCCCTGCCTGGAAATTCCATTTTCCTGTGCGATCTCACTTAAGGAAAGATCATTGTACACCACATCCTCATATATTTTTTTCTGATGCTCTGTCAGAAGCTCTCCATAAAAATCATACAAAAGCCCCTGTTCAACAATTCTTTCCATGCAATCACCTTTGCTAGAATACAACAAAAAAATCACACTGTCAAGCATTTTTACTTGACAATATGATTTTATTTTTCATCTCACTTCTCAGAATGCCGATGGCTGCTTCCCAAGTATTTTTTTGCAGGCTCTGTGAAAAGTGGAATAATCATGAAATCCACTTTCAAGACATGCCGTCGTAGCCGGAACACCTGCCTGTATCATTTCCTTTGCGAGCAGGATCCTTTTCTCCAGAATATACTGGTGCATGGAATATCCGGTTTCTTCTTTGAATTTACGCATCATGTGATATTTACTGATATAAAACTGTTCTGCAAGTTTATCAATGGACAGCGGTGCCTTCAGATGCCCGTTGATATAATGAAGGATCTCCACAGTCTTATGATCATAGGTTGCCATCTTATGAAAAACATCCGGATTATCCATGCAGCATCTGGCGAGTTCGATCAATAATTTCATAAGAAGCAGTCTTTCATAAGTATTGTATGCATACTCCTTATTTTCTTCTGCAGCTTCAATCAGCCTGCTGTTTTCAAATATCCTGCTGCTGTCACCGGGCGATAACCGTATCACACAGCTTCCTTCTCTGTCTGCCAGCGCAAAACACTGTTTCAGATCACAGTCTTCTGACGAATACTCCTTTAAAAACTGCTCTGAAATATAAAAATTATAACGTTCATAGGGTACATCCGTTCCTATAAAAGGCTTATGGATCTGCCCCTTCCCAACAAGCAGGATATCATAGGGCTTCAGCTGATACGCTTTTCCTTCAATATGATACTCCACATTCCCCTCCTGAAACCAGATCAGTTTGTAAAAATCATGATAGTGATATGGATAATCGATCGGTTTTTTATCCTTTAAATGAAACAGCCTGAAATCCTCCAGCAGATATCCTGTTTTTATGGTCTCTGCTTCCTGTAAAAGTTCTTTCATCCTTTTACTCCTGCTCATCTCCAAAATCTGTCATACAGACATTCAGATCCACATCTCCCTTGATCCCGCTGATGCTGCCCTTTGAACTGTATTGCCAGACATCAAATTCGTAAGGGAAATATACCGGTGTATTGTAGTATGCAAACCATTTATGATATTCCTCAAGCTGGGACATATCCAGCATGATCAGGAATGTTTTCAGGTTTCCATAGATCATTGGTGTATAACCGGCCTTTTTGATTGTTTCACAGAAAGCAATACAATTCTTTGTATACTGTTCCTTCGTAAGATCCTCAGTTCTTGCATTCTTGCTTGTCACTTCCTCCAGATCATATACTACCGGATAAGTAACATCATATGGCTCCAGCAGATCCAGTACAAACTCTGCTTCCTCTACTGCTTCTTCCTCTGTGATCGCCTGGGTAAAGAAGTATGCTCCTACCTGAATATCATTGTCAAGTGCCCCTTCCATATTCTCCTTAAATCGTTCGTCGGCCATCATGCGCCCTTCTGTACTGCCCCTGACACCAGCCCTTATAAAAGCGTAGCTGACACCGTCATCTGCCACCTTTTTCCAGTCAATGGATTCCTGGAATCTGGAAACATCAATCCCTTTCTTTGAAAGTACCACATCAGTATCATCCACATATTCGATCTGCCCGTTTTCAAGCTGTTTGAAATTATCATAAACATAGCTGTGTTTCTTCAGCTTCTCGTCAATCGGGAAAAAGTGATAGCTGCCATCTGCATAAACAACTACATCCTCAGGAAAAAAATCTCTGAGGACAGCGGCTGTATTGGAGCCGCCATCCATTCTGCTTTTCAGCTCAGACAGGATCTCATTTTCTCCCGCTTCCTGTGCATCTGCTCTTGCCTCTTCCAGGTAGGAATCAAGATCTGCCTGGGTATAAATATAATGCTCAGATTCCTCTTCAAAGCTCTTAAGCTGTGCCATTGCTTCTTCACTCTGGCTCTTCAGGTCATAATTCTTCAGTACGAGCACAATACATGCGGTCAGTGCGGAAAGTGTGATCAGACACATGACGATATTGGTAATCATACTCCTTCTCTGCTGTTTTCTTCTTCTACGTACTCTATTGTTGTTATCCATACCGGTATTCCTGTTATCCTTTATCTTTTTGCTCTATTCTATCACATTAATCAGAAACGAAAAACCCCTGTATTCTTCGCAGCTATCTTCCCTTGTCAGCAAAAAAGCTTTTATAGCCTTCTCCGTAAATTTCAGATGCGTTGGTAATGATCATAAACGCTCCCTGGTCATCATTTTCCACCACTTCTTCTACCCGTGGTGCAAGCTGCTTCTTTACCACACACATGATCACTTTTTTCTCCGTATTGTGATAGGCACCACTTCCATTCAGAAAGGTTACGCCGATATCCACATCTTCCAGCAGCTTTTCAGCGATTCCTTCTGCTTTATCGCTGATGATATAGATCAGTCTCGCTTCATCACCTCCGTACAGTACGAAATCCAAAGCAGCTGACGTAGCTACCGAGGATAAGATTCCATAAAGCACTGCATTAAAATTACCAAATACGATCCCAGACATTCCAATGATCGCAGCATCGAGCATCAGCATCAATGTCCCAGTTTTCATATGTGGGATCCTGATCTTCAGACATTTGATCACAATGTCTGCCCCTCCTGTTGTTCCTCCATTTCTCATTACGAGGCCTATTCCCACGCCGATCAGCGCTCCGCCGAATACCGCACCGAGAAGGAGATCATAGGTAACTGGTGTCATCAGATGGAACAGATCTGTAAAAAGGGAAACCGCAAGAATGGAATACAGGGTAGAAACTGTAAACTTCCATCCAAACTTCCGGATTCCAAGCAGAATGACCGGAATATTTAAGATCAGATACAGCATACCGGTACTCACCGGGATCAGCCGGTTGATCATGATGGCAAGTCCTGTAAAGCCACCCGGTGCCAGATCATTAGGATCTACAAACAACGCAACGCCTATGCCAAAAATACCACAGGCAATTGTAAGCATAGTGTACTTTTTTATATATCTGATTCCCTTTTTCTTCACCTAAGACCTCCTGTTCCGTGCGGTGCATCCTCTTTCTGCTTCCCCTCACATCCTCCACTCACAAAAAAGCCATATACTACCTATAGTATACGGCTTTTCCTGGAAATTTAAAGACAGTTACTAAATATTTGTACGAACCAGTCTCGGTTTGTAGTTTTCATCTTCCAATGCCTTAATAATCTGGGCTTTATGCTCCGATCCGAAGGCTTCCAGCGTGATCCGAAGCTCTACCGCAGCACTTCTGTTAATGGATATAAACTGGTTATGCTCCAGCTTGATCACATTACCGTTCTGCTTTGCGATCACATCTGCCACTCTGGACAGTTCACCTGGCTTATCTGGCAGAAGCACAGATACGGTAAAGATTCTGTCACGCAGGATCAATCCCTGCTGTACAACAGAAGACATCGTGATCACATCCATATTGCCGCCGCTTAAGATAGAAACGATTTTTCTGCCCTTTACATCCAGATGCTTCAATGCTGCTACTGTAAGAAGTCCCGAATTTTCTACCACCATCTTGTGATTTTCAACCATATCAAGGAAAGCAACTACCAGCTCTTCGTCCTCAACAGTAATGATATTATCCAGGTTTTTTACAAGATATGGGAAAATCTTACTTCCAGGTGTCTTAACTGCTGTACCATCTGCGATCGTGCTTACTTTCGGCAGTGTCACTACCTTTCCTGCCTTTAAAGATTCCTGCAGACAGTTTGCTCCTGCGGGTTCCACACCGATCACCTGGATCTTCGGATTCAGGAGCTTTGCCAGTGTAGAAACACCGGTAGCCAGCCCTCCACCTCCAATGGGCACCAAAACATAATCCACAAGAGGCAGTTCCTTGAAGATCTCCATGGCAATTGTTCCCTGACCGGTCGCAACTACAGGATCATCAAATGGATGGATAAAGGTATAACCATGCTCCTTTGCAAGCTCATAGGCATGCTCACAGGCTTCATCATAAACATCTCCGTAAAGAACAACCTCAGCACCATAGCTCTTGGTTCTGTTGACTTTGATAAGAGGCGTTGTCGTAGGCATAACGATAACCGCCTTTACTCCATAGCACTTTGCCGCATAGGCAACACCCTGTGCATGGTTTCCTGCGGAGGCTGTGATCAGTCCCTTTTCCCGTTCCTCTTTGGTCAGGGTACTCAGCTTATAGTAAGCACCTCTGAGCTTATAGGCACCTGTAAACTGCATGTTTTCCGGTTTCAGATATACCTTATTCCCGGTCTGTGCACTATAAAAATCACTGTAAACCAGCTTGGTCTCCTGGGTAACCTGCTTAACGACCTCTGAAGCCTCTTCGAATTTTTCAAGAGTCAGCATCTTATTCTCCATCTTCGTTTCCTCCTGTCATCTCTACTGCCAGATCCTCTTCCTTCACATCAAACAGTGCATTTACAAACTGCTCCGGATCAAATTTCTGAAGATCTTCTATATGTTCTCCAACGCCAATATATTTCACCGGTATGTTAAGCTCTGACTGAATGGCTACAGCAATACCTCCCTTGGCCGTTCCATCCATCTTTGTCAGGATGATACCTGTCAGGTCTGCTACCTGTCCAAACTCCCTCGCCTGATTTAAAGCATTCTGTCCGGTTGTTCCATCAAGGACTACCAGATTCTCCCTGTGGGCATCCGGAAACTCTCTTTCTATGATCCGGTTGATCTTCTTCAGCTCTTCCATCAGGTTCTTCTTATTATGAAGCCTTCCAGCTGTATCACAGAGAAGCACGTCTACTCCTCTGGCCTTTGCTGCATTCACTGCATCATATACTACACTTGCAGGATCTGCTCCCTCTTTGCCGCCAATCATTGGAACACCGGCCCGGTTAGCCCATGTCAGAAGCTGCTCTCCGGCAGCTGCACGGTAAGTATCCGCTGCAGCGATCAGGACGTTTTTGCCCTGATCCTTCAGGATCCCTGCCAGCTTACCGACAGAAGTCGTCTTACCAACACCATTTACACCGATCACAAGTACTACTGACTGTTCATTTTCAAAATCATACGCTGTTTCCCCGACCTGCATCTGCTCCCTGATACTTTCGATCAGAAGCTCCTTACAGGCAGCCGGTTCCTTTATATGCTTTTCCTTTACCTGTTCCCGCAGCCGCTCCAGGATCTTTTCGGTAGCATTCACACCGATATCTCCCATGATCAGGATCTCTTCCAATTCCTCATAAAAGTCTTCATCAATAGTAGAGAATCCGCCAAATACAGCATCTATACTACTGACAATATTATTTCTCGTCTTGGTCAGACCTTCTTTTAATCTGCTGAAAAAACCTGCCATTAGTCATCTAACTCCTTGTCAATCAGATTTACACTTACCAGAGTAGAAACACCCTTCTCCTGCATGGTAATACCATACAGCCTGTCTACCTGCTCCATAGTTCCACGTCTATGCGTAATAACAATAAACTGGGTATGCCTGGTAAGCTTATGTAAATATTTTGCAAATCTGGATACATTACTTTCATCCAGTGCTGCCTCAATTTCATCCAGAAGACAGAACGGAGAAGGCTTCAGGTTCTGGATGGCAAATAGCAGAGCGATTGCTGTCAGCGCCTTCTCTCCACCGGAAAGCTGCATCATATTCTGCAGCTTTTTTCCCGGAGGCTGTGCAATGATCCGGATACCTGCTTCCAGGATGTCTTCATCCTCCATCAGCTCCAGTGTACCCTTACCGCCGCCAAACATTTCCTTGAATACCTTGTCAAACTCCCGGCTGATCTCACCAAACTTTTCATGGAACTGTTTTCTCATAGCTGTATCAAGCTCCGTAATGATACCCTCCAGCGTTTTCTCCGCTTCGATCAGATCATCATGCTGCGTCTTTAAGAAGCTGTAACGCTCCATCAGATTCTTATAATCTTCAATCGCATTGACATTGACATCACCAAGCTTTTTGATCTGATCCTTTAAAGTGGAAATATCCCGTTTCATGGCAGGCAGATCATTCAGCTCCTCATTTCTCATGCCTGCTGCATCAGAAAGCGTGATCTCATACTCATCCCACATATAATTGATCTGGGATTCTGTCATATCCTGCAGCTTTTCTCTCTGGGCATTCAGACGGTAAACTTCCTTGTCAAGTCCTGCCATCTTTTCAGAAAGTGCTTCTCTGTCTTTAAAGAAATTCTTCTGTTTTGCGGAAAGCTCTTCCTTCTTTGTAATATCTTCCTGCAGCTGTTTCTCAGTATCGTTCTGTGATGTATGGGAAGCCTGTATGGTTTCTTCAATCTGCCGGATATTATTTTCCTTCTGCTCGATGTCTCTCGTATTGCCAAGAAGCCCTTCCTCGATCTCTGAAAGCTCCGATTTCGAACGTTCCAGTTCAGTATTGATACGGTCTACATTCTGCTGATGGAAGCCCTGTTGCTGGAGCATCTTTTCTACTTCTACTTCCAGTGCATTCACACCTGCAAGGTTTTCTGACTCTTCACTTCTCTTTTCATCCAGAAGCACCTGACATTCTTTGATCTTCCCTTCCGTCTGCTTTTCCAGAGTTTCTGAATCCTGCAGTTCCCTGCTGATCTCTTCCTTACTCAGGCGGATTTCCTGGATCTGGCTTTCAATCTCCCTCTCTTCGTTTTTCAGTTCGAGCGAGCTTTCCGAAGCCTCTTCCTTCCGCTCCTTTGCTTTAATTACATTAAGACGGGCCGTATTCTGCTCGATAAACTTTTTCTGCAGGGAAGCCTTGTCCTCCTCCAGGCTTAACCGGAGCTTATTTCTTTCTGCTTTGGTATCTTCAATCTCCTGAAGCAGGGTATCCACCTCTTTCAGGTATTTTTTGACACTGGCTTCCATCTCCTCCATCTCTCTTCTTCTTCCGAGGAGATTACTGTTGTTTTTAAATGCACCACCACTGATAGCACCACCTGGAACGAGCAGTTCTCCTTCCAGTGTGACCATGCGGATCCCATAATCGAACTTTCGTGCGATCCTGACGGCATTATCCACCTGATCTACAACAACGATCCTTCCCAGCATGGCCTTTGCAACATTACGGTATTTCTCATCGACATGTACCAGTTCATCTGCCATGCCAAGCACACCCTTTTCCTTCAGGGACTCCGGATTCTTGAACTCCTGTGGATGGGTAATACTGGTAAGAGGAAGGAAGGTCGCCCTTCCGGCCTTCGTCTGTTTCAGATAACCAATCATACGCTTGGCGGTTTCTTCATCATCTGTAACAATATTCTGGATATTACCGCCAAGTGCTGTTTCAATGGCTGTCTCGTACTTTTTATCTACTTTAATGATATCCGCAACAACACCGACGATACCCTTTTCCTGCTCCTTGCGTTCCATGACCTTCTTGACACTTCCACCATAGCCCTCATAGCGTTCTGTCAGGTTCGAAAGTGCCTCCAGTCTGGATTTTTCCTGATGATAGCTTACCTGAGTATCCCTGAGCTTTTTGTCCTTGTCAGCCAGTGTTTCCCGAAGAAGTGTCAGCTTCTCTTCCTTGGACTCCACAGCATCATTTAAAGTACGGATCTCTTCATTGATCTTCTCAAACTCATCATTTAATGCTTTCAGAGTCTCTTCCTGCTGTGCTTCGTCTGACTTCATACGAAGGATCCTTGATGTCAGCTCTGCTTTCCGGATATTTACCTGCTCTGTCATAGTATCATACCGGCCAAGCTTTGATTTGATTGTTGCTCTGGCATTCAGAGCCTCGATGATCGCATTCTTACCGCCTTCGATCTGATTATTCAGTTCTTCAATACAGCTCTGAACTGCTGTCAGGGCAGCTTTCGCCTCATCCCGTTTTTTTTCGATCTCAGCAACCTGTTCATCGATCTGTCCCTTGTCAGAAAGTATGCCTTCCTTATCCTGGTTCTTTGCTGCAATCTCATTTAAAACAGCTTCCCTGCGCTGTTTCAAATGCTCTTCATTATTTCTGGCAGAATGAATCTGCTCCTTCAGGACATTGATCTCACCTTCCAGCTTTCCTCGAAGCATACTGGTATCCGTAAGTGCTGATCTGTTCTTCTCAATGGTCTCATCAAGAAGTGTGATCTGTCCTTCTATTTTTTCATATTCTTCTTTGATATTTTCATACTGCTTAGAAGTATTCTCCAGATCTTCACTGGCAATATCATATTTTTCCTGTGCATCTTTTAACTGCTCCTGCAGTCTCTGATTCTCAAGAAGGAACATGTTTACGTCCAGTGTTTTCAGTTCTTCCTTCTTTTTCAGATAGATCTTTGCTGTTTCCGACTGTTTTTCCAGCGGTCCGATCTGCTTCTCCAGTTCGGATAATATATCATTCACACGCACCAGATTCTGCTGTTCATCCTCCAGTTTCTTCTGGGCTGCCAGTTTTCTTCTTTTAAATTTGACGATACCGGCTGCCTCATCAAACAGCTCACGTCTCTCTTCCGGTTTACCGCTCAGGATCTTATCAATCTGTCCCTGCCCGATAATGGAATATCCTTCCTTACCGATACCGGTATCATAAAAGAGTTCATTCACATCCTTCAGACGGCAGGGTGTACCGTTCAGAAGGTACTCGCTTTCACCAGACCTGTAAATTCTTCTTGCCACAGTTACTTCATTATAATCAATAGCAAGCTGATGATCGGAATTGTCCAGTGTGATTGCCACATATGCATACCCAAGTGGCTTTCTCAGTTCTGTACCTGAAAAAATAACATCCTGCATGGATGCTCCTCGCAGCTGTTTGATCCTCTGTTCACCAAGTACCCAGCGCACGGCATCTGCAACATTACTCTTACCACTTCCGTTCGGTCCTACAATACCAGTAATTCCATTGTGAAACTGAAATACGATTTTGTTGGCAAAGGACTTAAATCCATGAATTTCAATACTTTTCAGATACATAAAACTACTGTTTCCCCCACTTGAGCAAAACGGCATAGGCTGCCTGCTGTTCTGCTGATTTTTTAGTTCTTCCAGTTCCGCTGCCCACTGTTTCATCGCCGATAACAGCTTCTACGGTAAACAGCTTGTCATGATCCGGGCCGCTTTCCTCCACCAGTACATAATGGAGTTCCCTTCCATCCTTCTGCACTCTCTCCTGCAATATTGTCTTGCTATCATAAAAGAGCTTCTTGTTTTCCAGATCAGAAAGAATATACTTCAGGATAAATTTTTCTGCTTCTTCAAAACCACCATCCAGATAAACAGCCCCAATCACTGCTTCCATGACATCTGAAGTGATGGAATCCCTTTCTCTTCCTCCGGTAGCCTCTTCCCCCTTACCAAGAAGAATATACTTTCCAAGCTCAATATCTCTGGCACAGAAAGCCAGTGCAGGTTCGCAGACCATAGAGGATCTCAGTTTCGTCAGCTGTCCTTCTGCCATTTCCGGATGCTGCTGATAAAAGAACTTGCTGGAAGCCAGTTCCAGTACAGCATCTCCAAGGAACTCAAGCCTCTCGTAATTTTTCTGCTTGTTGACCTTCTGTTCATTTGAAAAAGAACTGTGTGTCAGTGCCTGCTTCAAAAGAGCCTTGTCTTTGAAATGATACCCTATTCTCTCTTCTAATTCTTTACTGTTTTGTGAAAGCATATTTTTACCTGTCTTTATCTGATATATAAAAAGCCCTTTATACAAAGGGCTTTTCAAACTTCTCATAAGCCGTTTTAATTTCTCGGCGCTTTACTGATTTACTGCATTTTTGATCAGATTAACTGCTTCTTCTACAGTAGTAATCTTCTCTGCTTCTTCTGCCGGAATCTCGATGTCAAATACTTCCTCAAGACCCATGATAATCTGAAATACGTCAAGTGAATCTGCTCCCAGATCATCCACAAATGTACTCTCCATAGTGATTTCTTCCGGGTCGACATTAAGAACGTCGGCAATTACCTTTTTTAACTTTTCAAATTCCATTTCCTACTGATTCCTTTCCTAGCTTTCTTCCATAGTAATTTTTTCTTTTATTTTTTCATTAATATTCTGTTCTTTAAATGTAATGCATTGTAAAACAGAATTCTTAATTTCGACTGCTTTGCTGCTTCCATGTGTCTTAACCACAAGACCATTGAGTCCAAGCATCGGTGCACCGCCATACTGCTCAAGATCAAATGCCTTCAGTGTATTCTTCAAAGCCGGCTTTACCAGCAATGCACCGATCTTACTTCTGAGTGAGGTCATCATGCCTTCTTTGACCTTTTTAATCAGAACGCCGCCAACGCCTTCATACATCTTGAGGATCACATTTCCAACAAAGGCCTCACATACAATAACATCTGCCTTGCCCTCTGGAATATCTCTCGCTTCTATATTTCCTACAAAATTAATATCAGGACAGTTCTTCAGGAGTGGATAGGTCTCCTTCACAAGTGCATTTCCCTTATCTTCCTCAGCTCCGATATTAACGATCGCTACCTTCGGGTTCTTTACTCCCATGACATATTCCATATAGACAGATCCCATCTTGGCAAACTGGATCAGATGGGAAGCTCTGGCATCTACATTCGCCCCACAGTCAATCAGAAGGGAGCATCCCTTTGCTGTCGGGATAAGCGGTGCCAGCGGAGGTCTCTCTACACCCTTGATCCTGCCTACGATCACCTGACCGCCTACCAGTGTGGCTCCGGTACTGCCCGCCGATACATAAGCATCGCAGGTACCATCCTTCACCAGATACAGGGCTTTCACAAGGGAAGAATCTTTCTTCTTACGGATAGCCATAACAGGAGGCTCTGCTGTTTCGATTATCTCAGCTGCATTCACCACCTCTACCTGTTCTTCAGGATAAGTATATTTCGTCAGCTCCGCTTTTACTACTTCTTCCTGTCCAACAAGAAAAACCTTAACACGGTGATCTTCATTCACAGCTTCGATCGCACCTTTGACGATCTCAACCGGTGCATTATCACCACCCATGGCGTCTACTGCTACTTTAACAAATTCTGCCATATTACACCTCCGTATTTCATACCCATTTAACTATACTAGACCATATTGCAAAAATCAAGGACAAATTGTGCGAAAAAATAAGGGTTAAGCTAATCTGCCCAACCCTTAATTCTCTGTCATTCATTTCGAAAAGCAACCTCTGACTGCTTTTCTGCTTTCTGGAATTAGTCTACACTGATGATCTCTTTTTTGTTATAGGAGCCGCACTTCTTGCATACTCTATGAGGCATCATCAGGGCGCCGCATTTGCTGCACTTTACTAATGTAGGAGCACTCATTTTCCAGTTTGCTCTTCTCTTATCTCTTCTTGCTTTGGAAGATTTATTCTTAGGACAAATAGACATCGTTACACCTCCTTATTCGCGTTAAAGATATCTTTAATTGCTGCCATTCGCGGATCCGGGACAAATCTGTCACATCCACATTCCCCTTCATTCAGGTCGTGTCCGCAAACAGAGCAAATTCCTTTGCAGTCATCCTTACATAATACCTTGACTGGCATATGAATTAAGATTTCGTTGCTTATGAGAGCATCTGTATCCAGTTCATAGCCAGATACAAAATTCTGTTCTTCATCAGATGTATCATCTGATGCTTCCTCTGTGGCACCTTTCTCCTGATCAGGAGATGTAACCTGATGTGCAAAATCCGCAGATACGGAAACCTTTACATCCTTCAGACATCTGTCACAGGGAATGATCATCAAAGCAGTAACACTGCCCTCCACCAGAACAGTTCCTGTCCCGATATTCGACAGCTTCATGTCTGCCACTGTGTCCCCTTTGATTTCGTACTCATTTCCCATATAGGAAAAGGTCTTCTCTTCATACGGAACAGACAGCTCTTTCACTTTTCCCTCAGATGTAAATACATCAGTCAGATTCAATAACATAATAAACTCCCAATATGCACAGAGAACTCCCTGCACACTTGATTAAGTATACAGAAGAGATATTTATTTGTCAATACCTCTCCTGAAATATTTTTATTTTACAAGAGCGAAGGTTTCTCTTGCGATTGCAAGCTCTTCATTGGTAGGGATCATCAGTACTTTGGTTCTGCTGTCCTTCGTAGTGATCACAAGATCCTCTCCCCTCCTGGCATTCAGCTCCGGATCCAGTGAAACACCAAGATATCCCAGGTATGCGCAGATCTTTTCGCGGATAAAGCCACTGTTTTCGCCAAGCCCCGCGGTAAAGCAGACTGCATCCACACCGTTCATGGCTGCCACATAGGCGCCGACATATTTGGCAACCCTGTATGCAAAGGCATCCATAGTCCTTATGGCAAATTCTTCTCCCTTTTCGTAGGCATCTTCAAGATCTCTGAAGTCGGAAGAAAAACCGCCGGATAAACCAAGGACGCCTGATTTCTTGTTCAGCTCGTTCAGAATCTCAGACACACTCTTATTCTCCTTATTGCAGAGAAATTCAATAATAGCAGGATCAATGTCACCGCTTCTGGTTCCCATGATCAGTCCCTCTAACGGTGTAAGTCCCATGGAGGTATCTACACATTTTCCATTCTTTACAGCAGAAACACTGGCTCCATTGCCAAGATGGCAGACGATCAGTTTAAGTTCCTTGTAATCCTTCTGAAGAATCTCTGCAGCCCTGTGTGATACATAAGAATGGCTTGTTCCATGGAAGCCATATCTTCTTATCTTGTACTTTTCATAATATTCATAAGGGATTCCGTACAGATATGCTTCCTTTGGCATGGTCTGATGGAATGCCGTATCAAAAACAGCTACCATGGGAGTACCCGGCATCAGCTTTCTGCAGGCATCAATACCAATAAGGTTAGCCGGATTATGTAAAGGTGCAAGATCATTGCATTCGGTGATTGCTTCAATGACCTCATCTGTAATAACGGTAGATGCTGCAAATCTCTCACCACCATGAACTATACGGTGCCCAACTGCCCCGATTTCCTTTAAATCCTTTACAACACCGGTCTTTTCTCCGGTCAGCGCCTCCAGTACCAGGCGGATCGCATCCGTATGATCCTTCATAGGAGTGACTGTTGTTTCTTTCTGTCCCCCCGCCGGTGTATAGGAAATCTGGCTGCCATCAATTCCGATCCTCTCGCAGAGTCCTTTGGCGATCAGCTTTTCTGTTGCTGCATCGATCAGCTGGAATTTTAAAGATGAGCTTCCACAGTTAATAACTAAAATATTCATGATAATCCTCCTTCTATACAAGCTGTGCCTGTACCGCTGTCAGCGCCACTACACCGACAATATCCTGCCAGGAGCATCCTCTTGACAGATCATTTACCGGCTTTGCTATCCCCTGAAGCATGGGACCGTAAGCCTCTGCCTTGGCAAGTCTCTGCACAAGCTTATAACCGATATTTCCTGCATCCAGATTTGGGAATATCAGGACATTGGCCTTACCAGCCACTTCACTTCCAGGTGCCTTTGACTTGGCAACTGCCGGAACAAGTGCGGCATCCAGCTGCAGCTCGCCGTCAATGCAAAGTCCAGGATACTGTTCATGGGCAATCTTCGTAGCCTCCACTACCTTGTCAACCAGTATATGCTTTGCACTTCCCTTTGTAGAATGTGACAGCATGGCAATGATCGGCTTTGAGCCTACAAGACTCTTAAAGCTCTTGGCGGAAGAATCTGCGATAGCTGCCAGTTCTTCTGCAGTAGGATCCTGGTTCAGACCGCAGTCTGCGAACAGAAAAGTTCCATTATCACCAAATTCACAATCCGGTACACACATCAGGAAGAACCCCGATACCAGCTTAACTCCTGGCGCCGTCTTCAGGATCTGCAGCGCAGGACGCAGTGTATCTGCCGTTGCGTGGCAGGCACCTGCCACCATGCCATCTGCATCATTGGCCTTAACCATGATAACACCAAAGGTAAGCGGATCCTTGTGCAGGATATCCCTTGCCTTCTCAATAGTCATCCCTTTTGCTTTTCTTGTTTCATATAATAGCTCCACATATTCGTCCAGCTTTTCGCAATTTTCAGGGTCTATGATCTTAACACCATCCAGTTCAATCTCCAGCCACGTTGCACCATCCATGATCTTTTCTTCATTACCGATCATGATAATATTGGCAATTCCTTCCTTGAGGATATGTGCTGCTGCAATCAATGTTCGTTTGTCTGTTGTCTCCGGCAAAACAATGGTCTTTCTGTCCATTCTTGCCTTATCCTTGATAATATCGATATAAGACATTCTGTTTTCTCCTTTCGCAGATCATGTGCGATACACACGTACATAAAAATTTTAACGCATCCCTGTTTTTCCCACAAGTGGAAAACGCAAAAAAATTGTGCAAAATGACAAACAATATGCTATCATGAGCGAAAGAGAAAATATCAGGAGATCCTATGAAAACAGCAGCTATTATTGCCGAATACAATCCTTTCCACAAAGGCCACAGATATCAGATTGAAGAAACCAGAAAAGCAACCGGAGCAGACTATATCCTTGTCCTTATGAGTGGGGATTTCGTGCAGCGTGGAGAACCCGCCATTTACAATAAATACATCAGAACCCGTATGGCACTTCTTGGAGGCGCCGATGCAGTCCTTGAGCTTCCGGTTCTCTATGCCACCTCCAGTGCCGAATTTTTCGCAGAAGGTGCTGTAACACTGCTCGACCATATGCAGATGGTTGATTTTCTTTCCTTTGGCAGTGAATCCGGAAAGCTGGAAGATTTCCTTCCTCTTGCTGAGCTGCTTAACAGAAAGGAAGCAGCTGTTCTCAGCACAGTAAATGAGCTGCTTCGTCAGGGATTATCCTATCCAAAGGCCAGAAGCAGAGCTGTTTCTCTTCTCTTTCCTGAGTATTCTTCAGCAGATGCTGCTTTCTTTTCCTCACCTAACAACATCCTCGCCCTGGAATACTGCAAAACCCTCCAGAAGCTGAAAAGCTCCATAAAGCCCTTTACCCTGCTCCGAAAAGGCAGTGGTTATCATGATCCTTTTCTGCCGGAGGATTCTTCTGTGTATCCGTCTGCTTCTGCCCTGCGTTCCCTGATCACTGCCAGCACCTCCAGCCAGTTTCTGACTGCAGACGATCTGTCTCCCCAGCTCTTCTATAAGCTGCTCACGGAAAAAGACTGTGGTTTTTCTGATTACCTTGACTGCAGCACAGCTCTTTCTGACCGGATCTGTAAATACCTGTCATCCTTTACCAGTTATACAGATTTCTGCACTCTGTTAAAAAGCCGTGAATTTACCTATACCAGAATCAGCCGCACTCTGCTCCATATCCTGCTGAATCAGAAGACACCGGTCTCCTTTAAGCCTTCTTTTTCAGAACGCCATCTAAAGACACCTTATGTAAGGCTTCTCGGCTTCCGTAAAGACTCCGCACCGCTTCTTTCTTCTATCAAAAAGCACAGTAATATCCCTCTGGTATCCAAGCTGGCAGATGCCAAGACCATACTTTCAGAAGAGGCTTACCAGATGCTCTCCGTGGATATCATGGCATCCACCCTGTATGAATCTTCCACTTACCTTAAATATGCTTTCACAGATTTTCATCAGAGAACCGCTGCGAATAATGATCCATCCTTTTTTGCAGAAGCAAAAAAGGGACTGCTGAATGAATATCAGCAATCCCCCGTCATCCTGTAATTTCTTTCTTCCGGTATCTGCTCAGGCTCTTTTTATTCCTGTATGATTCTGTCTCTGCCACCCTTTTTCCCGGCATAAAGCCGGTTGTCTGCACACCTTAGCAGCTCATCTGTGTTCCCACCGGAGCTTTCACAGATTCCAAAGGTCATTGTTACACGGAACTTTTCCTTTTCATTGTATGTAAATTCTGTATCCCGTATCTCATTCTGCAGCTTCCTTAGTGTTTCCGCTGCATCCTGCAATCCCTGATCCATGAATACAAGGAGAAATTCTTCTCCACCCCATCTGGCTGCATATCCTTCTCTTCGCATCCGTTCTGCCATGATCCTTGCAATCTGCGTAAGCACTCTGTCACCCCATTCATGACCATAGGTATCATTTACATGTTTAAAGTAATCAATATCCCCGATTGCAATGCAGAACGGCATGCCATAGCTGTCAGCGTCCTTCTGCACCTGTTTCAGACGCTTCTCTCCATACCTGCGGTTATAAAGTCCCGTAAGAGCATCCTTCTCCACAAGCTCACGCAGGGAACGCTGCATATCTACCGCATGTCTGCCCAGCTCCCCTACCTCATCCTTTCTCTTTCCTACAGGATAGGCAAGCTGTTCATTGAGTTCACCATTTGCTACCTTTCCAAGGAATTTTTCTATTTCCCCGATCGCCTCTGTCAGCCTGCAGGAGTACCTGATTGTAAGCAGCGCAGCGATCATAACTGCAAGAATTCCAAGGAATACGATCGGCAGGATCACACGGAACAGATCATTCATCACTGTTTCTACAGGCTTTGCCACAAAGAGCATACCGATACAGGCTCCGTCCTCGTTTAAGAGAGGTGAATAATAAGCAAAATAATCTTTATCCCCGATCGACACATTTGGATAAAAGGCAGCCCTGCCGCCTTCAAGAACATCCTTTACAACAACTGCACTTACCTTCGTACCAATGATACGCTCCCCGTCTTCTCCGCGGACTGTAGTGATCACACGTACATCCTGATAAAAAACAGTAATATCTACGCCAGTATTTTCCTTCAGGGTATCAATAATGGAAAAATCTCCATTGATCAGATGATCCCCCTTCAGCAGATAAAGTCCATCATCTCCCTCAAATGCTTTGTAGTCACCAGGATACAGCTTATCGTACATGGTAATAATCGTAAAGCTCTGGTTCATAAGTCCCTGTCTGACTTCATTATTCATGGCGTTTGCGTAGCTTCTGATGCTGATCGTGATAATGACAGCCGTCAGGAGAAAGATAGGAAGCAGTGTGATCTTAAGCAGCTGATGGTAAAGTTTTTTCTTTGCTTTATCCTGTTCCATAGACAGTCCTCTTTCCTGTAAGGTTAGTCAGACATCTTCTGTTAACGGTTTTCATTTACATAGATCTGCACGCGGCTCTGGATGATTGATGCCACATCCCTCGCGTTCTTCTGTCCGCTGAAAAATGCTGCTGACTCTTCAGAAATAATATTCATAAGTTCCTGATCATAAGTATATACCTGATTAAAAGTATACAACATCTGCTTCAGATTCTCTACTTCTTCCTGCGTCATTGGCTTAATTTCCACATCAACACCATTCATGTAATAATAATCGGGGCTTTCCACTTCATTTCCATTTTCATCAATATAGGTATCCACCTTCATAGCCTTCTCCCCCATGGCATCCAGTGCCCTGATGCTTACCGGAAATCCATAGGTGATTTCATCCTGATATTCATCTGTCAGATACCCTCTCATAAACTGCCAGGCACCCTCTTTATTAGCTGATTTGGAAGACATGGCAAGCTGCATGGCCGGCATAATAGAGGATCCGTCCTCATTGCTGGAGGGAAAACCGATCAGTGTGATATCTTCTCCGAAGGTTCCCTTCTTGGTATAATTATAATCCTTGAACCCGCTCAGACTGTAGGACATGGCTATTGCCCTGTTTTCTCTCCACATGGTGTCATAGCTTTCCCAGTAGGAATCATCATAAACCGTATCATCTGTCTGCTCTGGAAACTGCTTTAAGAATTCCAGCATCTCTATGAAGGCATCTGAATCAAAATTACAGGTACCAGCATCAAAATCAAGGAACTGATTTCCTGCCATAGTCATGCAGTTAAGAAGCATTCTTTCCCTATCCATGTTCGGAAGGAAGCTGGTATCGGCAGGCATTCCGCTCATGAGCTGGTTTACCTCTCCGATTGTCCAGCCTCTCTCTTCCCCGACCAGAGAAGTTTTTGCGATCAGTGTACTGATCATATAAGAAGGCACCAGACGGTACAGCTTACCATCTACAGAAAAGGCATCCAGAATATTGGGCATGAAATTATTAATGTCAAGTCCCTCATCCTTTTCGATATAAGGCTTCAGATCCTCAAACAAGCCTTTGGAAACATAGCTTTCCACTGGCATATTATCATCAATAACCAGAATATCTGGGATTTTTCCAGAAACGATATCTGCATTCAGACGGTTAAGACCAGCCTGATAATCATCTTCCGTATTGTACAATGCTGCATAATCCTGGATCGTAATGCGGTACTCATCATTGTTCTTGTTGAATTTTACGATATTGTTTCTTACATCATAATCGATTCCATTGCAGGCAAGGACCAGAGTCTTTTTGTCCTTAACCTCTGACGGAGGCACCTTGGTAAATCTTCCAAGTGCATTTCCATCCTCTGCATCATACATGGCAAAAAATTCATCCTCATTGATACTGATCACATTGTAAACAGAATAACCGGCTATGTCTGAATCTACAAAATTCATCAGAAGCTGTGTTTCCGTATCACCCATATTGTATCCGTATAATCCAATCGAATTTACAAGAAACAGCTCATATTTGCTATTGCCCGGATAAATGGAATAGTCATAGGAATAACCGGGAAGCTTGGTCGTATCTGTCAGAGTTCCCGTATTCATGTCAACATAGCCAATATTTACTCCATTATCATCCCAGCTGATCCCGGCCACCTTACCGCTTGCAAGAGTATATATATTACTAACATCAACCACATTTTCCTTGTCACCTGTTACAATCATTTTCTGATAATTACCATTCTGATCGAACAGACATATATTATCCATGATCTGTGCATAAATAATATCCTGATAGATCATAATACTGCCCATATAAAGCCAGCCGCCATTTTCTGTTATCTGTTTTTGTACATCCGGCAGCTCATTAATACAGATGCTGAAAAGCTGTTCTCCATCCATATTGATCTTCTCAAGATAATACGTATCCATATAATTATCATTTTCATCCGGCTCTGTTGCATAAACATCCTTCACATAGTAAATATTTCCCTCTTTATCACAGGCCGGATTATTTATACTGACATTATCCTCTATATCCAGTGCCATTTTCTTTATTATGTCACCATTTTCATCAAGGCTGGCAAAATGTACAGTCATCTCGCCTTCTTTTCCATAATCATAACCATAAGCCATCAGTGTATCAGCTTTACCAAACAGTGTCGGAATGCTGTCATTTCCAAAATCAACATTTACATCCGACACTTTATACACATAATTCTTGCTGGATGCCGCCGCCTCACTGTTACCACCATCCTTACTCTTTCCACAGCCGCTGAGTGCCATCAGCATCATGACAGCTGCCATTCCTGCTGCTACAATTCTCCTCTTCATAATTCTCCCTCCTTACCGTTTAAAAACCCTTGCTTTTTCCAGTGCTTTGTCTTTTTTATCCATCAGGATATAAATCAGATCCCTGGTAGTATATTTTCTGTGTTTCCATTTTATGATCAGGAATACCAGAATAATAACACCGGGAATCAGCAGAAACAGGAACTGGAAGATCAGGACAACTGCCCTGATGTCCTCATAGCCCCTTGCAATATTCTCGAAATAGGGATAATGAATCGCCGCATTCTGCATGGATCTTGTCCCGAAATCAAGGATCACCGGAATCATGGCTTCCACTGTATACCTGGAGGAATTCTCCACTACCTTCATCTGCTCCTCCGTAGGTCCAAACTTTTCCCGTACAGTCTTTGCCAGAAATCCCTTTACCGGATTCGGTGCTGCTACCTCATAGCAGTTCACGCCTTCACTTGTTCCATAGTCTTCCAGTGTTTCTACAGAAACATAAACAAGCGTTTTTGTCAATCCGGCATTCTTTGCCATCCGGCTTTCATCCCGCTTCACCACACCGGCAATGGTATGTGGTACCCCACCGATAGTTACTGTCATTCCTGAGATCTCATTGGAACCAAAAAGCTGCCACGCAGCATCCTCATCAATGACCACATAATCTGTCATCAGCTCATTTTCCGAGAAATACCGGCCATCCACAAGCTGCAGTGGATGAAAATAAAAGAAATCATTTCCTATGCCGATCGCATCTGCTTCCAGTGTTGCCTGTTCACTGACCAGTGTGATCTTTCCCGGTGCACTGTAGGCATCAATAAACAGTCTTTTTGATTCTTCTGTTTCCTGCTGGTTTCCCTGTACGCTTCCCTCTTCCTCATCCAGTGTCACTGCTACATCCGCAAGAGCCGTCGTAAGCTGATTTTCAAAATTACGGATGCTGAAGTCATCCAGTGTTACATCCCTTGTCACAAAGCAGCTCACCTGTGCATATTCCCTGCCGCCCCATCTGTCCGCTGCCTGCTGGTCTGTCAGTTTTTTTTCCTGACCCCTCCACCACAGCGTCAGGATCAGATACAGGATCAGTGAAATCACCGCGATCAGGGAAAAGATGATCTGTGCTGCTGACAAACGCTTCAGAAAATTTTTCAAGCCTGCCACTGTATTCTCCTTTTTTAACTGTTATTTTCGTTCAGACGTACCTGCTTGCCTGCTTCAACAGGCTTTGTGGATGTGGTGATCACATATTCATAGCCATAAAGTCCGGCTGAGATCGCTGTGTTGTTATCATCGGAAGCCAGCACCTCCACATCTACTCTCGTCGCTATATAACGGTTGCTGATCGGCCCGCTCTTTGACTCGACGATCAGAATAAATTTACCATTCTTATCTTCTCTGATAGCACTGTTAGGTACAGTCAGTTCATATTCCGCACTTCTCTGTCCTACAGAGATATTTAAGGACTGTCCGGCCTGGATACTGCTTCCTGTCACATTAAAGACAAGCAGCTTCTTCTGTCCGTTGCTTTCCGGATCCGGCTTGATAGCAGCCAGTGTCACCATGGCATCATCATAATACCAGGCGTTCTGCAGCTCTCCCACATCTCCTACCTGTACCTTCTTGGACTGCTCGTTTGTGACAGAAAAGCTTACCGTATAGCCCTTACCATCTACCTGTATAACCGCTGCAGCCTCCTCCGGCTTTGTTGTTTCTCCTGCCACATAGGCAAGATTTGAAATCGTACCGGCTACCGGCGCTACAATAGCACTGCCCTCTGACTTCTCCTTCAGTTTCGCAATTTCATCCTTTTTATCCTGAATATCCTTACTTGCCTTGGACAGATCCAGTTCTGCATTAATATCTGCCGCAAGCTCGGTCTGTTCCTGCTTTAACAGATCATAAACCGACTGTGCCGCTTTCAAAGCTGCATTGGCATCTGCCAGCCTGTTCTGCCAAGCCACGCTTGCCTGACTGTTGGCAGCCGTGATCTCAGAGATGTTTTTATTCGCCTGATTTAAACGGTTCTGTGCATCCTGCACGCCACCATCTGAAGAAGCTGTGATCGCCTGTACTTCAGCAAGCTTCTGCTGAAGCTTCGCAAGCTTTGCTTTCTTATCGGCTAGGGTTGCCTGATTATTTGTGTAATTATTTAAATCCGAACTGTTTTTTTCAATATTTTCAACATTAATCAACGCTGCATTATAATCTGCAAATAAAGTGGTATAACTTTCTGCTTTATTTCCTGTAGCATTATATATAGCTGTCTGGAGCTGATTAAATGCTGTTTTTGTTGTTGATAATGTTGTTTGAACATTCTCAAATGTATCAACTTTTCTGTCACCAGGTATTATTTTTGATGTATCAATGTCTTTATCTAGAGCTGCAGCATCGAAAATGAGTTTCATCTTATCATATAAATTTCCTACAGCCGTTGCTTTCTGTGCATTATAAGAATTTGGTGCAACTGTTGGTGACGCACTCGGGTTTGGATTCGTTCCAGCTGCTCCTCCTGCTGATGACTGTGCATTTGAAATCAGTTTTTCTAAATCTGAAATCTGGGATGTCAGCTCTGAGATCTGTGCATTCAGCTCTGCAATTGTCTCTGCCTTATCCCTTTCAAAGCGTTCCTGTGCACTTGCCAGATCGGTGGTTGCCTGATCCCGGTTCAATTCATCCGGCTTGGTATTAACCGTGGCATTGTTGGTGTCCTTTGTGCTCTGAAGCGTAAGTGCATCCACATTTTTCTGGCACTCATCCACCCTTGCCTTGGCCGCCTCCAGACGATTTACCATATCTGTCACCTTTGCCTGATAGGTTGCAAAGGTATCCGTCCTGCCGCTTGCCACCTTATTGATGATCTCCGGAGAAATCGTTCCTCCAAAAAGTCCCTTCATATAAGCAAGCTCCAGATCCTCCAGCTCATCCTCTGCTTTTTTCAGCTCATCACTCTCTGCATCCTCCAGATAATAAATGACCTGATCCTTCTCTACCGTATCTCCCTGTTTTACCGCTACACTGCTGATGACACGGGACTCCTTGACCATTACATTATAGGGATCTGTGGCTTCTACCGTACCGGTTCCACGTACCTTGGCTGTGATAGTCCCTCTCTGTACATACTGGGTAGCGACCTCCGGCAGTGAATAATTCATGATCGTATTAGAAAAAAAGGTAAGTACAAGCATTACCGCGAGAAAAATGATCGCGGCATTCTTCACCCAGTCTCTTCGTTTGGAAGCTGTTTTTTCGTCCATTTTATCCTCACATTCTGCCGCATTAAACGGCATCTATCTGAAATATTATTTATTATCCCTTAATTCCACCCTGATAAGTGATTCCCTCTACAAGATAATCTTCACCATACAGAAATACCAGGATTGGCGGTACCATATAAATCGTTGCAACAGCAAAGGCCAGTCCTACTTCTCCCTCATTGATCTTCGACAGGAATACGGACAGCGGGTGCATTTCTGTATCCGACAGAAGGATCAGCGGCTGCTCTACCATATTCCAGTAATCAATAAAGATCAGGATTGCTACCGAGCACAGCGATCCTTTACAGAGAGGCATACATATGCTTTTAAAAATCTGCCATTCTCCTGCTCCGTCGATCTGTGCTGCCTCCATCACCGATTCCGGGATCCTTCTCATATACTTGGTCAGAAGGAATACCGCAAAGGGAGAAAAAATACCCGGCAGCCAGATAGCCCACCTGGTATCCAGTATATTCAGCCATTCACTGACCAGATAGTTTGGTACCAGCGTTACCTGATACGGCATCAGCATCAGGATAATATAAACAAAAAAAATGATTTCCTTCAGCCTGCCTCTGTATCTGGCAAATCCATAGGAGGCTCCTGCTGCTACCAGCAGCTGGAAGATCACGATCGGTACTACAAGAATCACTGAATTCCAAAACTTGAACAGATATTCCGGACTCTTGAACAGCACTGTGATATATTGGCTGAAGGATACCATATCCGGAATAAATTTCAGGTTTACCTTGCTGGCTATATAGGTTTTACCGCCTGTATCCGATGTGGCAAAGACCTGTCCATAATTGGCTGATATCTCAGAAGCAGACATAAAGGAATTGGTCACTGTCAATACGATCGGCATCAGGAAAAGGACAGCAAAGCAGGCAGCAAACATGGTGATCAGCGCTGTCTTGACGATCAGTCTCCTCCGCTTTTTTCTGTTGTTCCTTCTGGCTCTTCTTTCTGCCGGATTCCATACTCTGGATGAGTGTCTGTTACTATTCATCAGCCCTCCACATCCTTTCCAAAATAATTTTCCGTCAGAAACAATACTCCTATGATAATAACCATGACAATTGACATCAATATCGCTGCAGCCGACAGCTTCTGATAATCAAGCTGGCTGAACGCATTGTTCATAAAATGCTGCATCATATAAATCGTGTCATAAGGATAGTTTCCTGTCAGCAGATAGATTTCCCTGAAAACCTTGAAGGAATTTATCAGGGACATAATCGTTACAAATAAAATCGTGGAAGACAGATACCGTATCTTGATATACCAAAATATCTGCCTTTGCGTGGCACTCTCCAGCACTGCTACCTCCAGGATATCCTTTGGGATACTGGAAAGAGCTGCCATAAACAGGATCATATTATAGCCAAGATTTTTCCAAAGAAACAGGATGACGATAACCACCTGCGCATGGGAAGATTTCAGCCAGTCTATCTTGTCTGCTCCAAACAGCCCAATAAAGTCGTTGACAATGCCGTTATAATGAAACAGCACCTGCCAGATCAGGATAACCGATGCCACAGGCACCATCATGGGACTTAAGAAAAAAGTCCTGAACTGGCTCCTGAAAGGGATCTTAAAGTCCAGTATCATGGCAAGGAGCAGGGAAAGGA
Organism: Lachnospiraceae bacterium OM04-12BH; assembly: GCA_003490145.1. Taxonomy (GTDB): domain Bacteria; phylum Bacillota; class Clostridia; order Lachnospirales; family Lachnospiraceae; genus Suilimivivens; species Suilimivivens aceti. The sequence continues at coordinate 371,507 of QULQ01000001.1, forward strand.
TTACAGCAAGCGGCACTGCTACCAGAGAAAATTTCATGGTATTGGCAGCTGCCTGCTGAAATGCCTTGTTTGTTGCCACTTTTACGAAATTATCCAGAAATACAAACTCATGATTAATAGGATTGTCCACCATGGAATAATAAATGACAACAAAAAAAGGTAATACAAAAAACAGCAGTACACCGGTCAGGCTGGGGGAAAGATACCCCCAGCTGATCAGTGTGCCATGCCTTGCTCTCTGTGTCAGCTTATTATGCTTCTTTTTTGACTTATTTTCTGCCTTCTGCCCGTGCAGCATTTAGCTATGCTCCTTCATATAGATCTGAACCCGGTTCTGGATAATATCAGCTGTTTCCTTCGCTGACTTCTGTCCCTTGAAGAAGGCACCGGTTTCTTCTGTAATAATGTTGATCAGTTCCTCATTTACAGATGTGGATGCTTTCTCTGCCGACTCAATAATAGTCCTGACTGCATCAATCTCTTCCTGGGTTGCTGCATAAATATCTATTTCATAGTCATCATACCCCCAGCTCGTCTTCATCTGCTCTACCTGGTTGCCATTGGCATCGGTCGTATATTCCTTTTCCATGTCCTTTGCAAACTGCTTTTCCAGTGCAGACCGCTTTACCGGGAATCCCCAAGACATACTGTTCTCAGCTACCAGTCCCTCCTGATATTCATCAGAAAGCAGTGTGCTCACAAATGCCCATGCACCATCTTTATGCTTTGAGGATGCGTTGATGGCCACGCTGCCACTGGTACTGGTGATCATATTTCCCTTTCTGTCCACATCAGGATATCCGATAAAGTTTACCTTTTCTCCAAACAAACCATTATACATCTGATATTCCTGCACAGAATCAAAGGAGGTCTGCATCAGAAGCACCTTATCTCCACGGATCTTTGCACTGATGCCATCACCCTCAGTAGAATAATTGATGTCCTCATCATCCGGGAATTTTGCTGCAAACTCCAGTACTCTTGCAAAATCTTCCCCATCAAAAGAGCTTTCTCCGGTCTCCCAGTTCATGAATTCATTCATATTATTATATATGCAGTAATAGAACACCATTGACCTGCTTCCATAATCAAAGATATTCTCCACATTATTCTGCTCTACAAAATCCAGCATTTCGCTTAAGGTCCATCCCGGACTGCTGAGCTTACTTGCTTTTACCATGGTCGTGCTGATCACAAACTGTGGAATGACCGCATAAAGTTTTCCATCTATTTCATAAGCCTTAAATACGTTTTCAAGATAATCAGAACGATTTATCCCGGCTTTGTCCATATATGGATAAAGATCCTCAAATACACCCATGCTGGCATACTGGTTATAATCAATATTGGTAATATCTATGATATCCGGACCTGTCCCGCTTACAATATCATTATTGAACTGAGTCACGCCTGTCGTATAATCATCTGTATTATAGGATTTCACTGTAATGTGATATTTATTACTGCTCTTATTAAAATCAATGATATTTTTTCGAAGATCCTGATTGATATACAGTGCACCAACAGTGATCTCCTCCTTCTGCTGTACCTCAGAAGCAGGGGTCTTCGTGAGAAGTACCAGTGAATAGCTGGCATCATAAGAAGAATCACCGGAATAAGCCCGTGTCAACACATAATATCTGCCATCTGACAGTTTCCCGATATCCTGTACATCATCTGAATTGATATCCGCGTCAAGCCAGTCAAACAGTGCTTCCGATTTATCTTCTGCTGGATCATAGGAATATACCGTAGTTCCATCACTTACCAGCACCTGTGTACCATCATTTTCATAAAAATTAAGTCCGTAATTTTTATTCAGGGAATCACTCTTTATGGGACTTCCAATTGTCTTTATCGTGCTGTCAACCGGATAGATTTCAAAGCCTTCGCCACCCCACATGCAGACATATATCTTTCCGCCTGCTGTAAATGCACTGTTGACCCAGTTACCTCCAAGATCGATACTTGTTTTCTTCTCTCCCTGTGTACTGACAACTTCGATCGACTGGTCTGTTATCAGATAGATCAGACCTTCTCCATCTGTCAGCATATACTGAATATAGCTGTTTTCATCCAGCACATCAAAATTTTCTGTGCTGATCACAGATCCATCCTCTGTGGAAAGTACATAAAGATCTGTATGATAAGTATACTCTGCTTCAGATTCTGCAGTAAATCCGGGATCTATAGGTTCATCTGGCAGAACCGCTTCCTCAGTATCTACCAAACCAACTGCTTCATCACTGTCAGCTGTAGTCTGCGAGCCTTCATACCAGTCCACAACAGCTATCAGATTTCCTTCTTCATTCAGGAAGCTCTGCCGCACAGATGCATTTTCCGGCAGATCCAGGTATCTTTCCTGCAGCTCTTCTGTTGAAAAATCATACTGGAACAAAGCGTTGCTGCTCGTTTCAACAGCCTGATCCCACTTATTTCCTACCATCAGGAGTTTATCTCCATTCTGGAGGATCGCCGAAAAATATTCGGCATCAGCTTTAAAGTCCTTATACGTCGGTACATAGTAAAATTCCTTCTGTGCAGAATCTGTCTGTGTCTTATTCTTACCACAGCCCGCAAGAGAAGCCACCATCAGGCCTGCACACAGAAATGCCAGAATTCTCTTTCCTTCTTTTGTCATAAATTTTTTCATAAAAATACCTCATATACATGCTTCATTTTATCTGTTAAAACTATAGCATAGTATATGAGGCTAAACAATCTTTTCTGTCTTAGTTTTTCCTTAGTTTTTAAAACTATGGATCGGTGCCGGAATCCTTCCTCCACGGTTTACAAAGGCTTCACAGGAATAGGGATTTATCGCCATAACAGGGGCATGACCGAGAAGTCCTCCAAACTCCACTCTGTCTCCTACCTTCTTGCCAATGGCAGGGATCACACGGACTGCCGTTGTTTTCTGATTGACCATACCGATCGCCATTTCATCTGCGATCATGCCGGATAGTGTTGCTGCAGAAGTATCTCCCGGCACAACCACCATATCAAGACCAACAGAACATACACATGTCATGGCCTCCAGCTTTTCCAGGGTAAGTGCCCCGGCTTCAACCGCATTGATCATTCCCTGATCTTCACTGACCGGGATAAATGCTCCGCTCAAGCCCCCTACATAGGAAGATGCCATCACGCCACCCTTCTTTACCTGGTCATTCAGAAGTGCAAGTGCTGCCGTGGTTCCCGGTGCGCCTGCATATTCAAGACCGATCTCACAAAGAATATCTGCCACACTGTCACCGATTGCCGGTGTAGGCGCCAGTGAAAGATCCACGATACCAAAAGGAACTCCAAGTCTTCTGGACGCTTCCTGCGCAACCAGCTGTCCCACTCTCGTTACCTTAAATGCTGTCTTCTTGATCGTTTCACAAAGAACCTCAAAGTTTTCTCCACGCACCTTACCTAAAGCTGTCTTTACAACGCCCGGACCGCTGACACCGACATTGATGATCTTGTCAGCTTCTGTTACCCCGTGGAACGCTCCTGCCATAAAAGGATTATCATCAGGTGCATTGCAGAACACCACCAGCTTGGCACATCCGAGAGAATCATTGTCCTTTGTATACTCGGCTGTTTCCTTTACGATCTCCCCCATCAGCTTTACAGCATCCATATTGATGCCTGTCCTTGTGGATCCAAGATTGATAGAGCTGCATACTCTTTCTGTCACAGAAAGTGCCTTCGGGATCGAACGGATCAGCAGCTCATCTGCCGGTGTCATTCCTTTACATACAAGTGCAGAATAACCACCGATAAAGTTTACACCAACCTCATGGGCTACCTTGTCAAGAGTCTTTGCAATTGCAACAAAATCTTCCTCTGACTTGCAGGCTGCTCCTCCGATCAGCGCAATAGGAGTTACCGAAATTCTCTTATTTACAATAGGAATACCAAAATCTCTTGCGATCTTCTCGCCGGTTTCCACCAGATCCTTAGATGCTTCATAGATTTTCTGGTAAATCTTTTCATTCAGTCTTTTCAGATCAGAATCAATACAGTCAAGAAGACTGATGCCAAGAGTGATGGTACGGACATCCAGATTTTCCTTGGAAATCATTTCATTGGTCTCGACGACCTCACGTAAATTAATCATGATCTTTTATCTCCTAGATTCTATGCATTTTGTCAAAAATTTCTTCCTTCTGTGCCTTGATCTCAACACCGATCTCTTCTCCTAATCTGTGCAGATCCTCAGCAATGGTTCCGAAATGCTTCTCTGATGCACTGGTATCTACGATCATCATCATATTGAAATATCCCTGTACGATCGTCTGGGAAATATCTTCAATATTGATCTGATTTTCTGCCAGATAAGTGCATACCCTGGCAATGATTCCTACAGTGTCTTTTCCAACTACGGTGATAATTGTGTTTTTCATAATTTTCCTCCAGTGCTTTTTTGTCAGTATAGTGTAAAATACTTTACTATGCAATATGTATTACCGGTGTGACTTCATTTCTTCTTGCAACCTGCATGGGCAGATCCCTGACAGCAATACCCTCATCTGCCATGGTCATCTCCACCCTTACTGCTTCATAGGCAAGCTCCGGCATATTATTTTCCTTGCTCAGATGTCCAAGAAGTACCGCCTGCAGATCATCATGGATCAGTCTTGTCAGAAGCTGTCCTGCCCGCTCATTGGAAAGGTGCCCTTTATCTCCCAGTATCCTCTGTTTCAGATAATAAGGATACGGTCCGACCTGAAGCATATTGATATCATGGTTTGCCTCCAGCAAAAGAGCATCCATCCCCTTCAGGGATTCTACTGTATAATCATTGTAATTGCCAAGGTCTGTTACGATCGCAGCCTTTTTCCTTCCATGAGCAAACCGGTAAGCCACAGGATCTGCCGCATCATGGGAAATCCGCATGGGATTGCAGCATATATCCTTGATCATCAGTTTTTCATCTGGGAAAACTGTATGAAACAGATCTTCCGGGATCTTTCCAACACTTGATGTTTTCTGGATGGCTTCTATCGTCCCTCTTGTGGCATAAATCGGAACCTCATATTTTCTTGAAAGAACACCAAGTCCGGCAATATGGTCTGTATGCTCGTGGGTGATAAAAATTCCATCAATATCCCTCATAGAGAGCTCCAGCTCCTTAAGTCCCGCTTCCGTCCTTTTTCCACTGATCCCGACATCCACCAGAATATGTGTGGAATCAGAGCCTATATAAATACAATTACCGCTGCTTCCGCTGGCAATGCTGCAAAGTCTCATATTTTAATTCTCCTGCCAGTATATTTCGATTGCATCGCCATCATGGATAGGCTCCATATACTGGGCCGGTCTTCCATTCAGCTTTGTTATGATCGACTTTCCTTTCCGCATGGACCTGTCAAAATCGATCTGATCAAATACATCTACATAAATATAACTGTCCTTTCCCGAAAGCTTCACAGGCTGTCTGTTTACAAGCACTACAATAGTTGCTATTTTATTCTCATTATCTGCAGTGTCTTCCCTGATATCACTCTCGCTCTTTAAATTTGCTTCTGTAATCTCTACTGTAAAATTCTCATATACCTTTGTATCTCCATCTGCCAGTTCATGATTAACATAAATATTACTCATGCCATCCGCAGCAAGATCCATATACTGCAGCAGTTTCTGCAACGGATAATAATTCAGGATTTCTACCATATCCCCTTCTGCTACAGAATAATCCGGTGTTGTGAAAGCTTCATTTACTAAGATCAGTCTTGGTAATTCTACCTTGCTTCCATTAACCTGTAAAAACAGTTTCTCTTCTTTATCCGCAAGTTCTGAAAGCTGCACCTCTGCCCGTTTTCCTGCCGTAGAATGCTCCACACGGATAATATCATTTTCATGGATCGGTGTGGCAATATCTGCCGGTTGTCCATTAACGGTGATAACAGCGGCTTCTCCCACTTCTCCTCTGACTATGCGCTGTTTCCCATTGACAGTAAATTGAAGTGCCTTTCCCCTTCCCGGAAACAGACCATCATTTGGAAATCCTGCCTGCATGGCCGCATCTGCCACTGTCAGCCTGTTGTTATCATAAATCTTCACCTTGCGGTCATTAAAGCTTACAAAAATAAAGTTATTGTTCTGCTCATAAAAATTCAGGCAGATTCCGATCGGCGTTACAAGCAGACTGTCCTTGGCAGTATCCTCTTCAAAGACGATCTGCTGCATCACTTCTTCACCCCTGAGTGCCACACGTTCCGGAACAATATCCAGATCTCTTGCAACAGCTTCTGTATAACCCGGAAGCTTTCCGCCTCCTCCAACTACAAATACTGCACTTACGCTTTTTCCACCATTCAGCTCTTTGATCTTATCTGCCACCTGTCTGGCCATATCTTCCACAACCGGTGCTGTCACTGAAAGTACTTCTTTGCTTTTAATCTTCTGTGGCAGGAGCATAATATCTTCATATGTGATCTCTTCGGCTTCCCCTGCCTGCCTTTTAATCTTTTCTGCTGTCGCAAAATCCACAAGACAATGCCTTGCGATCACTTCGGTCAGGGCATCTCCCGCAATAGGGATCATGCCATAGGCAATGATACAGCCATCGTTGGTAATGGAAATATCACTGGTTCCTGCTCCCACATCGATCAGTGCTATATTCAGCATGCGGAAACGTTCCGGGATTGCTACCTGGATCGCTGCTATAGGCTCCAGCGTCATATTAGCCACCTCTAAGCCTGCAAGCTCCACTGCCCGGTAAAGACCATCTACAACATCCTCCGGCAGGAAGGTTGCGATCAGGTCAACTCCTATCGTCCTTGCCTTATGCCCCTCCAGGTTTCCCATTGGATAACCATTTAAATAAAACCGCACTACAGAATATCCTACACAGTAGAACTTCATATCTTCCTCTGTCTGCTGTTTCAGGAATTCTTCATAGGCTTTTTCCACCGCTGAGGAAGTCAGGGCATAAATATCTTCACTTACGATTTCCTTATCCGAGCCGAAGGGATACTCCACATGACTGTTCACCGTCCGTAGCACACGGCCTGCCGCTGCGATGCAGACATCTGTCAGCTTCCGTCCTATCGCCTCTTCCAGCTCTTCCTTTACCTGTCTGATCGTTTCACTTACCTTGCCTATGTCATGGATCTGTCCATCCAGCATGGCTCTTGTCTCATGTTCCCTGACTCTCTGCGCCACGACAACGAAACGATTGTCTTCCTTGTATCCTACAGTTCCTACTATGCTTCTTGTCCCAATATCCAGTCCAAAAACAAGCTGTCCCATATAACTGTTCTTTTCTGTCACAGATATTCCCCCAATTTCTCATCAATCTGACGTCTGCTCTCTGTAAGGCTGTCACTGTTATCGATCACCACGCTGCAGTACCTCCGAAAATCAGTTTCCTTCAACTGGCTGTTCATGATCGAATCTATTTTTTCATCAGAATATCCTCTGGATTCCTTCAGACGCTTTCTTCTGACCTCTTCTCTTGCATAAATATACCACATTTCATCCACATAGTCCAAATATCCTTCTTCGATCAGAAGAGCAGCTTCTATAAAGAAGAAATCATGTATCTTACTTTTTCTTTCCTCCTGGATTGCAGAAAGGATCAGTTCCTTTACCGCCGGATGGATGATCCCGTTGACCTTAGTAAGAAGTTCCCTGCTTGAAAAAATCTTCTCTGCCATTTTTACTTTGTTGATATTTCCAGTTTCATCCAGGATCTCATCTGACAGAAGTGCTACCAGCTTTTCATAGCAGGGCTGTCCTTTTTCCTTTACCTTGTGGGCAGCCTCATCTGCCAGGAGGATACGGCAGTTATAACGCTCTCTGATGTAAGAAAGGATCTCACTTTTTCCGGCACCTACGCCCCCCGTGATTCCAATTACTTTCATTTATTTCGCCTCATACCAGTCATAGCCTGTATGAAGATCGATCTCCAGCTCTACAGCAAGCTTTGCTGCGCCTTTCATCTCTTCTTCCAGGATCTCCCTGACCTTGTCCTTTTCTTCTTCCTTTGTTTCTATCAGAAGTTCATCATGAACCTGCAGTATCAGCTTTGACGAAAGCTTTTCATCCTTCAGTCTCTGATACACCCGGATCATGGCAATCTTTATGATATCGGCTGCTGTCCCCTGGATTGGGGAATTCATGGCAACTCTTTCTCCAAAAGAACGCTGCATAAAGTTGCTGGAGGAAAGCTCCGGCACCGGACGTCTCCTTCCATACATGGTTGTCACATATCCGTTTTCCTTTGCATGAGCCACCGCTCCGTCAAGAAATGCCTTGATCCCAGGATAGGTTGCAAAATACTGTTCAATGTATTCCGTTGCTTCCTTTCTGGAAATACTCAGATCCTGACTTAAGCCAAAAGAGCTGATCCCATACACGATACCAAAATTGACTGCCTTTGCATTTCTTCTCTGCAGATCTGTCACTTCCTCAAACGGAGTATGGAACACCTTTGACGCTGTGATCCTGTGAATATCTGCATCTGTTCTATAAGCTTCTATCAGCTGCTTATCTCCAGACATATGTGCCAGTACGCGCAGCTCGATCTGGGAATAATCCGCATCTGTAAAAAGATATCCATCCCTTGGAATAAATACCTTACGTATCTGTCTTCCGAGCTCCATTCTCATTGGTATGTTCTGCAGATTTGGTTCTGTAGAACTGATCCTTCCGGTAGCGGTGATCGTCTGATTAAAGGTAGAATGGATCCTGTCTTCTTCTCCGATATAGACCGCCAGCCCATCCGCATAGGTACTCTTCAGCTTTGTGAGTCCTCTGTACTCCAGAATATCAGCTACTACCGGAGCTTCGCCTGAAAGCTTTTCAAGAACATCTGCTGCTGTGGAATAACCCGTCTTCGTCTTTTTTCCGCCCGGCAGCTTCATCCTTTCAAACAGGATTTCTCCAAGCTGCTTTGGTGAATTGATATTGAATTCGCATCCTGCCTTCCGATAGATTTCCTGTTCCAGCTCCTTTATCCTGCCTGCCAGTGTATCTCCGTACGCTTTCAGCTTTTCAGGATTGACACGGATGCCTTCCTTCTCCATATCATAAAGAACACAGGTCAGCGGCATCTCAATCTCTTTCATCAGCCTGTCCATTCCTGTCTCTTCCAGCTTTTTTTTCAGAACCGGCGCAACTTTAACGCAGGCATAGACAAGAAAGCTGATATATGAAATCACTTCCTCTTCCATCTCCGCGTAAGCTGCCGAAAGGCTTTTCTTTCCAAACATCTCTGTCTTTTCCTGCAGCATCAGTCCAAGATGTTCATTAGCTACGTCCTGGATCGTATAATCATTTTTTAACGGATTTAACAGATATGCTGCCAGGATGATATCAAAATAGTGATCTGTATTATCTGTCTGCAGGAAATCATAATATTCCTTAATGTTGGCACATACTATTTTTCCTGTCTCTGACAGCTTTCTGAGCTTATCTGCAAGGTAATCCTCTGTCAGAAATCCTTCTCTCCTGCAGAAGAATGTCTCTCCATCCGGAAAAGACAGGCAGACTGCAAGCAGGCTCCTTTTTTCATCAAGAAGAAGATACAGACCGGTTGCTTCTTCCTTTCCGGCTTTTTCAAACAGGTTTTCTGCCTCTGCCAGATCAGTTACTGTATGGAATTTTTCTGTGATCTCATCATGGGAAACCCTTTTTTCAAACCTGGAAAGCAGGTTTTTAAACTCCAGTTTCTTTAAAATTTTATAGGCATCCTCTGTATAAAAATTATGAATTCTTGCCTTGTCCTTATCAAGCTCTACATCACTATCCGTCCGGATCGTTGCAAGATCCTTGCTTAAATCTGCCAGTTTTCTGTTGTTGATCAGTGATTCCTTAACAGCCTTTTTCGTAATCTCGTCAATATGGTCATACAGATTTTCTACCGAATGATACGTTCTGATCAGCTCTGTAGCCGTCTTTTCACCAACCTTAGGCACACCTGGGATATTATCTGCAGTATCTCCCATTAATGCTTTCAGATCTATAAATTCTGTAGGTGTTACCTGATAACGTGCCACTACATCAGACGTATAATAATCTTCAATCTCCGTCTTTCCGCCTTTGGTCTTCGGTATCCTGACCTTGATCCCATCTGTTGCAATCTGCAAAAGATCCCTGTCACCGGATACCAGTGACACAGCCATACCCTGTTTTTCTGATTTTTTTGCCAGTGTTCCCAGGATATCATCAGCCTCAAGTCCCGTCTTCTCTACAGTCGCGATTCCCATGGCAGAAAGGACTTCCTTCATTACCGGCACCTGTTCCCTCAGTTCCTCCGGCATGGGTTTTCTGGTTCCCTTATATTCCTTATAGATCTCGTGCCTGAAAGTAGGCGCATGAACATCAAATGCCACTGTCAGATAATCCGGCTTCTCTTCCTCCAGTATCTTAAACAGGATGTTCAGAAAGCCATAGATTGCATTAGTATGCAGTCCACTGCTGTTTGTCAGATCCGGAACGCCATAAAAGGCTCTGTTCAATATGCTGTGTCCATCAATTAAAACAAGTTTTTCCATCAATTCCTCAGCCCTTTTCTAATACAATACGATAAATAACAATAATAATGCTATGAGCTCTACTGCGACAAATCCCTGAAGCACAAAAAGCAGCCATTTCATATTTTCACGGAGCTTTAACGTATGCTCCGCATTCTCCAGTCTTTCAAGCAGTTCATTCTGCAGATCAAAAACACTTCCTGATTCCAGTCTTGCCATGCCTTCTGTTACCAGGAACTGGATAGAAAGCTCTTCCATGCAGTCATTACACCTCTCCACATGTTCCATGAACTCCCGCAGATCGTCCGTATCCAGATCATCCTCCAGAAAAGAAGGGATCATTTTTTCTATTTCTTTGCAGATCATAACCTTTTACCTTCCTTTCCTCTCAGATCTGATAAAAAAAGGACTTCTGATGGTCAGTCAGAAATCCTGATTCGTGCCGGCAGTGGGACTTGAACCCACACGTGGTTGCCCACAACAGATTTTGAGTCTGCCTCGTCTGCCATTCCGACATGCCGGCAATTAAATAAATACCTGTATTCACAGCCGAATATTATATTAACATATCCGGCTGCTATTTACAAGGTTAAAATTATTGCCTGATTCCCTACTCTGTCACATCGAAATCGATTTTTTCATATACAGGAAGGACATCCAGCGTTGCAAAATAATCCCTGGGTGTTTCTGCCCTGCGGATCATGGTCACATCACCATTTTCCCTTAAAAGAAGCTCCGCGCATTTCAGCTTGCCATTGTAATTATATCCCATGGCATAACCATGTGCACCTGCGTCATGTAATACCAGATAATCTCCCATATCAATCTTCGGAAGCATTCTGTCTATTGCAAACTTATCATTGTTTTCACAAAGAGAGCCTGTTACATCATACATATGATCGCAGGGCTCATCTTCCTTGCCAAGAACCGTGATATGATGATAGGCACCATACATGGCGGGACGCATCAGGTTAACTGCACAAGCATCTACACCAATATATTCCTTATGGGTATGCTTCTCATGGATTGCCTTCGTCACAACCTGTCCATAAGGTCCCATCATAAAACGCCCCATCTCAGTATAAATTGCCACATCTCCCATACCAGCCGGAGTAAGGATCTCTTCATAGACTTTTCTGACACCTTCCCCAATCACCCGGATATCATTAGGCATCTGCTCCGGTCTGTAGGGAATCCCTACACCTCCGGAAAGATTGATAAACTGGATGTCTGCTCCGGTTTCCTTTTCCAGCTTTACAGCAAGCTCAAAAAGTTCGCCTGCAAGCTGTGGGTAATATTCATTGGTCACTGTGTTGCTTGCAAGAAATGCATGAATGCCAAAGTGCTTTACTCCCTTTTCCTTCAGGATACGGAAGCCTTCAAACATCTGCTCTGTGGTAAATCCATACTTTGCATCTCCCGGGTTATCCATAATACCGTTGCTCATCTTAAATACCCCACCCGGATTGTACCGGCAGCTCATGGTTTCCGGCAGCTTTCCAAGAATTTCTTCTACAAACTCAATATGCGTGATATCATCCAGATTGATAATAGCTCCGATTTTATCTGCATAAACATATTCTTCCGCCGGAGTATCATTTGATGAAAACATGATATCGCTTCCTGGCAGTCCCATTGCTTTACTGAGCATCAGCTCCGTCAGGGAGGAACAGTCACAGCCACAGCCATACTCCCTCAGGATCTGGATCAATGCCGGATTTGGTGTTGCCTTTACTGCAAAATACTCTTTGAAACCTTTATTCCATGAAAAAGCCTCCTGAACGGCTCTGGCATTTTCACGGATTCCCTTTTCATCATAGAGATAAAACGGTGTGGGATATTTCTTTGAAATCTCCTCTGCCTGTTGTTTTGTAATAAATGGTGCTTTTTTCATGTTACTTTAGTCTTCTCCTTCCGTAAGCTGTCCTGTGTCAGATATTTTCTATTTGCCAGTCAATCGGTTCAATTCCGTTCTTTTCAAGAAATGCATTAGCCTGGCTGAAATGCCTGCATCCAAAAAAACCTCTGTATGCAGATAACGGACTTGGATGAGGTGCCTTTAAAATCAGATGCTTACTGTTTGTCAGCATTGGTATCTTACTCTGTGCCGGTCTTCCCCAAAGCAGATATACAATTGGTCTGTCCTGTGCATTGACGGCCTCAATCACAGCGTCAGTAAACTGTTCCCAGCCCTTTCCCTGATGGGAATTTGCCTGGTGCGCCCGCACAGTCAGTACCGTGTTCAAAAGCAGTACTCCCTGATCCGCCCACTTTTTAAGATACCCATTATTGGGAATGTAACATCCAAGATCATCGTGCAGCTCCTGATAAATGTTGACAAGTGACGGTGGAATATCCTTCTGTGTCGGAAGCACAGAAAAGGACAGTCCATGTGCCTGATTTTCATTATGATAAGGATCCTGTCCAAGGATCATGACCTTCACTTTACTTAATGGTGTAAAATGAAATGCATTAAAGATATCCTCTGCCGGAGGATAAATAATCCTTGTATCATACTCATGCTTCACGAATGTATAAAGTTCCTTATAATACGGCTTGGTAAATTCCTGTTTAATACAGGGCAGCCAGTCATTATCTATCATTGCCATAATCGAACAGATACTCCCTTGTCATGCAGATATTTTTTGACTTCTCCAATTTCCAGTTCCTTGTAATGGAACAGAGAAGCTGCCAGTGCCGCCTCCGCCCTTCCTTCTGTCAGAGCCTCATAAAAATGCTCCATCGTTCCCGCACCGCCAGAAGCAATGACTGGAATCGATACACTTTCCGCTACCATTCTCGTCAGTTCAATATCATAGCCAGCCTTGGTACCATCACAGTCCATGCTGGTAAGAAGAATCTCTCCTGCGCCAAGCTTTTCTGCCTGTATGGCCCATTCAACAGCATCGATTCCCATATCAATCCTGCCGCCATTTTTAAAAATATGCCAGCTTCCATCCGGACATCTCTTGGCATCAATCGCCACAACAACACACTGGCTTCCAAATTTTTCAGCTGCTTCACAGATCAGTGACGGATTCATGATTGCCGCTGAATTAACAGCTACCTTATCTGCCCCTTCCCGGAGAATCATCCTGAAATCATCCACACTCCGTATCCCTCCTCCTACTGTAAAGGGTATGAAAACAGTTTCAGCCACACGTCTCACCATTTCTGTTTTAATATTTCTGGCATCAGAGGATGCGGTAATATCAAGGAATACCAGCTCATCTGCGCCTGCCTTATCATAGATTCTGGCTACCTCTACCGGATCCCCGGCATCTCTTAAATTTACAAAATTAGTTCCTTTCACCACACGTCCGTTATTGACATCCAGACAGGGAATGATTCGTTTTGTATGCATTCTATCAGCCCTCCCTCTGCAGTGAAAGAAAATTCTTCAGTATAGTAAGTCCAACAGAGGAACTCTTCTCCGGATGGAACTGGCACCCAAACAGATTCCCCTTTTCAATGGAAGCATGGATCCCGGTACTTCCATACTCTGCCTCTGCAGTCACGATCCCCTGATCCTTTGCTTTCAGATAATAGGAATGTACAAAATAAACATAAGAATTTTCTGGAATACCCGCAAACAATCTTCCCGGATTCGGATAAGTCAGGGAATTCCATCCTATATGCGGAATCTTGAGTCCCGGTTCATCCGGTATCTTCAGGATTTCTCCATCCAGAAGTGCAAGGCCATTGACACCATCACTTTCATCGCTTCTTTCAAACATCAGCTGCATTCCAAGACATATTCCAAGGAAGGGTATCCCTTCATCAACTACTTTTCTGATTACTTCAACGAGACCGTATCTGTGAAGCTTTTCCATGGCATCACCAAATGCGCCTACCCCCGGCAAAATCACCCTGTCTGCCTGCTCAATGATCTTTTCATCCCGGGTAACAACCGTATCTTCTCCGAGAAATAACAATGCTTTTTCCACGCTTTTGATATTCCCGGCATCATAGTCAATGATTGCTGTCATCTGCAAATCCTCCTGCTGTCATCTATGGTTTTTTAAAAAGAACTGTCCACATTTTCCATCAGATCCTCTTCCTCTTTAAGGAGGTCTGGCAGCTGCTCCGTCGCATTCCCTGTCTCTTCCGTTTCTTCTGTTTCTGACTCTGGAAGCTTTCCGTTATTGATCAGACTGTAAACTGCCTCACTGTAATCATCATCGCTTTCATAGGAATTTACTTCTCTTGCAACTGCTTCATCAACCTGGAACTGACTTTGAAGCGTGTCAATAATCTGTTGATAAAGTATAGCAAGTTCATTCTCTGCGCCATAGGCATTTCCAGCAGCCATGATATCATCATATACAGCAGCCCCGGATAAAAGTGCATCAAGCGCCTGTGCCCTGTTTCCTGTTCTCTCATTAATCTGATAAGAATCCAGTTTTCTCTGAAGCTTCTCTACCACAGCAGCTCTGTTATAAAGAACTGTGTCGCTCTCCCCAAGGCCTTTTCCATGCAGATTCTGATAAACAGTCACATAATCACCATCATAAAAAGCATTTCTGGCTTCTCTTCTGTCAATATAATCTGGCAGAAAAATTCCAAGCAGCAAAACTGCTGAAATCAATGTTGCATCAAAAGCAACCAAGGTAAGCAATGATTTTCTGTTCAGCACCCTGGGCTGCTTCGGCTCCTGTTCCTTCTTACGTTTCTTTTCTTCCTTTTTCTGCTGTTTTTCTCTTTTCTTTTCAGCTTTCTTATCTTCGGTTCCCTTACCCTCTGATTCTTCACCACCTTCTGCTTCTGTGGCTTTGTTTTTTTCCTTGCTTTTTCCTTTCTTCTCTTTCTTTTTCTTTTCTTTTTTTTCCTTCTCTGGCTTTTCCTCTGTTTCTTCCTCTATATCTATATCAGGTTCTTCTCTAAACAGTGTTTCCAGCAAATTCCCAAAGAACCCTTTTTTCTTTTTCTCATTTTTCTCTGGAATTTCATCAGCCCAGTCAGGTTCTTCAAAAGGCTCGCCATTTTCCTGTCCTTCCTGATCGTCATTGTTGCCAGGCAGACTTGTCCAGTCAGTGCTGTTGTCATTGTCTTCATTAGTCAATCCATCGTTTGTTTCCGACGCTGACTGTATCTTTTCTTCCTCTGTTCCATCCCGCTGATCGGTATCCACCATTACAGCCGGTTCTGTCTGAGCACTGTCCTGTTCTCTGCTGTCTTTATCTTTTACCTTTTTTCCAAACAGAAAATGTCTTTTCTTTTTTTCTTTTTTCTTTTCCACAGGCTCTTCAGGCACACTTTCCAAACCTTCCTGTGCCTTATCCGCTTTAGCCAGCATTTCATCAAGCTCAGCCTTCCAGCTTTCATCAACAACAGGCTTCTTTTCATCATCCTTTTTATCTGCAGGCGGTATCTCATCCTCCGGTCTGATATCCGAAAATACCTCTTTTCTCATCGGCGCCGTCCTGTTCTCCATAGGATCAGTCTCATTCATCAGAGACATTATCTTATTATCATTATTCTCTTCCGTATCATCTGTTGACATTGTTTTAAGCAGATTATCTAAATATTCTTCATCTGTTGACATATCTGTTCTCCCCGTCAAAATTCTCGTTTAAGTGTAACATATTACGCTTCAATAGACAATTCTTTTACAAACTCTACAGGATTATATTCAATTCCTGTACTTCTGTCTTTAATCTCTTCTGTTGTCTGGAACAGCCTGCTATGAACCCTGATCAGGAGAGATTTATTGTTAAAATAAGTGATCTTCTCAAAAGGCCACCTGATCACTGTGGGAAACTTCATGCCAGTTCCCAGTTCCAGTAGACAGACCTTATGATTCACGGTTCCCTGCAGCCATTTCGTATAAGCCTTCCACTGTTCAAGATAACCTTCCTCTGCATAATTCTCTGTTTCTATCGTGTTCCAGATCAGTTTTTTACCACATTGGCCACAAACAGGAAGATCCCTTTCGATATTCTTCTTCTCTTCCCTTCCCTGAAACATGCCTTTTATCTTTTTCTGCAGATCTTCATCAGGCACAGTAATCGTATCTGTGCATTTATTGGCGCATTGCAGATGATAGTAACTGCCACATGGTTCAACTATTCTTTCATCCTTTAATCCAGCCTGTCTGATCATTCCATCTGTACATAATGTAACCACGAAATAATTCTTATTCCGAAGCAGTCTCTGCAGTCCCTGATAAGCTGCCATTCTCACTTCATATTCTTCCTTTTTAAACCGACCATCTGCTTCCTTTAAACCGAATTCTTCACCAATTCCCACAAGAACCAGTTCAGCCTCTTTTATATTTTCTCTGATTTTTTGTATTTCTTCTCTGCTATTATCTTTCATTCCTCTATCCCTGACATAACAAGAGCCGGATTAAATCCGGCTCCTTTGCTCCTGTATAAAAATTAACCAACTAATTCATCAATGACTTTAACAAGATTTCCAATCTCCGGCTTGGATAGCTGTGCATCAGCTCCAAGAGCATCGCCTTTTTTCTTCATATCATCATTTACAAGAGAAGAGAAAATGATAACTGGAATATCCTTTGTTTCATCATCACTCTTGATCAGCTTCGTAAGGCGGTGGCCGTCCATCATCGGCATTTCAATATCTGTGATCACGCACTGAACATGATCCTTCAGTGTTCCCTTCTTCTTGCATTCGCAGATAACATCCCATGCTTCCTGTCCATCGCAGGTATGTATCAGATTATCATAGCCTGCCTTTTTCAGTGAATCAACGATCAGCTTATTCAGCAGGATAGAATCTTCTGCAATCAGGATCGGCACTCCGCTTCTCGGTCTGCTACCAAGCTCACCGATCTCGCTTACCTTAAGTCCTGTTTCAGGATTAATATCTGCAACTATCTTTTCAAAATCAAGAATAATGATCAGTCTGTCATCAATCTTCACAACACCTGTTGAAATGCTTTCTTCTGCTGAAGAAACTGTAGCACCTGGCTTAATGATATTTTCCCAGGAAACTCTGTGAATTCCTCTCACCTGATCTACATGAAAAGCAATATCCAGCTTATTAAAGCTCGTAATAATAAAGAGTCCGCCTTCCTTTGATACACCTCTCTGAAGACAGTTTTTCAGATCAATTGCTGTGATCATCGTATCTCTCGGCATAAAGATACCTTCTATACTGGGATGCGCATTTGGTACCGGTGTAACTCTCTGATAAGGAATAATCTCTTTAATCTTTGCTACATTAATACCATATGGATTACCATCCAGTTCAAATTCCAATACTTCTAACTCATTCGTTCCATTTTCTAAAAGAATCTTTGTATCCATTTACATCCACCTCACCATTTTACGGTAATGCTTACCATATGTTTGATTATAACATAAATAGTTT
This sequence comes from Lachnospiraceae bacterium OM04-12BH, assembly GCA_003490145.1. Lineage (GTDB taxonomy): Bacteria > Bacillota > Clostridia > Lachnospirales > Lachnospiraceae > Suilimivivens > Suilimivivens aceti. The sequence goes on from QULQ01000001.1 coordinate 389,317, forward strand.
TCTGAAACAACTACAATATAAAGAAAAAGAGTCAAGCAAACGCTTAACTCTTTTCGGTTTTCATACCTTCAAAACCGAACATCAAATCTCATATCTTTCCGCAATTCCTGGATA
>QULQ01000010.1 GCA_003490145.1 Lachnospiraceae bacterium OM04-12BH
ACGGGAGAAGGAGCCTTTAAGGATGTATACAGCGTGATGGCAGACTGGGGAGCCAACCACGGTGCATTTATTTACGGACACGTAGGGGCAGAGCTGATCACCCTTGCTTCCATGCTGCGTATCCATGTTTCCATGCACAATGTGGACACGTCAGAAATCTTCCGTCCCCATGTATGGAGCTCCTTTGGCACAGCTGAGCTGGAATCGGCAGATTTGGCTGCCTGCCAGTACTATGGTTCTCTCTACTAAGCAATATCATTAAGGAAAGGTGCTTTATTATGATAACTATAAAAGATCATTATCCTGTCATTGACCAGACAATCCAGCAGGTAAAAGACCGGTTTGGTTCTGACAGCAAAATTGCTGTTATGTTTGAAAACTGTATTTCCAACACATTACAGACCACCATAAAAGTACTGGACGACGGTTCCATATTTGTTATTACCGGAGATATTCCAGCCATGTGGCTTCGTGATTCAGCCTGCCAGCTCCGTCCTTTTCTCTTTTTTGCCAAAGAGGATCCGGAGATTGCCGACATCATAAGCGGCCTGATCCAGAAGCAGATGCAATGTATCCAGATAGATCCCTATGCCAACGCCTTTAATGAATGTGCAAATGGTAATTGCTGGGAGCACGACAAAACAGATATGAAGCCGGAATTATGGGAAAGAAAATTTGAAATTGATTCTCTTTGTTTTCCTGTCCAGCTCTCTTATCTCTTTTGGAAAAATACCGGTTATACAGCACACTTTACCATGGACTGGTTAAAATCCGCAAAAACGATTATATCCGTATTCCGTACAGAACAGGATCACGAGCATAAATCTCCCTACACCTTTGAACGCATGAACTGCGTTCCCACTGACACATTATCCAGAAATGGAAAGGGCGCACTGGTAAAAAGCAATATTGGGCTGATATGGTCCGGCTTCCGCCCAAGTGATGATTCCTGTACTTATGGATATTTAATTCCTTCCAACATGCTCGCCAGCGTTATTCTTGAAAATATTTCAGAAATAGCTGAGCAGATATATCATGACTCTGTGTTAGCAGCAGAGGCACACCAGTTTTCCTCAGATTTGCGGAAAGCAATAGAATCCCTTTCTATTGTTCCTGGTCAAAGCAAAGAATTCTATGCTTATGAAATAGACGGATTTGGCGAATATAACATCATGGATGACGCCAATCTTCCCAGCCTTCTGTCACTTCCCTATATCGGATACTGCGACAGGAAAGATGGGCGATATCTGAACACAAGAGAGATCATCCTCAGTGACAGAAACCCTTATTATTATGCCGGAGCCTGTACAAAAGGCATTGGAAGCCCACATACACCAGCCCGTTATATATGGCATATCGGACTCGCCATGCAGGCACTGACTACTACATCTGCCAAAGAGCGTGAGCAGCTCCTTGACACGCTGACTCATACAGATGCAGGCACTGACCTCATGCATGAGGCTTTTCTGGTAGATGACCCTGCACAATATACCCGTCCATGGTTTTCATGGGCCAATTCTGTATTCTGTGAGCTGATCCTGGATTGCTGCGGTTACCACCTGGAAATGTAGCATCCGTTCACAGCAGCATATAAAACTGCACACCATACAGTGCCAGCACCCCGGGGATCCCAAGAAAACCTGCTATAGAAAATGTGATCAGATTATAGCCAACGTGGATCCCCTCCATGATGCCGCCAAGCACCTGATTCCCCAGATAAAAAAGCAGACAGCCTGCCATGCCCCGCAATATGAAATTCAAAATTTTTTCCATCAATTTCATTATTTTTAAATCTTTCTCCGTCCTCTCTCCAGTCCAGCTGTCTGTATGTCCAGGCCAGCCAGACATCTCCTGTAATTATATATGTTTCTTCATGTAATTTATGAATAAAAGCCAGAAACCCGGACTATACTTTTTTCAAAAGGAAATATCTGGGAGGCTGCACATGAAATCATATTTTGGATTTTCTTCCCATACCAACAGAACCCTTTCGGAGGAAGAACTACAGAGAAATGCTCTTCTTTCTGATCTGGAGCAAACAAAAAAAGCCCTGGAGATCGCATATGCGGGCTTTGACAATGTCACAGAACCGGATCTCATCGACTGCTATATCTACGAGGTCAATTCTGTGCTGAAGCGCTATAAATTTTTAATGGAACAGGCAGCACACCTGTGTATGCTGCCTGAAGAAAAAACTACTGCTTCTGTTTTAAACACGGAAGCCCCGGCTGCTACCCTGATCAGCTAAGCTCTCGTTCAGAGCTCCTCTGCCATAGGTAAGTCCTGCATAAACGGCCTGCGTGTTTTCCATAACGGCACCGGAATCATCCTGCTCACTGATGGTCTCATAAGCATCCTTAAGTTTTCTGACCATATCCTCCGGCTCCTTTAGCAGTGCGGCATCCTGTCTGGCATCTGCCTGGATCAGCGTCCTGTCCGCAAAGAGATAGAGCTGCAGCAGGTTTCCGGAAACAGGGTATTCATGATTCAGAGAGTGGCTCAGTTCGTGAATACATGCCCTTGCCCGTTTGATACCGGTATGAAAGGCTGCCTCATCCCTGCTGCCAGCCGCATCTTCTGCTTCCTTCAGATAATCCAGTGTCATTTCATATAAGATCACTACAAGCTGTGTCCGGCTTGCCTGAGATATTTTCAGCGTATACTGCTGTTTCTTTTCATCCGTCATTTCATTTCCCTCTATGTGTCAGAAATCTGTACTTACTGCAGAAGCTGAAGTACCTGGGAAGGTCTTTCATTGGCCTGAGCCAGCATGGAGGTACTTGCCTGGGAAAGTACCTGCAGAGTTGTATATTCTGTCATTTCTTCCGCCATATCTGTATCCATGATCCTGGAATAAGCTGCCGTCATATTCTCCGAAGTAATATCCAGGCTGCTGACTGTGTGCTCCAGACGGTTCTGGTAAGCACCGATCCGGCTTCTTGCCTCCGATACATATTTAATAGCTGCATCAACCTGATCGATCGCTTTTGTCGCCCCCTCTGCGGTCGTCAGATCCAGGGATTCGATTCCCATATTAAGGCAGGAAATCCTGGGAATACGGATGCCAAGCTGCTGTCCTTCATTAGCACCGATCTGGGTGTCCATAGCGCCAAAGCCTGCAAGCTCCATCTTAAAATTGTTAACTGTAGTAACAGCATCCTTCTGAATGCCGCTCCGGATCTCCAGCTTCAGTTCAAATCCATTGTCTCCGGTGATCGTGGCGATATTACCGTCTACACCACTTATCTTTGCTCCGGCAACAGTCTGTCCGCCGGGTCCCGTAATTGTTACAGAGGACCTTGCCGAATCCAGGTCGCCATCCTTATCCGTACCGATCTTCAGGTCTGCCACCTGATATTGTCCCGCCTTAACCTCATCTCCATAATAAGCAACCTTCACATCAACGTTATCGGTATACCCTTTCAGGTCAAAGGATCCATCCAGGATCTTCTGTCCATTAAACTCAGCCTCTCCTGAGATTCTGTCAATTTCCTCTTTCAGCTGCTGGGCTTCATTATTGATGATCTCACGATCCTGTTCCGTCAGGGTTCCTGTACTTGCTTTTACAGAAAGCTCATTCAGACGCTGCAGCATATCATGGATCTCTGACATGGTTCCATCTGCGATCTCGATCACAGAAATACCATCGCCTGCATTATCTGTTGCAACAGAAACACCCGCAATCTGTGCATTCATTCTCTTGGCCATGGCAAGTCCTGACGGATTGTCCTTGGCGTGCGTGATCTTATAGCCGGAGGAAAGCTTTCCCAGGGATGCCGCCAGCTTATTGTCGTTTCTTGTCAGTGCATTATTGGCAATTGCTGCGGACGCATTAAAATTAATTTTCATCTTATTCTGATTCCTTTCTGCTTATCTGTCTGATAAAACTGATATATGTTCTGGCAACCCGGTACAGGGCTGCATCCGTCTGTCCTTTTTCCTTACCAGATCCGGTCTTTAACGCATAACCGGCAGGATCCAGGGTTTCTTCTGTAATGAAGTGAATGTCTCCTGCCCGGATCTCTTCCTCAGAGAGCATTTGCCGGAAAAGCTCAGCCTCTCCGGAAAGCTTCTCTGCAGCACGTCTTTCCTGACTGATGCTGCAGCCTGTAAGTCCCATCTTTCCAAAGGAAAACTCCGCTGCATTCTTTCCAAGCGCTTCCGTTTCCAGAGAGATAGTAACCTTACTTTCTGCCCCCTCCTTATGGATCATAGTCAGATTTACCGCTGTCAGCTCTCCATTTATCTGAAGTGGCAGGGTATAATTTTCTTCTTTGGCCATAGATCTCAGAAAGCCTACCTGTCTGCAAAGACTGTGCAGATATCTTACGTCCAGGATATCTGTTGTGTTCTCAAAGGCCTGTCTTTCAATCTGCTCTGACAAAACATCTGCCAGGCGGTCATAAGCCTTACCTGCACTCTCCTGTGTCGTAAATCCGGATAATAGCTCTTCTCCAAGGTCTTCTATACTGATCCTGTCTGTACCAGCTTCATCTGATGGCTCCCTGGCTGTCCTGTCTGCATGATCCTTCTTCGCTTTGCCAGCTGTCTGAGCTCCTCTTTCAAAGCCCCTGATACCCTTGAACAGTTCTGCAGGTGTCCGCAGCAATTCTCCTGCCACCAGCAGATTATCTGCCGTGATAGGCTGTCCATTGTCTGAAAGATATCGGAAAATCTCTTCTTCGCTGGCGACCGCTGCACGGAAATTCTCTGCCCCTCCAGCTATTTCTCCTTCAGCCGGTGTCCCTTCTGCCAGCTCATCTGCCGCCGGATCATCATTCTCTGTGAATGCCTGCTGCATTTCTTTTCTTGTATGGATAAAGCCCCGCTCGATCTGCGCAATGATGGAATCTGTAAGGTCACCGGCTGCGATAACCTCTTTCCCATCACCGATTTTATAATCCATATGCCTCTTCTTCGCCGTTCTCACAGCTGACAGAAGATTTTCAAGGGTTTCTGACCTGCCGGTATCTGCCACAGCGCCCAGTGCTGCATCATCCCCTTTTTCAATCTGACGGAAAAGTCTGTAAATACCGATATAGGCATCTCTCTCTTCCTGACTGATTTCCTTTTTCTGATCCAGGTGATAAAGAAATTCACTGTAGGAGGCAAGCTCCTCTTCAGGCATCTGCTCCTGCCCCGTCAGATAGGTATAAAGATCCTCCAGCGTCATGGTAAGAGGATTGATCCCCTTCCTGATCATGGAAAGAACCTCTCCCGGTCTTAGATTGTCTGTAATATTCTTCAGCAGTTTTTCTGATGCCCGGATCCTTTCAAAGTTCTTTTCTGTCATATCCATGCTGTTATAGCCAAGGATCCTGATCGTTTTCCTGTTTTCTTCTGTCAGCTCCTTACCCATATCCGCCAGGATATCATCTACATTCTGGAATGCTTTTTTTATGGAATCTCCAAGATCCTTTCTTGGAGTTGTCATCAGCTCTTCGTACTTCTCACCGGCTTTTTCCATGGAGATACGGACAGCTTTGCTCTTCTGTGCAGCCTCCTCCAGTGTATCAGCTGACTCGATCTGCGCGGCCACTGCTGCCGGAGCTCTCCTCAGGCTTTCTGCTGCCTGCAGGGAATCTCTGTACCAGCCTGCCTTTTCCTGTGCTCTTACCGGATCAGTTTCTCCTGTAAGCTCTCTATCCACCTGTATCCCTGCTTCTGACAGCCTGCGGATCAATTCTTCCATCGGAGCTGTCTCAATCTGGAAGCCGCTCCTTAAAAGCTTTAAATTGGCACTGACTGTCATGGAAAGCCGTACCTCTTCAAGATACCTTCTGGCCTGCAGCCTGTCTGCACTCATGCCTGCTCCCTGCAGAGAATCACTGCTGCTCTGATCTGCAGTCTCTTCCAAGCCTGTGCTCTCTGCATGGATTGCAAACAGATTCTTCAGCTGAAAAGGAAGCTCTGATATCAGGATCCTGTCTGCGTCCCGGTCTGTCAGCTCCTTCGTACTTTCCTCTATTCTTACTGCCTGCTGCAGAAGGCTCTCCTCCGCAGTCAGATCAGCATTGCGCACTGCCCTTCCATCAGAAATGGCGATTGCCGCCGCTTTCAGAAAATCCTCTTCCGAAACGGGAAACGTCATTTTCTCCAGCTCATGCAGCTTTGTCAGATTATCTGTGTTAAAGGGTATCCCCCTTTCAATCAGCCATTTGGCATCGGAAACAGATTCTTCATCAACAGAAAGCCCTGCTTCCTGTATCACCTGTTCAATCTGAGGCATGAGACTTTCATACTCCACGGTTTCCGGTTTCTTTACATAATAGCCATCCATTTCACCGGCTCTGTAGTATCCCTGTCCAGTCCTGCCGCTTCCTGCTGATCCTGCATGAATGGCAAAGTAAATGTTCTCCGGAGTAATGTCAAGCTGATTTTCTACCAGATATCGTATGGTGTCCTCATTCAGAGTGGAAACGGAGGACAGCTGCTCATAGGTCGTTACAGCCTCCTCTATATTCCCCTCTGTCAGAGGAATGTCCTGCTCTGTGAACTGCTTCTGCAGCTCTCTGGCAAAGCTCTCACTTCCTGTGATTCTAGCAAGGCTTTCACCGTCTATGGTATCAGTATAACCAACAACCTGTGTACCTCCCTTTAACAGAGCTGCTTTTATCTTGTCAACAATGGTGACAACCGTATCGATCTCTGTACTGCCCGGATGAAAGCCTTCTTCCTGAAGCTTCGCAAAATCTTCGTCAGATACAGAATTAGACATCACTGCCATATAGTTCCTGCGGGCAGTAATATCCTCCATACCCGCTTTCTGCATAACCTCTTCTGCGGTCCTTCCGTGACCTGCGTAAGCGCTGTTATCCGTAACTGTGCCAGAAATGTCTAATGCAAACCCAGCCGAACATACCTCTCTGGTACTGTCAGCCTTCTGATATCCTGTTGTCTCCCTGTCTTTATTCAAATAGGCCTTGGGATCCTGTCCTGTCCCGTTAAAGATAATATTCATACTCATTTCCTTTATCCTATTATTTGCAAAAAACAAGGGTGAATGACCATATCATTCACCCTTTATTTCGGTAACATATTCTGTTTTCTTAACCTCTAAAAAAGAAAGATTGCTGCTGTATACGGGGGCAGATCAAATGTAATACTGTACTTCTTGTTATTACACGGCTTTGCTTCTGCTGCAAGCTCTTTCGGGATCACATTTCCATTTCCCGCAAATCTTGTATCGTCACTGTTCAGAAGCAGCTTATATTTCTTTTTCTTCGGTACTCCAACCACGTAATTCTCCCACTTCATGGGAGTCATATTCAGAATAAATAACAGTTCATTCTTTCCATTCTCTGATTTACGGAAGAAGCTGTATACACTCCTGTCCTTGTCATCACAGTTCAGCCACTCAAAGCCTGCCCAGCTGTTATCGTTTTCATACAGGCAGGGATATTTGCGGTAGATCTGCAAAAGCTCTTTCACATAATCATGCATACCCTTATTCAGATCATTCTCCAGAAGGAACCAGTCAAGCTCCCTTGCTTCACTCCATTCTCTTTCCTGTCCAAATTCCTGTCCCATGAAAAGCAGCTTCTTGCCGGAATGTCCAAGCATATAAGTGTAACCCAGTCTTAAATTGGCATATTTGTCTACTTTGTAGCCTGGCATCTTTTCTACCATGGAGCATTTCAGGTGGACTACCTCATCATGGGAAAGCGGCAGGATATAATGCTCACTCTCATTGTAGCTCATGGCAAAGGTCATTGCATAATGGTTATCCTTACGGAAATAAGGATCCAGCTTCATGTATTCACAAAAGTCATGCATCCAGCCCATATTCCATTTAAAGCTGAACCCGAGACCGTCCTCTTCAATAGAATGTGTAACACCAGGCCACGCGGTTGACTCTTCAGCAATCGTCATAAATCCGGGATATGTACCCCTCACTACTGAATTCAGATGCTTAAAGAATTCAATTGCCTCCAGGTTCTTATTCCCGCCATATTTATTCGGCACCCACTGGCCATCCTTCTTGCCATAATCCAGATACAGCATGGATGCCACTGCATCCACACGGATACCATCAATATGGAATTCCTTGATCCAGAATAATGCATTGGCGATCAGAAAATTCTTAACTTCATTCTTTCCATAATTAAAGATCTTGGTACCCCAGTCCGGATGCTCGCCCTTCCTCGGATCCGGATCTTCAAAAATACACTGCCCGTCAAATCTGCCAAGTCCATGTGCATCTGTTGCAAAATGTGCCGGTACCCAGTCCAGGATCACACCGATCTTATTCCTGTGAAGCTTGTTTACCAGATACATGAAGTCCTGTGGATCTCCATATCTTGCTGTAGGTGCATAGTATCCGGTCACCTGATAACCCCAGGAGCCATCGAAGGGATACTCCGCAATACCCATCAGCTCCACATGGGTATATTTCATTTCCTTTAAATATTCTACGATTCTGTCTGCAAATTCACGGTAATTATAAAAGCCCTGCTCTTCCGGTCTTGGATGTCTCATCCAGGAACCGATGTGACATTCATAAATTGCCAGCGGCTCTTTATAATAATCCCTTTCCTCACGTTCCCTGAGCCACAGATCGTCTGTCCATTTATAGCCGGAAATATCAACCGTTTTTGATGCAGTCCCGGGGCGCATTTCTGCGCTGTTGGCAAAAGGATCTGCCTTATATAGCTTCTCGCCGGAAGGTGCCGTAATAAGAAACTTATACAGCTCCCCTGTTCCTACACCCGGAAGAAAAACCGTCCAGATTCCACCCGCACCAAGCTTTGTCATAGGTGCTGCCTCTTCGTTCCAGCCGTTAAAGGTACCAATCACATGTACGCTGGCAGCATTCGGTGCCCATACACCAAAGAAAGTTCCCTTTCTGCCGTTCTCCACGGAAGGATGCGCACCCAGCTTTTTATAGATATCATAGTGTGTACCCTGAGCAAATAAATACTGGTCTGCTTCTGAAATAAATACGGTTCCCTCGGTCTGTTTTTTCTTTTCCATGCAGAAAACCCCCTTGATTTTTAGTAATGCATAAAGTCCTTTTCTCTTAAAACAACCATATCCTCATCATCATATCTCTTGCCAAACAGCACATCAAAGAAATGCTTCGGTGTCTTCTTATCTGCATAATAGATCGCTTCATCCACGATCTCTTCAATTTCTGAGAGTGTTACCTCATGGTCACTGGTCTGCATATCTGCAATTCTCGTATGCAGTGCCAGAACACCCAGCTCATCAATCGCATATTCCTGCTCCAGGGCGTACTTTCTTGCGTATTTAACAAGTGTCTGATCATCCAGTGCTTCCACATCTACCCTGAGATTAAAGATTGTTGCCAGTGCCGGATATTTCGTCAGGAACTTTTCTATCGCTTCCTTTTTATCTTCAAGGATAATGATCAGTCCCTTTCCTTCCTGATTCAGCTCTCTGATCAGGGATTCCACTGTATTCTTCTTCATGGAAGCTGCACCCTCAATGATCAGCGCCCCTCCAAGGAGGCGGTCCAGGGTTGCTCCAACTTCCTTCTTGTTCATATTGCCCCCGGAAATTTTGGCCACCTTGCCTGAAAAATTATTATCAGAAAGCTGAACCTCCTTCACAAGAAGCTTGGCAAGTGCAGTGGTACCTGTGCCCTCTTCTCCTGTGATCACAACATTTCCTGTGTAAGATGCCAGACTGATATTATCAATTACCTCTACGATCTGCTTTCTTGTTTTCTTGTGATGGATGAACGGAGCGAACTGCTCTCTCTCACTCCTGCTCATTTCGCGTGCAGTATAGGAATTCCCTGCCTCTACTGTTCCCTCTTCTTCCGTTTTTTCCTCTTCTATTTTTTCTTCTGCTGCTTCTTCCTCAGCAATCTCTTTCTCCGCTGCTTCCTCACTGGGGGGGGCTTCGTCTAAAGGCTTATCCGCTTCCCCGGTCTCTTCCTCTATGATCTCAGCATCTTCTATGACTTCCGTCTGCTCTTCCGGCTGTTCTTCCGGCTGTTCTTCCGGCTGTTCTTCCGGCTGCTTTTCCGGCTGCTCTTCAGCCTTCTCCTCTTCCTTTGCGTCAATATCAGAAACCTTTACTACCTTGGGGCGCTCTGCTTCTGCTCTTTTCTTACTTTCCCTCACAGCAGCATCCACCATGGCCTTTTCCAGTTCTTCAAGAAGTCCTGTCTTAGTCGCCTCGTCAAAATCCGAAAACAGGGAATCTGTCTGCTTGTGTACGCGCTCCTTGATCTCCTGCATCATCTTCTGCTCATTTTCTTTCTTCATCTTTTCCCATTCAGCCATAACATCATCAATGCTCAGCTGACCGGTGATCTGCTTCTCTATCTGCTCTTCCTCCGGAATGGCCAGACTGATCTGTCCGTCATATTCCTGAGAAAGGATATCATCAAAACCTGATGGCTTGTGAAATGTACGGATCACACCCGTATTACTGATCGCCGGATTTGGTGACGCCTCCGGAAGTCTTTCTCTGTCCTTCTGCAGAGATTCTGCCCTGTCGGCCACTTTAGAAACAGACTCCTGCATGGCTGCAATATTCCGTGAGGTCTGTGCATCCTTCTCCACCAGCTCAGAGATCACATCTTCTACCTTAACTTCAGAGGTATTGCCAAAGAATACTTCCTCAGATACAGGATCTGCTGCTTCTGAATCACTGTCAGTCAACATATCCTCACTGATCAGCTGCATTTCATCGGTATCCTGCTTAACAGCAGCCGGTGTTTCCGGTCCGGAAGCTGCAGGAAGTTCCTCCGCAGGCATTTCTGATGCTGTTGCCTCATGGATATCTGCTGCTTCAGCAGCTTCTGCTTCTTCTTCCACATCCTGTGTTTCCTTCTGTACGGCATTCTCACGTTCCTCTGCATGAGATGATACCCCCAGAAATTCCTTCATGCTTTCCGCAAGCTCTTTCTGCAGATTGATGGTATTATACTGACTTACATCAACTGTCTTGACTTCGATCTCATCCAGACTCTTGCCCGGCAGCTCCTGGGTAGGATCTGTAAGTACATTCTGCTCCCTGCTGAACTCATCATCCTCTTCCTCTTCTGCTGCCGCCTGTCCGGCTTCCTCCTGAATGGCTTTTCCTTCTGTCACAATATCGGCTTCAATAATGCCGCCGGTATGCTTCATCTGCTCATATTTCGCTTCCTGCTCCTCTGTCAGGGGCTGGTGCAGCTTTTTCAGCTCCAGCGCCTTCAGAACATATCTGCCGTCAGAAAACCAAAGGAACATCTCATCACATTCCTCTACACATTTGGACTCAAGTCCTACCCTGTGATAAAGATATGCCAGTTCATAAGCCCACTTCTCACGGTAATCCTTTTTCTTCAGCTCCTCCAGTACTGCAATTCTCTCTTCCAGGCTGACTTCCTGTGCCTCATAAAGCTTATACTGAAGAATGTATCTGCCAGAGTCCTTCGGCGCAAGCTGCACAAATTCCTTATAGTATTCGATTGCCTGCACATATTCTTCCAGCTTAATGGAAAGCTCACAAAGTGAATAAACAATAGGGCGCCTTCCGCCGCCCTTCTCATAGGCAAGCAGGAGAATATCCCTGCTGTCCTCATATCTTCTGTTGATTTTATATAGATCACTGATCGTACAGAGCATCATCACACTTCTGACCCTGCGCCAGTCAATGGTATCTGCAATCTTAGCAGCTTCCGCATATTCGCCGTCAGCGATCAGCGATTTAATCTCTTCTGCACGTACTTTATATTCATACTTATCCAAGGTACTCACCTCATGCTCTCAGATTTATGGACAAAATAACCCGATTTTCATTTTTTAAGTGTACCATAGCATGCCCTTTCTGTCAAAGGACACAAAAAAAAGCACCATCCCCAAGGCTCATATGTCCTCAAAAACGGTACTTGTAAGTGCACCGCCAGGGGCTCGAACCCTGGACACCCTGATTAAGAGTCAGGTGCTCTACCAACTGAGCTAGCGGTGCGTTTCCCTTGCAAAATCTTGTGTATCATTTGCAACGCAAGTGTTATTATAGTATAATGCTTTTTGAATTGCAAGTATTTTTTCAAAAATTTTTAAAAAAATTGAAAATGGAGTTTTTCTTATGATTTTTGATACCCATGCACATTATGATGATGAGGCTTTTCAGGAGGACAGGGACAGTCTTCTCATGAGCCTTAAGGACAATGACATCGGCGCTGTGATCAATGTTGCTGCCGATATGGAAAGCGTAGAGACTACCCTTGCCCTGTCACAGAAGTACTCTTTTGTCTATGCAGCCCTTGGCGTCCATCCTTCCGGCACTGCTGCCCTTACAGAAGAAGACATGCAGCACATCCTGACTCTTGCCACCGAGCACTCCGTGAAAAGGGGTGGTAAAGTAGTGGCTATCGGTGAGATCGGTCTTGATTATTATTATGAAGGGAATGGGGATCCGGAACGTACCATTCAAAAGAAATGGTTTGAGCGCCAGCTCTTTCTGGCAAAAGAAGCCGCCCTTCCTGTTATCATCCATTCCAGAGACGCTGCCAGAGATACTTATGATATCATGAAATCCGCTGATGCCGGAAATATTGGCGGTGTTGTCCACTGCTACTCCTATTCTCTGGAAATGGCAAAGAATTTCCTTTCCCTCGGCTTTTCTTTTGGAATCGGCGGTGTACTTACCTTTAAAAATGCCAGAAAGCTCTTTGATGTGGTAGAATATCTTCCGATGGATAAAATCCTTCTGGAAACAGACTGTCCTTATCTTGCCCCTGTGCCAAACAGAGGAAAAAGGAACAGTTCCCTGAATCTTCCTTATGTGATAAAAGCAATCAGTGAGATCAAGAAACTTCCAGAAGAACAGATCACAGCAGCCACAGAGCAGAATGCCAGAAAGCTCTTTGGCATAAAAGAGTAAGGAGGATACCCATATGCCAACTCTCGGAAATCCGGCAGGAACGCTGGAAATACTGAAAAAATATAACTTTAACTTCCAGAAACGCTTCGGGCAGAACTTTCTGATCGATGGAAATATCCTGAATAAGATCATTTCCTCCGCAGGGATCACCAGGGATGATTTTGTACTTGAGATCGGTCCCGGCATCGGAACCATGACCCAGTATCTGGCTGAAAGTGCCAGGGAAGTGGTATCTGTAGAAATTGACAGGGCACTGATCCCCATTCTTGCAGACACCCTTTCTCCCTATAATAATGTCACTATTATCAACGAAGATATCCTGAAGGTGGACATTGCCGCTCTTGCCAGAGAAAGAAACAACGGCCGACCGATCAAGGTCGTTGCCAACCTTCCCTACTATATTACAACTCCTATTATTATGGGACTTTTTGAAAGCCATGTCCCTTTAAAAAGCATTACTATCATGGTACAGAAGGAAGTGGCACAGCGCATGCAGGTCGGTCCCGGCACGAAAGATTACGGTGCCCTGTCCCTGGCGGTCCAGTATTATGCAAAGCCTGAAATCGTAGCTACCGTTTCTCCGGAATGCTTTATCCCAAAGCCAAATGTCGGCAGTGCCGTGATCCGGCTCACCTGCCATGATAAGCCTCCCGTGACTGTTCCTGATGAGGTATTTCTGTTCGACGTGATCCGTGCCTCCTTCCAGCAGCGCAGAAAGACACTGACTAACAGCCTTTCTCATGCAGGTCTTCCCGGTATTACCAGGGAGACTGTAGAGCAGGCTCTCCTGGAAATGGAGCTTTCTCCCTCCATCCGGGGAGAAGCCCTTTCACTGGAGGAATTTGCCGCCCTCAGCAGTATTCTTTATACAAACAGGAAATAAATAAAGATGTCATTGATCGAAGAAATCAGAACCAGACAAAATATTACAAAGGATCAGCTTGTCCACCTTCTTACTACAGAAGATGAATCACTTCTGACCCGTTTAAAAATAACCGCCAGGGCAGTCGCAGACTCCGTTTACGGAAACCAGATCTTTATCCGCGGACTGATCGAATTTACCAATTATTGCAAAAATGACTGCTATTACTGCGGCATCCGGAGAAGCAACACGCGCTCTGACCGCTACCGCCTCACAGAGGATCAGATCCTCTCCTGCTGCCAAAACGGCTACGAGCTTGGCTTCCGTACCTTTGTCCTGCAGGGTGGAGAAGATCCATGGTATAGCGATGATAAGATCTGTGCGGTCGTATCCCGGATCCGTTCCTCCTACCCTGACTGTGCGATCACGCTTTCTATTGGTGAAAAGTCAGAAGAAAGCTACCGGCGCTTCTTTGATGCCGGCGCTGACCGGTATCTGCTCCGGCATGAAACTGCCGATGAAATACATTACGGAAAGCTCCATCCTGCGGAAATGTCCCTTTCCCACAGAAAAAACTGTCTCAGGACACTGAAAAGAATCGGCTACCAGACCGGATGTGGCTTTATGGTAGGATCTCCTTTCCAGACCATGGACAGTCTTTATGAGGATCTTATGTTTATTCTGGAATTACAGCCGGAAATGACAGGCATCGGTCCCTTCATTCCCCATAAGGATACCCCATTTGCAGACCGCCCCGCCGGCACACTCGACAGAACGCTGCGGCTTCTGTCCATTATAAGGCTCCTGCACCCCCATGTGCTGCTGCCTGCCACCACTGCCCTTGGCACCATTCATCCTCTGGGAAGGGAAATGGGCATACAGGCCGGTGCCAATGTGGTGATGCCAAATCTTTCCCCCACAGATGTACGGGGCAAATATCTTCTCTATGATAACAAGATCTGCACCGGTGATGAAGCTGCTGAATGCCGCTGCTGTATGCAGCGGCGCATGGAAGGCATTGGCTATGAGGTCGTCACAGACAGAGGAGATTTCCGCTGATATCCCTTTTCGTACTGCTGCTTGTACTGCTTCGGCGTCATCCCCTTCCACTTCCGAAAGGTCTTGATCAGGTGGCTGCTATCTGAAAACCCGGTCTCCTGGCTGATATAGCTTAAGTCAAAATCTGTGAACAGCAGCATATCTGCCGCCTTACTGATCCGGATCAGCTCAATATACTCCTTGCAGGAACGTCCATAATATTGCTTGAAATTTTTAGCAAAATAAGAATAGCTCATATTGCACCGGTCTGCCAGTTCTTCCACCCGGATAGGCTCACCGGCATGTGCATCTATGTAAGTCGTGATATCCCGGAAGGAATTGATCTCCCTTGGCTGTCCGGCCAGTTTATCCGTATCAAAACCATTTTCTCTCCAGATACGGATCAGTCCTACCATCAGATCACAGATCCTGTCATGGACAATGATCCCATAACCATAATCTCTTTTCTCAAGTTCTTCCCTGCATCGTTCAAAAACAGAGGCCACTGGCAGATGCCGGAGCTGACTTTCCTGAAAAAAAACATTTGCATGCTCATCCTTGCTCGCACTGCGCAGGATCATGGGAAGACTCGGCGCATAGCTTTTCTCTGTATACAGCCTGTTAGTATCAAATTTCAGCACCTCATATTTCAGTGGTCCATTGGTAACTGCATAGATCCCATGCACCGCCTCCGGATGAAAAATGATCAGATCCCCCGGCTCCAGAATATAATTGCAGCCATCACACTCTATCAGCGCCGTTCCCTCTTTCATATAGATCAGCTCCATAAAATAGTGCCAGTGGGATCGTATGGGAAATGCCATCTGTGAGGTATCATATAAAAATGCCTCATAAGGTGAATCCAGTGTATCATGATATTCAAATAAATACTGCATTTCTTTGCTCTTTTCCAAAATAGATTTATACAATTTTCACATGACTATATTATACCGGACAGACAAGGAAAGTGCTATATTTTTTATTGTTTCAGAAAGTATAATTTTGTAAAAAGGAGTCCGATATGGAACTGATGCAGATGATCAAGGGCATTACCTTTGCCCCCTTTTCCCGCAGAGGAAAGCTGGATACCAAATCCGCAAGAGCAAGTCTTCGCAATCTGAAAAAGCTGACAGGTGCCAACCTGATCATTCTTGTTCCAAACGGACTTCAGGAAACCCCTCAGTCAGAAACCATTGCTCGTGAAACGCAGGCCAATGCCACTGATGAAGAGTTTCTTTCTATCATTGAATATGCTCACAGCCTTGGTCTTTCAGTAGCCTTAAAGCCCACTGTCAACTGCATGAACGGAACCTGGCGGGCCCACATCAGCTTTTTCGACAAGGATGTCCCCTGTGAACCTAAGTGGAGTAACTGGTTTGCTTCCTACACCGCATTTCAGCTTCATTATGCAGCCCTTGCTGAAAAAAGTGGCTGCGAAATGTTTATCGCAGGCTGCGAGATGGTCATGAGTGAGCACCGGGATGCTGAGTGGCGAAAGCTGATATCTGATATCAAAGAGGTCTATCACGGACCGGTTTCTTATAATACAGACAAATATCAGGAAGATAATGTTACCTGGTGGGATTGCGTGGATGTGATCTCTTCAAGCGGCTATTACCCTGTAAATGACTGGGAAAATCAGCTTGACCGGATTGAAAGGGTCGTAAAAAAATTTAACAAGCCCTTTTTCTTCGCAGAGTGCGGCTGCATGTCTACCAAAGGCTCCTTTCTCGTTCCCAACGACTGGTGCATCCGTGGGGAGGCTGCCCCTGACGAACAGGCTTCGTGGTACAAGGCCATGTTTGAAGCCTGCAAAAAGCGCCCCTTTGTCAGAGGCTTCTGTATATGGGACTGGGCTGCAAAGCAATATCCTCTATCAGGAGCTGCAGCCAATACCGGCTATGAAATTTACGGAAAGCCTGCTTTGGAAGTCGTACATCACTATTATAAGGAAATGAACTGACATGATTGACTTTACAAGACCAGAGGACATCGACCTGGATGCTTCTGAAAAAGCACTTTTGGAGACCTTTAAAAGAAACGAAGGCAACAGCCTGAAAATACTTCTCAGCATTTATAAGGGATATTACGGAAAGCTGTTTCTTTCCATTGTATTTTTTGCCATCAAGCATTCGCCTGTCTGGGTTCTTCCCATTGTAACGGCAAATATCATCAATATAGCAACAGAAAGACCTGACAACGCAGGTATAAAAATCCTGGTTAATGCGCTGTTCATGTCCTTCTTTATGATACAGAACATTTTTACTAATTATCTGCATACCTGGCTATATGCCAAAACTGTCAGGAGCGTAGAACAGGAGCTGAGAAGCTCTCTGGTCAGGAAGCTGCAGCAGCTTTCCATTTCCTACCATAATGAAATGCAATCCGGCCGTCTTCAGTCCAAGATCATGCGTGACGTGGAGCAGATCGAAACCCTGTCCTCGCAGATCTTTATCAGTGTACTCAGCATTCTGCTTAATATTATTGTGGCCTTTGGCGTTGTCATCTTTAAAAGCCTGACGGTCTTCCTGTTCTTCCTGGCTACGATCCCGGTTGCTGTCCTTCTGATGGTTTCCTTCAAAAGCAGGATCAAGCAGTACAACTCCGATTTCCGTAAGGAAATGGAGGAAACCTCTGTCAGGGTCATGGAAATGGTGGAGCTGATCCCGGTTACCAGAGCCCACGCCCTGGAAAAGCAGGAAACCTCCAAGATCGACCATCAGCTCAGTAATGTAGCACAGAAAGGGCTGAAGCTGGACATGATCCAGACCTACTTTTCTTCAATAAGCTGGGTTGCATTCCAGCTGTTCCAGGTACTGTGCCTTGCGTTTACCGGTTATCTTGCTTCCAGGGGAAGTATTTCCGTCGGTGAAGTAGTTATGTACCAGACCTACTTTTCCTCTATTGTCAATCAGGTATCCGGTATCATTACATTGCTTCCCATTATTTCCAAGGGACTTGAGTCCGTCAATTCTGTCGGTGATATCCTGCTCTGTCATGACGTGGAGGATAACCGGAATAAACAGAAGATCCAGGAGCTTACCGGTGACATCACCTTTGACCATGTGGCCTTCCAGTATCACGATGCCGAATCACCTGTCCTTAAGGATGTCAGCTTCCATATCAGACCCGGTGAGACAGTTGCCTTCGTAGGTGGCTCCGGTGCCGGAAAGACCACGATCCTGAATCTTGTTATCGGCTTTATCAAAACTACAGAAGGCCGGATACTGATTGACGGTATGGATCTGAATACCTTAAACCTCCAAAGCTACCGTTCCCATATTGCTGTCGTACCCCAGCAGTCGATCCTGTTCTCCGGGACGATCCGGGATAACATCACCTATGGTATGAACCATATTTCTGATGAGCTGATGGACCAGGTGGTTAAGGCAGCCAATCTGGATGAGCTGATCGCTTCTCTTCCAGAAGGACTGGATACCCAGATCACAGAGCATGGCAACAGCCTTTCAGGCGGTCAGAGACAGCGGATCTCCATTGCCAGAGCCTTTGTACGGGATCCCAGGATCCTGATCCTGGACGAAGCCACCTCTGCACTTGATACAATCTCTGAAAAAAAGATCCAGGAGGCAATCCACAATCTGGTGCAGAACCGCACGACTCTGATCGTGGCACACAGACTATCGACAATCCGTGATGCTGACCGGATCGCTGTTGTAGGAAACGGTGGTATTAAAGAATTTGGAACCTATGAAGAATTAATGGCTCTGAAGGGCGAATTTTACCGTCTGAAGAATTTACAGATATGATTTTGCTTACTTCTTAAAGCTGCAGCCATCCCCCTGACTGCAGTATGATATCCCCCTTATATCCAGAAACAGCCGGTCTTAAAAGGTAAGACCGGCTGTTTCTATCAGAATTCCTGATACTACTCCAATGATATAGAGCAGCAACGCAATTCTCAGATTCTCTTTAACATTTTCATTAACACGGAACAACACGAGAAGCCCTACCCCGGCTCCTGCCAGGAGTCCTGCCATCATGGCACCGCCATTTATCATTCCTTCCAGATACAACTGTGTCAGTACCACCGATGCCGCACAGTTTGGGATCAGTCCCACAAGACCTGCGATCACAGGGCCAAGCATCGGTCTGCTGCTGAGCAGTGTTGAAAGACTGTCCTCCCCGATATAACTGATCAGCAGATTCAGGATAAAAGAAACAACCACGATGAAAAACAGGATCTGCAGCGTATGGGAAATAGCTGCCTTCCAGATATTTCCCTGCCCGCAATGACAGTGCTGGTGATCGCACATCTCATCAATCTTCAGGTGCTCCGTTTCTCCCGTTTCCTTATGCTTCTTCTGTAGTACAAGATCGATCACAAAGCCGGCTGCCATACCGATCAGAACCTTAATCGACAGGATCTTAAGTATCGTTCCGATAGCTACCTGATTGGAAATAAATACCGGCAGCATTTCATCTGATGTGGAAAGAAAAATAGATATAAGGGTTCCCAGCGTAATAATTCTTCCTGCATACAGATTAGACGCCGCAGTGGAAAATCCGCATTGTGGCACCATACCAAGAACGCTTCCGATCAGTGGTCCAAAGCCGCCTGCCTTTTCTACCAGCTTCTCCGCCTTATCTCCTGCCTTGTGTTCAATATATTCCATAGCCAGATAGGTCAGGAACAGAAAGGGCAGGAGCTTTAACGCATCTACAAGTGTATCTGCAATAACATCTAATAACATAAAAACTCCTTACTCACAAACTCCTATTTCAGCAGCCTGTATTTACCAATGACCGGCAGCTCCTTGGCCCGGCCATTTGCTGCATTTACAATACCAATAATCATCAATACAAAGAAAGCAATGCTGACTGCACTGAGAATCGTTCCGATAAACGCGAGTCTCCAGCTGATCGCATACAGGATCGCATTCACGATACGAAGCGCAATATTGTATGCTACAGAAGCGATCAGAAGCAGCAGTCCCTGATTTGCATGATATCTGGCAAATTTGGAATCCTTTGCCCCCAGGATCGGTACCAGCACCAGAATCCCGATATAGGAAAGCGCTGCCATCACCTTGTTCTGTTGTATATCTGCCGGGTCAAACTGATCCGTGGTATCCTCGGTATCATTCAGATCCTGGATCGTTTCCTCAAAATTTTTCTTTTCGTTTGTGGATCCACTGGTCTGTGTACCTGATGTACGTGTACTGTCTGCTCCGGCTGTACCATTTTTTCCTGCTGTATTTCCTTCTACTGCAGATCCACAGTTGGGACAGAACCTCACTCCTTCTTCCAGTTTTGCTCCGCAATTCTGACAAAAAGCCATACCTGCTTCCTCCTTTTTACACCTGTCTGTTTCCCAAAAACAGGTTCGCTCTCAAGTATATCACAGATACACCTGAGAGCGCAAATTTTTACTATTAAAACCTCTATGCCCGAAGACGGTCAAATATCGTTGCCAGCAGATAGGAAAGTCCATAGCGCAGCCCTTCCTCGTCCATCCGGTAGTTGGGATTGTGGTGCGGAAATGTGGTGTGCTTCTCTTCATCTGCTGTTCCGATCTCTACAAAGCAGGCCGGACAGTTCTTCTGCAGGGCAGAGAAATCTTCGCCTGGCATAATGGGATTGATGTGCAGAATCGATTCTTCACCCCACAGCTTCTTCAGCTGCTGCTCAACATTTTCGGTCAATTCCTTATCATTAATCACGCTGGAATAGCCTCTTTCAAACTTAAACTCATAAGAAGCTCCCGCTGATTTCGTGATGCCACTGATGATCTCTTCGATCATAGCTTCCATTTTCCCACGCATCTCTTCGGAAAAGGTTCTGGTAGAACCGGTCAGTGTCATTTCACCAGGTATGATATTGTAGGCATCACCTGCATTTACCTGGCATACTGACAGCACTGCCGGCTCGAAAGCTGCCACCCTGCGGGAAAGAATGGACTGCAGTGCCACAATGATCTCCGCTCCTGTCACGATCGGATCAATGCTCTGCTCCGGCATGGAGGAATGGCCTCCCTTGCCGATCACACGGATATCAAAACGGTCTGTTGCTGAGGTCAGAGCCCCTGCTCGGACGCCATAAGTCCCTGTCGGGAAATTGGAAGACAGATGCAGTCCATACAGCTCGTCTACACCCTCCATAACACCTGCCTCATACAGCTCCTGTGCACCTCCCGGCGGCACTTCCTCTGCATGCTGGAAGATACATACGATACTGCCATGCAGCTCATCCTTATGCTGTTCAAAAATCCTGGCTGCCGCAAGCAGCATGGCCGCATGACCATCATGTCCGCAGGCATGCATAACGCCATCATTGACAGAGCAGAATTCCAACTCATTTTTTTCCTGGATCGGAAGGGCATCAATATCGGCACGGATAGCAACCGTCTTTCCCGGATATGCTCCGTGGATAACAGCCACAACACCAGTTTTCACAGGTCTTCTGATGTCCTCTATCCCTGCCGCTTCCAGTTCCCTGCAGAGAAATTCTGTCGTCTGATATTCCTCAAATGACAGTTCGGGATGTTTATGAAGATGACGCCTGTCAGAGATCATCTGCGGCATGACATCATCTACGATCTTTTTTATCATGGACGCTTCCATTTTCTGTTCCTGTCCTTTTCTTAGAAAATGTAATACAAGCTCATCAATGCTGTCATGACCCATACAGGAAGTGACGGAATATACTTCTTGTCACGCTCAAACAGGGCACGGAAAATATTGATAAACATATATACGAACATACCGATCACAATACCGCCTACATAATCTGACATATATACGGTGGTCAGCCACATAGCTGCAACTGGCAGGAACTCAATCGGCTCAAAGTCCAGATCCTTTACAGTCTCCAGCATGGAAATACCAACGACTACCAGTGCTGCACCGGTTGCTGCGCCGGGGATCATCAGGAACAGAGGGCTTACGAAGCAGCAAAGCAGAAACAGAAAAGAGGTTGCTACATTGCTCAAACCTGTACGGCTTCCGGATTCAATACCAGATGCTGACTCTGCAAAACAGCTTACCGTGGAAATACCAAAAATAGAACCTACCAGTGTGGAGCAGGAGTCTACCAGGAATACACGGCCAAATGCAGGGAAGTTTCCATCCTCATCCAGCAGGTTTGCCTTACCGGCAAGCGCAAATCCGGAACCCATGGTTCCAAAGAAGTCGTTGATCAGAAGCATCATGATCAACGGTACGAAGCTCAGCTTCAGTGCGCCGAAAATATCTACCTGGAATGCTACATCTTTAATGGCACTGAATCCACCAATAGTGAAAATAGATTCCGGAAGAACAGTAACACCCATGGGGATTCCGATAATAGTGGTCAGGATGATACCGATCAGAAGTGCACCACGGATCTTGTACTCACGTCCATTGATATTGAACTTTACATAGGTAAGCACAAAGCAGATTGCGATACCGATCACACCAAGGATCGTGCTCTTTGCATGATAATCGCCATAAGTAAGTCCTGATTCTGTTGCTGCATAAAGACCGCAGGAATTCATACCTACACGGGCGATCAGGAAACCTACAGAAGCTGCCAGACCGATCTTGAGGTTCTTTGGCAGACATCTTGCAAAAAGCTCTCTTAAGTTAAATAAGGAAACCAGAATAAATACAATACCTGAAATAGCTACAATACCAAATGCCTGTGCATAGGTAGCAGTACCATCTGCAACCCATCCTGCGATCAGTCCGGGAATGACAAGTACCGGTGCAAGGCAGATCGGGGTATTGGAATATAATCCCATAGCCAGACAGGCTGCTGCTGTTACAAGTGCGGTACAGATCAGTACACCCGTCAGATTAATTCCGGGAATCGCTGACATTGACCAGGTCATATATGCGAGGATATATGCCATTGTTGCAAAGGTTGTTGCGCCACCGATCAGCTCAGTACTGATAGATGAACCACGCTCTGTGATTTTGAAAAAATCATTCAGTTTTTTCTTCATGTTTTCGTCCTCTCTCATTTTGTCTATCTCACAAATCTCCTTGTTTTATCCCGAGATCAGCAAGCAATGTGATAAAGTCTGGCTGCATTTTCCCTTGCGGTATCCACAACCTCCTGAGGAGTCATGTCTCCTCTGATCTCTGAAATGGTTTCTGCCACTTTGGCGATCATATCCGGTGTCGCCGGCATCTCCATTCCATAGTTTGGTAAAAATGGTGCATCCGTTTCCAGGAGGATCAGTTCCTTCGGGCACTCTCTGGCAAGCTGCACAAGACCGTCACTTCCCGGGTAAGTGATCTGGGGGCCAAAGCCCATGTAAATTCCCATTTTGATAAATTCTCTTGCATATGCAATAGGGGAAAAGATACGATGGATCGCTCCTCTTACATGATAGTCCTTCAGAATACGCAGCGTGTCTTCATCTGCCTCACGGTTATGGATAACAACCGGCAGATCCAGCTCTTCTGCCAGAACAAGCTGCTCTCTGAAGCATTTCTCCTGAATGGCCGGATCCGGATGCTCTTCATAGCCATAGTCCATTCCGATCTCACCAATAGCCACTACCTTCTTACGCTTCGCATACCCTCGCAGTGTCTCAATATAATCTTCAGGAAGACTCGCTGTCTCATTAGGGTAAATACCAACAGATGCATATACCATGTCATATTTCTCTGCCATCTCACAGGAACGGAGACTTGAAGGAAGCTCTGAGCCTGAGTTCATGATCGCCACAACACCTGCTTCCTGCTGCTCTTCCAGCATCTGATCCAGTCTGTCTGCAAAGCAGGGATCGTCCATATGACAGTGAGTATCAATGATTCCTTTTAACATAATTTCCTCCATGATCGGATAATCATTCTCTAATTCCTTATTTATCATAGCAAAATTGTAGGTACTTTCAACACTTATTTAATTATGGTAATATAATAGAAAATACATTGTCCAAAATCAGAATAGAACATAAAGAATCAGATGGGAGACTTCAAATATGAAATTGGCTGTTTACTTCCCCGGCGTCGGCTACCACTGCGATAAACCTCTGCTCTATTACGCCAGAAAAATTGCTGCTGCCTGCGGCTTTGATCAGCATATTACTTTATCATATACAACACAGATCCGGGATCTCCTCGGAAATCCTGCCAATATGAAAGCTGCTTTTCTGGAGCTGTATGAGCAGGCGGAGAATGCACTTGCCAAGACATCAGTTTTCTCACAGCAGTCAGGCGTGGCTTCCTGCTGTGACGAAATCCTCTTTATCTCAAAGAGTGTTGGTACTGCCATCGCTGCCCGTTATGCCAGTGAACACAGCCTCCCCTGCCGGCATATCCTGTATACGCCGCTTGCAGAGACCTTTGCTTTTCATCCCCGGAATGGAATCGCCTTTACAGGAACTGCCGATCCCTGGGTTAATACCGCAGTGATCCGGCAGCAATGCCAGGAACATCAGATACCGTTTTTTCTCTATGAAAATGCAAACCACTCACTGGAAACCGGTGATGTATTCCGGAATCTGGACATCATAAAAGAAGTTATGCAGAAAACAGAAGAATTTATCAGAAAAGGAATTGGAAATCACTTATGACAAACCAGGATGAACGTTTAAAAGGAAATGAAAAAATAGAAACTGCTATTGCTGCTCTTCAACAGGAGCCCAGCGATGAGCTGCTGGCACACACACTGACTGTCATCAGACGGCGAATGAAGGAACAGGGGCAGTTTATCCTGGCAGTTGAACCTGCCGCTGCCGGAACCCAGATCAATGTACAGGCTGTAAAAGCTCCGGACGGCACCACCTGGTGGGCCGCCTTCACCAGCTTTGACGAGGAATTAAAAGGAAGTGGAAGTGTCATGTCCACCTTTCTCACAGATATCCGGCAGCTGTTTGACGCAGCCCTGAAAACAGAAGAAATCAAAGGAGTTATCCTGAATCCCTGGAACCGCACCCTGATGCTGGATAAGGGTCTGATTAGGATTATTTGGGGGTAAGGGCAGATCAATATGCTCTGAGTCCTTCCGTGATCTGCTTAAAAAATTCTGCGCTCCAGACATTCAAAACAGAGGTATCATGAATAAATGGTTCTACATCCTGTTTTGCCTGGACAAAATCAATAGAGTCAAATCTGTCATAAAGCATTTGCTTAAGCTCTGGTAACTGCAGTCCCTTTGGAACGATAAAAAACATAGTCATAAAGATCCCTGCCTTTAATTCGACTTTGCCATGCTCTGCAAAGTACAGCATGAATTTTCCCGGAAAATAAAGAAGGCATATCATACATATTTACTTCATAAGGAGACGGCAGCAACCGGTACTTGTGTTCAAAGGTCGCATATGCAGGTGGATTTACATCAACTTCAAACTTAATTTTAACCGCTTCGCTTCTGGCCACACTACCTGCTGCCTGTTCGTCCGCATAAAACAACAAAAGATGCTCCTTTGTATTCCCTTTCAAAAACGTAGATCGGATATTACTTTCTATCGTCTTCTCCTTTTCCGTAATAGTAACGTTCAGCCCAAAGGCTTTTACTTCCTTTTCGAGCACAGGGAAATAAAATATAAGGTCAAAAGAAGGATCCGCTGTTTCCAGAGAAAAATCCAGATCCTCCGAAAAACGATCAAGTCCATAAAATATCCTCAGTGCCGTACCACCATAAAAAGCTGCCTTTTGGAAGAAACCCGCCCTTGACAGACCACACAGAACGATTTCCTGCATAATCTCTTTCATCGCATTTTTCTGATCATAGATATTTCCCACATTATAGTTTTTTAACATTTGTTCTATGACTTCACTCATCTTTTATCCTTTCCAAAAATGTTATGAGTTTCTTTATATTAGTAGAATGATATCTGTCTGAGAGAAAAACAATCTTTTCTATCTCCAGTTTCAAAAGTTCAGTTTCTTCAATCCTCAGGTCATCAAATAGTAATTCAGCCAGTAATTTTATGTTTTTTGCCGGTGGCATAGTATATAGCTGATCGCAGAGCGCTTTTTCCGGTTCTGCAATCCGGTAAAAATAATTACCTTCCTGTATTAGCCGGATATTCAATGGAAAAGCAGCCGATGGCACATCCCGATAGGTAAATGTTCCAAAAGTGGTTTCATATTTTTTCTTTTTCTTTTTTTCAAAAGTAGCACTCGTAATTGTATATACTGCCTCTGGTATCATTCCGTAAAATCCCAGTGCATATTCAAAAGAAATATATGATGGTCCATAAATACTTCCAGCCAGCAGATGTCCCGGTACATTTTTTTCCGTTTCATATAATCCTCTGGCAATCTGAAAATATTTCCCCTGCTTCACCATACGGGAAAGTTTTGTTTTCGGATTTGCATATGATTGCAGCTCTTCCAGAATCATATCTGTTGTTTTTATCATATTTTCACCTCACAGTATCATTTTACGATACTACGAGGTGAAAATCAAGCATTTTGATATTTTGTTTTAGTGTGAACCATTCCTGATTTATTTTTCTGATATTGAAATAAAGGAAGTGGAAGTGTCATGTCCACCTTCCCATTTCTTTGCCCTTCTGTACTCTGAAGGGGTTAAGGAATACACCTGCTTAAATGATCTGCAGAAATAATCTTTATTACTGAATCCCGTATCTATTGAAATAGCACTTACCTTCTTTTCTGTATTACTAAGAAGTAATGCTGCTTCCTTTAGCCTGTAGCATATCAGATAATTGACCGGAGATGTATTCAGCACATTCCGAAATAAATTCAGGGCAGTACTGGTACTCACATTACCAGCTTTAGCAATATCTGAAAGGGAAATTCTTTCCGTGTAATTCAGGTGAATGAACTGCATCATCATTTGTAATCGTGCAAGTGATGATGAATTCATACTTTGAATTTTCAGGCAGCAGACAACATTTGACGTTATGAGTTCCCATATCTTTTGTATCTGAACAGATATCTGAAGTTCATTTATTTCACATCTGCTGAGCTGTATAAGCCTTTGTATCTCAGACAGTATTTCTTCCTGCCACTCCTGTGAAGAAGAAAAAATATAATAATCCAGAGATGCGTTCAAAAAGGGTAACACAAATTTCTGATAGATCAGGCTTTCTGTCGGAGCAATCAGAGATGGAAGAAAGAGAAAATTAGGAATTGCAGCGTTGTTTTCGGAATGCATTTTATGAAGAACCCTGGAATTGATAAAAATTCCCTGTCCCTTAGACAAATCAAAATTCTTTTCCCCTATATGAAAGTGAACCATACCAGCTTCGATATATACAAATTCAAATTCAGCATGCCAATGCCAGTCAATACAGTTAAAATCAACTTTTCTATCTGTGACATGGCAGCCTCCACACAACCAATTTTATGATATTCTACAGTATATTGACGAAATAATACAGTGAAAAAGAAGTAAAAATGTTATATAGTTCTATTTGATGATGCTGAACAAATAAATACAGCAAAGAGATCCGAGGAGAAAATCGATGAAGAATTATAAAAAGACAAAATCAGCATGTTATTTAGGATTTATCACACAGGCAGTTGCTGCAAATTTTGCACCCTTACTATTTCTGAAATTTCATACAGATTACAATATTTCACTTGGAAACATTGCCCTGATATCAACCTTCTTTTTCTTTACCCAGCTTTTGGTAGATTTATTCTGTGCCAGGTACGTAGACAGAATTGGATACAGAGTATGTATTGTTGCTTCTGAAGTATGTTCGGCTGCAGGACTCATTGGTCTGGCATTTTTACCGGAAATACTCCCTTCTCCATTTATCGGTATTATCATAAGCGTAATCTTATATGCAATCGGAAGCGGCCTGATCGAGGTTTTAGGAAGTCCCATTGTGGAGGCATGTCCATTTGAGAACAAGGAGGCTACTATGAGTCTTCTACATTCCTTTTACTGCTGGGGAGCAGTTGGAACCATACTTGTTTCGACAGTTTTCTTTCTGCTGTTTGGAATTGACAGTTGGAAATGGCTTGCTGTTATTTTTGCGCTGATCCCTGCTGTTAATATTTACAATTTTGCAACCTGCCCGATTGAATCCTTAGTTGAGGAAGGGCAGGGAATGGGCATCAGGAATTTATTTTCAAAACCCATGTTCCTGATTGCCATTGTGATGATGGTCTGCTCCGGAGCATCCGAGCTTGCCATGGCACAATGGGCATCTGCATACGCAGAATCAGCACTCGGCCTCTCAAAGACAGTTGGAGATCTTGCCGGGCCTTGTATGTTTGCTGTGACAATGGGAATTTCGCGAGTGCTGTTTGGAAAAGCCTGTGACAAAATGAACCTGGACAGATTTATGATTGGTTCCGGTATCTTATGCTTTATATGTTATGTATTAGCATCTTTTTCGGAAAATCCGATGATCGGACTTGCAGGATGTATAGTATGTGGGTTTTCTGTCGGAATCATGTGGCCGGGAACAATCAGCATCTCTTCAAAGGCATTTCCAACAGGTGGAACTGCAATGTTTGCACTTTTAGCAATGGCAGGTGATCTTGGCGGAAGCATAGGTCCCGCCATTGTGGGAAAGGTTGCAGACATATTTGGAGGCAGTATCCATATGGGCATGCGCGTTGGGCTCCTGTTCCCGGTCATATTATGTTTTATGTTAATTTTATTCAATAGTCTGAACCACAACTGAGCTACTATAATCTGACTTTTGCTGTAGGCGTTTTCTGATACTGCAACCCGGTGCGGCTGTCCCTGAGTATAATTAAAGATCTGGTACTCATTGCCTCTGAACAGGCAATTCTCAAAGCTGACCGAAAGAGAGTTCTGACAGGTTATGAATGCCAAATTTCTTGACCTTGGTGCAAAACAGCATCATGGGAACGCCGGGAACGATCGGTTCGATAACTGTCAGCATGGGCAGCATAAATATCGATGTTGATTAAATCTTTTCCTTTTCATATTGTTTTTCTTTCTTTTATACTTTCCAGCCAACGGCCAGTTCTCTGGACTCCACGAAGCGGCGGTAGATGCCACCTTGGTGCATCAGCTCGTCATGGGTACCGCTTTGGACGATTTTACCGCCGTCGATCACCAGAATATTATCGGCATGGCGAACGGTTTTCAGGCGGTGGGCGATCATCAGGATGGTTTTCTCTTTTGTCAATGCTTCGATAGCGGCGGTCAGCTCCTGCTCGCTTTCCGGGTCAACATTCGCTGTGGCCTCATCTAGGATGATGATAGGCGCATCCTTCATGATGGCACGGGCGATGGAAATGCGCTGCTTTTCGCCACCGGACAGGCTGGCTCCGCCCTCTCCGATGATAGTTTCATAGCCATCGGGCAATGCCATAATAAAATCATGGCAGCAGGCTTTTTTCGCCGCTTCGATGACCTTTTCCATGGGTGCATCCGGCTGGCCGAAGCGGATGTTGTTGGCGATGGTGTCCTGGAACAGATAGACACTCTGGAACACAAAGCTGAAATTGCGCATCAAACTGTCCATGCTGTATTCCTTTACATCCACACCGCCTAAGCTAACGCAGCCCTTGTCCACATCCCAGAACCGGGCGATGAGATGGCAGAGCGTTGTTTTGCCACCACCGGAAGGACCCACGATGGCTGTGGCGGTTTTCTGCGGAATATGCACTGAAATGCCGTCAATAGTCTTTCGCTTGTCGTAGGAAAACTCCACATTTTCCACATCAATATCATAGCTGGTGGGCGTAATGTCCTGCCCATCAATGTCCATCGTAGGTATATCCAGCACGGACTGTGCCTTGCTCACATTCAGGTCAACATTTCTAAGAAGTGCCGAGTAACTGCCGGCACTGTCCAGCGCACCGAACAGGATAAATGCGGCAATGATCATGACTACGGTGTTCAGCAGTTCCATACTGCCGTTCAGACAAAATGCAACGGACACCGCTGCAATGACCACGCCGATGATCTTGGCAGTCAGACTTTGTATAAACATGATGGGAACAAAGGTGATCTCCAATTTTATGTTTGCCGCTGTGTTTTCGTCAATGGCCTGATTCAGAGCCTTACTCTTTTCTCCGGTCAGATTGTAAGACCTGACTTCCGCAATACCCTGAATGTACTCCAGCACCTTTTCCACCAGCTTGCGGTCAGAAGCATCCTTTACAGGTGCGACCGTCTTTGCTTTCTTCTGCAAGCAGCCGTTGACGGCAAAGAACAGGAACACACCAATTACGGCGATGCCGCCAATCCGCAGGTCAAAGGACAAAATCATCAACGTAACTACCGCCGTGGTCAAAATGCCCTGGGTCACCATCATGACGACACGGGTGGCAACGTCTGCCAGAGCCTCCATGCTGTTGGTGGCAACAGAAGTAATGTAGCCCAGACTGTTTTGGTTGAAATAGCCCATGGGCAGATACTTCAAATGCTCGGCAATTTCGATGCGCTTGTCGGCACAGGTGCCGTAGCCCGCCTCGCATTGGAGCATGGTGGAGCGGTAATTCGCAAAGGCATTGCCTGCGATACTAAACAACATAATACCGAAAGACAGCAAGATATGCTGTACCGTCAGATTTCCGATCAAAACGCCATGTAAGGTCACGGCGATAGCCGGAATTTTCAAAGCCTCAAACAGAGCTTTCAGCACACCGAGGAAAATGGACTTTGTAAATTTGCGTTTGTTGATTTCACCGCAAAAATCGAAAAAACGTCTAAAAATCCGGATCATTATACTGCACCTCCTTCCGTTGTATCCCGCACAGCAATATGAGAACGCCACATCTGTGCATACAGACTGTCCTTTTCCAGCAGCTCCTGGTGGATACCACTGGAGCGGATATTGCCATCCTCCACCACAAATATCCGGTCGCTGTTGGTGATGGTGGAGAGCCTGTGGGCAATGACCAGCAGGGTCTTTCCTTTTGTCAGCTTGGCTACGGAGGACTGAATGAGGGCTTCATTTTCCGGATCGGTAAAAGCTGTTGCCTCGTCCAGAATGACGATAGGAGCGTTTTTCAACATGGCACGGGCAATGGCGATACGCTGACGCTCGCCACCGGAGAGATGCCCACCGGCACCGCCCACAACGGTCTGGTAGCCATGCTCCAAACTCATAATAAAGTCATGGCAACCGCTGTTCTTGGCCGCCTCAATGACTTCTTCGTCCGTTGCACTCTGGTTGCCCATACGAATATTTTCCATAACGGTGGTGTCAAACAGGTAATTGTCCTGAGAGACATAGGCAATGTACTGATTGTAGTCCTGCTGGGTCATTTGGCGAATATCCATGCCGCCGATAGAAATGCTGCCGCTTTTTACATCCCAAAGTCCGGCAATAAGCTTTGCAATAGTGGATTTACCGCTGCCGGAAGGACCAACGAGGGCGTTGACCGTGCCTTCCCGAATGGTCATGTCGATACCATGAAGCACCTCTTTTTCGTGATAGCCGAAGCTCACTCTATCCAGCACGATGTCATTATTGTTCGGCACTGCAGTGGATACCTGCGGGCGTTCCTGTTCCTCCTGCTCCAAAATGCCGGTCACTTCTCCGATGATGGTACTCAGCTTTGCCAGATCGTCGCCATAGGACATAACTGTGATCAGGGATGCGATCAATCCAACGGAGAACAAAATGACCTGAATAAAGGTATTGGCATCCAGCGTACCGGCACGGAACAGCAGACCGCCGATGGGAAGAACCGCCACCATGGTCGATGGGAAAATGGACATGGCAAGGCAGAAATAGATATTGCATCGCCGCATCCATTCCACATAACAGCTTGCACCCTCTTTGGCCGCGACCACGAATTTCTCATAGGAGCTTTGTGCCTTGGCAAACGCCTTGATGACCTCAATGCCGTTGATATACTCTACCGCAGTATCATTGAGTATCTTGGTTTTATCCACGGTGTTCTGATAGCTTTCCGCATAGCCACGGGTCATTCCTGCATAGCACCCGAATCCGATGGGCACTGTTACCAGCACAGCCAGAGCCATACGCCAATCCAGTACAAAGAGATACACCAGCAGGGCAATAGGCACCAACAGGTTTGATGTAAATTCGGGAATGATATGCGCCATAGTGGTCTCGATGCTGTCGATGCGCTCCACCAGTACATTTTTCACCGAGCCGGAGGGCATATCCAGCACCGTGCCCAATGGCACACGAGTCAGCTTCTCACATACCCGTTTGCGGATGTTGCCCAACACCGCAAAGGTCGCCTTGTGAGAAAGTGTGGTGGAAATGCCGTGAAAGCCGCATCGCCCCACCCAAAGAAGCGCCATCGCAAGGCAGTGTTGTAAGTAAATATTCATGTCCCGGCATCCACCCAGTAAATCGCCAATCATATTCGCCATGACGAAATAGGGCAAAATGCCGCAAATCACGCCGCACACAGCACTGAGAACGCTGAGTACATAACGGGAGCGATATTCTCCCGCAAAGTCCCAGATCCACGTTGCAGTGGAGCGTTTTATTTTTGTGTTCATGTTCTACCTCCTGTCATTTCTGTATTCAGCAGGGGTCGTATCAAAGATTTCCTTGAAAGCCGCTGCAAATTTACTTGGGTTATCGTAGCCGACAGCAGCTGCAATCTCAATAATCCGCTTTTTACGGTCTGTTACCAGCATGGACGCTGCCACATTCATCTTGGAGTTGCGGATATAGGTATAGATGGGGCTGCCATACACACCCTTGAAGCCGTTTTTCAGGGTCGCTGTGCTGAGATCAAATTGCTTTGCCAGTTCTTCGGTGGTGTAATTTCGGGTCAAATCGTCGGTCAGCAGCTTATGCACTGCCTTGATCTTCTCAGTTTGGCCGGAATAGAAGTACGGGCGTTCATCCGCAACACCTTGCAGTCCTCAGTCTCCACCATTTCTTCCAGATTGTCGCCCATGTCCGTACTATGAAACATCGCCCAGGAATTGTATACATTTTTCAATTTCACACCTCCTTGAAGGAAGTTAGAGTAGACTAACCCAAGTTGATTAAGGGAAGCCGGTTTTCACGGCTTCCGTAGTAATTATATTCATTTTGCAGTTTGCGTTCTAATCCGATCCGCTTTTTTCGCTCCATTTGGTAAAAAATATTTGCAGCAAAGCTGAAATTCTTATCCCAACACCACATCCAGCACCATCATCACGCTGAATCCCAACGCAAAGGATAGGTAATTTCAAGAATATGATCTGATATTGCCAAATTCCGTAAATTCCATTGTCTATTTCTCCGCTCTCTTTTTGTAGCCGCAGTCGCAGTAGGCATCGCCGCCCGCAAGGGTACATTCCCGCACAAATTTTGATGCGCCGCCCGCTTCGCTCATGGCGTAGTCCAAAGCGCACATAGCCGGAACAAGGTCAAAAAGCCCCAACTCCTGCATCAGAGTGCAAATACCACATTTCGTGAACCTTGCTTCGTATCCGCTGTCATCGGCATAAGGTAGATACTCCATGTTCCACGAGTACGGGTTGCGGTCAGCGGCATGGAAAGCACCAGCGCACCGAGCATGACACAACCGACGATGTTCATCTGAAAACGGTCGCCTTTTTCAAACTCCGGCAGGTTCCGAATGATTTCTTTGTATTTCCCCTTTGATTCCACCATGACCGCTTGGGCTTCCGTCGGTGTCAGTTCAAACACGGCAGTCAAATTCCGCTGAAAGGATTTCCTGAAAAACAACCATATTCCCAAAGGCATTCCTATGTATTTCATATCGTAGCCTTCTTCCATGATTCAATGGTGGCGGTGATACGCCGATCAATATCCACACGAGCCGATTTGCATTCTTTTGGATGCTTCTTCGCACTCTGAAACGCCATTTTCACAAACAGACTCGCCCCAACAGGCAGCATGATCTTCATCAGTCCTTCGGGGAAAACAAAGTGCGTAGCATAAGGATATACCGCTGCTTCTACCTCGCAGGTGTGTGGGCGT
The DNA here is from genome assembly GCA_003490145.1 of Lachnospiraceae bacterium OM04-12BH. Classification (GTDB taxonomy): domain Bacteria; phylum Bacillota; class Clostridia; order Lachnospirales; family Lachnospiraceae; genus Suilimivivens; species Suilimivivens aceti. Next base: position 33,528 of record QULQ01000010.1, read on the forward strand.
TCTGCCAATCGTTTTTCCATGCGCTGAATGTATTTCGCTGTATCCCACAGTACATCATCCTCTGCGCCAATGAGCAGGAGCTTACCCTTGATATTTTCTACCTTGATGAACTCGGCTTCTGTAATAGGATGTGCCTTTTCAGAATCGTCAAAAAGCTTCCATGAGTTGACCATATCGCCGGTACGCTTGGTTTCGGCGGCAATGCACTGCCAATACTGCGGGTGTTGATAAACAAATGGCATATAAGGCAAAGGCTCTCCTTGGTAGGAAAAGAGAGATTCACCCTCAATAGGCCATTCTTTGCAACCATCTTTCTTGCCCTGCATGAATCCCTGCCAGATAAAATCGCTGGGTGTCATGCCGATGGTCAGGGTAATATCCGAAAAGTAGGTTGCCGCCGTCAACGCCAGTGTACCCGTTGTAGATGCACCCACAATACCTATTTTGCGGATACTATGGTTTTTCAGCCAGTTAATTGCTGACTCCACACGCTCCAATGGATAGTTGTGATGACCATAATCCTTTTTTGCCGGGGACATGGTGAGAACATTGATGTCCTGCTTCAAAAGCCATTTCACGCAGGAACGAGCCATGTAATCCTCCGGGTCATCTCCTATCATAGCGATCATGGCACAGTTAGAGGGTGTTTTACACGCCCAATATGCACCGTAAAAGCCGTCCGTTTCGGTATCAAAATGAATGTGTTTCATTTATGTATTCCTCCTAAATCCCGCCTCATCCACATATTCGGGGTGCTCTTTCAGATATTCATCCCTGTCTCCGCAGATGGTATAATCACACTTGCACCCGTCCGCACAGGTGGTCGTCCGCATCAGCCATGCGTGGAGCAACTCCATGGCGGCATAGTCCGGATTGCACATGGCCGGCATAACTTCCAATAGGTCATGCTGCTTCACAAATTCCGCAATGGGGCAGGCAGTAAATTCGTAATAAATGGGCTTATCTTTCTCGTAGGGTGCAACGGACATTTCATAGTCATGCCATGCGTTGCACTTCTTTTCCGATGCAGCAGAGCGATTTTTGCCCGAATCTGCTTCTTGCATGGCTTGGAGTACAGAACATGGCAGGTACGATCAAATTGAAGATCTTCGTCTTTCATCCGAGTTTCTCCTGTTTCTGCCCGGTCACGCAAAGCCAGTCTTTTTTATTCTTGTGAATTTGAATATTTGTAAATCCGGCTTCTCTCAGTGCTGTCTTTAACTGCGCATCCCGATAAATGGTCATGCCGTCGATAAGCTGTGTCCACTTATCGTTCTTGTCGGTATCACCGGTGGCCTCGTTGCAGATGAGGAAGATACCACCAGTTTTCGTCACCCGATATACTTCACGGAAACAATCCACCAGCCCCGGCCAGAAATAGACGGTTTCAAAGGCAGTGACCACATCGAATTTATTATCTTCAAATGGCAGCACCGCAACACTGGCCTCCAACACACAGCAACGCCCCTCCGAAATTGTCTTTGCGTTCAGCTTTTTAGACTTCTCTACGCTGACGGAGGAATAGTCAATGCCGGTCACAGTTCCATTCGGGTAGCGTTTCAGCAGCTTGCAAAGATTTGCACCACCACCGCAGCCGCAGTCTAAAACTGCTGCATCTGTAGACAGGCCCAGGAAAGACATCCCCCAGTCTGCCAGCTTGCCATGACCGCTGTTCATCATGGCTACCATAATTTTTCCGCCAAGGCCTTCTGGTTTTTTCGTGTTTTCAAAGAATGACATCTTATTTCCTCCCCACCAGCAAACAAACCACGCAACGCCTTTCACATTGCCAATTTCCACGGCATCGTACATTTCTTTCAGCCGTACTTTCAAACTATCCACCGTCTCATAAGGCGGTGTGAAATCCATTTAGGGACAGGGCAGTGTCTGATAAACCGGCAGTGCTTTTTCAAGATAAGCATCACATTTCGCCTTGTTCATATCCCACACCAGACGGCACACCGCTTTTCCACTCAGCGTGGTGCAGGTGATCATGCCGTCATAAAGGCTGTCTCCTCCTGTATAGCAGTTAGCTCTCTCTAACTCATGGCCTTTTGAAAAGCCGCCAACCGGCAGCTTTTCGATTTAATCAAATAATTCTTTGCAGGCACCACGCACCAGCGTTTCCAAAACCTGCGGATACAGTTTGCCAATTTCGCCCTGATGGGAAACGGTTAAGATCAGCCCACGAATAGTGGCGGCAGCCAGTTCCATTCCACCTTTCGGCATAAGCTCACTCGCCTCCAGAATTTGACGAATATGGATTTCATCATCGTGATAGTGAGCATTTTTGATGTCCTCCGGTATCCGTCGCAGCAGATACTCCGCATCATTTTCGATAAAGGTCATAGCTTTGGTATCGGAAAGGTATTTACAAGCGGCAAGTATGATTTTTGCAGCCCGCTCGGTCGGAGGAAGTTCAGCATTGTCCTGCAAAGCTTTCTCCGCTACAGCATAAGTTTCTGTATGAATGTTTTCCAGCACAGCAAAGAAAAGCAGTTCCTTTGATGGAAAAAACTTATAGAACGAACCCTTTGCAATGCCAGCCGCTTCGGTGAGTTGCTCCACCGATGTTTTCCGCATTCCGATAGTCACGGCACAACACAGTGCTTCATCCAGCAAATCCTTGCGGATCATTTCATTTTTCTGCTCTGTAAACGCCAAGTGATAACCCCCAAGCAAGTTTGACTGTTTTTGTTCTTTTAGTCATAATTGTATTCGTTGTATTCACGACTGTCAATAGGATTCAAAGAAAAGTTACAAATGCTGGAAAAATTTTGTTTTTATCAATTTTCCCAATATCCGGGACAAGACAGGAATAGAATTTCTCTTTATCTCATGGCAATATCATGGTAATCTATCTGTATCTTTAAAAATGAGGAACATACTATGCATACAAAACTTACTATACCGGAAAGACTGAAAGCTTTGAGAGTCTCAGAAAAAAGAATGTCGTTGCAGGAGTTATCCGATGCTACCGGTATCCCCAGCTCCACGCCTGGCAATTATGAAAAAGATGAAAATATGGATATGTCACTCGGCAATCTTATAACGCTTGCAGATTTTTACAACGTAAGCACAGATTACCTTCTCTGCCGGACAGAATTGGAGAGCGGGAACAAACCTATCTTTTATACCGATATGGCTTCACAGATGATATAGAACATACACTGACTGGAACTGCCGTGGTGGTTTTAACATATACGAGCGTAGATTGGAGCAAAACATGGAACAAATTTTAATTGTGGAAGACGACATAAGCTTAAATCAAGGTTTATGCCGTGCTTTGAAATCAGAAAATAGACAAATAATTTCATGCATGAATTTGAAGTCTACACGGGAACAGCTGCTTTGTGGCAGTGTATCACTGGTACTTCTGGACATCAATCTGCCAGATGGAAATGGACTTGATTTTCTAAGTGAACTAAAAATAACAGATCCATTGTGTCCAGTCATTCTGTTGACTGCCAACGATACGGATATGGACATCGTGACTGGACTTGAACAGGGTGCAGATGATTATATTACCAAGCCATTTTCTCTTTCCGTTTTACGAGCAAGAGTCAATACGCAACTACGAAAGCAAGCAACATCTGTTCATACGGCGTTATTTCAGATGGATGGTTTTGTATTTGACTTTGACCAAATGCAATTTCGGGTAAACGGCACTGCCATTGAGCTTAGCAAGACAGAGCAAAAGCTCCTTCGATTGTTGGTAGAAAATCATGGAAAACCTATGAGCCGTAGTGTTCTGATTGATCGTATCTGGACGGACGGAGCCGAATATGTAGACGAAAATGCCCTTTCCGTCACGGTTAAGCGACTTCGTGATAAGCTGGGAGCACATGACTATATTCAAACGGTCTACGGTATTGGATACATTTGGGAGAAAAAGCATGGATAATTGGATTATTATTCTGGTATTATCCTGTGTGCTAATTACCGTGCTTGTGATTTTCATAAACTACCGCAGAACTCAAAAGACAATGGATACCATTGAGCAGATGTTGGATGCGGCTGCCGACGGAACTTATTCTGAATCCAATTTCGATGAAAGCCGTTTATCGGCACTGGAAACCAAATTTGCTCATTATTCATCCGCATCTTCAATCTCTGCTCAGAATGTAACTGCTGAAAAAGATAAGATTAAAACTCTTATCGCAGATATTTCCCACCAGACTAAAACGCCGATTGCCAATCTTCTGCTTTACAGTGAATTGATTTCAGAAGAAGAACTTTCCGTGGAAATGCGTTCTAATGTGAATGCGATTAGACAGCAGACAGAAAAATTGCGCTTTTTAATTGATTCTCTGGTAAAGCTTTCCAGACTGGAAAATGGTATTTTAACCTTATCTCCACGGCAGGAAGCTATTCAGACAATGCTTAACGATATTCAGAAACAATATGTGTCCAAAGCTAAGAGCAAAGGTTTGAACTTACAGGTAATACCCAGTGAAGCGAAGGCCTCCTTTGATCCTAAATGGACAACGGAAGCCATCGGGAATCTGGTGGACAATGCGATCAAATACACCCCTTGCGGCAGCATTATCATAAAAGTGTCGGAATATGAATTGTTCACTCGTATTGATGTATCCGATACAGGAATTGGCATTGAAGAAATGGAACAGCCAAAGATTTTCTCTCGCTTCTATCGTTCAGAAAATGTTCGAGAAGATGAAGGTGTTGGCATCGGTCTATATCTGTCACGAGAAATTATATCCAGCGAAGGTGGGTATATAAAGTTGACCTCCGAACTGAGGAAAGGCTCTACTTTTTCGGTATTTCTTCCAAGACAAGCTGAAATCTTACAAAGCTGTTAGAATTGAATTCTCTCTCGAAAGATTGTGGAAAGAATTGTGTGATATGATCTGTATGTAGAAACAAAAACTACATACAGATTTTTTAATGGAGGAAAAAGCTTATGAAAATATTACAGGCAAATGACCTGATCAAGATTTATGGATCCGGTGAAACTTCCGTGCACGCACTAGACGGAGTGAATTTTTCTGTAGAAAAAGGTAAATTTGTTGCCATTGTCGGCACTTCTGGTTCTGGTAAGTCTACGTTGTTGCATATGCTGGGTGGTTTGGATAGACCGACTTCCGGCAGCGTTATCGTGGATGGCAAGGACATTTTCTCATTGGTGGATGAAGCCCTAACCATTTTCCGTCGAAGAAAAATCGGCTTCGTGTTCCAGAATTACAATCTGGTTCCCGTTCTAAATGTATACGAAAACATCGTCCTCCCGATTCAACTGGACGGCAAACAGGTAGATAACGCCTATATTGACAGTATTATTGAAACATTGGGGCTTGAAAGCAAGCTACAAAACCTTCCCAATAACCTTTCTGGTGGGCAACAGCAACGTGTAGCAATTGCAAGAGCATTGGCATCTAAACCTGCAATTATTCTTGCTGATGAACCTACCGGAAATCTGGATTCCAAAACCAGTCAAGATGTTCTTGGGCTTCTGAAAGTGTCCAGTCAAAAATATACACAGACCATCGTCATGATTACCCACAATGAAGAAATTGCCCAACTTGCAGACCGTATTATTCGCATTGAGGACGGCAAAATTGTGGAGCACAAGTAAGGAGGGGTGATTATGAATGTAAAAAACAAACGCTGTATCCGGAACTTAAGCCACAAACAACTGAAAGCATCAAAAACAAGAAATTTGATTGCTGTTTTTGCGATTACTTTGACAACGTTGCTGTTTACATCGCTATTCACGATTGCACTTTCCATCAATGATGGCTTTCAGCAATCCAACTTTCGTCAATGCGGCGGTTGGAGCCATGGCACCTTCAAATATCTGACCGAGGAGCAGTTTGAGGAAATCAAAGATGACCCGCTGATTAAACAGTGGGGATTGCGCAGATTTGTAGGAATGCCTTCAAAAGCTCCTTTTAACAAATCTCATGTCGAAGTAGGCTATTCCGATGCTGTGCAGGCACATTGGATGTACTGTGATCCGATTACAGGCAGCCTGCCGAAAGAAGGAACCGATGAAGCCGCAACAGACACAAAAGTTTTGGAACTGTTGGGCATCAAACCTGAATTGGGAGCACAGTTCACCATGACTTTTGATGTGGATGGTCATGAAACCACCCAGACCTTCACCCTCTGTGGGTGGTGGGAGTACGATAAAGCAATCGTGGCAAACCATGTTCTGATTCCGCTAAGCCGTGCAGAAGCCATCTATCAGGAAACAGGATTGGTTCCCGATCAGGCAAATGATGGAATGACCGGAAAATGGAATATGGACGTGATGTTTCCAAACGCCTGGAACATTGAAAAAAATATACAGCAAGTACTGAGCAATCACGGCTATCAGGATGAAAACCGCATTGATGGGGATAATTATGTAGCTACGGGCATCAACTGGGGATACAGCGCTTCTCAGTTAGCAGATAACATAAACCCTATGACGGTGCTAACGATTGCAGCAGTTTTATTACTGATTATTTTTACCGGTTATCTCATTATTTACAACGTATTTCAGATTTCTGTAGCCAACGATATTCGATTCTATGGGTTGCTGAAAACAATCGGAACAACACCACGCCAGCTGCGTAGAATTATTCGACAACAAGCAATGGTCCTTTGCCTGTTCGGGATTCCTTTGGGTTTACTTGGTGGATGGTTGGTAGGCGGGGCATTGACCCCTGTTATTATTGCAAGGCTCAATGGAATTGTGAATACGGTTTCTGCGCGACCGATGATCTTTGTTGTGTCGGCGCTGTTTGCCTTGTTTACAGTACTCATTTCCTGCCGCCGTCCAGGTAAAATAGCAGCAAAAGTTTCTCCGGTAGAAGCGGTACGCTATACAGAAGGCATGAATATGAAGAGAAAGACCAGAAAATCGACAGGGACAGTTTCTCTTCTTTCCATGGCAAAAGCAAACCTAGGACGCAATCGAGGAAAAACATGGATTACGGTGATCTCCTTGTCTTTGGCAGTAGTGTTATTAAATCTTACCGTTATCTTTACCAAGGGATTTGACATGGACAAATACCTGTCTCATTTTGTGGCTACAGATTTCATTCTGGCAGATGCGGCCTATTTCCAAACAGGTGTTGGTCAGAATTTTTCTGCGGACAGCCCTCTCCCACAGGAAGTCATCGATGAAGTTACATCTCAGGCAGAAATCACTGATGGAGCAAGGGTGTATGGGAAAACCACCGTCATTCAGGAATTTATTTCAGAAGATTATTACCGTCACCTGCGGGAGCAGTGGTACAGTAAAGAAAAATTAGATCGTCTTGTTGAATTAGAAGAAAAAACGGATGAGGGACTCCTTGCCGACAATGCCCAGGTCTATGGAATGGAAAGCTTTGCCCTGGATCATCTGAAGGTTTTGGAAGGTGATCTTTCCAAACTGTATGAACCCGCTGGTCGATACATTGCGGCAGTATATAGTGAAGATGATTACGGCGATCCCATCATGGATTCCCATTGGGCAAAGCTCGGAGATACCGTAACTCTGCGGTATGTGGAAGAACTGGAATATTACAATCCAAATACAGGAGAAGTTTATGGATCATGGGATGATATTCCAAATCCAGACACAGATGTCTGGGCATCACGGGCTGCAAAATGGCGGGATGTTGATTATACCGTGATAGCTTTGGTGTCTGTGCCAAGGCCACTTGATTACCGCTATTATGGCAACGATGAGTTTGTAGTCAATGACCAGACATTCATTCAGGATACTAAAACGGATACCATCATGTACTATGCGTTTGATACGACAACCGATACCAACGACCGGATGGAAGCTTTCCTGTCTGATTATACGAAGAATGTCAATCCGCAGTTCGATTATGAAAGCAAGGCAACCTATGTAGAAGAATTTGAGAGTTTCCGTTCCATGTTCTTGTTGCTTGGCGGAGCATTGAGCCTTATTGTCGGATTGGTAGGGATTCTCAACTTTTTCAATGCAATTCTGACGGGCATCATCACCCGGAAGAGAGAATTTGCCATGCTGCAATCTGTTGGTATGACAGGCAAACAGCTCAAGACAATGTTGGTGTATGAGGGCTTGTTTTATGCTCTGGGGGCAGGCTTGCTATCACTCGTTCTGGCAATCACATTGAGCCCGCTGGCCGGCGCAACACTAGGCAATATGTTCTGGTTCTTTACCTACCGTTTTACAATAATGCCCATCCTTATGCTATTACCAATTTTTGCACTGTTAGGTACACTAATTCCATTAGTAATTTACCGGTTTGTTGCAAAATCTACAATCATAGAGCGTTTAAGAGAAAACGAATAAACGAGCAATCCGCCAGTACAGGCATTTATCATGCCAGTATAGGCGGATTGCCATTCAGTATCAAATTAGCATAAAGCTGCCTGTGACCCAGTCAGATGAAACGCGAGACATATATTATTCCTCTATCTCTTTTTTATTTTTATACTTATATCTTCTTTTCAACATTTTACAACACTACAATATCATCATATAAACAATAGAACATACTCATTTGCACCCCTTCCCTGCTACAATTAAATCACTTCAAAATGCTTCAATGCATCCTTTATCGCTTCCACTTTCTCCGCTGTCGGATGCTTCCTTGTGGAAACGCGTGTATATAAATAAACTCTGATTTTTTCTTTCTTCAATTTACATATCACCTCCTGGAAGCACCGAAACCGCTGATAAATTAATACTGGCTAATGTATCCATCTGCTTAATTGCCAAATTTCTAAGCAATACGAGTCTTTCTGATTGAGATTTTCCCTGTTCAATTAAAATTGCATTATAGCTCTCCATATTTGCCAATACCAATAACTGATTTAAATTTGCATCGTCACGCACATTACCCTTTTTACTTGGATTGTTATTTTTCCATTGCTTTGCAGTTTGTCCAAATAAAGCAACATTTAAAAGATCTGCTTCACTGGCATATGTATAGGCAATCTGTTCCGGTGTTAGTTCTGGTGGAATCAAATTTTCTTTTACTGCATCTGTATGAATACGATAGTTCACCTTTGATAATGCTCTGTTCAAATTCCAATCCAATGACAGGCGACTATTTTCGTCCTGTTTCAGTCTGCGATAGTCTTTCATAATATACAGTTGAAATTCTGGAGAAATCCATGTTGCAAATGCCATAGCAATATCACTATGTGCATAAGTTCCTCCACCATACCTGCCTGCTTTCGATACTATTCCAATAGCATTTGTCTGTTCAATCCATTTGGTCGGTGTCATAACAAATCTGTTTAATCCCGCCTCACTTCTAACCGCCTCGAATTGCACACGGTTAAAATCCGGATTGTGAAGTTCTTCCCAGACCGCCAAAAACTCAACTGTATTCCTGTTTCGCATCCAGTTCTGAATGACAAATCTGGGATCATTATCATTTCTGTATTTTGCGATATCTGTCTAACACATTTTCCGCATTTGGTGTAAATACGAAATGGTCGAAAAACTGCGTAAAATCAAGGATTTCTAGGTATCGGCTCTGCATAGCAACACACAAGTCTCTACATGAACGGTCATCGGGAACTGATCCACCGTCCGCCACTTTTTCAGCTCATAGCCACCCTCGCAGAGGATCTTCAGATCTCTTGAAAGAGTCGCACTGTCGCAGCTCACATATACGATCCTCTCCGGCTTCATTTTCAGCATGGTATCAAGACAGGCTCCATCGCAGCCCTTCCTAGGCGGATCTACCACGATCACATCTGCAAAGATCCCTTCCTGTCCATATTTCTCTGGCAGTACCTCCTCTGCCTTTCCTACGAAAAATTCTGCATTAGTGATGTGATTTCTTTCTGCATTCTTCCGGGCATCCTCAATGGCCTGTGGAATGATCTCCACACCATAAACCTGCTTTGCCCTGCCGGAAAGGAAAAGAGAAATAGTTCCTATCCCACAATACAGATCCCATACGGTTTCCTTTCCGGTAAGTGCTGCATAGGAAAGCGCAAGGCTGTACAGCTTCTCTGTCTGGACAGGATTGATCTGATAAAAAGACAGCGGAGAAATAAAAAAGGTGATCCCCTGATCTGTCAGTGCAAAATCATGCAGGACATCCCTTACATGGATCGTGTCCTGTATCCGGTCATTACCCCAGATCGTAGTGACCTCCCCTCCCATGATGACATTCGTTTTTTCAAGATTATGGCTTAAGGAAATACTGGTCATTCCCGGTATCTCCTGAAGGAGCCGGATCAGGCGATCCTGAAAGGGGAGCTGCTTTCTGCTGTTGATCACAAGGCACACCATCAGTTCTCCGCTGGTAAAACCTTTTCGGATCAGTATATGTCGGATCAGCCCCTTGTGGCTCTCCTCATCATAAGCCGGAACATGATTTTCTTTCATATAGGTAAGAACAGCCTGAAGGATCACCTGATTCTCTTCTGCTCCGAGATAACATTCTGTATTTTCAATGATACTGTGTGTTCTTCCCGCATAAAATCCGGTCACCGGCTCGCCATCCCTGTTCTGTCCCACCGGATACTGCGCCTTGTTACGATACCGAAAAGGGTGTTCCATTCCCACAACAGGCTCTCCCGTCTCCTCTATCAGCTTCTCCGAAAAGCCTCCGATATGAATCAACTGATCACGGACCTTCCTCTGCTTAAAGGCAAGCTGTTCCTGATAATCCATCGCCTGGATCTGACAGCCGCCACACTGTCTGTACAGCTTACAGGGCGGCTCTGTACGCCAGTCAGAAGACTTCAGGATTTTTTCCACCCTGGCATAGCCATAGTTTTTTTTGGCCTTGGTAACCCTTGCCAGGATCCGGTCTCCGATCACAGTGTCCTTGATGAAAAAGGGATAGCCGTCTACCTTGCCTATCCCTTCTCCATCATGACTTATATCTATAATTTCTGTTTCTATAGTGTCATTCTTTTTAAAGCTGTTTTCTCTGTTTTTCACGCTTTTCTCCGCCCTGTTTCTGCGTTATTATGGCTTCCTGCTATTATTCCATTCTGGTTCCTGTCAAATTAGAATCAAACAGTCTGTTGAAGCCAAGCCATCCGTTATTATCCTTGCTGCTTTCCAGAATTTCGGTAAAAGTCTCCAGCTTGGCATCCGTATTATCTGCGAGGTTCAGCGCCATGGCTTCCATGATCGCAGGCTTCTTTGGCGAACCAAATTCATATTCCCCATGATGTGCAAGGATACAGTGCTTCAGCTCATTCTCCAATACTTCCGGGAAGCCTGGGATATTCCGCACTTTTTCACCGATCATCTCCACACCGATCACAATATGACCAAGGAACTGCCCTGCGTCGGTATAGTCATTTTCCGGGAAAAGAGAAATCTCTCTGGTCTTTCCCATATCATGACAGATTGCTGCTGTGATCAGCAGATCTCTCTTTAACAGCGGATATGTATTGCAATAATAATCGCAGAGCTTTGTTACGCCAAGTGTATGCTGAAGCAAACCTCCCACAAATCCGTGGTGTACCGTTTTGGCTGCGGATGACTGCTTAAAGGCACTGATAAACGCCTCATCCTTTACGAAAAACTCCTGAAGCAGCTTCTTCAGATAAACATTTTCCACGCTGTTAATATAGGAAAGCAGCTCCTCATACATTTCCTCTCTGTCAAATCTGCTGACAGGCAGATAATCCGCAGGCGTATATTCGCCTTCCTGACACTTACGGATCCTTTTGACATTGACCTGCAGTGCTCCTTGAAAGCTGGTAATATCTCCATACACCTCAATATAATCCAGGGAATCAAATTCTGCGATACCCGCATTATTGGGATCCCACACCTTTGCGTCTATGGTTCCTGTTTTATCCTGAAGTACCACTGTATCATAAGGCTTTCCATTCTTTGTTACCGCCGAGATCTTATGTTTACAGAGGTAAATATCAAACACTCTGTCACCGTCTTTATAATCCTTAATATATTTCATTTCTGCTTTGCCCTTTCCTTTTGTCCATGATTTTTCTCTTATCGGGTTCCCAACGTTACGGGAAGCTCCATTTCCGTATAGCCTTCCGGTCCCTGACGAAGCAGTGTCAACGTCATAGTTTCTTCCGGCTCCATATCCATCATACCATTGATCAGCTCCTGATAACTGGTAACCTTGGTATCTCCAATTCCGGTGATCACATCTCCGCTCTGGATACCTGCCGCCATTGCCGGAGAATCCATGTCTATTTCCATGATATAGGTTCCATAAGGTACGTCGAGTTCCTCATGCACCTGTAACGTCACATCTGCACCATGGATACCAAGATACGGAATATCCTTATCATTTGACATTCTCTCGATCAGCTTCCGAAGATCCGTGATCCCTATAGCACTGACCAGATTTCTGGTATCACTGCTGTTATGGGAGGAATCTATGATACCTATTACCTGCCCGCTTAAATTCACAAGAATGCCCGTGGCAGAAGAGCTGCCGTAAATATCAGTAGTGATCCATTTATATCTGGAATCAGGAAGATCGACCGTACTGCCTGCAGAGGTTACAAAGCCATAACAGACAGATCCGGCAACACCCGCAGGCTGTCCAAGTGCAATAACCGGGTTTCCTATAAGGTTGCTTCCCGCAGAGGTTCCCAGCTTAATCGGCTCTGCAGCCTGCAGCGTTGTCCTCTTCATAGTATTTTTTTCTACTGCAAGAATAGCCAGTCCTGTATTACTGTCCTTTTTTTTCAGTTCAGCTTCATATTCCAGTTCATCGCTGAATGTGATTTCCAGAAGCTCTGCGTCTTCAATAGCCGGATAATTCGTCAGTATCAGAAGTTCTTTTCCATTATCTGCTATGATCACTCCGGCAACAGATCCCTCATTTTTATATACATTATTAAACCAGTCCACATCTGAGGTAATTCCAACCACTGTCACCATGGAAGACTGCACACTCTTCGCAACTGCCGCCAGTGAATCGTAAAGCGATGTATAATCCTCGACACCTAGCTTCATCTCGGAAAGCACCTGAGCGATCTGCTCATCCTCCAGTACCGGTGTCACAGGTTCCGGGGACATTTCGGAATCATCTGCGATCATATCCTCCGGCAGGATCTCTTCTGACTCTTTCTCTTCCACGAGTACTACAGTAGACGGCTTTTCTTCTGGATAAAGGCGGTTGCTTATGACCGGTTCCAGAAGAAGAAAGGTCAGACAGGCTACCAGTCCGAAGATCACAGCCATAGCGGCTGTGATAATTGTTTTCCTTATCAGTTTTTTCCGGTTTAAGGGACGCTGCTTGATGGTCTCTTTCAAAAAATCCGTTCTGTCCTGATTCTGCTGTTCTTCCATACAGATTTCTCCTTATTCCTCTTCCCTTTTCTCCTCTTTAAAAGCAAAGAATCTCTGACCAAAGTAATTCAGTATTACAAACAGTCCCATGCCACATACCATGGCGATATTGTCCTGCCATTCTGTGGAAAGTCCGCTTAAAAGAAGCAGGATCAGCTTCTTTGCACCACCATATGCGATCAGATAACACACGGTAATGTTTAAAATGAATTTAAGGATGACAACCGGAGATTTACTTTTATTTTGAAAGGTAAAATATTTATTCAGGAAATAGCTGCATATGCTGCCTACTATATAATTGGCTGCAGAAGAAATCCAGTATGACAGATGCAGCAGATTGTAAGCAAGAAACATGACAGCCGTCCCTACGACTGTATTGACAACACCTACCAGTACAAATTTCAGGAAGGTTATATCCAGTTTACCTTTCAGCTTTTCGATCACGTCTGTATCCTCTTTTCCATATATTCTCACATGATAACAGTATAAAATTTTACAGCCCTTTTTGCAAGAAAGAATCCTGCAAGCAGGATTCTCCACCCAGAACGGGTCAATTCCGATGACATAAAAAAGTCTGAGGATCACAGATCCTCAGACCTTACTTAACTATAGTCGGGGTGACGTGATTCGAACACGCGACCTCTACGTCCCGAACGTAGCGCTCTACCAAGCTGAGCCACACCCCGATTTCATACGACATTAGCTATCATACAATTTTTAGACCAAATTGTCAATACTGAAAACCTGCTATTCAGATGCAATTCGGCATTCAGAGAAATCCGCAGAAGCTCTGTTTTTAAAAGCACGGCAGATGAACTGCTCCTGCAGCTTCCTGCCATGCTTTTATTTCAGGCGGATCAGTGCTTATTCTGTCTCCTGTTTATGTAATCGATCAGCATCTCAGCAGTTACATCTTCTCCAAGCTTACTGCTGTTAATAGATACATCATAATTACGGGAATCACCCCATTTACCCTTACAGTAATAATTGTGATAATTCTTCCGCTTCTTATCCTGACGGACCATAAAGGTTTCTGCCTCGTCCCTGTTCATGCCATAAATACGTACGACACGGTCAACCTTACTCTCCCAGTCACCGAGGATGAAAATAGAGATCGTTCCAGGATACTTCTTTAACACGTCTTCAGAGCAGCGCCCTACCACCACGAAGGATTCTCCGGATTCTGCTTTTTTTCTCAGGTAATCAAACTGCATATTGGCAAGGTTCTCTTCTGCAGAATTGGAATAACCCTTAACAGTTCTTGTCATAAAGAGGTTTCTTGGAACCTCATCATACTTCTCAAGGTTCTTTACCTCTACGCTTTTCTCATTGGCAATCTCCTGCAGAAGGTTCTTATCATACAGATTCAGTCCATAGTGCTTTGCGAGAATCTCTGCAATCTCATGTCCGCCTGAACCAAATTCACGTCCTATAGAAATAATAAGCTGTTTTTCCATTGATGCTGCCTCCTTTTATAAGTATCTTACAAAGATAAATAACATGGAGAATAAAACTACCATAATGGTTGCAGGTGCAACTTCCTTACAGTACTTGCCCCATCCAATAGGATGACCATGCTTGGCTGCAACAGCAGTACCAACAACATTCGCAGATGCACCAATCGGTGTTGCACTTCCACCGATATCTGTTCCCATGGAAAGTGTCCATGACAAGGTAGCAAGATCCACTCCCTGTGCTACGGCAAGACTCTTGATAACAGGAATCATGGTTGCTGCAAATGGAATATTATCTACAAAGGCACTGGCAATAGCGGAACCCCAGATGATAATAGCAATCATCAGCTTGATATTTCCTCCGCTGACTTTGGCGATCAGACCTGCGATCACTTCCAGCACACCAGTCTGCTCCAGACCACCTACTACAACAAACAGTCCGACAAAGAACAGCAGCGTCTTGTAATCTACCTTTTTCATCAGCTCTACAGCTTCCTTACCAGATGTGACCAGTGTCAGGATGGCTATGCCAAGTCCGATGGTTGCAACGGTAAGTCCTGTCTGTGCATGTGTTACAAGAAGAACTACTGCAAGTGCAAAGATAATGCAGCTGATGGTAAAGCTCTTCTTATCCCTGATGGCTGTTTTGGGATCCGGGAATGCGGATGTATCTACAGTTCCGTCACTACGGAGCTGCTTATGGAATACGAGGAAGAAATAAATCACGGTAAGTACCAGTGCACAAATAACGATCAGTCCCGTATTACTGATAAAATCTCCAAATGAATATCCAAGGGATGTTCCGATAATAATGTTCGGGGGATCTCCACACATGGTAGCCGCTCCACCCAGATTCGCACAGAAAATCTCTGAAAGAATCATAGGTACCGGATTAAATTTCAAAAGCTGTGCCAGCTCTACTGTTACTGCTGCCAGGAACAGTATAACGGTGATACTGTCAATAAACATAGCCAGAATACTGGACATAACCATAAAAGTAATGAAAATTGCTACAGTCTTGTAATGAACAGCCTTAGCCAGTCTCATACAAAGCCAGCGGAAGAAGCCTGCATTACCCATACCCTCTACCATGATCATCATACCTGCTATGAAGATAATGGTTGCCCAGTTGATGCCACTGGAGGTCTCAGCCGCTTCACCAGCCTGATACCAGAAGGTTAAAGTTCCAATCTCCTTAAAATTTAACGTATTGATCACTGCTGACATACTGTGCATACAGACACCGAATACCAGCACCAATGTCAGTAATCCACTCAGCAGTGTTACGATATGTCTTTCCAGCTTCTCTGAAATGATCAGCAGAAACATGACAAGAAATATCACAGTTGCAATAATTTGTGCCATTTTCTCTCCTCCTCCTTATAACCTCGGGTGATTATAACACCTAACCCTGAGTGATTCAAGAATTTGACACAAAATTTTTATATTTTCTTCACACTTCTGAACTTTTTATAAAACGCTGTCGATTTTATCGGCAAGATCTGTCTTGCTGACAGCTCCTACAACATTTGCTTTTACCTCTCCACTCTTAAATACGATCATGTTTGGAATGGACATGACCCCATATTTCTGGGCCAGATTCATATTTTCATCTACATTGCACTTGCCAACCTTGCATTTTCCCTCATATTCTGCTGCAAGCTCTGCTACTACCGGTGCCATCATTTTACATGGTCCGCACCAGTCAGCATAAAAATCTACCAGAACCGGTATATTGCTTTTTACAACCTCTTCCTCAAAATTCTGCTCTGTGATCTTCAGTTCCATCAAAATCTCCTCCTTTTCCTTATTATAGTTATATGGTTATCTGTTAGTATCGTTTTGTCTGTAAATAATATACTTGCAGATAGGATTCCCTATACTGGAAAATTTTTCCTCATATTCTGTCATGACATTTCCCTGCATCAGTCTGTCATCATGGTGCAGATCATAGGTACATTCCTTTATCTTCCAGCCTGCTTCCGGCACCTCTTCTACTGCAAAGTCAAACAGGTCACGGTTATCTGTCTTAAACTCCAGTACACCATTCCCCTTCAGGAACTCATCATATCTTGCAAGGAACTGTCTGGACGGCAGTCTTCTCTTGGCATGCCTGTCCTTGGGCCAGGGATCTGAAAAATTCAGGTAGATCCTGTCAATCTCATCTCTTCCGAATACCTCTGTGATATCCTCGGCGTCCATCCGGACAAAGCGGAGGTTTGGAAGCTCCTTTTCCTCCATCTTCTGGATAGCACGAAGCAGGACACTGGAATATTTCTCAATACCAATATAGTTAATATCCGGGTGCAGAGATGCCATTTCATAAAGAAATCTTCCCTTCCCCATGCCGATCTCTACATGGATCTCATGGTCATTGCCAAATACCTGCTGCCAGGCACCTTTATTTGTTTCCGGCTCATGGATCACAAAGACACTGTCTGCGATCGCTTCCCGTGAACCCGGTACATTTTTTAAACGCATAGCCTTCTCCTGTCTTTATCTGTTTACCTATATTTTACCTTATCTTTCCTCTTCCTGAAAGCATATTTCTCAGAACAATTTATTAAAATATGATAAATCTTTTCAAAACAGTTCAGCTTTCAGTGTAAATAGTGTAAGATAAGAAAAGAAAAAGGAGAGTTCCAAATGAGACATAACAGGATTTATCAGGCAGGCACCTTTTTTTTGTCTGCTTTTTTATATGTAACAGCTGCCATGACACCCATCACCGCTCAGGCTGCCCCGGCTGACCTGAACGAGGCTGCTGCCCAGCAGGAGGAGCGTCTGACCCTTCCCATACAGAGCAATGAGATTGAAAACTGGCCGGAGGGTCCCGCCGTCGGCGCAGAAGGCGCCATCGTGCTGGAAGCCAATACCGGTGTGGTTCTCTATGCCAAAAATATCCACGAGAAGCTTTATCCGGCAAGCACCACCAAGCTGCTTACCTGTCTGATCGCTGCCAGAGAATGCTCCATGGACGAGATCGTGACATTTTCCCATGATGCTGTCTTCGGTATCCAGCAGGGCAGCTCCAATATCGGGATCGATGAAGGACAGGCTATGACTATGGAAGAGTGTCTGTACGGTATTCTTGTTGCCTCCGCCAATGAGGTTGCCGCTGCCGTTGCCGAGCATGTGGCAGGAAGCCAGGAAGCCTTTGCCGATATGATGAACGAGACTGCAAGGGAGCTCGGCTGTCAGGATTCCCATTTCGTGAATCCTCATGGACTGTTTGATGAAAACCACTATACCTCTGCCTATGACCTTGCCATCATTGCGAAAGCCTTTTTCCAGAATGAGCTTCTGAGCAAGATCGGCAATACCCCAAGGCACCACTTTGCAGCCACTGCTGACCAGCCAGATGACTTTACCGTACGTAATAAGCACCAGCTTATTAACGGAGACACTCCCTATGAAGGAATAAAGGGTGGCAAGACCGGATATACCGATGAAGCAAGGCAGACCCTCGTCACCTGTGCCGAACAGAATGGCTTAAAGCTGATCTGTGTGGTCATGAAGGAGGAAAGTCCGGAACAGTTTAATGATACCGTCAGACTTTTTGACTATGGTTTCAAAAATTTTACCGTGACTAACGTAGCAGAAAACGAAACACGATACAATATCGATGAAACCGAGTTTTTCCATACCTCCTATGATATTTTCGGGAATTCCAGTCCGATTCTTTCCTTAAATAAAGACAGCTATCTGATCCTGCCAAAGACCGTCAGCTTTCAGGAGCTGACCTCGGAAATCTCCTATGATGTATCCGGAGAAAATGAAGTTGCTGCCATTAATTACTATTATGAGGATACCTATGTTGGTACAGCCTCTGTTGACCTGGCAAAAGCTACTGCCTACTCTTCCTATGATTTTGACAGCGCACCCATTACACCTGCCAAAACAGAGCCGGTAACCAGTGGAATGGATAATACCATCTTCATTAATATCAAGATCGTGCTCCTGGTCGTCATTATCCTGGCAGCTCTGATCATCCTGGTCTTTGTGATCCGGGATCTGCTCATCAACTACAGCTTTTCCGGAAGCTCACACTCTGTCAGCAGGAAAAAATACTGGACCCGGAAGAAGCATGGCAGAAACCGCCGTTCTTCCGGATCCAGAGATATTCATTTCTGATGAGATGCCTGCTTTTTCTTTTTCTGTTTGCGGTGTTCCTTGGCTTCCTCTCTCTTATCCTGGATCTTCTGACATTCTTCTTCAGATATGAATTTGGAAGTCTTCACAATATAAACACCGTCATTTTCTGTTTTACGGATCCGGATCTTTGATTTCATGCTGCCATGCACCGGACAGACGGCTACGCTGTAATAATGCTTGCCGTTTGGTGTAAACCACCGGATCTTTTTACGGATATTCCTATGACAGAGATAGCATTTGGTGCTGATCACCTCCCTATCCTCCAGCGCCTCCTGCTTATCCGCAAATTCCCTCGAAATATACTTCATATAGTCATGGAAGAAGACATGGATCTCTTCCTCTCTGGATGCAGGAAGCACAAAGGTATCAATGGAATAGTTCTCCAGCACCTCTTCCGGCAGAATCTCAAGTATCTTTGCCGTATAGTAAGCATCACTGAAGGCCCGGTGAAAAGGAATATCCTTCTCTATCTTCAGGAAATCAATCGCGTATTCCAGACTTCGTCTGGACTTGCGGTCCTCATAGGCAATACTGAACAGCTTCTGTACATCCAGAAATTTAAGAGGACCTGTGCTTAGCGGCTCCATTTTATAATAACGCATATTTCTCTGTAATTCATACAGATCAAGTGGTCCCCAGGTGCAGTAGATCACATTCCTCCCACTAAAGGCAAGAAACTCCTCCATCACCTCCGGGAAAGGACACCCCTTTTGCAGATCCTTCATATGAAGATGGATGATCTTACTGGTAATAGCATGCATATGCTGATAGATCGCCGGCTTTACAAGCTGATTGAACTCACTGATCATTTTCCGTTCACTGCTCAGCAGGATCGCACCCATATCGATAATTTCAAAAGGGATTTCCTTTACCTCGGGCTCTTCCCCTGTATTACTCTGGTTCCACTCCAGATCAAGCACAACATAGTTCATTTCATTCGTTTCCTTTATAAAGATGGATCTATTTTACCACAGAACTGCTTCCCTACCAACCCACTTTTATGCTGTGCTTATTGTACCTGCCCCTGCTGGCGCACGGTACCTCCGTTTTTGATCTCTTTCGTGGCACTTACCACGATCATGGTATCTCCATCCAGTGCCCCGGTTATGGCAGCATAATTCTCATTCTGATCCTGCACTGTCACGTTGATCTCCTCAATATAAGACTCCTCTCCGAGGATCCCTTCCCGCTGCTTCACCGCATATACATAATTTCTTGTATTTTCCGAATGCAGGGCATAAACAGGAATACAGAATGGAAACTTCTCCCCTGCATCTGAAGCAGTCAGGGTTCCGGACTGTCCCGGTATCCCTTCTCCTTCTGAAAGAGGGATCAGAATTTCATAGCTGCCATCTCCGGAAGCACTTTCACCAAGATAGGTGACCGTCGTCTGAAATTCACTTTCTCCTTCCAGCTTTACCGTGACGAAATCCTTCAGGCCCACATGCTTTTTCTGCTCCCTGCTGATCAGGATCTTTAACTGACAGGGTACCGTATCATCTGAAAGCCGCAGCACGGCCGTATCCCCGATCCTCTCTCCCGCAGATAGAGAAACTCCTGTGACCACACCGCTTCTTTCTGAAAACACCTGTCCCTCCTGCTGCAGGACCTCCCGATAAACAGAAAGGCTGTCTGAAAGCTTTTCCTTTTCCATGGAAAGCTCTGTCAGCTCGGAAGACGAGGCTTCTGGAAGAAGCGCATCCTCTACCCTTCTTCCTGCATCTTTTACGGCTTCATCCCGTTCCGCTTTCGTGTCTGCCTCCGCATAGGCAGCGCTCTGCAGCGCCGCCTTCGTTTCCTCGTCCATGCCTTCTTCTCCGTCTTCCTCTGCCTGAACATAAGCTTCTGCGGCTCTTCCCACTTTCGTATCCTGGATCCGTGCCGTGGTATCATAATCTTCTCTGGCCCGTGCAAGCTCAAGATCCCGTTTCTGCTGTGCCAGCGCCTGATTTTCTTCTATGGATGCCATCTGCACGGAAATTCTGTCGATCTCCTGCTGCTTTGCATCTATGATCTCCTGCAGATCTGCCAGGTCAACCGTGAAGAGAAGATCTCCTTCCTCCACTCTGTCACCTTCCCGTACAGAGATCCCGGAAAGCCGAAGACCACTGACAAAGTTCACCGGAATTTCCCCGCCGGCAACTACAATCCCCTCTGCCTCCACCTTATGTTCTACATATTTGCTGTCCGGCTTCTGCACGGTGACCATGGGAAGCTGATAAGCATACACTGCCCGGGAAATCAGGGTACACAGCCACATGATACCAAGAAATATGATAAATCCTGTAAAAATCTTCCGTTTCTTTTCTTTCATAACCTCACTCCTTCAGTCCCGCATATACGATCCCCTGCTCCAGATCATCATGGAAAAGCCCGAATACAAAAAGCACCGGGATCAGCATGATCACACTGCCGCAGAAGGCTGTCGCTGCCTGATTCAGACTGATCTGCGGCAGATACAGGGACAGGGGCCACAGGGATTTGTCGTCCAGAAATGCCATAGGCTGCTCGATCAGATTAAAGCATTCCAGAAATCCAAGGATCAGTGCCGAACAGATCCCGCCCCTGCCAAGAGGAAGCCCTATCCGCAAGAACAGTCCTGCTTCCCCGGCTCCGTCTATCCTCGCCGCTTCCAGCATGGCCTGCGGGATCGCTGAAAATCCTCCGTAACATAAGAATACCGGGAACGCTGAAAAAACAGCCGGCAGGATCACCGCCCACTGTGTATTCATCAGATGCAGTCTGGTGAGAACCAGATAACTGGAAAGCATGGTCACCTGAAACGGGATCAGCATCAGTACCGTATACAGGGAAAACAGCAGCCTGCTGCCCTTTCCCTTATAAACGGCAAAGCCAAAAGCTGCCGGAACTGCCACAAGGAGCTGCCCTGCCAGCACTACCCCTGTCATCCTCATACTGTTCCAGAACAGCACAAAAAACTGCGGTGTCTCCAGAAGCAGCTTTTCATAATTCAGGAATGTCGGATAATCCGGTATCACCGTAAAGGAAAAGCTTCCTTCCCCGGTAAATACCGGCATCAGTCTTTCCCTGATCTCCTGCACATCCATCAGTGACCCTGTCAGAAGCAGAAACAATGGCAGAACCGTTACAAGCGCCGGCAGCAGTAAAAGTGCCAGGATCAGTAATTCCTTTCCTCTTTTTCTCATCACTTACTCCTCTTTTTCCTTCCATCTGCCCTGCAGCAGCCAGATACCGGAAAGCAGTACCAGAAACAGCAGTACCGAAGCCGCCGCCATCTTGGAAAACTCCAGATTCACAAACCAGTTGTTAAACAGGTGCTGCAGCAGGTAAATACTTCTGTCAGGATAAGCTCCGGCTGTCAGATAGGCCTCCCGGTAGATCTTGAAGGAATTCAGGAAAGACAGGATCACAATAGTAAAAAATACATTTTTCAGTCCCGGCAGTATGATATAGCGCACCCGCTGAAAGCTTCCTGCCCCGTCCACCATGGCCGCTTCCAGGATCTCCTTCTGGATCCCCTTGATCCCGGCAAGCCACAAAATCACCGTATATCCTGTATTTTTCCAGAGATAACACAAAAGCAGTACCAGAAATTCCTGCCCGGTTAAATAATAGCCGATCACTTTCCAGACGATCACAACGACTGCTGCCGGCAGGGCATAAGGCAGGAGATACAGCGGTTTCAATATCTGTGCCTTTCCTGATCCGCTGAACAAAAGAGCGATCAGAAAACCGCAGATCAGCAGCAGCGGGATCCCGGTCAGGGTAAACCGCAGTGTATTTTTCACTGCCAGCAAAAAGGCCTGATTGGCAAAGATTGTTTTGTAATGGGAAAATCCGGTAAACTGTCCGGTCACCTCTGTCATAAAGGACCGCCTGACCACATCTCCGAAAGGGATCACGGTAAAGAACGCCGTTCCGATCAGACTGGGAAGAAGAAAGCATAAAAATGCTTTCTTCTCTCTTCTTTCCCGTATGCTACTCCGCCATATAAATGGCCAGCTTTTCCCTGATATTTCTGACTGCCTCCTCTTCATCACAGCTTCCTTCCAGATATTTCTTTCCCTCTTCAAATACGGCCGTTTCCAGTGTCTCATCTTCCAGATAGGGAACTTTGACCTGCTCTATCAGCTGATACAGGCTGTTTTCTGCTTCCTCATCGGGCCAGTAGACATTCAGAGTGGCCTCCAGCCCGTCAGCATTGCCTACGGACATCATGCCATAAACTACATCTCCGTTTTCATCCGGTTCCTGATCCTGCAGCCAGCTTGCATTTCTGCCTGCCGCAAAATTTTCTCTCAGGCCGTCTTTATTAATGGAAAATCCACTGACCTGCCCCTGATACTTCACAGAGAAAAACATCCGTAAAAAGTCAAGTGCCTGTTCCTGATTCTTCGATCCTGCACTGACAGAGACCAGCGTCTGTGGTATAAACACATCACTGCTCTGCCCGTTCATCGGCGCAAAGGTAACATCTTCAAACCCGTCTACCTTTTTTACTGAGGTAAGCATTCCATAATCATAGGTACCGTCTACCATTCCCATCTCTGCCAGGCTTCCGCCGCCAAGGTAACTCATCTCATCCAGTCCGCAGAATGAAATATTGGCTGCCCAGTTTTCTCCATAGTCAGCGACAAAATACTCATTGTACATATCAAAATTTTCCTGTCTCTGCGGCGTCATGCTCTTCATCTGTGCCTCATAGATCCTCTTTGTCTGTACCAGAAATTCTTTTATCTTTTCTTCATCCAGCGTACTGTCTTCTCTGATCCATGCCGGTGCAGAAACCATCGCAAAACGCTTCATTACCGCTACCGGAGAATACATATAAGGCTGGAAAATCTGACTTTCCGGATTTTCCTGCTGCAGCTTTTCAATAGCATCTGCTGCCTGTGTCAAACCCTGGCCTGCCTCTGCTGCCCACTGTCTTCCAAATACCATGGGAAGATTGATCGTACATGGTAGCGTATAAATCCCACCATCCTGCTTCATTGCTTCTATGACATTATCAAAGAACTCTGCATCCTGTTCCATATCAGCAACAGTATCTGTCAGATCCAGCAGAAGTCCTTTTTCTATATAGGAAGAAAGCGGCATTCCATCCATGATCAGAATATCCGGTCCCTGTCCTGCCAGAATCTGTGTATTCAGCTTTTTCAGGGCATCCTCTTTGGTTACGGAGCTTCCCTCCTCCATTCCGATTTCATATTCCACATAAACATCTGGGTTATTTACCTGATACTCCGTTATTGCTGCCTGCATATAAATATTTTCTGAAAGGCTGTATGCCTTCAGCTTCACAGACGGTACAGAGGCAATATCTGGATCATACACAAAATGCACGACAATACCACCGCTGAAAACAGCCAGAAATTCCTGATTATCCAGCTCCACCATGCCACACAGGCCATAGGACGGAGAACTGAGCCTTGAAAGGCTTCCGTCAATGACCTGCTCTACTGCACTTCCGCCGATCACATGTCTGTGAAGTCCTTTGGTACCGGCCAGATAGATCACCCCGTCTTCCTTTCCCTGAAACAGGTACAGATCAAACCAACTGCTTCCGTTAAAGGACCTCTGTCCATAGTATTCCTTTACAAAATCTGCCAGCACAGTATCCTCTACATACGTATCCGCCTTAAGGTCATACAAAAGCGGTGCCTCATAATCATAGCCATCCATGATCATCAGATCTCCGGCAAAGGAAAGCATTCTCGGCGCACCCTCATCTATGGTCAGAAAAGGCGTTCCTTCCGTTTCTCCCTTCTTTACCCGGTAAAGCGTATGGGCGCTGACCGATGCAAAGTAACAGTTCCCCTCCGGAGAAACCCACACATTTCTGGCATATTCATCCTCTGGCAGCGGCAGTGTCAGTTCCGTCGTCTCTCCTTCCGGAGAAATCACTATATATCTGATATGTTTTCCAAACTCGTCTACAGACTCTTCTTCCGTGCTGTCATCATAGATCACAGCAGTAGTTCCATCCGCATTCATCTTCAGATCCATCACATAATGCTGTTCTGCGTTCAGCTGATCCACGACCGGTATCTCATAGGCATGAAAGCTCTGTCCCTGATCTTCCGATACCAGAGAACTGACAAATTCGTTAAGTATTACGATATTTCCATCTGAAAGTGTCAGCATCTGACAGATGTTTCCCTGCATCATATCCTCTAAAGACAGCTCTGTTTCCGTATACCTTCCCATGGCAGTACTGCCTGAGCCATCATCTGTCTTTCCATTTCCTGCTGTGCCTTCTGTATTTTTCAAGGTGCCGCAGCCACTAAGCAATAGCATTCCGGCAAGCAGAAGACTTCCTGTTTTTATCCATCTTTTCCTTTTCTTCATGAAAAAGCACTCCTTTTCGCTGTTTGATTTTCTGTCTCACAGCATAACAGCCCTTTCTCTAATCTGCCTCTAAGATTTCTGAAGATATCTTAAGATCATTCAAAAAGGATCCACCGGATCCTTTTTTCATATGCATGGCAATTTTAAAGAAAGCTTACAGATTTCTGTGGTATACTTTTTAACAGAATGCTTTTATGAAGGAGAATCCATGAGAATTTTACTTGCTGAAGACGATGAAGAATTAAACCGTGCTCTGTGTTTCCAGTTAAAGGCACAGGGCTTTTCTGTAGATACCTGTCTGGACGGGGAAGAAGCGCTTTTCTATGGAGAACAGAATATTTATGATGTGATCCTGCTTGACCGCATGCTTCCTCATATGGAGGGAACTGCCGTCCTTTCCCGGCTTCGCAAAAAGGGTGTGCTGGCACCGGTCATTCTGATCACTGCCCTTGGCACACTGACTGACAAGGTGACCGGCTTAAACCTTGGTGCTGATGACTACCTGGTGAAGCCCTTTGCTTTTGAAGAACTGCTGGCAAGGATCCACTGTGTGGCAAGACGGCCAAGAACACTGGAAAATACCCGGAACATTTCCTTTCTGGATCTTACCTTTTATCCGGAAGAATACCGGCTTTCCGGCCCTTCCGGAAGCTGCACCCTCTCCAGAAGGGAGGCTGCCCTGATGGAAACCTTCCTCCGCAGAAAGGAACAACCCCTTTCCCGGAGTTCCCTTCTGCTTACTGTCTGGGGGCCGGACAGCGATGTGGAAGAAGGAAATCTTGACAACTATATCCACTTTTTAAGGAGGCGCCTTACTACTGTAGGCAGCAGCCTTTCCATTAAAACCCTGCGTGGCTTTGGCTACTGCCTGAAGGAGAAATGAGGTTCCCATGTTTCAAAAGGTACGAATCCGTCTTACCCTGCTCTGCAGCGGCATCATCACCCTGCTGATCATCATCATGTCATTTCTGTATCTCCGTATTTCAGAAAATAGCCTCTACCGGAACCAGTTTTATTCCTTCCAGAATGACAGCAACACCATCATCATCAATCTGGAGCAGCAGTCTGTCATCACCATGGAATGGCTTTCCAAAATGGAGGCCCCGGGAAACTATCAGTTTTATCTGCTGGATAACGGACATCCCTTTCTTTATAATTCACTGCATGATACGGCTCCTGCAGAAAACCGGGCTGCTTCTTCATCAGATGGCAATACTTCTGTGTCCAAAAGCAAGACATCTTCTTCTCTTTCTGACATCTTTGGAGAGGCGTGGACGTATTATGAAAGCACGCTGCCCCAGGATTCTTCTCTGGAAGAGGCATCCTCTCTGTCTCCCTATACGGCATGGCACCGGACCTTTTCCTTCACAGATTCCGGGAAAAATGATTACTTCTGCACATTGATCACGCTGGAGCGGAACACCTCACAGCTTCAGATCATGATCCTTTCTTCTCTGGCCGGTCTTGAAAAACAGATCCGGGAACAACGCTTTCTTTTCCTGCTGATCGACTCCTTCACCGTGGCTTTGCTCTTCCTGTTTTCCTTTTTCTTCACCGGAAAACTCCTTGCCCCCATTGAAGAGAGCCGGAAAAAGCAGCTTTCCTTTGTGGCTGCAGCTTCCCACGAGCTGCGTACCCCTCTTTCCGTGATCCTTTCCAGTCTGGAATGCTGTCATCAGGCCTCTCCTGATGAAGTCGCGGGCTTTCTTGCTACGATTGAAAAACAGGCAGCCCTGATGAAAAGCCTTGTCAATGACCTGCTCACCCTGTCTGCCTCAGACAGCGGGCAACTTGTACTTTCCAGAAGCACTGCCGAACTGGACACTCTGCTGCTTGATACCTTCGAAGCTTTTGAGCCGCTTGCCGCCAGAAAATCGATCACCATGTCCGTTTCCCTCCCGGAAGAAGCGCTTACGCCTTATTCCTGCGATGAAATGCGCATCCGGCAGGTACTCTCGATTCTCATTCAGAATGCCATCAGCTATACTCCGGCAGGCGGACATATCCACCTTGCTCTTTCTGTCAGAAATCATCAGTATCTTTTCTCTGTGGCCGATAACGGTCCTGGCATTGCCGATGCTGACAAAGAACATATTTTTGAGCGCTTTTACCGGGCTGAAAAATCCCGGAATACCAAAGGCCATTTCGGTCTTGGGCTTTCGATCGCCTGTGAAATCGTAACTGCACACCACGGACACCTTTGGGTTACTGACACAAATGGCGGCGGGAGTACGTTTTTTATAGGTCTTCCCTGTTGAAATTTCATATGTTTTCCTTTATAATATTGAAGATATTATCTGCTGTTACAATGCTTTTTTACGGTTTCAGAACGTACTCCATCACACAGCAGAAAGCAGTACACCCGGAGGTAGACCTACATCATGAACAGATTCAGACAACTTGCAGCAAAAATGGCCACTATTTTACTGTCTACAGTGCCCTTGCTTACAGCAGCAGTTCCCCTTTCCGCACAGGCTGCAGAAGATACTGAAAAGACCGTCCGGGTTGGTTATGTGAATGCCCTCAACTACGAAGAAGGGGGCGAAGGTGAATATAAAAGCGGTGCCGGATATGAATATCTCCAGAAGATATCTTATCTGACAGGCTGGAATTACGAATATGTCTATGCTTCTTTTTCAGAATGT
Organism: Lachnospiraceae bacterium OM04-12BH; assembly: GCA_003490145.1. Taxonomy (GTDB): domain Bacteria; phylum Bacillota; class Clostridia; order Lachnospirales; family Lachnospiraceae; genus Suilimivivens; species Suilimivivens aceti. Next base: position 61,355 of record QULQ01000010.1, read on the forward strand.
TATACCATGCTGGCTAATGGAGAAATCGATCTGTTCGGTAACGTTTCCTACACTCCTGAGCGGGCAGAGCTCTGACTATCTGCTATCCCTGATCAATGATGTACTGGACATCAGCCGTATCGAGAGTGGAAATATCTCCTATGATCCGGAACCGGTCAATATTACTGCCGTTACAGACTCTGTACTGGATATCACCCACGGCTTTACTATCAACCGTGATCTGCAACTTATCGTACACCGGGATGAACCGGAAACCCATTATGTGTTGGCTGACGAAGTAAGGCTTCGTGAGATCCTGATCAATATCATAAGCAATGCCGTAAAATTCACCCATGATGGTGGACGCATTACTTTTGAAACCTTCCGTAAACCCGGAACTGCCCCGGACAATATCATATTCGGGTACCGTATTTCTGATACCGGCATCGGCATGAGTAAAGAATTCGCTTCTCATATTTTTGATGAATTTTCACAGGAAAACTCCGGTGCAAGAACACAATATCAGGGAACCGGCCTTGGCATGGCTATTACCAAACGATATGTGGAACTGATGGGCGGTACCATTACCGTAGAAAGCACTAAGGGCAAAGGTACAACCTTCACCGTGGAGCTTCCTTTAACTCTAGCAGACCCTATTGAAAAAAGGGAAGCGTATACGGCTCCTGTCCAGAAAAGAACAACTGATCTTCACGTACTCATGGCAGAAGACAATGATCTGAATGCTGAAATCGCAACTATGCTGCTGGAAGATGAAGGTATGCATGTGACAAGGGCAGCAGACGGCTGTGAGGTAGTGGAAATGTTTAAAAGTCATCCTGCCAGTACCTATGATGTGATATTAATGGACATTATGATGCCCGTTATGAACGGTTATGAAGCAACACAGGCGATCCGTAACATGAACCGTCCTGATGCAGGGAAGGTACAGATCGTTGCCATGACGGCCAATGCCTTTGCAGAAGATGTTGTGAAATGTAAAGAGGCCGGGATGGACAGCCATCTGCCGAAGCCCTTTAAGGCTGATCAACTGATAGCATCCATCATCGCCCCTAAAAATTAGAATATTATATTAATCTAAGTATAAAAAAGGGTTACAGCTGCTCAATAAATGCCTGCGCAAGCTGAATCCATACCGTAGTTTCCGGCTGCAGATTCTCCTCACAGGAGCAGGTGAACCGGTTTCCAAGTCCAAGACCATGAGCCCCCTTCGGGAATATATGTAACTCTACCGGAACCTTTGCCTTGCAGAGTGCAGTTGCAAATAACATAGAGTTTTCCACAGGAACCAGTCCGTCCGTAAAGGTATGCCACAGAAATGTGGGTGGTGTATCTTTGGTAACCTGATTTTCCAGAGACATTTTCGCTGAAAGTGTCTCTTCTTTATTTCCAAGAAGTGCACGGAAGGAATCCCTGTGTGCAAATTCTCCGGAAGTGATCACCGGATAGCTGAGGATCAGACCGTTTGGTTTTAACAGACTTTCATCCCCGCCAGCCACTTCATTTACCAGAAATTCACTGTTCCAGAAGCAGCCAAGACTGGCTGCCAGATGTCCTCCTGCTGAGGATCCCTGCACCAGAATTTTATTCGGGTCAATATGCCACTCTTTCACGTGCTTACGGATCGTTACCATGGCGCTTGCCAGCTCCAGAAGTGCAGCCGGATATCTCGCCGGTGCCACACTGTAATTCAGAACCGCCGCATGGTATCCCATGGCATTGAACTGCATGGCAATAGGCTCTCCTTCCCGTACGGATATATTTTCATAACCGCCGCCCGGGCAGATCAGTACAAGCGGCCGCTCCGTGAAAACATAACAGTCCTCATAGTCCAGAATATAAGTGGTCAGCGTGGGAGTCCCAATACTGCCTTCTACTGTCATATCGATTGTTTCGTGTATCATGTGATTCTCCTTTTCTTTTATTCCCTGTCAGATCATGAATCTTCCATTCACGATCCGGATTCTTTTTGAATATGCAGGGCAATCAGGAAAAGCTGCCCTGCGGCAGCTTCCCCCAAAAACCATATTCTTTATTTATTCTGCATCACTGTCTCATCATTCCTGCCTGTGCAGACTCCTTTAGAAAGTAACAGTCAGATCTGCATTTCCGGAGAGGGAAATGACAGTGTCCTTCTTATCAATCTTTACTTCACCCTGTGAAACAGAGATTGCGATCACATTTACCAGTCTGATCCTGTAAGCCTTGTCACTCTTTACTGCGATCTGGATCTGATTGCCGTCTCTCTTTGCTGTCATGGCGATCTCCTCTGTCTTATCCATGCCATAAACGACTGCCTCTGCACTCTTTCCATCCTTCAGTGCATAGAGACGAAGCTCTGCGCCATCACCATAATCATAATCAGGCTTATCATCATGTGCGCCCATTGCTACGATGGAGTTTTCCTTTACCATAAGCGGAATGCTCAGGTAATCACACTTCTCTGTAAACCAGCCGCAGCCTTCCTTTTCTTCTCCTGTAAAGAAGTCTGTCCAGGTTCCCTTCGGCAGATAATACTCTGCAAGGCTCTGGTCATTAAAGACTGGCGCTACTAACAGGTTATCACCCAGCATATACTGCTTATCTACATAATGACAGGTCTTATCCTCTGTAAATTCCAGCACCATACTTCTCATGGTAGGAACACCGCTTACAGAAGTCTCGATCGCTGTCTTGTACAGATAAGGCATCAGGCTTGCCTTTAATCTGGTGAAGAATCTTACAACATCTACTGCTTCATCATCATAAACCCACGGTACTCTGTAGGAAGAACTTCCATGGAGTCTTGAGTGGGAAGAGAGAAGTCCGAATGCTACCCAGCGCTTGTAAACATCAGCGGTAGAGGTATTCTCAAATCCTCCGATATCATGTGCCCAGAAGCCGAATCCGCTCATCAGCAGGGACAGACCGCCACGAAGGCTTTCTTCCATGGATTCATAATCTGACCAGCAGTCACCGCCCCAGTGTACCGGGAACTTCTGACCGCCAACAGTTGCAGAACGTGCGAAGAGAACAGCCTGTCCTTTTCCTCTCTTGCGCTCCAGCAGCTCATAAACACATTTATTGTAAAGATAGGTATAGTAGTTGTGCATCTTCTTCGGGTCAGAGCCATCGAAGTAAACAACATCCTCAGTAGGGATTCTCTCACCAAAGTCTGTCTTAAAGCAGTCAACACCCATATCAAGCAGTACTTCCAGCTTATCCTGATACCACTTGTAAGCGTCAGGATTGGTGAAGTCAACAAGTGCCATACCCGGCTGCCACATATCCCACTGCCATACTCTGCCATTGGTTCTCTTAATGAAATAACCCTTCTCCATACCTTCATCGAAGATATCAGATTCCTGGCCAATGTAGCTGTTGATCCATACACAGATATTTAAGCCCTTTGCCTTTATTCTCTTTAACAGTCCTGCAGGATCAGGGAATACTCTGCTGTCCCATACGAAATCGCTCCAGTGGAACTCCTTCATCCAGAAGCAGTCAAAGTGGAAGGTTCGTAACGGAATGCCACGATCCAGCATACCATCAATAAAGCTCATAACTGTTGCTTCATCATAATTGGTGGTAAAGGATGTTGACAGCCACAGTCCGAATGTCCAGGGCGCCGGAAGGGAAGGCTTACCTGTCAGATCTGTATATCTGGTCAGTACTTCCTTCATGGTAGGTCCGTTAATCAGGAAATAATCCAGATAACCGCCCTCTACAGAAAACTCTGTTCTGGTCACCATCTCGGTCGCTACCTCGAAGGATACCTTTTCAGAATGATTTACCAGTACGCCATATCCCTTATTGGTAAGATAAAAAGGAATATTCTTATAGGACTGCTCTGTGCTGGTGCCTCCATCAGCATTCCAGATATCCACGCTCTGTCCGTTCTTTACAAAGGGAGTGAATCTCTCACCCATACCATACACAAGCTCTCCAACAGATAAGGAAAGCATCTGTCTCATATAAGTTTCTTCGCTGTCTGTATAATTATAAGCAAGTCCCTTGAAATCTGTCTTCATCAGTGCCAGGTCACGTCCTGCACTTCTGGTTATCATCTCACCATTTCTGTAATAAGTCATGGACCAGCTCTTCTTGGTGATCACAAGTGTAAGCTCACCGCTTGCAATGCTGATCTCTTCCTCACTGTCCTTAACGTCAAGAGGCAGCTCTTCATTCATCTCCAGCTCGAAGGAAGGTGTATCTACAACCTCTCCCTTATAATGATAAGTCCGGACTCTTAAAATTTCCGGTGCAGGAGATGTGATCTCCAGTGTCAGATTTACGCCCCCCAGAGTATCTCCTCTTGTAACAATATGAGTAGTTGGAGCACAGATTGTAACCTTTTTCTCTTCAATCTTTGTGAAATAAGCTTCTGCAGGAGCAAAGCAGCTGCATCCTTCCTTCTGTAACCAGCATCCATTACTGAATTTCATGTTTTTACCCATTCCTTTCTGAAAAAATAGATTCTTTTCCTCTGACAGGCAATTCCGTCCTTCCCTCAGAGGTCTCTCTGTAATGATAGAATATAACTATTTTATTGCTAATTCTTTAATTATCTTCTACTTTTCTAACACTATCTTGACATTTTCGTCCAAAACAGTAAAAATGAAGGTAATCTTTCTTAAAGGAGAACCACTTATGGAGCCAGGATCTGTTCTTTCCAGACAACAATATGAAGAAAAAATCAGCCATACCACCGCCGATCTTCCCTTTGCCCTGCACAGGCTTTCCTATCCGGCCGGTGCGGATATTCTCTTTTACCAGCACTGGCACAAAGAGTTTGAATTCATCATGGTCACCGGAGGCTGCCTGGAGCTTACCGTAGAAAGCAGAACCCATATCCTGCAGTCAGGAGAAGGTGCTTTTATCAATGCCTCCTTCAGCCACAGTGGAAGAAGCGCCTGTTCACAGTCCTGCTCCTTCACCGCACTGGATTTTTCCTATGAGCTTCTGGACGAAAACCCTCACAGCCACTTTTCCCGGAAATATATCAATCCTGTGCTGGAAGGATATCTTCTTTTCCCGGAAGCAATTCATCTGTCAGGGAATACCCTGCTCCTTTGCAAGGCTGCTTCCTGGCAGTCCAAACTACTGTTTACATTAAGAGAAATCGAAAGCTGCCAAGATGACACTCTTTCCAAAAGAGAGCTCTTTCTGAAGTCCAGGATCTACCTGCTCTGGGAGCTTTTGTTCCAGCAGGCACAGCCAGACGGTTCCGGGAACCGCCGGGAACGCCATAACAGAGAACGGCTGTCCCCTGTGCTTTCTTATATCCGGGAACATTTTTCGGAAGAAATTTCCCTTGCACAGCTTGCCAATATCGCAGCCCTGAGTGAAGGACGGTTCTGCCGGATCTTCAGGGAAACCATGAACCAGACCCCTTTCCAGTACATCATGCACTACCGGGTCATGCAGAGCTGCAGCCTCCTGACAGAAACTGATCTTCCCATCGGTGAGATCGCCCTGCGTTCCGGCTTTAACAATATCAGCTACTATAATAAGACCTTCCTGAAGCAGATCGGCTGTACACCGAGGCACTACCGGACCTATACTGTTTTCGGAACCTCTGGCTGATCCCGTCTCCCACGGCAGCCTGCTAAAGCGTACCACAGAAAAAGCTGCAGGATATCCTACAGCTTTTTCAATAAATCCGGTAATTCTCTTAAATCTGTTATTTCATAATCCGGGATGATTTCTGTCTCATTCTGACTCTCTTTCTTGTGGAACCAGATCGTTCTGACACAGGCATTGATCCCGCCAAGGATATCTGATGTCAGGCTGTCCCCTATCACCACTGCTTCATTCCTGTCAAAATCCGGAATCCTTTCAAAGCATCTGTCAAAATATTCCTTCGATGGCTTATTGACTCCGATCTCCTCAGAAATGAAAACATCTTCTACATAGTCCCGGATGCCTGCACTTGCGATCCGTCCCTTCTGCACATGGGCCGTTCCATTGGTCACAATATAAATCTGATATTCCCCTGAAAGCTTCTGCAGAAGCTCCTCCGCATAGTCCATGAAGTAATGCCCCTCTCCAAGAAATCCTTCATACAGGCGGGCCGCTTCCTCTGCCTCCCGGTCAATTCCAAATTCTTCGAATAAAAGCAGAAAACGTCGTTTCTTTACCGCTTCACGGTCAAGCTCTCCCTTTTCCAGTAGCTTCCACTGTGCCAGATTGATCTTATTATACCGGTCCAGCATATAATCTGTCGGCTCCAGGGAAAGGGCACTGAGCGCCTTCGTCAGTGCAAGCCTTTCCGCCTTATCAAAATCAAGCAACGTATTATCCAGGTCAAACAGTAGTTTACGTAACATATTATTTCTTAATTCTCTCATTCATCTTTTTTAATACTTCCTGAAGATCTGTCCGTTTCAGTCTGCCATTGCTGAAGGAAAGACCGGAACGGAGAGGGGTATATTCAAACATTGCCGCCATCATATCTTTGGAAATTGCCTCTGAACCAGAGCCACCCTCGCTGCCGCCAAAGTCCATAAAGCCGTTCTCCATCAGAGCCTTTACAATATCGCTGACTCTTTCATCCCTCATGGCATCACCTATAAGGGAATTTTCGTCATAATGGTCTGCCAGCAGATAAGTACCGGTTACAGTCACCTTTTCAGAAAGTACGATATCCCGGCTGGAACGTCCGATCTCGACCAGGAAATCACCCGGCTCCACATAGAAATCATGTACCTTCGGCTCATAATAAGCAAAGGCTCTCTTAGAAAGCGCAAAGGTTACCGTCTTTGTTTCTCCAGGCTCTAAAGCAACCTTTGCAAATTCCTTCAGCTCTCTTACAGGACGCACAGCACTGCTCTCCAGATCTCTTACATAAACCTCTACCACTTCCTTACCGGCCATCTTACCGGTGTTGGCCACATCTACACTGACGGTCAGCGTATCAGAGTCCTTCATAGTTTCCTTATCCAGCTTCAGATTAGAATAAGCAAAATCAGTATAGCTCAGTCCATAGCCGAAGGGGAACAGGACATCCATTTCCTTGAAGTCATAATAACGATAGCCTACAAAAATTCCTTCCTTATACTCTACTGTATCCTGTCCACCGGGGAAATTCAGGTAGGAGGGATTGTCAGAAAGCTTTAAGGGGAAGGTCTCTGACAGCTTACCACTGGGATTTATCCTGCCAAACAGTACATCATACTCAGCACCGCCGACAGCCTGTCCGCCAAGATAGGCCTCGATCACACCCTTCACCTCTGAAATCCAGGGCATTTCCACAGGGGAACCATTGTGCAGGATCACTATTACATTCTTCTGTACTTTAGTAACACGGCGGATCAGTTCATTCTGGCAGTCAGGCATTCTCATATGCTTCCTGTCATAGCCTTCTGATTCAAAATTATCAGGAAGTCCGGCAAAGATCACTGCCACAGCTGCATCCTTTGCTGCTTCCACAGCTTCTGTGATCATCTGCTCATTGATCTCATCCCTGTCATCATCATAGCCCTGCGCATAAACATAGTCCATTCCCTCTTCCAGGCAGTCAAGGAATGCTGTCACCTTATGGCAGTTGATATGGGAGCTGCCGCCGCCCTGGAATCTTGGCTTCTTCGCATATTTTCCGATAACTGCCAGCTTCTGCTCTTTGCTAAGCGGAAGGATATGGTCTTCGTTTTTCAGAAGCACCAGTGTTTCTCCGGCAATCTCTCTTGCCAGCTCATGGTCAGCATCCCTGTCAAATACCGCGTTTTCCTTTCTGCCTTCCTGTGCTCTGTAAACGATATTTAAAATCCTCTCAACTGCCTGATCTACAACTGCCTCGTCCAGCTCACCCTTCTTTACTGCTTCTACGATCAGGGCATCATTTTCACCAAAGGAGCTTGGCATTTCCAGATCAAGTCCTGCCTTTAAGCCCGGCACTCTGTCATTGACAGCACTCCAGTCACTGACAACAAAGCCTTCATAGCCCCATCTTTTGCGGAGGATATCCGTCAGGGTTTCCTGATTTTCAGAACCAAATACACCGTTGATCCTGTTGTAGCTGCACATTACTGTCCAGGGCTTTGCATTTTTGACCGCACCTTCAAAGGCTGACAGATAGATCTCATGCATGGTTCTTTCATCCACCTCTGCAGAAATGGACATTCTTCTTGTCTCCTGATTATTCAGGCAGAAATGCTTAATGGAGGTTCCCACATTCTGGCTCTGCACACCTTCGATATGTGCGGTGGCAATTTCACTTGCTGCGTAAGGATCCTCAGAATAATACTCAAAGTTACGTCCGCAGAGCGGGGATCTCTTAATATTCACTGCAGGTCCAAGGATCACGCCTACGTTTTCTGCCTGACATTCCTTTCCAAGGGTCTCTCCTACACGGTGAAGAAGCTCCCTGTCAAAGGAGGATGCCATGGCACAGCCTGCCGGAAAGCAGACAGCCTTGATACTGTCATTTACACCAAGATGATCTCCCTCCAGATCCTGCTTTCTCAGTCCGTGAGGTCCATCGGACATCATCATATCCGGAATCTGCAGTCTCTCTACTGCTTTGGTATGCCAGAAATCCGCTCCGGAACAGATCCCTGCCTTTTCCTCCAGCGTCATTTCTGAAATCAGCTTCTTTAAGTCTTTCATAGTCCCTCTTTCTGCTGCACTGCAGCCCATTCATTTATTGTTTATCTGTACCACTTGCTGTCATTCTCTTTTCGTCCATAACAGCTTTTCATGGTTTCATCATATCGGATCCTGCTTTTTCTTTATATCATAATTTTTATTTTTATGTTATAATTTTCATATATATTTATAGAAAAAAGAGGGATCATTTCTTATGGCAAACATCAATGAGAAACGACTGAAATATCTGGAATTTGTAAACCGGGAAAACAACTTCAGACACCTTCGTTATGAAGAGGAGATCAGACCCTATCTCTATATGAAGGCCGGAGATCCCAGAGCTCTTGATGCCTACAGGCAGCTCATTGACTCTCCACTCGTTGGTCATTTGTCCGACGATCCCTTACGAAACCGGAAATATCTCTTTGTCTCTGCAGTAACTCTGACCACCCGTTATGCGATCGAGGGCGGCATGGATCCCGAGACAGCCTATAATATCAGTGATCTTTTTATCCAGGAAATGGATACCTGTCAGAGCACAGATGCAGTGAGGACACTGGAACTGGAAATGGTCAAGGTTTTTATCACCCAGCTTGCAAAATCAAAAAAAGAGACCGTTTATTCCAGACCGGTCGTGCAGTGCATTGACTACATCTACTACCATCTGAATGAAACAATCTCCCTGCAGGAGCTTGCTAAGGAAACAGGGCTCCATCCAGGCTACCTTTCCACTCTTTTTCACCGCGAAATGGGAATGACCCTGACGGAATATATCCGCAAGCAGCGCATTGAAACAGCGAAAAATATGCTTCTCGATTCTGAATATTCTTATGCGGAGATTGCCGCCCTTCTGGCTTTCAGCTCCCAGAGCCACTTTACAAGCGTCTTCCGGGAAGAAACCGGCTATACGCCAAAGGCTTACCAGACCCACTTCTTCCGCACAGGAATCGGACAGCAGCACTGAACTGGGACAGCCTCCCTGCTCTGGGACGATGGTCTGCCGGCCGCCTTTACAGTCCCTCCTGCTCTCTGCGTTTCAGCTCCGGCAGTACCGTACAAAGCATGGTGATAAAGCAGGCGCACCCTCCGATCAGGTTGGAGATCGGCTCGGCCCAGAATACACCATCCACTGACAGCCCGGCAACTTTGGGAAGAAGCAGTGTCAGCGGCACAACAATAAAGGCTTTCCGGAGCAGAGAAAAGAATACTGCCTTGCCCGATTTGCCAAGCGCCACGAACACATTCTGTCCGGTAAACTGCAGTGCCATAAAGCAGAATCCAAAGAAATAAATATGAAGTGCCGGAACACCCTTTTCTACCAGCTCCGGGGAATCATTGAAAATACGGATAAAAAATTCCGGAAACAGTTTGAGGACTCCCCAGATCAGAAGCGTATAGCTTACACAGAGTCCAGTGACAAACCAGATCGCCTGCTTTACCTTATGATAGGCCTTTGCCCCGTAATTAAAGCTCATGACCGGGGATGCCCCGCTGGTAATGCCGTTCACCGGCAGTGTACAGATATCCCTGACAGAATTTAATACTGTCATAACACCGACATAAATATCGCCGCCATATGTCTGCAGCGTCGCATTGCAGGCCACCTGCACCAGACCATTGGTAAAGCTCATGATAAAGCCGGACACGCCAAGTGCCATGATCTGCAGCACCCGCTTCCCGGACAGCTTCAGCCGGTCAGCCTTCAGCCGGAGTACCGCTTTTTTACCTGTCAGAAACCGCAGCACCCAGATGGCCGAAGCAAGCTGTGACAGGATCGTTGCAATAGCGGCTCCCTGTACGCCCATTTTCAGTGCAAAAATAAACAACGGATCCAGGACGATATTCAGCACTGCGCCGATCAGAACCGAAAACATACCGATATTGCCAAAGCCCTGACTGTTGATAAAGGGGTTCATTCCTACAGAGATCATGACAAACAGGGTGCCGAGCAGATAGATCCTGATATAGCTGCCTGCGTAAACAAAGGTCGCATCACTTGCTCCGAACAGATACAGCACCGGCTTATAAAACAACAGTCCTGCCACCATCAGCACTGCGCCTGTCAGTACAAGCATCAGGAAGGAATTTCCCATAAGGTATTCCGCTTCCTCATCATTTCCCCTCCCGCGCTCCATGGCACAAAGAGGACCTCCGCCATTACCAAAAAGCAGCGTAAACGCAGAAACCAGCGTAATGATCGGGAAGCACAGTCCGACGCCTGTCAGCGCCAGTGTCCCCACCTCCGGGATCCTTCCAATATACATTCGGTCTACGATATTATAAAGGAGGTTAAGCAGCTGTGCCACGGTCATGGGTACTGCAACCTCCATTATGTTTCTATATATACTTCCCTGTGAAAAGTCTGTCTGGTGGGTCTTCATGTCAGTTACTCCTTTTTCACCCACATTATAAGTTCCCTTTTCCTGATTCGTCAATCGGTAGGAATGGGAATTTTCTCCTGTAAAGAAATTTTCCAGCCTTTCAACCGAAAATTGATACTATCTGATTTCCCTAAATTATTATTTAAATTTAAGTTTCACTGAGCAAGCTGAACTTTTCTTGCTTTTTACAGTTTTATATGCTATTCTTGAATAGAGGAAAAGCCAGAGAGACGGCCTACCCTCTATAGCTTGGCAAAACTTTGTAGTTATGCCGTCAACTATTGCGAGTAGTTGGCGGCTATTTTCTTCCCTTAAAGATTGCATAACACAATCCAATAAGGGTAACAATGAACATACTGAACTCTATAAGCTCTGAATATGTAACCATTGGCATCGCCCTCCTTTCTTTTGTCCGGAGGGATTAGCCCCTCCTTAACAGAGGGTGACCGCCTTTGCTCTCTGACTTTTCTTGATTGACATTATATCAGACACATTTTGATCTGTAAACCGCAATAAAATAACAAATTCATCACTGTATTGGCCTGTATTTTTAAAGACAGTGTGACACAACTTAATGTTGATGATGAAATTGTAATCTATTATAATGGTGACATTGCAGAAACTTATCCGGCAGAGATCGATACGGTCTACGCCATCACATTAAAATAATATAAATCAGGATTAATCAAATCTGGCATTCGCCATTTCAAATTCCTTGATCAATCCCCGCAATAACTTGGTCTGTTCATCTGTCAGTACAGAACTTTTTATCATTCTGTCATCGGACAGACCAAGGAGATAATCTGCGGAAACATTGAAAATCTGGCATATATTTACCAATACTTCCAAAGAGGGATATTTTGTTCCCTGTTCATAGGCAGAAATGGAGCCCTTTACCAAACCAAGACGATTTGCCAACTGCTCCTGTGTCATTTTCTTTTCTGTTCGAAGTTCTCTAATTTTTTCGCCCATGAAAATCATATCTGCTGTCTCCCATACTTTTATAGTATAATCAGCTGGTAAACTGGAAGAAATTATTCCCAAACTTTTTAATTAACATAATATGCACATTATTTTCTGCCCTCACAGCAGCCGTTATTATCTCAAAGTAATAGCGGCTGTTTTCTTGCCATCCCGTTTTCACAATGCTACTATAAATAGTATAAAGTTATACTTGAACAGGAGGTATTTTCAATGAATACAGATTTACTAACACTCATGGAAACAAGAAGAAGTGTGCGCCGCTTCAAGCCTGACATGATTCCCTCTGATGTCATTGATCAGATCATTAAGGCCGGCACCTATGCAGCCACAGGTATGAACAGACAGTCACCCATTATCATAGCTGTTACAAATAAGGAAATGCGGGACAGACTTTCCAGAATGAATGCAAAGATCATGGGAAGTGACAAAGATCCCTTCTACGGTGCTCCCGTTGTCCTCATTGTTCTCGCTAAAAAGGAAGCACCGACCCACGTTTACGATGGCAGCCTTGTCATGGGCAATCTGATGCTGGCAGCACATGCACTGGATATCGGAAGCTGCTGGATCCACAGAGCCAAAGAAGAATTTGAATCCGCGGAAGGCCAGAAAATTCTGAAGGATCTCGGCATCGAAGGTGAATACGAAGGAATCGGCCACTGTGTCCTCGGTTATGTTGACGGAGAGTACCCCGCTACGCATCCCCGCAAGGACAACTGGGTCTATTACGTGAAATAATGATACTTTTTAGCCTGATACAACCAGAAAAACGGTACTTACTCAAACAAATACGCATATTTCTTCATCTGGGAGAGAAGAATATCCCTTACCCGGTTCTTCTCTTCCGGAGAATATATGCTGATCTTATCAAGCAGATCATTCACATCTTTCGCACGAAAATGGAACTTCAAATGATTCCCATACAGTTTTTCTGCCAGATCAAGCTGCTCATCAAAATCTGAACTGATCGTCTTTGCCCGGACTTCCTTCATCTGCAGATATACATCTTTTCCCAGTGGATAATCTAATGATGTATCTGCCAGCAGGCCTGCTCCATTGTCAAAAATTGGACTGTAGGCAAACTCCCCATCCCCGTTCATCATGATAGCAATATTATGAGTGTGACGATCCTCATTCAGGAAAAAAGCATCTATGGTAAACAGCTTATTCATATATGCACCAAAATCAGGAAGCTTTGTGACCCGTTCTACCTGTTCCACCAAAAAAGTCAGTCTTTTCTCTGGCTCCTGGATTTTGAAAACAGACTGATAAAGACTCTGTCCAAAAAAAGTTTTAAACAGCCTTTCCAGCGTAATCAACTGCCATCCTTCCCTCAGAAAATTATTACTCATCACCCCGGAATAAACTGATGCTTTATACTTGACCTGTTCAGGCTCATACAGGACAAACTCATCCTGACGCAGAGAAGATTTCATCAGGAGATGCGAGATCATATATTCTGCAAGCCCCTCATATCCGGTATAATCTGCTTTATACCATATTCCGTTGTTTTCCCATTTTAACTGATTTCCCTTGGAAGACTGTCTGTTATTCTGTCTTTCATCCTGCTCAAAAAGTTCTACCATCCCATTCCCCCATCTAACGTTCTATCTGGATCCAGAAATCATCCTCTGCCATTCTGCCCGCTGTCTTTTCTATGATCATAAGGGGGTCATAAAACGGCAGATCCAAATCCTGTAACACCAGTTTCATTTTATCCCTGCTGGCAGGAAAACATCTGGATTCCAGAAATTCTTCATACATCCTGTAGTCCGGATCCTCTACTTTACCAAATGCCCTGAACATAAGCTTATCCGTGTAATTGACAATGCGCACCCTCTGTTCCATTTCATTGACATCGATCAGTGTACAGGGCTTCTGCCGGTACATATACCAAAGTCTGAGAGGATACTCCCTTTTCGGAATCTGAAGCTGTTTTGGATAATCCGTATAACGATCCAGCATCTGAAGAAGCAAAACTACAGGCCCTGTAATATTCTCCTTACTGGTTTCCCAGCGCTCTACTGTTGATTTTGCACAACAGATCAGTTCCGCAAACTCCCTTTGTGTCAGCTTCAGGCGTTTACGCAAAGCCCTGATCTCTTCTGCAGTTGTGTACGCCGGTACTGCAAAAAGCCTTTCTTTCATATGTCCCTCCAAAGAGAAAAACCATTAAAATGAGTGTTTTTTCTTTTATTTTACCCTCATTTTAATGGTTCTAATCATTTCCGTCAATATTTATTCTTCCATCCACCAGCTCCAGTGCGCCGCATCGGGCTGTGGATCGTCTGAAATAAATCTGTACTCATTTCCTTTCCTCCTGTGCCGGATCAGATATTCTAAATCCTGCCGGCATTTTTAACTTCCTGCTTTCATTTCACCTACCATTCTATCATATTCTTCCTCGCTGATCCTGTATTTTTTACGGATCAGCAGATAGGCCACTAGCAGCGTCTGTACCGGTATCAGCACCATTCCAAGCCTTAAGGCAAAGGTCTGCCATGGCTGTACTGCCGCGATTGCTTCATTTGCCTGACTGAGTGCACTTTCACTGGTCAGTGTTCCTTTCCCGACTTCGATCTCCAGTTCGGAGATCCCCTGACTTGTCACATAGATCCCACTGAGGATCAGTACCAGTGCAGAGATTCCCTGATTCAGTGCTCCGGCAAGCTTCACGCTGAAGGAACGGACTGCCGAAATCACACTGTCATGTCGTTCCGAAAACCGGTATTCATCATATTCTATGGTATTATTCAGCATTACGATCACAACCAGATTATAAAGTCCCTGGAAAAAAAAGATACCAAATCCTACAGCATTCAGCAGGATCAGATTTTTCGGCAGTACATAACCGAATCCAAGCAGAAGAATATACCCTGCTGTAACTGCTGCCATACAGATCTTCAGTATCTTCATCCGACTGCATTTACTGGACAGAAAAGCATACAATGCCTGTGAAGTCAACGTTCCCAGTCCATACATCACCGTAAACAGAAAGATCAGATTTCCACTGTCTGAATATCCAAATTCAAAGTAAAAGAAATTAACACCAAAAATAATCAGCAGATTACTTCCCACATTAAACAGAAGAGATGCTGTTCCGATCACTTTCAGCTGGTCATTTCTGTTAAACACCTGAAACATGCCCTTTAAAGAAAGTTTTTCTGCCTGATCTGTGCGTTCCTGTTCCTTCACGCCAAGCACAACAAGCGTCTGAAAGGCGATAAAGCCAAGTCCTACGATCAGGGCGATCACCCGGTAGGCCTTTACCGCATTTCCAGCGATCACCGTAGGCACGATACCGGCTACCGAAAACTGTCCGATGCAGATAAAGACACTCATCAGCGTCACCAGAGTATCTCTCACCTTCGGATCACTGCTGAGGCTGGGCAGCATTCCCCAGTAGGCAATATCATTCATGGTATAAGTCATGCCCCAGAGAAGGTATCCGATTGCAAAAAAGGCTACAAATCCCCAGCCCTGCGGCCTTAAAGTAAATAACCCGATGATAACCAGTGCATTCAGACAGGCTCCCGTCAGGATCCATGGCTTGAATTTTCCCCATTTGAAATGACAGTTTTCAATGATAATTCCCATCAGAAGATCATTCACCGCATCCCAGATCAGGCAGGCCACAATACCTGCCGATATGACGAAAAACTGAGCCACAGTCAGCTTCATAGTATACTGCACATATGTCATCAGATACATGCTGACCAGCGCATACGCCGCATCCCTTCCGGTTGCTCCAACACAATACGACCACTTTGTCCTTTTATCCATTTTCCCCACCCCTTCTGTTCTTTAGCCGAATAAGAGCTTACAGACTGCCCTGCCTTTCTTTCCGTTTGCTGATAATACGATTGCTTCTGCCAGACGGTATGGCAGGACACCACCGCTCTGGCAGGAAACACAGTCTATGGTTCCATCTCTTATCCCTTCAAGCATCATCATGACCTCCGGATCATCTGCTGGCTTTCCGGGAAACAGAATGCCTACTGCTTTCTCTGCCAGCTTCAGAAATCCTCTGGACATGCCAGAGCGCTCCGAAAGCTGCCGCAGGGAATGATACATGGTATAGCTCCCCGGTTCTGCCCTGTCAAAATGACTTGTTTCCCTGCCATAGAGTCTCAGAAACTGCTTATGGGAAATCTCCTGGATCCTGACTGCCGGATCAAAATACTCAAAAACAAGCTCCCTATCATCCCGCTCATAAGAAACTCCCTTCACGGCAAGAGATGCCGATAACCGGACATCCTGACTGGACGCTGCCACCAGAATCTGATATTCTCCGGATGGCATGAGGAACTTCTGCATTTTCTCATCATAAACAGAAAAGCTTCCCTCATCCAGACTGACACTGACCTGTTTCGACTCTCCCGGCAAAAGTTCTGTTTTGATAAAGCCCTTCAGTTCCTTTTCTGCCCTGAGATAATGACACCCTGTGGGATTTTTCACATAAATCTGTGCCGTTTCTGCACCCTTCCTGTTTCCGGTATTGGTGATCGTGAAGCTTACTTTCATTTCTTCGCCGGTGAACAGATCCTTTTCCAGCTTCAGATCAGAATAGGCAAAAGCCGTATAGGACAGCCCAAATCCGAAGGGATAACACACCGGTATCCGATAACAGTCATAATAACGATATCCGGTAAAAATACTCTCCCGGTACTCCACATCATCACTTCCTGTGGCAAAGGTATTTCTGCAGGGTGTGTCATCCACAGAAAGAGGGAAAGTTTCCGCCAGTTTTCCACAGGGATTCTCTTCTCCATACAGCAGTTGTACACAAGCCTCCCCTGCTGCCTCTCCTGCCAGATACATATGTAAAATAGCCCTCATCCTGTCCGCACAGGCGATCCGGTAAGGCGCTCCCCCGAAGGAAACAAACACAATATTTTTATTTACACGGTAAAGCTTCTCCAGCAGTTTTTTCTGATTTTCCGGCATTTCCAGCGTTTTTCTGTCGTACCCTTCCCCCTCTGTCCGGTCTGTCAGACCGCCAAAGAAAAGAACCAGATCACTGTCCTTTGCAAGCTCTTCTGCTTCTTTCTCAAGTTCAGGAAGTTCTTTTTCTGTCCTGCTGTCATAACCTGCTGCATAGGAAATATTTTCGTTATATTCTTTCAGGATCTCTGCGGCACTTCTTACCGGCATGGTATTGATATGACTGCTTCCTCCGCCCTGGAAACGCATCTTTTCTGCCAGTTCCCCGATTACGGCTATCTTTAACTTTTCACCTTTCTTAAGAGGCAGAACACCGTCATTTTTAAGTAGAACTGCACTTTGGCAGGCTATTTTCCGGGCAAGGTCATGGTGCCCTGAAATATCCCATTTTTCTTTCTTTTTCCTGTAAGGAACCGCATACCTTTCTGCCAGCTTCTGTATCCTGCCTGCTGCCTGCAGGATCATTTCTTGTGAGATCTCTCTCTTTTTCAATGCTCTCACCAGTTTTTTTCTGTGGTGTCCGCGGCTGTCTGGCATCTCCAGATCCATCCCGGCCCAGAGTGATCCCGGCAGATCTGCGCAGGCACCCCAGTCGGAAATGATAACACCGTCAAATCCCCATTCCTCTCTCAGGATCTCTGTCAGAAGTCTTCTATTTTCACAGGCATACTTTCCATTCAGCCGGTTATAAGAGGCCATCACTGTCGCCGGTTTTGCCTTCTTTACGATATGTTCAAAGGCCAGCAGATAAATTTCCCTAAGCGCTCTTTCATCAATCTGACTGTTCGCCGTCTGTCTGTGGGTTTCCTGATTATTTCCCGCAAAGTGCTTCAGACTGACCGCAATTCCTTCTTTCTGTACAGCCTTCACATAGGCTTCTCCCAGTGCTCCTGACAGAAATGGATCTTCACTGAAATATTCAAAATTCCTGCCACAGAGCGGAGAACGTTTATGATTCACACCCGGTCCAAGCAATACTGAAATATCCTCATTCCAGGCTTCCCTGGCAATGGCCTGCGCCATCTCTGCCACAAGTGCCGGATCAAAGCTGCAGGCAACTGCACTGGCTGTCGGGAAACAGGTAGCTGCTTTACTGTTATTGTTCTGTCTGACCTTTTCTTCCTGCTTTCTGAGTCCATGCGGACCATCTGAAAGATGGAGTGACGGAAGCTTTCCTCCGCAGGAATCTGTATGCCACATCCCCCTGCCGGTCACAAGCCGGATCGCATCCTTTAATTCCAGTTTCATACGCAGCACCTCTCTTCTTATTTCTTTTTCTTTCCGTATCAGCGACTCTTCTATCTTTACTTTATCCTGTCTTTCTGCTGCATAATATCATAAATCCGTTGTATATATCATTTTTCCGGTATAAAATAAAGCTATGAAAAAAGAAACTGTATCCTCCGGATCCAACTACAGAATTGAAATGCTTCCCAGGTACAAAAACGCACTGTTTGAGCAGCGGGAATCTGGCATGACACACTCCTCCTTTGCGCTGGAATATGCCCTGTACCATGCTATTCAGGCCGGGGATGAGGCCAGACTCATGCAGACCATTTCCGACTATTTTAATCATGGATTTATTATTGGACGAATGTCCCTGAATGAAGCAAGACAGTGGAAATACTGGGCGGTTTCCGTCGTTGCCATTGCGATCCACTATGCAATCCTTGGCGGTCTTGACGAAACCGATGCCTATAATCTCAGTGATGCCTATATCCAGACTCTGGATTCTCTCTCTTCCATGCAGGAAGCGCTTTCCTATTTACAGGAAAAAGCGCTGGACCTTGTGCGTGCTGTCCATGCCGCCAGAAGCAAAAACGCACTTTCTCCCAAGATCCGAAAGTGCGTCCACTATATCCATATCCACTTACATGAAAAGATCACAGTCCATACCCTGGCTTCCTATGTCGGGCTGTCTGATGATTATCTGTCTGTTCTGTTTAAAAAGGAAACCGGAACCTCTGTCCATTCCTATATTCTGGACAAGCGTCTTCAGGCAGCGCTCCCCATGCTGAAGGAAGGCCTTCCCTGCGAACAGGTCGCCTACCATCTGGCTTTCTGCAGCCAGTCCCATTTTATCTCCTGTTTCAGAGAGAAGTACGGCATAACTCCTGCCAGATATCTGCAGCAGCAGGAATAAAGGCTTCCCGTCCGATCACAGCCCTGTCCGGAAACCTTTTACTCTGCAGATCTGCAGAGACTCTTCGGTTTTACTATACAGCAAAGCCCAGGGAGCAATCCCATCACTGCCGCCAGACAGAAGGCCTCATGCAGTCCAAACCGGTTCACAAGTAACGTCCAGAATGTTCCCGATACGATCAGTGAAAAATCAATGGCAAGCAGAAAAATGATATTTACTTTTCCATATAATTCTTCCGGCACCACTGATAACATTTTGATATGAAACACACTCATGAAAATACCGGATGCCACGCCGCCCAATATTCCACCGGAAATCATCATAATACCCGTACAGACAGATTCAGCCGCCAGACAGCATAAAATCCCTGCCACATACAGGATACAGCCTGTCATCACAAACCGTCTGAATCCCATCTTTCGCAGCAGCGCAGGAATACCGATCCGGATAACCAGCATTGCTGCAGTCACTACCATAAGAAAAACAGATGCCAGCTCCAGTCTTCCCATCTGCTTTGCATAAATGGGAACCAATACGTTGAAAATACTGGTCAGGATCTGGGAAAAGAAAAACAGCAAAAACAGGCCGCCAATAAATGGAATCCATTTCTTTACTTCTGATCCCGAAGTCTCTTTTGAAAATCCCTGAAATGCCCCTACTGCTTCTTCTGTCTTCGGACACAGGATAACAGCACACGCAGCACAGATCAGAACCAGAAGACAGATCAGTAAAAAAGCTTTCTGCTCTGCCATGCCGGCATATATACGCAGTGCAAGCGGATTCCCGATCAATGTCGCAAACGTCGTGATCATTCCATAATTACTGATCTTTCCTGACAGCTGGCCTTTGGAATAACCTGTGATCAGGATCGGAGAGGCTGACGCAGCAAAGCTGAATCCTATACCCTGTACCATCCTGAAAAAGGATACCCAGACAGCAACCGGACAGAATGGATGCCAGAATCCTCCAAGTAAATAACCAATACTGGCAAATATGGTGATACCCATTCCTGCTCTTACCAGTATTCTCGACTCTACAGGACGATGAAGCAGCAAAAAAGCCTTGCCAGTCAGTGTCCCAACTGCAAAAATACTGAGATGCATCCCTGCTCCAAGTACAGAATGATTAATATCCGTAAAATATACCCCAAGTACAGCTGTTAATAACTGATTGGTAATACTGATCATAAACACAGTCACGACTGCTGCCATATAAACTCCCCTATAAACTCTTTCTCCGAATCAATAACGGTGCCACCATTTCGTGCTCACATAGTTTTTCATCCTTTTCGATCTGCCTGAACAAAAGAGAAAGCGCCTTCTCTACCAGCAGAGCCGGATTACTGTCAATAGTCGTCAGCTGCGGGGTCATAAACTGTCCGATCTCCGTATTACCAAACCCGGCTACTGCAATATCCTCCGGTACTCGGATCCCTTTATTCTGCATGGCATCGATCGCCCGGAACGCAAATCTGTCGGAACCGGCTATGAAAACCTCCGGAAGCTGATCCAGCGCCAGAATCTTTTCTGCGAAAATATCACTGTATGTCCAGTGTCCAAGTCCTTTCCATTCACTGGAAATATCCCACTTTTCCGGTATTACGACATCGTTTTTCTTCAAAACATCTGCAATCGCATCCTTTCGGATCGTCGTCATAGTTTCAAATGCTGGTGGGAACAGTGTTCCTATCTTCCGGTATCCCTCCTGCAATGCAAGCTCTGCCAGCATCCCAAAGCCTGCCGCATCATCATGCACAATACCTGCAATATCTTCAAAACTGCTCGGCCCGATTGTAACAGAAGGTACATATCTGTTATTCAGTTCTTCACTGATTGTCCTGTCAAATGTGGTCAGAAACAGCACAAGGCCATCCGCACCACGGCTTTTCAGCATCCTGATCTGGGAGATCAGATGCTCTGTCAGTCCGCCATAACACATAACAATAGACTGATACCCCTTTTGCTCCGTGTTCTCCAGAGTCTTCTCCAGCATATGACGCACCTGATCGGAATCGAATCCCGGCACCAGCACACCAAGCAGATGATTGTGTTTCATACGCAGCGCCTGCGCTCTGGCATTTGGCACATATCCGGTTTCCTCAAGAACCTTTTCAATTCTTTTTTTCGCATCTTCACTGACATATCCTCCATGGAATACACGTGATACGGTAGTTCTGGAAACGCCTGCCATTTTGGCAATTTCATTAATATTCACACCATTTTCTCCATAGCTTATTATTCGCAGATAAAATATTGTTTTTGTTACTATTGCACAAAAATATAGAATTTCATTTGTTGTATTTGTAATATTGTTAAACATCACACTTTCGTTTATACTCTACTTGTGTGAACGTTCACAGAACGTATTCTCTTTTTTTACTTGCATGTGGAATCGTTCACACAAAGTATACCATACTTTAAGGAGAAAGAAAATGAATTCATCAAAAAATTTAGCAAAAAGTAAACGATGGCTCGCTATAGGTCTTGTTCTTTTTATCCTGGGTGCCCTTTTCTCATCCCAGATCCAGTCCTGTTTCGGCCGCATTTCCATCAAACACGTTACCTTCCAGGACCAGGCTGGCTATAACATCAGCGGTTATCTGTATGTACCTCAAAATGCTACTGCTGATACACCGGCTCCTGCTATTGTTACTGCCCACGGAAATAATGGGTATATTTCTGCTATGGCCGGATATACCATTGAACTGGCAAGACGTGGTTATGTAGTACTTGCTCTTGAAATGGAAGGTCACGGGGATTCTGATTATGTTCCTGATGCAGAAGGTGATGGCAGTTATGGTGGAATCGCCGCTGCTGAATACTTAATGACCCTTGATTTTGTAGATGCAGACCAGCTTGGCGGTACCGGCCATTCCAAGGGAAGCAATGCTGCTACCGGTATGGCAAAGGCTTATCCCGATCAGGTAAAAGCGATCCTTCTGAACGGCTATATGGCTCCTTCTGTTACAGGCGGTGCCTTTGATGAAGTTGCAACCCACACAAATGTAGGACTGAACATGTCCCGCTATGATGAATGCGGACAGGATCTGCTCCATCATATTTTCGGAACAGAATGGAATTATGATTATCTGAGAGGTGACGCTGCCGCAGCCCTATTTGATGAACAGTGGGGTGGTGCTGATATTGCAGACTATCTGAACGAGGGTCTTGGAAGCTGGAAAGACGGAACCATGCGTATCTTCTACACACTGGAAAACTGTACCCATGTTACTACTGTTATCAGCAAAACAGCCATTGCCAACGGCCTTGATTTCTTTAACAATTCCATGGCTGCTCCTTACTGGATCGACTCTTCCAATCAGATCTGGTGGATGCGCTATGCCGGTGGTATCGCAGAAACCGTTGGCTTTATTATGATATTCCTTTCCTTTGCTACTCTTCTTCTGCATGCCGCTCCTTTCAAGATTCTGACTGCAGAACAGAGTGCACCCGCTCAGAAGCTGGACGGAAAAAGAGGTCCTTTATACAAGGCTTTCTTCATTATCCTGTTCACTCTGATTCCGGTACTTACCTTTGTACCTACTTATGTTTATGGTGAAAACAATGTAAAACAGACGGCTCTCTTCCCGTTTAACCCCAGTTCTTCCGGTTATCTCCTGTGGACGATTGCCAACTCTGTCCTTATGCTGATCGTATTCCTGATCTGGCATTTCGCTTATGGCAAAAAGCATGGCGGCAACTTAAAGGTTTATGGTCTTGCCTTTGAAGATAAAAAGACTGCTCTTTCCTATATCGGAAAATCCGTTCTGTATGCCCTGATCCTCATCATCGTTTTATTCGCAGGACTCAGCATTACAGAAACTGTACTGAATGTGGAAATGGCAACCCCGATTTCCTGTATCCGTACCTTCCGTCTTAACAGACTGGCTTATATTGTAGAATACTTCATTCCTTTCTTTGTATCCTTCCTGATCGGAAACCTTGCTTTCTCTGCAATCCTCCGGGATGATTCTGAAGAAAATGCAGAAAAGGCAGCCGACAGAAATATTGTAAAGAACCAGTTAATTGGCGTACTGCAGGGTGTCGGTGGTATCACAGTTATGTATATCATCTGGAATATTGTTTACTTTGTCAGCACCCGTCCTTCCTTCCTGTATCGGGAAACCCCTTACATGATGGGTAACAGCGGATTCATGTGTATCTGCTTCTCCCTGATTCCGATGTTCGGAATTAACAGTATTCTTTCTACTCACTTCAGTGTAAAGACACGCCGTATCATTGTAGGTGCCATCGTATGTGCCCTGTTCATCGTATGGATCACCTTTGCCGGCCAGTCCCTGGCTCTGCCAAGTACCCAGAGTGCGGTTGGTTCCTTAAACGGCTAATATATTTTTAGTATCTTATCATAAAGGTGTGCTTTCTGTTTACCGGAAGCACATCTTTCTCCCATATTTACCTTGAAAAAAATATACTCTCATGTTATATTGAATATAGAAAAAGGGAAAGCCAGAGATGCGGCTTACCCCGAACATTATAGCATCAACCTTTTATAAAAGGTCAGCCGTCATTATTCGCAGTAATGGCGGCTATTTTCGTTTTCCCTTGAAAATCATGTAACATAATCCCACAAGGGTGCAAATGAATATTCCAATCTGAATTAAATCAGAGTATGTAACATACATCGGCAACGCCCTCCTTTCTTTCGTCTGGAGGGTTAGCCCCTCCGAAAAAGAGGGTAAGCCGCCTGGCTCTCTGGTTTCCCATATGTCTATATTATCATCTAACAGCATATCTTTCAATCAAATTCTGATCAGATTACCTTTTCTCGGAAGATTTTCGGGAAATAGTTGGAAGCGGCTCTCCTGGATTTCATAAAACTCCTGAACCTCTTATAAATATGCGTTGAATATTATATAGATAAACGCTAAAATAACATAGAGGAGAACTGCAAGGGAAGGTAAAGATAGCATGATAAAACAATACTCGTAGCACTTTGCTTATGTATCATTGAAATCTTTGTGATCGTGCCAGCAAGTCCGATGGTAAAACCGGATGTTGTATTACGATTTCTGCCTGATTTTGGAAGCTTACCTTAAGATTTATATTGTATCCTTTCCTGTGTATAATGACAGCCGGAATGTTTGTACTGTTTGGATAGAAACACCTAAACCTGATAAGGGAGCCGCCTTATGAAAATTAAAACGAAAGAACTGAGTTATGAAGAAGTACTGGCATTGCCACGGGAAAAGCACAGGAATCCGATGCGGCAGACCGGTGCTGTCCGCCTGCTTTTAAAGGCTGTTTCTTTTTTTGACCTGAGGGCTGTTGGATTTACCTTTGAAAAAACAGGGATGGAAAAGCTTGGAGCAAAAGAACCCTGTCTGATATTAATGAACCATTCCAGCTTCATCGATTTAAAAATTGTCGCAACTCTGCTTTCGGACAGAGAATATCATATCGTCTGTACACAGGACGGCTTTGTGGGCAAAAGACTGCTGATGCGTCTTTTGGGCTGTATTCCGGCCAAAAAGTTTATCAATGACATTACCCTTATCAAGGATATGCGCTATACGCTCCAGAAACTGCACGCATCTGTTCTGATGTACCCCGAAGCAAGTTACAGCTTTGACGGAACAGAAACACCCCTTCCCGACAGCCTTGGCAAATGCATCAAGCTGTTAAAGGTTCCGGTGATCATGCTCAGGACATACTGGGCTTTTTTACGGGATCCTCTGTATAACGGATTGCAGCTGCGGAAAACGAAAGTATCCGCCAAAATGGAATATCTGCTTTCTCCGGAGGAAATAGCAGAAAAATCTGCAGGAGAAATCAATGAGATACTGCGGAATGTCTTTTCCTTTGACTATTTTAAAGAACAGCAGGAACAGGGTATTCTCATAAAAGAACCTTTCCGGGCCGATGAATTACAGAGAGCACTGTACCGCTGTCCCCATTGCCAGACTGAAGGGATGACAGAGGGAAAAGGAACCAGGCTGATCTGTCACGCATGCGGGATCAGCTATGAATTATCAGAGACTGGATATCTGAAAGCCGACTTTGGAGAGACATGTTTTTCCCATATTCCGGACTGGTACCGCTGGGAAAGAGAATGCGTAAGAAAGGAACTCGCAGATGGCAGCTACCGGCTCGATCTTGCAGTAGATATCTATATGCTGACAGATACCAGATGCGTATATAAGGTTGGTGAGGGACGGCTTCTGCATACAACGGATGGCTTTGAACTGACCGGCTGTGACGGAAAGCTGGAATATAAACAGTTACCACAGGCTTCTTACAGTCTTTATTCCGATTTTTACTGGTATGAAATCGGAGATATGATCAGCATCGGGGATGCGCAGGTACAATATTACTGCTTCCCGAAGCATGGAGAAAATGTCGTAGCCAAAACAAGACTTGCAACAGAAGAACTGTACAGGATGAAACACCATGGGATTGGATGAATCGCTGTCTGTCACAGATTAAAAATAATCACACATACATAAATCAAAGAAAGGCGCAGGATTATGAAACAGTACATTGTAGATGCATTTACAGATGAGGTAATTGACCTTTGCGGGCATGCTACCCTTGCCTGCGCTTACGTTTTATTCCGGTTTTATATTCCTGATGCAGATAAAATTGTCTTTTCAACCCTCAGCGGTGATCTGATCGTGAGCAGGAATGGCGATTTACTGGAAATGGTGTTCCCTGCCTACAGGCTGAAAAAGGTTCCTGTTACACAGGACATGATCGATGCGATCGGGGCTGTTCCAACAGAAGCCTATATGGGAAGAGATCTTCTTTGCGTATTTGATCATGCTGATACTATAAGGAATCTTACCCCTGATATGGACAAACTGCTGAAACTGGATGGCCTGCTTTTACAGGTTACTGCACCGGGAGAAACTACCGATTCCATCTCCCGGAGCTTTGCTCCAAAACTGAATGTAACAGAAGATCCCGTATGTGGCTCTGGGCACTGCCATATTGTCCCTTACTGGGCTGAAAGGCTTGGCAAGGAAAATATCGTGGCCTATCAGGCTTCCAGACGTGGCGGCATCCTCTATTGCAGAATGTCCGGAGATAAAGTATTTCTGGCAGGAAAGGCTGCCCTGTTTTCCGAATGTGAATTATATATTTAGATAAAAATCACTGAATTTTATAAAGCATAAACAGCAAACGAAATATACTACATTCCTAATTTAATTCAGAAAGATTTTATTCAAATGAATTTTAATAAAATCGATTTGAATAAAGATGAAAAACGGCGAAAGACTCATCCTCTTTCGCCGTTCTCATTTCTCTGAGATCTATAAAAGTTCCCGGATATCATCAACCATTGCTTCATTTGTCATTCCAAGCTCTTCGAGCAGCTTCGCCGGATCATATCTGTCATAGAACTTTTTCTCAAGTCCGTAATTCTTCACTTTGACATCACTTGTTGAATAATAAGCATCAATCTTCTGTCCGAATCCGCCATCAAGGATTCCATCCTCAAGTGTAACTATAAGGCTGTGCTTTTCTTTCAGCTGTTCCAGTAATTCTGTATCGATCGTTGATGCAAACCTTGGATTGATCAGTGTTGGCTCAAAGCCAAGCTTCTCCTTTACTGCAGCTGCAAGGCTCTCTCCCATCTGGTAGAAATCACCAAGTGCCAGTATTGCCACCTTCTCACCCTGCTGCTCCACTTTAAACCTGCCAATATTGCTGTAATCCCTGTCGGCCTCTCTGTCTGTGACCGTATTTCCGGGGATCAGGATTATTACAGGATGCTCGTTCTGATCCAGTGCCCAATCGAGCATATTCAGGTACTCGCTCTTTGAACTAGGTGCAAGGATCTGAAGATTCGGAATATATGAACATCCGGTATACTGGCAGAAGGTTCAGGAAGAGACCAAAGGCTCCGGGGATTTCGAACGCAGTACCTGTCTGTTTATTGACTCTGAAAAGGCAAGAGAACACTCAGAAGAGGAAATGATCAAGATTGAAAATATTAAGGGAAAACTGTTTCTCGTAGATGCAGAGGACGATTCCTTCTGGGAGACCGCAAAATATATCCACCGTATGGATCAGCGTTTAAAGGAACGTCCCCATACCTGTGAATATGAGGCACTTGTGTATGAACATGGAACGCATTTTGTGCTGCCGGAATCTCTGCTCCGTAAAGCATTGCCTGTCGGACTCAAATTTGTGTTACGGTTTGTTTTCAAAGCTGCAAAAGATTATCCGGGCGAATGTGAAGCAACCAGAAAGGATATTGACAGAAAGCTCTCTGCTGCACTGAAAGAATGGAGGGAAGATTTCGTCAATGACCATCCCTCATTATAATGCTGCTATAAGCATGCAGATCCCTGCGATCACAGCGCAGACCGGAATATAGATAATAAAATGTAATATATGTGACTTCATGTTATACCCAAACATGTGCGGTCCCACTACCCCTTTCAGTTCCGGATAAAAGTGAGGAAAGAAATTGGAATTACAGAGCAGGATCCAGTCAAAGAAAATAATGTCATAAAGCTCCATGACATAAAGCATGAACAGAAACCGCCCAAAGAACTGCAGATAACTGAAATCATTCCTTACTCCGTCCCATATACCAAGAACAGCCGCTCCCAGAAAAATCAAAACTGCAATGATTTCTATGATCCAGCCAATCACATGTGCACCACGAAATCTCTCTCTTTGATCTGGGATCACAGCCAGATTTTCTTTTGGTGCAGTAGAAAAAAATTTTTTATCCTGAATAAAACCAACAACCCCATATAAAACCAGAAAATATGCCACCATGATCATGATCGTTGCAACTATTGTTACCATCCTTTTTCTCCTTCTGACCGCATTAGTTAGTCTTTGCTAACCAGTCTCATTGTAGCACATTATCATATTATTACAAGCTGTTTTTCATTCCTTTGGAGTACCCGTTTCAAATAGCCTACTTGCTATTCGTTTCATTCTATGTTATTATATTCATATACTTATTTAAGCATCTTAAAGAAGTATCGCTAGCGAACCCCAAAACTTATAATGTAATGTACAGGAGGATACTTTATGAAGAAAAAGTTTTTACTTATTTCTCTCAGTGTCTGCGTTCTGGCAACCTCTATTATTGGATGTGGATCCACAGGAGGTACAGAACCTGACACAACAACCCAGGAAACCGAAGCCGGTGATACAGCAGACACTTCTGACCAGGAAACGGAAGTCAGTGAGGACCTTTCTGCTGATGCTGCCTCTGCAAAGGAAATGATCGATACTCTTGCGATCAACACGGATGCTTTCCAGCCGGACAGTGCAGAAATATCTGAGTACCGTGAGCCAGTCACACTGGCAAGATCTCTGTTTGACAATCTTCCAGAAGAAGATCAGCAGGCTCTGGATGCTGATGGAACTTTAAATCTTCTGGTTCAGGCTGAAGCCAGAGTTTTAAATCTCTGGATCAGGGATACACCTCTTGATTCCGTAGAAGATGGCGGAATTACATGGATCATGGAAGAACGCTACGATGCTGTAAGTGAAGCACTTGGAGAAGATACCGCCAAGGAGCTTGTTCCTCTTTATGAGACTAAATTCCTTCCTTATAATGACCTCATTCCTGGCTTCCAGGAGGAAAAGAGGGAAAACCTGAAGGCAGGACAGGAAGTAGATGCTGCTATTCTGGATATGGATCCGTCAGATGCCGATGCTGTAGCAGAGGTTGCCAAAATGTATGACAATCTGACCGATATGCAGCAGACTTACGTAGAACACTATTCTGTTTTAAGAGATGCTTTAGGCGAAAAAGAAGACTTCTCCAATATTGTATATTCAGGAACTCGTTCCTCTGTCTATGGTCTTGGTGATACCTGGTTATTACCCGATGAGTGGAAGCAGGTCACAGACCAGCTTCAGGAATGGTATCCCCAGACACAGACCACTATGGTATGGATCATCGGCAGTCTGAGCGGAATGGGATGTAACCTTGAGTTTACACCTTCATCTGATGTCGATACAGAGGCTCTTGCCAGACAATATATCTACTTCTCAGAGCCTGACCGTGAGAATCACTTATCACATGAAGAATATTTCAAATATTTTGATGATAACAATATCAAGGTTTACTTACAGGTAGAGCCTGGTTTTGCAGATGTCGATACCCTGATCGACCTGATCATGGATCAGTATGGCGATCATCCCTGCATCGCCGGCATTGGTGTGGATGTAGAATGGTATCATGGTGTTACAGAAGATTCCGGTCTTCCGGTTTCCGATGCCCTGGCAGAAAAATGGGATAAACACATCAAGGAAATCAACCCGGAATACAGGCTTTTCTTAAAGCATTACAATATCCGTTACCTTCCTCCTACCTACAGAAGCGACATTCTGTTTGTAAATGACAGTCAGGGATTTGGAAGTCCTGTTGGCGATGCTTTAGGTACCTATGATGAAAACCTTGATGATGTTCTTGGATTCTTCCCCGAATTCAAACGTTTTGCAGATGCCTTCCCGGACAATGACGTATTATATCAGATTGGATATGCGTCCGATGAAAGCTGGTTCTATACAATGGATGACCCGGTTGTCCTTTCCCTTGGACAGCGGCTTTCCGAAGTAACAAAGCAGAACTGCGGTATTATCTGGGTTGACTTCACGATCAAGGATCCCAAGACCTTCCCCTTCACACAGTCATCAGAGGACCGTATCAAGTCTGCTAACCGCCTGCTTGGTTGTCTCAATCCTGATGAAGAAGAAGGCGGCCTTGTTGGCAAACGTCTTGCAGGTGTAAGCTCTGATCCCGCCTTGCCAAGAGATGCTGTTTTCGTTGAAAAGGTAAGGGAAATCATTGACAGTCTGACAGACGAAGAGAAAGATGCTCTTGATGCTGACAGACTTACTTATCTTGATTTCGCAGAATCTGCTGTTGCAGAATAATCTTTTACACAACAGGATGCATCTCCAAGATGCATCTTCCCTCCAAAACAGCCTGCCGGTTCCGTACCGGCAGGCTGTTTATGGATCATCCATGATATCCGTTTCGTCTTCTTCCCCATATTCCATTTCCCACTTCTCTTCATTCTTATCTGCCGTCTGCTTAAACGCTCTGCCAAGTCCCGTCAGCGCAGAAAAAGGAGCAAACTGCGCTGCCCGGTTCATCCTTGACATCCTCTCATGCTTCTTGCTGGTGGGATGCGGCAGATCTATGATATCCTCATACGAATCCTTCATGATTTTCTGATTTCTCCTTTCCCTGCTCCTTCTGCGCTGCTTCGCCATCTGCTGTTCCGGCACGATGTCCCCCGATCTGTCCGTTCCGCTCTCTGGCAGTCGCGCCATCCAGAAAGCTCATTCCCTTCAGCACAGCATTTTTCCCATACTTCTTTTTAATAGAAAGAAGCGCTTCCTGTACCTTACGCTCCTTTTGGAGCTCTTCCTTCTCCTGCTCCCGCTGCTGATCCTTTTCCTGATAATTGGTAAAAAGATCAAGCTGTTCATAGCTTTCTTCTTCCCTGATCTCTTCCTCACTGACTACGTGATTGGTCGTCACGCTCATCCTTCTGACCAGAAGCTCCGGATTCACGATCCGGTCATACAGCGTAAGCGTAGCTTCTATGATCATCCTGGCTGACGCGGTCTGCCGTTTCAGGTTAATGGAACCGTGAGCCGGCTTTGGAACCTGTCGTCCATAGCGGTCTGTCGTCACAGGTCCCTTATATTTCCGGCGGATCTCCGGATTACTTAAGGATTCTATGTCATACCCTATATCCAGTACAATCTGGTCTGTCACCAATTTCTTATCTACCAGGTCAAGAGCCGCTCCGTCTGCCATCTCATGAATGACCAGTCTCGCCTTTTCAAAGGAATACGGACACTGCAATACCTGTCCGGAGCAGAAACTGTTATTCTCCGGTTTATAAGCCTTCACATCTGCGATCGTACACGGTTCATATCCCCAGGCATGGTCGATCAGAAGCTCCGCGTTCACACCGAAAAGCTCATACAGCAGATCTTCATTATGGAAATCCTCCGGCTTCCCGACAGAGCATCTGGCCACATCACCCATGGTATACATTCCATTCTCTGCCAGCTTTCTGGCATAGCCTCGTCCTACCCGCCAAAAATCGGTGATCGGCTTATGACCCCAGAGCTGCTGCCGGTAGCTCCTTTCTGTCAGCTCTGCGATCCGCACACCATCTGCGTCCGGTGCCACATGCTTGGCCACGATATCCATGGCGATCTTGCACAGATACATATTGGAGCCGATCCCTGCTGTAGCCGTGATACCGGTGTTTCCAAGTACATCCCGGATCATGGTCATGGCAAGCTCATGGGCTGTCATACCGTATGTTGGCAGATATCCGGTCACATCAATAAATACCTCATCAATGGAATACACATGGATATCCTCCGGTGCCACATATTTCAGATAAATATTATAGATAGCCGTACTGTGCTTTATATACCGCGCCATCTGAGGCGGTGCCACGATATAATCTATGGCAAGCTCCGGATGTGCCTTCAGCTCATCTGCAAAGTGTGATTTGCCGGTAAAACGGCCTCCCGGTGCTTCCATGCGCCGCTTTCTGTTAGCCTCCTTCACCTTCTGGACCACTTCAAACAGTCTCGCCCGCCCCGGGATCCCATAGACCTTTAAGGAAGGAGACACGGCAAGACAGATGGTTTTCTCTGTACGGCCTGCATCCGCTACGACCAGATTGGTATTCAGAGGATCCAGTTCCCGTTCCACACATTCTACTGATGCGAAAAAGGACTTCAGATCGATCGCAATATAGCTTTTCTCTTCCATACGATCCCATGCCGCTCCCTTCTTCAGCTTTTCCGCAATTGTCGAACTTATGTTCTTATCATATCACATCATTTCCTTTTTATCCATACCCAAAAAAGATAACTCTGATCCATTTAAACATAAATATGATAATTCCTGTCAGCCTACAGGGTTTCGATCTCTGATGTAACTGCTGCAATTCCCTGGATCCCCGATCTCCAGATCCTTCAGCAGAAC
Source organism: Lachnospiraceae bacterium OM04-12BH (assembly GCA_003490145.1). Lineage (GTDB taxonomy): Bacteria > Bacillota > Clostridia > Lachnospirales > Lachnospiraceae > Suilimivivens > Suilimivivens aceti. Next base: position 93,326 of record QULQ01000010.1, read on the forward strand.
CGTATTCCCCTTTTTCACAAAGATCAGCGGGAGCGCTGCAAGAATAGCACAGGTTACCGAATACAGGTACAGATAACGATATCCGTTAAATTCCATGACTGCACCGGAAAGAACCGGTGTGATGATCTGTGCTGACATAAAAAGGTGGTGCATATTGACCATGCGCTGTAATATTTCCACTGTCTATCAGATAAAGCCTGAGTGTTTCATGCCCATCATGGCGAATAACTCTTCAGCTGATCGCCGGTCATGATCACAAGATCCGGTCTTGTATTATTGAGAAGTGAAGATAAGGTTCTCTATTCATAGGATGACCCCCTTTTTTCACTGTAAGATCCGGTAAAAATGCATGAAATCACATCATGGTAAAAGATACGTCATTTTTATGTAAATTGCATAAAATTAGTAATGATTACTATTATTAAATTCTACATTTCTGTATATATCTTTATTGGATGAGAAAGTATATAATATAACTATCAAAAGTGAAATTGAAATAAAGAAATGGAGGATATGCTATATGTCAGGATTATATACGATTACATTAAATGGTGTCAGTGAAGAGGTTTACAATAAGGCTGCCGATTATATTCAGGCTCATGCACTCCGTCTGAATTACAGACCGGAGGTTTCCACGATCGACTGCGAATTCCCGGATGATCTGGATCCCGCCAAGGCTCCTGAATTAAGCGAAGCTGTTATCCGGAAGGTACACCAGCAGCTTTAAGCAAAGCAGCCGTTGATTTGAAGAAATCATGACTTTCCCCGATCCCGATGACTCCCGGAAATAAATCCGGAATTCATCGGGATTAATTTTTCCGGGAAGTTCACAGCAAGTCTTTATGAAAATTTTACAGAATTGCCATAGTAAATACCTCCGTTACATGCTCATTTCGATCTTATCTATGATATCCATATCCAGCCATCCTTTATCTGCCATATTCTTCAGGATCTCACAGGCCCTTTCGTGGGACATGCCCTTTTTATAAGGACGGCTCTCTGTCAGTGCCTGGTAAATATCAATACACGCCATCATCCGTTCCTGTACATTCAATTCAGAAGCATCCTTGCCAAAGGGATAACCCGTTCCGTCCAGCCGCTCGTGGTGAAATGCTGCAAAGTCCCGTATTTCCTCAAAATCATCAATTTCTGACAGAATATTGTATGTATAAGCAGCATGATGCTTCATCACAGCAAACTCGGCATCGGTCAGCCGATCCGGCTTCTCCAGAATCTCATTACCTACTGCAACCTTTCCTATATCATGCAGTGCTCCGGCAAGATACATCTTCTGCACCGTTTCTTCATCAAAGCCCATATAGCGGCTCAGCTTCTCTGCCCTCTCTGCCACACCGATCGAATGTGTACTGGTAAAGGGAGATTTATAATCTACGATCTTTGCAAAAAACCCTGCCAGCTTCTTGATCTGGGAAAAGTCAAGCTCCTGCTTCTGCCTTGGTACCTTATTCCACAGGGAGGCTTCAAAATTTCCTCCAAGGGACAGAAAATATTCTTCTGAAAATATCCTTTCAAGTGCCTCTGCACATTCCTCATCTACCATAGTACCTCTTATCCTTTGGAGAACGTCCTTCGCCCATTCCCATGTCTCTGTGGTAAACGCTTTGCGGCAGCATGCCTGATCCAACAGATCACACAGATGTATGATCCGCGAAAAAAGCGGTACCTCCTCAGATTTCTTTCCAAATGGTCCGCTCCCATCTGCATTTTCATGGTGATATAATATTACATTTTTCACATCTGTATGAAAAGGAAATCCCTGTATATTTTCCTCTCCAATCGAACAGTGAACACCTATCCTGGGCATCTCCTTCATATCAGTAAGATTACTGTGCAGCTCCTCCTGGATATACTGTGTCAGGGCATTATCATGCAGCAGGGCATACACCGCCAGATCCTGTAGATCTTTTCCACATATTCCAAGCTGTTCTGCCACGCAGACACTCATATAGGCCACACGCTTCGCATGTCTGCTGGTCACATGTACCAGCTCTGTTTCCACACAGTCCAGTGCATATGAACATGCTGCAACCAGTCCTAAAACATCCAGTTCCATAAAATTCTGATCCTCATTCCTATTTTACTTATATTATCCCGGGTCCCAAATCTGATCACTGTGCAATAAACGATGGATTTTCCCTTATTAATTCAATAAATGCCTGTGCCACGTCTGGATCAAACTGTGTTCCCTTGCCGCGTTCCAGCTCCCCGGTCGCATACTCTATACTCATAGCTTCCTTATAGGCTCTTCGAGAGACCATGGCATCAAAGCTGTCACAAACCGTAAGAATCCTTCCAAGGATGGGGATCTCATTTCCACGGATCCCATTCGGATATCCTTTTCCATCATACCGTTCATGATGGGACAAAACTGCAGGAATGACATAATCCATATGAGGAAGAACGCGGATCATCTCAACAGACTTTTCTACATGTGTTTTTATTATGCTATACTCCTCGTCTGTGAGCTTACCCTGCTTTTTCAGGATACTGTCCTGAATACCGATCTTGCCAATATCATGGAGCAGTCCTGCTACCTTTACAGTCTGGATATCCTCCTTCGGAAGCCCGAGCTTTGCCGCCAGCTTTTCTGCATATCCGGAAACATTTTCAGAATGCTCGAAGGTGAAGGAATCCTTGGCATCTATTGCCGCCATCAGGGCAAAGATCGTCGGCGATACCTGACTATATCCCTTTTCGCTGCTTTCACTCTCCTGATCCTTTTCCTTCAGATCCTTTTCATAAACCTCAATACAGTTTTTTCCATTTCCCTTGGCATAAAACGATGCCCGCTTCGCCTGCTGAGCCAGCTCATCTGCATCTTCCGCCATGGATTTATCCCAGGCGATACCTATGCTGAACGTGATCAGCTGAATGACCTTCGGCTTATCCTCCGTTGTCTCCAGCATGATCTTCTGGATCTGCTTTGCGAATGAAATCAGCTTGTCCTTATTGTCTTCAGCTGTGATGATCAGGAACTCATTGGCACCCATACGGAATACCTTCATGCTGTCATTTGCAGCCTCCTGCAGCTGTTTTGCACACCAGCACAAAACCTGATCTCCTATGCTTTCTCCATACAGCTCATTATATAGCTTGAAGTTGTCCATATCCATATAGATCATACCGACAGGACGTGCCGTGATATCCAGCTTTCCCAAATTCTCACGACAGAAATTTCTATTATACAGGCCTGTCAGTCCATCGTGGATCGATACCTGATACAGCCTCTCATACGCATTGATACTCTTCAGCACGCTGGATACACTGTTTCCGATCTGCCTGATGCAGTCTATTTCGTCATAAATAAGTCTGTTCTTCCTGCAAAGCTCTACATATAGGCACCCATAAATCTTAGCGTCATATTTAAAGGCCGCAAACGCCGGATCCTTATACGCCCTGCCGCTGTCAAGGAACTGTTCCAGCTGTGCTTCCACCTCTTTCGCCAGGGGCACCATTCCATTTTCTGTGTATTCTGCAAAGACTCCGTCCCTTTCCTCCAGAATATGTACACAGCAGTCCTTCACCGCTGCATTTACAGTCTCCCGGATCATCTGATACAGCTTGTCTTTATTCATAATGGATGTGACACTATCCTGAAATTCCAGAAGACTGTCAACAATATATTTCCTTTTCCTGATCAGTATATGCTCTGCCCAGCTCCTTGCAAGCGCTGAAATCAGGATACACCATATCCCCTCTGCCACGATAAATATGATAACTATCTGCTCATCAGGACTGCCCTTGTCAAACAGGCCATCAGCAATACACCCAAACCATACCACCGGGATAAATGCTACAACTGTCGCTCCAAAATAAGCCGCTCCCGTAATGAAACGGGATGAAATCGAAAAGAAATATTGCGTGAAAATAACATGTAAAAGGCAGATCGCCATTCCCGCCCCGCCAAGGGCATCCAGCGGCAGATTTTTTCCAAGTGGTGTAATACAGGCAATATTTCCTGCAAAAACAAACAGCATCCCAAGTAACAGCGGACCCAGCTTTCTCCTGTACTCATACTGTGTTCCGATTTTTCTGTGGGCAAGGACAGTTACATAGATTAAAAGAATCCACTCTGCGACGATCCATAACCAGATTCCCGGTCTTGCATGGTAAATATAGGAGATGTTCCCACCAGGCAGCTGCTGTATTTCCGGTACCGGAAGGAGACACTCTGTATATGCATTTAAAAGCAATGTCACTATGGATGCCAGCATGCAGATGTTCAGAAGCTTCTGTTTCCCCTGGATCTCAAGCACACAGAACAAAAATCCATACATTCCTACAGGAATAATGAGTAAACCAAGTATTGAGAAATGAAACCAGAATTGCATCCCGGGACTGATCTGCAGGCGCATCAGGACAGAACCACCTGTCCAGCACGAAAGTGCCACCAGGATGATCCTCAGATAATGCACGACTCTTTCTTCCCTTGAAATACTGACAAAACAGGACAATAAGAATAAATAGCACGCGAGGGTTCCCACTGAAATAGCTATATAAAAATCTCCTCCCATAAACAGGCTCAACAACCTTCCCATAATTGCATTTCCTGCCTTTATATATTTTCCAACTTCCACTATATATAGATTTATTCTAATCCAAATCATGAATAATGTAAAGTGTGTTTTCTTGTCACACATGTGTTCGACTATTTCCGTCAATCTCCGTCCCTTTCATTTTCAATATATCCTCGTTTGTTATACTCTCCGTGTGGTTGTGTCAGACTTCGTTATATTGAGGGTATTTGTCACAAGATTGTCACAAAACTGTCACGAGATCCGAACCGCTTTCATATCTGCACCGACAGAATAAGCGAGCTATCCGTTATTTTCACGCTTTCGGTATCTATGTTTTTTGGTGTTCAGTCAAGCATTCATCGGATCTTTCCGGGTGGGCTGTCCATGGGGTTAATATTGGCAAGCTGTTCTTGCGTCAAATCTTTCGCACACATTAGATCAATGATCTTTGCTTTGTTTGCTTTCATCGTGATACCTCCCATAAACAGAAAAAAAGCCGGATGATTTACACCCGGCTCATGGCTCTACTTGTCTTTATTTGATTATATTTTATAGGATTTTTATAGATTTAACAATATTTTATCGATAACACCGATTTTCTACCTTGAAAAAATAGGCTAACATGTGGTATATTGAAGATAGAAAAAGGGAAAGCCAGAGAAGCGGCTACCCTCAAGTAAATTTACAAACTGTTTTTACAAACAGCCGTCAACTACTGCGAATAGTTGGCGGCTATTTTCGTTTATCCTTGAAAATCTTATAGCAAAGACCAACAAGGGCAACAATGAATATACAAAACTGAATCAAATCAGAATATGTAACCATTGGCAACGCCCTCCTTTCTTTCGTCTGGAGGGTAAGCCCCTCCGAAAAAGAGGGTAAGCCGCCCGGCTCTCTGGTTTCCCATGTATTTATATTATCATCTTATTGTTAGGCTTTCAACCAAATTCTGACCGGATCGCCTCTGTACCTATCAGTCTGCGGAACATTCTTACAAGAAGCTCCCGGATTACTGCCGGGAGCACCGGCTTGAAATTTTCTATGTGAAGTGACCTCATCCCCGGATACTAACCTTTATTTTTCAGTCTTTTCAAACTTTGCGACCTTAAATTTGCGGATCATTTCACGCAGATTTTCAGCTTCATTGCTCATCTCATGGCTGGCAGCCGCACATTCCTCTGATGTTGCTGAATTCGTCTGTACAACGTCATTGATCTGTTCAATTCCCTCATTGATCTGCTGGATCTCTGCCGTCTGTGTCTCTAAGGTTTCTGCGATATTAGTAACCTCTTCTGTGATCATCTTGGAGTTTTCTGCTACTCCTTCCAGCTGTGTTGCAGTCTCTCCTGCGATCACCATACCCTTTTCCACAGCTTTCACAGAGGTTTCAATCAATGCTGCAGATTCCTTTGCTGCCTGGGCACTCTGATCAGCTAACTGATTTACCTGATTTGCCACAACTGCAAATCCTTTTCCGGCCTCTCCGGCTCTTGCTGCTTCAATAGAAGCATTCAATGCAAGAAGATTGGTCTGAGATGCGATCTGATTGATCGTCGCAATAATTTTGTCAATCTCTCTGGATGCTTCGTTGATCTCATTCATGGAAGCAACCATTTCATGCATCTTGCCATTGCTTTCTGCGATGGCATTTCCAAGCTCATCCACTCTTCCACTGATTTCCTTCGCAGATTGCGAATTCTTTTCTACCTGTTCAGAAACACCAGCAACTGTTGCTGTCAGCTCTTCTACGACTGCCGCCTGGTTTGTAGCTCCGTCTGCAAGATCATTTGAGCTTGATGCCACCTGCTCTGCTGAACTTGAAACTTCATTCGAAACATTCTGAATATCCTTGATCGTTTCTGCCATGCTTTCCTCAAACATCATAAAGGAATTCAGAATCCCGACAAAATCACCCTTCCACTCTACTTCTGGCTGAACATCAAAATTTCCTTCTGCAAACTGCTTCATTGCACGGTCAATATCATCTACATAGCTTCCCAGAATACGAATTGATTTGCGCATGCTGTGTGCCAGGCTTCCTATCTCATCTTCAGAATGATACCCAAGCGTACTATGCAGATTTCCCTCCGTCAATTCCTTTGCAACATCTTCCACTGCACGTAATGGCTCCAGAATGGTATCAAGTACCTTTTTGCTTGTTTTCTTCGCCAGCACTAACGCAAAGACTAAACAGACGATAATACATACAATTCCTGCGCCGGTAAAGATAAAAGTAGTTCTGGCAGCCCGGTTGCTTACTTTATCTGTCAGGTCATCCAATTTTATAGCAATTTGTACAAGCTTATTTAATGCCGGAGTACAATCATTAAGAATTAAGTCGATTGCTTTTTCCCTGTCACCATTTTTAATTTCTTCTATGATAGAATAACCCAGGGTTCCCCAGTCAGAAAGAGCAGATGCGTATTCTTCATAATCCGCATCAGGAACAACTCCTGTTTTCTTTAGGGTTTTCAGCTCATCATCAACCTCTGCAAGCAGCTTTTTGACTGTCTGTTCATAACCGTCATAAGCAGATGTATCATCATTTAATGCCATTTCCCTGATATTTCTCGCTGCCGCATTCACACTTATCCTACAGATTTTTACTGCCTGATCCGCAGCTGTGACATTTTCTATGTAATTTCCCATATTGGCAAACAACACACCTATGACCACTATGGAAAACAGCCCCGAGATCAGCATCATGCTGATGACCTTTTTGTAACCGTAATTTATCCTTTCCTGCAGATGCATATTTTCCAATTTCTTCTTCACCATACTCTTTCGTGCCAACATAGATTATTATTTCCTTTCTCTTTATTTTCGACTAATATATAGCAGAATACCTCTTCAAAGTCAATAGGTTTTTGGCATCTACTTTTATTTTATCTTTCCCTTTTCCACAGGAAATGGGCAGCAGGCTGGATCTGCGCCGGCCTGCTGCCCGTTAAAATCATTAATTTTTATTTCAAGGATTTACGGTCTACATTATTCGCAAAGCTTTGAGAATGCATCTGCCACGAACTGAACCTTGGTTCCAACCACTACCTGAACTGAGGTCTTACCTGGCTTGATGACTCCCGCAACACCTGCGGCCTTGATTTTCTTATCATTGACTGCGGTAATATCCTTTACCTCCAGTCTCAATCTTGTAACACAGTTGTCAATGCTTGTGATATTATCCTTTCCGCCACAGCCCTCAAGAATAGCCTTTGCAATGGCTGTATAATCATCACTTGCAAGCTCAATGCTCTTTTCCTTCTCTAAATCATCATCATCTTCTCTGCCAGGGGTCTTAAGATCCCACTTCTTAATAGCAAAGTAGAATACGAAGTAGAATACAACAAATGCTGCGATTCCGAGCGGGATAATAAGCCATGTTTTCTGAGCTGCAGGAAGTGAGGATGAGAACAACAGATCCATCGCGCCTGCAGAGAAGCTAAAGCCTGCACGGAAGCCAAGTGCAACGGTGATCATGGTGAAGATACCGTAAAGTAATGCATAAATTACATAAAGTCCAGGAGCAAGGAACATGAAACCAAATTCAAACGGCTCTGTAACACCGCAAATGAATGCACAGAGAGCTGCGGAAGCAACAAGTCCGATCGCAGCTTTTTTCTTGGCGGTCTTCGCACATCTGACCATTGCAAGTGCCGCACCGGGGATACCGAACATCATACAAGGGAAGAAGCCGGACATATACATTCCGAGACTCCAGGATACATCTGCGGAGGTTTCACCAGCCCAGAAGTGCTGAAGATCTCCAAGTCCAATGGTATCAAACCAGAATACGTTATTCAATGCATGGTGTAATCCGGTAGGAATTAACAGACGGTTCAGGAATGCATAAATACCTGCACCAACTACATCCATACCTACGATTGCTTCTCCAAGTGCAACCAGTCCGCCAAACAGTAACGGCCATACGAACAGCAGTACTGCGGATACCAAAATGGAAACTACACCGGCGATAATTGCTACGCAGCGCTTTCCGCTGAAGAATGATAACCAGTCCGGAAGCTTGGTGTTCTTAAACTTGTTATAACACATAGAACCGATAATTCCGGCAAGGATTCCGATAAACGGATTCGCGATCTTGTTAAATGCCAGAGTCTTGGTTGCGCTGTCTGCGACAGACGGCATGATAGTTGTTACAACTCCGGTTGAAAGAAGTGTGGTGATCATCAACCAGGAAGCAAGTGCTGCGATTCCGCCGGTACCATCATTTTTCTCTGACATACCGACACCGACACCGATCGCAAACAGAATGGCCATGTTATCAATCAAAGCACCACCGGCTTTTACTAAAAACAGACCGATTAAGTTAGCTGCACCCTGGATTTCTCCACCCTGCATAGTTGCCGGACACAGCCAGTAGCCAATACCCATGAGAATACCGCAGATGGGCAGCACTGCTACGGGAAGCATTAACGCTTTTCCCAGTTTTTGAAGAAATTTCATACTTTCTTCCTCCTTTGCTTGTTCTTATAAAATTAAAATTGGATTGTTCCAATCCATTTTACAGTATGATCCGGGGTCTACCCGATTTTGAGTACTGCCTCTCCCGGCAGAGCTCCGCCTTCCTTCAGGAGGCTTATTTTGGAATAATCATCGGTATTGCATACTACAACCGGAGATATGATATTAAGTCCGGCCTCCCTGATCTTATCAAGATCTGCCTCCATTAAGAGATCTCCCTGCTTCACCTGATCTCCTGCTGCTACATGCACACGAAAGGGCTCTCCCTTTAATGTAACAGTCTCCAGTCCGATATGAAGCAGAAGCTCCGTTCCCTGTGCAGTCGTCATCGTAACCGCATGCAGGGTATCAAACACCATCGTCACCTCTCCATCCGCCGGAGCGAAAAACCTTCCCTCTGACGGGATCACTGCAAATCCATCACCCAGTATCTTCTCTGAAAAAGTAGGATCAGGAACCTCGGTAAGTGGTGTCACCGTTCCTTCACAGGGTGAACAGATCACATTTTCCTTTGTCTTTCCTTTTAAAAAACCTAACATGGCTGTTCCTTTCCATCAATATAAATACCTACAATATTTAATTCTTTATCAAGAAGCACGAAATCTGCTTTTTTACCTGCCTGAATACTTCCTGTCTGGTCAAAAATACCGATTTCCCTGGCTGGATTCTCTGTTGCACACATCACTGCATCCTCCAGCGGAATACCTGCATTCTTTACAACAAATCTCATACAATCCATCAGGTTCGTGGCTGAACCGGCTATTGTACCGTCATGAAGTGTTGCCAGATTTCCTTTTACCACTACCGGCTGTCCGCCCAGCGTGTATTCACCATCCTCTAATCCGGTTGCTCTCATGCTGTCACTGATCAAGATCACCCGTTCTGCACCAAACATGGCAAAGGTTGCACGGATTACAGACGGATGGACATGTACGCCGTCACAGATTAATTCCACATGACACGCTTCTGAATCTCTGACTGCGCCGATCACCCCCGGATTCCGGTGATTCAGCGGCGGCATTGCATTGTACAGATGCGTTGCATGGGATGCCCCATGCCGGATAGCTTCACATGCCGTATCGTAATCCGATACCGTATGCGCTATGGATATAACCACCTCTGATTTCGTCCGGTCAATGAATTCCATTGCTCCCGGCTCTTCAGGAGCAATATCCACAAGCCGGATCAACCCGTTAGCCGCATCCTGAAGCTGTCTGAAATACTCATAATCACAGGGAATAATGTTTTCTGCTGCCTGTGCACCCTTTTTCGAAGCACTGATAAACGGCCCTTCCATATTGATCCCGACAAGGTGTGCTCCTCCCTTATAGGAATATGCACCGGCATTCTTCATTACCGCAAGGAGCTCATCCTTCGGTATCGTCATGGTTGCCGGACAAACCGATGTTACTCCGACGCTGGCCTCGTATTCTGTTATGATATCCAGAGCTTCCTGCGTTCCATCACACATATCCGCGCCCTTGCAGCCATGAAAATGAATATCTACGAGTCCCGGAATCATATATAGCCCGGCAGCATCCACCACTTGTCCGTCACCATCCGCTTTCTCAAGGACTGTGGAAAACCGATCTCCGGTAACGGCAACATCACCCTGTACAAACCGGTGATCCGGTGTAAAAATATCTGCATTCTTTATAATCATCGTTCCACACCTCTATCTGTTCTGTTTTCTCACTGCGTCTCTTAGACGAACGATACAGGGATCTTACTAAGGGCAGCTTCATCAGCTACCAGCGTGACATCATTATGCAGCTGAAGAACGGATGCCGGAACCTTCGGCGTAATCGGTCCAAAGAAGGAATCCCTTACAATATCTGCCTTGCCCTCACCATTAGCCATGATAAGAATTTTTTTCGAGCGCATGATCGTCTGGATCCCCATGGTATAAGCCTGCTTCGGAACGTCCTCTGCCGATGCGAAAAATCTCTTGTTCGCTTCAATAGTTGACTGTGTCAGGTTCACACAGTGAACCTGCTTATCAAACACATCTGACGGCTCATTAAAACCGATATGTCCGTTATGTCCGATGCCAAGAAGCTGTAAGTCCACACTTCCCATGGATCGGATCAATTCCTCGTATCTCCTGCATTCCTTTTCAGAATCCGGCTCCATACCATCTGGCAGGTGTGTATTACCCGCCGGAATATTCACATGGTCAAACAGATTCTGATGCATGAAGTAATAATAGCTCTGATCATTCTCGCGGCTGATTCCCTTATATTCATCCAGGTTCACTGTTCTTACTCCGGAAAAATCCAGATCACCATTCCGGTACCATTCGATCAGCTGCTTGTAAAGACCAACCGGAGTGGATCCTGTTGCCAGTCCAAGCACACAATCAGGTTTCATAATGATCTGTGCAGAAACGATGCCTGCTGCCCTTCTGCTCATTTCCTCATAATCTTTTGCCCTGTATATTCTCATTTCATTTACTCCATTTCACATATTTTACTACGAACCGGAAGCACCATCGACGGTGCAACACTCAGCTCGTCAATCCCCATCTGTACAAACCGCTCTGTAAGTGCTGTATCTGCTCCAAGCTCTCCGCAGATGCCAACCCACTTACCATGCTTATGGGCTCCATCAATCGTCTTCTGTATCATCCTAAGAACCGCCTCATGATGCGGATTATAGAACCGATCCAGCTTACTGTTCTGCCGGTCGATCGCTAGTGTATACTGGGTCAGATCATTGGTTCCGATACTGAAGAAATCCACAAGCTCCGCAAGCTCTTCACTCATCATGACTGCTGCTGGTGTCTCCACCATGATCCCCTGCTCCGGAATGGTGTACGGAACCTTTTCTTCATCCAGCTCCCTTGCCACCTCCTTAACAATTTCTCCAATACTCTTGACCTCTTCTACCGAAATGATCATCGGATACATGATCGCGAGATTTCCATATTTAGCAGCCCGCAGAAGAGCTCTCAGCTGTGTTTTAAAAATATCCGGCTGCTCCAGACAGATCCGAATTGCGCGATATCCCATGGCTGGGTTATCTTCCTGTCCCAGTCCAAGATAATCCACGTTCTTATCTGCCCCGATATCCAATGTCCTTATGACAACCTTCTTTCCGGCCATCATCTGCAATACCTGGCGATAAGCGTTGAACTGCTCATTCTCATCCGGAAGCCCGGATCTTCCAAGATACAGGAACTCACTCCGGAATAACCCGATACCCTCAGCATCATTCTCAAGCACATAAGCCACATCCGAGACGCTTCCGATATTTGCAAAGACATGGATTTTCTTTCCGCTTTTCGTAACGGATTCCCTGCCCTTATAATTCTCTAAAAGACGCTTCTGCTCCTGTTCCTCCAGCTGCTGTACCTCTGCCAGATGGATCTCATTCTCATCCGGATCAAGGAAAAAGGCGCCCTTTTTACCATCCACAACAGCTATGGTTCCATTATGAAGCTTCTCCAGCTCAAGCGGTACACCGATCAGCGCCGGAATATTCATCATACGGGCAAGAATCGCGGTGTGCGAATTCGTAGAGCCGTGAACGGTGACAAAAGCAAGGATCTTATTCTTATCCATCTGTACCGTTTCACTCGGCGTCAGATCATCCGCAACAATAATGGACGGTTCCAGCTTACTCCAGTCCATCTGTTCCTCTCCGGCAAGGTTACGGACCAGCCGGTTCGAAATATCCCTGACATCCGCCGAGCGTGCCTGCATATACTCATCATCCATGTTAGCAAACATTTCGGCAAAATTATCACCGGTAACTGCTACTGCATACTCCGCATTCACTTCCTCATTCTGGATCAGATTGTGTATGGCATCCTGATAATCATCATCCTCAAGCATCATCTGATGAACCTCGAAGATTGCCGCATTGACTTCTCCGACCTCCTGCATGGCCTTCTCATACAGCTCCCCAAGCTGGCCTATCGCCTGCTCCTTGGCCTTCTCAAGACGCTCCAGCTCTTTTTCCACATGATCTACATGTATTCTTTTGACGAGGTGATCTCTTTTCTTCAGAACATGGACAGGACCGATTGCGATTCCCTTATATACGGATTTTCCAATATATTTTTCCATTTTTCACCCTCTCATGTGATTTACAGGATTCTGTTTTACAGATTCTCCTGGAAAAACTTCTCCATTGCCTCATAAGCAATATCCTCATCCGGTCCCTCAATCGAAACCTCAACCGGATCACCATGCTTAACGCCCATCCCCATAACAGCCATAAGCTTGGTTGCAGCGGCACTCTTTCCATTACAGGTCAGCATCACTGTACTTTGGAACTGTTTGGCTTCCTTAGCCAGAAGACCTGCCGGTCTTGCATGAATACCAATTTCATCCGTGATCACGTAAGTAAACTGTTTCATCCGTTTCTCATCTCCTGTTCCCATTTGTTTTGACGAATTGACAACCGATAGATTCTGCAGACCTTTTCAGTATGTAAATTTGCACAATTATCTTACCCGTCACATTTGTTATATATACACATTAACCTATATTTTCTTTTTTGTCCAGTCATTTATTCTAGAATTGCACAATTATCGTAAATATCAACATTATTTTATTTTTTTGACATTTTTTGAAAAACAAAAAGCAAAAAACCGGAGAAACGCAGTAATTATTTATCAAACTTTTACTTTTTTCGGTTATTCCGTAACCAAGCTGTAACTGTATTTTTTTTACTCCTGCAACAGCCAATCAGCTATATCGTAAATCTCGACTCCTTCATAGGTATATTTCGGATGCCTGGTTCGCGCAATAATCATTTTGGGGTAAGCATCTCGAATCTGAAGCAGAGGAGAGCATTCTCCCTCAAATACTACATGCTCAGCTGATTTCCGCTGGCTGCTTCTGATAAGTTTTTCGCTATAGATTCCTTTTGTATCAACAATAGTTTCATACTCATAAATATAATGATTCCCCGCTAAGAATACTACATTAAATTTCTGTTTGGGATTATTAAACCGCCGATGGTTTTTTTTCCATATTGAGTCCTCCTTTTGGATAGGTGGTTTGCTTTCTGCGTCTTTATTCTAAGATTTCGGTAGTGAGAATACCACCCAACAGACTCAGAATCACTCTCAGAATCCGAGAATTGTTTCCAGATACAAACAACTCAAATCGACTTAAAATTCCAGACTATTCGCATTCAGTAAGAAATACTTCATTCCCATGATGACAAAACCTTCATCATTTCTCCAAGGCTTCTTACTGCCATTTACAATGACAATCTTCTTAAAAGAGTCCGGGATATTACGCAGAGAATTAAACTCCTGCGTCTGCTTTTCTTCCGAAGTCATGTCATATGCAACCTGGATATAGTATCTCTGGTTTCCTTGATTCACCACAAAGTCAACCTCCAACTGCTTGCGAACACGCTTGCCCTCTTTATCCTTATCGAAGATATCCACGACACCCACATCAACATTGTAGCCACGGATTAGCAGCTCGTTATAAACAATGTTCTCCATGATATGAGTAGGCTCCTGCTGTCTGAAATTCAGACGTGCATTTCTCAGTCCCAGATCAGTAAAGTAGTATTTCAGATTTGCACCGATATACTTTCTGCCCTTAATATCGTATCGGCTTGCCTTGGAAATCAAAAAGGCATCTGCCAAATGATCAATATGGTTGGAGATGGTTTTATTGACATAAGTCATCTGTCGCTCACTGGCGAAGGTATTGGCAATCTTGGAAGGATTGGTCGGTGTGCCGATTGCAGATGCAAGCACATCAACCAGAATACCAATCTCATCCACGCTCTGAATTTTATTTCTTTCAATAACATCCTTCAGATAGACATTTGCAAAAATGTTCTTCAGATAGTCTGCTTTCTGTCGTTCACTCTGAAAGCCTACGACCTGCGGCAATCCTCCGTAGATCATGTAGTCATCCCAGGCATCATCATAATCGCCGTCATAGACAGAATAAAACTCTGCAAAGGAGAGGGGATAGATTCTGATCTCATCACCCCTGCCACGAAACTCGGTCACAATATCGCTGGATAAGAACTTAGAGTTGCTTCCGGTGACATACACATCAATATTACTCATGCGGAGCAGGCTGTTCAGCACTTCCTCAAATCGTGGCATGAACTGCACTTCATCCAGAAGCAGATAGTATTTACCATCGTCTTTCATGGCATCCTTGATGTACTTGAAGCATACCTTGGGATCTCTTAATTCCTCGTTCTCAATACCGTCCAATGCAATTTCAATAATATGGTTGGCATCAACGCCGTTCTCCAGTAAGTATCTCTTAAAGATGGTAAACAGCAAAAAGGATTTGCCACATCTACGAATGCCGGTAATCACCTTTATCATTCCATTATCTTTTCGCAGGGTCAGCTGCTGTAGGTAAGCGTCTCTTTTAATCTCCATCGTTACACTCCCCATTTCCGTGCATCCGCACATTTTTTAGTAATGAGATTCTATCACAGAATAAGTTAGATTTCAATATTCATTCCTATTTTATGTGCATTTGCACATTTTTGTGGAATGCAATCAAATTTGAACCTTGACTCATTGCTCACGCAAAAAAAGCCCATCCGGATTAGAAATGTTAATCTAATCTGAACGGACCTTACCGCCAGGCTTAATATTATCAAGCAAATTACCATCATTATATTCCCACTTTTACATTGCTTTACTCCCTAAATCACATCCGACTATATAGTTTTTACCATTCGGTGCTCGCAAGCACCTATAAATAAAAAAGCAACAATGAATTGTGGTCAACATTGTTGCAAAATTTGACTGTTCCCAGCGGGAATCGAACCCACAACTAGTGCTTAGGAGTTCAAGATCCCTACATAAACACGCATATACTTAAGTCAAGCTAAATCAAGGTAAAGCCTTGATTTTACTGACTATTCTGTTACTTTTTGTCAAAATAAGAAAAACTGTTCTTCATCTCTGTAAAACACCTCTCGGTGCGCATCCGACGCTCGGAGCACCCGAAGGATTTAACTATTCAGTTCCATCCAGTTCATTCAGTTGGCCACCGTTACGAATCAGCTTCGCAACAATGATTGCTTGGTTTTCCTATTAGATTACATATATTATAACGTGTAAAGAGTCGGATGTCGATGTTTTTTTGACCATATTTTGCTCTGGTTTACAGTTTGTCCAGCCACCCATCAAAACTTTTCTTTGAAATCCTAGACTTGGTTCCAATCTGGATCCAGCGGAATTCATTTTTCTTTAAAAGCTCGTACACGGTAGGTCTGCTGATACCCAGAATATCCTGAATTTCCTTTACTGTGTAGCATCTTTTTTCTGCTTCATTAACTGTGATTGCCATAAGATTATCTCCTTTGCTTTTTCTTTATCTTAACGCGATAATCTTGGCTTGTCTGTGGGTGAATTATCTCTTATCGTAATATCCTTCTGACCGGTTCAATGTAGTTCTGTTTTACAGTTATCATCTTTATGCAAATACATCATCCAACCTCAATTCATAATAATATTTAAATACTGCAAAGCTGCCATCTCCGGATTAACCTTTTTTCTTTCTAACCCACGTTATTTTGCAGCCACGGTTACCACTGTTTCCTTTTTTTTCGACATAAGCCAATAAAACATAGAACAAAATATTAATGCAAATACAACGCCAAAAACATTCTGAATCACTCTAAGACCAACTGCTCCTTTTAGTCCATAACTCTCTGTAGCAATGGCCAAAGCACCAAATGTGTTAAATACTGCCTGCCAGCCATATTTTGCAGAAAGTCCTACACCAATTCCGCCAAGGATTCCTATGTATGTATAGATGGATGACGGAAGCAGAAAATATAGTACTGTAAAGCATATTACACCTGCAATATTTCCGACAATCCTTTTGCGGACTCTGTATTGCATGTCCTCCATAAATGGTAAGATTGCTGACATTGCCGCAATTCCAGCCCACATTGCCCGTGGCATATTGCAGAGTTCCGCAATGCAGAGTACTGCCGGTACGCATATGATCTGACATAACTGCCACTTTGTTCTGGAAGAAGATATATCAAATTCCTGTACCAAATCATTCAAATTTCTTTTATACGTTCTGTTTTTATGATTTCGATAAAATACGAAGCAGGTAAGTGCTGCACCTAATGCCATTCCGGTTAATCGCATCTGATAACTTTTTCCTGTTACATCATATCCATACAATAACAGATAACCAAGAACCAATGTGGATTGGTTAAACATGAATGGGTTATGACATCCGAACAGAATCAGCACTGCCAGTGCAGCAATGTTTAACAGCATTCCAAGTACCGGTGAAAGCTGGTTTGCTAAATGCGGACATACAGTCATAATTACAAAGAACAAAGCCAAAAGCATCGTAGATTGTCCGGTGTGGATTCCCAGATCCGCATTCCGAAATACCATAAGGCATAATAAAACTACTACACCCACAATACTATTCTCATTTCCAAATAAGATACTGAAAATAGTAACAAATAAAAAACAAAATGCCATTGTAACAGCTATCTTTACCAAATATACCAGTATATGATATGATTTTTCTTTCACTGTTTCACTCTTTTTCAACAGATTTTTAGAACCTGCCTGATTTAACTGCAATTCCTGATAAAATGTCATGTAATTCCTCCTCTGTCTGTTTTTCTTAAACTTATATGGCCTCATCTTTCTGTATTGGAAGCTCTACAACAAATCTGCATCCACCATATTCCCGGTTTTCTGCCTTGATTGTCCCGCCAGCACTATCTACGATCCGTTTCACAAGTGCAAGGCCGAGACCATTTCCTTCTGCTTTGTGAGAACCGTCTGCCTGATAAAATTTATCAAATATTCTGATTTTCACATCATCCTCTATTCCCGGTCCTTCATCTTCCAGAATAAACATTACAGAATCCTTTTCCTGCTTCAGAAACATCATAATTGTCCCCTTTGCAGGACTGAACTTAATCGCATTATCTAAAAGATTCATCCATATATGCATAAAAAGTCCTTCATTCCCAGTATATTTAACTTCCTCCAGCTCTACCTGGAAACCAATTTCTTTTTCTGTCCATTTTGTCTCCAGGGAAAGAAATGCCTGACGGATCTGTTCATCCAAACGATATTCTGTTTTTTTCATTGGTATGTTCTGATTCTCTAACTTGGATAACAACAAAATATTTCCAACCAATCCGGAAAGCCTTTGGGTATTAAACAGGATTTTTTCTACATATTCCTCTTGCTCCTGAGACAGTTCTTCTCCTTGAAGAAGCATTGTATACCCTTCAATGGCATTGAGCGGGGTCTTAAACTCATGAGAAACATTGGAGACAAAATCCATCTGCAGTACTTCTGTTGCACGAAGCTCTTTTGTCATCACATTAAAACTCTGGTAAGATTCTCCAACTTCTGCGATACGGCTGTTCGTTTCCAAGTGCTGTTCAAAATCTCCCTGCGAAACTTCCTTCATTGCTTTACTGAGTCTGGTAATTGGTTCCAGCAATCTTGCATTGATAAAGGAAGTAATCAGCCCTGCAATCAATGTATTAAAAATCAAAAGCCAGCCAAGCACAGGTATGCTACCAGGCAGATTAAAAAAATGATTCAAAAAAGCAAATAATAACGCAGATATGACTGTTGAAAATACAAGTGCCAGCCAGATTGCACCAGTCAGACAGGATCGGATCCGCAATCCTTTTTCTTTCTTTTGTTCCATTATTTTTTCACCACCTTGTATCCAATTCCACGCATTGTTACGATTTCAAAATCAGGGTTATCTTTCAAACGCTCCCTGATTCTTCCTATATGTACCTCTATCGTATGTGGGTCTGCCTCCGTCTCGTATCCCCATACTTCATCCATCAACTGTTGTTTTGTAAATGTTCTGCCTGGCGAAGCTGCAAGCTTATATAAAAGCAGGAATTCTTTTTTAGGCAAAACAAGACTTTCCTTATCAGTTGTAACCGTCATTGCATCATAATCAAACTCTGTTGAACCGATCACAATTTTGTGTTCATTCAGTATCTGTGCACGGCGAAGCAGTGCTCCGACTCTTAAAACCATTTCATTCACATTTACCGGTTTTACCATATAATCGTCACTTCCCGAAAGAAATCCCTGGCGCATATCATCAAAGGAACCTTTCGCAGTGATCATAAGTACCGGTATCTGATATCCTGCTGAACGGAGTTCCGACACCAGTTCATAACCATCCATAACCGGCATCATAATATCGGAAATGATCAGATCAATATACTCTTTATCCAATATTTCTAATGCCAGTGCTCCATCCGATGCACTTTTGACCTGATAACCATTCTTCTCAAGCACTTTTTGGAATAGCTGGCTTAATTCTTTATCATCTTCTACAATTAATATTTGAAACACGATCTTCTTCCTCCTTTATCAGAACAGATATCTTGCCCATCCAAGCAGATGCTGTACCAAAAGTACGTTTCTCTGACGCCTCTTTGTCAATTCAATTGGCTCTACATGATACGGATCACGATAGGTTCCATCTTCCAATACCTGTCGGGACACTCTTTCATATTCCATCATGCCTTCTTCCAACTGTTTATTAATCTCTTTGCTACGTATTACAAGCATCAGTTCCGTATCCAGATACGTGCTTCTCATATCCATGTTAAAGGAACCGATTACGGATAGATCATCATCAATCAGGATGCTTTTTCCGTGGTAAGAATAGCCGCCTTCATACTCCCAGATATCAATTCCTGTATTTAAAATTCTGTTTCTGTTTCTCGCATAATCAGCAGAACCAAACGGATTTCCATTGTTGGCAACCGAATTGGTCATGATAGAAAAATCCGGAACTCTCTCCGCAATCTCTTTCCATGTATTATACATCATATCATTGCAGATAATATATGGTGTATGAATTTTCACGCGCTCTTTTGCATTTTTCATTAGTTCTCCCAGTTGATACCAGACTACTGGTTCCTTGGGACCTGTGTGGATAGGATTTGACACTAATGCAATCTTTTCTGTCTCAAAAGTTTCGTCCGTGTAATCGGTATCGCAGATTCTTTCCTTATTCTCTTCAAAATATTTCTGATAGCCGTTCTGCAGCTCTAAAACTGCGTTCTTTACAGATTTTCTATTTGCCAGTTTTTTATTGTCATGAAAATAACCACTGTCTTCTTGTTCCCATATCGTTTCAAAATACTCTAACAACTGGTTAACTGAATTTTCTTTCTCAGGTTCATCGCAAACCACTAACACGTCTCTGTCATAGTTCTTATGTCCCGGAAAATCACCCAGGAAATAATTGTATGTATTTCTTCCCCCAAGAATATATCTCTTTCCATCTGCAATCAAATATTTATCATGCATTCTACCCATCATCTTCCATGGTTTCAACGGATTGGCCTTATTATATAGTTTAATTTCAACATTCTCATGGGAAGATAATCCATAGAAATACGGATTTCCTTCCATATCAATCCAGCTCTCCATTCCATCTACTAACAGACGAATATGTACACCTCTGTCTGCCGCATCATGCAGTGCTCCTAAAATCAATTTTCCACTTTCATCGGATTGAAATGCAAAAGTAGAAAGAATAATTTCCTTTTTTGCATTCTTGATCAAACGCACTCTTTGTAAAAGCGCTTCTGGATTTTTTTCTATAATCACTGCTCGTTCCATATTCTCGCTGCGTTCGTTCCACGAATCATTTTGTGTTTCTTTTTTGATGGTATTAGACACTTCCGGCTGTTTTTTATATGCAATACAGATTCCAAATAATTCATAAAAAGCCACACATAAAAAAATTGACAGTATAACAAAAACAATTTTACATATCTTACGTTTTCCCATCGCACATCACCTGACTTTTTTCATCCTATGTCTATACAATACAAAGTCAACCTCAATTTTACCTCAACAGAATTAATTTTATCCATGTAAATTTCTTGTACCGGCAATCAGGCATAACAAAAACGACCTCTCAAAATCAACTATTTTTTGAAAGGTCGTTTCACTAAATTCTTATAACAATCCAGCAAATAATCTCATAAATAATTGTCCCAGTCGCAAATATGCACTGCGCCCAGTACAATATTGGTCTGTTACATCACGACATTCTCCCATCGTTCTTATTAGATCATTTTTAATTTCCACAACTGCCTGACAATCTGCCATAAAACAGCCGTTTTCAAAATGATGATATAAGCTTCTATAATCCAGATTGATTGTTCCACAGGTTGCCATACAGTCATCCACTATACTCATTTTCGCATGGCAAAATCCTGGTGTCCATTCATAAACTCGCACTCCATGTTTAACCAATCCATGATAAAAAGAGCGAGTTATATTATAAATGAATTTTTTATCAGGAATTCCTGGTGTGATAATTCTTACGTCTACTCCTCGCTTAGCAGCCAGACATAACGCATGTGTCATTTCGTCTGTTATAATTAGATATGGTGTCATAAACCAACAGTAATTTTCGGCCTTATTTATCATACTGATATAAACTTCTTCTCCGACCTGCTCATTATCCATAGGACTGTCTGCATAAGGCTGAACAAAACCTGTTTGCTGTGCTTTATAATCGTAATGAATAATGTATTTACTAAAATCAGTATCATTCGTAGCTTTTTCACTAACAGCATTCCACATTTCTAAAAATGTCACTGTAAGCGACTGAACAGCATCTCCTTCTAAACGAATACCGGTATCTTTCCACTGCCCATACGGATGCGTATAATTAAAGTATTCATTTGCAAGATTATATCCACCTGTAAATCCAATTTTTCCATCAATTACTGTTATTTTTCTGTGATCACGATTGTTCAAAAATAGATTTAAGCCTGGCACAAATGGATTGAATACACGACAATGAATTCCTATACTCTCCATCTTTTTTACAAAATCTGTGTTAATAAAACCTATAGACCCCATATCATCATAGAATACCCTGACTTCCACACCGGCTTTTACTCTCTCTTCCAGAACATCTTGAATCTTATGCCAAGCTTCAGCATCTTCTATCGCATGATATTCCATGAAGATAAACTTTTGTGCTTTCGCAAGTTCTTCAAGCTGTGCCTCTAATCCCTTCACTGCTTCATCAAAATACTTGATATCCGTATTCTGATAGATTGGATACCACGAATTTCTTTGTATGTAACTTGCAATATTTCCTGCTTTCGGAATCTTTTCTTTTATTCTGCTTAAACACTCCTGATTGTCTGGAAGCATTGGTAACAATTTGCTATCAATTTCTGCATATCGCTCACGCATTTTATGCGTGCCACCATTCAAGCCAATCAATAAATACAGGCCTACACCCATAATTGGGAAAATCAGAATTAAAATGACCCAAGGCATTTTCATAGAAGATGTCTTATCTGACGCATACAATCTCAAAACTAAGATTCCACTTAAAATTCTGGTAAATAAATTTATGATTTCTGCATATTCATTCAAGCGCGTTACGATAGTAATAATAAAAATCACTTCAAGAAAAATACAGATTATGGAAAAGCACAATCGTTTTATTCCATTTTTTGTTTTTGCTTTTCCTTCTAAGGTATCTTGCTTCATATGTATTCCACCTCTTCTTTCTACGTCAGCTCTATATTCAAAATACTATTTATTTTGATAATTGATTCGTTCCCCTTGAATTACTGGATAACAAATCAATTTATTACTTTCCAGATCCTCTGCATGCATATCTACCGCACTGATCTGATGATTTTCATAAGTATTATAATAATAGATACCTTTAATAACATTACAACAAGATGTATACAATGTGATTTCATATTTTCCATCAGTCACTTCGCAACATCCACGTTGCTGATCCACAGATCCAAGAATGTGAAAGAACTGACTAACACTTTCTTCCTCAGATTCACCTGAAATTGCATTTACCTTTGTAAAAGCCACACGCACAAAACGAGAAGAAGATGAAAGATCTCCCGGAAGACCTAAACCTCCCATACCTCTACTATATGCATTAAGAGCCAAATTTCCTCCAAAAGTGTTTTTGGGTTGCTTTGGGGATAAATACATATAATTATTTAATTGAAACATCTGCTGTGGAAATGGCGGATTATTCGTAAGCACTCCTACAGGATTATCGTAAATATGTAGACCATCTGACATAGACTCTACAGTAATTGATTCATTTTCATCAGCGATAATCCAATGTAATTGTGCTAATGGCAATTGCTCGCTGAAAGGAGTATTAACAATATTAATTCGATTAAGAAGCCTACGAACTTCTGCTAAAGAAGCACACTTACTTAAAATCCATGGAATAAATTCAAACTGTGCAATATTTTCCACATCTGGTTGAACCTCGGAATAAACAGCATTTCCGACAAAATTCAGACCTGCCATTGCCACTCCTTTTTCATTCATCGCATCATAATATAAAGGATAATCCTCTGCAACATGAGCCATTCCAATAATTGCATAATGATTTTTCATATCGCCAACATGACGGAAATGGAATGAATAGTTACGTGGTGTAATTACTATCTGATCACCGTAAGAGAATTCATAATCGAGGGTTCGCCCAAAGTAAAAATCTTTTGTCTTATAGGTTGCTGCTGTACACATGATTGTTTATCCTCCTAAATAATATGAACTATATCAATAAGTTTTTTGTTGAACAATAGTATAGCACAATTCTATTGTTTTGTTTCAAATTCACATATAATCATACTTTCAAGGACTACATTATTTTCTGGGTATATTCCAGTATTTTTAATATAAAATTGACCTAACACTACATACAAAAGGTATTTACCTTAATTATAACTTTAAATATATCTTATGTACATTATTTTCCATTACAAAAAGTCCACCCACATCTGGATTTCTCCTAATGCCAGTAGACTCTGTTCTATTTCCATTATTATATTTTTATTCAGCTTTCAAGCTCTTCGCCAGACTCGTCAGCAACGCCGCCATCTCCGGATTTCCCAGAACCTTCATCAAAAGGTCCGCATCCACACCTTCCGGAACAGCTACCGTGTTTGCTGTCTGGCCATCTACTGCACCCTTCATCTGCGGATTGAGATTTTCCCTGTTATAAAACGCATCCTCCATTCTCTGTGCATTCTTTCGCCTGTCCTCGTCAATGATATACAATCTATTATGATAAAATCATAAAATTCCCTTAATCTCTCGACAAGTGACCTCATAATCAGTTCCCTGCTCATTGCATTTACCAACGATACCTCAATCGCTGATAGTTCTATATTGGCTGGTATCAGATCCACACCTTCCTTATGATGAAGGATTGTTTTTTCCATGTTCAGTTTTTCATCATTCACAATATTTAGCATCAGCGTTGCAAGAGAATACTCCATTTCATCCGGTTCCTCATACCCTAAACTAATTGTGAGACTGCCCTGCGGATCTGCATCTATCAGAAGAACCTTTTTCCCTTCCTGTGCCAGTCCGATTCCTAAATTCACGCACGATACCGTCTTTCCAACTCCACCTTTTTGATTTGATACTGCTATGACCTTACACATATTCTGTCCTCCTGTTCTTAAATCCAGTTACTGTTTCTCCATGATTTCAGTATTTCTAATATCTCTCTTCTCATCTGTTCTGATGTATAAGTTGATGGGAAGAAACGGTATAACTGCTCATTTTTAAATATCACTCTGTCAGTTTCCTTCTGCTTAACCTCTCCAAGAATCCCTTCTATTTCTGCTTCTGTCAACTTTCCGGATTCACTCAGTTTTTTCATCCGGATAGCTTGTGAAAGTGATGGCGTGCATTGGGTAGAATCCATTGCATTCATTATTTCCTGCTGTTCTTTCTTTTTTAAGTAGGACAACTGTACTGCTGGGGTAAATCCCATTGTTCCATCATCCACTTTATCCAACAATGCCGGTATCAATTCTGTTATTTTGATATAACGCTGCACCTGCTTCGCACTGTCACCACAAAGTTCTCCGATTATGTCAATACTCCTCTTTCCTGTATTGTGGTCAACTTGACTACAATTCTTTCTGCCTGCCTTTTTTTGATGGCATCATATTTCATCTTATAGGCATAGGCCTTTTCACTTGGTGTAATCTGCTCTCTCTGCAAATTGGAATCGACCATGATCACTACTGCTTCATCATCCTGCAACATACGAATGATTACCGGGATTTTCTTATATCCCAGCTTCTCAGCCGCATATTTTCTTCTGTGTCCAGAAATAATTTCGTAGTAGCCTTCAATTTTTGGACGAACAATCAATGGATTCAGTACACCATACTTTTTTATGCTGTCCTGAAGCTCAATCATCTGACTGTCTCCGATCACTTTAAATGGATGATTTGGAAATGCTCTTAACCGTTCCATTTCAATCTCAACAACTTTTTCATCCGGATCTCTTACATCTGTTTTTTGATCCATAAGCTATCCTCCTCCAAAATATCTGTAACGAAAAAAATCCGCCCAGAATAGATTCTTAATCTAATCTGGGCGGATAGATCCGTCAGGCCTGTTTTGTTCAGGCAAGAAAACCATATTTACATTCATTGACACCCCAATCCTTATCCTACGCTGTAGTTATCGCCGTTCGGTGCCAGGATTGAATTATTGCATTGGTGCCCGTTAAGAAATTTCGGTGCTCGATATCTGCGTTTAAGTATTCTCTTGGTGCTCACGAGCACCGGAAAAAAGAAAAAGCAGCAATGAGCTTTTACGATCATTGCTGCAAAAAATGCACGTTCCCAGCGGGAATCGAACCCACAACTAGTGCTTAGGAGTTCAAGTCACTACAGAAAATCTATGTTTTTCTTGGTCAACATAAGTCAAG
>QULQ01000011.1 GCA_003490145.1 Lachnospiraceae bacterium OM04-12BH
TAAGGATTATCCACTGACATTATTTTGTATCAACGAGCAGGAAGGGTTTGAAGAGTTCCGTTCCGGCCTAAAACAGCTGTTCCGTGCGATGAACTGCCGGAAGGATAAAGAGAGGATGTCAGAGCTGATGAAAAATGAGGCTTATTCTCATCTGAGTAAAGAAACCTGGGAAGCGATAGCAGTCATGACAGACAATGCAGCAATGCTTCAAAAGAAGGATAAGTATAAAACAGAAAACGGGGAAGAGGAGGAATACAATATGTGCCAGGCATTGGAAGAATTGATCGAGGATAACAGAAATGAAGGAAGAAGAGAAGGAAGAAACGAAGGCAATTTAGAAAAGACGAAAACCGTAGTCCGAAATATGCTGGATCGGGGATATGAAATAGAAGATATCTGTGCCATAGCAGGATGTGAGGCTCCGTTTGTAGAAGATGTGAGAAAAGAGCTGCTCCTGCAGTGACCTGAATTAAAACTGGAATAACGGAAAAACATTTATTGCATAATGAAAACTTCTATGCTACACTCAAACCAAAGCATAGAAGTTTTCTTATTTTCGGACAAAGTCCTTTCTTAAGATCAGAAGCCTTCCTGCCAGGAAGCGCTCTGATATTCTAAAAGATCAGAAAATCCATGCTTTTCAATCCAACATTAAATTGAACAGGCAGGAGATTTTCAAAACCCATAGAAAGCTCCTGCACGCAAAGGAGGAATCATATGGGGAAATACGATAGGTGCATGAAGGCGTATCTGCAGGACAAAAGGCGGTTTGCAGATCTCTTCAATGGCAGCTGCTTTCAGGGAAGGCAGCTCACCTGAGCAAAGAAACCTGGGAAGCAATAGCAGTCATGACAGACAATGCGGCAATGCTTCAAAAGAAGGATAAGTATAAAACAGAAAACGGGAAAGAGGAGGAATACAACATGTGCCAGGCATTGGAAGAACTGATGGAGGATAACAGAAATGAAGGAAGAAGAGAGGGCAGAAATGAAGGAAGAAGGGAAGGAAGAAACGAAGGCAATTTAGAAAAGACGAAAACCGTAGTCCGAAATATGCTGGATCGGGGATATGAAATAGAAGATATCTGTGCCATAGCAGGATGTGAGGCTCCGTTTGTAGAAGATGTGAGAAAGGAGCTGCACTGGTGAAAGAAATGCAGCAATGCTTCGGAAGAGGTGAGAAGGAATCAAAATATTAAAATAAATCAAGAATTTTGATAAAATAACCACTTGATAAGATCAAGAAACTATGATACTATTTAATCTGTCATCAGAAATGATGATGAAATGCAAAGAAGAGGAGTAGTAACCCTACGCTGGAAAGCAGAGAACTGCCGGTTGGTGCGAGACAGTCAGAAGCAGAAGGAGAACTCACCTTGGAGCAGCTGACTGAAGGCCGATGAGTGTGATGCATGGCTGTGTAGGTTCAGACGGGATCCTGCCGTAGAAGAGGGAAGGACATATCCTGATCAGGAACGTGTCTGATGAGAGCATGGAATACCATGAAGTAGAGTGGTACCGCGTAAGATTTTACGTCTCTACAGAAATGCAGAATGCATTCTGTAGAGATTTTTTATGTCATAGGAAATTACTCCGTAATGTTCCAATGACATAAAAAACCCTCCGGACAGGATCGCACTGCGGCGGAAGGGTAGATGTCGCATGGAGTGACCCGCCGCAGGCGGAGAATCCTGCAGGCAGGATTCTTTTTTATGTCAGACAGGCACAGAAAACGGACTGTGACAGGACGAAAGCAAGCTGAGAGAAAATGGAAGTGAGGAGAAAAATATGAATATTGCAAAGAAATATGGAAAATCTTATTTTATGCCCCCTGTAGTCACCTATGACTGGGTGAAAAAGGATACCATTGATAAGGCACCGATCTGGTGCAGCGTGGATCTGAGAGACGGTAATCAGGCGCTGATCGAGCCCATGAATCTTGAGGAAAAGATCCAGTTTTTCCAGATGCTTGTAGATATTGGCTTTAAGGAGATCGAGGTGGGATTTCCGGCAGCTTCCGATACCGAGTACAGCTTTATGCGGGCGCTGATCGAGCGGAATATGATTCCTGATGATGTAACTGTACAGGTGCTGACACAGGCCAGGGAGCATATTATTAAGAGAACCTTCGAGGCGGTCAAGGGTGCACCCCATGCAGTAGTCCACCTTTACAATTCTACCTCTGTGGCACAGAGAGAGCAGGTGTTCCGTAAGAGCAGGGAAGAGGTAAAGCAGCTTGCCGTTGATGGTGCCAAATTGTTAAAGCAGCTTGCTGATGAAACAGACGGAAACTTTACTTTTGAATATAGTCCGGAGAGCTTTCCCGGAACAGAAGTTGATTATGCACTGGAAGTATGTAATGCGGTTCTGGATGTATGGCAGCCAACGGAAGATAATAAGGCGATCATTAATATCCCAACTACTGTGCAGATCGCAATGCCCCATGTGTTTGCCTGCCAGATCGAGTACTTCCATAAGAATCTGAAATATAGAAATGCCGTAACCTTAAGCGTGCATCCCCACAATGACAGGGGCTGCGGCGTCAGTGACGCGGAGCTTGGTGTGCTGGCCGGTGCAGACAGGGTGGAGGGTACTCTGTTTGGCAATGGAGAAAGAACTGGAAATGTGGATATCATTACCCTTGCCATGAACATGGTGTGTCACGGGGTGGATCCGCATCTTGATTTCTCACACCTTGCAAAGATCAGAGAGAACTATGAGCGCCTGACAGGAATGCGTGTTTATGAAAGGGCACCTTATGCAGGAGATCTCGTATTTACTGCATTCTCCGGTTCTCATCAGGATGCAATTTCCAAGGGTATGACATGGTGGAACGAAGGCAGGAGCAATGGCAAATGGGATGTGCCTTATCTGCCGATCGATCCGGAGGACATTGGAAGAGAGTATGAATCTGATGTTATCCGTATTAACAGTCAGTCCGGAAAGGGTGGCATTGCCTACATCCTTAAGCATAATTTTGGTATTGCACTGCCTGATAAGATGAAGGAAGAGGTTGGTTACCTGATGAAGGGAGTTTCTGACAGGAAGCACAGTGAGCTGGCACCGGCAGATATTTACAGGATCTTCGAGGACAGCTATGTGGATCAGAGAGAGATCTTTGATATCCCTGAGTGTCATTTCAGGCAGACAACGGATGGAATTACTGCTGAAGTGACTATAGAGCAGAATAAAGAAAGAAGAGTCATTGAGACATCAGGTAATGGACGCCTTGACGCAGTCAGCAATGCGATCAAGCTTTACTTTGGCATCAGCTATGAGCTTTCTGTTTATGAGGAAAATGCGATTTCAAGGGGATCCTCCTCCAAGGCAGCAGCTTATGTGGGTATCATGAAGGATGGAAAAATGTACTGGGGTGTTGGTATTGATGAGGATATCATCAAGAGCTCCATCGCCGCACTGGTATCAGCCGGAAATAAGCTGACCCAGAGTGAAAATATCCGCGAAGGCAGAGAAGAACGCATTGTGGACATCATGAACTATCTGAAGAACCATTACAAGGATGTGACACTGGATGAGCTCGCAGACAATTTCAATCTTTCCAAGCCTTACATTTCCAAGTATATTAAGGAAAATGCAGGCATCACCTTCCAGGAGGCAGTAAAGCAGGCCAGGATGAAAAAGGCGCGGGCCATGCTGAAGGAGTCCAATAAGACCGTAGAAAGCATTGCAGCATCTGTAGGGTATGAAAATGTAGAGCATTTCAACAGGCTGTTCAAGAAATCCTATGGCATGACACCGGTACAGTTCCGCAGAGAGAGCCGTTAAGGATCCGGAATAGGAAAATAAGCAGGAAAAATAAGAATTTTGACAGTTGAAAAAACAGTATGGTTCATGTACAATAAAAGAGGCGTAAGTATAGTAGCAGGAAAGGATGATGGGTATGGAATTCTTTTTACTGGCCGGTGGTCTTTTGATTGTGATCATAGCTGTTGTGATAGCTGTAGTGTCTTCTGTTGTTTCTGCAGTTGCGGCAGAGCAGGATGAAGAAGCAGAGCAGTAAGACCTGAGCGGAATGGATGATAGAAGAGGGCAGGAGAGATTCTGAGCCCTCTTTTTTATACTTTTTTTAGATTCCTTTATATTGCGTTAATTGATTTCCGATATATGAGGGAGTAAAATAAAAACAGTTTTATTGAAAATCTAAAGAGTCGGAAGGGGTAATTCCATGAGAGAAAAAATATATCGTTTTATGATGGGCAGGTACGGAAATGACAGGTTTAACAGATTTTTGACGATTCTTTCCGTGGTCTTTCTGATTCTTTCCATGTTCCGGATTCCTTTTGTTTATATACTGGCACTTGTATGCCTTGGTTATGCCTGGTTTCGGATGATGTCGAAGAATACCTATAAGCGGAGCCTTGAAAACAATAAATATATGCAGTATGAATATAAGATAAAACAGTGGTTTTCTAAGATAAAGTGGAGATTCCAGCAGTCAAAGACGCATCATATTTACAAATGTCCGTCCTGTAAACAGAAGATCAGAGTGCCGCGCGGAAAAGGAAAAATTGAGATCCGATGTCCTAAATGCGGACAGAACTTTATCAAAAAGAGCTGATCAGGAGAGAAAAGATGTTTGGATATATCATTATTAATAAGGGGGAAATGAAGTTCAGGGAATTTGATGTATATCATTCCTATTATTGCGGCCTGTGTCAGACACTGAAGGATAAATACGGGCTTGCCGGGCAGGCAGCCCTGACCTATGATATGACATTTCTGGTAATGCTTCTGACAAGTCTGTATGAACCGGAGATCATGGAAGAGAAAAGAAGTTGTCTGATCCATCCTTTTGAAAAGCATCTGATCAGGAGAAGCAGCTATACGGAGTACGGGGCAGATATGAATGTCCTGTTTGCAGAGTACAAGTGCCAGGATGACTGGACGGATGACAGAAAGCTGTGGAAGCTGGCTTATGGCAAGCTTCTGAAAGGCGCCTGCAGGAAGGCAGAATCAGATAATCAGGAGAAAATAAGGCGGATTGACAATCTGATGCATAAGCTTTCCATAGAAGAAAAAAAGAACAATCAGAATATAGATGAAATGGCTGGGATCTTTGGTGAGATCATGGGTGAGATTTTTGCAGTCAGGAAAGATGAGTGGGAGGAATCCCTGAGGATCATAGGGACATATCTGGGAAAATATATTTATCTGCTGGATGCTTATGAGGATATAGAGGAAGATTTTCAGAGAAAGCGATATAATCCATTGAAAAAGGCATGTGAGAATCCTGATTTTGATGAGGAGATCAAGACGATCCTGACGATGATGATGGCAACCTGCTCCAGGGAATTTGAAAAACTGCCAATTATAGATAATGTAGAGATCCTGAGGAATATCCTGTATTCCGGTGTATGGTACCGATATGAGGCGGTAAGGGATGCAAGAGAGAAGAGAAAGGCACAGGGATGAGAGATCCGTATCAGGTCCTCGGCGTCAGCAGAAGTGCGACAGAGGAGGAAATAAAAAAAGCATATAAGGCATTAAGCCGCAGGTATCATCCGGATGCCAATATCAATAATCCAAACAAGGATCAGGCGGAGGAGAAATTCAAGGAGATCCAGCAGGCCTATCAGCAGATCATGAAGGAAAGAACCTCAGGGTATGGCTACGGCAGTGCAGGAAGCAGTACCGGCTCCTATGGAGGCTCGTCCTATGGCGGCTATGGGGATTTTGGAGGCTTCGGCGGTTTCGAGGATTTTTTCGGCGGTGCTTTCCAGGGGCGCGGCTACAGCGGCAGCTCTACCGGCTATGAGGAGGATAACTACATCCGGGCAGCCGGAAACTATGTCAGAAATGGTTATTATAAGGAAGCAAGGAATGTACTGGATGGTATGGAAGAGGATAAGAGGAGTGCCAGATGGTATTATTACAGCGCACTGGCGCATGCGGGTCTCGGTAATCAGGTATCTGCACTGGAACATGCAAGAAAAGCGTCATCCATGGAGCCGTCTAATGCAGATTACAGAAATCTTGTCAATCAGTTTGAAAATGGCGGCAGCTGGTATCAGCAGAAGCAGTATACCTATGGACAGCCATATTCTGTGGGAAACGGCCTGTGTATGAAGCTCTGCATAGCGAATCTGCTCTGTAATCTTTGTTGCGGAGGTGGAGGATTGTGCTGTGGGGGTAATCCCTATGGGAGATTTTATTAAGTTGCAGAGTTGAGGTGCCTGGTAATTCTACGCTGGCATCTGCACCTGCAAAAAACTCTTGAAATCAACAGTTATATGTGATAATCTTTTAACAGACAAAGGGGTCTTTGGGTTTTTGCCCCTTTTTCTTTGTATACAGGGATACACCCAAAAGAAAATGGCAGCGCTTTTGGGGAATGAAGACCAAAGGTCTGCAGTAGGAGATGATATATCAATGAAAAAGGTAATTGGTCTGATACCCTTATATGATGAAGAAAAGGACAGCTGCTGGATGCTCCCGGGCTATATGAAGGTGATAGAGGCCTGTGGTGCCCTGCCGGTCATGCTGCCCCTGACAGTGAATCAGGAAGAACTGGATCAGTGCTTTTCCATGTGTGATGGACTGCTTTTTACCGGAGGACATGATGTGGATCCGGCTCTTTACGGAGAAGAGAAGCTTCCTGAATGCGGACAGTGCTGTCATGAAAGGGATGTGATGGAATCCTATCTGTTTGATAAGGCGGTGAAGGAGGATCTTCCTGTATTTGGGATCTGCCGCGGGATTCAATTTATGAATGCCAGGCTTGGCGGAAGCCTTTATCAGGATCTGGAAACCCAGCATCCATCAGGAACAGAGCATCATATGACACCACCCTATGACAGAGGGATCCATAAGGTGACGGTAAGGGATGGGTCACTTCTGGCTGATATCATCGGTGCAGGAGAACACAGAGTGAACAGCTATCACCATCAGGCAGTGAAGGATCTGGCACCTGTGGCTGAGGCAATGGCATATTCAGAGGATGGTCTTGTGGAGGCACTCCGTTTGACGGATAAGAAATTTATAGTTGGCGTACAGTGGCATCCGGAATTTGCCTACGAAAAGGATCCGGAGTGTCTGAAGCTGGTGCAGGCCTTTGTGGATGCCTGCTAAGAGTGATCCTGCTGCGGCGAGAAGCCGCTTAAGGATAGATCACATGGGGACGCAAGCCTCATGATTCATAAAAAGGAGGAGAATTATTATGAAGAAGAAAACACTTGCACTTATTATGGCAGCAGCCATGGTAATGGGTCTTACTGCATGTGGCAGCGCAGCTGACACCACAACAGAGACCACAGAAACAACAGAAACAGCAGAGGAAACAACAGAAGCGGCAGACGATGCAGCTGCAGCTGAGGAAACGGCTGAGACAACAGAGGAAAGCACAGATACAGCTTCTTCTGACAAGGTATGGGTCGTAGCAACAGATACAGCCTTCAAACCCTTTGAGTACACAGATGATAAGGGTGACTTTGTAGGAATTGATATGGATATTCTTGATGCAGTAGCTAAGGATCAGGGCTTCCAGTATGAAGTGCAGGTTCTTGGATGGGATGCTTCTATCGCAGCATGTCAGGCAGGACAGGCAGATGGTATGATCGCTGGTGCTTCCATTACTGATGAACGTAAAGAATCCGGATGGATCTTCTCTGATGGATATTATGATGCAAATCAGAGCATGGCTGTAGCAGCTGGTTCTGATATCAAGGGCTTTGAGGATCTGAATGGCAAGTCTGTTGCAGTTAAGACAGCTTCCATGAGTGCAACCTATGCAGAGAGCCTTGCAGACAAGTATGGCTTTACTGTTACCTACTTTGAGGATTCACCGACCATGTACCAGGCAGTTGTTGGCGGACAGGTTGCAGCATGCTTCGATGATACACCGATCATGGCAAGCAATATCAAGGATACCGGTATTGGTATGGAAATCGTTGATGGTACAGGAAATGATCCTGCAGCATACGGCTTTGCTATTTTCAACAAGGACAATCAGGAGCTGATCGATATGTTCAATGCTGGTCTTGCAAATATCAAGGCAGATGGAACATATGATGAAATTATTGCTAAATATTTAGGTTAATTCAGTTAAAAGGGTGAGACACTATGCTTAAAATTATTACTGTCTACGGGAATATGCTGTTGGTGGCAATGGGGAGAACCCTGCTGCTGGCATTCCTTGGTTTAGCTTTTGCATGTATTCTGGGAATGTTTTTCGGACTTCTCAGTGTAGTGAAAAATAAGGTATGTAATATCATTGCACAGGTTTTTGTATTCGTGATACGTGGTGTGCCGATGATCGTACTGGCATTTTTCATTTATTTTGGTATTCCCTATCTGATCAATACGATCATGGGAGTGGGCGGAGGCTTTACCTTATCTGCTCTGCAGGCAGGAACAGCGTGTCTTGCCCTGAACTGTGGCGCCTATATGGCTGAGATCATCCGTGCCGGTATCCAGTCCGTGGATATCGGCCAGATGGAAGCCGGAAGGAGTCTCGGACTTCCTTACTGGAAGACTATGAGGAAGATCATTCTTCCCCAGGCGATCCGGACGATGATCCCGAGTATCATCAATCAGTTTATCATTACGGTTAAGGATACCTCTATTTTGTCTGTTATTGGTTTCCCGGAGCTTGTTCTGGCAGCCAAGCAGGTGCAGGCAAATACATTCAAGGCATTTGAAACATGGGCAATCGTAGGTGTTATGTACCTGATCGTTATCACGGCGCTTTCCTATATTGCCAAGCTGGTAGAGAGGAGGATGAACCGTGGGATCAACAGATAAAAAGGTAAAGATCAGCGTTAAAAAGCTGAGAAAGTGCTTTGATGACCTGGAAGTGCTTAAGGATATTTCCACAGAGGTTTATGAAGGAGAGGTAGTTGTCATACTTGGCCCTTCAGGCTCCGGCAAATCTACATTCCTGCGCTGTCTGAATCGTCTGGAGGATGCAACAGCAGGCACGATTATCGTAGATGATGTGGATATTACAGCAAAAAAGGTCAATATGAACAAGGTGCGTGAGAACATCGGCATGGTGTTCCAGCACTTTAACCTGTTCAATAACATGAATGTTCTGGACAATCTGATGCTTGCACCGTTAGAGCTGAAAAAGGCTGACAAAAAGGAGGCTGAAGAGCGTGCCAGGGCAATGCTTAAGAGAGTAGATCTGCTGGAAAAGGCAGATGCTTATCCGTCACAGCTTTCCGGTGGACAGAAGCAGCGTGTGGCAATTGCAAGGGCTCTGTGTATGCAGCCCGATATCATGCTCTTTGATGAGCCGACCTCGGCGCTGGATCCGGAAATGGTAGGTGAAGTACTGGCTGTTATGAAGCAGCTTGCAGCTGATGGCATGACGATGATCATTGTTACACATGAGATCGGATTTGCACGGGAGGTTGCTGACAGGGTTATCTTCATGGATGGCGGCTATATTGTCGAAGAAGGAACGCCAAAGGAAGTGATCCTGAATCCGAAGGAGCCAAGAACGATCAGCTTCTTAAATAAGGTGCTGTAAGTCACAGGGAGGAAAAGATGGAAAAGTATGCGATTACGATTTCAAGACAGTTTGCATCCATGGGAAGAACTATTGCACAGGAACTGGCAGAGCAGCTTCATATTGAATTTCTGGACAGGGACATCGTAGATGAAACAGCCAAACGTATGAATGCCACTGTACGGCAGATCAGTAAGGAGGAAGAGGGCATCAGCTCCAAATTTTCCTATCGTATGTACCCGCTTGGACTTGGCGTGCCGGCGGTGAAGGATGAACTGTTCAAGGTACAGCAAAGTATCATCCAGGACTTCGCTAAGAAGGAATCCTGTATTATCGTAGGGAGATGTGGCGGTTACTGTCTGCGGAATGAAGAGCGGTTGCTGAAGGTTTATATTTATGCTCCATATGATGTGCGCCTGAAGAACTGCACCAAGCGCCTTGGCATGACGGAGAAGGAAGCAGTAAAGACAATTTCTGAGGTAGATAAGGCAAGAGAGGTTTATCATAAGAGATATATTCCCGGATTCCAGAATGCAACACTGGACAGCGATATCTGCATTAACAGTGGAGCCTACAGTGCCAAAGAAGTGGCGACATTGATCAGGAAGGCTGCCGAAGCTAAGTTTGGTGTAGAGAGTCTGACTGAGTAGAAAATGTAACATACCGCAGACTGAAAATTTGTCTAAATTGCCTGAAAGCACTTGACAAAAGCCTGGTGATATAATAGAATATCTTTTGTTGTCGGATATGATGACAGATAAATGTGCGTTTAGCTCAGCTGGATAGAGCGTTTGGCTACGGACCAAAAGGTCGGGGGTTCGAATCCTCTAACGCACGTGCTTAAAGAAGGTCGAAATTCCTTGAAAAACAAGGGATTTCGGCTTTTTCTGTGCTCAAATTTAAAACCCAATTTTATTTAGTGTGATCTGTAAGTTGTTACAAAAGACAAAGACATTAATGAAACAGATAAAGGAAAATCTGTACAGTATATGGATACATATACCTGCACAAGAATACAAAATGCACAAAATTTTAAAGGTTCATATAAAAATTTTCTATGTAAATCTTCCCCTTTCGAAAATATAATAAGGACAGTTAATAACGAACAGACTTCAAAGGAGGAAGTAAATTATGAAAAGAAGTAAATTATTATCCCTGCTTTTAGTAGGAGCACTCTCTGCCTCACTGGTAGCATGCGGTTCTGCATCAGGCAGTACATCGGGCGATACAGCAAACAGTGCATCAACTGAAACCACAGAAAGTGCATCAACTGAAACCACAGACAGCACTGGTGGCGAAAACAGCAAGAAGCCTCTGGTATGGTTTAACCGTCAGCCCTCTAACAGCTCAACAGGAGAGCTGGATATGACAGCCTTGAATTTTAATGAGAATACATACTATGTTGGATTCGATGCAAATCAGGGAGCTGAGCTTCAGGGACAGATGGTACTTGATTACATTAAGGCCAATGCTGCTACCATCGACCGCAACGGTGATGGAGTGATCGGTTATATCCTTGCTATCGGTGATATCGGACATAACGATTCTATCGCACGTACCCGTGGTGTCCGTTCCGCACTCGGAACCGGTGTTGATGCTTCCGGAGTAATCGATGCTTCTCCTGTAGGAACCAACGCAGACGGTTCTGCAACCGTTGTTCAGGATGCAACACTTGATATTGATGGAAAAACATATACCATCCGTGAGCTTGCATCACAGGAAATGAAGAACTCCGCAGGTGCTACATGGGATGCAGCTACTGCAGGTAATGCAATCGGAACCTGGTCCGCATCCTTTGGTGATGATATTGATGTTGTAGTATCCAATAACGATGGTATGGGAATGTCCATGTTCAATGCCTGGGCAAAGGATAATAAGGTACCGACCTTCGGCTATGACGCAAACAGTGATGCAGTTGCTGCAATTGCAGAAGGATACGGCGGAACCATTTCCCAGCATGCAGATGTACAGGCTTATCTGACACTGAGAGTTCTGAGAAATGCCCTGGACGGAGTAGACGTTAATACCGGTATCGGTACAGCAGATGCAGCTGGCAACGTACTTGAGGAAGGCGTAGATTACAGATACAGTGCAGAAGAAAGATCCTACTATGCATTAAATATTGCGGTAACAGCTGATAACTATCAGGATTTCATGGATTCCACCAAGGTATATGCTAAGGTTGCCAATCAGTTGGATGCTTCTACAAGCCCGGCGAAAAAGGTATGGTTAAATATTTACAATGCTTCTGATAACTTCTTAAGCTCAACCTACCAGCCGCTGCTTCAGAACTATGATGATCTGATGAACTTAACTGTTGATTACATCGGCGGTGATGGCCAGACAGAATCTAATATTACCAACCGTCTTGGCAATCCCGGAGAATACGATGCGTTCGCAATCAATATGGTTAAAACAGACAATGCAACATCTTATACATCTCTCCTTCAGCAGTAAGATGACAGAGATTTCTTGTTAGCAAAAGGTCTGAGGGTGTCGGGACCTCCTGGCACCCTCTTTTTCTAAAAGGAGTAAGGATATGGCAGAAGATAAGAAGGATATCATCTTGTCGATCCGCGGCATGAGCAAATCATTCGGAAGAAATAAGGTTTTAAAGCATATTGACCTGGATGTGAAGAAGGGCTCGATAATGGGTCTTATGGGTGAGAATGGTGCCGGTAAGTCGACGATGATGAAATGTCTTTTTGGTACGTATCAGAAAGACGAGGGCACAATAATTCTGGATGGAAAAGAAATAAACTTCACCGGACCCAAGGATGCTTTGGAAAACGGTGTGGCAATGGTTCATCAGGAATTGAACCAGTGTCTGGAAAGAAATGTGATCGATAATCTGTTCCTTGGACGCTACCCAAAGAATTCATTAGGGGTGGTAGATGAAGGAAGAATGAAAAAAGAGGCTTCCGATTTGTTCCGTAATCTTGGGATCACGGTAAATCTTTCGCAGCCAATGAAAAAAATGTCTGTTTCAAAGAGACAGATGTGCGAAATTGCAAAGGCAATTTCCTATAACTCCAAGGTAATTGTTCTGGATGAGCCAACCTCCTCCCTTACCGCGCCGGAGGTTGAAAAGTTATTTAAGATGATGAGACAGCTTCGGGAACAGGGAATCTCGCTGATTTATATTTCTCATAAGATGGATGAGGTTTTTGAGATTTGTGATCAGATTTCTGTTCTTCGTGACGGTGCACTGGTAATGACCAAGAACTGTAAGGATACCAATATGAATGAATTGATTTCCGCTATGGTTGGACGGTCACTGGATAACCGTTTCCCACCGGTAGATAATACACCGGGTGAGGTGGTTTTAAAGGTAGAGCATTTATCTACCAAATATGCACCTAAGCTTCAGGATATAAGCTTTGATGTGAAAAAGGGAGAAATATTTGGTCTGTATGGTCTGGTCGGTGCAGGACGTACAGAGCTTCTTGAAACTATATTTGGTATTCGTACAAGAGCAGCAGGACGTGTTTATTATAATGACAAGCTGATGAATTTCAGCTCCTCCAAGGATGCGATGGAGCATGGATTTGCACTGATCACAGAGGAACGTAAGGCAGACGGACTGTTCACAAAGATGGATATTACCTTTAATACCACTATCGCCAATATGAAGCAGTATAAGTCCGGGATCGCCTTGTCACATGATGAAATGGTCAGGGCAACTGCAGATGAAATCCGTATCATGCGTACGAAATGTATGGGACCGGAGGATATGATCGCGAATCTGTCCGGCGGAAATCAGCAGAAAGCGATATTTGGCAGATGGCTGGAACGTTCGCCAAACATTTTTATGATGGATGATCCTACAAGAGGCATCGATGTCGGTGCCAAGTATGAGATATATGAACTGATTATCGGCATGGCAAAGAAGGGGAAAACCATTATCGTGGTTTCTTCGGAAATGCCGGAAATTCTCGGAATCACGAACCGGATCGGTGTAATGTCTAACGGACATCTGGCCGGGATCGTAAATACCAGAGAAACCAATCAGGAAGAACTTCTTAGACTTAGTGCAAAGTATTTGTAGAAAGGAGTACAGGAGCTATGGCAAATGACAGAAAATATCTTTCGGCAGAGGAAGAAGCAGAGCTTTTACGGCCGATTGACGAATATATTGATAAGATACAAAAAAAGATCGATGCTCTGCGTGTAGATGGTTCGGATAAGGTGCAGGCATTGAAGACGCATATTGCCCTGACGAAGGAAGACAAAAACTATACAAAAGAGGAGCGGGCTGCGATCATCCGGAAGGATCAGGAAGCACTTGTAAAGGCAAAGGAAACGGAGGCTGCAAACAAGGATGAGGTTTCCAGGCTGATCAAGGAGGCAGAGGCTTATCTTGCCGCTCATTTTAATAAGGATTATTACGAAAAGGTAGCAGCGAGCTGTGAAGCCCAGAAGGAAGAGGAAAATGCAGAATATGCGAAGATCTGCGGACAGCTGAAGGCTGAGCATGAGCATACGCTTTCCGGACTGACGGACAGACAGGAGATCAAGGATGAAAAGTATGTATATAAGAACCGTCTGTATGATGCCCAGATGGTGCATGAATCCAAGCTTCAGGAGATCAAGGACAGAAGGCATGAAGCATATGTGCACAAGTATCATCTGATCGATCTGCTCCGTATGTCGAAATTCACCTTTTTACAGAAAAAGGCACAGAGCTTTGAAAACTACAAATACACCTTCAATACATCACAGTTTTTGTATAAGAACGGGCTCTATATCGTCATTATCATGATCTTTATTGCCCTTTGTATTATTACTCCGATGGTAAAAAATACACAGCTTCTGACGATGTCCAATATTCTGAATATCCTTCAGCAGGCATCACCCCGTATATTCCTGGCACTTGGAGTAGCCGGACTGATCCTGTTAACCGGTACGGATCTTTCCGTAGGACGAATGGTTGGTCTTGGTATGGTAACGGCAACCATTATTATGCACAACGGAGTTAATACAGGCGGGGTATTCGGCCATATCTTTGATTTTACAGGAATTCCGGCACCGGCACGTGCACTTCTTGCGCTGGTTGTCTGCGTGATCCTGACAACAGGCTTTGCATCCATTGCGGGATTCTTTATGGCAAGGTTTAAGATGCACCCGTTTATTTCAACCATGGCAAACATGCTGATCATCTTCGGACTGGTAACGTATGCTACGAAGGGTGTGTCCTTCGGTGCTATTGATTCTGCTATCCCGGCGATGTTCATACCAAGGATCGGGAAATTCCCGACCATCATCCTCTGGGCAGTTGTTGCAGTTATAGTTGTGTGGTTTATCTGGAATAAGACAACCTTCGGTAAGAATCTGTATGCAGTCGGCGGAAACCCGGAAGCGGCAGCTGTATCCGGTATCTCCGTATTTGCAGTAACCATGGGAGCGTTTATCCTTGCAGGTATTCTTTATGGCTTTGGCTCATGGCTGGAATGTAACCGTATGATCGGTTCCGGCAGTGCTGCCTATGGACAGGGATGGGATATGGACGCCATTGCCGCCTGCGTTGTTGGTGGTGTATCCTTTACGGGTGGTATCGGTAAGATTTCCGGTGTTGTAACCGGTGTGCTGATCTTTACTGCACTTACGTATTCTCTCACGATCCTGGGTATTGATACAAACCTTCAGTTTATATTCGAAGGTATCATCATCCTGGCAGCTGTTACGCTTGATTGTCTGAAGTATGTAAAGAAGAAATAAACGAAGCCAAAAGGCAGGGAGAAGTAACCGGCATTGCAGAAGCCATGCATTGCAAAATCCACTGGATTTATAGTGGGAAATTTATGAAAAAAAGAGTATAATAAAAAAAGGTGGCACGGATTTATGATTCAGTGAATCCGTGCCATTTTGCAACGATATGGAGGGTACAGATGCTGACATATAAAGTACTTCTTGTAGATGATGAAGAAGAAGTTATGGATGTAATTGAACACAGGATATGCTGGAAGCAGATGGGGTTTGAAGTGGTCGGAAAGGCTCAGAATGGGGTAAAGGCACTGGAAATATCAGAGAAAATGCAGCCGGATGTTGTGATCACGGATATTAAAATGCCCTATATGGATGGATTGGAGCTGGCGCGTAATCTGAAGCAGGATAATCCGGATGTGCGGATTCTGATACTTACAGGATTCGATGAATTTGAATATGCCAAGGAGGCCGTACATCTTGAAATCGAGGAATATATCCTGAAGCCGGTTAATGCCAATGAGCTTTCGGATTGCCTGAAACGATTAAAGGATGTCCTTGATAGGGAGCGGGAAGAAAAGCTGAATATCAGGAAGCTGGAGCAGTACTATACTGACTCCCTGCCGGTATTGCAGACGAACTTTTTCTGTTCGCTGATTGAAGGGCGGATCACGGAGGGCGAGATCCGTAAATTCATGGGTGCTTACCGGATTTTCCTGCCGGGACCATACTTTTGCTGTGCCGTGCTGCACATTTCAGAAAATCATGTTCCGGATAACATGACACCGCTTCTTCTGTCCGTATCAGTACAGAGAGAAGCACAGGAACGGTTTCAGGGGAAGTGGGACTGCAGATATTTTACATACCTTGGAAACATTGTTATGCTGGTGAATCTTGAGGGAGAGAGCGGAATTACGAGGCTGACGGATGAGTGTGACCGTTTCTGCAAGTGGGCAGACCGCTTCTTCGGTGCGGTTGTAACCATAGGGATCGGGAAGGCATGTGAGGATTTACCGTCTCTTCGTTATTCCTACGAGGGGGCAAGGGAAGCTGTTTCCTACCGTGTGA
Organism: Lachnospiraceae bacterium OM04-12BH; assembly: GCA_003490145.1. GTDB lineage: Bacteria > Bacillota > Clostridia > Lachnospirales > Lachnospiraceae > Suilimivivens > Suilimivivens aceti. The sequence goes on from QULQ01000011.1 coordinate 16,240, forward strand.
TCTACGGAGCCGGCCGTTCGATTAATATAGCGGACATTGCGCCCAAGGGACAGGAGCTTTCCATGCAGCCGGAGGATATTGATATGAACGGCGTATTTAAGGCGATCCATATCGGTGTACGTGAAGATATCGAGCAGGCAGTGCTTTCTCTTGTCGGTGCGCTTAAGGATAATGCAAAAACCATTACGCAGCATAATTTTACGGTTATGGAGATTGTCGGACATTTGTACCGCTTCTGCGGAAATAATTATATGAAATTTGAAGAACATACCGGTGAAATCCGGAATGCCTATGAGGAGATCCCGAGAATGGATAAGGCAGCATTGTCGGCATGGCTTGTAGGTGTGGCATTGTCGATCAGTGACGAGCTGAAAAATGCCAGAAATTCCTCACTTCGTTATCTGATCTCGGAGGCAAAAAATATTGTCCGCGATCGTTATGGGGATGCCGGGTTATCTCTGGATACGGTGTGCTCGGGTCTTGGTGTATCGAATTCCTATTTTTCTTCTGTCTTTAAGAAGGAAGCCGGTATCCCGTTTATCACGTATCTGACAGATTACAGGATGCAGCAGGCGGTCCGCCTGATCCTGGAAACAAATGAAAAAAGCTATGAAATTGCAGAGCATGTCGGATATGAGGATGCCAACTATTTCAGCTATGTTTTTAAGCGTAAATATGGAATGTCACCTTCCAAATACCGCACGGAGCATATAGGAAAATAAGCATGATGAAGAAAAAAAGAAAAGTGTCGGATATTCAGTCGGTCATCATGACGGTGCTTTCCCTGATGACTGTGATCACATCGATATCCATGGGATTATTGCTTTATAACCGGTATGAAACTGCCATGCGCCAGAACGATGTCCGGGATGCGCAGAATCTGATGGAAACTATTGCAAATTCCATGGAACAGTATCTGAAGAATATGAGACAGATTTCTGATACCGCTAATTACAATATCATACAGGCTCATGATGTATCCAGTCCGGAGTTCAATCAGCAGCTCAGCCTTCTTTATGATTTAAATAAGGACAAGATACAGAGCATTGCGCTTTATGATATGGACGGGGAGCTGCTTGGGGCAGAGCCTGTTACGCTCCAGAAGGAGGGGGTAGAGGTCAGCAGGCAGTCCTGGTTTGAGAATGCGAAGGAAAAAATTGAAAATATGCATTTTTCAACACCTCATATGCAGGATCTGTTTCAGGATGATGCAAAGCGGTATCACTGGGTGATCTCCCTGAGCCGTGCAGTGGAAGTGATTGACGGAGACAGTCCGGAAAATGGGATCCTGCTGGTGGATATGAAGTATTCCTTTATAGAGGAAATGATGGATCAGATTAATGACAGAAGCAGAGGGCGATATTATTATCTGTGTGACAGGGAAGGAAAGCTGATCTATCATCCATATGCCAACGAGATCAGTAACGGCCTGTTTCAGGAAAATTCCGGTCTGGCAAGCTGCAGTGAGGACGGCATATACAGAAATCTGCGTAGTCCGCATGGAGAGAAGCAGACTATGATAGTCAATACCATTTCCTATACCGGATGGAAGCTGGTGGGTGTTGTCCTGCCTGATATCCGGACAGACAGCCTTGAAAAATTCCGGATTTATATGATCACTATTGTGATCATGCTGATCATGATGCTGCTTGTTGTTAACCGTATCGTGTCAAAAAGGATCTCCAGTCCGATCCTGAAGCTGGATGCTTCTGTAACGGCATACGAAGCGGGAGAAAAGCCGGATATTTACATCGGAGGCTCCTACGAGATCAGGCATCTGGGAGATTCTGTCCAGAAATCATATGAAGAGATTGAACGGCTGATGAAGGAAATTGTGGAACAGCAGAATGAGCGCAGAAAGAGTGAGCTGGCAGTGCTGCAAAGCCAGATCAATCCGCATTTCCTTTATAATACACTGGAATCCATTACCTGGATGATCGAGGGAAACCGGAATCAGGATGCGGTTTTCATGATCTCAGAGCTGGCACAGCTTTTCCGGATCAGTCTGTCAAGGGGGAAGACAATTATCCGGATCGGAGACGAGCTGCAGCATTGCAGAAATTACATGAATATTCAAAAATACCGTTACAGGGAACGGTTTGTAACCGAATATGATGTTTCCGAGGAGATTTATCCATTCTGTACGGTAAAGCTTATCCTGCAGCCGATTCTGGAAAATGCCATATATTATGGAGTCGGGGATATGGACGAGGATGACCATCCCAGAATTCTTGTCAGAGGCTTTAAGAAGGATGAGGATATTTATCTGATGGTTTCCGACAATGGAATGGGAATGCGGCGTGAGGATGTGGAAAATATTCTGACGGATAATCAGAAGGTGCCAAAGCATGGTTCTGGAGTAGGGCTTATTAACGTACACACCCGTATACAGCTGATGTTTGGAGCGGGATATGGACTTGCGGTAGAAAGCGAGCCGGATGAAGGAACTACGGTTACCATTCATCTGCCGGCCATACCGTATACCAAAGAAAACTGTGAGCTGCTGGAAACACCGGGAAAACCATCCAGAAATGAAGGTGAAGCATGAAAAGAACCAAAATGACGTTTCTGCTGTCGGAAATTTTCCTCTTTATAATGCTGCTGCTGTGCGTGCATCGGATTTTCTCTGATGAAAAGCCACAGAAGAGGGTGGCGGTCATCGTTGAAAAATCCGGCGATGAAAAATGGGATTCTTTTATTAACGGTCTTAAGCAGGCAGCAGAGATCAGGAATATCCATCTGATCATCTGTAATACTGATGAAATTGAAGATGCACAGGAAGAGAAGAGCCTGATCTGCGAGCAGCTGGATAATCAGGTGGATGCCTTTATCATCCAGGCGGCGCCCGGGAAGGATACCGGGGAGATGCTTCGGGAAATCCGGTCACAGAAGCCGGTGCTGCTGGTTGCCAATGATGTACTTAAGGAACAGGAGAACGGGAACCGTCCGCCGCAGTATCAGGAGCTTCCGGTCGTGATGCCGGATAATTACAGTATGGGCTATGCACTGGGAGAGGATCTGCGAAGCAGGAATGATATCCGTGGGAAAAAAATTGGAATTGTAAGTGGATTTGAGGAAACGGAGTGCAGCAGAGAGCGTGAAGAGGGGGTATTGGAGGCTCTTTTGGACAGTGGCTGCGAAATCCAGTTCCATATTTATACAACCTATGACATGGCGGTTACGGAGAAGCTCAGACAGGAGAGGACGGTTGATTATCTGATCGTGCTTGAAACAGGTGCACTGGAGCAGATTGCAGGGATGTATGCCCAGGAAAGCGGGGAGCGTCCGGGGATTTATGGAATCGGGAACAGTATCAGGTGTGTGTACTATCTGGATGAAGCTGTGGTAGAGGGGCTGGTTGCTGCAGATGGATATGATATGGGATATCAAAGCGTCCTGGAAATCTCCGGAGCACTGGGGAATCAGCTGTATGCCATGAAAAACCGGGAAACGGATTATCGTCTGCTGCATAAGGAGGATATTTTCAGGGAAGAGGTGCAGCAGTTTCTTCATACGTATGATTAGGCATATGGAGGAGAGGTGTGGCAGATATATTGTTAGGAAAGGAAGGTTGTCATGAAGAGTAAGTGGAGCATATTTGTGCTGGCCTGCTGGGTGCTGGTGTGTCTGACAGGATGCGGCGGCGATCTGGAAACACAAAGGAGTGTTCTCCGGGTCGGAGTAGTACTTTATACGCAGGACGACCCTTTTATCAATGCACTCACGGACTGCCTGAGGGAGGATCTGGAGGAATATGAAACGGATTCCCTGAAAATAATCATGACAGTACGGGACGGCAAGAACGACCAGGGGCTTCAGGATGAGGTGGTAGAGGAAATACTTGATGCAGGCTGTGATATCCTTGTGGTCGATCTGGTGGACCGGACGGAGCCCTCAAATATCATTAAAATGGCCAAAAAGGAAAACATACCGGTTATTTTTTTCAATCGTGAACCGGTACTGGAGGATCTGATGCAATGGGACAGGCTGTATTATGTAGGTGGAGATGCGAAACAGTCCGGTACGATGCAGGGAGAAATTGCGGCAGAGGTGATACGTGCTGATCCGGCAGTGGACCGTAATGCAGACGGAAAGATCCAGTATGTTCTTCTTGAGGGCGAAACCGGGCATCAGGATGCGATCATACGGACGGACAGTGTGGTAAAAACCCTTCAGGAACAGGGGATCACGCTGGAGAAGCTCAGCTACCAGTTTGCCAACTGGAACCGTGGACAGGCTGAAAACAAAATGACCCAGCTTATTCACCTCTATGGGGATGAGATCGAGCTGGTATTATCCAATAATGATGAGATGGCGATAGGTGCGGTTGCTGCATATGAAGCATCCGGATATCAGAAGGAGGATCGTCCGGTCATTTTCGGGATAGATGGATTGGACAGTGCCCTTTCGGCTATCCAGAACAATTCGATCCAGGGGACTGTTTATAATGACAAAGAGGGACAGGCCGGACAGATTTCGCGTCTGGCAATGGATCTGTTCCTGGACAGGGAGCCTGAGGACTACGATTTTGAAAATGAACGGTATATTTTCCTGCCGTACCAAAAGGTTACGGCTGCCAATGTAGAAGAGTTTCTGCACAGTAAAGAAGAAGTGCAGTAAATGGTAAAGAGAACCCGCCGGAAGGCGGCTGTTTATCAGCGGAAAGGAGAGAGGGACATGGAGGATTGGCTTAAAAGCTTTTATACACAGACGGATCCGGTAAAGAGACAGCAGCTGCTTTTGGAAAATACCAGGGAAATGGAAAAGGAAGCAGATCAGCTGCGAAAACAGCTCTTCGAAGCAAGATTTGGTAAGGGAAAGCCACGGAAGGATGCGTTTATGGGCTGCCTGATGAATCTGAAATACATTGCGGAGAGCGGAGGCATGGACTGGGGCGGCAGGAAGAAAAAGCTTGCGGTGGAAGTCATTCACGGCTTGGGAATATTCGAATTTGAACAAAAAACAGAAACCGAACAGGAGCTTATCCGCCAGGAGCTTAAGAATACGTGCAGAACCTATATTGAGGTCAGCACCAGTGGACGTGGCTTTACCTCTGTTATCTTTGGGATGGGACAGCTGTCAGATGAAGGGATTGCCGGGAAGATCGCAGAGCAGCTGAGCCGGCTGGCATTTGATGCACCGCACATTCTTCGGATGGAAAAAGAATTTGAGCCGCTGCAGAGGGCTGCAGTCGAGGCTTTCCGCGAGATTTACCCGGATCGTGAACATTTTTTGAAAAAAAGGTAATTTGAAAGGAGCTGAGATAACAGCTTATGCAGAAGAAAATTGCAGCGATTAATGATTTGTCCGGCTATGGGAGGTGCTCGCTCATGGTAGCGATTCCTGTGATCTCCCATATGAGGCTTCAGTGCTGTCCGGTGCCCACATCTATACTGTCCAATCATACAGGATATCCGGAATATTTTTTTGACGATTATACAGAAAAGCTCCCGGCATATCTGGAAATGTGGAAGAAGCTGGATCTGAAATTTGACGGGATCATGTCCGGATTTCTTGGTTCTGCCCGTCAGATTGATATGGTGGAGAGCTTTATCAGGACCTTTCGCAGGGAAGATACTGTTGTGGTAGTGGATCCGGTGATGGGGGACCACGGCTCAATCAGCAGTGTCTATACAGAGGAAATGTGCCTGCTGATGCGTAAGCTGGTATCTCTGGCAGATATTGTGACGCCAAATCTGACCGAAGGGTGCAGGTTAACCGGTGTGCCCTACCGGGATCATGGATGGACACGGAAGGAGCTGTTTGGGATGGCAGAGCGTCTGACGGAGTACGGACCAAAGAAGGTGGTGATTACCGGGATCCCACAGGGAGAGTTCATTGCCAACTTTATGTATGAAAAGGGCAGAGAACCCAGGATGATCAGAACACACCGTGTTTTCGAGGAGCGCTGCGGTACCGGGGATCTGTTTGCATCCATTATCGCGGCAGATGCGGTAAACGGGGTGGAATTCGGACAGTCCGTGCGCAGAGCCTGCCGGTTCATTAAGAAGTGTATGGTCAAAACAGCAGAGCTGCAGATTGAACCGAAAAACGGCGTGTGTTTTGAGGAGCTTCTGCATCTGCTGTAGATTGGAAAGAGTAGTTTTTAACTGCAGAAATTCTAAATAAAAAGGAAGGTTAAATCAGGTCAGACTGGCAACAGGAACAGCAACCTGGGTGATGTAGTCACTGCTGTTTGCTCCACGGTTTGGTGGACCCTCCAGATAGACAGAGCGGATTCCCCCGGTGGTTCTGATCTGGTTTGATTCGACATAGGTATTCAGTGCATGGATCGCATTTCCGATCCCTTCATATGCACCACGATAATAGATACATAAAGCAGGGGTCTCTGCAAATTCCATTCGCTCTTCCCCCATAAAATCATCTTCTACCGGAATACAGCACAGCAGATCCAGGCCGGAATCAGGCTGACTGATACGGATCGTAAACATTCGGGCCAGCATGGACATCTTGCCGGTTCTGGCGGCTGCAATATAGGTGTTACGCAATTTTTCAGATGCGTCCGCAGTATCTTTACATTGATATCTGCGGCAAAAACATACCTGCTTGGAAAGCTGGATCGGATGAACGCTGAGATCGCCGGGCTTTGCGGCACGCACTTGAAGCAGCTGGATATTGCGGTTCAGTGCGGCACGCAGATCCATCAGACGCTTTAAATGGTGGTCGATATTAGCAGTGTCATAATAATATTCCCGGATTTCTGTAAGAGAAAGTCCTAAACTCTGTAAAGAACGGATCGAGCGGATCTGTGTCATGTTATCTGCTGTATAGTAGCGGTATCCGCTATTCTCATCTTTGACAGCGGGCGTCAGCAGCCCCATTTCTTCATAGACAAGAACCGTCTTCCGGGTAATTCCCAGGATCTTCGTAATTTCCCCGATTTTAAATAAAGATTCATCATGCTTTTTCATAGGCTGCCTCATATGTTTTGAAAAAGTTGTCCATATTTTTGTAAAAATATGTCAAATATAAGTATATTCTGATTGACTCGTCCCCCAGGGGACGATTTATACTTATTGTAACAGACGGTAGGGATACTTACAAGGAGGAGAGCTTGAAATGCGCGTGAGAAAGAGAATGCAGCGAAGGTATCACAGTGTAAAAGGAAGAATTGTTGGATTACTTTCCGGTGTGCTGACTTTTGGAATGGCAGCCGGAATTATACCGGGGGGTACTGAAACTGTATTAAATGTACAGGCAGCAGAAGCTATCAATGAACCGAGTGTAACCGATTATGCGACCAAGGATAAGATGATGGATGGTCCATTTAAAACAGGTAGTAACGGAGTTGGTCAGAATATTGGCAAGCTGATATTTGGAAAGAACAGTAAAGGGGAAGCACAGGAATGGTATATCCTAAAAAAGGATTATTTTGCTACACAGAATACCCTTATCTTTGCAGCCAGTCCGATTACAACAGGAGTTCAGTTTCATTCAACGAGTGCTGATTATCCTAATGGAATACATGCTAATTATTACTTTAACAGTGATCTGGACAAACTGCTGGCTAATATGGCAGGTGATACCCAGTTCTTTTCCACGAAAGAACAGGAATTACTGGGAGAAACAGAAATTAATACGAAAGATGGTAAAGCTAAAAGAAAATTATATGCATTAAGTGGTTCTTATACGACAAACAATAATATTATACTGGCTGGAGAGTATAATGATATAAAAATATCAATAGCAAACTATTGTTCTGGTTCAGACGCTGGTGAGTTCTGGCTTCGGTCAGCTACAGATATGCAGGACGCTGATGAGGAAGAAAAGGCTCAATGTGTATTAGTTGTGGATCCTTCTCAAAAAAAGGTAGCAAGAGCTGAACTAGTTACTGAGAAATTTGATGTCTGGCCTGCCGTCGATCTGGATTTGTCAAATGTTCTCTTCGCATCGTCCTATGATGGAAGCAATATCAATAATCGGGATGGAATGATCCTGAGGCTGGATGGAAAGAATAAGGATATTGGTACTGTAACATATAATCCCCGGACAAATAAAGTTACAGTAGAGCGTGGGAATGTGAGTGGAAATGTAAGGTTAGTAGTACAATATGGGAAGAATGCAAATGAAAGAGAAATTTTTACAAGTGTCATAGGAACAAGTGCCAGAGAGAAAACATTGACAGGCTCTGAAATATTTGGAAATGTGAATATATCAGAGGATGACTGGTCAAAGTGTAAAATCTGGCTGGAAATAACAGATGATGACGGTATGATTTATGCCGTTGAAGCCACAGAAGATACAAACCCGACAACGATCGATTCTATTGTTGCAAAAATCGATGAACCAGAAGCCGGAAAACTGCTCAGTACAAGTGTTGATGCTGGAGATCATGTGACGACAGAAATTACATGGACATATGAAGGTCAGACAGTGCTTGCAAATGAAAAAGCAAAATATTATCCAGCATGTTATACTGCGCATATCACATTTGTACCGGCAGAAGGATATGGGTTTTCAGATTCAACGAAGATACAGATAAATGGCTCAGAGTGCGAGCCCAATTTGCTTGAGGGTAAAATTACAGCAGAGAGGTATTTTTATTCATCATGGGATAAACTGATAAGTATCACAGCACCGGCTTCAATCACAGTTGCTAATGGCACTGCTTATGAGGATATGAACCTTCCTGCACAGGTTGGTATCGTGACAGAGGGAAGTACGGTAAATAAGGCAGATGTCTCATGGAATACGGGGGCACCGGTAAGCGGAAGCTATGATCCGAATATTTTGACAGAGCAGACAGTAACTTTAAAGGGGAAGGTTACCTGCCCGGAGACCATCAATGTGAATGGAGTTAATCTGACTACCAGTATTACGATTACAATCAGCGCCGCTGAGGATAAACATACCGTAGAAGCACCTATTGCAAGACCGGAAGCAGGAACCTATACGGAAAATCAGACCGTTACCTTGAAATCTGCGACAGAAGGGGCAGTCATTTACTATACGACGAATGGTGCAGAGCCAAGTAGTACTACCGGAACACAATATACAGGGCCAATCACCGCCGCAGGGATGGAGGGACAGTCTGTAGAGACGAATATAAAAGCTATAGCGGTAAAAAGTGGTATGCAGGACAGTCTTGTAATGACATACAAATATACGATTGAACTTCCATCCCAGACACCAGAGATAAAAGCTCCGGTTATCACATCCCAGCCACAGGATATAGCTGTGAAAGCAGGGGAAACGGCAACCTTTACTGTGGTAGCAACCGGAACAGGCCTTACTTATCAATGGGAAAGAGATACAGGAAACGGATTTAAAGAGTGGGGTGGCATATACAGTAAAAGTGCCAGTTTTACAACCGGCGTTTTGAGTAAGGGATGCAATGGCTACAAATATCGGTGCATAGTAAGCAATTCTGCCGGTCCTGTTACATCAGACAGTGCAACTCTGACAGTTATAGATGATGCCACTCCGCCGTCTGAAACCACGTATATTATCACAGCTGCAGCCGGAGCAAATGGAAGCATTTCTCCGAGTGGTTCTGTGGAAGTCAAAAAAGGGGCTGATCAGACCTTCACGATTACCGCAGACGAAGGGTATGAGATAGAAAACCTGAAGGTAGATGGCAGTGATGTAAGTGCTGCATCAAGCTATACCTTTAATAATGTTACAGAAGCACACCGCATAGAAGCCACTTTCAAACAGAAAGTGACAAATCCAGATCCAGGACAGCCGGAAAACCCAGATCCTGGGAAACCAGAGGATCCGAATCCGGCAGAAAAGCCAAAGCCAGAGGTGAAAAAGGATGAGACACCGGCAAGCAGTCAGGCTCCTTTGCATGAGCATAGCTTCAACTGGGTAACAGTACAGACAGCAAGTGCCATGCAGGATGGACTGGAAGAACTGAGATGCAGCTGTGGAATCGTTAAGGAGTGCAGCGTTGTTCCGGCAAGCCAGGCATATGTCAATGAACTGTATCAGAATCTCAGCCAGGCATTGGCAGAAGGAGAAGTATCATTTGACTCCGGAAGAATTTACACCATATCAGATTACCTGATCAGAAAGCTGCAGGAAAGAGCAGATGTTACGACGACTATTACCTTTGAGTATAATCAGGACAAATACCGTATGATGATACCGGCAGGCGTTGATTATTCAGAACTACTGGAGGATGAAGATTATTTCTACGGCTATTTCTACTTTGCAAAGAAAGTTGGAGCCAGGGTAGAAAGCCTGTAACAGAAACGGAATTTCTGACACCGGATTTTATATTATTGGTAAAAGGTTTATTCAATATAAATTAAGAAAGGACTGTATTATGTATTCGGTTACATGATACAGTTCTTTTGCATATCGCCAGCAATTTTCATAGTCTGGTAATGCTTGCCATAAACAGCTAAAATGGTGTATGCTTAACAGGTATTACATATATTGTGATGGAAAGGACATAGTCTATGAAGCGTTTTATCAATTGTGCTTTTAAGATCATATTCAGCCGTACCCTGTTTATCATTCTGATGATCCTGGTGCAGCTTGCAGTGCTTTGCTTTGGGTTTACCAAGCTGGGAGAGAGCTTTTCCTATATCACGGAGGGAATGAGCCTTCTGGGGGCACTGCTTGTTATTTTTATTGTAAACAGAGATGGTGCTCCGGAATTTAAAATGACATGGTGTATTCTGATATGCCTTTTGCCGGTATTCGGCGCATTGATCTATCTCTTTGTAGAGCTGAATCTGGGCGGGATCGGCCTGAAGGCCAGGACTTACGTAAGACTGAAGGAAACGGAAGGACTACTGCTTGCCACGGAGCGCACGAAGGAGGCGGTAGCAGAGAGCCGGGCGGATTTCAGGGGCTTTGCCCGTTATATGGAGGGAACCGTGGGCTTTCCGGCATACCAGGGCTCAGAAGCCGTATATTATCCGTCTGGGGAAGACAAATTTAAGGATCTGCTGAAAGAGCTGCAAAAGGCGGAGAGGTTCATTTTCCTTGAGTATTTTATCATGGAAAGAGGTATCATGTGGAATGCCATACTGGATATCCTGAAGGAAAAGGTAAAGCAGGGTGTGGAGGTCAGGGTCATGTATGACGGCATGTGCTCGATCATGCTTTTGCCCTACGGATACCCAAGTGAGCTGGAGAAGTACGGGATCAAGGCCAAGATGTTTGCTCCGATCAGACCGTTCCTTTCTACAAATCAGAATAACAGAGATCACAGAAAGATCGTGGTGATTGACGGAAAAGTTGCATTTACCGGAGGAGTCAATCTGGCAGATGAATATATTAATGAGAAAGAGGTATATGGACACTGGAAAGACACAGCTGTCAAGATCACGGGGGAGGCGGTCAGAAGCTTTACTGTGATGTATCTGCAGATGTGGCATGTATCAGAGAACGGTGCAGCTGATGAATATGAGAAGTATCTGCAGAATATTGTGTTTGATAAGCCATTAAAGGATGACGGCTTTGTCATTCCTTATGGTGAGATGCCGACAGTTCCGACAGAGGTGGCGAAAACAGTCTATGAATCTCTCTTTAATACGGCTAAAAAGTATGTCCATGTGATGACACCCTATTTCATTGTAGAGCAGGAATTTTTTGACACTATGCGTTATGCGGCGCAGCGTGGGGTAGAAGTGAAAATGATCCTGCCGCATATACCGGATAAGAAGATCGTGTACTACATTGCAAGGAACTATTATCCGAAGCTTCTGGAGGCAGGTATTCAGGTGTATGAGTATACGCCCGGTTTTGTCCATGCCAAGGTATTCTCCGTGGATGGGAGCAGTGCTACGGTTGGTACGATCAATCTGGATTACAGAAGCTTTTATCACCATTTTGAATGTGGCTGCTATTTTTATGACAGTAGTGTCATACAGGATATTGAGGCCGATTTCCAGAGAACACTGGAGGATTGTCAGGAAGTAACGATGGAATATTATAAGAAGCTGCCACTGTATCAGAAGCTGATCGGTACACTGTTCAAGCTGATCGCACCGCTGATGTAAAGCTGTCCAGGCAGCCCGGTGGACAGCAGAGATAAGCAGCTGTCTGCAAAGCAGAAGCTGAATATGAAAATGAAAATGAAAAGAGGATCGCAGCAGCGATCCTCTTTTCTAACCTGAAAAACATTAATATTAACCCATTGTTACAACAACATCATAGGTTTCCTTGCCCTTTACATAAGGGATAACGCAGCCTTCAACGGGCTTTCCGTCAACGGTGATGCTCTTGACACCCTTTTCTACATTGTCAGGGTTTACGACCTTGATGTTGTAGGTTCCTTCGCGGAACTGTCTTGTCAGCTCGAAATCACCAAAGCCCTTGGGAACACAGGGATTGATGCTCAGTCCCTTGTGAGTAGGATATACACCGAGGATGTACTGGGATACATTGACGAAGGTCCATGCAGCAGTACCGGTCAGCCAGCTGTTCTTAGCCTCGCCAAAGAATTTGGCATCAGCACCGGCAACCATCTGGGAATATACATAAGGCTCGGTTCTGTGAACCTCGCTGATATCTTCAATGTAAGCAGGACAGGTCTTCTTGTAGATCTCGAAAGCTCTGTCACCTCTGCCGATAACGGTTTCAGCGATGGATACCCATGGATTATTGTGGCAGAAGATACCGGCATTCTCTTTATATCCGGGCGGATAAGAGGAAACCTCACCAAGCTCAACGTGATATCTGGTGTAAGCAGGCTGGAGAATCATGACACCATACTTGGTATCCAGCTTTTCCTTTACAGAGTTCAGAGCCTTTTCTGCAAGACCTTCCTTCACACCGACACCTGCCAGAACACAGAAGCCCTGGGGCTCAATATAGATCTGACCCTCTTCGCATTCCTTGGAACCAATTTTGTGGCTGTAAGCATCATAGGCACGGACGAACCATTCACCATCCCAGCCATCCTTTAAGATAGCGTCATACATAACAGCAACTTCTTTACGCGCTCTTTCTGCTTCAGCAGTATCACCCATCAGCTCACAGAGCTGTGCATATTCTTCACCGTATTTTACAAACATACCGGCAATGAATACAGACTCAGCAACAGGTCCTTCGCTGGGGCCAAAGGTCTGGAAGGATTCACCGGGATGCTCGGAGAAGCAGTTCAGGTTCAGACAGTCATTCCAGTCAGCGCGGCCGATCAGTGGAAGCTTGTGAGGACCCTTGTGGTTTACAATGTAATCAAAGGAACGTTTCAGATGATCCATCAGAGGTGTTGCAACGGATTCATCATTATCAAACGGAACCATATCAGTCAGGATCGTGGTATCTCCGGTCTCTCTTACATAGGCGCTGGTACCGGCAATCAGCCACAGCGGATCATCATTGAAGCCGCTTCCGATATCGGAGTTACCCTTCTTGGTAAGAGGCTGGTACTGATGATAAGCACTTCCGTCCTGGAACTGGGTAGAAGCGATATCGATGATTCTTTCTCTTGCCCTGTCAGGGATCAGATGTACGAAACCGAGCAGATCCTGGCAGGAATCACGGAAGCCCATTCCACGGCCGATTCCGGATTCATAATAGGAAGCAGAACGGGACATATTGAAGGTTACCATACACTGATACTGGTTCCAGATATTTACCATACGGTCAACCTTATCGTTGGATGATTTCACAGTGTACTTGGAAAGCAGCTTCTTCCAGTAGTCATTTAATTCAGCAAATGCCTTCTCAACATCAGCATCTGTCTTATATCTGTCAAGCATAGCATAAGCACGGGTCTTATTGATGACACCATAGGATTCCCATTTTTCTTCTTCGGGATTCTCGATATAACCAAGAACGAAAACGTAGGATTTGGTCTCACCGGGAGCCAGAGTGATATTTAACTGGTGGGAAGCGATAGGCTGCCATCCGCTTGCCATGGAATTAGTGCAGGCACCCTTTTCTACTGCTTCAGGCTCATAAGCACCTCTGTAGGAACCAAGGAAAGCCTCACGGATCGTATCGAAGCCTGCGATCTCTGCGTTTACAGAGTAAATAGCGTAGTGATTTCTTCTCTCTCTGTACTCGGTCTTGTGGAAGATGGTAGAACCTACAACCTCTACTTCACCGGTACTGTAGTTACGCTGGAAGTTCCGGCTGTCATCGTCAGCGTTCCAGAGACACCATTCTACATAGGAAAATACAGAAAGGGTCTTCTCCTCAGAAGAGTTGTTGGTAAGCTTTAACTGGCTTACCTCACAGGTATCGTTCATGGGAACAAAGGTAAGAACAGAAGCCTGAACATCATTCTTGGATGAAGTAAAGCGGCTGTAGCCGATACCGTGACGGCATTCATAGGAGTCCAGATCTGTCTTGACCGGTTCCCAGCCGGGATTCCAGATGGTATCTCCATCTTTAATGTACAGATATTTACCGTTGATATCCATGGGAACATCATTGTAACGGTAACGGGTCAGCCTTAACAGCTTGGCATCCTTATAGAAGGAATAGCCGCCGCACGTGTTGGAAATCAGACTGAAAAAATCATTACAGCCCAGATAGTTGATCCAGGGAAGCGGGGTTTTTGGTGTGGTAATCACGTACTCGCGATTCGCATCATCGAAATAACCAAATTTCATAGCTTCTTCTCCTTATTTAATTAGTAGTATGTATTGAGTGGATATGATTTGTGAAATATTACTTAACGCTCCGAAAATGGGACTCGAAAACGATTAAGTAGTCTCTATGATCCAAATTATACATAAAACAATGGTATAATGCAACTACAAAATTGTGCAATTCGTAGCATGGTATCTCATAAAATGATATTGCTTACCTGCAAAAAGCTGCATTACATAGGTAGAAAGAGGAAATATGGAACCGGAAAAGGCGTAAAAATGGGGAAAGTATAAAAAATGCCTAAAAAAATTTAAAATAAGTGTTGCAAAACTATAAAAGATGTTATATTATAAAAGCACGAAAACGATTAAGTGTTTTACGAAGGTTTTAGGAGTTGCAGCAATGGTATCGATGAAGGATATTTCAGCGGCTTGCGGTGTATCGATAGCAACTGTGAGCAAAGCACTGAATGATCATAATGACATCGGTAGTGAAACGAAGCAACATATCAAGCAGGTTGCCAAGGAGATGGGGTATTTACCAAACTCAGCAGCCAAGGCACTGAAAACAAACCGTACATATAATATAGGAGTTTTGTTTTCGGATGATAATCACAGCGGACTGACACACGACTATTTCGCTTTTGTGCTTGACAGCTTTAAGAGCACGGCAGAGAGAAAGGGATATGATATCACCTTTATCAATGTCAGCAGGAGCAGGGATCGCAGGATGTCGTATTTGGAGCATAGCAGATACAGAGGCTTTGATGGAGTTGCAGTTGTATGTGTGAACTTCTACGATCCAGAAGTGGAAGAACTTGTCAGAAGTGAAATACCGGTAATAACCGTAGACCATGTTTTCAACAATAGAATATCGATTGTGTCCGACAATGTGAAAGGGATGAGAGATCTTCTTACCTATATATATAAACAGGGACACAGGAAAATCGCCTATATCCACGGTGTGGATTCTTCCGTAACACGGAACAGGCTTTCCAGCTTTTACCATACGGCAGAAGAGCTTGGACTTTATGTGCCGGATGAATATGTACTGGAAGCTCCTTACAGAGATGCGGCAGCAGCGAGGATCATGACAGAAAAGCTGCTTGATCTGAGAACACCACCAACCTGCATCTGCTATCCGGATGATTTTTCAGCATTCGGCGGTATGAATGCGATTATGGAAAGAGGACTTAAAATACCGGAGGATGTATCTGTTGCAGGGTACGATGGCATCCGGGCAGGAATGCATATCGAGCCGCAGTTGACAACGATTAAGCAGGATACTGCGAGACTTGGCAGATGTGCAGCAGAGAAGCTGATCAGCCTGATCGAAAGACCAAAGAGCACGATTATTGAGCAGGTAGTTGTGGAGGGAAAGGTGCTTGAGGGAAGATCAGTCGGAAAGAGATAAGGCATTTTCGGAAGGTAACACTTCCGTATATATAAATGCAAAGAAACAATTTCACACAATTCAAAGGGAGGATTTAAGTAATGAAAAAGAAATTACTTAGCGCTCTGCTTTCAGTAGCTATGATCTCCAGCTTATTAGTTGGATGCGGTTCCAGCGCAGATACTACTGAGACAACAGAGACAACCGAAACAACAGAAGCTACTACAGAAGAAGCTCCTGCAGCAGAAGAAACAACAGAAGAAGCAACAGATGAGACAGCAGCAGCTGGCGACGAGATCACCTATGCTGGCGAGCTCGAGATCATGCACTATTCAACATCAGAGGAATCTGAAGGTAATGGTGGTTCTGATGGTTTCCGTACCGTTCTTGCTGAGTGGGACGAGGCTCATCCTGACATCACATTAACACAGAACGTACTTGCTAACGCTGAGTACAAGACACAGATCGCTACACTGGCTGCAGCAGATGACCTTCCGGATGTATTCTTACTTCAGGGTATGAACACAATCGCTTGGGCTGATCAGGGTCTGGTTTATGATTTAACAGAGGATATCAAGTCTTCACCTTACTACGCTGATTACAATACTTCTTACTTCGCACCTTTCACAGTTGACGGTAAGATGTATGGTTACCCTGTTCTTACAGGTGGTACATGTACAGTAGTTATCTATGATAAGGCAATGTGGAAGGAAGCTGGCTTTGATGCATTCCCTACAACATGGGAGGATGTTGAGAAGGCTTCTGAGTACTTCAACGAGAAGGGCATCACAACTGTTGCATTTGGTAACGGTGGTAAGTGGCAGGCTAACTCAGACTTCCTGTCAACACTTGGTAACAGATACACAGGTCCCGACTGGTTCATGGGTCTGATCGCTAAGAGTGGTTCTGCTTTCACAGATGACACATTCGTAGCAGCTCTTACTGAGACACAGAGACTGTTCCATGACACAAAGATCTTCAATGAAGACTTCAACGCTGTAACAAACGAGGATGCTCGTGAGTACTATATCTCTGGTGATGCTGCTGCATTCATCGGTGGTAACTGGGATGAGTCCTATATCGCAGCTACATTACAGGCAAGCAATGAAGAGAAGTACAACAACATCGGATTTGCAGTTCTTCCTCAGCCTGCAGATGCAACATATGCTCCTAACTCACAGAACATTGGTCTTGGATATGCTGTAGCAATCAATCCTAAGGTTGCTGATGATCCTGAGAAGTTAGCAGCAGCTATCGACCTTGCTGAGTATGTAACAGGTCCTGCATTCGCTAACTATGTAGCTACAAACTATGCTCTGGGCGGACTTACAAAGGTTGCTGACGTTGACCTGAGTAACTTCGATCAGATTACACAGGATTTCTACAACTGGTCTTATGTTGATACAGAGACATGTGAAATCTATGACTCCTATATTTCAAGTGCTGTTTGGGATGTATTAAATACAGACCTTCAGACAATGATGAATGGTGATATGACACCTGAAGATGTTGCTGCAAATGCACAGGCTGCATACGAAGCAAACTACTAAGATAGGATGACTGGCAGGGGCACAGCTCCTACGCAGTAATAAAGAGATAACTCTTAACCGTTCTGCCTACCTTGTGCAGGCAGAGCGGTTTTTTAAAGGAAAGAGAGGGCGTTACATAGCATGTTAAATTCCATAAAACCTAAAGCACGAACCGTGTTTCTCTATCTGATAGTTCCGGTTGTCTTTTTTGTATTCACTGTATTTGTTCCTTTGGTAACCGCATTCGTTTACAGCTTTTTCGAATGGAAGGGTGGCCCCAAGAAGACTTTTATCGGAATTGATAATTATGTACAATTATTTCATGATGCAACATTCTGGCAGTCGTTCGGCCATAACATTTACCTTGTTATCGCCTGTATCATAGGTCAGATCGGTATTGCATTTATTATGGTTATGATCGTGAATTCCAAGGTTGTTAAACTGAAGGGAATCCACAGAACCTTCGGATTCTTCCCCAGCACGATTTCTGCAGTATGTCTGGGCTTGATCTGGAATATGATCTATCACAACCAGTATGGTATCATCAACTGGTTTTTAAGACTTATCGGCCGTGACGATCTTTGTAAGGTATGGCTGAATGAGCCGAAGCTGGTAATGCTTCTGGTTTCCATTCCTCTGATCTGGCAGTATATCGGATATTACATGGTAATTATCCTTTCAGCGATTTCCTCTATTGATACGGAAATCTTTGAAAGTGCTGAGATCGATGGAGCGAACGGTGTACAGAGAGCACTTTATATCACGCTTCCCCTGATTAAGAATACTATGCTTGTATGTATTACCCTTTGCGTAGCAGGTAATATGAAGGCATTCGATAATATTTTCGTTATGACCAAGGGTGGTCCCGGTACCGCATCTATGGTTATGGCAATGTATGGTTACCAGATATCCTTCAACCAGAGTAATATGGGATACGGAAGCTGTATTTCCGTAGGAATCTTTGTTCTGGCTATGCTGGTTATCGGTGGATCACAGGCACTTGTTAAATTACTCACACGTGAAAAGGAGGCGTAAAAATGTCAACACATACTCAGGCAGTAGCGAAACCGCATCCGATCCGTAAGGGTATTCTTACAGTAGTGCTGAACTTTATCTGTATTGTATTTTCCCTTACCTGTATCTTTCCTATCGTCTGGATGATATATTCATCCCTGAAGGAGAAGAGAGTATTTAATGCAGATATCGTCGGGCTTCCGAAGAACCCGACACTGATCAATTATATCAGAATCTTAGGTAACTCTGATTATCATCTTGGTGAGTCCATGATGAACAGTGTGCGTACCACAGCAATTTCCATTGTGCTGATCGTAGCCTTCAGCTTTGTCGTTGGATACATTCTTGCAAGAGTCCGTTTCAAGATGAACCGTCCTCTGTATGTAATGTTCCTGATGGGTATGCTGATCCCGATCCACTCACTGCTTGTACCTATTTATGTAGTATTCAAGAAGTGTGGGATTTCCGATCAGTGGTATACACTGCTGTTACCCTATGTTTCCTTTGCACTTCCCATGGGTATCTTCCTTGTGGAAGGCTATGTAAAGAGTATTCCGGTTTCGCTGGAAGAAGCTGCAGCCATTGATGGCAGTGGATTTTCCTATACACTGTGGCACATTATTCTTCCGATTTGTAAGCCGATCCTTGTAACAGTAGCTATCATCCAGGTATTTGGCTGCTGGAATGAATTCTCATTTGCATTAGTACTTATGAAGAATGTACATCTGCAGACAGTACCGCTTGCACTGACACAGTTCAAGGGTCAGTTCGCATCCGACTATCCGAAGCAGATGGCAGCTATGCTGATCACCATGTCCCCGATCGTTGTGCTGTACTTTATATTCAGTAAGCAGATCATCAAGGGAATGGTTGCAGGTGCTGTTAAGGGTTAACAGCTATCTGTCCTCTTTAACCTGTAACATTTTAAAATCCTTCCATGGTTTTCCATGGAAGGATTTTTTAAAAAAATTTAATGTATAAAAAGGCAGAAAGCGGAAAATACTACTCCTGTAACCAATCAGACAGGAGGTAATCATAAATGTCAAAGAATGAGTATAACCATAGTCAGGATAAGAATTCGCAGAACAGGAATTCCCAGAATAAGAACTCTGAGAATAATTCCCAGAATTCTTCCAAGAACAGCCAGAAGAACAGCTCTAACTGTTCTGATAACAGCAAAAACCGCAGCGAATATTAAAGTGTCTGCTGGAAAGGGGCTGTGCATGAAAGGTGCACAGCCCCTTTTTCAGTAAGATGGCAAGACAGATATGGGGAAAAAGATACAAAAATTTCTTATAATTCAGTATATTCAAGCTTTTTCATATGTGGTATACTCCTTATTAGAATGAAAAATGGCGGTATTTAAAATGAAAACGTATGAATTGATTGCACCCTGTCACTTTGGTCTGGAGGCTGTTCTGAAAAGAGAGATCATAGATATAGGATATGACGTTACGCTGGTTGAAGATGGCCGGGTGACCTTTACAGGGGATGCAGAAGCCATTTGCAGGGCGAATATCTTCCTTCGCAGTGCAGAAAGGATCCTGCTTAAGGTGGGCAGCTTCATGGCGACAACCTATGAAGAACTGTTCCAGGGAACAAAGGCACTTCCGCTGGATGAATTTATTCCTGCAGATGGCAGGTTCTGGGTGACCAAGGCAGCCAGTGTGAAAAGCAGGCTGTTCAGTCCCTCTGATATACAGTCTGTTATGAAGAAAGCAATGGTGGAGAAGCTGAAAGAGGTTTATCATACTGAATGGTTTGAAGAGAATGGTGCAGCTTTTCCGTTCCGGGTATTCCTGCTAAAGGATCAGGTTACAGTAGCACTTGATACGACAGGGGATTCTCTGCATAAGAGAGGGTATCGGAAGCTTACGGCTAAAGCACCTATTGCGGAGAATCTGGCGGCATCCCTGATCATGCTGACGCCCTGGAAAGGGGATCGTATCCTGGTTGATCCTTTCTGTGGAAGCGGGACCTTTCCGATAGAGGCCGCTATGATGGCAGCTAATATTGCACCCGGCTGGAAACGGGATTTTACGGCAATGGGATGGACGCATCTGATTCCGGAGGAGGAATGGAAATATACCAGGGAAGAGGCCGGAGATGGGATCATTACAGATATTAAGACAGATATCCAGGGGTATGACATAGATGATAAGATGGTAGAGATCTCCAGGGAAAATGCCCGTCTTGCGGGAGTGGACCATCTGATCCATTTTCAGAGAAGAGGAGTTGACCAGCTAAGCCATAATAAAAAATATGGTTTTATCATTACGAATCCTCCTTATGGAGAAAGACTGGAGGAAAAGGAAAAGCTGCCGTCTCTTTACCGGACGATCGGAGAGCGCTTTAAGGCACTGGATTGCTGGTCACTGTATCTGATCACAGCTTATGAGCAGGCTGAGGAAGCACTTGGACTGAAGGCAGCAAAGAACCGTAAGATCTACAATGGTATGATGAAGACATATTTTTATCAGTTTCCAGGACCCAAACCAGCTCTGCATAAAGGATGAGGGAAAAAGGCATGCGGCAGGAACTGATGAAAAAAACAACCATATGCTGTATCTGCTTCTTTGTGATCGCCATGGGAATCATTATTTATCTGTCTGTACATAAAGTAGTGACTATAGAAGGAGTTGCACAGGACGAAGTAGCAGGTGAAACAATCGCTACCGGGAATGAATCCCACGCGCTTGCTTTCCAGCCTGGGGAGGCTGACAGCAGTTATCTCCGGATACCGCTGCCGGAGGGATGCAAAGCATCGGACATCACGATAGAGAACCATTATATGGATCAGGAGCTTTGGATCTATGTACCAGGTGGAAACGAGGATTTTTACAGGGAAAATGTTCTTTCTGGAAATCATCAGATGATCAATGCGGGAAGCTTTGATCTGGTACAGGGCGGGATCGTTCTTAATTTACAGTTGACAGGGATTTGTGAATGTCGTACCATTTTGGAAAATGAAAATCTGTATATCAGTTTTCTGACGCCCAGAGAGGTTTATGACAGGATCGTTGTGATAGATCCTGCGTATGGAGGAAGGGAAGAAGGAGCAGTCAGAAATGGACTGAAGGAAAAGAATGTCGTTCTCGCTGTAGCCAGAGCTCTGAAGGAGAAGCTTGATGGAGAGGACATTAAGGTATACTATACCAGGATGGACAATATCTATGAGGATGAATCAGACAGGATCATCCTTGGAAATGGCGCGAAGGCAGATATGTACATACGCATTGAAACGGCGTGCGGGGAAGCTTCTGAGGAGTATGGGATAAGGGCACTTTATAATGGTACATATTTTATCCCGGGATTTGGAAATATAGAGCTTGCAGATACGCTGGAAAGAGAAGTGACTGTGTCGGTCAGCGGAAAAGCACAGGGTCTGCTGGAGGAGCCGGATCCGGATAGTGTATTGTATCAGCTGACAATACCGGCAGCAACAATCCAGGTTGGTTATCTGAGTAATGTACAGGAGGCCAGACTCCTCTCAAGAGAAGATTATATTAGAAGGATCGCAGATGGTATTTATCAGAGTATCATGACGGTCTATGAAATGCAGGAGAAAAACGGGTGACAGCTATGTACAAGATTATTTTTGCAACAGGGAATGAAGGAAAGATGAAGGAGATCCGCGAGATTCTGGATGGACTTACCTTTTTGGGGGAAAAGGTACAGATTTTGTCCATGAAAGAGGCAGGGATCGATATAGATATTATAGAGGATGGGACAACCTTTGAAGAAAATGCTATGATCAAGGCAAGGGCTGTGGCAGGGGCTGCGAAAGAAGCAATCGTGCTTGCAGATGATTCTGGCCTTGTGATCGATTATCTGAATGGGGAGCCAGGCATTTATTCAGCCAGATATCTTGGCAAGGACACTTCCTACCGGGTTAAGAATGCCAACCTGGTACAGAGGCTTGAGGGCGTTCCGGATGAAAAGAGATCTGCAAGATTCGTATGTGCCATAGCGGCAGTGCTGCCAGATGGCAGGGAACTGTCAACAAGAGGAACGATTGAGGGAAGGATCGGCTATGAGGAAAAGGGATTGAATGGATTTGGATTTGATCCTATCTTTTATGTGCCGGAGATCGGAAAATATACGGCAGAGCTGTCGGATGAAGATAAGAACAGGATCAGCCACAGAGGAAAAGCACTCAGGGCAATGAGAGAAGAACTGGAAAAGGAACTGGAGAAGAAACTGGGATGAAGATACTGATTGTTAGTGATACTCACCGCCACAATGAAAATTTTTTGAAAGTACTGGAAAAAACAGGACCGATCGATATGCTGATCCACTGTGGGGACGTGGAGGGCAGTGAATATCTGATCGCCAGAAGTGCAGGATGTCCTGTACAGATGGTCATGGGAAACAACGACTTCTTTTCTGATCTTCCACGGGAAAAGGAATTCCAGATCGGGAAATACAAGATATGGCTGACCCACGGACATACCTATTATGTGTCTATGGGAGATGAGAATATCAAGAGGGAAGCGAGAGAACGGGGCGTGGATATCGTCATGTTCGGACATTCTCACAGACCCATTGTGGACATTGATAAAGATATTATAGCGGTTAATCCGGGAAGTCTTACTTATCCAAGACAGGAGGGCAAAAAACCTTCTTATATTATTATGGAACTTGACTATAAAGGAGAGGCACATTTTACGATCTGTTATCTGGATGAATGATAGGTGACGGACACGGATCAGGAAACAAAGAGAGACAAAGAAGCAGAGCTGAGAAGAGAATAAAAATAAAAAGGATCCGTTGGATCCTTTTTTAATGAGCCACCCGGGACTCGAACCCGGGACAACTTGATTAAAAGTCAAGTGCTCTACCACCTGAGCTAGTAGCCCATATATAAAATAAAAGCTGGGCTAGCTGGATTCGAACCAGCGAATGCAGGAGTCAAAGTCCTGTGCCTTACCGCTTGGCGATAGCCCAATGTCCACCAAGCTTGTCCCCTGGGACAACCCCGGGATAGGGTGGATAGAGGGACTCGAACCCTCGGCCTCCAGAGCCACAATCTGGCGCGCTAGCCAACTGCGCCATACCCACCATAAAATCACTGAGATAAAATCTCAAACGTGCTCGAAGGGATTCGAACCCCCGACCCACGGCTTAGAAGGCCGTTGCTCTATCCAGCTGAGCTACGAACACATATGTGTGAAAATCAACACATAAGCGGGTGATGGGAATCGAACCCACGTATCCAGCTTGGAAGGCTGGTGTTCTACCATTGAACTACACCCGCAGAACAGAGTTACGTTGTGAAATCGGGGTGACAGGATTCGAACCTGCGACCCCCTGGTCCCAAACCAGGTGCTCTAGCCAAGCTGAGCCACACCCCGCTGGTCTTACCCTTGCGCCTCACACAACGCAAGATATATTATATTCGATAGATAAAGGTCTGTCAACAAATTTCTTTCATTTTTTTGCAGAAATTTTGGAGAGAGGTATTGCGAAATCGGAGGATCACTATATATAATAGTATACATTGACAGGAAGGAACGAGGTTATGGAAGAAAATTTGAAATCAGAAGAAAATAAAATGGGTGTCATGCCGGTCAACAGGCTGCTGATCGAGATGTCCCTGCCGATGATGATATCTATGCTGGTACAGGCTCTTTATAATGTAGTAGACAGTATTTTTGTATCAAGGATCAATGAAAACGCGCTGACAGCAGTGTCACTGGCATTCCCGATCCAGTCGCTGATGATCGCAGTAGGAACAGGAACCGGTGTTGGTGTTAATGCGCTTCTTTCCAAGTCTCTTGGAGAGAAGAATACAGAGAGAGCAAATAAGGTAGCGGAGAATGGGGTATTTCTTGCAGCACTCAGCTATCTGCTTTTTCTTATTGTAGGACTGACAGTGGTGAAACCCTTTTATGCGGGACAGACGACAGATCAGGAGATCTTTGCTTATGGATATGAATATCTGACAGTGGTATGCTGCTTTTCTTTGGGTATGTATGCACAGTTTATTTTTGAAAGACTGCTGCAGTCAACGGGGAAAACAATATTTACCATGTTCACCCAGGGAACCGGTGCGATCATTAATATCATTCTGGATCCGATCCTGATTTTCGGGTATTTCGGACTGCCTGCAATGGGCGTAACCGGTGCAGCTGTAGCTACGGTAATTGGACAGATCGTGGCTGCAGTTCTGGCTTTTATCATTAATCAGAAGAAGAATAAGGAGATCCATCTGGATTTCCGTGCATTTAAACCCGATGTCAAAATTATCGGAACGATTTATGCGGTAGGAATTCCTTCTATTATCATGCAGGCGATCGGATCGATCATGACTTATGGAATGAACCGGATCCTGATGGTATTTTCCTCTACTGCTGCTGCGGTATTTGGGGTATACTTTAAACTACAGAGCTTTATTTTCATGCCGGTGTTCGGACTTAACAATGGCATGGTACCGATCATAGCCTATAATTATGGTGCCGGTAAGAAGGACAGGCTGACAAAGACCATGAAGCTCAGTATTATGTATGCCGTGGCGATCATGGCCGTGGGAATTGTGGTATTCCAGATTTTCCCAAGCCAGCTTTTTATGATGTTTGATGCTTCAGAGACTATGCTTGCTATTGGGGTACCAGCACTTCGTACAATCAGCTTAAGCTTTGCTTTCGCAGGCTTCTGTATTGTTACCGGATCAGTATTCCAGGCACTTGGAAATGGTGTATACAGCATGATCGTTTCTATTGCAAGACAGCTGATCGTGCTGCTGCCGGTAGCGTATCTTCTGTCGAGGACAGGGAATATTAATGCTGTATGGTGGGCATTCCCCATCGCAGAGGTGGTATCACTTCTGCTTACCATATTCTTCCTGCTCAGGATCAACAGGAATATTATCTGTCATATCGGAGAAGAACATATTACAAAGGAAGGAAAATAAGATGATTAAGATTGTTATTTTATTTATTACAGGGCTTATCCTGATCTGCCTTGGCGGAGACAGACTGGTGGATGCGGCAGTTGCCATTGCAAAGAAGATGGGGATCCCTCAGATTGTAGTCGGGGCAACCATTGTAAGCATCGGAACAACGCTGCCGGAGGTGCTGGTGTCTACAACAGCGGCCTTTGATGGCTCCGCAGCAATTGCAACAGGAAATGCCTTTGGATCCATTATCTGTAATACAGCACTGATCGCAGGACTTACCCAGACGATCCGCCCATCAAAGAAGATCGGGGCAGCCTCGATCAGATGGCGGAGTATCTTTTTCTTTGCCGTGCTGCTTGCGATGAATATTTACGCCTATCTGACAGAGCAGTTCAACAGACCGGCCGGAATCGTACTGCTGCTTTTGTTTGCAGTATATGCTTACCTGAATATCAGAAGAGCCGGAGCAGAAGGGGAGGGGGCAGAAGAAGGAGCAGCAGAAGAAAATGTTGTTGTCTGGAAGCAGCTTCTGATCCTGGTAGTATGTGCCGGGCTTCTGTATGTGGGAGCCAATCTTCTTGTTGACAATGGAATTCTGATCGCAGAGGCACTTGGTGTTCCTGAGAGAGTGATAGCTGTTACCTTCATCGCACTTGGAACATCCCTGCCGGAGCTGGTAACTTCTGTGGTTTCTATCATAAAGGGATATGGAAATGTGGGACTTGGCAATATCATCGGAGCCAATATCCTGAACATGCTTCTTGTGATCGGAATTCCTGCAGCAATTGCGGGGATCCCCGTAGAGCAGTCCACGATCCGGGTAGACATGCCGCTTGCCTTTTGCGTCATGGCAGTGCTCCTTATACCGATCCTGATCAGGAAGAAATCCTCCAGGATCCAGGGCATCCTGCTGCTTGCCATTTATGTGGCATACTGTGCTGTGTCTTTTGCAGGATAACGCAAGAAAAGGCGGCAGGTGCTTTTCAGATCATAAGCTTATGAAAAAAAGGATTGAACAGAGATGCCTGGATATGGTATACTGAATAGGCATTTCTAGGCGGAATTGATGGAATTGGCAGACATGCAAGATTTAGGTTCTTGTGCCGAGAGGCGTATGGGTTCAAGTCCCATATTCCGCATGATTTATAAGGGATTTCTATGAAATATATACACCAAAAGGTGCAGACTAGGTATTGTCTGCACCTTTTGTTATGCAACGGTCAAAAATACGGTTAAAAAACAAGGTATAAATATAGGCAAATGCTGCAAAACCAAAAAATAAAAGAAGACTGCCGGTTACCACAAGCCGTTTACCGCTCTGGGCTGAAAAATGCAGGATGCCAATTGGAACAACGATAAAGAAAACCGTGGTCGGGAAATTACCTACTGCTAACAGTGCAGAATTGCAGAGCAGACGGTGCAATCCGGTATCAAATCTGGCAATTTGAGGGAATGCATATACCTGGATGCAGAATACCATGATCAGCAGAAACCAGACTGGAAACTGTATCCAGGAATAGGATGGATCAATTACATGATATATTATGTAAAGATCACCGGTAAAAAAAGCCGTGAGCAGAAGAAAGGGAATCCAGATACAGGTAGACTGTCTGAAATTGCGTTTAAAGGATTTAAAAAACATTTTGTATATGTAGGATTCGGTTCCATCCTGCAATTGAAACATCACATGGTACATTGCCGTGATGGAGGCACCGATGGTCACAATCGGAATACTGCTGATAATAAACAGGGCATTGGTAAACATCAGATCACAAAAACAGGATAAAAAGCGTATTACCGGATTTTCAGGGCAGAAAAATTTATTCATGACAGCGTGTCCTTTCTTTCATCTAAATGAATCATGATAAATGCAGGATGTGGCATGCGGGCACATTAAGCTGATATAAAAAGGCGCAGGCCGGATCTGCATATGGTAAATGTGGCAATAACAAGTTATTGTCATTATACATGATTAACAAAAGAACAAAATAAAAAAATGGAATATTAGCAATAATTGACAAATGAAAAGCAAAAAATGAAAAGTATATGCAGAGTGAAATTGTATAATAAATTTATGTTAATCTTCAACGAGGCCGAAGTTTGGAAGAACAGATAGTTACAAATCAATTATGTAAAAGAGAAGGAGAGGTATGAACATGAAAAAGTTAATTGCTAGTATTTTATGTGCTTGTATGATTTCAAGTCTTTTGGTTGGCTGTGGATCTAACGCTTCTACTGGTTCTGCAGATTCTACCGATAGTGCTTCATCCGACAGCACTGCCACAGCAGCTGCAGAAGACACCGGAAAAAAGAGTGATGCGGATGCAGATAAAGTGATCAATGTATGGGCATTTACAGATGAGGTTCCCGGCATGATTGAAAAGTATATAGAAGCACATCCGGATTTTGGCTATGAAATCAATACAACAATTATTGCTACTACAGATGGTGCATATCAGCCAGCACTTGACCAGGCACTTGCATCAGGTGGCTCTGATGCTCCGGATATTTACTGTGCAGAAGCTGCATTCGTATTAAAATATACACAGGGTGATGCAGCACAGTATGCAGCTCCTTATGAAGATCTTGGCATTGATGTGGATCAGGCCATTAAGGATGCAGATATTGCACAGTACACAGTAGACATCGGAACAAACCCTGATGGAAAGGTTGTTGGTCTGGGATACCAGGCAACAGGTGGTGCATTTATTTACCGCCGTTCTATCGCAAAGGATGTATGGGGAACGGATGATCCGGCTGTTATCCAGGATAAGATTGGTCCTGGATGGGACAAATTCTTTGATGCAGCCGCAGAACTGAAAGCTAAGGGGTATGGTATTGTATCCGGTGATGGAGATATCTGGCATGCAGTGGAAAACAGTTCAGATCAGGGATGGATTGTAGACGGCAAATTAAATATTGATCCTAAGAGAGAAGAGTTCCTGGATCTTTCCAAGGAATTAAAAGATAATGGCTACCACAACGATACACAGGACTGGCAGGATGCATGGTTTGCTGATATGAAGGGAGAAGGCGAACAGCCTATCTTTGGCTTCTTCGGACCGGCATGGCTGATCAATTATACATTAGCACCCAACTGTGGCGGAGAAAAAGTTGGTGAAGGTACATATGGTGACTGGGCTGTCTGCACACCTCCGATTGGTTTCTTCTGGGGTGGTACCTGGATACTTGCTAATAAGAATACAGAAAAAGCTGATGCGGTAGGTGAGATCATCAAATGGATCACACTGGACACATCTGAAGATAGTCTTCAGTATAAATGGGCTAATGGTACACTGAACGGAGAAGGCGGTACAAAAGACTCTGTAGCATCCGGTGTAGTAATGTCCAAATCAAATGGTGAACTGGATTTCCTGGGTGGACAGAATATGTTTGATGCATTTGTTCCTGCAAATGCATATGCAAAAGGAACAAACCTGACACAGTATGATGAAACAATTAACACATACTGGAGAGACCAGGTTCGTCAGTATACAGCAGGTGAGAAATCACGTGATCAGGCAATTGCTGACTTCAAACAGCAGGTAGCTGATAACCTGGATGTAATTGTTGAGTAAGCAATTAATGCAGTAATTTCTTTAAACTGCATATACCAGCAAAAACAAGCAGGGCGGACACTTTCCTGTTCGCCCTGCTTTTCTTATATCAGTATAGAAATAATACCATTAAAACAAAAATGAGCAGGAAGGAAAGGTGAGAAAAGTGAAAAACAAAAAGCTGAGCTATGCAAGATATGGATATTATTTTAGTATCCCTTTTGCTGTGGCATTCCTGTTATTTACTTTATATCCCATTGTATACACCGTTATTATTGGATTTACGGATTTAAAAGGTCTTGGTATGACCAGCTTCCATTTCCTGAAAGATGATCCGTTCCGGAATTTCAAAACAGTTTTGGCAAATCCATCGTTTAAGCAGGCATTATCCAATACCGTGGTGATGTGGGTATTAAACTTTATCCCGCAGATCCTGCTGGCACTTTTGCTGACAGCATGGTTTACAGATAAGCGAAGCAAAATTGTTGGCCAGGGATTTTTTAAAGTTATTTTCTACATGCCAAACATTATTACAGCAGCAACTATTGCAATCTTATTTAATGCCTTATTTGGTTATCCGATGGGACCGGTAAATGATATTCTGGTGTCACTCAAATTCGTTGATAAACCGGTTAATCTGCTTATTAATAAGACGGTAGCAAGAGGCATTGTCATCTTTATCCAGACATGGATGTGGTATGGGTATACTATGATTACCCTGATTTCCGGAGTACTTGGTATCAGTCCTGAAATCTTTGAGTCTGCAGAAGTGGATGGGGCTAACCGTACACAGACCTTTTTGTATGTCACACTTCCAAATATTAAGACAATCCTGCTGTTTACACTTGTTACAAGTTTGATTGGCGGACTGAATATGTTTGATATCCCGAAGCTGTTTTTACTTGGCGGACCGGATAATGCAACATTGACTACCAATGTGTTTATTTATAATCAGGCATTCAGTGGAAGCTATATGTATAACAGGGCAGCAGCGGCAAGTATGATCATGCTCGTTATCATTGCCATTCTGTCCGGTATTCTGTTTATGATTCTGGATGATAAGGATGAGGCAGAGCTGCGCAGACAGAACAGGCAGATGGAGAAGAAGTTCAAACGCAGACAAAAAGAACTGGCCCGGATAGAAAAAGCGCAGGCAGACGCCGGAACAGGCAAGGGGGTGGATGCAGATGCTGAAAAATAAGGAAAATCGGAAGCTGAAAGTTGTTATTTATGTTGTATGTATTCTTTTGGCGATCATCAGTATTATGCCGTTTTATGTTATGTTTATTAATTCAACACGATCCACAACGGAAATTCAGCAGCATGCGATTTCATTTCTGCCTTCCAGATATATGCTAAATAATCTGAAAATCCTTTTGGGAAAGAGCTTTAATCCGGCAGTGGGATTTAGAAACTCATTAATTATTTCCATTGGCTCCACTGCGCTGGCTGTATATTTCTCATCACTGACCGCCTATGCACTGGTAGCTTATGACTGGAAGCTTCGGCAGCCGTTTTTCAGTTTTATCATGTGTGTCATGATGATACCGGCACAGGTTACTACAATTGGTTTTTATCAGATGGTATATAAGATTGGAATGACAAATCATCTGTCAATGCTGATATTACCGGCAATCGCATCTCCTACAATGGTCTTTTTCATGAGACAGTATCTGCAGCCGACACTGTCAATGGAAATTGTACAATCAGCACGTATTGATGGGGCAAAGGAATTTATGATTTTTAACCGTATTGTGCTGCCGATTATGAAACCGGCAATTGCAACACAGGCTATTTTTTCCTTTGTATCAAGCTGGAACAGTCTGTTTACACCGTTGGTTCTTCTGACGGATCAGAAAAAATATACTATGCCGATCATGGTCAGCCTGTTAAGAGGAGATATTTACAAGACGGAATATGGTTCTGTATATTTAGGGCTTTCCCTGACAGTACTGCCCCTGATTGCTGTATATCTGCTTTTATCCAAATATATTATTGCAGGTGTTGCACTTGGTGGTGTCAAAGGGTGATATTTATACCAAAAAAGAAGTGGACTTTTAATGAAAGTCCGCTTCGATTTTGGCTTGCTCGCTTTTACTCCGGAATTCAGAGGGTGAATATCCGGTGTGCTTTTTGAAACATCTGCAAAAAGCAGAAGGGGTGTTAAAACCGGTTTCATAAGCAACGGAGGTGACCGGAATATTTTCAGCTAACATTTCCTGCGCCCGGGTAATTCTTTTTTTGCACAGGTAGTCATAAAAAGTGGTGTTCGTATATTGCTTGAATAATCTTGAAAAATGGAATTTTGAGAATCCGATTATGGCTGCGGTATCCTCCAAATTGAGGTCATCTGCGTAGTGCTCATCAATATAAATGAGCAGCTTGGAAAATTTGTCATAATGTTCTTTTTGTACATCCGTGGAAATTGAGGCACCGGATGTATTTTTTGACCCAAAGTATTCCTTGGCACAAATGGAAATGTTCTTGAAAAACAGTGAAAAAATATCTGTTTCCCAGAAAACATCATTTTTGAAATAAATTTCGATCATTTTGGCAAAATTATTGTACAGAAGCTCGTAATGGCGGGATGTATCAGGCGAGATAAGATGTGCTTTTAGAAATATCGGCTGCATGGTCTTGTAATCCTGAAATGATGTATAGGGATCTAAATTGACCAGAAAGATAAAACGTATACCCGGAGCCGTACAGATAAGCTTATGAATGGCATGTGGCGGAATGATCAGAATATCTCCAGGGTGCAGCGTATAGTGCTCATTGTTGACGATGACAACATAGTCCGACTGCATGCAGATGATTATTTCAACTGCAGAATGATGATGTGACGGATATCCTTCCATCTGTACATTGTACCAGATTCGTATATGGGATTCCGGTACAAAGTCAACCAGTTCGGTATTGTTGCCCTGCATTTTTCTTTCAACAAATCCACGGACAGGCTGCACATAATTTGCTTCGTTAAGATCAATATTATATCGCATAGAATCCATCCTTTTTTCTATTATTTGAGAATAACTATATTATAATCAATTTTTCTGTAATATGCAAAAGCTTTGCAGGTATCCAGATATTTAGGATCCGGAACATCAGACAGATATCAAAAAAGCAAAATATGTATATCTTCAGGCAATATATGTATAGTTTAACCGTGCCTGAAACCAATATAATCAAATCAGAAAATATATTTTTTTACAAGTTATATAAAGTTAGAAAATAACAACACAGGTATAGTAAAATAATCGTTATAAACAAATAAAACAGTTTATGGAGGAAGGTATGAACAGACAGGAAGCAGTCAGACGGGCAACTGAATTGGTGGAGCAGATGAGTGTAGAGGAGTTGGCATCACAGCTGCGCTTTGATGCAGATGAAATTCCACATCTGGATATTCCTGAATACAACTGGTGGAATGAAGGCCTGCACGGTGTTGCAAGAGCAGGCACAGCTACCGTTTTTCCACAGGCAATTGGTCTTGGAGCAACCTTTGATGAAGAACTGCTGGAGCGGATCGGAACTGTCATTTCTACAGAGGCAAGAGCCAAATACAATGAAAATGAAAAACATGAAGACCGGGATATTTATAAGGGAATCACACTCTGGTCACCCAATGTCAATCTTTTCCGTGATCCCCGCTGGGGACGAGGACATGAGACCTATGGGGAAGATCCGGTCCTGATTGCCAGACTGGGTGTTGCATTTATCAGGGGTCTGCAGGGAGAGG
Source organism: Lachnospiraceae bacterium OM04-12BH (assembly GCA_003490145.1). Classification (GTDB taxonomy): domain Bacteria; phylum Bacillota; class Clostridia; order Lachnospirales; family Lachnospiraceae; genus Suilimivivens; species Suilimivivens aceti. Next base: position 48,892 of record QULQ01000011.1, read on the forward strand.
GTGAATATATGCGCACAGCAGCATGTGCCAAGCATTTTGCTGTACATTCCGGACCTGAGGATAAACGCCACTTTTTTGATGCCAGGGTCACCATGAAGGAGCTCTGGGAGACTTATCTTCCACAGTTCGAGGCCTGTGTCAAAGAAGGTAAGGTTGAGGCTGTGATGGGTGCGTACAACAGGACCAATGGAGAGCCCTGCTGTGCACATAGTTATCTGATGGGAGAAGTCCTGAGAAAACAGTGGGGATTTGAAGGACATTATGTTTCAGACTGCTGGGCTATCCGTGATTTTCATGAGCATCATAAGGTGACGAACCGGCCGGAAGAAAGCGTCAGGCTGGCACTGGAGATGGGATGTGATGTCAATTGTGGCTGCACCTACCAGAAAATCCTGAATGCCTATGAAGAGGGACTGATATCCAAAGAGTTATTGCAGAGAGCGGCTGTCCGCTTATTTACAACCAGATTTCTGCTTGGAATGTTTGATGAGACGGAATATGATCATATTCCGTATGAGGTTGTTGAATGCAGGGAGCATATCGATCTTTCAGTAGAGGCAGCACATAAGAGTGTCGTATTGCTGAAAAATGATGGTATCCTGCCCTTAAAGAAGGAAAAACTGAAAACAATCGGAGTGATTGGTCCAAATGCCAATTCCAGAGCCGCTCTGATAGGCAATTATCATGGTACGGCTTCAAGATATGTTACCGTGCTGGAAGGCATTCAGGACTATGTGGGAGATGATGTCAGGGTACTTTATTCTGAAGGGTGTCATCTGTTTTTAGATCAGGTAGAAAAACTGGCAAGAGAGGATGACCGTATCTCAGAGGCAATGACAGTTGCAGAGCATTCAGATCTTGTTATCCTGTGTCTTGGACTGGATGAAAGCCTTGAGGGAGAAGAAGGAGATACCGGTAATGAATATGCATCCGGGGATAAGCAGAATCTGATGCTGCCGCCTTCCCAGCAGAGACTTCTGGAAATCATTGCGGAAATGGAGGTTCCGTTTATCGTATGCATGATGGCAGGAAGTGCTATGGATCTGAATCTGGCAGATGATAAGGCGAACGCAGTTCTTCAGACGTGGTATCCGGGAGCACGCGGTGGAAAAGCCGTTGCAGATATCCTGTTTGGGGAGATATCCCCTTCCGGGAAATTGCCAATCACTATTTACCGCAATTTACAGGGAATGCCTGACTTTGACGATTATTCCATGAAAAACCGGACGTACCGCTTTGTGGAAAAAGCACCACTTTATCCGTTTGGATATGGCCTGAATTATGCAGATACACAGATTGTGGAGGTAAGGCTGATAAGTGATGTGGATTATGTACAGACAAAAGAACAGAGTGTATATGTTGAAGTAAGGGCCGTAAATTATGGAGCTGTCCCCACAGAGGATATACTGCAGGCTTATGTGCAGGTAGAGGATGCCAATGAAGTGCCTAATCCAAAGCTTGCTGTGTTTAAGCGTGTGGCATTTGCACCAGGAGAAGAAAAGACTGCGACGCTGGAAATTCCGGCAAAATCATTTACAGTTGTAGATGAAGAGGGCAGGTCAGTGCATACAGGTCTGGGGGCAGATATTTATATAGGATTTGGACAGCCGGATGAACGTACGAGAGAGCTGTCCGGGAAGAAGAGCGTGAGACTTCATATATAATTTTTACAGGGGATCCTTTTTACAAGGGATCCTTTTTTCTTTTCCATTTTCTTTTACCATTGTTTTAACAGAAGGATTCTGTTATAATTTTGTAGAACAGGAGGACAAAGATAAGAAAGCAAGTGCCACTGCAAGAGCAGAATATACGAATGAGGGAAAATAAGGAGGTTACGCTGTGGTATCAAGTATTGTGGGGAATTATCTGATGGAGAAAGGACTTCTTACCGGAGAACAGTTCAGAGATATTCTGAATGAGCAGCAGAAAGTAAGAGTAAAGCTCGGACTGATCGCAGTAGCAGAAGGACTGATGACACAGGAGGAGGCTGACAGGGTAAATCAGCTTCAGGCTGTGATGGACAGGCGCTTCGGCGATATTGCTGTAGAAAAAGGTTATCTGACAGAAGGACAGGTCAACAGCCTCCTGAAGAAGCAGGGAAATGCTTATCTTGCCTTTGCGCAGGCAATGGAAAATCAACAGCTTATGACGATTGAGCAGCTGGAACAGATTCTTTTGGATTATCGGTGTGAAAACAATTTTACGGCATCTGACATGGATGCCCTGAAGAGTGATGATGTAGACAGCATTCTTCCACTTTTTCTTCCTGTAGACAGTGAAGCGTATTATGGAATTGCAGGGACGGCAGTCCGTACCCTGATGAGACTGGTAGACACTGGACTATATCCAGACAAAGCTTATATCATGCAGAAGACAGAGGATGAAAACGGTGCCCTGCAGAAGGTTGAGGGCGAGAAGGGATTTGTCAGTGCACTGGGTGGCAAGGGCAATGCACTTCAGTTTACTGCTTCTGTATTTGGGCAGGAAGAGTTCGTATCAGTGGATGAGGATGCACTGGATGCGATCGGTGAATTATTGAACTGTATTAATGGATTGTATGTTTCCGAGTGTAAGGACGGAAGTTCACTGGAACTGATGCCCCCTTCCTTCAAGACCGGAATTCAGGGCTTTGAAAGCAGAAAAATGCTTGTCCTGCCAATTCATATTAAAAATGACTGTATCGATCTTATGATCGCTATCGGTGATGAGATCGAAATGAAGTAGGAGGAAAAGGAAGATGGCTAAAATACTCGTTGTGGATGATTCCAGAACATCCAGGAAAATACTAAAGGGTTTGCTTGAAGAGAACGGTCATGAGGTCATAGCCGAGGCTGTAAATGGAGATGACGGGTATCTGAAATACAAGGAGTTACAACCGGATATTGTGACCATGGATATTACAATGCCAGTAACAGATGGTATCCAGGCACTGCAGCTTATTAAACATGAAAATGAAAAAGCAAGAGTGATCATGATTACAGCAGCGGGTCAGAAAGAGAAGATGATCCAGGCTGTCAAGTATGGTGCTGATGAGTTTATTACCAAGCCTTTTGATAAGGAAGAGGTAGTAAAGGCAATCAATAAGATTGTAGAATCACTGTAATAAAAAGGGGCTGATGACAGCCCCTTTTTAAAAGGAAAAAAGGTTAATTGTTACAGGGTTTTTTTCAAGATTGAGAGGGATTTATGGTATCAATTAAGGATGTGGCAAAGCGCGCCGGGGTTGCGATTTCTACCGTATCAAAGGTGCTGAATGGATATCCAAATGTCAGTGAAGAGACAAGGCAGCGGGTAAATAGGGCGGTGGAAGAACTGAACTTCGTGCCCAATTCCGTGGCAGCAGCACTTTCTTCCAAGCAGGCTGGAAGAGTGGCACTTCTGATCAACAGCAATATGAAGACAAATGCAATTGATGAGATCGATATGCAGTATATTTCAGGTGCCCTGAATAAGGCAATGGAACTGAATCTGGATGTCATAACTCTGTTTTTCTTCATGTTCCAGAATAAAACGGCAGATGAGGTGGCAAGATATCTGCAGTCCCAGAGTATCACCGGGATCATTATTTATGGAATGAGCAAAGAGGATAAGGTGCTTCACCGTCTGATCTCAACCGGCAAGTTCAAGTGTGTGGTGATCGATGCTCCTTTTGTCAATGCCAGCACAAGCTGTATCGGGGTAGATCACAGAAGGGCGCAGTATGAGGTGGCTGCCAAGACTGTCATGGAGAATAACTGTAAGAGGATCCTGTATATTGCCGGGAAGCGGAACGGCTATGTGACGGATGAGAGGATCAGAGGCATGGAGGATCTTATAAAAGAAAAGAATCTGACCATGCTGGTAAGGAATGGAGAGTTTTCTGAGCTTCAGGCAAGGAATATCACGCTGAAGTACGCAAAAAATAAGGATATAGTTGTATGTGCTTCAGATCTGATGGCGATCGGTGCCATGAAAGCGCTGATCCAGATGGACATTTTTCGTCCCGTATGCGGCTTTGACGGGATCATCCTGATGGGCTATGTCGGTAAGCAGATGAATACGGTAAGACAGGATTTTGCCAGTATATCTGAGAGTGCCATGGAGGAGCTGCAGGAGCTTATGAATGGTGGCTATGGCAGGAATATCGTGATGAAGCACAGCCTTGTAAGGATGAAATATGAGGATATTATTGCATAGAATTTGAAGAAATACTTGCGGAAAACGTTTTCCTATGATATACTGACCTCAGTCAGCAGGGGGAAACGTAGTAAAACAGGGTATTTCAAGGCAACAGCTGATGAGAGAATAACAAGAAAATTATATGAGATAAACAGGAGGGTGTTATGGCAGCACAAACGAATTTACAGAAGGATATTCTGGTTCTGAATCTGGAAGAACAGTTAAAGGAAATCGCAGAAGAGATGTATGGCAAAGAACTGTCTGCGCTGACAGATCAGGAAACCTATTATGCGGTATTAATTCTGACAAAGAGACTGATGGCAGTATCTGATTGCAATGAAGGGGAAAAGAAAGTATATTACATTTCCGCAGAATTTCTGATCGGCAAATTACTTTCCAACAATCTGATCAATCTCGGCGTTTATGATAAGATGAGCGATATTCTTGAAAAGTATGGCAAGAAGCTGTCCGTGATCGAGGAAGTGGAGCCGGAACCGTCTCTTGGAAACGGTGGTCTTGGAAGACTGGCGGCATGCTTCCTGGATTCTATTGCAACGCTTGGTCTTCCCGGAGAAGGAATCGGACTTAATTATCATTTTGGTCTGTTTAAGCAGGTATTTAAGGATAAGCTGCAGACAGCAGAGAAAAATGCCTGGATCGAGGAGAATTCCTGGCTGACTAAGACAGATATTACTTATGATGTTTATTTTGGAAAGAAAAAAGTAACCTCCAGATTATATGATATTGATGTAGCGGGCTATGACAGCGGTGTAAACAAGCTTCATCTGTTTGATATCGAGTCACTGGATGAGAGCCTCGTAAAGGAGGGTATCCAGTTTGATAAGGAAGCGATCGAGAAAAATCTGACACTGTTCCTTTATCCGGATGATTCTGATGAGGCAGGAAACCTGCTCCGTATTTATCAGCAGTACTTTATGGTAAGTAATGCAGCCCAGCTGATCCTGGCTGAGATGAAGGAAAAGAAGTTTGATCTCCGTAAGATGTATGATCATGCAGTCATCCAGATCAACGATACGCATCCGACCATGATCATTCCGGAATTGATTCGTATCCTTGTTGAGGAGAAGGCATTTACAATTGATGAGGCGATCGAGGTTGTAAGAAAAACCTGTGCATACACCAATCATACGATCCTGGCAGAAGCGCTGGAGAAGTGGCCGCTTAAGTATCTGGAGAAGGTAGTTCCCCAGCTCGTTCCTTACATCAAGGAGCTGGATAAGAGAGTAGCAGCAAAGTATAAGGATGAAAGGGTACAGATCATTGACAAGGACGGCCGTGTTCATATGGCACGCATTGATATCCATTATGGATTCTCTGTCAATGGTGTTGCTGCAATCCATACCCAGATCCTGGAAGAGACAGAGCTGAATGCTTTTTATAAGATTTACCCTGAGAAGTTCAATAATAAGACCAATGGTATCACCTTCAGAAGATGGCTTTTATCATGTAACAGAGAGCTTGCAGGATTTCTTGCAGAAACGATCGGAGATGGCTTCAAAAAGGATGCAGACAAGCTGGAGAAGCTGCTTGAATTCAAGGATACACCGGCAGTTCTGGATCGTATTGCCGAGATCAAATACGACCAGAAGAAGAAGCTGGCAGCTTATGTGAAGGAAAATGAGGGTGTTACCTTAAATCCCGATTCCGTATTTGATATCCAGGTCAAGAGACTGCATGAGTATAAGCGTCAGCAGATGAATGCACTGTACATTATCCACAAATATCTGGAGATCAAGAAGGGCAAGAAGCCGGCAAGACCGATGACCTTTATCTTTGGTGCAAAGGCAGCTCCTGCTTATATCATTGCGCAGGATATCATCCACCTGATCCTTGTACTGCAGGATATCGTAAACAATGATCCTGATGTAAGTCCTTACATGACAGTTCTTATGGTAGAGAATTACAATGTAAGCTATGCAGAGAGGCTGATCCCCGCCTGTGATATTTCTGAGCAGATCTCACTGGCAAGTAAGGAAGCATCCGGTACCGGAAATATGAAGTTCATGCTGAATGGTGCAGTAACCCTTGGTACATCCGACGGTGCTAACGTAGAGATCCACGAGTTAGTTGGTGATGACAATATTTACATCTTTGGTAAGGATTCTGAGACCGTTATAAGGCACTATGAAAAGGCTGATTATGTTTCCAAGGACTACTATGAGAAGAGCCCTGTGATCAAAGAAGCTGTTGATTTCATCGTTGGTAAGCAGGCACTGGCAGCAGGCCACAAGGAAAATCTGACAAGGCTCTACAATGAGCTTCTGAACAAAGACTGGTTCATGACATTACTGGATCTGGAAGATTATATCGAAACCAAGGACAGAATGTTCGCTGATTATGAAGACAGAGCAAAGTGGAAGAAGATGATGCTTGTGAACATCGCCAAGGCTGGATTCTTCTCATCTGACAGAACCATTGCAGAATACAACAGAGATATCTGGCATCTGACAAAAGAGCGCTAGGAAACGGTTAACAGAAGAATAAAAGGATAATTGGATAAAAGTTGACAAATCAACATCATGGAATTATAATGACAGAAGTTGATTTGTCAACTTTTGCGTTATAGAAGGAAACAGGAGGTAACCATGGAAGACAGATTTGAGCGTTTCTCAGTAGGAATGTCAGAAATCTCACGGTACTGGCACAAGCTGACCGGGGATGAAATGGAAAAATACGGACTGAAGGGAACCCATTCCATCTATCTTCTGACCATGTACCGGTTTCCAGAAGGACTGACAGCGCCCAGGCTGTGTGAACTGTGTGTCAAGGATAAGGCAGATGTATCCCGTATGATGTCCCTGATGGAAAAGAAAGGACTGGTACGAAAGGAGAGCGTTGGAAAAACGCTGTACGGAGGTGTCTTCAAGCTGACAGAGGAAGGACAGGAGGCCGCCAGACATGTGAGCGAGCGGGCCAGGATCGCTGTGGAGATTGCCGGAAAGGATCTGACAGAGGAAAACAGACAGATCTTTTATGAGGCACTGGACCGGATCGTGGAAAACCTCAGGATACTTGCAAAGGACGGGATCCCAGAAGAAAGGTGAAAACATGAATAAGAAAGTAAATATTATTGTAGATTCAACAGCAGATATTACAGAGGATGTGAAGGAAAGACTGACAGTCGTCCCTTTAACGCTCCGCTTTGGAGATGAGGAATATATTGAAGGTGTTACGATCCAAAAGAAGGAATTTTACCAGAAGCTGATCGAAAGTGATGTGCTTCCCAAGACAAGCCAGGCAGTACCGGCAGACTTCAGTGATATATTTGAGAAAATTGCGGCAGCGGGGGAGAGCGCTGTTGTGATCACACTTTCTTCCAAGCTGTCAGGAACATGGCAGAGTGCTATGATCGCTGCAAGGGAGTATGAGGACAGTGTTTACGTGGTAGATAGCAGAAATGTAGCGATCGGAACTGCCATTCTGGCAAAGCTGGCGCTGCGCCTTGTGGACGAGGGGATGGGAGCCAGAGAGATCGCAGAAAGACTGGAAAAAGAACGTGAAAAGATCTGTCTGATCGCCATGCTGGATACACTGGAGTATCTGAAAAAGGGTGGACGGATCTCAGCAGCGGCTGCGTTTGCAGGCGGTGTGCTTTCCATTAAACCGGTTGTCTGCATCAGGGACGGGGAGATTGTGATTCTTGGAAAGGCAAGAGGCTCCAAGCAGGGAAATAACCTGCTTGTCAGTGAGATCAGAAAGACAGGAGGAATTGATTTTACAAAGCCGATCCTTCTTGGCTACACCGGACTGGATGATACCCTTCTTCAGAAGTATATCGAAGACAGTAAGGCACTCTGGGAAGAAGGTATTTCCTCACTGGAGACAACCATGATCGGAAGTGTCATTGGTACACATGCCGGTCCAGGTGCAGTAGCGGTTGCATTTTTCTCAGTATAGTGTGTGAAGGATTGACTAAATGAGTCGAGTAGTGAACTGCGTGCAGTCCCACACAGCAGTTGCCAGTCCGTCATAGAATTCCGGTTCGTGGCATACCATGAGGATGCTGCCCTTATAGGCGGTCAGGGCACGTTTCAGTTCATCCTTGGCATCTACGTCAAGGTGGTTGGTAGGCTCATCCAGAAGCAGGACATTGGTTTCCCGGTTGATCAGCTTGCATAGACGTACCTTTGCCTGCTCGCCGCCGCTTAATACCTTAACAAGGCTTTCAATATGCTTGGTGGTCAGACCACATTTGGCAAGGGCAGAACGTACCTCATACTGGCTGTAGCCGGGGAATTCCTGCCAGATCTCTTCGATACAGGTATTACTGCCATCACCGGACATTTCCTGTTCGAAATAACCGATACTCAGGTAATCACCCTGAGTGACTGATCCGGACAACGGTGGGATCAGACCGAGAATACTCTTTAACAGTGTGGTTTTACCGATTCCGTTGGCACCGGTAAGAACAATTTTCTGACCTCTTTCCATTTCCAGATTTAAGGGCTTGGAGAGAGGTTCTTCATAGCCGATGACAAGATCCTGTGTCTGGAAAATATAGCGGCCAGGGGTTCTTGCTTCTTTAAAATGAAATTCCGGCTTTGGCTTTTCTGCCGCAAGCTCGATCACATCCATCTTATCCAGCTTTTTCTGGCGGGACATGGCCATATTTCTGGTGGAAACTCTGGCTTTATTCCTGGCTACAAAATCCTTTAAGTCCGCAATCTCCTTCTGCTGCTTATTATAGGCAGCTTCCAGCTGTGCCTTTTTCATGGCATAGACTTCCTGAAACTTGTCATAATCCCCTACATAACGGGTGAGCTGCTGATTGTCCATGTGGTAGATCAAATTGATAACACTGTTCAAAAACGGAATGTCATGGGAGATCAGGATAAAGGCGTTCTCATAGTCATTCAGATACCGTTTCAGCCAGGCGATATGCTCAGCGTCCAGATAGTTGGTAGGCTCGTCCAAAAGCAGGATATCCGGTTTTTCCAGAAGGAGCTTGGCAAGAAGCACCTTGGTACGCTGACCGCCGCTTAAATCAGAGACGTCTCTGTCAAGAGAAAGCTCCAGAAGGCCAAGAGCCCTTGCCACTTCTTCAACTTTGGCATCGATCATATAGAAATCGTGCATGGTAAGCAGATCCTGAATGGTTCCAAGGTCTTCCATATACTGTTCCAGTTCTTCTTCAGATGCGGTTCCCATTTTGTCACAGATGTCATTCATCTGTTTTTCCATGTCAAGCAGAAAATCAAAGGCAGAGGAGAGCACCTGACGGATCGTCATGCCCTTTTCAAGGACAGTGTGCTGGTCCAGATAACCGACACGTACGTTTTTCGCCCATTCTACCTTGCCCTCATCCGGCATCAGCTTGCCTGTAATGATATTCATAAAAGTGGATTTCCCTTCGCCGTTGGCTCCGATCAGGCCAATATGCTCACCCTTCAGCAGACGGAAGGAAACATCCTGGAAAATGGCTCTGTCACCAAAGCCATGGGTTAAATGTTCTACGTTTAAAATACTCATAAATGTCTGTACCTTTCTTCAGACAGCTCAGACAGAACTGTCAAATGTATATCATAAGGGATTATAGCATAAAAAATCAGCCTTGCGGGAAAATATCATTGACAGATGGAAATATCTGTCTTACACTAATATTAGTAATAGTTACTGATATTAAAATGTTAAGGAGGAAAAAGAATGGATACATCTATACTAAGGAAACTATCATATGGGGTATATGTGATCAGCACCTGGGATAATGGACGTCCTACCGGCTGCACAGCAAACAGTGTGATGCAGATCACCTCATCACCGAAGATAACAGTGGCATTAAGCCTGAACCATCAGAACTACACAACGGAATGCATTAAGGAAACGGGAGTATTTGCAGTTTCGGTACTTGCAGAGGATTCGGCTCCATCACTGATCGGCAGCTTTGGGTTCCGTTCTGGGAGAGATGTGGATAAATTTGATGGAGTAGATTATAAGGTGGAGGATTTCCTGCCAGTGATCAGTGACAGCTGCGGTTATCTGACCTGCCGTGTGATCAATACCGTGGAGACTGATACGCATACCATTTTTCTCGGTGAGGTGACAGGTGCAGGAAGCTTTGACAAAGGACCGGAAATGACGTATGCTTATTATCACAGAGTTGTCAAGAAGTCATAAGACTGGAGGAAAATTATGGAGTTAAAAGGATCAAAAACAGAAGCAAATTTACAGGCGGCCTTTGCAGGAGAGTCAATGGCTACCAACAAGTACACCTACTTTGCATCCAAGGCAAAGAAGGACGGCTATCAGCAGATCGCAGCGATTTTTGAAGAGACAGCAGCCAACGAGAGAGAGCATGCCAAGATGTGGTACAAGCTGATCAACGGTGGAATTGATTCTACACTGGAGAATCTTGGACATGCGGCAGAGGGCGAAAACTACGAGTGGACAGATATGTACAGTGAGTTTGCCAAAGTAGCCAGAGAAGAAGGCTTTGAGCAGATCGCTGCTTTATTTGAAGGGGTAGCTGCCATTGAGAAGGAGCATGAGGAAAGATACCGCAAGCTGATTGCCAATATCGAGCGGGGCGTTGTATTTTCCAAAGATGGTGATACGATCTGGCAGTGCCGCAATTGCGGACATATCTGCATCGGTAAGGAAGCACCGGAGGTTTGTCCGGTATGTGCACATCCACAGAGCTATTTTCAGGTAAAGGCGGAGAATTACTAATGGAAGAATCAATGAAGGATTATGAAAGGGAGCTGGAGGCCAGCTTCCGCAAGATTAGTGAAGGAGATCTTATTTCAGGAACGGTCATTGACGTAAATGAAGAGGAAGTGACTTTAGATCTGAAGTATTACGCACAGGGGATCATTAAGGCAGAGGATATGAGTAATGATCCCTCCTTTTCCCTTATGACAGATGTTGCGGTAGGGGATGAGATCGAAGCAGAGGTCATCAGTATGGACGACGGACATGGCAATATACTGCTTTCCAAAAAGGAAGCGCAGCAGGATACCGCATGGGATGTACTGAAGACGTATCTGGAAGAAAAGAAAGAGCTGACCGTAAAGGTCAGTGAAGTAGTAAATGCCGGTGTGGTTGCCTATGTGGAAGGAATCCGTGGATTTATTCCGGCGTCCCAGCTTTCCCTGCAGTATGTGGAGGATCTGGCACCTTTCCAGGGCAGGCAGCTTAACGTGCGCGTGATCACGGTGGATCCGGAGAAGCAGAAGCTGGTTCTTTCAGCAAAGGAAATTTTAAGAGAGCAGGAGAAGGAAGCACATGACCACAAGGTAGCCATGATCGTACCGGGAACGATTCTGAATGGAACGGTAGAGAGTCTGCAGCCCTATGGAGCCTTTGTAGCACTGCAGGATGGACTGAGCGGTCTGGTTCATATTTCACAGATTTGTGAAAAAAGGATCAAGAAGCCTTCAGAGGTTCTGAAGGCAGGCGATAAGGTTAAGGTCAAGGTATTAAACACCAATGACGGCAGGATTTCCTTAAGCATTAAGGCAGCAGAGGAAAATGCGCAGGCAGAAGAGATCGAGGATACAGATGCGAAGCAGTACAGCTCTGGAGAGAGTCTTGGAACAAGCCTCGGGGATCTGTTTGCGAAGCTGAAGCTGTAGGGAAGGAAATCGTAACATGTATCAGTATTGTTTGTTTGATCTTGACGGCACACTGACGGATTCCCGGGAAGGGATCACAAAGTGCGTGCAGTATGCCCTTGCAAAGTGTGGGATCGAGGAGCCTGATCTGAAGAAGCTGGAGTGCTTTATCGGACCGCCGCTTCATACAAGCTTTCAGAAGTATTACGGTATGGATCGGGATATGGCGAAAAGAGCAGTGGAATTTTACCGGGAGAGGTTCCGTCCGATCGGTATTTTTGAAAACCAGGTGTATGAAGGAGTACCGGAAATGCTGCAGGCTCTGTCAGAGTCAGGGTGCCGCCTGGCAGTAGCATCCAGTAAGCCGGAGGTATTTGTGAAAAAGGTGCTGGATCACTTTGGCATTGAAAAATATTTTTCTGTTGTGGTCGGAAGCGGTCTTGATGGCAGCAGGGAAAAGAAAGAGGAGGTGGTAGCGGAAGCACTGCGACAGCTTGGTATCCTGGAATTGTCTGAGGAAGAGCGCAGGGAAAGCTGTGCCATGATCGGGGATCGGGAGTTTGACATCCAGGGAGCCAGGGCATGGAAGCTGACTGGGGTCGGTGTGCGCTATGGCTTTGCAGCAGAAGGAGAGCTGGAGGCAGAAGGAGCCGATGCCATTGCGGGAACAGTGGAAGAGCTGAAAGAGATCCTGCTGACAGGACAGGTGAAGGGATGAAGATGGGATTTTTACAGACCATGGAGCTGGCATGGCCGGCAGAAGAACTGAAAAAATGGAAATCCATGAAGAAAGCGGTATATCTGTTGCTGCCGCTTTTTCTTTATTATGTGGTGCATGACCTCGCCCAGATCGTTCTCTGGGGCGGGCTTGAACTGATGCTTTCCGGAAACGGCGGAGCCCTGAAGGAATGGCTTATACAGAATGGACAGACAGCAAACGGCATGGTCAGCGGGATCGCCATATTGCTTGGCATGCTCCCCATATGGAGCATGCTGAAGAAGGAAGCACTTCCGGTATGGAAGAAAAAGGGGAATGTAACCTCCTATGGTGTACTGGCAGCGATCGCACTGTGTGTATCCATGGGGGTGAATATCCTGTTTTTCCAGATGGGGATTACAGAGAGTTCAGCAGCCTATACCAGAGTGGAAGAGGCGCAGTATGGGGTGGCCTTTGCCATTGGGCTTGTATTGTATGGGGTGATTTCACCCATTGCAGAAGAGACAGTGTTCCGTGGTATCATTTATAACCGGATGAAACGGTGTTTTTCTGTGAAGCTGGCAGTACCGCTTTCTGCACTGCTTTTTGGCCTTTACCATGGAAATACGGTGCAGGCATTGTATGGATTTCTGCTTGGGGTGATCATTGCCATAGTTTATGAAAGGTCAGAGAGCTTTGCAGCCCCGGTGATATTTCATGCGGTGGCTAATGTTACGGTATTTACCGTGACTTACAGGAATGGACTTCGGGATTTAAACAGTGCAGTAGCGATCGGACTGGCAGTTGCTTTGTTGTTTTTTGCAGCAGGATTGGGATTCTGGTACCTCAAGTTGTGCGAAACGGGAGAAAATAAACAGATAATTGATAAATAAATCTGATAAAAGAAACACAGAAAGTAAATTCACAAATAATCTGACAATGATAAGAAAAGTCATTATTTACAAATAGAAAAAAGTGATGTATATTGATTTCAATGAAAGTCGCAAAGGAGCGAGCATAGCTCTTTTTGCGGCTTTTTTATGTCATGGGAAATTACGTTGTAATTTACTAAGGGAAGGAGATCCACAAAATGTTTGATGTGAAAAAGACCGTGCCAGATGCACCTCTGTACCGTCCGGAGTTTGAGCATGATAACTGCGGTATCGGTGCCTGTGTAAACATTAAGGGTGTGAAGAGCAGAGAAACCGTTGAAAATGCATTGAAGATCGTTGAGAATCTGGAGCATCGTGCCGGAAAGGATGCAGAAGGTAAGACCGGTGACGGTGTTGGTATTCTGACGCAGATCCCCCATAAATTTTTTAAGAGAGTGACAAAGAGCCTTGGGATCACACTGGGAGAGGACAGAGAATATGGCGTTGGTATGTTCTTCTTTCCTCAGGATGAGCTGCAGAAGAATCAGGCCAAGAAGATGTTTGAGATCATCGTAGAGAAGGAAGGACTTACTTTTCTTGGATGGAGAGAGGTTCCTACCCATCCGGAGGTTCTCGGACATAAGGCAGTTGAGTGTATGCCCCATATCATGCAGGCATTTATAAAGAAGCCCGCACAGGTGGAAAAGGGGCTTGATTTTGACCGCATGCTTTATATTGTAAGAAGAGTATTTGAACAGTCCTCAGATAATACCTATGTGGTTTCCTTATCCAGCAGGACGATTGTATATAAAGGAATGTTCCTGGTTGGACAGCTCCGTACTTTTTTTGCGGATCTGCAGGATAAGGATTTCGAATCTGCCATTGCCATGGTACATTCCCGTTTCTCTACCAATACCAATCCAAGCTGGGAGAGAGCCCATCCGAACCGATTTATCGTGCACAACGGTGAGATCAATACCATTCAGGGTAATGCGGATAAGATGCTTGCCCGTGAGGAAAACATGGAATCCGAGCATCTGCACAGCGTGCTGCATAAGGTACTGCCGGTAGTCAATACAGCAGGCTCTGACTCAGCCATGCTGGATAATACGCTGGAGTTCCTTGTCATGAGCGGTATGGATCTTCCCCATGCAGTGATGATCACGATCCCGGAGCCATGGGAAAACAACAAGACCATGTCCCAGCACAAAAAGGACTTCTATCAGTACTACGCAACCATGATGGAGCCATGGGATGGCCCGGCTTCCATTCTTTTCTGTGATGGTGATGTGATGGGAGCAGTGCTTGACAGAAACGGTCTTCGTCCTTCCCGTTATGTGATCACAGACGATGATCAGCTGATCCTTTCCTCTGAGGTTGGGGTACTTGATATTGACCCTTCAAAGATCCTTGTAAAGGAAAGACTTCGTCCCGGCAAGATGCTGCTTGTGGATGTCACAAAGGGCAAGGTCATTGATGATAATGAACTGAAAGAGAGTTATGCTTCCAGACAGCCTTATGGTGAGTGGCTGGACAGCAACCTGATCCATCTGCGGGATCTGAAGATTCCGAATGAAAGAGTACCGGAATTTGCATATGAAGAAAGACAGCGGATGCAGAAGGCCTTCGGTTATACCTACGAAGAGTTAAAGACGAGCATTCTTCCCATGGCAAAGAACGGAGCCGAGGCTATTGCAGCCATGGGAGTGGATACCCCGATCCCGGTTCTGAGCAAGACCAATCATCCTCTTTTCCATTATTTCAAGCAGAAATTTGCGCAGGTAACCAACCCGCCTATAGATGCGATCCGTGAGGAAGTGGTTACTTCAACAACTGTTTACGTGGGAACCGACGGCAATATTCTGGAGGAAACCCCGAAGAACTGCCACGTGATGCAGGTAAGCAACCCGATCCTGACTAATACCGATCTGATGAAGATCAAGGATATAAATCAGGAAGGCTTTAAGGCAGAAGTGATTCCGATCACCTATTATAAGAATACGAGCCTTGAGCGTGCTATTGACAGACTGTTCGTAGAGGTGGACAGAGCTTACAGGGACGGTGTGAACATCATGATCCTGTCTGACAGGGGCGTAGATGAAAACCACGTGGCAATCCCGTCTCTGCTTGCCGTATCAGCACTGAACAGACATCTGGTCGTAACCAAGAAAAAAACCAGTGTAGCGCTGATCCTGGAGTCAGGAGAACCAAGGGATGTGCATGATTTTGCTACCCTGCTTGGTTATGGTGCCTGTGCGATCAATCCTTATCTTGCACAGGAATCCATCCGCGAGCTGATCGACAGCCATATGCTTGACAAGGATTATTATGCAGCCGTTGATGATTACAACAACGCTATTTTACATGGCATTGTCAAAATCGCTTCCAAAATGGGAATCAGTACGATCCAGTCCTATGAAGGATCCCAGATCTTTGAAGCAATCGGTATTGATAAGGATGTTATTAACAAATATTTCCCTCATACGGTATGCCGTGTGGGTGGTATTACCTTAAAGGATATTGAAAAGGAAGTGGATGCACTGCATTCACAGGCTTTTGACCCGCTGGGACTTGCAAATGACCTGACACTGAACAGTGTGGGACATCACAAGATGAGAAGTGGTGGTGACGAGCATCTGTACAATCCGGCAACGATCCATATGCTGCAGGAATCCACGAAGCGTGGTGACTATCAGATGTTCAAGCAGTATACAGCCCTTGTCAATGATGAGGATTCAGTAAAGAATCTGCGTGGCCTGATGGATTTCAATTATCCGGAAAAAGGAATCCCGATCGAGGAAGTAGAAAGCGTGGATTCCATTGTAACCAGATTTAAGACAGGAGCCATGAGCTATGGTTCCATTTCCAAGGAAGCACATGAGACACTGGCAATTGCAATGAACACCATTCACGGACGTTCTAATTCCGGTGAAGGTGGTGAGGATCTGGAGAGACTTTCTGCAGGGTCTGATGGGAAGAACAGATGCTCTGCTATCAAACAGGTAGCCAGCGGACGTTTCGGTGTAACCAGCAGATATCTGGTAAGCGCCAATGAGATCCAGATCAAAATGGCACAGGGAGCAAAGCCCGGTGAAGGCGGACACCTGCCGGCAGGCAAGGTTTATCCCTGGATCGCAAAGACCAGACATTCAACACCCGGCGTAGGTCTGATCTCCCCGCCGCCTCATCACGATATTTATTCTATCGAGGATCTGGCAGAGCTGATTTATGATCTGAAGAATGCCAACAAGCAGGCAAGGATCAGTGTCAAGCTGGTTTCTGAAGCTGGTGTTGGTACTGTTGCAGCCGGTGTTGCGAAGGCCGGTGCACAGGTTATCCTGATCTCCGGTTATGATGGTGGTACCGGTGCGGCACCGAGGAATTCCATTCACAATGCAGGACTTCCCTGGGAGCTTGGACTTGCAGAGACACACCAGACGCTGATCATGAACGGACTTCGTAATAAGGTAAGGATCGAGACAGACGGTAAGCTGATGAGCGGTCGTGACGTAGCTATCGCAGCGATCCTTGGTGCAGAGGAATTCGGCTTTGCGACAGCACCCCTGGTAACCATGGGATGTGTCATGATGAGAGTCTGCAATCTGGACACATGTCCTGTGGGTGTGGCTACCCAGAATCCGGAGCTTCGTAAGAATTTCAGAGGAAAGCCGGAGTATGTGATCAACTTCATGCACTTTATCGCAGAGGAGCTGCGGGAATATATGGCAAAGCTTGGTGTAAGGACTGTGGATGAGCTGGTCGGCCATACCGAGTTCCTGAAGGTAAAGGATAACCTTTCTAAGAGCCAGAAGCAGGTAGATTTAAGTCTGATCCTTGAGAATCCCTATGTGGGCAGCAAGGAGAAGGTTACCTTTGATCCGAAGCAGGTTTACGATTTCAAGCTGGAAAATACCATGGACGAAAAGGTACTGTTAAAGCAGCTTGACAAGGCCATTGAAACCGGTGCAAGAAGAAGCATTGAGGTAGATGTCAAGAATACGGACAGAGCCTTTGGTACGATCCTTGGTTCCGAGATCACAAGAAAACTTGGGGATCAGGTGGCAGAGGATACCTACCGTGTACTGTGTAACGGCGCCGGCGGACAGAGCTTTGGTGCCTTTATCCCGAAGGGACTGACACTTGAGCTTGTGGGAGATTCCAACGACTACTTTGGCAAGGGCTTATCCGGCGGTAAGCTGATCGTATATCCACCGAAGGGAAGCCGGTTCAAAGCAGATGAAAATATCATTATCGGAAATGTGGCACTGTATGGTGCAACCAGTGGAAAAGCCTTTATCAATGGTGTAGCTGGTGAGCGTTTCTGTGTCAGAAACTCTGGTGCGATCGCTGTTGTAGAGGGCGTGGGTGACCATGGCTGTGAATATATGACAGGAGGCCGTGTGGTAGTCCTTGGTCCTACAGGCAAGAACTTTGCTGCAGGTATGAGCGGCGGTGTGGCTTATGTACTGGATGAGGACAATGACCTGTATATCCGCCTGAACAAGGAAATGGTATCTTCCTATGAAGTAACTTCCAAATATGATGTTATTGAACTGAAGGATATGATCAAGGAGCATGTGGCTCTGACCAATTCCGAAAAGGGTAAGATGATCCTGGATCATTTCAGTGATTATCTGCCGAAGTTCAAGAAGATCATCCCTCACGACTACGAAAAGATGCTGGCTACCATCGTACAGATGGAGGAAAAGGGTCTTTCTGCAGAGCAGGCACAGATCGAAGCATTCTACGCAGTCAGGGCAGCAAAATAAGGAGGTGTCACGATGGGAAAACCAACAGGATTTATGGATTATAAAAGAGAAGTATCAAAGGACGTAAAGCCTAAGGACAGGATTAAGAATTTTAATGAGTTCCATGAGCACCTCCCGAGAGAAAAACAGCAGCTTCAGGGAGCAAGATGTATGGACTGCGGTGTGCCCTTCTGCCAGGCAGGAATGAATATCTGCGGAATGACAAGCGGCTGCCCCCTGCACAATCTGGTGCCGGAATGGAATGATCTTGTTTATACCGGAAACTGGCAGCAGGCCTATAACCGTCTGAAAAAGACGAACAGCTTTCCGGAGTTTACCTCCCGTGTGTGCCCGGCGCTCTGTGAAGCAGCCTGCACCTGCAATCTGATCGGGGATCCGGTTGCCACGAAGGAAAATGAATATGCGATTATTGAGAATGCCTATGAAAAGGGCTATGCCGATCCGAAGCCGCCCAAGGTCCGGACAGGAAAGACGGTAGCAGTTGTAGGAAGCGGTCCTTCCGGACTTGCTGTTGCCGATCAGCTGAATAAAAGAGGTCACAGCGTAACGGTGTATGAGCGCTCTGACAGGGCTGGCGGACTTTTGATGTACGGAATCCCCAATATGAAGCTGGAGAAGCATATCGTAGACCGTAAGATCAAGGTCATGGAAGCAGAAGGCATCGTGTTTAAAACCGGTGTGGATGTCGGTAAGGATATCAAGGCAGAAAAGCTCTTGAAGGAGTATGACAGAGTCGTACTTGCCTGCGGTGCTTCCAATCCGAGAGATATCAGTGTACCGGGCAGGGATGCCAAGGGGATCTACTTTGCAGTAGACTTCCTGAAGGCCAATACGAAGAGCCTGCTGGATTCTGATTTTGAAGATAAGAAATATGTGGATACCAAGGGCAAAAATGTAGTTATCATTGGCGGTGGTGATACCGGAAATGACTGTGTGGGAACCAGCATCCGTCATGGCTGCAAGTCTGTAACACAGATCGAGATGATGCCAAAGGCTCCCGATACCAGAAGTGCCAGCAATCCCTGGCCGGAATGGCCGAAGATCTGCAAGACAGATTACGGCCAGGAGGAAGCTATCGCTGTATTTGGTCATGATCCCCGGATCTATGAGTCTACGGTGAAGGAATTTGTGAAGGATAAAAACGGCAGCCTTAAGGCAGTCAAGATCGTGAAGCTTTCCTGGGAGAAGGATCCTGCAAGCGGACGGATGAAGATGAGCGAGGTGCCGGGCTCAGAGCAGACTCTTCCCGCAGAGATCGTGCTGATCGCGGCAGGGTTCCTTGGAAGCCAGAAATATGTAACAGATGCGTTCCATGTAGATATCAATGAGAGAAGCAATGTGAAGACCGGCGCAGGTGCCTATGAAACCAGCGTGAAGAATGTCTTTACAGCCGGGGATATGCACAGAGGCCAGTCCCTTGTAGTATGGGCGATCCGTGAGGGCAGGGAAGCAGCAAGGGCTGTGGATGAAAGCCTGATGGGATATACCAATCTGATTGTGCAGTAAGAGTGTGGAAGTGAAGGTGGCTCTGCCTTTTGGCAGAGCCACCTTTTTCGGGTCTGGAGGGGTCGCTTGGCGGCGCACGTCGCAGAGGTGCCGGAATCGGAAGATATTTCCGGAGGTCAGGGGCACCAGGAGTGTTTTCGGAGTTCAGGACCACCGGGAGTGTTTTCGGAGTTCAGGGGTATCAGGAAGGAAAATGTGCTGTGGTGCCCCGGAAACATTGAGATCAGAGGAAGGTTTTGGAGCAGGGGCGCCAGAGAAGAGAAATATGCTGTGGTGCCCCGAAAACTTCGCAGAGCGGGGCATCAGCAGGAAAAGTGCATGCAGATGCCCCAAAAGGCAGTGAAATGGGTGTGAAAATGACCGAAGCGGGGCATATGGGAAGAAAACATAGCCTGATGCCCCGGAGAATGATATGATGAAGTTATGAGCAGGAAAGGATGACTTTATTATGCAGAAAGTGATTGTGATTCCGGACAGTTTTAAAGGAAGTATGACATCGCAGGAAGTAACCGATATTCTGGCAGGATCCATAGAAGAACATTTGAAGTGTGAGGTTGTCAGACTTCCCAT
The DNA here is from genome assembly GCA_003490145.1 of Lachnospiraceae bacterium OM04-12BH. GTDB lineage: Bacteria > Bacillota > Clostridia > Lachnospirales > Lachnospiraceae > Suilimivivens > Suilimivivens aceti. Next base: position 69,035 of record QULQ01000011.1, read on the forward strand.
TGCAGACGGCGGAGAAGGAAGCATGGACTGTATTCTCCGGGCAAAGGGCGGAAGCAGGAAGACAGTGACAGTACATTCCCCGGAAGGAAAACTGATTGAGGCAGCCTATGGGATTCTTCCTGATGGAACGGCTGTCCTTGAAATTGCAGAAAGCAGTGGATTGACAAAGCAGACCGGATTTCGTGCACTGGAGGCCAGTACCTTTGGCTTTGGAGAGCTGATAAGAGCGGCACTGGATGAAGGCTGTCGGAAGTTTTTCCTTTGTCTTGGAGGCAGTGCCACAACAGACTGCGGATGTGGGATGGCAGCAGCGCTTGGAATTACTTTCTTTGATAGAGATGGACGGTCATTTGTTCCGGCAGGAGGGACGCTGTCAGCGGTATCGAAAATAGAATGTTCGAGGCTGGATCAGCGGATCGGAGAGGCTGAATTTACGGTAATGAGTGATGTGACTAATCCCTTGTATGGACCTCTGGGAGCTGCCTATATTTATGCACCACAGAAGGGAGCAACGAAGGAAGAGGTTGCAGTCCTGGATGCCGGTCTGATCCACGTGGCAGAAGTGATAGAACGTGACTGTCAGGCAATGCTGCCGGAGGCAGGAGCGGGGGCTGCAGGAGGTGCCGGATATGGATGTACGGCATTTCTCAGAGCAAAGACAGTCAGCGGCATCGAAGGTATGCTGGAGCTGTGTCAGTTTGATGCGCTTGTGAAAGACTGTGATCTGGTTGTAACCGGGGAAGGATGTTTGGATGAACAGAGCCTTATGGGAAAGGTTTTGAGTGGTATCAGGAAGCATGCCAGTAACAGGGAAATCGTTTCTTTTTGTGGTATCTGTAAAGTACCGGCAGAGGAACTTTGCAGAAATTGTGTAATTGCAGTGGAAATTGCCAAAGGGATTTCCATTCAGGAATCTATGGAGAAGGGGCAGTATTATCTGAAGCTTGCAGCAGATACTTATTTTAAGCGGAGGATGGGATAGCAATATCAGACAGGAAGGGCATTCTCAGAAAAGAGTGGTCATTCAAGGACATATAAGATTATTAATTCAGGAAGAAGAGATAACAGAAAGAAATGAGAAAAGAGGAGATCGGGTAAATGTACCGGATTTCCTCTTTTTTACGAACCATGTTCTATTTTACAATTGATTTTCTGGTCAGCAGATATGTGCGATTTCAGAATTATAGTTTCTGATCTGTACTGGAAGAAGTATATCTTGCTATATCTTCGATATTACAATCCAAAATTCTGCACAAATCATTGATAGTAGTAGTGGTCAATGGCTTGTTTTTTCTTAGTTTATCCAGAGTTGAGCTTGAAATGTGATGCTTATTAATGAGTGTGTAAGTAGATTCATTTGATTTCTTCAGAGTCTCCCAAAATGGACTATATTCAATCATTGTTTTCCCATACCCTTTTTCAAAACTATCTTAATGGTATTGTCTTCACTAAACGTTGACTATAGTCGTTAAAAAGACTATAATATGAGAAAAATAATTATACAGGAGGGGAGAAAATGTCAGATTATGTTGTGAAGTATAAATGTGGTTCCTGCAGGAATTATGAGTATGAAGGAAAGGATACAAAAGGGTACTGTTCTTACTATAGAAGCTATTATTATCCGGATGATTCCTGCAGTCACTGGGATCAGAGCAATACCTGTGAATCTTCTACAGGATGTTTTTTGACAACCGCATGTTGTGAATATAAGGGATTACCGGATGACTGCAAAGAACTGACGGTGATGAGAGCTTTTCGGGACAATTATCTGTCTAAAATACCTGTGGGGAGAAGATGTATCCAAATATATTATGAGGAAGCACCAAGGATCGTGAACCAAATAGAAAAAAGTCCTTTCAGAGATAAGATACTCGAAGAAATTTATCAGGAAGTTTGTGAATTGAAGAAAATGATTGAAAAAGGAAAAAATGAGGATGTCCTCTCGCGATATTTGCTTCTTATGATGCAGACAGATGAAAAATCCAGAGGAAAACAGGAGGAAAAGGATGATTGAGAAGAGTATATTGAACTTGGCAAAACAAGGAGATTTAGTGTCAATGATATCTGTAGCAAGATATTATGCTGTTGAAGAGTATGATGCAGATGAGGCTGAAAAGTGGGCAGATAAACTGAGTGCAACATTAAATATACAAGCATTATCATCAGCTGCAACAATTTACAAAATAATTGGGAATATAAAATTTCGAGTTTCCGGATGTATGGCAATAGAAGAAACAAATCATTTATATGACAAGGCGTTATTAAATATAAAACGAATTGAAAAATTGAATGGTAATTATGAACAGAAGGATGAAGTATTAAAATTAGTCTCAGAGATATATATTTTGTATATGCATAATAATTATGAAAAAGCTTTAGAATATTTGGAGCCTGTAAGAGAAAAGGGATCACCATTTGCGGCATATTTAGTATTGAAATGTCATAATGAGATGGGAAAAGGGAGAGAGGTATATGATAAGGATATTCAACAGCTAGAGAAAATAATAGAGAATTCTGATATTTGGCCCAATAATGCTATGAAAGCAGCTGCATATTTGGAACTGGCAAAATACCATAAAGATAATACAAATATATCCAACTTTTGTGTATATGCTCAAAAATCAGCAGAGGAAATGAATAAAAAAGTTGAGAATGAAAAAACGATGTATGCTGTATTTTATAAAACATATTCTTTTATTACATCATATGGAATAATTAAGCCTCTATACAATTACTATAAACAGGAAATCAACAAACGAATATCACTAAGCACAGGAGAATGTATTGTCATAATCATTGGGTTCCTTTGGTGGATTATTCCGGGAATTATAGCACTTGTATATTTTCAAAATAAGGCAAAAGATAATAGGAATAAATATCCTGTTACGGATGAAGATATAAGAACTATGAAAGCATGCATGGATTCTTTACAGCAGTCGGCTCTTAACACAGGAATCCTGAAGTATTTGCCACAGAATGTAATTACACCGGAACAGTTCCCTGGAATATATGAGCAATATGAAAGAGAATATCATTGGAGTTAGATAATTAGGAATTAAGAAAAAACTCAGCCCTGCAGTTTATCTGCATCGGCTGAGTTCTTTGCAATATCAGCTAGCCTTCTGGATCACAGAAATGATCTGGCTTCTTGTCAGATCAGAAATCTCCTTTGAGGTCATATCCTTGTAATCTTCATAGTACATGGGCTTCAGGAAGTGAACCTGTGTGCGTACCGGCTTTAAGCTGTTGACACCGAAGACCTTGTAGGAATCGATGAGAACGACAGGGACAATGGGGCGTCTGGCCTTCATGGCACATTTAAAAGCTCCAGGTAGAAAATCATGAACTTCATTCTTATTGTGGTCATAGCCGCCTTCCGGGAAAACGATATATCTTCTGCCGGAAGCGACCTCGGAAGCGACCTGAAGAACGGTGTTCACCTGTTTTCTCATGTCGGTCTTGTCAAGACGGCTGCCCTTTAATAAGGAAACAAATTCCTTGGTCAGCGGCAGATCGGCCCGTTTGTCATCGATCATCATGGTGCAGGGTTTTTCGTGGGCGAAAATAATACCAAGCACATCATATTTGCCCTGGTGGTTAGGATACATAACGTAGCCGCCGTCTTTTGGCAGATTTTCAAGACCGTAAACATCGGTCCGGATCATACCATTGAATTTCAGGATGGAAATAGCATTGCGGGCAATCTGGTATCGGACAGTTTCTGTGTATTTATCTCCGTGCTGTTCTACATAGCTGATGCGGATAAGATAATAAATAACGAATGGCAATGAGATACCAACTACATAACATATTCTGATCAAAAAACTTCACCCCTCAAATTTAGTACTGGGAAAATCATACCATATCAGACATTTCTTTTCAAGAAACGACTGAAAGCGCGGATATGGTGTGGGCTAAAAAAGTGTGTCTCAGAAAGGGAATGCAGTTTGTTTCAGATACCGGGATCTTTATGGAGCTGTTGATGCTCTTTTAATAGCTCTTGTGCAAGATTTCCTGCATCCCAGAAAATGTTGACAGGTGTGATAACTGCTTTGCAGGCAATGGGAGAAATCCCCATTTTACGGTACTCAGCAAGGAACAGATCGATCTGTTCAGAGGTCATGCCGGAGAAGACAAGCATCTCAGCAGGCAGCTCCCTGCCAAGATAGACTGCATTTTTTCTTGCAAAACCTTCTATGCCGGCAAGATAGCCAAGTGACTGGGAATAATCGGTCCGCTGCACGGTTTTTACTGTGATGAAAAGCCTCTTACAGAGCTGGCGGATCTGCATTTCCTTTGTTTTTTCTATATGATATAATAGAATAACCTGAGTAGATGACATTTGAAAACTCCTTTTAAATCATGATAATCAGTTGTTGAGAAAAAGAATCATTTATAACCATTTCATTATTTACAGAATAGCAGAAAAATAGAAGTATGTGAAGCTGGCGGCATGTGGAAGAGAAATATGGCAAAGAAGTACGGGATAGAGGAAATGCTGTAACTGTCATTATGAATGGTCAGGCAAGCTGCCCATGTAAGACACCGGAAGGAATAAAATAAAAGAAGGAGGGTAAAAGGAGAAGAGTATGCATTACAGAATATTTGGAACCCCTATGCCAGCAGTAACCTTGACTCTTGACAGGGGAGAAGAAATTTATACCCAGTCAGGTGGGATGACATGGATGTCAGAAGGATTTTCCATGGAAACCAATATGAAAGGCGGACTGCTTGGCGGTATTGGCAGGATGTTTACCGGAGAGAGCCTCTTTCTGGCAACCTATGCGGCAAAGCGTGACAATGCAGAGATCACCATGGCATCCAGTTTTCCCGGAGAGATCAGGATGCTGGAGATAGGCGGTGGAAAGGAATACATTGCACAGAAAAATGCTTTCCTCTGTGCGACAAAAAATGTGTCAGTGAGTGCTTATGTTACCGGTGTAAAAGCGGGATTTTTCGGTGGTGAGGGCTTTATCCTTCAGAAGTATTCCGGCCAGGGGCTGGCATTTTTGGAACTGGATGGGACGATCGTGGAAAGGGAACTGGCACCGGGAGAGGTGATCAAGGTCAATACAGGCAATGTAGCTGCTTTTGAAACCAGCGTGGAATACTCTTCAGAAATGGTAAAGGGATTTGCCAATGTATTGTTTGGAGGGGAAGGACTGTTCCTTACGACATTGAAGGGACCGGGGAAGGTATGGCTGCAGACCATGAGCGCAGCAGGACTGGCACAGAGGATCATTCCTTATATACCGACTGGAAGATCATCCAATTAAAGAGGACTTCCTTTCCTCTGCATTTTCGATTATAATTGAAGCAGCAGGTAATAATTTTACCACAGAGAAGAGAAAGGAGATTTTTACTTATGGCAAACAGAATTATGCTGAATCAGACCTCTTATCATGGAGCAGGGGCAATCGCAGAGATCGCAAACGAGGCAAAGGCACATGCTTTTCAGAAGGCATTTGTATGTTCTGATCCTGACCTGATCAAATTTGGTGTGACAGCAAAGGTAACAGAGCTTTTGGAAAAAGAAGGACTGGCTTATGAGATCTATTCCGATATCAAGGCCAATCCTACTATTGATAATGTAAAGAACGGTGTGGCAGCCTTTAAGTCTTCCGGCGCAGACTATATTATTGCAATCGGCGGAGGCTCCTCCATGGATACTTCCAAGGCGATCGGTATCATCATTGCCAATCCGGAGTTTGAAGATGTTCGCAGCCTTGAGGGCGTAGCACCTACAAAGAAGCCCTGCATCCCGATCATAGCAGTTCCTACCACAGCAGGTACAGCAGCAGAGGTTACGATCAACTATGTTATTACTGATGTAGAGCGCAAGCGTAAGTTTGTCTGTGTAGATCCTCATGATATGCCGATCATCGCAGTTGTAGACCCGGAAATGATGGCTTCCATGCCTAAGGGACTGACGGCATCTACCGGTATGGATGCCCTGACTCATGCGATTGAAGGATATACCACAAAGGCAGCATGGGAAATGACAGATATGTTCCATCTGAAAGCAATCGAGATCATTTCAAGATCTTTAAGAGGCGCTGTTGCCAATACCAAAGAAGGACGGGAAGGTATGGCACTTGGCCAGTATATTGCAGGTATGGGATTTTCCAATGTAGGACTTGGAATCGCACATTCCATGGCTCATACTTTGGGTGCTGTTTATGATACTCCTCATGGAGTTGCCTGTGCAATGATGCTTCCTATCGTTATGGAGTACAATGCAGACTGCACTGGCGAAAAATATCGTGAAATTGCCCGTGCCATGGGTGTTGAAGGCGTAGATCAGATGGATCAGGAGACCTACCGCAAGGCAGCAGTTGATGCTGTACGCAGGCTTTCTGAGGATGTAGGCATTCCGGCTAAACTGGAAGCACTGAAGGAGGAGGATCTTCCGTTCCTTGCAGAATCCGCTCATGCAGATGCGTGTGCACCGGGTAACCCGAAGGATGCCAGCATCGAAGATCTGACAGCACTGTTCCGCAAGCTGATGTAAGAAAATGTAATGTCCTGAATGGACAGAAGCAGAAATGACAGAAAGGTTCCCGGCTCCGTGTAAAACGCCGGGAGCCTTTTTTACAGATTCAACCAAAGGGGGATCCAGGAAAATCGGTAATCTGGTTTTAAAAAGATATAGCAGGGCATCTTTGCTGGCAGAAAGGAATATGACATGATTCTGAATACAGGCAGCAGGACGGATATTCCGGCATATTTCAGTGACTGGTTTTACAAAAGGATCGAAGAAGGCTATGTGATGGTACGGAATCCCTATTATCCAGAACAGGTGACCAGATATGTGCTGAATCCATCTGTGGTGGATGTGCTGGTATTCTGTACGAAGAATCCGCAGCCGATGATAAGCAGGCTGGAACGTCTCAGTACTTATGACATGTTCTGGTTTGTTACGATCACGCCTTATGGCAGGGAGATAGAACCTTTCGTACCGCCCAAAGAGAAGGTAATTGAGAGTTTCCGGCAGTTATCGGAAATGACAGGCAGAGAGAAAATGAGCTGGCGTTATGATCCAGTTTTTATCACGGAAAAGTATTCTGTGGACTATCATATTGCCTGCTTCGCAGAAATGACAGAAAAACTCAGGGGATATACTGGTCAGTGTGTCGTCAGCTTTCTGGATCTTTATGAAAAGACAAAGCGGAACTTCAGGGAGGCAAGAGGGGTAACCAGGGATGAACAGGAGAGAATCATCGAAGCTTTTGCCGGGATTGCCGAAGCAAATGGAATGCAGGTGCCAAAGAAGAAAACCGCCAGAGAGGCCTGCAGCTGTCTGCTTGGTGCTGATATTGGTGTTTACAATACCTGTGGACATGGATGCCTGTATTGCTATGCCAATTATGACCGGAAAAGTGTAGAAGAAAACAGAAAACGGCATGATGTGAACTCACCGCTTCTGATCGGTCATCTGAAGGAAACAGATCATGTGAAAGAGGCACAGCAGAAGAGCTTTAAAGATGCCCAGATGAGACTATTTCTCTGATTTATGCAGGAAAGGAAAACAGACAGAAATGAAGAACAGTATTTTGAAAAACAGGCTATATCTGTATCTGACAGAATTTTTCGCAGGAATGTCAGTTATGGCAGTAGAGCTTGGGGCAAGCAGACTGCTGGCACCCTATTTCAGCTCTTCCCAGATCGTATGGACGATCATTATAGGAACGATCATGATCGCAATGGCGCTTGGCAACCTGTATGGAGGAAAGGCAGCCGATAAGGATCCGAATCCGGATAAACTTTATGGACGTATTATCATCGCAGCATTGTGGATCGCAGCCATACCGGTTGTCGGCAAATATATTATTATCGGAATATCGGCACTGCTGATCTTTACCGTAAACAGTAACTTCCTTATCATAGCCGGATTTGTGGCATGCATGGTGATCTTTGTATTTCCGCTGTTTCTGCTTGGAACCGTGACACCGTCTTTGGTAAAGTTTTCAGTGGACAGTCTGGATGACAGTGGAAGCGTAGTTGGAAAGCTGAATGCTTCCAATACCATAGGAAGCATTATCGGGACCTTTGTACCGACCTTTATCAGTATCCCGGCAGTGGGAACCTCGATCACATTTCTGATCTTTGCAGGTATTTTGCTGTTGCTGGCTGTTATTTATTTTGTGAGTACCAGAGGAAATTTTACCGGGGCCAGGAGGGTGCCGATTAGTATTGTAATATTTCTGATCTGCTGCCTTCTTGGCCATAACAACAGCTTTGCTTTCTGGCAAAGCAATCTTACCTATGAGGGGGAGTCAATTTACAATTATCTGCAGGTATATGAAAATGACAGGGAAGTAGTGCTTTCTACCAATGTTCTGTTCGGCGTGCAGTCGGTGTACCTGAAGGATAAAGGGCTGACCGGTATGTATTATGATTATGCCATGGCTGCCCCTTATATGGCGGGTGTGAAGGAAAAGGACAGACTGGATATCCTGATTCTTGGAAATGGAACCGGGACCTATGCTACCCAGTGTGAGCGGTATTTTAACAATACGTCCATCAAAGGGGTAGAGATTGATGAGAAGATCACGAAGCTTGCCAGAAAGTACTTTGAACTGCCGGAAGATGTGGAAGTCACGACCTATGACGGAAGAGCATATCTGAATGTGATCAGTGAAAAGTATGACGTGATCATGGTGGATGCTTATCAGGATATTACCATACCGTTCCAGATGTCTACCGTGGAGTTTTTTACCATGGTAAAGGAGCACCTGAAGGATGATGGTGTCATGGTCGTCAATATGAACATGCACAGTGGTGCTGAGGGAAATATCAACGAGTATCTGGCAGACACCATTTCTGAGGTGTTTGATCAGGTCTGCACGGTAGATGTGAGCGGATCTACAAACCGGGAGCTGTTTGCCTCTGACAATGCGGATATGCTGCAAACCTATAGGCTCAATGTAGCACTGGAGCAGGATGGTGATCTGACAGCCATGATGGGAAGGATCGGGGATCATCTGGAGACTTACGAAGCAGGTGGTCACATCATGACGGATGATAAGGCACCGGTAGAGCTTCTTGGAATGCGCATGATCGATGAACTGATCCAGAACGAGGTGTCCTATTACAAGACCATTTATCAGGAGAAAGGAATACGGGGCCTGATCGATCTGCTTTGAAAATGAGGGGATCTCAGATAAATTGACTCACGGAAATGCAGCATGGCATTAGCTGCGGCTGAGATTTTGAGATGGGTATGCAGAAAGAGAATGTACCTATTATAATAAGGGGGATATATGGAAAACGAAATCAGAGAAAAGGGCTTTTCCGGATTTTCAGGAAACCAGCTTAAGATATTTGCAATTATTGCCATGACTATGGATCACCTGGCATCTACAATCTGGCCCGGATATGGTAAGGAATGGTGGCTGCTCTGTATTCATCTGATCGGTAGACTGGCGGCACCGACCATGTGGTTTATGATCGCAGAGGGATATCATTATACCAGGAATTTCAGAAAGTATCTGCAGAGACTGTTTATCTTTGCCGTACTGGCACATTTTGCCTATAATTTCTGCTTCGGGATTTCCCTGATTCCATTCAGAGATTCTGTGCTGAACCAGACCAGTGTGATCTGGCCGCTTTTCCTGGCAGCCATTGGCCTGTATATTTATGATGATGAAAAAAGAAGCTTTCCACTGAAAAACTGGCAGAAGACAGCAATATTGCTTGTACTGTGCCTGCTGGCATTCCCTTCAGACTGGTCCTGCTTCCCGGTGCTCTGTACCCTGCATATATATCAGAACAGAGGGAACTTAAGAAAACAGGTGCTTGGTATGGTCGCCTATATTTCCATGTATGTTATCGTCTGGTGCCTGTGCATTGACGTGGTATACGGCCTGATCCAGTTTGGCATCATCATCGTCTGGCCATTTATGCACTTCTATAATGGAACCAGAGGAAAAGGCAGATGGATGAAGTGGTTTTTCTATGTGTTCTATGTGAGCCACCTGGTTCTATGCGGTATTTTAAGACTGATCCTGCATAGCAATGTGACAACGATCGTCGGTGGTTGAGTCTGCAAAAAAATAGAACAAATGTTCATGTAATTGCTTGTAAAAAACCATATGCTGTGATAGAATGGAATCAGAACAAATGTTCTGATTCTTTTTTTAGGAGCCAAAGTAATATGAAGCAGCTTCCGGCAGAGATCGCAGTGGGTGGTACCAGGACAGCAGGTTGTGATATAGGGATCATGACACATGAAAAAGTACCCTGTATTATGAAGGAACAGGAGAATATGAGTATCAGTGAGAAGCTGAACATTCTTGCAGATGCGGCCAAGTATGATGTTTCCTGCTCCTCCAGTGGTGTAGAGAGAAGGGGAGACGGCAGGGGGATCGGGAATTCTTCCAGAGCCGGGATCTGCCACAGCTTTGGGGCAGACGGAAGGTGTATCTCGCTTCTGAAGATCCTGTTTACGAATGAATGCATTTTTGACTGCAAATACTGTATGAACCGGAAATCCAATGATGTCAGGAGAGCCTGCTTTACACCGGAGGAGGTCTGCAATCTGACGATCCAGTTCTACCGAAGGAATTATATAGAGGGGTTGTTCTTAAGCTCTGGTATTATCAACAATCCTACCTATACGATGGAGCAGCTTTACAGGACAGTATATCTGCTGCGCACCAGATATTACTTTCAGGGTTATATCCATGTGAAAGCAATTCCCGGTGCTGATGCACAAATTGTGGAGCAGATGGGGCTTCTGGCTGACAGGATGAGTGTGAATCTGGAGCTGCCTACTGCAGAAGGACTTTCAAGGCTGGCTCCCAATAAGCACAGGAAGAATATTCTGACACCCATGCGGCAGATCCAGCAGGGAATCACACAGAATAAGGAAGAGCTTATGGTGTACCGCCATGCGAAGAGCTTCGTACCGGCAGGACAGTCCACACAGATGATCATAGGAGCCACACCGGAGAGTGATTATCAGCTTCTGATGGTGGCAGAGAAGCTGTATCAGAGGTTTGATCTGAAAAGAGTATATTATTCCGCCTTTGTCAATGTGAATGAAGATAAGGATCTGCCATCACTGCCGGGAGGACCGCCGCTCCTGCGTGAGCACCGTTTATACCAGGCGGACTGGCTGCTCCGGTTTTATGGCTTTGAGGCTGGGGAACTGTTAAGTGAGCAGAAGCCAAATTTCAATGTGCTGATCGATCCTAAGGCAGACTGGGCACTGCGGCATCTGGAGTATTTCCCGGTGGAGATCAATCGGGCAGACTATCAGACGATCCTGCGGGTTCCAGGGATCGGAGTGAAGAGTGCACAGCGGATCGTGAAGGCCAGGAGAAGCGGAAATCTTAACTTTGAGCATCTGAAGAAGATAGGGGTTGTGCTGAAGCGGGCACTGTTTTTTATTACCTGCAATGGAAAGACCATGTACCCGATCAGGATGAATGAGGATTATATTATCAGAAATCTGATCTCCAATGAGCAAGGGAGAAGACCGTCTCCTGACGGGCTGACCTATAAGCAGCTTTCTCTGTTTGACGATTATCATATGGGAGAGGAGGAATCACAGTGGAAGAGTATTATCTGATCTGTGAAGATTCCCTGGAAGGGATCTTCTCCGGAGTTTATCAGGCCTATCTCCAGAAATATCCACTGGAAAGAGTACATCTGATCGCAGGGGAGGAAGAGAATTACCGGCTGTTTGCTGTATATAAGAGGTGCGGGAGCAGCAGGGAGCATGCAGAAAAGGTAGGACGAACATTAAAGCGGGAACTGGGAGAGGAAGGATATTACAGGATTTGCAGGACACTTGCTTCCTATGAAGCTGATAAGGCAGAAGCGGTCTTTCGTACCATAGTGATGGCTCTTCATAGGAAAACAGGAGGAAAAATACTGGAGGATCTGAAGGATCCTTATATCAGGCGTGTATTTGAGCTTGACCGGACGGTAGGAAATGAAACTCATTCCCATATAGAATTTATTCGTTTCCGGGAGCTTGCAGACGGTGTTTTGTACGCACAGATCAGTCCGAAGAACCATATTCTGACTTTTCTGATGCCTCATTTTACAGACCGGTTTCCTTTGGAAAATTTTGTGATCCATGATATTGGAAGAAATCTGTTTGCGGTACATCCGGCAGAAAGGGAATATGTGATGGTATCCGGACAGGAAGAATGGAAACTGCCTGATACCTTTTCGGAGGGAGAAGAGAAATACAGTGAACTGTTCACAGAGTTCTTTCATACCATAGCTATAAAGGAAAGGACCAATTCAGAATTACAGCGGGGAATGCTGCCTGTCCGCTATCGGAAATATATGACAGAGTTTAACAGAGGAAATACAGGGAATGCTGTAAATAAGTAGGACTTTAAATTTAGCCTTATGTACTAAAAAAAATACTTTACAAAAGCTTATCCGGATGATAATATTTGTCAAAAATGAAGGAAAAACGTTTTCTTTGTTACTTTGTTGTTTATGGATTGATCCATAGAAAGAGAAAGGTGATACTATGAGAACTCATAAAATCAGATTGAGAGTGGATGAAGTAAAGGATTTTGTTGCAGCAGCTACCAGATGTGATTTTGATATTGATATATCCTATAACAGATTTGTAGTTGACGCAAAGTCGATCGTAGGTGTACTCGGACTGGATCTGAATCAGATCCTTACCGTTTCCTACAATGGCTATGATCAGGAATTTGAAGATTATTTGAATCATTTTGCACTTGCCTGTTGAGTGGATTTACAGACAGGTAGACAATAGCAGTCTGATTGACTCCCTATGAAGGATAGCGTACTATCTTTATAGGGAGTTATTTTTATAGTCAGGAATGCAGCAAACAGAAGCAGGAGCATAAAGAATGACAGAGGTGCATGTTTCCGTCAGAAATCTGGTGGAATTTATTCTGCGGAGCGGAGATATTGACAATCGAAAAGGGCGTGCCAGAGATAATGCCATGCAGGAGGGTGGACGGATCCACCGTATGATACAGCGGCGGATGGGTTCTTCCTATCATGCGGAGGTTGCTCTGCGCTATACAGCTGACATGGAAGAATACAGCATAGTTGTGGAAGGCAGAGCTGATGGCATTATAATAGAAGAAACAGGTGAGGTCAGTGCAGTACCGGAGCTGTCTACGGTGGAAATAAAGCCGGCTTATACGGATCTTGTGACTGTTACGGTCGATGAAATCAAGGGAACCTACAGGGAGATACATAAGATCAGGGAAGCCGTGCCGGTGCATCTTGCACAGGCAAAATGTTATGCAGCTATCTATGGAATACAGAATAGACTGCGTCGGATCCGGGTACGGATGACGTATTGTAATATGGAAACGGAGGAACTGAAATATTTTCATTTTGAATATGATGTCAGAGAACTGCAAAACTGGTTCCTGGATCTGATACAGGAATATAAGAAATGGGCTGACTTTCAGTTCCAGTGGGAGAAGACCCGGACAGCATCGATTAAGGAGCTGAAATTCCCTTTTCCCTACAGGGAGGGACAGAAGGATCTTGTCACTTATGTCTATAGAACTATTTATCATAAGAGAAAACTGTTTGTAGAAGCACCGACTGGTGTGGGAAAGACGATCTCTACACTGTTTCCAGCAGTGAAAGCCATGGGAGAAGGAATGGGAGATAAGATTTTCTACCTGACAGCGAAGACAATTACAAGGACAGTGGCAGAGAATACCATTGTCCTTATGAGAGAAAAAGGACTGAAGCTGAAATCTGTAGTATTGACCGCGCGGGATAAGATATGCTTTATGGAGGAAAGTCAGTGTAATCCGGACTTTTGCCCATATGCCAGGGGACATTTTGACAGAGTGAATGAGGCTCTGTATGATATGTTGACTCATACGGACAATTACAGCAGAGGAGAGATCGAGAGCTATGCCAGGAAGCATCAGGTCTGTCCTTTTGAGTTCTGTCTGGATATGAGCCTGTTTGCGGATGTGGTGATCGGGGATTATAATTACTTATTTGATCCTCATGTATACCTGAAGCGGTTCTTTGCAGAAGGGGTTCAGGAGAATTATATCTTTCTGATAGATGAGGCACACAATCTGGTGGAACGGGGACGGGAAATGTATTCGGCTGCCCTGATCAAGGAGGATTTTCTTGCCATGAAGAGGCTCTGTAAGGAGTACAGTACAAGGATCTGTCATCAGCTTGACAGGTGTAACAAAGAGCTTCTTGCATTGAAACGAAACTGTGCCGGTTACAGATATGAGGATGAGAGCAGCATAGCAGCATTTGTCAGGGCACTGAACAGTCTGTCTTCAGCTATTGATGATTATCTGGATGACCATGAAGAGAGCCCGGTGAAAGCAGAGCTTACCGAATTTTACTTTAGAGTATCGCATTTTCTCATGATCCATGAGGATCTGGATGAACATTATGAGATCTATACGAAGCTGGATGAGGAGGGAAATTTTCGGATCCGCCTGTTCTGTGTCAATCCAGGAAAAAAACTGGCAGAATGTATGCAGAGGGGCAGGAGCAGTATCCTCTTTTCGGCCACACTTCTGCCGATTCAGTATTACAAAAAGCTGCTGGGAGCAGAGGAAAAGGACTATGAGGTATATGCCAGATCCATATTTGAACCAGAGAAACGTGGACTTTTTATTGCATCCGATGTGACCAGCAGATATAAAAGGCGGTCAGAAGAGGAATATTATAAAATTGCGTCCTATATCCATAGGATCATAACCGGAAAAAGGGGAAATTATATGGCTTTTTTTCCATCCTATGCTTTTATGAACCGGGTACTGGATCAGTATGAACAGCATTTTGCCACAGAGGACGGGGCTGAGTGTCTGAAACAGGAAGAATATATGAATGAAGAGAGCAGAGAGGGGTTCCTCACAAGATTTGAAGAGGAGAAAGAATCAGGACATGCGCAGACTCTGATCGGCTTCTGTGTACTTGGCGGTATTTTCAGCGAGGGGATTGATCTGAAAAATGACAGTCTGATAGGAGCTGTGATCGTAGGAACCGGATTGCCCCTTGTGTGCAGTGAAAGGGAGATCCTGAAGAATTATTTTGAAAAGCAGGGAGATGACGGCTTTGATTATGCGTACCGTTATCCTGGTATGAACAAGGTATTGCAGGCGGCAGGACGGGTGATCCGAACAGCAGAGGATATTGGGATTGTTGCCCTCCTTGATGACAGATTTCTCACGGAAACTTATTTACGGATGTTCCCGAGAGAGTGGAAAACCTTTGAAAGAGTGTCCCTGCAGCAGATAGAAAAGAAAATTTCTGATTTCTGGGAAGAAAAAGGATAGAGGAACACAGAAATGCAGGAAATTGAAAAATGAAAGAGAAAAACATAAAATGACGTCATTCCCATCTCAAAAAGACAGAGCAGTTATTTGTAAATGACATGTGTGTCATTGTGGATAACTTTGTGGAAATGGGGGATTTCTCAGTTTTTCAAAAAGTCAAGAGAAAAAAATAAAAATGTTTTTCAGATAAAATCTGCAGGAAGCAGAATTCAAAAATGAAAAAATACCAATTTAGTCAACAAAAAGGGGCTGAAAATTGACCAGATGAGTATTTCTCTGAAAAACAGGGAATTATGTACAGTTACTGAAAAAAAAGTGGTATTTTCATCTGGCCTGTGATATAATCGTACAATGACTGTGAGTATGCGAAAATTTATGCAGTAATGAAAAAGAAGTTACTCAGATATATTTTTTAAGGAGGATGTACCAGAATGAGCGTACAGGTAGAAAAATTAGAAAAGAACATGGCGAAGCTTACCATTGAGGTTGCGCCGGAAGAGCTGGAAAAGGCAATTGAGGGAGCTTATCAGAAGAATAAGAGCAAGATCAGCGTTCCCGGATTCAGGAAGGGTAAAGTACCCCGCCAGATGATCGAGAGAATGTATGGCAAGGAAGTATTTTATGAAGATGCAGTGAATGCACTGATCCCTGAAGCATATGAAAAGGCAGTTGATGAGTGTGAGGAAGAGATCGTATCCTCCCCCAAGATCGAGGTTGAACAGGTAGAGGCAGGCAAGCCTTTTATCTTTACTGCAGAGGTAGCATTAAAGCCGGAAGTAAAGCTTGGCAAATACAAGGGGGTCAAGGTTGAGAAGGCTGACACAGAAGTAACTGATGAAGAAGTAGATAAGGAAATCGATAAGGAAAGGGAAAGCAACGCCAGAAATATTGATGTTACAGACAGAGCTGTAAAGGATGGCGATATTGTAACTCTTGATTTTGAAGGATTTGTTGATGGAACTGCATTCGAAGGCGGCAAGGGAGAGAATTATCCTCTTACCATCGGATCCGGAACCTTTATCCCCGGATTTGAAGAACAGCTTGTTGGCGCTGAGATCGGCAAGGAGACAGAAGTAAATGTAACCTTCCCTGAAGATTATCAGGCAGAAGACTTAAAGGGAAAGGCAGCTGTATTCAAATGTACCGTTAAGGAGATTAAGGAGAAGGAGCTTCCCACACTGGATGATGAGTTTGCAAGCGAAGTTTCCGAGTTCGAGACACTTGCTGAATATAAGGCAGATATAAGGGGCAGACTGGAAGAAAGAAAAGCAAAGGCTGCAAGAGAGGCAAAGGAAGCAGCAGTTATCGAAGAGATCATCAAGGATTCCGATATGGAAATTCCTGAAGCCATGATCGAGACACAGCAGAGACAGATGATCGATGAGTTCGCTCAGAGAATCCAGATGCAGGGACTTACCCTTGAGCAGTACTTCCAGTTTACAGGTGCTTCCTATGACCAGATGATCGAGCAGGTGAAGCCTCAGGCTGAGAAGAGAATCCAGTCCAGACTTGTTCTTGAGGCAGTTGCTGCAGCAGAGAAGATCGAAGCTACAGAAGAAGACTACGAAGAAGAATTAAAGTCCATGGCAGAAGCATACCAGATGGAAGTAGACAAGGTAAAGGAACTGCTTCCTGAGAAGAGCGTTCAGCAGATCAAAGAGGATATCGCAGTAAAGAAGGCAGCAGAGTTTGTCGTAGACAACGCTAAGGAGAAATAAATCAGTTTTTTCGGTGTCGTCTGAAAGGAGAAGATAAGAATGAGTTTAGTGCCTTATGTCATTGAACAGACAAGCCGTGGTGAGCGGTCTTATGACATTTATTCAAGACTGTTAAAGGAAAGGATCATTTTCCTCGGGGAAGAGGTCAATGAAGTAACGGCAAGTCTGATCGTTGCACAGATGCTTTTTCTTGAGGCGGAGGATCCTGAAAAGGATATTCAGTTTTATATCAACAGCCCCGGCGGAAGCGTAACTGCCGGTATGGCTATTTACGATACCATGCAGTATGTGAAATGTGATGTTTCTACCTATTGTATGGGTATGGCAGCCAGTATGGGAGCTTTCCTCCTTGCCGGTGGAACCAAGGGAAAGAGACTTGCTCTTCCCAATGCAGAGATCATGATCCATCAGCCTCTTGGCGGCGCACAGGGTCAGGCAACAGAAATTGAGATCGCAGCAAGACATATCCTGCAGACCAAGGAAAAGTTAAACAAAATCCTGGCAGCCAATACAGGCAGGGATTATGATGTGATCGCAGCAGATACAGAAAGAGATAACTGGATGACTGCTGAAGAAGCGAAGGAATACGGACTGATCGACAGAGTGGTATATAAGCGTGGAGAACAGTAATTCCTTTGTGGATACGTGCGTAGCCGGCACAGAAAATTGAGGAAGGAAATCAGAAATGGCAGGCAAGAATACTGACAATATCAGGTGCTCATTTTGTAATAAGACACAAAGTCAGGTAAAGAAAATGATTGCAGGTCCCGCAGGGGTATATATCTGTGATGAATGTGTATCTATCTGTTCCGATATCGTTGAGGAAGAATACGAAGAAACAGAGCTGCAGGAAGAAGGGGAAATGGAGATCAATCTGCTCAAACCGGTAGAGATCAAGAATTTCCTCGATGAATATGTGATCGGGCAGGATGAAGCTAAAAAGGTGCTGGCAGTTGCTGTATACAATCACTATAAGAGAGTTATGGCACCGAAGGATCCTGATGATGTGGAATTGCAGAAGAGCAATATTATTATGATGGGACCTACCGGTTCCGGAAAAACCTACCTTGCTCAGACACTGGCGAAGATCATCAATGTACCTTTTGCAATTGCAGATGCGACCACATTGACAGAAGCCGGATATGTGGGTGAAGATGTGGAGAACATTCTTCTGAAGCTGATCCAGGCAGCAGATTATGATGTGGAAAAGGCACAGCTTGGTATCATTTATATTGATGAAATCGACAAGATCACCAAGAAAAGTGAAAATGTATCTATTACAAGAGATGTATCAGGAGAAGGTGTCCAGCAGGCACTTTTAAAGATCGTAGAAGGAACGGTAGCAAGTGTACCGCCTCAGGGGGGAAGAAAGCACCCACACCAGGAACTGATACAGATTGATACTACTAATATTCTGTTTATCTGCGGTGGTGCGTTTGACGGCCTTGAGAAAATCGTAGAGAACAGACTGAACCGTAATTCGATTGGTTTTGATGCAGAGATCGCAGATAAGAAGACACAGGAGATCAGTGAAATGCTGAAGGAGGTAACCCCTCAGGATCTTGTGAAATTTGGGCTGATCCCCGAGTTTGTTGGACGTGTGCCGATCAGTGTATCTCTGGAAGGACTGGATGAGGATGCACTGATCCGGATCCTGAAGGAACCTAAGAATGCACTTGTAAAGCAGTATCAGAAGCTGTTTGAGCTGGATGATGTGAAGCTCACCTTTGAAGAGGATGCAATCAGAGCGATTGCAAAACAGGCATTTGAGCGGAAGACCGGAGCCAGAGGTCTGCGTTCTATTATGGAAAAGGTAATGATGGATGTCATGTTTAATATTCCTTCAGATGATACCATTGAAGAGTGTGTGATCACGAAGGAAGCGGTGGATGGAACGAGCAAGCCACTTGTCATTCATCAGGAACACATGCAAAAAGCAAAATAGAAATGCGCCGCCTGTTTATGGCGGCGTTTTTTGCAAAAATGTTATTTTAAGGAACAAAAAGATGAAAGATTTTGAAATGGAAAATAAGACAGTGGAAACAGAAAGCATACCAGCAGTCATTCTGGAGAATCTGACGATCCTGCCGGGTGCTGTGATCCACTTTGATCTGCATAAAGAAGAAGCCATTTCCTCTCTTGAGCATGCCATGGCAGAGGGAGGACGTGTTTTTCTGATCACGAAAAGAAAGCAGGAATCAGAAGCAGCCCATCCGGAGAAGAAGCTCTATGCCATTGGAACGGTAGCTGTTATAAAACAGATCACAAAGCTTCCAGATCACGTAGTCCGGATCCTGGTAGAAGGTCTTTATCGGGGAAAGCTGATCGGATTACAGAAGAAAGAAAACAGATATTTCTGTGCAGATTTGCTGAAGATGACAGATGAATGGTCAGGCGGACTGGAAGCAGGTGCAGAGATCGAGGCCATGCTGCGTCAGGTTAAGGATTCTTTCCGGGCTTATATGGCATTTCATCCAAAGCTGGGACAGAATCTTGCAAAACGCTATGATTCCATCACTGATCCCGGCAGACTGGCAGATGAGATGGCCATGAATATGCCGATAACCTTTGAACAGAAGCAGCAGGTGCTGGACGCCTGCGACCTGAAGGAACGGTATGAGATCCTGTGCAGCATCCTGATAAATGAAGTGGAAATTGCCAAAATACGGTCGGAGCTTGTACAGAAGCTTAAAGGGAGAGTTGATAAAAACCAGAAGGAATACCTGCTTCGTGAGCAGCTCCGTTATATCAGGGAAGAACTGGGTGAAGATGGGTCTCTATCCGATGCAGACCAGTTTGAAAAAACGCTTTCTACGCTGCAGGCGACGGAAGAGGTAAAAAAGAAAATAGCAAAGGAAATCGGAAGATTCCGCAATCTGACAGGAAACAGCTCAGAAAGCTCTGTAGAGAGAGGCTATATCGAAACCTTGCTGGAGCTGCCCTGGGATAAAGCATCTGTTGACAATGAAAGCATGAAACGGGCAGAGGAGATCCTGAACAGAGATCATTACGGCCTTGAAAAAGTAAAGGAAAGAATCCTGGAGTTTCTTGCGGTGCGCTGTCTGAACCAGAAGGGAGACAGCCCGATCCTCTGTCTGGTAGGACCTCCGGGAACCGGCAAGACATCCGTAGCAAGGAGCGTGGCAGAAGCCCTGAACAAAAAATATGTCAGGATCTGTCTTGGAGGTGTGCGGGATGAGGCAGAGATCAGGGGACACCGTAAAACCTATGTGGGAGCTATGCCGGGACGTATCATTACGGGACTCCGGCAGGCTGGAGTAAAGAATCCGCTTATGCTTCTTGACGAAATAGATAAAGTGAGTAATGATTATAAGGGAGATACGTTCTCAGCTCTTCTGGAAGTGCTTGACAGTGAACAGAATGTAAGATTCCGTGACCATTATGTGGAAATTCCGGTGGATCTTTCTGAGGTACTGTTTATTGCCACAGCCAATACTACAGAGACGATCCCAAGACCACTCCTTGACCGGATGGAGATCATTGAGGTCAACAGCTACACGCAGAATGAAAAGTTCCATATTGCAAAGGAGCATCTGCTCCCCAGGGAACTGAAGAAAAACGGTCTCTCAAAGAGTATGTTATCCATTAAGGATAGTGCATTGAAAGCGGTGATCGCGTATTATACAAGAGAAGCCGGGGTCAGAGGTCTTGAGAGAAAGATCGGTGATATCTGCCGGAAAGCGGCCAGGGAGATCCTGGAACGAAGAGAGGAAGGAAAGGAAGAAACACAGATTTCTGTGACAGCCTCCAATCTGGAGAAGTACCTTGGCAAGAAAAAGTTTACCCAGGAAAAGGCAGACAGGCATCCCAAGACGGGTATTGTCAGAGGGCTTGCCTGGACCAGTGTGGGCGGTGAAACGCTGCAGATCGAGGTAAACAAAATGCCGGGGAAAGGGGATATCGACCTGACTGGTCAAATGGGCGATGTGATGAAGGAATCCGCGATCATTGCCATGAGCTATGTAAGATCCATCAGTCAGGAATACGATGTGGATCAGAAAGCCTTTAAAGAATGTGATTTTCATATCCACATCCCGGAGGGAGCAGTACCAAAGGATGGACCGTCTGCCGGTATCACCATGGCTACGGCCATTTTCTCAGCAGTTACAGGAGAAAAGGTGCGTGGTGATCTGGCAATGACCGGTGAGGTCACTCTGAGAGGAAGGGTTCTTCCCATAGGAGGATTGAAGGAAAAGCTTCTGGCAGCCAAAATGGCAGGTGTGACAGAAGTACTGGTACCTTTTGAAAATAAAAAAGACGTGGAAGAGATCTCGGAAGAGATCCGTGAAGGACTGACTATCACCTTTGTCAAGAGCATGAAGGAAGTCCTGGAGCACGCACTTGTAAACCAAGGGAGAAAATAAATGGTTATCAGAAATGTAAGTCTGGAGACGGTATGTGGTATTACAAGCCAGATTCCGGAGCATGAAATACCGGAGTTTGCCTTTGCCGGCAAGAGTAATGTAGGCAAGTCATCTCTGATCAATGGTCTGATGCTCAGAAAATCACTGGCAAGAACCAGTGCACAGCCAGGCAAGACACAGACGATCAATTTTTATAATATCAATAATGAGTGTTACTTTGTGGATCTGCCGGGTTATGGTTATGCCAAAGCCGGAGAAGAGGTCAAGGCACAGTGGGGAAAGATGATCGAGAATTATCTTCATACCTCAAAACAGCTGCAGATTGTATTCTTATTGGTAGATATCCGGCATGAGCCATCCGGGAATGACAAGCTGATGTACAAGTGGATCCTGGATCAGGGGTTTTCGCCGGTGATCATAGCAACCAAGCTTGACAAGATCAACAGAAGCCAGGTGGCAAAGCATGTAAAAATGATCAAAGAGGGTCTGCAGACGGTGAAGGGAACTATCGTGATTCCCTATTCGGCGCAGACTAAGCAGGGAAGGGAAGAGATTTACGAGTTGCTTGATACCTATCTTGAAACAAGAGAGGGAGAGTGATCAATATGTCTTATGACAAAAAGAAAACTTACTGTAAGGTATTTGTGAATCTGGGATTGATGCTGTTACTGATCCTGTTCTGTCTGTTTGGATTACCAAGGCTGATCGTGTGCTTCATGCCTTTTGTAGTGGGCTGGATCATTGCCCTGATCGCAAGCCCACTTGTGCATTTCTTTGAAAAAAGGCTGAAAATACGGCGGAAGGCAGGTTCAGCTTTTGTGATCATAGCAGTAATTGCTATCGTGATCCTTGGAGGTTATTTTATTGGATCAGCACTGATTGAGCAGGCAGTTAAATTTATCGGGGATGTTCCGGATATGTGGCAGGCGGCGCAGATTGATTTTGACCATATCGGTGAGAATCTTTCCAAAGCAGCCAGATTTCTGCCAAAGGAATTACAGATGACCATTGCGGATATTTCTGTAGATATACAGGATTATCTGGGAAATGTGATCGGCAGTGTCAGTGAGCCGACAGTGGAGGCGCTTGGTAATTTTGCAAAAAATATTCCGGGTATTGTGATCAGTATTATCATGGGTCTGTTGTTTACCTATTTTTACGTAGCAGACAAGGATTACATACCCGGTATTCTGGAAAAAATTCTACCGGAGTCAATATTACTCCGCTTTGATATGATCAGAAGGGGACTTGCCCGGGCAGTAGGCGGTTATTTCAAGGCTCAGATTAAGATCGAGATCTGGATGTATTTTCTCCTTGGGATTGGATTTACCATTTTGAGGGTAAATTATGCGTTTATCATTGCTATTGGTGTTGCATTTCTGGATTTCCTGCCATTTTTTGGCACGGGGACAGTACTGATCCCATGGGCAGTCATCAAATTTTTCAGCGGTGACTATAAGATGGTGATCGGACTTCTGATCATCTGGGGTGTAGGACAGCTTGCAAGGCAGATCATCCAGCCGAAGATCGTAGGAGATTCGGTAGGATTATCACCCATGCCAACGATCATCCTTCTTTTTGTAGGATACAGGGTGGCAGGTGTGTTTGGCATGATCGTTGCAGTTCCGGTAGGGATCATTGTACTCAATCTTTACGAAGAGGGGGTTTTTAACACAACGATCAACAGTCTTAAGATTTTATATGCGGGTATCAGTAATTTCAGGCATCTGACAGAAGAGGATATGGAAGAGGTAGAGAAATACAGGAAACGGGAACTGGCTGAGAAAAAACTAAGGGAAGAGAACACGGAAGAACAAAAAAACCAATGAATCAGTCGCATGTCCTGACAAGGCAGGACAGAAATGGAGGAGCATTATGAAAATTACCGTTTACAACTGCAGAGATTTTGACGAACGAGAATTGTTCCTGAAGTATGAAAAGGAGCTCGGTGTGGAGATCCAGCTTTGCACCTGCGCACCGACACAGGAAAGTGCAGCACTTTCACAGGGAAGTCTTTGTATTTCCATTATTACTACGTCAATGCCGGCGGAGTTGCTTGAAACCTTTGCGTCTTATGGAGTGAAGTATATTGTTACAAGATCCATAGGATATGATCATATTGATATAGCAGCAGCGAAAAGACTGGGGATCACCATAGCAAATTCTCCTTATGGGCCTAATGGGGTTGCTGATTATGCGACCATGCTGATACTGATGACAATCCGTAAGATGAAGAGTATAGAAATGCGTGGTGCAGTACAGGATTATACATTAAAGGGACTGCAGGGAAGAGAACTGAAGGATCTGACTGTGGGAGTCATTGGTACCGGCAGGATCGGAAGAACTGTGCTTTCCAATCTTTCCGGATTCGGGTGTAAAAGGATTGCCTATGATATCTATGAAAATGACGAGGTGAAGAAAAGCGGGGTTCATTATGTGACACTGGATGAAATGTGGCAGCAGGCAGATGTGATCTCGCTGCATGCACCCCTTACAGAAGAAAATCATCATATGATCGGAGAAGATGCCATCAGCAAGATGAAGGATGGTGTAATGATCATAAACACCGCAAGAGGAGGACTGATCGATTCAGAAGCACTGATCCGTGGCATTGAATCAGGCAAGATCGGAGGAGCAGGGCTTGACGTAGTTGAGAATGAGTTTGGTCTGTATTATAATGATCGCAGGGAAGATATACTGGATAACAGGGAATTGTATCTGCTCAGAAGCTTTCCCAATGTTACAGTCAGCCATCATATGGCATTCTATACAGATGATTGCGTACGTACCGTGGCAAGAAATGCAATTATGGGATGCACATATTTCGCGGAAGGAAAGGAAAATCCCTGGGAGGTAAAATAGATTGCGTAATTTCAAAATTATCCTGCAGTATGAAGGAACCAGATACCAGGGCTGGCAGAAGCAGGATACCACAGGAAATACGATCCAGGGTAAGCTGGAAGCTCTTTTAACCAAAATGGCTGGTGAAGAAGTATCTGTGCAGGGATCCGGCAGAACCGATGCAGGAGTGCATGCCAGGGCGCAGGTAGCCAATTTTCACTGTAATACAGAGAAAACACCGGCGCAGATCATGGAATATATGAACCTTTATCTGCCGGAGGATATAGCAGTCATTGACATCTGTGAAGTGGAAGAACGTTTTCACAGCAGGCTGAATGCAAAGGGAAAAACCTACTGTTACCAGGTAGTAAATTCTGCAGTTCCGCATATATTTGAGAGAAGGTATGCCATTCAGATAGAAGAAAAACTAGATGTACCTGCGATGAGAAGGGCGGCAGAGCTCCTTAGTGGAACACATGACTACAGGGCATTCACATCTCTGAAAAAGAGTAAAAAGTCAACAGTAAGGACAGTTGACAGCATCAGGATAGGGGAAAGTGAAGCATTGCCCGGACTTTCCGTTGACAGGGCAAGGAAGCTTACCTTTACATTCAGCGGAGATGGATTTTTGTACCATATGGTGCGGATCATGATGGGAACGCTGCTGGAGGTAGGTCTTCATAAGAGGGAGGCTGAAGATATCCCTGCTGTTTTTGATGAGGGAAGAAGGGAAAGAGCCGGAGAGTTAGTACCGGCAAAGGGACTTACATTAATGGAGGTTCGTTATCTGTGCAGAAAAGAAGAAAAATAATCTTCTTTCTTTATCTGATTCTGGTGGTCAAACTGGTTATCTTTAAATATCCGATAGAAGATCTGAAGGCAATTGCAGCCTCCTGGCAGAAGGATGTGATACTGGAGGGTCTGTATACGGCGAATTTTACACTGTTTAAGACAATCCGCATGTATATTGATTATGCCTATAAGCTGAACAGCTTTGAAAACCTTGTGGGAAATATCGTACTGTTTATCCCCTTTGGGTTTCTACTTCCTCTCTGTATGAAGCAGGGATGTAATTTTTTTGTGATGCTGCTGAATGCATTTCTTTTTGTACTTGGCATTGAAGTATTTCAGCTGTTCAGTGCTTTTGGTGCATTTGATGTGGATGATATTCTGCTTAACTGCCTTGGTGCAGTGATGGGATATTGTCTGTACATTATAGCAAAGGCAATAAAGAAACAGAAAAGAAAAAAGGAGAGACAAGAAAATGGCTGATTTTTTCAAAAATCTGAAGGCAAATGAGCTGATCTCAGCAATCATCTGTATGGCACTTGGGATCGTACTGATCATCTGGCCGGGAACATCTGTGAAGGTAGCTTGCATGATCCTTGGAGGGGCACTGCTTCTGTATGGAGTACTGCAGATCATCCTGTATCTTTTTGCAAAGGAAAGGACGATCTATCTGCAGGGCATGCTCCTGTTTGGAATCGTGCTGGCAGTGATCGGTGCATGGATCCTGCTGAAACCGGAAAGTATCATGAAAGCGGTTCCTGTGATCGTTGGCATTATTATCGTGATCCACGGAATCAATAATGCTGTCCAGTCTGTTGATCTGAAAAAGCTGGGTTATGGAAACTGGTGGATTGCCTGCCTGCTTGGTCTTGCAACCATCGTCCTTGGTGCTGTGCTGATCTTTAAACCATTTGGTGTGATCAATACTGTGACGAGAGTGATCGGCGGGTTCCTGATCTATGATGGATTATCAGATCTCTGGATCCTGTCAAGACTGTTTAAGGCCAAAAAAAATTATCAGAAGATCGTGGATGTGGATGCCAGGATCATTGATGAGGATGAAAAATAAAAAAACAGTTGACAATCGTATACTGGGATGATAGTATACAATACATAAAAGCGAAGGCGCTATGGAAGAGATCCGTAGCGCTTTTTGTTTTATAGGCTTTAAGCTGAATCCTCTGATACTAAGGGAAGAGCGGAGGAAAACAAAATAAGAAGGAGTGGAGCAAAGGAGCTCGTTTAAAAACGGATACTTTGCCTCCACTCTTTTTACATGAGGAGGAAAAAATATGACAGAAGAGATTTTTAGTGTTGTGAACGGTGAAGTATTTGGTGTCTGGTTCCTGATTGGAGCAGCGCTCGTGTTCTGGATGCAGGCAGGGTTTGCAATGGTGGAAACTGGATTTACCAGAGCAAAGAATGCCGGCAATATCCTGATGAAGAATCTGATGGATTTCTGTATTGGTACAGTAGTATTTATTCTTATCGGATTTGGACTCCTGTTTGGAGAAGATCTGGTTGGGCTGATTGGAAAGCCGGGATTTGATATTTTCACAGATTATGCTAATTTTGACTGGTCCAATTTTGTATTCAATCTGGTGTTCTGCGCAACAACAGCAACAATTGTATCAGGAGCTATGGCTGAAAGAACCAAATTCCTTTCTTACTGCGTTTATTCAGCTGTGATTTCTGCATTTATCTATCCTGTTGAAGCACACTGGATCTGGGGTGGCGGCTGGCTTTCACAGATCGGGTTCCATGATTTCGCAGGTTCCTGTGCAATACATATGGTAGGCGGTATTTCCGCATTGATCGGTGCATGGCTGCTCGGACCGAGAATTGGGAAATTTGTAAAGGATGCTAAGGGCAGAATCACGAAAGTAAATGCATTTCCTGGTCATAACCTTCCTATTGGATGTCTCGGCGTATTTATCCTCTGGCTTGGCTGGTATGGCTTCAATGGTGCTGCATGTACGAGTGTTGAACAGCTTGGCTCTGTATTTGTAACAACTACAGTTGCTCCGGCAATTGCAACAGTGGTATGTATGATCTTTACCTGGATCAAATATGGTAAGCCTGATGTGTCTATGTGTCTGAATGCTTCTCTGGCAGGTCTTGTAGCAATTACTGCTCCCTGCGATGTAACAGATGTAACAGGGGCTATCATTATAGGTGCAGTTGCAGGTCTGTTAGTAGTATTTGGTGTGTGGTTCCTTGATAACAAGCTTCGTGTAGATGATCCTGTTGGCGCAGTTGCAGTGCACTGCTTAAATGGTATCTGGGGAACAATTGCAGTTGGTCTGTTTGCTACAACCTCTGCTCCTGGAAATGACAGCATAGTTGGTCTCTTCTACGGTGGCGGGTTCAAACAGCTTGGACTTCAGCTTGCCGGCTTTGCAAGTGTTGCAGCATGGACAACAGTTATGATCACAATTACCTTCCTGGTAATTAAAGCAACCGTTGGTCTCCGCGTGAGTGAAGAGGAAGAGATTGTAGGACTGGATTCCTGTGAGCATGGACTTCCTTCCGCATATGCAGGCTTCAGTATCATGGATATTTCTAATACCATGACAATGGATGTGAATGAAAACACAGATCTTGGTGTTTCTGATTATGATTCAGCATCCAGCTTCCAGAAGAAGGCAGCAGTAAATGTTGTGAAAGCACCCGAGATGCTGGCAACTGGAATTTATAAGGTAGTGATCATCGCAAAGCTTTCCAGATATGATCATCTGAAGAAGGCAATGAACGATCTTGGTGTAACTGGTATGACGGTAACACAGGTTATGGGCTGTGGTGTTCAGAAGGGTGCCGGAGAAATGTATCGTGGTGTTGAAGTAGATGCTACACTTCTTCCGAAGGTAAAGGTAGAAGTAGTAGTCAGCAAGATCCCGGTAGATTCCGTGATCGCAGCAGCAAAGAAAGCACTTTACACAGGTCACATCGGAGATGGCAAGATCTTCGTATACAATGTGGATAAGGTTGTAAAGGTACGTACTGGAGAGGAAGATTTTGAAGCTCTGCAGGATGTAGAATAAAGAAGCGTGTATCTATTCCCTTAGTTTAGTATAGCGAAAGGCTCCGGATTATCCGGAGTCTTTTGCTGTCATAGCTGACACAAATGTCATAAAAAGGAAAACACAGATAAAATAAGGCTTTTCCGGCATTGCATTTTCAAAACGCGTATTGTATGATGAATTCAAATAATAAACGTATTCTGGTAAAGAAGGGGAGGAAAGGTAATCAAATGAAACGAAAACTGGCAGCGATTGGAATGGCATTCTGTCTGATGACCGGTACGGTCAGTGCTATGGGAATAGAAGCGGCTGCAGCTGAAGCAGCAACAGTAACAGGAACAGTAAGATCAGGGACAACATCAGATCTGCTCTTACTCTCTACGAAAGAGGGGAATATGGAGATCAAGCTGGACAGTGGTACAGATACAAGCGGATGCAAGTTCCTGCTTCCGGGCAGTCAGATCAGTGTGACTGTAACCCATGGATCAGATGAGTATCTTCATGCGACAAAGCTGAGTGGAAGCACGACAGTCACCGGTGTGACAGTGGATACCTCCAATGTTTCCACTGTTTCCGGCAGTGTCAGCGAAAAGACAAAGGATGGACTGCTGGTGCTCAAGACGGCGCAGGGGGAAATGGAGATCAAGCTGGATACTTCAACAGATATGAGTGGATGCAGAGTACTGGTGGCAGGCAAGACCTACAGCGTAGCAGTTGCCAGAGGCTCTGATGCCTATATGCATGCGGTAAGTATTTCGGATTCTGTAGCAGCAGCATCATCTGCAGCAGCAGCGGGTCTGACACCTGCGCCTTCAGGAACTGTTACCGCACAGCTTACAACAGTGACCGGTACAGTCGGTGACAAGACAAAGGATACCCTTCTGTATCTTGTTACTTCAGATGGCACCATGGAGCTTGTAATCGACAGCTATACAGATTCCAGAAACGGAATGGTACTGACACCTGGCAGATCACTTACCGTAACCTGCTACAGAGGAAGTGATGCCTATATGCATGCGGCATCTATTTCAACGACCAAAACCTATGGTGGACTGGTAACGATCGATACCAATACTTCTACAGTCACCGGAACGATCGGAAGCAAATCTACAGAGAATACGTTATATCTGACGACACAGCAGGGAGATATGGAGCTGAAGCTGGATGCAGTCAGAAGTGTGACAAACTGCAAGGTACTGGTAGAAGGCTCCAGGGTTTCCATTGTGTGCGCCAGAGGAAATGATGCTTATATGCATGCGCTGGAGATCAAGGGTGCCTGAATAGGCTTTTCTGATAACAGATTTTAAACAGAATTGAAAATCCCTGTGAATGACTAATATGGTCAAACACAGGGATTCTTTATGCTCTGCAGAAACTGCAATGCTTCAATGTCCTGACAGAAAGCTCCTATACGGTAATGGTGTAGGAAGCTTCAAAGGTCTGATGGGGTGCAAGCTTATTGCCCCATTCTCTTTCAGTAAGATCACCGTCGAAATATTCATCATCACAGCGTCCATACCAGGGCTCGATACATACGAAGGGAGCATTTTTACCCGGAGGAGACCAGATGCCGAAAAGAGGAGCTTCCATTTTGACAGTCAGGTAAGGCGTACCATCCTTCCTGCAGAGAGCAACAGTATCGGTCTGATGATCTTCAATGACAAGGGCGTCATGATCAAAAAGGTTGCTGGTAAGGGAAAGATGACCATCTGCCAGATGGTAAATATCCATGCAGCCGGTAGCAAGTCCCTCTTCACTGATCCTTGTGCTGACAATCTCGTCAGTATCAGCAAAGGAAACAGAATAATCGCTCTGCTTTGTTCCTTCGGTAAGTGGACAGTTGAAGGCAGGATGTCCTCCAATAGAGAAATACATCTGCTTTTCAGAAGGATTCTCTACCTTCCAGAGGACGGCAACAGTACTGCCCTCAAGTCTGTAGCCCAGATTTAAAATAAAAGGGAAGGGATACCTTGCAAGGGTTTCTTCTGTCGATTCCAGTGTAAACCAAAGTTCACTTTCAGTCTGCGTTTCCAGTTCAAAATCCATGTCTCTGGCAAATCCATGCTGTGTCATGGAATAGGTCTTTCCTTCAAAACGGTATTCCTTGTTTTTCAGACCACCTACAAAGGGGAAAAGAACCGGTGAGGTCCTGCCCCAGAATTTTGCATCGCCGCACCACATATATTCCTGATCGTCAGCGAGCTTTTTGAGAGATTTCAGTTCTGCGCCATGACTGTCAACAGTAATGGCGATCTGTTCGTTCTTTAATTCATATAATGCCATGTCAGACTCCTGTTCTATTCGTTTTGTAACTATTTTGCGTGATTCTGAATAGTTACTTTATTTTACATCAGATAGACAATAAAGTGCAAGTCCGTATTTTGGGACACGTAAAATGATATGCTTATGTTATCAAAGAGAGAGCGGAGGATTTATCATGAAAATATTTCTGAGGACCGTTAGCGTATCAGTATGTCTGGTGCTGATCACAGTACTCTGCATATCAGGGACAGTGATGAGCAGGGAGAAAAGAACAGAAGAAGCAGAAGGTAAATATTACAGAGAGCTGGGAAGCATATATGCGGAAGAGATGCGGGAATTTCTGAAGGGACAGGGCTATGCGGACTGTGGAGTAACCGTGACTTCAGTGGAGGATGAGAGCGGAGCAAGAAGGTATATTGTAACGATCCATCATGGCAGGATCGACAGAATGACGCAGACAGAAAAAGAAAAGCTGCTCGCAGAGTGCGGAACGGTTTTGTTCCCTGACAGGGCATGTAGTGTTTACCATAAATTTCTGGAAGAAGACTGTTAAAAGAAGCATGACAGACAAAGAAAGAATGCGTATAATGGGAATATCAGCATAAAAGAGATTGCTGATCAGGAGGAATATATGATGAGACAGAATCCCATGCCGCAGCAGATCTACAGACATTTCAAAGGTAATTTTTATCAGATCGTGACACTGGCAGAGCATACAGAAACAGGTGAGTGTCTGGTGATCTATCAGGCACTGTATGGAGATTACAGAATATATGCGAGACCGCTTTCCATGTTTATGGAGAAGGTAGACAGAGAGAAATATCCGGAAAGCACGCAGGAATACCGGTTTGAGATTGCGGATGTACCGGCGGTGAGCATAGAGGGCGGTGCACGACGCACAGAACAGGTAGAGTGTCAGGCAGAGGAGGGAGGTCTTGATCCGCTGGTGATCGAGTTCCTGGATGCAGACAGCTATGAAGAACGTCTGAATATCCTTGCAGCGCTTCATCACAGGATTACAGATGACATGATCAATACCATGGCGATAGCTATTGATGTGGAAGTAAGAGAAGGTGAACTGGAGGAGCGATACAGCGAATTGAGGAACTGTCTTCTTCTTTATGATAAGTTTGAATGTAACCGGCTCAGATAAGAGGAAATCTATGAAATACGGACAGATAGAAAAGGCATATTTTGAGAGCAGGCCAAACCGCTTTATTGCTTATGTGGACAGGCTTTCACAGCAGGAAAAGGTACATGTGAAAAATACAGGACGCTGCAGGGAGCTCCTTTTGCCGGGAGCAGAGGTATATCTTGCCAGAGGCAGTGAGGATAAGAAGGAAGAGAGGAAGACGAAGTATGATCTGGTTGCCGTGAAAAAAGGAAAGCGGATCATCAACATGGACTCCCAGGCACCGAACCAGGCAGTTTATGAATGGCTTCTGGAAAAGAAGCTGTTTCCGGATCTTGTATCAGTAAGACCGGAAACAACGTATGGTGATTCAAGGTTTGATTTCTATGTAGAAACGCAGGATGAAAAGATATTTCTGGAGGTAAAAGGTGTTACCCTGGAAAGGGATGGGGTGGTATTATTTCCTGATGCCCCCTCAGAAAGAGCTGTAAAGCATGTGAAAGAGCTGATAACAGCTGCCAGAAATGGATTTGGTGCGTATCTTATCTTTGTGATCCAGATGCAGGATGTCCAGTACTTTATGCCAAATGAAGAAACGCAGCCTGAATTTGCAGAAGTGCTGCTGGAAGCCAGGAGGGAAGGCGTGAAGATCCTTGCTTATGACTGTCAGGTGACACCACAGAGCATGGAAATCCGGAAACCGGTGCCGGTGAAGCTTTCCCTTCTTGACAGGATTGAAAAGCCGCTGCTTTCCTGGTATGACAGGGGAAGACGGATCCTTCCCTGGCGTGAGGATCCGACACCATATCATGTATGGGTGTCTGAGATCATGCTCCAGCAGACGAGAGTGGAAGCGGTGAAGCCTTATTATGACAGGTTCATGCAGACACTTCCGGATATTGCATCACTGGCAGCTGCAGAGGAAGAAACGTTGTTAAAGCTGTGGGAAGGACTTGGGTATTATAACAGAGTACGGAATCTGAATAAAGCGGCAGTCATGATCATGGAAGAATATGGTGGCAGGATGCCGGATGAATATGAGGAGATCCAGAAGCTTCCGGGGATCGGAAGCTATACAGCAGGAGCCATAGCATCGATCGCCTATCACAGAAAAGCACCGGCAGTGGATGGCAACGTCCTGCGGGTACTTGGGCGGCTCAGGATGGATGGCGGAGATATCATGCAGCAGTCCGTGAAGAAAAGAGTAGAAGAGGAACTGTTCCTTTCTATGGGAGAAGAGAGACCGGGCGACTTTAACCAGGCTCTGATGGAGCTTGGGGCTATGGTATGTATTCCAAACGGAGAACCAAGATGCGGGCAGTGTCCATGGGAAAACCTGTGCCTTGCCCACAGGGAGGGGAGAGAAACTGAATTTCCTGTAAAGTCTGCAAAAAAGCCAAGGACAATAGAAGAAAAGACAGTGCTGATCATTTTGGACGAAAACAGGGCAGCACTCTGCAAAAGACCGTCAAAGGGACTGCTTGCAGGTATGTATGAATTTCCCTCCATCAGTGGGAAGCGGACAGAGGAAGAGGTTCTTTCTTATTTGAAAGACAGAGGACTCTCTGTACTTAGGATTGAACCCTTAAGAGAATGCAGACATATTTTTACCCATAAGGAATGGCATATGACAGGCTATTTCATCAGGGTAGATGAACTGAGCAGACAGACAGACAGTACCTATATTTTTGCAGAGAAGAATGAGGCGAAGGACAAATACCCGATCCCCTCTGCGTATGATGTTTATAGAAAGTATTTCTATGAAAAGATCGTCTGAAGGTCTGTTAAAGAAATGTTTAGGAAACCTTAAGGTTGATAAGGTGGGAAAAAAGGATAATATATGTTATACTTTCCCTGCAATCATAAAAATCAGTAAAAGTAAAGGAATGAAGGAATGAAGCTATTAACGTTTGCTGTACCCTGTTATAATTCGGCAGCCTATATGGAAAAGTGTGTTGCTTCTCTGCTGCCTGGTGGAGAGGAAGTAGAGATCCTGATCATTGATGATGGTTCTACAGATGAAACTGCAGAAATTGCAGACAGACTGGAAAGGGAACACCCGACTGTCATCCGGGCGATCCATAAGCCAAATGGTGGACATGGATCGGCAGTCAATACCGGGATCACCAATGCAAGAGGAATCTATTTTAAGGTAGTAGACAGTGATGATTGTGTCAGGGAGGATGCTTATCAGGAGATCCTTCAGAAGCTTCATGAACTGACCGGCGGCAGCAGGACACTTGATATGCTGATCAGTAACTTTGTATATGACAAGGCAGCAGAGAAGCATCATAAGGTGATGCATTATCGTCATATCCTGCCAAGAAATGAATTTTTTACATGGAGTGATATCCACCATTTTTACAAGGGGCATTATATCCTGATGCATTCAGTTATTTTCAGGACAAAGCTACTTCGGGAATGTGGGATCAGACTGCCGGAGCATACTTTCTATGTAGACAATCTCTATGTGTTTGAACCGTTGCCCTATGTGAAGACCATGTATTATCTGGATGTGAATTTTTACAGCTATTATATAGGAAGAGAAGATCAGTCCGTGAATGAAACTATTATGATCGGAAGGATTGACCAGCAGCTTAAGGTCAATCAGATCATGATCGATTATATGTCGGAGAATAAGGGAATGATCTCCGTAAACAGAAAGCTGGATCAGTATATGCTCAGTTATCTGGATATCATTACGACAGTTTCCTCCATTCTTCTGATCAAGTCAGGAACAGAGGAGAATCTTAAGAAGAAAGAAGAGCTGTGGAGCTATCTGAAGAAAAAGGACTGGATCCTGTACAGGAGACTGCGCTTCGGGCTGCTTGGCCAGGCCATGAACCTGCCGGGAAAGGGAGGCAGGAAAATCTCAGTAGAAGGATATAAGCTCTGTCAGAAGTTCTTTGGATTCAATTAATCAGAAACGGGAAATCAGAACAAAAAAGCTGTGTAAATGCAGATCCCGGAGTGGAAAGCATTTACACAGCTTTTTGCGGCTCAATGATCTATACCTGTCTGATTTGTTTGCGGGTTCTTACTTCATAGCGGTGATTCTGCCAGATTGTTACAATATCCATGCCATATACTACAATATACATGACCGCTGCCATGATGAAAGCAGTCAGCACATCAAACACAGAATGCTGCTTGATGAACATGGTGGACAGGATAATGGAAACACATAGTATAAGGGATGCCGTGTGGACTGCCGGATTTTTGCGCAGCTTTTCATTACGGATTACTGCAAAATGGGTTCCAAGTGAATTATACACGTGGATACTTGGCCACAGATTGGTTGGTGTATCGGTATGATACAGGAACGCAACCAGCCGGGTAAAAATATTGTCCCTCGGCATTACGGCAGGGCGCAGGTGGTGGCCATTTGGCCAAAGTGTGGATATGATCAGGAAAATGGTCATACCTGTGAATAAAAATACACAGCTTCTGAAATAATCCTGTTTATCTTTAAAGAAAAAATAAACTACAACTGCACTGACATAAAAGAACCACAAAAAATAAGGAACCACGAAAAATTCGCAGAATGGGATCACGTCATCAAGACTCATGTGGATCAGATTTGCAGGTCTTGTCACATGTTTTTCCAGATAAGTGAACCAGGTCAGGTAAATGATGCCATAGATAATAAGGGGTATGGCATGCTTATACCGGTCATAAAACTTTTTCATAATCATCTCTCCTCAAAAACGATTGAAACTATAAAAGCATCTGCAGCTTATTCTGCCCGCAGGTCAGGGTAATGGAAGAAGATTTCATGGAAACCTCTCCGTCTGTATGTACCCATAGCGGCGCAGAAGTGACAAGGCGCAGTTTCCTTGCCGTATACTTATCAACACCATGGAAGCGGTAGTGCTTTCCCTGAAAAGCAGTAGGCAGTACGATCAGAATCTTTGGCTTTGGAATATCACCAGCCACACAGATATCAAGAACTCCGTCGTGATAATTGGCACCGGGACAGAATTTAAAACCGCCGCCCTCATACTGATGTACCATTCCTGCAACAAACAGAAAACGGTTTAAGCGGATGGGGGTGTCAGAATCATCCAGATACATGTCACAGGAGACTTTCCTGGCTGCGATGAGCTGCTTTAAGGCAATGGTAAGATAGGTCAGCTTGCCGAGTCCTATCTTATTTAATATATTCTTAAAACGGGAAGCTAATGCTTCTTCACAGACAGCAGCATCAAATCCTATACCACAGCTTACTGCAAAATAGCGCACAGTCAGAAGCTCACTGCTGTGATGTCTTGATAACTGTGAAGTAGTATTTTCATAAACTACCTGTCCCATGTCCAAACACTGTGGTTTCTTACAGGAAAGAATATTCATAAGAATTTCCACCGGGTCTTTTGGCAGGTGAAGATCACGTGCCATGTCATTACTGGATCCTGTTGGGATATAACCAATGGCAACACGGGAAAAATCAGAAATGCCCTGCAGTGTTTCATTCAGTGTTCCGTCACCACCAAGAACGATAAGCTTCAGCGGATCCTCCGGTGAACAGGGCACCCTGCTGCACAGCTCTTTGGTAATTGTGATTACATGGCCGGCTCTTTCTGAAAAAAACACTTCATAGGACACGGCTTTCTCTTTTAAAACCGGTTCAATTTTGGCGTAGATCTTGGCTCCACGCCCGGATTTGGAAGCCGGATTGACGATAATATAGTACATAAATATCCACCCTCGTAAAATCTTTCCCTATTTTAACAGCATTATTTCCTATAGTAAAGCATTTCGGAAGATATTTAGATTTTTTTAAGAAAGGCTTTAGGAAACTGTTCCCTTTTCCGGTAGGTTCGTGTTATACTACATAAAATATTGAAATTAGTGAGGAGGAAGAAACATGTATTCACTTGATGAAGTAAGGAAAGAAGATCCCGAAATCGCACAGGCGATCGTGGATGAGCAGGAAAGACAGAATAGTCATATTGAGCTGATCGCTTCTGAAAACTGGGTGAGTAAGGCGGTTATGGCTGCTATGGGAAGTCCGCTGACGAATAAATATGCAGAAGGATATCCGGGAAAGCGCTATTATGGCGGATGCCAGTGCGTAGATGTTGTGGAAAATCTTGCAATAGAAAGAGCAAAAGAGCTTTTTGGCTGTGAATATGCCAATGTACAGCCCCATTCAGGTGCCCAGGCGAACTTTGCAGTACAGTTTGCCATCTGTAATCCCGGCGATACGATCATGGGAATGAACCTGGATCATGGCGGACATCTGACTCATGGAAGCCCGGTCAATGTATCCGGTAAGTATTTCCATATTGTTCCTTACGGAGTCAATGAAGATGGTTTCATCGATTATGATAAATTAAGGGAGATCGCTCTGGAATGCAAGCCCAAAATGATCATTGCAGGTGCATCCGCCTATGCAAGAACCATCGATTTCAAGAAGTTCAGAGAGGTTGCAGATGAGGTTGGTGCAGTGCTGATGGTAGATATGGCACATATCGCAGGTCTTGTGGCAGCAGGACTTCATCCAAGCCCGATCCCTTATGCAGATGTCGTTACCACAACAACCCATAAGACTCTGCGTGGACCGAGAGGCGGTCTTATCCTCTGCAATAAGGAAGCAGCAGAGAAGTACAATTTTAACAAGGCAGTATTCCCGGGAACCCAGGGTGGTCCGCTGATGCATGTGATCGCAGCCAAGGCTGTCTGCTTCAAGGAGGCACTGACAGACGATTTCAAAGAATATCAGAAGCAGATCATTAAAAATGCACAGGCACTCTGCAAAGGACTGCAGAGCAGGAATATCAGGATTGTATCCGGTGGCACGGATAACCATCTGATGCTGGTGGATCTGACCACTTATGATCTGACAGGCAAGGCTGTAGAGAAGATGCTGGACGAGGCACATATCACAGCTAACAAGAATACGATCCCCAATGATCCCAAGTCTCCTTTCGTAACAAGCGGCGTACGCCTTGGCACACCTGCTGTTACTTCCAGAGGTATGAAGGAAGATGATATGGATCAGATCGCTGAAGCAATTGCTCTGATCATCAAGGGCGGCGAGGAGAAGATCCCCGAAGCAAGAGCTATCGTACAGAAGCTGACAGATAAGTATCCGTTAATTTAATAATTTAAGCGGATGGGATGTAACAGAATATTGAACTGAAAAGGACAGGGCTTTCTGAATGCCATACAGGGCAGGAAGAAAGCCTGTTTTTATGTCATAGGAAATTACTTCGTAATGTTCCAATGACATAAAAAACCCTCCGGGCAGGATCGCACTGCGGCGGAAGGGTAGATGTCGCATGGAGCGACCCGCCGCAGGCGGAGAATCCTGCAAGCAGGATTCTTTTTTATTTACAGGAAATCAGGTTGTTCCTGATATTCCGGATTGAAGCATGCAAAATAAAATGACAGAATAATCGACAAAATATGACAATAAAACTGAAATAAATCCACAAACTGGAAAGTGAATAAAAAAATAGAAGAAAAATGAAAAAATGTGTTGACAAATAAAGACCGTTCGATTATACTAAAGTTACAAAAACACAGAAGAAAAAGAAAAAAGTACAAAGGACAAGTACTTAAGAAGCACTCAATCGTATGGATGCACAAAAGAAAAAGTAACGAAGAACATAAGAGAAACAGATTGATGAACCGTTACAGTACCTGGTACAAAAGAAAAAGTGGAGAAGTACGAAAGAGAAAAGAAAACTGAATAAGGAAACGATACTACGAAAAGAGGTAGAGACCATTGGAGAGTATAGTTTAGAAGCGGGTGTTGATCGAAAGGATTGATGCCCGCTTCGCCGTATAGAAAATTACGGATAATCAAAGTTGTTGAGGGTTTGCCAAACTTGTTGAGGGTTTTTCGTGAGGGTTTG
>QULQ01000012.1:0-42041 GCA_003490145.1 Lachnospiraceae bacterium OM04-12BH
TCCTATCAGATCACAAAACGGTATCTTGGAATTGATCAGGATGACAAGGATCAGGTATTTGAAAAAATCCGTCTGTGATCAGTCCCTCTGCTTCCTGCCTTTCCTGTAACAGATTGACGGAAAAACATTTATTGCAGTTCGGAAGTTTCTGTGATAGACTCAGATCAAAGCATAGACGTTTTCTTTTTACAGACAGGTGAAAATAAAAAGCTACTCTGTAAACCAGGGGCCAAGCCCTTTCCCGGATCAGATGCTTTTCCATCGGGAAATGCTCTGACATTCTAACAGATCAGAAAATCCATGCTTTTCAATCCAACATGTAATTGAATAAGCAGAGGATTTTCAAACCCATAGGATCCTTTGCGCACAAAGGAGGAATTTTATGGGGAAATATGATACTTGTATGAGGGAGTTCCTGCAAAACAAAGAACGCTTTGCAGATTTCTTCAATGGCTGCTGTTTTCAGGGTGAACAGGTTATTCGGGCAGAGGAGCTTCAGGATGCCTCTGAAATGTATATCATTGAGAATTTTCCCCCGGAAAAGAAAGCTGACGAAGGGACAGATGCCCAGGGGCATAATTCGCGCCAGTCCCAAAGGAAAACACAGTTTTTCCGGGATGTTAAAATGTATCTCTGCTCAGGTACAGCCTTGCAGATACTGGCTGTCGAAAATCAGAGCTACATTGACTACAGCATGCCGGTGCGGTGCATGGGGTATGATGCCGCAGAATATCACAGGCAGTTAAAAGCAAAGAAGCGCCGATGGAATTTAATGAACAGGCGTCAAAAGGGATCCAGCATTATATCCGGTGCAACAAGCCATGAAAAATTGTCCGGAATTTTGAAAACGGACCGGCTGCAGCCGGTTTATACTGTTTGTCTCTATAGTGGTACAGATCCATGGGATGGACCACGGACACTTTCAGATATGATGGCATTCCATCCAAATGATAATTGTCTGAGATTCCTGTTCAGAGACTATCCGCTCAATCTGTTTTGTGTTAATGAGCATAGTGGATTTGATGAATTTCATACAGACCTCCGGCAGCTTTTTCGTGCCATGAACTGTAGAAAGGACAAGCAGAAGCTGACCGAGCTTATGGGGGATAAACTCTATTCCCATTTAAACGAAGACACATGGGATGCCATTGCTGTCATGACAGACAATGCAGCCCTGCTTCAAAACAAAGAAGCTTTCAGAAATACATACGGTAATCAGGAGGGATTTAATATGTGCCAGGCTTTAGATGAATTAATGGCGGATAAAATGAATGAGGGGATTCTTATCGGAAAACACGAAGGAATTCTTATTGGAAAGCACGAGGGGATTCTTATCGGAAAACGTGAGGGAAAACACGAGGGGATTCTTATTGGAAAACGTGAAGGAAAGCACGAAGGGATTCTCCTGGAGAAGCAGAACAGTGAAGCTAAGATCAGAACCATTATTTCCAATATGTTGGCTGGTGGTATCTCCTGCGAAAATATCTGCAGGTTTTTGGAATGTGATCCTTCTCTGGTCGAACAGGTTCAGGCAGGTATCCAATGACGCTTTTGGCTGGCACAAGTTATATTGATCAAATAAACGAGATTTTACAGGCAAAAAGAAAAGAATCCGGATGAGATTAGATATCGCTAAACATACCAAATTAAAAAATTTCAATTTGCCTATAAAGTAATTTCCCCAAGTGCCGATATTATTAGTGAACGCAAGAATGCAACATTTGATTACAAAATGTTGCATTCTTTTTATCATCAGTGAAACGAAAAAACATTTATTGCAGTTTGAAAACTTCTATGTTAGAATCATCTCAAAGCATAGAAGTTTTCTTTTTACAGATACTATGATTGCAATAATCAGATCTGTATGTTAAAGGGAAATCCCCTTTTCTTGGTCAGTTACTTCCTTCCGATGTAGCCTGACATTCTATAGATCAGAAAATCCATGCTTTACAATCCAAACTATTTTGAATAAGCAGAGGATTTTCAACAGTCCATAGAATCCTCTGCGCGCAAAGGAGGAATTTTATGGGGAAATACGATACTTGCATGAAGGAGTTTCTGCAGAATAAGGATCGGTTTGCAGATCTCTTCAATGGCTGCTGCTTTCAGGGAAGGCAGATCATCCGGGCAGAAGATTTACGGGAAGCTTCGGAAAACTATGTGATCACAGATAAAAGGTTGCCAGGGAAAACACGGCAAAAAGATACGGAAATCATCCGTGATGTAAAAATGGTACTCGGATCTGGCATGGTTTTACAGGTACTTGCTGTAGAAAACCAAAGCTACATTGATTACGCCATGCCGGTGCGGTGTATGGGGTATGATGCCGCAGAGTACCGCCGGCAGCTGAAAGAAAGAAAACAGGAACGCAGACTGCTCATGAACTCCGAAAACAGACCGAAAAATCCAGCTGTCAGCATGGATGAAACACTTTCCGGTATTCTAAGCTCGGACAGACTGCATCCTGTATATACGCTTTGTCTTTACAGCGGAACAGAACCGTGGGATGGTCCAAGAAGGCTGTCGGATATGATGGCTTTTGATCCTCAAAACAAAAATTTGCAATCGTTGTTTGAAGAATATCATCTGCACCTGTTCTGCATTAATGAGCAGTATGTATTTGACGCATTCCGCTCCGATCTGAAACCATTGTTTCAAGCCATAAACTGCAGAAATAATAAGAAGAAAATGATTGAGCTGATGAAGGATGAGACCTATTCTCATCTGAATGAAGATACATGGGACGCCATTGCTGTCATGACAGATAACGCAGCTATGCTTCAGAAGAAGGATTTATATAAAACAGAAAACCAGAAGGAGGAATTTAATATGTGCCAGGCTTTACAAGAATTGATGCAGGATGAACGTAATGAAGGCAGAATTGAGGGCAGAAATGAAGGCAAAATTGAGGATCAGAAAATCGTTATCCGGAACATGATAAACAGAGGGTACAAAACTGAAGATATTTGTGCAATAGCTGAATGTAATCCTGCGTTTGTAAAAGAGGTCGAAACTGAGTTAGCACTTACCTGAATTCACTTTGGTGAATGAACGTAAAAATGCAACACTTTATTGTAAAATGTTGCATTTTTCGTTCCACGTATAATAAAACTGGATCAGCCCGATCCGATTCTGTGTACCGGTTTTCTCATTCAGGGATGCAATGTGCCGGTAAAGCATGGCACGTGAAATATAGATCTTCTCTGCCAGCCCCTGTATCCCTTCATCAGAAGTAAGCAGTGCTTCCATCACTTCCGTTTCCCGTTCTGTCAGCCCAAATGCCTCCGCAAAGTGCCGCATTTTGTCAGAGTTATCACTAGCTCCTTCCTTCTCCGAATTCTCTGCTGCATCTCCTGCATATATGATATTTGAATTTACGGCATAAAGATACAGGCTGATCCCCACTAAAACAAACAGCACTATTGTTACAGAATAAATCAACAGACTGTTTCCACTCTTTACCAGAGAAAGGGATACCGCACTGGTACATACCGCACTGAAATTATTCACAGCCCGCCCAAGTCCTGCAAACAGCCTCTGTTCTTTCATATAAAACGACAGTTCCAGAAAGCTGACAGCAAAATACACTGCAAAAAATCCGGCTGTCAGATAAAATATGATAAGTCCGATCAGGAATGGACCACCCGACTGGACCAGCAGGATACAGATTGTAGAAAGCAACATGACACAATACATGATCACTTCGCGGGTCTGATCGTTCTTCCAGTCAAACAGAAACCCGGCGCACAGACCACTGAGCATCAGAAGCAGTCTTGGCCAGCTTCCGATGTTAACTCCTCCGACTGCATGCACCAGTGTCACTTCATTATCCAGCGTAGAAAAAATGCAGGTCATCAGTGCCACACTGATGATCAGAAAAAAGGCAGCCGGAACCGGATGTTTCATGTGCATACCTGCATTTCTACATCCGGCAGACCTCTGCCTAATACGAACCTCCCCAGTATCGTTATCTTCTAAATTGCCGTTCACAGGTCTTCCACCATCTGTGCATATATTGCCATCCCTCATGAACTGTATTTTTATTGTCAGAAATACAGAAATCATAATCGCTGCAAGCAATACTGCTGCCTGTATATCATTATGACGGATCAGCATATTATTGACAAACTGAAGCATGATTCCCAAAGCATAACCCATGCCAGCTGTTCTTCCAAATCCATAAGTGTTTCCAAGCGCCGTTGCTGTCACATAATATACCCTGCTGCCAAGAAGTCCCAGCATCACAAACAGGATACATCCCGCTGTCAACATTGCCTGATAATTCTGATTTCTCAAAATTATCAAAAAGCTTCCCATACAGATCAGAAAAAATACAATACGCTCTGCCCGGTGAAATCTCTCCGGGATCAGTCTGTCTGCCAGGGGGAACAGCAGAAAGCCGGCCACGCTGCTTCCCAACACATAATTTTGGAAAAGTACCGTTCTTTCCGCATCTGCCTGTACTGCTGCCACATCTACAAATACATATTCCGTTCCAAGAAATACCAGGCTAAATAACGCTAATAAAAGGATGCTTCGGATTCTGTTTCCGGACCAGAATTTTTCTCTCATAATGCTCACTCCGTCTTTATAGATAGATTTATTATATACAAAGACGATCCATAGTGAAAGAATTTTTCTGTGTAACTTCCGAAAAAAACAGTGCAGTTTTATCTCACTGCACTGTTTTTTATATCTGAAACCCCTTTTATCCTTTAATCCAGTTCTGTTACAGTCAGTCCAAGCTTCTCTGCCACTCCAAAACAACCGTACATCATATCTTCATCATTCAGTACTGCTGTATAATCTGTACCTGCCGGGAATATGATCTGATAGGTTTTTCCCTTGTAAATAAATTTCACTGTTACTGCTGCATCAGGCCTTTCCGACATCTTTTTCAGTACATAATCACTGATCGTATGCCATGTCCCGGCATCGTATTCTACCGTACCATTCACCGGTGCGTCCTTTATGTTTCCGAACATATCTTTCACATAAAACTGGCTGCCGGGGATCACCTGTGACTGCTCTACCAGTCCGCAGCTGCAGCGGTATTCTTCCAGGCCGTCTACTCCGACGGATGGTTCTGTCACAGTCACCCAGCTGAAAGAATGGGTATGGACATCGCCCGGCTGATCATGGGATTCCACATTCCCGACAGATTCCGTAGGTTCCGCTGCCTGGATAGTAAGGCACTCCCTTTCGTAGACATGGTTGCGGGTATAATAATCGTCCCTGATCTCGTTAATTATTTCCTTGCCGGTTGCCGGATTTGTTACAGATCCAGCGTAAGTCAGCTTGAAACCGTCATAGGTGGTCGTCATCCTGCTCTTATTCTCTTTGTAATCCGTGTAGTATACTCCCTTTGGGATATTGGTGATATCCAGGGTCAGGGTAGTTTTGTTACTTGCACTGTCATAAACTGCCTGGACGGTCAAAGCTCCCCGGTCTATAAAGGTCAGGGTACTTCCATTGAGGTCGGATGAATCACCATCGACCGTGACAGTCCCATTCACGTAGGTTCGAACCGTTTCATAGGTTTTGATATCTGTGTAATTGTCCCGCACCGTCGTATTGACCTCTACATTGCTGCCTCCAGAAGGATTTGTCACACTCCCCTCATTTTCAGCTGCAAATGCCAACATCGGCACCTGTGGCAGCAGCATGCACAGCATGAGCAGCGCTGTCAGCAGCCTGGTTTTCACAAGTCTTGTTTTCATTGGGTTGCTCCTTTTTCTGTTTTTTTCTGCGGTTGCTGCCGCAAACAACATTCAATATTCTCTTTATCTCACATAAGAAAAAATCTGACAAGTTTACATTTGTCTCATTCCAAAAAACGTTTGTATAAGCTAGAGTTATTCTTCAGATATATCATAGTCGGTAACTGTATCAGAAAATTTTATATCCCAAATGGCTTCTTCAATGGCTTGTAAACACTCATCTGTGTGTTTGGAAATGTCTTGCCCCCAGAAGCGAAGGACAGTATAGCCTAGAAATAGAAGCTTTTTATCATTTTCATAATCACGATACGGTTATTGATGAATTGAGAAAAGTGGCATCATT
Organism: Lachnospiraceae bacterium OM04-12BH; assembly: GCA_003490145.1. Taxonomy (GTDB): domain Bacteria; phylum Bacillota; class Clostridia; order Lachnospirales; family Lachnospiraceae; genus Suilimivivens; species Suilimivivens aceti. Next base: position 6,064 of record QULQ01000012.1, read on the forward strand.
GTATGGTAATGAAAACAACGAACTGTCTATGGCAATGGCTGTATATATGCTTGGATTCAATACATATATGGGATTTGGTGATAAAATCTGTGGAGAATTGGGAGAAGATAAAGACGGAATGCTTGAGAGAATTTATGAGTATGCGAAGAAATTACAGAAATAGAAATATCATATAGACATATATGAAGATTTAGTAAGTCAAGGTGAACGATATTATTTGGATGGCTTATATAATTGTGCGGAGGCATTACATCAGTATTATAAAAGTATTAGGACAACTGGAACGCAAAACAGTGCGAGTCTCAACAGTGCAGTTTTATCTCACCGCACTGTTTTTTATATCTGAAACCCCTTTTATCCTTTAATCCAGTTCTGTTACAGTCAGTCCAAGCTTCTCTGCCACTCCAAAATAACCGTACATCATATCTTCATCATTCAGTACTGCTGTATAATCTGTACCTGCCGGGAATATGATCTGATAGGTCTTTCCCTTGTAAATAAATTTCACTGTTACTGTTGCATCAGGTCTTTCCGACATCTTTTTCAGTACATAATCACTGATCGTATGCCATGTCCCGGCATCGTATTCTACCGTACCATTCACCGGTGCGTCCTTTATATTTCCGAACATATCTTTCACATAAAACTGGCTGCCGGGGATCACCTGTGACTGCTCTACCGGTCCGCAGCTGCAGCGGTATTCTTCCAGGCCGTCTACTCCGACGGATGGTTCTGTGACGGTTACCCAGTTGAAAGAGTGGGTATGGGAAGAGGCTTCCGGACTGGATTCCACATATTCAACAGGTTGTTCAGCTACCTGATTTATATATACTTTAAATATCAATATTAATGTTTTCCATTTCCGATCCTGCACGCCCTTACTCTCCTGCACTTCCATGCTCTCATAACCACAGCTGTCTACCTCTTCCCCTTTTTCTGTTTTCGTTGGGGCATAAATCTTAAACTCGCCCGTTTTATCATCACTCCTTACGCCGCATATTCTTTTCTAATAATCTCCTTATTATAAACTATGTTATAGACAGCACGTACTTCATCATATTCGTTCATCTTAATAATAAACCAGTTTCCTGGCACAAATTCATAAGAGCCATTATTTTTTATTCGATCTGCTTCAGCAGTATTAAAGTCAATACCCCTGCCCTGCGCCTTCACTTCCATTCCATTTCCGGCAAACAGACCAACAGCTATAACACATGCTGTTATCCATACCATTACTTTTTGTTTTATTCTTCCCATACAGCAATGCCTCCTCTTTACTTCTGACCTATATTTTTTATCTCACCAAAAGCCTGTTCTGCCAAGTTTACATTTGTCTCATTCTGAAAAAAGCAGTGGAAAATCAGGATTTTCCTGACTTTCCACTGCTCTTCCTGCATCTAAATGACTGTTCAATATTTCTCATATGCCAGCCGTTCTGTTCCATCCTCCACATGTATGATCCCACAGTATTTAAAACCTTCCTTTTGAAGAATATGCTGCATGGTAAGATTATCTTTATGGGTATCTGCACGCAGATGTCTCTCTTTCTTTCCACACCATTCTAAGGCAAAGGCTGCTACTCCTTTCACAGTTCCATCGGATGCCATCCGGTGTACTGTCGCATAGGGCGCATCACTTTTCCAGCTTCCCTGTTCGATCACTGCATAGGTTTTGTCTGCGCCATAAATCAGGCTGAAGGTTGCCACAATCCATCCTTCTTCCTCAACTACATAACAGACTCCTGTCTCAATATCACGCAAAACCAACGCTTTCTGCGGATAGCCGTTTTCCCACTGGGTTGGATTTCCATGTGTCCTCTGATATTCTCTGGCAATGTCGAAAATCTCCATTAACCTGCCAACATCCTGTTTTTCTGCCAGCCTGATCTTCATTTTCTGTATTCCTGCCTTCCTGTAATATCCTCCGACCTGATCCGCCCGGCATCTCATACTTTTCCTTGCTCTGTATTCCTGTCATGTGCAAAATCATACAGCTCCTGTATCTTCTCCGGCAGCTTATCCGGTATCATCTTGTTTATGCCATCCTCGCTGCCCTCCTTCATGGCCTGCTCATAATACCAGCATTTGAATTCGATCATAGCAAGCGTCTTCTTCATTGCCAGGATCTCCTGCTCTACAATTTCCTTTCTCTTCTTGAAAAGCTCACGGCGCTGCCCGTAGGTACTGCTGCCCTCCTGACACCACTGTATAAACTGCCGGATATCCCTGATCTCCAGCCCAGAACCTTTCAGACACTCAATTAACCGCAGCGTCTCCAGCTCCTTTTCTGAAAATTTTCTAATACCGGAGCTGCGCTGGATCTCCGGAAACAGTCCCTCTTTATCATAGTACCGGATCGTGGAAACCGGCAGTCCAAACATCTCTGAAACCTGTCCTATCGTATACATAAAATTCCTCCCTGCCCTGCAGCCAATATTATCCTCTTTTCCACTTCAACAGTCTCCACAATCCCACACTGTCCGCCAAGATCCATCCGATCGGGATTGCCCACCAGATACCAAGCACCCCGATCTGCGGCACAGGTGAAAGCACATAGGCAAGTACCACTCTGGTTCCAAGGGAAATCACAGTAAGCACCAGCGACATGACTGATTTCTCCACACCCCTGAAAAATCCATAGAACAGGAACAGGATCCCGATCCCACAGTAAAAAGCTCCCTCAATCCGCAGATACTGTGCACCAATCTGAACGATCTGCGTCTCTGTGCTGTCTACAAAAATCCTCATGAGAAGCGGTGCGAATGCAAAGATCAGACCGGAAATCACTATGCAGAATCCTGCCGAAAGGCCTGCTGCCTTCTTCATTCCTTCCAGCACACGATCTTTTCTCCCCGCCCCATGATTCTGCGATACAAACAAAGAAAAAGCATTTCCAAATTCCTGTGCCGGCATATAGGCAAAGGTATCGATCTTCACCGCTGCTGCAAAGGCTGCCATCACAGCCATGCCAAAGCTGTTGACCAGTCCCTGTATCATCAGTATCCCAAAATTCATGACAGACTGCTGGATGCAGGCTGCAAAAGAATTGTGCAGCACTTCCCTGAAAAGACTCCCGTCCCTGCTTACTTTGAAAATGCTGTGTGCCTCCGGCACCTTTTTCAAAGTATACAATGCAATTCCCACACCGGATACGATCTGTGACACCACAGTAGCAAAAGCCGCTCCCGAAACATTCATCTGAAATACGATCACACACAGAAGATCCAGTACAATATTCAGTCCGGCAGAAATGCACAGAAACCCCAGAGGCACCACAGAATTGCCAAGCGCCCTCAGCAAAAAGGCAAAGTAATTATACAGGAAAATAAACACGATCCCGAAAAAGATCACAAAAACATATTCCCGCATCAGATCATATACATCTGCCGGTACCTGCAGTACTCTCAGGATCGGATCCAGGAACAGAAACACAAGACCGTTGATGGCCAGTGTAACAAGCGCAATCATCCCAAAGGAAGTCCCGATACTGCCCCTCAGGCCTTCTTCCTCTTTTTTCCCAAAATAAACAGAAAATACCGCGCCGCTTCCCATACAGAGTCCGATGATAATGAAATTCAGAAATGTCATCAGTGTATAGGCAGAGCCTACTGCCGCCAGCGCATGGGCTCCCAGAAATCTGCCTACGATCAGTGTATCTGCTATGTTATAACACTGCTGCAGCAGATTCCCCAGGATCATGGGGCCTGCAAATAACAATATGGTTTTGGTGATCGCACCTTCTGACAGGTCTTTCTTCATAGTTGCTCTTAAAAGGCTTACCTCTCTTTCATCCGCAGGATCCGCTGATTTGCAGATCCACGGAATGCCAGACTGATATCCTTCTTTTCCTCTACAAATTCTCCGTCTACCAGCACATCCAAAAGCGACAGCATTTCCTCTGTACATTCACAGTGTGCCCGGCTCTCTCCCTGAAGCTCCTCCAGGGTATATCCGGAATAACACCAGATATTTTTGTCCGGAAGCTGCTCTCTGACCCGTTTCAGGAAAGGCACAAGCTCTCTCTGGTTTGCCGGTTCAAAGGGTTCCCCGCCAAGCAGCGTCAGTCCTGCAATATAAGATGGTTTAAGACTCTCAAGAATCCTATCCTCTACCTCTCTGGTAAATGGTTTTCCATAATTAAAATCCCAGGCTTCCTCATTAAAGCACCCTTTACAGTGATGGGTACACCCGGAAACGAACAGAGAGGTGCGTATGCCCTCTCCGTCTGCAATATCATTATATTTAATATTTGCGTAGTTCATTATAAATGCAGCACCCTCTCTCTGATCTCCTGCGTTCTTCCCTGATTCCAAAACTGTGTACCAATATAGCCACAGGTACGTCTTGCCACATTTAAGGTATTCTGGTTACGGTTGCCGCACTTCGGGCATTCCCATACCAGCTTGCCATCATCCTCTACAATCCGGATTTCTCCGTTATAGCCACATTCCTGGCAGAAATCACTCTTGGTATTCAGCTCTGCATACATGATATTGTCATAAATAAATTCCATGATACTGAGCACCGCCGGGATATTATCCTGCATATTGGGAACCTCTACATAGCTGATCGCCCCTCCTGTGGAAAGAGCCTGGAAGTCTGATTCAAACTTCAGCTTGGAAAAAGCATCGATTGGCTCTGTTACATGCACATGATAGCTGTTTGTGATATACCCCTTGTCCGTCACGCCTTCGATAATACCAAACCTTCTCTGCAGACACTTGGCAAACTTATAAGTGGTGCTCTCGATCGGTGAACCATAAATACTGAATGCAATATTGGTTTCTTCCTTCCATTTCTCGCAGGCCTTATTCATATATTTCATCACTTCCAGTGCAAAGGGCTTCGCCACCGGATCGGTATGTGACTTTCCTGTCATATATCTGACGCATTCACAGAGTCCAGCATAGCCAAGGGAAATTGTAGAATATCCTCCATACAGCAGTTTATCGATCGTTTCTCCCTTTTTCAGCCTTGCCAGTGCACCATACTGCCACAGGATCGGCGCTGCATCAGAAAGAGTTCCCTTCAGACGGTTATGCCTGTACATCAGTGCCTTATAGCAAAGCTCCAGTCTCTCATCAAAGATCTTCCAGAACTTATCCATATCTCTTTGGGAAGAAAGTGCCACATCCACCAGGTTGATCGTTACAACACCCTGATTAAATCTTCCATAGAATTTATAATTTCCATTCTCATCCTTCCAGGGATTCAGGGCGCTCCTGCATCCCATAACAGGAAAACAGTTTCCTTCCTTGAGCTGCTTCATAATCTTCTCGGAAATATAATCAGGAACCAACCTCTTGGCAGTACATTTTGCTGCCAGCTCTGTCAGATAAAAATACGGATCTCCCTCATGGATATTGTCATCCTCAAGCACATAGATCAGCTTGGGAAATGCCGGTGTGATATAGGTTCCGCTTTCATTCTTGACTCCCTGGATCCTCTGGTTCAGCATTTCCTCGATCACAAGCGCAAGATCCTTCTTTTCCTGTGCACTCTTTGCCTCATTCAGATACATAAACACGGAAAGGAACGGAGCCTGACCATTGGTGGTCATCAATGTGATCACCTGATACTGGATCGTCTGTACACCCTTTTCGATCTCTTTGCGAAGCCGTCTCTCAACAACCCTGCTGATCACTTCGTCTGATGGTGTATCACCCATCAGCTCTGCGTCCTCGAGCACTTCCCTGCGGATCTTTTCTCTGGATACCTGCACAAAGGGAACCAGATGTGTCAGAGAAATACTCTGACCGCCGTACTGGTTGCTGGCCACCTGCGCAATGATCTGCATGGCGATATTGCAGGCTGTGGAAAAGCTGTGAGGCTTGTCAATATATGTCTCACTGATAACAGTTCCGTTCTGCAGCATATCCTCCAGGTTAACCAGATCACAGTTGTGCATATGCTGTGCAAAATAGTCTGCATCGTGGAAATGGATCAGTCCCTCCTGATCTGCTTTTACGATATCCTGGGGAAGCAGCAGTCTTCTTGTCAGATCCTTGCTTACCTCTCCTGCCATATAATCACGCTGCACACTGTTGATGATCGGATCCTTATTGGAATTCTCCTGCAGAACCTCTTCATTATTACATTCGATCAGAGACAGGATCCTGTCATCTGTTGTATTGCTTTTTCTTACAAGAGAACGGGTATAGCGGTACTTTACATAACATCTCGCCACATTGAAGGCACCCTGTGCCATGATCTGATTTTCTACCATATCCTGCATTTCCTCTACGGAAATAGCTCGGTTCATCTTGCTGCATTTGAAATTAATATAATCCGCGATCTCCTCGATCTGCTCCTCTGTGAGCTCTTCCCTGATCGCCGCCTTGTTCGCCTTGGCAACTGCAGCTACAATTTTCCTGATGTCAAAGTCTACCTCTGACCCGTTCCTCTTAATTACCTTCATGAAACCCCTCCTTGTACTAACGATGTACGTTTTTAATTATAGTACAAGATATAGTATTACACAAGCCACAAATATCAAAATATTGTTATTATAAGTAGCATTCACATTTTAAACGGGTTTACGGCTCCTTTACAATATTCTGCAGCCAGATACCACTGCGGATCATAAAATAACCGATGGTAACTTTAATGATCTCCGTAAAGGATACAAAGAAAAATACCATTTCTATGGTAAGTGCTGTATGCTTGGCAAGTATTGTAGCGAGCGGAATTACAATTACCCAGGTATAAACACTGTCAAACAGAAAGGTGATTCCAGTCTTGCCCCCGGACCTCAGTGTGAAATAAGACGCATGTGAAAAAGCACAAAGCGGCATGACCAGAGCGGAGATCATAATAAATCTGCCGGCCAGCTCCTTGATACTGTCCTCTGTCTTGTAGATCATCGGAAAATAACGGCCTGCAAATATCATAATAAGTGATACTCCCATGCAGCAGAGCACACAGAAAAAAATCATCTTATTATCTTTATCCCTGGCTTCCTCCAGCCGGCCTGCACCAAGAAGCTGTCCGACTACGATGGAAATGCACCCGCCAAGCTGCAGATAGACAATATTAAACAGATTGCTTATGGTAGAGGAAATATTCTGTGCTGCTACTACCTCAAGACCACGGACTGCGTAGCACTGGGCGATCACAGCCATTCCCACTGCCCAGAGCATTTCATTGAACATCAGCGGCGTTCCCTTTTTAATAATGCCAGACAAAATATGCCCCGGAACAGAGAATCCATGATAGACTCCCTTCAGATACGGGTTCTTCTCTATATGAGTATGTGCCCAGATCACCACAATGGCACATTCCACAAATCTGGCTGCCACTGTCGCTATGGCTGCACCCTGCACCCCATAGGCCGGGATCCCTCCTATCCCGAAGATCAGCACATAATCCAGCACCAGATTGGTTACCACTGCTGCCAGACTCGCCAGCATCGGCACAAATGTATGCCCGGTTTCCCTGATCGTATTCACATAGGCCTGGCTGACAGCAAATGGCACAAGTCCTGCCATCATGATCCTCAGATACTGCTCTCCATACTGAAGGGCAAGTGCAGTGTTCCCCACACTTCCTCCGTCACTTAAGTACAGGGAGATCAGATCCGTATCAAAGAATCCAAACAAAAGCAGGGCGATCCCGGCGATAATGATACAGGCATACATTTTAAACCGGAATGCATACTTCTGCCCTTCATAATCCCCTTTACCATAAAACTGGGTACCAAATATCCCGGCGCCAGACACACCGCCCCAGATACAGATATTAAATACAAAAATAAGCTGATTGACAATGGCTACACCAGACATCTGCTCTGTTCCAACCTGCCCGACCATGATATTGTCAAGAAAGCTGACAAAGCTGGTAATGGCATTCTGAATGATCATGGGAACAGCAAGCACCAGTACATATCTAAAAAATGCAGTATCTATATATTTATTTTTTATCTTCGTTAACATTCTCTTCTCCCGTTTCTTTCTGCTGCACAGCAGTATTTTCAGCCACGGCCGACACCCGCAGCTTCTTCTCCATCTTTACTCTCACCCGAAGTCCCTTAAAGAATTCTTTCAGCATACTGGAGCACTCCTCCTCCAGAACTCCTCTTGTCACCTTCACCTGGTGGTTAAATCTTTCATTCTCCAGAATATTCAGTATGGAACCCCCACAGCCTGCCTTGGGATTCATGCAACCCATTACCACCTCATCGATCCTGGCCTGTACGATCGCACCTGCACACATCTGACAGGGTTCCAGTGTCACATACAGCGTGCAGCCCTCAAGCCGCCAGTCACCAAGTTTTTTGCTCGCCCTGTTGATCGCTGTGATCTCTGCATGTGCCAGCGTATTTTTATCCGTATTTCTACGGTTATAACCTCTTCCTATGATCTTTCCTTCGTGGACGATGACACAGCCGATCGGTACCTCAAGCAGAGCGTATGCCTTTTTTGCCTGCTTTATGGCCGCCTTCATATACTTTTCCTGCTCAGTCATTTCCTGTTTCCTTTCAAGTTGACAAATCTTCGAAAACCCCATATACTACTAAAGTAATACATATCTGCTCTGAAGGAAGCTGCTGTGGCTGCCCCTTTTTGATGGCGCTGAAGGGTGGGTCCTGCGCAATGGATGTCCACGAACCGTGTCAGGTTGGGAACAAAGCAGCACTAAGAGGAATTTTTCCATGTGCCGCAGGGTCACCTGCCCCGAGTTAATCAGAAGGGTAACGCATGGCAGCTTCCTTTAGCGCAGATACCGCACACACAATAACAGGAGGAGCTTAACCGCCCCTCCTGATTTTTTCTGTATCAGGTACACGCCTTACGGCTGCTGGTTTTTCAGCCTTTCCTTTTTGGCTTTTTTTACCTTATACATCTCCTGATCTGCTACTTCGATCAGATCCTCCAGCTTCATGTCTTCTTCCGGCTCTACCAGACTGTACCCCATACTGGCGCCCAGTTTATACTCCTTGCCGGAGGTCATGTTATATTCATCAATGCTTCTTTCGATCCTGCGGATATAGCCTGCCGCCTTCTCATCCGTATAATTTTTGGACATAACGACAAACTCATCACCACCATAGCGCATCACCAGTTCCCCGTTTCCATGTAACTGACGCAGGATCATTCCCATTGCCTTGATAAAAGCATCTCCTTCGTCATGACCATACCTGTCATTGACGCTCTTAAGTCCATCCAGATCCAGGAACAGAATAAACAGATTCTCTTTCCTGTCGATAGCCTCATGGATCAGGTTCGGTGCGAACTTGAAAAATCCTGCTCTGTTAAATACTTCTGTCAGGGTATCATAGATCCACATCCGGTTCAGTCTGTGCACCATGGAATTCAGCATTGACTGCTTTCTTAAATTCTCCAGGGCATTATTAATATTCATGATAAATAAATGGAAAAGCTCGCTGTCCATCATCAGACGGCTGTTTCCAATAACACAGTAACCATAGCAGCGATCCTGATAATGCAGCGGAACTACAGTGTAGAACCTGCCTTTTCCTGCTACTGTGTATTTATCCGGAAGAAACTTTTCTACCGGGAATCTTCCATAATTCTCAAATTCTCCCCGCCTGTAGATCAGCGGAATACAGATTTCCGGTGCATATTGTGACAGTGCTTCTATCTGTGTTTTTCCCGTAATCTCATAATTTCTGTCTGTCTGGTAAGAGTCCTCCACCACACACATACACATATAGAACTCATCCGGATTGATCAGTTTAATGTATCTGCGTATCTCTGCCAGCAGCTGTTCAAAGGTGGGTGCCCCGGTAAAATCTGCTGATGAGGATTTCACGATCTCAGAAAACTCTGTCACATGAAGCTTGTCTGTGATCATCTTCATCCGGAAGCTTTCCTCCGGTTCTGCTTCACTGTCATGACAGCCACAGCTTTCGGTAAAGATCAGATGACTTTTCAGGGTTGTTTCTTCCGATCCCTCTTTCCCAAGGATCACATCCCTGAGCTTTTCATATGCCTTTGCTCCAAGCTCTGTCTCAGGTCTCTCCACACTGGTGATCCTTGGAGAATGGTTCCTGCCAACGATCGCATTATCATACCCGGTAAGGAGCACCTGCTCTGGGACCCCATACCCCAGCTCCTTCAGCTTGTAAAAAGCCCCTAATGCCATTTCATCATTAGCCGCCACAATAGCATCCGGAAATGCTCCCGGCAGGTCGTAGAAATATCCAACTGCCTTTTTCCCACTCTCAGGATGATAATCACCGTAATAAAAATAGCGGTTATCGAAGGGAATCTTATTGTCCGCCAGTGCCTTCCGGAAGCTCTCCCATCTCTCCGTGGAATCCATATTCTCTTCCGGTCCTGATATAAAAGCAAAGTGCTTCGCCCGATGTACCTGGAGAAGATGCTCCACAATCCCGTAAATTCCATTGGCATTATCCATACCCATATAAAGCATTCCCGGATATTTTACATTCAGGCTGATACAGGGAATCCTTGCTTCCCTGATCTTTTTTACCAGTTCAGATATGACACTCTTGTCATATACTGTGTCACCATGAAGGATCACACCGTCGTAATCTTTCAGATCCGGCAATGAGAAAATAGCGGTTTCTCCTTTAGTATAATAAGGAGAAGAATAGGTCCACGAATCACAGGTAAAAATAAAAACATCTGTCCCGTCAAAGACCGCCTTTTCCAATATTCCATTCATAATACGGCGCTGACTGTCAAAACGCAGACCACCGATCAAGACCGCAATTTTCATAGCTGTTAATCCTTCGTTATCCATCAAACATGGACTCTGATACCTATGTACATGATAACATCTTTTTTTTCAAATTTCTACTTTTCTCAAATAATATCCAAATTTTCCATCTTCGACCTTCCCTTCAGTTTCAAAGCCCTCAAACCCAAACATAATGGCTACCATTTTCTCTCTTTCATAAAATACCCCCGGAACCCCCAGGCAGAAGCAGATATCACCATTCCCAAAAGGTCCTGTATCCCTGCCCAGTATAAGATGCCTGTAGTTGAAATAGCCATGGAGAAGGAAGCTGTTATGGACAAGCTTCTGATATTGCTGCGTCATTATGACAAAATCTGCCGGCCTGATCGAAATAAATTCTCTTTCGTCACCAAATGGATGCAGGATTTCATACTGCTTTTTTAATTGCTCCCATTTATCCGGCATTAGTATTAAGTCCTCTTTACAAAATCCATCCCCATCTGTTTTCTCCTGTCCGAAACTGCCTGCAGCCTCCCATCCATCATGCCATATTATCCGGATCCCTGTTGCTTTGCTGACTGCGTACCTGTTATTATTAATCCTGATCTCGTCCTGATTACCCGGAAACCGGAACATCCCGTTTCCACTGCTGCATCTGACAGACAGCTTCCCTATTTCTATCTGTCTTCCCGCTATTGCTCCTCCTGCCGCAGTATTGTCCCTATCTTCCTCTGCCATACCCAGATATACAGATACCTCTTCTTTGATTTCTTCCGAAATTTTCATTTCCCCTGCAGTTCTTTGCAACGGCCGGAGCTGTACTGCCAGCTTATAACCTCCCGGAATACACTGAAAGGAAGCAAAGCCACAGTTTTCTACGGTTCCATCTCCTTTTGTTCTATGTAAATACACAATTTTCTTTTCATATAAATTCAACCCGCATCCCTCCACATATATGTATATGCAGAGATACGGGTTGTTCAGTACTTTTTATCTCTTGTAAGGTATTTCTACCTTCATTATCATCTATTCTTTTAATAATTCAGATGATCCAGATATTTCATATAATTAACTACCATCATGGCAATCTTGAAGGTGAGGGCATCATCAAATGTCCTGACATCCAGCCCTGTACTCTTCTGAAGCTTTTCAATCCGGTACACCAGTGTATTCCGATGTACAAAAAGCTGTCTGGAGGTTTCTGAAACGTTCAGGTTATTTTCAAAAAATTTATTCACTGTTGTCAGAATCTCCTCATCAAATTCTGCCGGGTCAGCATCTCCAAAAATCTCATCAATAAAGATCCTGCATAAATTTACCGGCAGCTGATAGATCAATCTTCCTATACCCAGATTGCTATAAGCATTGACCTTCTTCTCAACATAGAATATCTTGCCAACATCCAGCGCCAGGCTGGCTTCCTTATAGGATTTTGATACATCCTTCAGCTCCTGCACAATCGTTCCATAAGCAACCCTTACATTCATCATTGCTTCAGCATTCATCATATCCACGATCATATTTGCGGTCTGCTCTACCGTCTCATAGCCTTCTCCCGGTTCCAGTGACTTGATCAGGATCACACTGCTCTCATCAATGGCGGTAATAAAGTCACCTGACTGGGAAGAAAACAGTCCCCCCAGAAACTCCGCTGCCGTACTGTCTCTTTCCTTCTCCGTCTCCACGATCAGCACCACTCTCGGTACTGTTACTTCAATATGAAGCTTCTTTGCCCTGTTATAAATATCCACCAGCAAAAGATTGTCAAGTAAAAGATTCTGGAAGAAATTATTTCTGTCAAACCGTTCCTTATAAGCCGCCATGAGCTGTTGGATCTGGCTTGCTGCAATTCTTCCAACAACATAAGTATCATCACTGCTTCCTCTTGCCACAAGAACAAAAGCCAATTCTCCCTCATCCATGATCTTTAGAAGATGATCAAAACCAATCACCTGACTATCTGCCGGAGATTCCACGAAGCTTCTGATCAGTCCTGCTTCTATATCCTTGTTATCGAAAGTAGACGCTACCGTAGTTCCATCCGGATCATAGACACAAAGTTCTACTCTCGTTATGGCACGCAGCTCTTCAATACTTGTTGCTATTACCTGTGAAGATATCATCCGCTTTCATTCCTCTCTTTTCATATCTGGGCAATCAGTAAAAAGAGGGATGCAATGTGCATCCCTCATATAGATTATTCCTAGTTTGTGATAACCTGCTCTGTTTCTTTGTCGAATACGTGAATCTTCTCAACATCGAATGCGAACTTAACAGTATCGCCAGGTCTTGCTGTTGTTCTGGAATCAACTCTTGCAGTGATAGGGAACTCAGCCAGATCAAAGTATAAGTAAACTTCTGCACCAAGCAATTCATAAACCTTGATAGTAGATTCAAATACGCACTTAGCAGTTTCAATGAACATCTCTGAATCATATACATCTTCAGGACGGATACCAAATGTAACTGTCTTTCCAGCATATCCTCCCTCGATCAGCTTCTTGGACTTAGCAGGAGGAAGCGGAATCTCACTTCCAGCTACCTTTAAGTATGCTGTATCACCCTTAACATCTACAACAGCATCCAGGAAGTTCATCTGAGGTGATCCCATAAATCCTGCAACAAACAGGTTTACAGGTTTCTCATACAGATTCTGAGGTGTATCTACCTGCTGAACAACACCGTCCTTCATAACAACGATTCTATCACCAAGAGTCATAGCCTCTGTCTGGTCATGTGTTACATAGATGATGGTGGTACCAAGTCTCTGATGCAGCTTAGCGATCTCAATACGCATCTGTACACGAAGCTTTGCATCCAGGTTTGAAAGAGGCTCATCCATAAGGAATACCTTAGGATTACGAACAATAGCACGTCCCATTGCAACACGCTGTCTCTGTCCACCAGAAAGAGCCTTGGGCTTACGGTCAAGAAGTGCTGTCAGATCAAGAACCTTAGCTGCTTCCTTAACCATCTTATCGATTTCATCCTTCGGAACCTTTCTCAGCTTAAGTCCGAAAGCCATATTGTCATATACTGACATATGAGGATACAGAGCGTAGTTCTGGAATACCATTGCGATATCTCTATCCTTAGGCTCTACATCGTTAACAACTCTGTCACCGATCTTTAATTCACCAGAAGAAATATCCTCCAGACCAGCGATCATACGAAGGGTTGTAGACTTACCACATCCTGAAGGTCCTACGAAAATAATAAACTCCTGATCAGCGATTTCAAGATTGAAATCTTTTACTGCTTCAAATCCGTTAGGATATACTTTGCAGATATTTTTTAATGATAAACTTGCCATTTCATTAGCCTCCTTGAAAAATAGGTTCAACTTCAACGTTAAGATTAGTATAACGGACGTAGTCCAAATTAGCTATACCACTATTCCACAAAGATTTCTGATTCCATTGTGAGAAATGCTTAGAAACCTTTCTGATTCCATTTGCTTTCGACAGTTTGTACATCATGTGCATATTTTTATATACAAATTGTACAATTCCTATTTTCTGTCTCTGTCATCATAAAATGCCAGCTGGTTCTTGCCTCTCTGTTTTGCCTTGTAAAGTGCTTTATCTGCCGCTTTGTACAGGGAATCAAAATCACTTCCGTTCTCCGGGAATACTGCAGCACCAATACTTGCTGTTGCTGAATATTTTACATATTCACCTGCGGTGAAATCCTTGAAGAACTGCACCAGCTTTCTGGCCTCCTTCAGTGTATTTTCATCGGATTTCAGGAATTTCAGGAATATGGTAAACTCATCACCACCCGTACGTCCAATAATATCTGTTACACGGAACAGGGAGCTGATCGTTCTGCCAAGGGTCTTCAGCACCTCATCACCAAAGGCATGTCCCATCGTATCATTGATCTTCTTGAAATTATCAATGTCAAGTACAAACATCATACCGAGGGAATTGGGATTTTCTGCTATATACTCTTTGATCTTTCTCTCTGTTGCCAGCTTGTTTGTCAGTCCTGTCAGAAGGTCGGTATCCGCCTCCTCACGGAGCAGTCTGTCATGCTCCGCCACATTCTTCCTGGTCGTATAGCTGATGGTAAGGAATGCGGCAAAGAAGCCGATCAGCACAAGCAGAAGCTGTGTCAGCATTACACCGCTGCTCCTCCAGAAATTGGATTCCTTCTTGTCAACATAGCTCTGGTCAACACCTATGATAACGGTGAATCCACTGTTCAGGACAGGTGCATATACGACTGTCCTCTTTTCTCCTGTTTCCCTGGAGGAGGCCTCAATACATCCTGTCATGGCATTGACCAGCCTGACTCTCGCCTTTGAAACAGACTCCTTATTTTTATCTGCAAAATTGTTCCAGAAATTAAGCTCTGTCAGAAAGTCACTTTCATAGGTTCCACTGGTAACAATATAGCCATTCTTGTCAATAATCAGGGCAAATGCATCTGCACCAAAGTCAACACTGATCTTGAAAAGCTTATCCAGCTTCCGTACTGGTAAATACAGGAGCACGCTCCCCTTGCCGGTCTCCCCTGCCGGAGCCATGATGACCAGCTCTGTCGTTTTCAGATCCTCAGAATTTCTCATACAGAAAACCTTGGTTTCTGACAATCCGGCAAGCTGTCCAAAATACGGCTCCTTTTCCAGATCTGCTGTTGCAAAGTCCGTTCCGTCCCATACATATCCTGTATTTCCACCATTATAATACACTGCTTTTTCTGCGCTTGTATTTTCCTGCACCGCCATAAGCGTCTCTTTGATCAGACTCTGTCCATAATGGCTGCTCGTGGAAAGGACATCTGCAGCCACATCAGCTGCTGTCTGCAGCTCTGACAATTCCATATTCACTTTTTGTGCATATTTGGATGCAGAACTCGTCATCACATCTTCATAATTCTGAATGCCCTCTCTCTTGATCCTGGAAAAAGAGACACAGAGCATGACCGTCACTACAATGACGAGTATTCCTCCCAAAATCGACCACTGTAAGATTTGCCTTTTTTTTGATTCCATCTCTACTCCATATGCTGGTCTGTCATTTCTCCTGAAACTTCCTCTACAGCTTCATCCCCGGCTTCCCCGGATCCTTCTTCTGTATCGTCGTCCTTTTCCTCAAAGCGTTCAAAGCTCTTCCTGTATAAAAGTGCATTCAGATATCCGGGACCTGAAATTCCAAGCAGGAACACAAGCGGCAGGATCGGATTAGCAAAGAAAAACACGATCACAGGAATAAGCCAGCACAGCACCATGAGAAGTGTTCTTGGCAGACTCAGCACTCCCATAAGAAAAGAATTTTTATAGGTTGCCTTAATTGCATTATCGTACCTTGCCAGTAATGGGTACAGATATATAGTCGCAAATGTCACAAGGATTCCCACCGCTATCACAGCAATCTGCAGCCATTCCGGGAAATCCATAGATGCATAACGGAAAATAAAGAGATCGCCCGCAAGGATTCCATAAATCACAAGCTGTATAAGCAGGATCAATGTCGCCTGTTTAAAATTCTGTTTAAATGATTTAAAGAATGCCTTTGTTATGTATCCTTCTTCATTTTTTGCCATTTTCAAAAGCACATAATTCATTGCCGTCAGAGATGCTCCGATCGTTACGACCGGAATACAGCAGATCATCGTCAGAATATTCAGCCAGATCAGATCTGCTACTCTGTTTAAAAAATTCATAAAAGGGCTTTCCAGTCCAAAAATTCTTCCCATTTGTTTCTCCTTATCCTCTGTCAAATTCTAAAAGCATGGGAGTAAAAATAATCCCATCCTGCTGTTTCTCCGGACCAAGATCCCGGAACCCCAGTCTGTGATAGAATCCAACTCCATAAGGCGACGCATTTACCGTCAGCCTGTTAAGTCCCTCTTCCTTCCTGACATACTCGGAAAGAAACGAGATCAATGCTCTCCCAATCCCTCTCCGGTGATAATCACCGTCCACGAACAGCAATGAAATATGCGTTTTATTGCGCAGGGATATCATCCCTACCAGCTTTCCTGAGAAGAATGCTCCCATCATCTGATAGGTTCCAAGCGCAAACATTCTTTTCAGATCAGAGTCAGTGATAAAATCCTCAAAGCTGCGCACTCCCTCCGGCGGATAAACATCGCCCTCATATTCCAGAAAGGTTTTCCAGGCAAGTCCCATTGCTTCTTCCCATTCATCTGATGATACAAACCGAATCACACACGGCAATCCTGCACTCATTTACTGTCCTTTCACTGCCTGTCCGCTATCTGAAAGCCGCCAAACAGTCCACCGAAAAAATTTTTCGTGGACTGCCATAAATTGCTGAAAAAGCTTTCTGCGGCATTCTTTACTGCATTTTCTACAGCACCCCTGATAATTTCATTTGTATGATCTACAAAGTCTGCTCCATATTTGTCATAAAGTGTTTCTGCCTTATCCAGTACATAATCAGCAGAAAAGCCCATATCCTCCAGCTTTTGCATAGCTTCTACCACTTTTCTGGCATCAGCCTCCTTAATGATGATCCCGAATTTTTCTTCACTTTCCTGAATAGCCGCCTTTAGTCCCTCTTCAGTGTCCAGACTTCCATCAGAAATCTTTTCGGAGGCAAACCTGAAAATCTCTTTTACTGTCTTCGGATCCATTTCTGATACTGCCTCGGATAGCTTATCCTTCACATCTCCAAGCAGCTCTTCTGTATCGATATTTTCTGTACCCTGTCCTGCCTCTGCAGCCCTGACAGTTGCAGGAATACACAGCCCTGCCGTAACAGTCAGGACTGCCATACAGAAAATTCCCCAAAGCCAAAATTTTAATTTTTTCATAAAAACATACACCTCTTATAACTGATACTCCTTGATCCGTTCCAATATCCATGAATAAATATCCTCATAAACCTTTTCCTTATCCAGCTCATTCAAAAGCTCATGACGATCCTCCGGATACAGCTTCATGCTTAAAGTAGTCAGTCCGGCCTTCTGGAAATCCCGGAAAGCTTTTTTGACTCCTTCTCCATAATTTCCTACCGGATCCTTCTCTCCGGCAATGAACAGCACCGGCAGGGTTTCCGGCATTTTTTTCAGATTTTCTTCTTTGTTCAGACGATCCAGCAGGGTAAACAGTGTCCGGAACCCGTTTACGGTAAAAATGAATCCGCACAGCTCATCAGCTATATAGGCATCAACCACTGCTTCATCCCGGCACAGCCAGTCAAATGAAGTCCTCTGCTTTTCTACCTGTTTATTATAATTTCCAAAAGCCAGCTTATCTATCAGCTTTGCTGTATGCTTCTCTCCAAGAAGCAGTCCCTGAAATGCAGCAAGCGCCCTGCTGAATTTCACCACCACGCCGGGCTGTGAGCCGGTACCGCAGATGATCGCTCCCTGAATTCCTGTGCCGTAACGGAACAGGTAATTCCTTGTAATAAAAGAACCCATACTGTGTCCAAGCAGGATATAAGGGATTCCCGGATAGTCCTCCTGTGTCATCTTTTTCAGTCTGTGTACATCCCGCACAACTACCGTCGCCGGATCCTGTTCACAGAAATAACCATAGGTTTCCTTTTCGTCCACACTCTTTCCATGTCCAAGATGATCCTCTCCTGTAACCAGGATTCCCTTTTCTGCGAAAAAGTGTGCCATTTCCTCGTATCTTTCAATATATTCGGCCATTCCGTGGACAATCTGAAGAATCCCGATCACTTTTCCTTCCGGAATCCATCTGACCGCGTGGATCTTACTCTGTCCGTCCCTGGAGTCAAATACAAATTCTTCTTTTTTGACCATATATAACCCTCTTCCTGTTTTCTGCCGGAGAGTCCCCTATTTCCTCTAACAGATCTCTGCTCCTGCCGGCATCTTTTTCTCCGGTGTCATCAGTGCCAGATTACCATCTGCATCTTCTGCACAGAGCAGCATACCTTCAGAAACAACGCCTGCCAGGGTTGCCGGCTTCAGGTTCACAAGAACCATCACCTTCCTGCCTACCATTTCCTCTGCGGAATAATGCTGCTTGATTCCGGAAACGATCTGCTTTACCTGACTTCCGATCTTCACCTGTGAACAGAGGAGCTTCTTGGACTTTGGTACTTCCTTACATTCAATGATCTCGCCCACCTGGAACTGCAGCTTTGCAAAATCATCATAGGAAATCTCAGCCTTCGGCTCAATATCAATGCCTTCCTCTGCTTTCTCTTCCTTTTCCGTCTTCTCTGCTGCAGCTGTTCTTACAGCTTCCATCTCTTCGATCTTTGCTGAAACTGCCTTCTGGTCCAGTCTTGCGAAAAGGATCTCCGGTGTTTCTGTTACTTTGCTGCCAGAGGGATATCTTCCAAACTCGGCCAGATCTTCAAAGCTTCTGATCTCTGTGTTAAACTGCACTGCGATCTTCTTTGCCGTTGTAGGCATATAGGGTTCAAGCAGGGAAGCACCGATCAGAATGCTTTCTGTCAGATTATAAAGAACGGTCGCAAGACGATCCTTCTTCGCTTCATCCTTTGCCAGTACCCACGGTTCTGTCTCGTCGATATATTTGTTGCATCTCTTAAATAAGGTGAAAATCTCTGTCAGGGCATCAGCCACTCGCAGATCCTTCATCTTATCTGCTACTCTGTCATAGGCTGTCACAGCCAGATTCTTCAGTTCCTCATCCACAGGCTCTGTCACGCCGGTATTGGTAACAACACCGTCAAAATACTTGTTGCTCATGGATACGGTACGGTTCACCAGATTACCAAGGGTATTGGCTAGATCTGTATTAAAACGCTCCGCTACCAGCTCCCAGGTGATATTTCCATCATTTTCGAAAGGCATCTCATGCAGGACAAAATATCTGACAGCATCCACTCCAAAGAAATCTACCAGTTCATCTGCATAGATCACATTTCCTTTTGACTTGCTCATCTTGTCATTGTTCATCAGAAGCCATGGATGGCCAAATACCTGCTTTGGCAGGGGCTCACCCAGCGCCATCAGGAAGATCGGCCAGTAAATCGTATGGAAACGTATAATATCCTTTCCGATCAGGTGCAGGTCAGCCGGCCAGTATTTCTTATACTGCTCACTGCTTTCTCCGTCACAGTCATAGCCAATACCGGTGATATAGTTGGTCAGAGCATCCAGCCATACATAAACGACATGCTTATCATCAAAGTCTACCGGGATCCCCCACTTGAAGGAGGTTCTGGAAACACACAGATCCTGCAGGCCAGGAAGCAGGAAGTTATTCATCATTTCATTCTTTCTGGATACCGGCTGTATAAATTCCGGATGGCTGTTAATATGCTCGATCAATCTGTCAGCATATTTGCTCATCCTGAAAAAATATGCCTCTTCCTTTGCCGGCTTTACCTCTCTTCCGCAGTCAGGACATTTGCCGTCCACAAGCTGGGATTCTGTCCAGAAGGATTCACAGGGTGTACAGTACAGTCCCTCATAGGAGCTCTTGTAAATATCTCCCTGATCGTACAGCTTCTTAAAGATCTTCTGTACCTGTTTTTCATGATAATCATCTGTTGTACGGATAAAGTGATCATAGGAGGTGTCCATCAGATCCCAGATCTTCCGGATCGTGCCAGCCACATTGTCTACATATTCCTTCGGTGTAATACCGGCCTCCTGTGCCTTCAGCTCGATCTTCTGTCCATGCTCATCCGTTCCTGTCTGAAAAAAAACATCATAGCCATCTTTTCTCTTGAAACGGGCAATGCTGTCTGCCAGAACAATCTCATAGCTGTTTCCGATGTGCGGTTTTCCTGATGTATAGGCAATCGCCGTTGTAATATAATATTTCCCTTTACTCATTTTTATGCAAAAACTCCTTTCAAAATATTGTCAATCTATCATAAGAAGGTATTCAGTTCCCTTCTCATTCACTTTTTTATCGAAATGAAACCCAAGCTTTATAAGCAGATTTCTGGACGGAAGATTCTCTTCCTCTACCAGTGCCTGTACATGTTCAAAAGAAAGCTCCTTCTTTCCATAGACAAGCACCGCTCTGCAGGCTTCTTCTGCATAGCCCTGTCCCTGATAGTCACAGCCGATCACAAATCCCAGCTCCGGAAGTTCATAGCCTTCTCTCACACTGAGCCCTGCTCTGCCGATCACTTCTCCGGAAAGAAGCTGTACTGTCCACATCCCATATCCGTAAAATCCATAGATCTGACGGATATATTCCTTCATGTAAGCTATCTCTTCTTCGGGATCCCCAAACAAATCCTCCATGTATTTCGTAATGGATGGATCCCTGTAGATCCGGTAAAACTCTGGAACATCCTCTACCGTGCTCTCCCTGATCAGAAGCCGCTTCGTCCTTGTGATCATCAGTGGCAGCCCGGCAAGCCGCCTGTAAATTTCGTCATAAACGGAGAAGGTAATTTCTCCTATCTCTTCTATGACATAAGCTGCACCTTCAAAAAAGGTGCCCTGATTTTCTTCATGATGAAGACCTGCTGTATAGAATCCTGCTGCCTGCAGCTTCCTTAAACACGCAGGATCATCTGTCAGTAACAGGCTTTCCCTCTGCCTAATTCCTGAAAGGCTCTCTTCTGTCTGTGCTGCTGAAATGATCAAAAATTCTGTCTTTTCTCCGGTAAAGACCTGTTCCAGTTCCCCTCTGCTTCTGTCAAGAACCTGTCTCCCCATCTCTGTTACTGCAAACACAACATATTTAAGCATTGAAAAGTCCTTTGGGATTCTGTAGAATAAATACGTGGGTTTCATTCTATGAAATCCCATACCATTTTACTATTATAGTATAGTTTACAAAAATTGAAAAGAAGGGAATGAAATATTATTATGGCACAAAATCCTGTTGTAACCTTTACCATGGAAAACGGAGATGTCATGAAAGCAGAGCTTTATCCCGATATCGCCCCCGTTTCCGTAAACAACTTCATCAGCCTGATCCAGAAAAACTTTTATGATGGCCTGATCTTCCACCGTGTGATCAGAGGCTTCATGATCCAGGGTGGTGATCCCCAGGGCACCGGTATGGGCGGCCCCGGCTACAGCATCAAGGGTGAATTTGCCGCTAACGGCTTCCAGAATGATTTAAAGCATACAGAAGGCGTTCTTTCCATGGCAAGAAGCATGATGCCTGATTCCGCCGGATCCCAGTTCTTTATCATGCACAAGAATGCACCCCATCTGGACGGCTCCTATGCAGCTTTTGGCAAGATCATTGAGGGTATGGACGTTGTGAACAAGATCGCTGAGACCCCTACCGACTATTCTGACAGACCCCTGGAGGATCAGAAGATCGCTGCTGTCACAGTAGAAACCTTTGGTGTAGATTATCCGGAACCGGAAAAAATGTGAGGTGTTCATATTTTATTAACATTTCATTTAAAAAAACTTCAACACCTCAACATTCTTTAGACATTTCTGCCCTTTATACTAAGAGCATAAGATGAAACAAAGAAAACAACATCTA
Source organism: Lachnospiraceae bacterium OM04-12BH (assembly GCA_003490145.1). Lineage (GTDB taxonomy): Bacteria > Bacillota > Clostridia > Lachnospirales > Lachnospiraceae > Suilimivivens > Suilimivivens aceti. The sequence goes on from QULQ01000012.1 coordinate 28,120, forward strand.
CTTGATTTTATAATAACTTTTTCATAATAAATGCCAGGTAAGACAGCTTACCTGGCATCCTCCCTTTTATAAGGCTATTTATTCTTCCTCCGGCACCCTGATCTCCAGTGCCTGTTTATAATTTCGGATTTCAACTCTGCTGTGCCGTCCTCCGAATTCTCCATCCAGTGTCCATGCGATCTCTTCTGTCGATTCAATCTGCAGCTCCGATGCTGTAAAGCATTCCATCAGATCGGTATCAATATTCCGGTTCACCATCGCTGCCATGATCGTATTCAGCTCCACCGGGTTCCCGGGTCTTTTGATCAGAGTTACTTCAAATACACCGTCATCCAGCTTTACATTGTCACCGGTGATCTTCTTGAAACCACCTACAGAAAGGGAATTTGTGATCATTCCAAAGATAAAATCTCCCTCTATCGCTCTGTCCCCACAGGTCACCTTCATGGTATAGGATCTCACTTTCGACAGCTTTCTCATGCCTTCCAGTACATAAGCCATATGTCCCAGCACGTTCTTCATGTCCTGCCTTGTCTCATAGGAAACATCTGTAAAAAGGCCGAATGCCGCAATATAGACAAAAATATTCTCATTAAATCCACCAACATCGCAGCGAAAGCTTCTGCCATCCACAATCACTCTTGCTGCTTTGTCCATACTCCTTGGAATGCCAAGGCTTCCTGCAAAATCATTGGTCGTCCCTGCCGGCACGTAACCGATCGGCAGTCTTTTTTCACACCTCATCATACCGGTCACCACTTCATCAAGTGTGCCATCACCACCGCTGCAGGCGATCATATCATAGTAACCGATCTGTCTTTCTGTAACTGCCCTGATCCCATCCCCCTGCGCCTGGGTCGGATAAGCAGTCACTTCATACCCGGCCTTTACAAAAATATCGATCATATCAAGAAGATTACTTCTGATCTGGGATTTTCCCGCCCTCGGATTATAAATAAAAAGCATTTTCTTCTTCATAAAATCCTCCAGCTGCCTCTGGCAGCTTTTCTTTTCCTATCCTTTTATATTTTCCATGTTACAAAAGACGCCACACTCTGACAAGTGTGGCGTCCGTATTTCAGTTTCATCTATTCCGTTTTGCCGTTCAGATAATTACCAATAGCATCCACAGCAGCCTGCTCATCAGCTCCCTCTGCAATTACAGTTACGCTCTCTCCCTGATTCAGAGGCATGCTCATCATTCCCATGATGCTTTTGGCATTCACCTTTTTTCCTTCTGTCGCAAGATAAATATCACTGTCATGTCTGCTTGCAATCTGTACCAGCATGGCAATAGGACGTGCATCAAAATCTTCTGCCATCTTGATTTCAATGGACTTTTCAATCATAATATTTCTCCTCCTTTAAGCTTTAACCTGAATTTGACTGGCTATTTCACTCAGCTTCCTTAATCTATGATTCACACCGGATTTTCCAACCGGCGGATTTAAGTAACCACCCAGCTCCTGAAGAGAACTTTCCGGATGTGTCAGTCTTACAAGAGCAATCTCCCTTAAATGCTCTGGCAGACCCGAAAGCCCAATATGTGTCTGAATCAGCTGAATATCCTCCAGCTGCCTGCTGGCCGCATTCACCGTCTTCGTGATATTGGCAGTTTCGCAGTTCACCTGTCTGTTTATGGAATTGCGCATTTCCTTCTCAATCCTCAGATTCTCCAGATTCATCAAAGATACATGCGCTCCCATTACATTAAGAAGATCTACGATCCCGGCGCCTTCCTTCAAATACACAACATCATATTTCTTGCGTCTGACTACCTTCGCCTCTATGTCAAAGCTATGTATAGCTTCCTGTATCTGCTGAGCCTGACGATCAGTCTCACAGACAAACTCCAGATGATACCCCTTCTCCGGATTACTCATAGAACCTATACATAAAAAAGCACCCCGGAGATATGCTCTCTTGCAGCAGCTACTTTTGATCAGGACAGGATCTGCCCCCTTTCCTGCTCCCGCATTATCTCCCGTGAATTTTAAAGCCTGTAGTGCTTTTGCAACATCAGTACCTATATTAAATGTTTTTTTCCATAATGTAAAGTACTTTCTGGCAACTGCATCGTTTTCCGAATGGATCGTAATCCGTATTTCTCCATTTGTTTCTTCTATATGACAGCCAAACTCTACAATTGCAGAAAGCTCCGCCAGTCTGCAGTGTCTTGCCTGCGGCATGACTTTTTCCAGTTCTTCCTTTACTTCTGCTGAAAACGACATAAATTTCCTGCCTTTGGTCAAATCCCCTGTGCCCGCACATCACGGTGTGCGATCTTCAGTCCGTAATTTCCCTTATTCTTCAACCGCTCATACAGCTTATTCGCAAGGGTGACACTTCTGTGCTTTCCCCCTGTACAGCCAATTCCGATCACAAGCTGATATTTTCCCTCCTTCACATAGTTAGGGATCAGGAATTCCAGCATATCAGTCAGCTTGTCAATAAATATCCCTGCCTCTGGAAAATCCATGACATAATCCTGTACTTCTTTATCATTTCCCGTTTTATACTTTAATTCTTCTATATAATAGGGATTTGGCAGAAATCTTACGTCAAATACCAGATCCGCATCTGCCGGTATCCCATGCTTAAAGCCAAATGACAGTATTGTTACCATCAGACTGTTATATTCTTCATTCTTCACAAAAATCCTGTCGATTTCCTCTTTCAGCTCCCGTGTCAGAAGATTTGAGGTATCGATCACATAATCGGCTTTCCCTTTGATATCCTGCAGGATCTTTCTCTCCTTGTGGATACCGTCTTCAACCCTGCCTCCAGGAGAAAGCGGGTGCATTCTCCTTGTTTCCTTATACCGCTTCAGCAGGACACTGTCTCCGGCTTCCATAAACAGGATCTCGAAATTATATCCATTCTTTTTCAGCTTCTCCAATGCCTTCTGTGCATCTTCAAAAGGCTGATCCACACGTACATCAAGCCCGAGAGCTACCTTTTCCACTTCACTTCCTGGCATGGCGATCAGTTCTACAAACTGCTCGATCAGTGGAACCGGCAGATTGTCCACACAATAAAATCCAACATCCTCAAGCATATGGAGTGCTGTACTTTTTCCGCCGCCGCTCATTCCTGTCACTACAACAAAGCGCATTCCATTTCCTCCTGCTGCATATCCATTCCTCTGCATCAAAGATGATCTTCCTATCATCCTTTTCCTGCATGGCTGTTAAAACTCACCCAGATAGATGACTTCTCTTTCCAGTGAAACACCGAAGCGCTCCCTGACTCTTTCCTGTACTTCCTCGATCACATCTGTGACATCTCTTGCAGTCGCCTTTCCCACATTGACGACAAATCCGCAGTGCTTATCCGATACTCTCGCATCACCAATCTGAAATCCCCGAAGTCCTGCATCCATGATCAGCTTTCCGGCAAAATATCCTTCCGGTCTTTTGAACGTACTACCTGCAGAAGGATAATTTAAAGGCTGCTTCTCCATACGCCGCTTCTGAAAATCCTCTATTCTTGCACGGATTTCCTCTCTGTTTCCTTCCCGCAGCCGGAAAGTCACACTCAGCACTGTAAAATTTCGGTTTCTGATAATGCTGGTTCTGTATCCAAATTCCATGGTGTCATTGTCGAGCGTAAGGATCTCTCCCTCTGAAGAAAGTACTCTGACACTCTCCACCACCTGTTTCATCTCGCCGCCATAGGCGCCAGCATTCATCACCACACCGCCGCCTACCGTTCCGGGAATCCCTGCGGCAAATTCCAGTCCTTCAAGTCCTCTTTCCATGGCAAAAAGCGCCACCTTTGAAAGTGCAGCACCTGCCTGCACCTGCAGCCTGTTTTCTTCTGCTTCTATCTGCTGGCAGGCATCTGATATCTGAAGGATCACTCCCGGATAGCCTTTATCTCCTACCAGCAGATTGCTGCCCTTTCCCAGGACAAAATATTCAACGCCGACATTTTCAAAATAAGGGATCAGCTTACGCAGCTGTTCCTCACTGCTGATCCGGATAAAGCATGCTGCTTCACCGCCGATCCGGAATGTTGTATGCCTGCTCATCGGTTCTTCTGTCAGAATATCCTCTTCAGGTACATTCGCTCTGATATATTCATAAACTGCTTCGCCAAATCCCCTCAATGTCCGCACCTGCTTCTTAATATTTATTATCTGTCTGCTACTGCATCCAGCACCAGCTTTGCTGCTCCGTAGATTCCTGCATCATTTCCCAGTGTTGCCAGTGCAAATTTCGCTTCACGGGATCCATGGAATACACTCTTTTCATAATGAGGTCTGATATAATCGATCAGAACCTCTCCTGCCTTGGACACACCTCCTCCAATAACAAAGGCTTCCGGATTTACAACTCCTGCCACTGCTGCAAGGGCGTCTCCCAGATATTTTCCAAACTGTTCTGCTACCTCCATAGCCAGAGGGTCTCTTGCCTTGACAGCATCAAATACTGTCTTTGCTGAAACCTCTCCGCCTCTCAGAACACTGTCCATGTCTGTAGAAGCAAGCTTCTTGTTTGCAAGTCTGGTAATACCGGTTGCAGAAGCAAACTGCTCAAGGCACCCCTTGTTTCCACAGTTACATACATCTGTCTCTGTATCATCTACATGAATATGTCCGATCTCCCCTGCTGCTCCGGTACTTCCGCTGATCATCCTTCCATCTACAATGATGCCGCCGCCTACACCGGTTCCCAGTGTAACAACAACCAGATCCTTATAGCCTTTTCCACCGCCCATCCACATTTCTCCAAGGGCTGCCACATTGGCATCATTGCCTGCTCTGACAGGAAGATTGATCAGTGCTTCCAGTGTTTCCTTTACATTAAAGGTTTTCCAGCCAAGGTTTACGGCACGATGTACCACACCACCTGCATCAATGGGACCGGGTGCGCCAACACCAACACCGGCGATCGCATCTTTATCCATCTGTTTCATTTTTTCTCTGATACTGTCTGCTACGTCAGGCAGAATCTCCTCACCGTCATTCTCGGTTCTTGTAGGGATCTCCCACTTGTCCAGTACATTTCCCTCTACATCAAACAGTCCGATCTTTACAGTAGTTCCTCCGATATCTACACCAAATACGTATTTCATTTTTATTCTCCCTCTTTATTCTATTCTTTACAGGTTGCTTCTATTCGTCCTCATCCTCATCACTTCTGCCTCTTGCCAGAGATTCCTGTACTCTGCGGTAAAGCTCCTGTGCCGCATTGTATCCCATCTTCTTCTGACGATGATTGATCGCTGCGGACTCACAGATCACGGCGAGGTTACGTCCGGGACGAATTGGAATGTTGTGGCATACTATCTTGTTTCCAAGATATTCTGTATATTCCTCTTCCAGTCCGAGCCTGTCATATTCCTTGTCCTTGTCCCAGTCCTCCAGACGAATGACCAGATCAATATTCTGGGTATCCTTAACACTGGAGACACCGAACAGTGTCTTCACATCAATGATTCCGATACCACGCAGTTCGATAAAGTGTTTGGTGATATCCGGTGCGGATCCAACAAGCGTCTCATCACTGACCTTGCGGATCTCAACAGCATCATCTGTAACCAGACGATGTCCTCTCTTGATCAGCTCCAGGGCTGCTTCTGACTTACCGATACCGCTTTCGCCAGTGATCAGGACACCCTCACCGAAAACATCCACCAGAACCCCATGTACTGAAATACAGGGAGCCAGCTTTACATTCAGCCATCTGATGATCTCTGCCATAAATGCAGATGTTGCTTTCTTGGTCATCAGAAGCGGTACCTTGTGTGCCTCTGCGATCTCTGTAAACAGCTCATCCGGCTTCAGTTCCCTGCAGAACACGATCGCCGGGATCTCACAGGAAAGAAGTCTCTCATAGATCTCCTTTTTCCTTGCCACCGGAAGTCCTTCTATATAGGAATATTCCACAAAACCGATGATCTGAAGTCTTGTTGCTTCAAAATGTTCGAAATAACCGGCTAACTGCAGCGCCGGCCTGTTAATATCAGGCTGGGTAATCTTGATCTTTGAAATATCAATATCAGGTGTCAGATTTTCCAGCTTCATCTTTTCAATGATGCTTTCCAGTTTTACGCTTGCCATACGTTCCCTCCATACCTTTCCCCTCTCGCCTTTACAGACGGAAGACCGTTATCTTAAATAGTTTACCACATCAACTGGGGAATCTCAACAATCTGCTCTCTTCTCTTTCCATGTTTCTCCCGTAAAATTTTCATTTTTTCTGATGGAAAAAATCATAGATTCCCTGGGCGGCAGGCCGGTTCATTCCTTCCACCTGTAAAAGTGTTTCAACATCCGCTTCCCGGATCTCCTCGATAGACTTGAAACCGCGCATCAGTGCCTTTTTTCTCGTCGGTCCAACTCCCGGGATCTCATCCAATACCGATTTCACCTGTGCCTTGCCGCGAAGAGATCTGTGGTATTCGATGGCAAACCTGTGGGCTTCATCCTGGATTCTTGTGATCAGCCTGAACCCTTCGCTGTTCCTGTCGATCGGAATCTCTTCATTATTGAAATAAAGTCCTCTCGTCCTGTGGTTATCATCCTTTACCATGCCACAGACCGGAATAGACAGCTTCAGCTCCTGAAGGACAGCCAGTGCGATATTTACCTGCCCACGTCCGCCATCCATCATGATCACGTCCGGAAATTTTGTAAAGCTGCCCGCTTCCTTTTTTTCTGCGGTTCCCTCAAGTTCTTCTCTTTCTTCTATGCCATGGGTAAAGCGTCTTGTCAGCACCTCACGCATGCAGGCGTAGTCGTCCGGTCCTGACACACTCTTTATCTTGAATTTACGGTAGTCACTGCGTTTGGGCTTTCCTTTTTCATATACCACCATGGAGCCTACATTGGCAAAACCACTGATATTGGAAATATCATAGGCTTCCATCCTGTCTGCCTTCTCCAGATGAAGCAGTGCAGCAATCTCCTTCGCCGCTCCGATCGTCCTTCCCTCTTCCCGCCGGATCCGTTCCTTATCCTGGTTCAGCACCAGGCTTGCATTCCTGGCGGCCAGTTCTACCAGCTTTTCTCTGGTTCCGATCTTCGGTACCCGGATATAAACTCTCGCTCCCCTTCTCCCGGTCAGCCACTGTTCCAGTACCTCCTGATCTTCGATTTTCTCCTGCAGCATCAGCTCTTTGGGAATAAAAGGCGTTCCTGCATAGAACTGCTTCACAAAATCCAGAAGAATCTGTTCTCTTGGAGTTTGTGACACATGTGTCATATAGAAATGCTCCCGTCCCATGAGTTTTCCATCCCTGACAAAGAAAACCTGCACTACCGCATCATTCGCATCATTTGCAAGAGCTATGATATCCTTATCCTCTCCATCACTGTCTGTAATCTTCTGTTTTTGCGCTACCTGCTTCACACTGTTATACAGATCCCGGTAACGGATCGCCTCTTCAAATTCAAGCTGATCAGATGCCGTCTGCATCTTCTGCTTTAATTCTCCGAGAATCTCCTGATAATGTCCATTCAGAAAATCCAGGGCTTTCTTTACATTTTCTCCATAGGCTTCCTTTGTAATGTTTCCCTGACAGGGTGCCATACACTGCTTGATATGATAATTCAGACAGGCTCTTCCTTGTCCACAGTCTCTTGGCAGACTCCGGTTACAGGTTCTGAGCTGATACAGTCGGTTAAGCAGTTCTATGGTATCCTTTACCGCTGCAGCACTGGTATATGGTCCAAAATATTTAGCATGATCCTTTTTCATCTCACGCGAAAACAGGACTCTTGGAAATTCTTCTCCCACCGTCACCTTGATATAAGGATAAGTCTTATCATCCTTCAGCATGGTATTATATTTAGGTCTGTGTTCCTTGATCAGGTTATTTTCCAGCACCAGCGCTTCCAGCTCAGAATCCGTCACAATATATTCAAACCGGTTGATAAGCGTTACCATTTTGTCGATCTGTGGTCCTCTTCCAATATTTTTGCGAAAATAAGAGCGGACACGATTATGGAGATTGACCGCCTTCCCCACATAAATAATAGTATCCGCTTCATCATGCATGATATAGACACCAGGACACCTGGGAAGCTTCTTTAATTCTTCCTGAATATCAAACATAACTTCTCCTATTACAAAAGTGACTGCATGAACTGCAGTCACTTCTTTTCTTTATTTTCTGGCACCTGAGAAGATTCCTCTCGATCCGCTTTCACCTTCATCTCCAGCAGGCTCCTGTCTAAGGAAATCCTCCGGGGTACGTTCCTCTGCCTTCAGCTCAGCCTCTGTTTCCTCTTCCAGCTTTGCTGCTCTGCCAGATTCTTCTGTATTATCCGCTTCCTCTTTCTTCTCCTCCGGTTCCGGAATTCCTTTTTCAGCACGGTAGATCTTCATAAATTCCTTGCCACTGATCGTTTCTTTTTCGATCAGGTGGGCTGCCAGCTTATCCATCAGCTCCCTGTTACCGGAAAGCATCTGTTTGGCTTCCTCATAGCATTCCTTCAGGATTTCCATTACTTCTGTATCTACATCAGCTGCTGTTCTGTCACTGCAGGTCAGTCTTGCACCGCCTCCAAGATATTCATTTTCTACCGTGGCAAGACCCATCAGACCAAACCGTTTGCTCATACCAAACCGGGTCACCATATTGGATGCAATATTGGTTGCCTGCTCAATATCATTGGCTGCGCCCGTAGTCACATCGCCAAAGATCAGTTCCTCAGCAGCACGTCCGCCAAGCAGGCTGACAAGTCTGTCATGAAGCTCTGCCTTTGTCTGCAGATATTTCTCTTCTTCAGGCACATGCATGACATAGCCAAGAGCTCCCATGGTTCTGGGAACGATCGTGATTTTCTGCACCGGCTCGGAATTTTTCTGCAGAGCACTGATCAGTGCATGACCAACCTCATGGTAAGAAACGATCCTTCTTTCCTCCTGACTCATGATCCGATCCTTCTTTTCCTTGCCTACAAGCACCTGTTCCACAGCCTCAAACAGATCCTTCTGGTTCACATATTCTCTTCCATGCTGTACGGCATTGATCGCTGCCTCGTTGATCATATTGGCAAGATCCGCACCAACAGCTCCGCTTGTTGCCAGTGCGATCGCGTCCAGATCCACACTGTCATCCAGATGGACATCCTTGGCATGCACCTTCAGGATCGCTACCCTTCCCTTCAGATCCGGCTTATCTACAATAATACGCCTGTCAAAACGTCCGGGACGCAGTAGTGCCTTATCCAGGATCTCTGGTCTGTTGGTAGCACCAAGCACCAGGATTCCCTTGGAAGTGTCAAAGCCATCCATTTCAGAAAGGAGCTGGTTCAGTGTCTGTTCCCTTTCTTCGTTGCCACCGCCATATTTGCTGTCACGGCTTCTTCCGATGGCATCTATCTCATCGATGAAAATAATGCAGGGGGCATTCTTGGTTGCTTCCTTAAACAGATCTCTTACTCTGGAAGCACCTACACCTACATATAACTCAATAAAATCTGAACCGGACAGAGAGAAGAACGGTACCTTTGCCTCCCCGGCCACTGCCTTGGCAAGCAGTGTCTTACCGGTTCCGGGAGGTCCTACAAGCAGTGCTCCCTTGGGCAGCTTTGCTCCAATCTTCGCATATTTTCCGGGGTTGTGAAGGAAATCCACAACTTCCTGCAGAGATTCTTTCGCTTCATCCTCTCCGGCAACATCCTTAAAGGTAATTCCTGTTTCCTTCTGTACATATACCTTCGCTGTACTCTTTCCAACTCCCATGGGACCGCCGCCCTTGGACATCTTACGGAACAGGAAGCTGAGCAGTACCCACATCAGAAGAATCGGTACGACATAAGTTAAAAGGAAACTGATGATCACACTTGAGCTGTCTGCCACTTCTCCCTTGACAGGTACATCATATTTCAGCAATCGCTGGGTCAGCGTGTCATCATCTTCGATCTTACCGGTATAATAAGTAACAGCCGATGGACTGCCATACAGATACAGCAGCTTGTTTGCTTTTTCTTCTTCCTTTGGTTTAATATTAACTCTGTCCGTGCTGATGGTAACGGACTCTACCTTATTATCCTCCAGCATCTGGATAAACTCATTGTAGCTGATCTCCTTCTGTGTTTCTCCGGACATCATCTTCATAAAACTGCTCATCAGAAGCAGTGTCACTAATGCTGCGATCAGAAACAGGACAATGCTCTGGCGTTTGGGATCTTTTCCACTGCCACCGGAGCCGTTTCTGCCCTCATTTCCTTTATTTCCCGGATCTCCCTGACCGGAATTATTTCCGTTTCCCGGTTCATATTGGTTTAAGTTCTGCTCACTCATAAATTACTTACTCTTTCCTTTTAATATCGGCTCGCTGGTCAGATCTACTCCCAGCTTTTTAAATGTCCTCATATCCACATCAGAAAGCATAACAGAAGTATGCACCTGGCATCCTGTCAGCGCAGGAATCTGTTCCAGTGCTTTTCTTGCATTCGGATCCGTAGTCGCTGAAATTGCCAGTGCGATCAGTACCTCATCTGTGTGAAGCCTGGGATTCGTACCGCCCAGATACCGGGTCTTCAGTTCCTGGATCGGCTCGATCGCTGCCGGTGAGATCAGATGGGTATCATGATCTACGCCGCCAAGATACTTCAGTGCATTCAGCAGCAATGCTGCGCTTGCTCCAAGCAGAGCCGTCGTCTTGGATGTGATGATCTTTCCATCCGCAAATTCAATCGCTGCTGCAGGCACACCAAGCTTTTCTGCTCTTTCATTGGCAGCCACCGTCACCTTCCGGTCCTCAGTGGTAATCCTTGCCTGTTTCATGAGAAGCTCGATCTTGTATACCTCATTCTCGCTTCCCTTGCCTCTTGCCACATCTCCTGCAGCCTTATAATAGCGCCGGATGATCTCCATATAAGAAGCTTCCTTACAGGCTTCATCGTCTATAATGCAGTTACCCGCCATGTTGACACCCATGTCAGTGGGGGACTTATAAGGATTTTCTCCGTAAATGCCTTCAAAGATTGCATTCAGTACCGGAAATATCTCGATATCACGATTATAATTAACTGTTGTTTCTCCATACGCCTCCAGGTGGAAGGGATCTATCATATTAACATCATTCAGATCTGCGGTTGCCGCCTCATATGCCAGATTGACAGGATGCTTCAGCGGCAGGTTCCAGATCGGGAAGGTCTCATACTTCGCATATCCGGCCTTGATACCTCTCTTGTTGTCATGGTAAAGCTGTGATAGACAGGTTGCCATTTTTCCGCTTCCAGGTCCCGGTGCCGTTACCACGACAAGCGGTCTTGTGGTTTCTATATATTCATTCCTTCCAAACCCGTCATCACTGACGATCAGCGGGATATTGGAAGGATATCCTTCTATTGTATAATGAAGATATACCTTTACATTCTTCTTTTCCAGTCTCTCCTTAAATTCTGCCGCACGGATCTGCCCTGCATAATGTGTCAGGACAACACTTCCCACATAAAGCCCCCTGCTTTCAAATTCCTGCATCAGTCTCTGTACATCTTCATCATAAGTAATGCCCAGATCTCCACGTATCTTATTCTTTTCGATATCAGCCGCATTGATAACAATAACGATCTCTGCTCTGTCCGAAAGCTTCATGAGCATTCGAAGCTTACTGTCCGGTTCAAATCCCGGAAGTACTCTGGATGCATGAAAATCGTCAAACAGCTTACCACCAAATTCCAAATACAGCTTGTCGCCGAATTTTTCGATCCTTTCCATAATATGTGCTGACTGCATCTTCAGGTATTTTTCGTTGTCAAATCCCACTCTCATAATTTCCATCCATCCATATTTATAATAAAAACAAATGCTGCTTCGCAGCGCTTGTTTTTCCATTGCACCTGTTACATTTTAGCACATGTTATATGATTATTCCATAAAAAAGGGATGAACAAATATCAATTTTTTATAAATAAACCGTATTGACAGTGAAAACTGCGGGTGCTATGATTTTTCTATCAAAGCAAAGGTGCTATTGGTTCAGGCCAGATAGCACCCTTTTTTATTTTTAAAAATGCAGAAAAACTGCTATTGACGGTTTTTCTGCAAAGGGAACTGTTGTATTTATACTAAACTAAGGAGTTATTATGGGAGTAAAATATGTATTCGTAACCGGCGGTGTTGTTTCCGGTCTTGGTAAGGGCATCACTGCTGCTTCTTTGGGAAGATTATTAAAAGCCAGAGGTTATAAGGTCACCATGCAGAAATTTGATCCTTATATCAATATTGATCCCGGCACGATGAACCCGATCCAGCATGGTGAAGTTTTTGTCACGGAGGATGGTACAGAAACCGATCTGGATCTTGGACATTATGAGCGATTTATCGATGAAAATCTGGATAAAAATTCCAACGTTACCACCGGCAAGGTTTACTGGTCTGTTCTGCAAAAGGAGCGTCGTGGTGATTACGGCGGTGGTACCGTTCAGGTGATCCCTCATATCACAAATGAGATCAAAAGTCGTTTCTATCGTAACTTTACAGATGAAGATACCCGAATTGCCATTATCGAAGTAGGTGGTACGGTGGGTGATATTGAAAGCCAGCCTTTTCTGGAATCCATCAGACAGTTCCAGCATGAGGTTGGAAAAGAGAATGCCATTTTGATCCATGTTACTCTGATCCCTTACCTGAAGGCCTCTCAGGAAATGAAGACAAAGCCTACGCAGGCAAGTGTTAAGGAGCTGCAGGGAATGGGTATTCAACCGGATATTATTGTATGCCGCAGCGAATATCCACTGGATCAGCATATTAAAGATAAAATTGCTCTTTTCTGTAATGTCCCCAATAACCGTGTCCTTCAGAATCTGGATGTGGAATATCTGTATGAAGCACCTCTTGCCATGGAAAATGAACACCTGGCACAGGTTGTCTTAGAATGCCTGAATCTCGACTGTCCAGAACCGGATCTTACAGACTGGAAGGCGATGGTGGAGGCTCTGCGGACACCTCTCCACGAGGTGAATATTGCAATTGTTGGAAAATATGTTCAGCTTCATGATGCTTATATCAGTGTTGTCGAAGCGTTGAAGCATGGCGGTATTTCCAACCGTACAACAGTAAATATCAAATGGATCGATTCCGAAACTGTTACAAGGGAAAATGTCGGAGAGTTACTCGGTGACGTGAATGGTATTCTTGTTCCAGGCGGCTTTGGTCCGAGAGGCATTGACGGTAAACTTTATGCGATTCAGTATGCAAGAGAGCACCATGTACCTTATCTTGGCCTGTGTCTTGGTATGCAGCTTGCTATTGTTGAATTTGCAAGAAATGTAGTTGGATATAATGATGCCCACAGTATTGAGCTTGATCCTTCTACCACACATCCCGTCATTGCACTGATGCCGGATCAGAATGGTGTGGAAGATATCGGTGGCACACTGAGGCTTGGATCTTATCCCTGTGTTCTTGATAAAGATTCTCTTGCCTATAATCTATATGGTGAGGAAATGATCCATGAACGTCACAGGCACCGTTACGAGGTAAATAATGATTTCCGTGCAGCCCTGACCGAACATGGCATGAAGCTTTCCGGCATTTCACCGGACGGGCGTATCATAGAAATGTGCGAACTGTCAGATCATCCCTTTTTCATCGCTACACAGGCTCACCCGGAGTTGAAATCAAGACCGAACAGACCACATCCGTTGTTCAGAGGCTTTATAAAAGCTGCTCTGGACAATAAAGAAGCCCATAACTAATTTTCTATACCTTCCTTTTAAAATGATCCGCCCCTAACGGGTGGGTCATTTTGCGTTCATGATCTGGATACTTTGCAAGGCAGCGCTCCATAGATCCAGTTACCGGCAAGGACACCTTCTCCTACCGCTGCATCAGCAAGGTCTATCTTATCGTTCTGTATGAAAACAGCCCGGCCGAATTAAAACAGTGCCCTGACCACTGGATCCACCGTTCCAAGACTATTTTTGACACCGGCCTTTCCATGGATCTGTTACAGGA
>QULQ01000012.1:42051-95584 GCA_003490145.1 Lachnospiraceae bacterium OM04-12BH
TTTCCATGGATCTGTTACAGGATTATATCTTTATCAGCCTTGACATTTTTCGTTCAAAAATGCACAATAAAAAGGTAACCACACTGTTGGAAGCATGGATGACTTTTTTCTCTACGGATGACCCGGAAGAGATTATCAAGCTTATCACAGACTTCCCACAGTTTAAACCGATATACGAGACACTATACCAGATGTGTCGGAATGTGGAGAATGTTATGGGTTTCTTTTCTGAAGAATTACGGGAAATGGACAGAAATACTGTCAGATATATGATCGATGAGCTGCAGAAGGAAGTGGATACGCAAAAGGCTCTTCTTGAAAAAAAGGATGCGGTGATTGCCGAAAAGGATGCCATCATTGCAAATCTGCAGGCCAAACTGGCAGAAAAATAATGTCCTGCTGACTGTCATCACATCATTCAAGTGAAAAAGGAATCCTGCTGTCGCTATGTACCCTCTTTACCAAACAACTCAGTAAAGAAACTACCCGTCACAGCAGAATTCCTTTTATTCTAAATTTTACAGTGATTCAAATTCACTTTCATCAATGGCTTCATCTGTGAATTCATCTGCATCCATATAATTCAGGGTATTATCCAGAAGCTCATCTATCGTATATGTTTCTTCAAATACCGTCATCTTATTATAGCTGTATCTGTCAATTACCGTAATGGAAACATCATCCTCGCTGCTGTTCAGTTCCCATGCCAGAGCAACCATGATTGTTGTACCAGGTGATATATTATTGGAGTTATAAGAACTTGCTCCCGGCACATAAGTAGACTGCATTTCCATGCCGGACTGTCTTGCTGTAATATCCAATGCGGTACTGAAGGAAATATCTTCATCAGAATTATTGGTAAATTCTCCTACCATAACGACCACATAATCGTCATTATAATCAGAATAGCCAATCAGAATTTCATCCATGGAAAATTCATAAGCGCTTTCAGCAACAACTGCTTCTACCCCGGATAAATCAATTGTTTCCTCCAGGATCTTCTTCTGATCAAATGAATCAAAATCAATACAGCTGAGTTCTACATCGGAATCCAGATCATTCAGCCCATATACCCTTCTTATCGCAATAGAATTACCTGGCTGAATATCCGTATAATCGCTTCCGTACATTTCTTCATCATACATTGGATGTCTGTATGGCAGATACGCACTCGTAAGTCCTACTCCATTCTGAAACATCTGCATTTCCACTGCACTGCCAAAGCTGGTAGCTTTACTGCTGTTATTGGTAAAAGTAAGATCCAGTACCAAAAGCGGATTTCCATCTTCATCATCTGTAAGTTTTTTATCATCAAGGGTAACATCATATACAGCCTCTGATACCACCTTCTCTACTGTCGAAAGATCAATATCCTGTTCCAGCACGGTAATCTGCGACTTTCCATCCGTGCTGAGTGCCACAACCAGAACAGAAAGTGTTCCTTCAGTCACTCCATCCGGCAGCAGATAAGCCGCCTGTGCCTGTCCTGTTTCACCTGCTGCGATCATCTGACTGTTGTCAATGGCCTCCGGATTATCAGAAAGCAGAAAAGCTGTTTCCAGATTTGCTCCATCCAGAGAAGCTGTCATTTCATAAACCGGCGTGTAGGCTGATATATAATCACCTGTGTTATTGGTCACATCAAGATTAATTGCTATTATGCTTCCTGTATATGCATCATCGCACATAAATACCTTACTCATCGTTGCTTCATAAGGTGCTTTGCCGCTCTTTCCACAGCCGGTAGCCATGCATAACATGACAAATACAGCCAAAAATATCATTTGTAGTTTCCTGTTTTTCATTTCACTATCCTTTCCCCTTTAGAAATTAAATTACATCCTTGCATTTTCCACATTATCCTTGAACCACTGATAAGCCAGCTCCACGCCCTCTTTCAGTTCTACCTTATGTGTCCATCCAAGTCCATGCAGCTTCGTTACGTCGGTCAGCTTTCTTGGTGTACCATCTGGCATGTCCTTATTCCATACGATATCTCCCTGATACCCAACTACTTCCTTTACAGTTTCCGCAAGCTGTCTGATCGTTACTTCTTTTCCGGTTCCGATATTTACATGCTGCTCACCGCTGTAATTCTCAAGCAGGAACACACATGCATCTGCCATATCATCCACATAAAGGAATTCACGAAGCGGTGTACCGGTTCCCCAGAGTTCTACAGAAGGTGCATCATTTACCTTGGCTTCATGGAACTTACGGATCATTGCCGGCATTACATGGGAACCGGACAGATCATAGTTGTCATGGGGTCCGTAAAGATTCGTCGGCATACAGCTGATAAAATCATCCCCATACTGTCTCTTATAAAACTTGCACATTTCAAGACCGGAGATCTTGGCAATGGCATAAGCTTCATTTGTTGTCTCAAGAGGTCCTGTCAGCAGCGCATCCTCCGGGATCGGCTGAGGTGCCATTCTGGGATAGATACAGGTACTTCCAAGGAACAGCAGCTTCTTTACATGATATCTGTGACAGCATTCGATCACATTACACTGGATCTGCATATTCTCATAGGCGAATTCTGCAGGGGTTGTATTATTGGCATTGATACCACCAACCTTTGCAGCAGCAAGTACTACTACATCCGGCTTTTCTGTTTCAAAAAAATCTCTGACAGCAGCCTGATTGGTCAGATCCAGTTCCTTATGGGTTCTTCCAATGACATTTTCATAACCTTTGGATTTCAGATTTCTCACAATAGCACTTCCTACAAGGCCTCTGTGTCCTGCCACATATATTTTGTCGTTTTTGTTTAACATAACTTTTTCCTCTTTTCCTGCATTTTGCAATTCTTATCTTTTAAGACTCCGTTTTCACTTTGTATGGATCACATCGTGAAAACCGTCCTCTATCGTATCACCTATGAAGATATCCTCAGCCTTTACCGGCGATGCCGGAAAATCAATGTATCCTGTCCTGTCACCCTCCTTTGGATAATAAAATGTATAACCATGAAGGTCATAGGACGTAGTTTCAAAGATTTCGTAATCCTGCTGTACCAGTAAATACTGCCTGGCATGACCCGCATCCCGGATCAGCTCCCTGCCAAACATGGCTCCCTTGTATATCCCAAGCAGCCCAAGAGCTATCACTGCCAGCTTATATCTGTCACACCTTGGACTGATCTCTTGGTACAGATATCCATACAGAAGTGTCGGATAAACCCACAGAAATACACACCCATATCGGATCAGCGGTGCACTCAGAAGCCAGAACAGGAAACAGCACCCCAGTATACACATAAGAAAAAGTACACCATAAGCTTCTTTTTTTCTTCTGAATATGTTCCATAAGACAAGCATTCCCAGAATCAGAAGCCCTGCCAGTGCCGCCAAAAGGAATACCTGATTTATCATATCCAGGTTTCTGACCCAGTCCGGGAACCATTTTACAATAGATTCCCCAAACCGTTCCACATCACTGTAGCCTCTTCCATACACCTGGATCTCCCGGGAATCATATTCTGCCACTCCCTTTGGGATCTTAAAAGGCAGGTCAAAAAGATCTATGGCTGTAAATGGATAAAGCAGCCATCCCGATAAGATCACATTCCGGATCAGGAACGGTACAAGCACGATCAGTCCACATGCAATATAACGGATGATCTCCTGCACCCTTTTCCCCTGGATCAGTTCTACTGCCGGCCAGATCGTCAGCAATACGATCAGTGCTCCCGAAAACTTGATGGTACACACATATACACCAAGGATACACAACAGGCTGTAAGGTACTGTAGATTTCTCTTTTCTTTCGAGCAGCTCCAGCCAGCGGATCACCAGCCAGAATACTGTAAGCACCATAAAATAATCCGATGCCGGGGATATCATTTCATCAAAAATATTCAACAGGTAGTATACCGCCATCACACGGATCAGATCCGATAACAGCAGCTTTTTTTCTCTTTCCCTGCAGCATGCGTCTGTACAGCATACAGCCAGCAAAAATGCAAAATACCCTGTACAGCAGTGAAAGGATCTTCCTGTCAGAAAAGCCATGCTGTACAATGCAGATAAGCTAAAGGCTGCGCTGTTATAGGCCAGTCTGGAATGAAGATTTCCAAGTCCTGGAACAATACCATACTCCTCTATCCACCGGATGCTCTGCGCATGATACAGTCCTGTATCATAATGTTCCAGTCCGCTCGCCGTCCCATACGCAAATAGGAAAAACAGAACCAGGATCAGTATTACTCTCTGTGGTGTTACCGTAAGCCGTATATGCCTAAAATGTCCTGCCAGTTCCTCCTTTTTGACCAAAAAACATATCAGGCAGATCACCAGAAGCAACGCATTGGCAAAAAACGAAACACCTCCAAATAGGCTGAATATCTCTGCATATACCGTCATCAGGACAATTCCTGTGAAAAGATAACTGCTCTCTTTCCTGATCTGATAGTTTCCTTTCCTGCAGATTCCTGTTAGGCACAGATAACCTGTAATATAGCAGGTAACCGTCATATAAATCCATATAAGAATTACTGATACCATCTATAAAAAGCCTCTTACCGGCCGCTCTTTTCTCAGCCTTTTTTGCTCTCTTTGTATTCCCCGCAGCTCATTCCTGCGATCGCACGCAGGTCAGCATCCATCATCATGCTTACAAGCCCCCTGAAATCCACATCTCTCTCCCAGCCAAGAGCTTTCTGTGCTTTCTCTGCATTGCCCCAGAGGAATTCAACCTCTGCCGGACGATAAAACTCAGGATTTACATCTACTAACAGTCTGCCTGTCTCTGCATCATAGCCCTTCTCATTGACACCGGTTCCTTCCCATCTTATGGAAATGCCAAGCTCAGCGAAGGATGCCTCTACAAACTCACGTACTGTATGTGTCTCATTGGTTGCAAGTACGTAATCATCTGCCTTATCCTGCTGCAGCATCAGCCACATACCCTTTACATAATCTCCGGCAAATCCCCAGTCTCTCTTGGCATTCATATTTCCAAGAGAAAGCTTCTCCTGCTTTCCTGCAATGATGTTTGCAATCGCCAGTGTGATCTTCCTGGTAACAAAATTCTCACCTCTTCTGGGTGATTCATGATTAAAGAGAATACCATTACATGCAAACATGTTATAGGACTCTCTGTAGTTTACAGTGATCCAGTAGGAATATAACTTTGCCACACCATAAGGACTCTTGGGATAAAAAGGAGTCTTCTCACTCTGAGGTGCTGTCTCCGGAAGTCCGCCAAAAAGCTCTGAGGTAGATGCCTGATAATAACGGCAGTTTCCGCCGTTAACACGAAGTGCCTCAAGAAGCTTCAGTGTACTGACACCGGTTGCCTCTGCTGTATATTCAGGTACTTCAAAGGAAACACCTACATGGGACTGTGCTGCCAGATTGTAAACCTCAGTCGGTCTGATCTCTGCTACCAGTCTCATCAGATTACTGGAATCTGTAGTATCTGCATAATGAAGGAAAAACTTTACCTTATTATATTCTGACTGAAGGATGTGATCGATACGTGCCGTGTTGCTGATACTGTGTCTTCTCACAAGGCCATGTACCTCATATCCCTTCTCCAGCAGGAACTCCGCAAGATAAGAGCCGTCCTGTCCTGTAATACCTGTGATTAATGCTATGTTCTGATTCTGCATTCTGATCTCCTTTTTCTTTGTTCTTTATCCTTTATAAGTAACAGATGACCACTGCGATCACAATACCGAGAATTGCCCCGGCAAGTACCTGCAGCGGTGTATGTCCCACAAATTCCTTCAGCTTCTCTTCCGGGCTCATTTTTTTGCCCATGGTACTGAAAGCCTCCAGCATTTCGTTTAAAACTTTCGCCTGGATCCCCGTTTCCCTGCGCACACCCATGGCATCATACATAACGATGATTGCGAGGATCACGGAAATGGCAAATTCAAAGCTGCCGCCTCCATAAGTGATCCCTGCAGCGGTAGCCAGACCACATACTGTCGCAGAATGAGAACTTGGCATGCCTCCACTGCCTACCATTCTTTCAGCTACAAACTCCTTAGTCAGGATCAGGTGGATCACTGTCTTCATCACCTGCGCCACCAGCCAGCCGGTTACTGCTGAAAGAAAGATCGTATTATGAAATAAATCTGCTAAAAATGTCATTCTTTTTTCCTTCTTTGGTTACTGTGCCTTCATATAATAATCAAGTGCGTCATGCCAGTCTGCAAACTGATAACCACCGGTCAGCTTCAGCATATAATTCTCCAAAATAGAATACGCTGGTCTGGGTGCCTTTGCAGCAAATTCCGCTGATGTGATTCCCTCCACATAGGTATCCCTGCCTGCCAGACGGAAAATTTCCCTTGCAAAATCTGCCCAGCTGCAGTTTCCTTCGCAGGTTGCATGGAACAGTCCGTAATTATCGGTAAAAAGCTGTGCAGTAATAGCTCTTGCCAGCTCTCTGGCACTGGTAGGGCTTCCTACCTGATCCTCTACCACTCTGACCTTGTCCCCATTTTCAGCAAGCCTCAGCATAGTCTTTACAAAATTTCTGCCATCTCCATACAGCCATGCAGTACGGAAGATCATGTATCTGTCCGCAAAATCCTTTACCATGTTTTCTCCTGCCAGCTTTGTCTTTCCATAAGCCCCCTGGGGATTTGGCGTATCAAACTCTACGTAAGGTCTTGTACCCTTTCCATCAAAAACATAGTCTGTGGAAACATGGATCAGCTTTGCACCTGTTTCTGTCGCTGCAATACCTAAATTTCTCGGACCAATGGCGTTGATCCTGTAGGCATTATCCAGATCTGTTTCACAGGCATCTACAGCCGTGTGGGCTGCGCAGTTGATTATCGCATAAGGCTTAACCTCCCTGACCAGTG
Organism: Lachnospiraceae bacterium OM04-12BH; assembly: GCA_003490145.1. GTDB lineage: Bacteria > Bacillota > Clostridia > Lachnospirales > Lachnospiraceae > Suilimivivens > Suilimivivens aceti. The sequence continues at coordinate 48,878 of QULQ01000012.1, forward strand.
CAAGTACCTCATCCACACTCGTAATATCCAGCTCTGCCACATCTGTATTTACAATACTGATCTCTGTATTTCCTGCAAGCTCCTGATTAATTGCTCTTCCCAGCTGTCCGTTACAGCCTGTAACAATTATTTTCTTCATCCCATATATCCTTTCCTTCAAAAGCTATAAGCTCAGTTGTTTCTATTTTACCCTTATTTACGTATTAATACAAGCCTTCCTTCGTTGTAACAATTTTTTAATATTTTTGTATAACAAATTACACATTTTCTAGTGACGGTCATTTTCTTCTGTGTTATAATAACGGTTATGTGGCATAATCGCATATGCTGCTACCAAGAAGAAAGTGAGGAGATTTAAAAGATGAAAAGATTACAAGTGCTCTTTCTTGTAGCCTTGTCTTCATCTCTTTTATTATTCGGCTGTGGCAAGTCAGAAGAAACTGCAGTACAGCCTATTGTTCAGCCTATTGTTGAACAACAGCCGGAAAAGGAAGAAGACAGTTCCTCTGAAGAGGCTGAGACAGAAGAAGATCTCGATACACCTCCCGCAGAGGGTATGGTCAGAAGCCGTCTGACAAATGAATGGGTTGACGAGGATGTTGCAAATACACGTCCTGTTGCTATCATGATCCCCAACTCCAAAACAGCAAGCCAGTACAGTATTTCAGATGCATCCATTCTTTATGAATGTAATGTAGAAGGAAGCATGACACGTCTTATGGCTGTGTTTGAAGACTGGAAGAACCTTGAAAAGGTCGGTAATATCAGAAGCTGCCGTGATTATTATTTATACTGGGCGTTCGAATGGGATGCTATTTATATCCATTACGGCGGACCTTTCTACATAGATGATCTTGTCGGCCGCTCCGATACCCAGAATATTAACTGCATTGATTATGGCAAAGCCTCCTTCAGAGACACAGCCAAGAATTCTACAGACAACGCCTTTACAAGTGGATCTCTGATTCAGGATGCCATAAACCACTACGGCTATCCTATGACATACAGAGATGGATATTCCGATGCAACCCATTATCAGTTTGCAGGTAGCTCTGAACCGAATACGCTGGAGCAGTACAGTGACGCGATCAACGCTTCCAAGATCGATCTTTCACCTGCATACCCTGTGACAAACTGCTACTTCATTTATAACGAAGAAACCGGTCTGTATGACAGATATCAGCACCTTTCCGGTGACAGTGACGGTCCGCATATTGATCTGGCTAACAATAAGCAGCTTGCATTCAAGAATGTCCTGATCCAGAATACCTACTTTGAGGTAAGAGACCAGAAAGGCTACCTTTCCTTCCAGTGTCATGATACTACAAGAGATGGCTGGTTCTTTACAAATGGAAAAGGAATCCACGTAACCTGGGAAAAGACATCTGACTACGGTGCTACCAGATACTATGATGATAATGGAAATGAGATCAAGCTCAACACCGGCAAGACCATGGTATGTATTGTTGAAGACGGTGACACCTTTAACGTAGATGATAAGTCAATCGAATCCAATTAGGATTAAAAAAAGAGAACAGCGCTGCTGTTCTCTTTTTTATTTGCTATTCACCAAGTCCACCCTCAATCGCATCTACTAATGTCTTCAAGGCTATCTCTTCATCCTCACCATCGCAGATCACCTCAATCACATCCCCACTTTTCACACAGGCACCAAGTACACTGAGTACACTTTTGGCATTTGCTGTATTCCCTCTGAATGTAAACGTGATCAAGGATTTGAACTGCATCGCTTCCTTGCATAAAATACCTGCCGGTCTTAAATGCAGCCCGGTGGGATTTTTGATAGTCACCTTCTGACTTACCATAACAACATCCTCCTAACATCCCATATCATTCTTTGCTATAACTACAACATAATGTTCTGAATCAGATCTGCCAGCTCCCTGGCATCCTTTTCAATCATCTGCTGATCCTTGCCCTCTATCATAACGCGCACAAGAGGCTCTGTTCCGGACGGTCTGATCAGCACCCTTCCCTCTCCGGCAAATTTCTCTGTCAGTTTTTCAATGGCTCCTGCAATCTCAGGATATTCCATATATTTTTCTTTCTTGTGATTTGGCACCTTTGCATTCACGAGTGCCTGTGGCAGCACCTCCATGACAGACGCCAGCTCTGAAAGCGGCTTTCCTGTTTCCACCATAACCTGCAGCAGATGCAGTGCACTTAAAAGTCCGTCCCCGGTTGTATTCTCCTTCAGGAAAATAATATGTCCTGACTGCTCTCCTCCAAGGCTTGCACCTATCTCCTTCATGTGCTCCAAAACATAACGGTCTCCCACCTTGGTCTGATCCACCTGGATTCCATTCCTTTCAGCCATCAGGAAAAATCCCAGATTGCTCATTACCGTTGCCACGATCACATCTCCGGTAAGTTCTCCCTTACTCTTCATGTGATTACCTACAATAGCCATGATCTGGTCACCATCAACTACATTACCAAGCTCATCAACCGCCATTAATCTGTCTGCATCACCGTCAAAGGCAAGACCTACATCCGCTTTTTCATAGACCACTCTTGCCCTGATCTCTTCCATATGTGTGGAACCACAGTTGGCATTGATATTTGTGCCATCCGGCATATTATGAATGGCAACTACATTGCCACCAAGCTCTTTTAATGCTTCTACTGACGTATAATAGGATGCACCTTCTGCGCAGTCTACCACGATCTTTAATCCCGTAAGATCCACATTAACAGACTGAATGGAATGATTGATATACTCCTCTCTGGCATCCGTACGGTACTTGATTTTTCCTACGTTAGCGCCAATCGGGAATTTGATTCCATTCATATTATTTTTGATCAGTACTTCAATTTCATCTTCCAGTGCGTCCGGAAGCTTATACCCATCTCCATCAAAAAATTTAATCCCGTTAAACTCAACCGGGTTGTGGGATGCGGAAATGACAACACCTGCATCTACCTTATACTTTCTTGTAAGATAAGCTACCGCTGGTGTTGGGATCACACCAACATAAACAGCGTTTGCTCCTACCGAGCATATGCCTGCCATCAGGGCATTTGCCAGCATATCACCGGAAATACGTGTATCACATCCTACCATAATTGTTGGTTTATGCTCGTTTTCCTTCGTCAGTACATAGGCACCTGCCTGGCCAAGCTGCATGGCAAGAAGCGGTGTCAGCTCATCATTTGCCACACCACGCACACCGTCTGTTCCAAATAATCTTCCCATCTTTATTCCTCCACCTTTGATAAATGCATTGTCACTATTAACGGATCTTCCACAACAGCACTTCCAGGCAGGCCAAAATCAACCTCTACCTGATAATAACCCGCTATCGGCTCTGTCATTCCTTCGCTTTCCATCCATTTCGTTACATCCACAGTTCCCCGGATCTCTGATGCCCGCAAGCCCGCCACATCCTCAGAAAGCCCTTTTACCTGGATTGTAATACTGCTGTCCAGTTCTGAAATCGTAGCTCTGTATCCGTCTGGAATACCAGTTACTTCCACCCGGTCGCCAGAGATCACCAGCTCTTTGGTGATCTGCGGATCTATCTTTATGGTTACTTCCACATTCTTGTCAGATGTATCTGCCAGGAACGTTCCTGCAGGCAGATAATCCTCCAGATTAATGGTAACCATATAATCCTCTCTCTGATCAGATATATCAATCTCCTCAGCCGGGATCTCTATGGCCGTAACATTCTTCAGAATGCTCTCTTTTCCCGCCAGCTTCACACTGCTTATGCTTCCCTTTGCATCACCATTTACTTCATAACCGTCAGCCGGCTTACCCACATAATTAAATATGATAGGCACCTCTGTTGTCTTATAAATGGTCACTCTGATACCAACTGTCTTGATATTCTGGACAATCCTGCTGTCCTGGATCAGATTGTCATCTGCATCATACAGCCTGATCTCTGCATTATCACTGATATCACTGGTAAATCCCGTTACTGGCACATCTACAACTGCCCGGCTGACTTTACTGATCACAGATTCTGGTCCCGAAATCCTTACCAGATTCTGATCTGTGGAAATTTCACCTATCATATATCCTGATTCTGTCATTCCTGAAGTAGTCACTCCCAGAGCCAGCGTTTTCGTCTTCTTGTTTTCAATATGCAGCTTTACTGTATCATTGCTTGCCTTGATTTTTTCAATATCACCTGAGCTTAAATTCGTTGTCAGCTTAATACTGATCGTATCAAGACTACTGAGCTCGCTGACATCCGCTGTCGCTATGATATTACTGGCTGTCAGTGAACTGAAAACCGACCTCGGTGCCCATATCGTAACTCTGTCAATTACTGCTGTATCATCCAGTACCTCATACACCTGACCGGAATCTGTGATCAGCTCTGTATTTAACAGCTTCACCGGGATGTTGCTGAATGAGCGGTCAATGGTCGGATCATTCATGTTATTTACAACAAGCCAGAGCATAAAGGAAAAAAACAGTGATATAATTTTCAGACCCAGATTTGCCGTAAGCTTATTTTTCACTCTTTGACCGTCCTTTCCACAGAATACGCTTCTTTGGCTCTTCCTCCGGCTTATTCTGTATCGACTTCAGTCTTTCCTTAAGCCTGTCACCATCCAGGCTCCTTTCCAGCTCTCCCTTATAAGCTACACTGATCTTACCAGTTTCCTCTGATACGATCACTGTCATGGAATCTGTCGCTTCTGAAATTCCGACACCAGCCCTATGTCTGGTCCCCAGATCCTTGCTCAGTGCCATATTATCAGAGAGAGGCAGATAACAGGTTGCCGAGGTGATCCTGTTTCCTCTTATAATAACCGCCCCGTCATGAAGAGGTGTATTCTTTTCAAAAATATTAATCAGAAGCTGGCTGGTAACGATACCATCTACATCAATACCGGTTCTTTCGTATTCACTGAGTGACTGGTTCTGCTCAATTACGATCAGTGCACCTGTTTTCACCTTTCCCATTTCCACACAGGCCTTAGTAATCTCATTGATGGTCTTATCCGAAAATCTTCCTTCTTCTGATGTTCTGTAGGTTTCAAAGGGAATAATGGAGCTGATAATATTTTTCTGCCCAAGCTCCTCCAGTGCCTTTCGCAGTTCAGGCTGGAGGATAACTACTACCGCCGTTACCGCTACTCCAAAAGCATTCTGCACGATCCACAGAATTGTATTCATCTGAAAATAGGCAGCTATCAGGATAAAAACTGCGATCACAATAATTCCCTTAAGAAGTGACCATGCCCTGGTATTCTTTACCCACACCAGAATATGGTACATCAGGAATGCAATCAGCAGGATCTCCACAATATCTACCCACCTGATGCTTGGCATCCTCGCTATATATGTTGCTATAAAATCATTTAGCTGAGACATTTATGTTCCCCGTTTCACAAACGTTTTCCGTTATCTCCGTCCCTGTGTGGAAGCTGGTCTTCTTCGGGCGGTATTGATCTTTTTCACGGTGCGGGATGGTGCAGAAACCGTGATCTTGGGTACTGCTTTCACATAGTAATAATATTCATCATCCTCAAACTGCACCTTTTCTGTCCTGCTGTAGTCTACATGAAAAGCAAAAAATTCGATCACCTTCGCCAGAAGCCCTGAAACAACCGTACCAATAATCAGTCCCAGAATGGAAACATTGGTATCAAAGATCAGATCCCCTACCAGAAGGATCATGACATCTGCCAGCGCACCGGCAATAATAGCGATTGTCCATGCATAATCTACAGAAAGTCTGCGGATCAGATATACAATGATGATCGTTGCCGTAAAGGCCACAATCGTAAGGATCATCCCCTTATTACTGATAAATCCGTCAATAATATAGCGGAACCTGGATGCCATATCCTCCGCCTCCATTGCTGAGAATGTGGAAGATCCATCTGCTATATTCCGGATAAAGAAAGTTACGATCACACCGCAGCCTACCGATACTGCGGAGGCCGGACTTCCAAGAAGTCCCATTGCCAGCGGCATTACATAAGGGATTCCTAAAATAAAGCTCATCGGAGTAAGCAGTACCACGATCGTATCCTTCGGTGAAAACCTGAAATACAATAAAAACAGCACCAGCAGCAGCACCAGTGTCACAACCGCACATTCCAGTGACAGTGCATACATATGTAATACTGTAAACACCGCTGCCACAACAACAATAAAATTCATTGGCATAAAGGAACACATCAGTGCTGCGATCAGCACTATGGAAATACTGTCAAGCCGATGCATATATCCAATCTTTCCGTTGATCAGCATCAGCGATGTAAGAGCTAATATCAGTTTTAACAGGGGTTTTAGATATACTTCATACTTGGAAATAAAATGTTTGATATACTGCTTCGCAACAAGTAAAGTTGTCATTCTGTCATCCTCATATCTTATCGTTCATACATACTGGCCAGCCTTTTCAGATTGGCATAATATGTCCGCAAATGCTTTTGCGCTTTGTTGTATCTGTTTGCATACACCACATAAGAGATCACTCCATAAGCCGCAGTTACACACAGATACAGTATAATAATACTCTTTCCAAAAGCCAGCAGATCCAGCTTGTAAATATCCTGCATGATGTTTTCAAAGTTATAAAAAGCATAAACTGCAAATATCGCCAAAAAGGAAATGGTTGCCGAAATGACTGACTTTAATAGTTGAAATCCTATATAATCGTTCCGAAAATAGTTCAGAATGCTGATATCTTTTTTTCCTTCGCCGGATTCATAAGAGGCCAGCTTCGTCATCATGATGACTTTTTCCTCATTAATCATAATCTTTCCTTTCCGGATATCTCTACAGATAACGCATTCTGTCTCTTTCTGAGCGAAGTCCTTCCGTCTTCTGGTTAACAGGCTTAGTATCCGGTGTAAATGCATTACGGAAAGTATTGGTCATCTCTGCCTTACACTGCTCACAGAAACGTCCTGAACGGATCATCTTCCCACATTTTTCACAGGGGATCATGATCGGTGAATCATCAGCAAACTGCAGCCGGTCTTCCCTGATCCACTGGCGGATCTGTGCAGGATCTACATCACACGCCTCAGATACTTCCGGAATATCTGCCCCATGATTGTCCTGGATATATTTCTTTACTTCCTGAAATTTTTCCTCCAGCTTTTCCTTGCATCTGGGACATACTACCGGTCCCATAACATAGTTAAAAATTTTTCCACAGATTCTGCAATTACGTATATCGTTCATAGTCGTAGTCCTCTTTATACTCCTCGGCCAGATGCTAACGCCATGCCATATATTTTCCTGACACCGTTCCGGTGAAGTTCCTCTGCCATAGCATCCATCGTACTGCCCGTGGTATATATGTCATCTATAATTACAATCGTACTTAATTTTACATCATTTTGGCAGATTTTAAAAGCCTTTTTCAAATTATTTTGCCTTTCCCTAAGGGTAAGGTTTTTCTGCGGCCCAGTTTTATGGATTCTTTGGATCAGGTCTTTTTTTACCGGAATTCCCGACACCGCAGAAAGAGCTTCTGCCAGAAGCTCTGCCTGATTATATCCTCTCTGTCTTCTTCTAGAGCTGTGGCATGGCACAGGGATCAGTGCATCCGGTTTTCTTACAGCCAGCCACTCCCGGTATCCCCGGTACAGTTCCTCTCCATAGAACCTTGCATATTCACGCCGCCCTCTGTATTTGAACCGGAACAGTGAATCGGCAATACTTCCATAATCATATAACGTCACATTCTGCAAAAAAACGTGTTCCCTGCTGCTGCAGTCTTTACAATACTCTTCCTGGTCTTTCCCAAGCTGCCTTCCGCACCTCATACAGAAGGGTTCTCTGATATATCGGATCTTCGACCGGCATCTGTCACATATCCCCTCTTTTCTTCTATCAAACGGAATGATCTCATCACATAGGACACATCTTTTCGGAAAAACAAGATCGGCTGCTGCCTCTGTCAGCCATTTTACCGTCTCCTTCCATCCCGTATTTCTCCGGTTTCCGCTGCCGTCAGTCCTTTTCCATTTCTTCACACTGGATTTCCCTGATTCTATCATTCAGACTGGTATACCTCCTGTTTTCTCTTGCATTGTCGATCATCTCCTGCACCAGTCTGCTGCTGCCAAGTATGGTAACGCACTTTCTTGCTCTGGTCACTCCGGTATACAGCAGATTTCTGTTAAGAAGAAGCCTTGGGCCCGTAAGCAGCGGCAGAATGACCGCCGGATATTCACTTCCCTGGGCTTTATGGATGGTGATAGCATAAGCCAGTTCAATCTCGTCCAGCTGGGAAAAAGGATATTCTACCAGTCTATGTTCATCATACTCTACCGTCATGGTCTGTGCTGGCTCACTGATGTCCCTGACGATCCCCATATCTCCATTAAATACCCCCATTCCTTTATCAACGGGGATTCCATAGCGGCTTCTGACTTCCCAGGCAATCTGATAGTTATTTTTTATCTGCATCACCTTATCTCCCTCACGAAAAAGACGTTCCCCGGTCTGATATTCTTTTTTCTGAGGGCTTTCCGGATTCAGATATTTCTGCAGTATCCCATTCAGGATTTCCACTCCAAGGCTCCCTTTTCTCATGGGTGTCAGTACCTGTATATCAAATGGATCTGCATCTACATACCTTGGCAGCTTCTCCCGGATCAGCTGTATCATGTGCTTATAGATCACACCGGGCTCTGTTCTCTCCAGAAGAAAGAAGTCCCTGCTCTTATTATCAAAGCTGATCCTTTCCCCGGCATTGATCCTGTGTGCATTCAGGACAATATCACTTTCCTGCGCCTGCCGGAAGATTTTCTGCAGAATAACCACCGGGAAGCAGTCACTCTCAATCAGATCATGAAGCACCTGTCCAGGCCCCACACTGGGAAGCTGGTTCACATCCCCCACCATGATCAGCCTGGTTCCCACACTGACCGCCTCCAGGAGTGCTTTGAAAAGATGGATATCTACCATGGACATTTCATCTATAATAATAACGTCTGCTTCCAGTGGATTTTCTTCATTCCGTTCAAATTCTGCCCCCCTGCCTTCCTCCACAGTGCCATTGATCTCCAGTAATCTGTGAATCGTCCTGGCCTCAAACCCTGTAGTTTCTGTCATACGTTTGGCAGCCCGTCCTGTCGGTGCCGCAAGCAGAATATCCATTCCCTCTGCCTCAAAAAGCCTGATGATCGTATTGATCGTTGTCGTTTTCCCTGTACCGGGACCTCCGGAAAGGATCATGATACCATTAACGGCACTGGTGATCACTGCTTTTTTCTGAAGGCCATCCAACAATATCCCCTGTTGTTCTTCCATCTGCTCCAGAATACCAAGAAGTCTTTTTTCTTCTTTTCCTGTCAGCCCATCCCCAAAAGATATATTCAGGTCATGCAGCATTCGTGCGCATTTCAGTTCTGCATAGTAATAGGCTCCTGCGTATACTCTTTTTTCTTCCTTGAGGGTTTTGATCACCAGTTTTTTATCCATAGCCAGATTATTGATTCCCGGCCATATTGCTTCCTTCCCAATGCCAAGAAGCCCCGCCGTGCGTTCCGCAAGCAGATCCCCCGGCAGATAGGTATGTCCTTCTGCCGCCGCCTGCATCAGTGCATAAAGGATGCCGCTCCGGATCCGATAATCAGAGTCCGGACAGATCCCCAGTCTGGCTGCGATCTCGTCCGCAATCTTGAATCCCACTCCACTGATATCTTCTGCCAGCTTATACGGATTTTCCTTCATGACTCCGTACATGGCCGAGCCATATTTTTCATAAATCTTCACTGCGAGAGTATTGGAGATTCCATATTGCTGCAGATAAACAAAGGCCTGGCGCAGCTCCCTCTTTTCGATCATCTGGTCTGCAATCTCCGAAGCCTTTCTTTCACTGATACCCTTGATCTCCGAAAGTCTCTCCGGTTCTTCTTCTATAATTCGGAATGTGTCCTTTCCAAAGGCTTTCACTATCCTTTTGGCAAGAGCCTCCCCTATTCCCTTGATGGCTCCAGAACCCAGATAGCGTTCCATACTAAGCGCATCATCAGGCGGAACCACCCGGTAGCTTTCTGCCTTCATCTGCATGCCATACATGGGATGCTCCACATAATTTCCCTGTATATCCAGTGTTTCTCCCGCCTCTACATTCCGGAAGAAGCCAACACATATGACCTCCTCTTCCTCTTCTATTACACTCAGTACTCCATATCCATTTTCCCTGTTCTGGTATATGATATGGTCTACATATCCATGAACCTTGTCCATTTCTGTTCCTCTTCCCTATTTTTCTGCGCTGCCCGGTTCTATCCATTTTTGTCAATATATGCCCGGCTTTGCGTAAAAAAAGCTGCCTTTGCAAGACGGCATCAACCATCTCACATCAGCAGCCCCATATGATTCATTTTTATAAATTATAATTTCGCTTCATCTGTTCATAAAGCATCTGTGCAATCCCAAGTCCTTCCTTCTCTGTTGAAGTACTTGCCAGCTCCTGCAGTGTATTCTCTCTGAAATAATCCACCAGATTCTGGTTCGGATCGCTGTCATCATCTGATTTGATACAATCTACGGTTTTTTGCATCTCCTTAAATACCTGCTCCAGCAGATAAGATTCAAACTGCTTACAGGCATCTAACAGCTTCTCATCATCTGCGTCTGAATAATCTGTTTTGTTCAGTGTATTCCTCAGCTCGTCAGCTTTCGTATTCTGCTTTGTCAGATAATCTGTATATGTACTGATACTGCTAACATCCATAATTTATGCCCTTACTTTCCTTACCGTTTCAGATTATTCGCTGTCTGCATCATTTCATCTGTAGTGGTAATTGCCTTGGAATTCATCTCATAAGCACGCTGTGCAACGATCAGATTTACCATCTCATCAGCCACCTGCACATTGGAGCCTTCCAGATATCCCTGTACCATACGGCTTGGCGTTACATTCCGGTTAGTTGCTTCATTCAATACTGCACCACTTGCCGCTGTTGCCTGAAAAAGGCTGTCCCCTGTTCTCTGCAGTCCACCAGGATTATTGAACTGATACATACCGATCTTAATGCCCAGAGACTGTGCATTATTATTGGCATCCGGATAACAGACCGTTCCATCCTGTGAGATCGTAATCTTGCTGGTAATATAATTGCTGCCAAGAGTTATCGTCCGTCCGGTAGAGCTCAGAACCGGAAGTCCGTCCTGATTGGTCAGGATCATTCCTCTGTTGCCATTGGTAGCCCAGGTAAAATCACCGTTTCTTGTATAGTAGGTATTGCCATCGCTTCCCTGAATAGCAAAGAATCCCTCGCCTTCAATGGCAAAGGCTGTATCGCTGCTGGATGCTAAAAGGCTTCCCTGGTTAAAGCTGGAATTGATAGAAGAATTTCTTACACCAAGCCCCACCTGGGAAGTAGTAGGCTTCGGATCTCCGTTTGCCGTCGTAGTAGCCGTCTGAAGTGTCTGATAAAGCAGTGACTTAAACTGTGCCGTCTGCGCCTTATATCCCGTAGTATTTACATTAGCAAGGTTATTTGCAATTGTATCAACATTTGTCTGCTGGGCATTCATTCCCGTTGCCGCTGACCATAAGCTTCTTACCATTTATTGTAGTCCTCCTTACAGCTTACCTAACTGATTCGCTGCGATGTCCAGCGTTGAATCTATTGTAGTAATGATCTTCTGGTTGGATTCATATGCTCTCTGCACACTGATCATATTTACCATCTCAGTAACAGCAGATACATTGGATGTCTCCAGATAGCCGGAATAAACCTGTGCCTTCGGATCTGTCTCCTCTGCACCCTCGATCGGCTGGAAATAATTCTCACCATAATGCTCCAGATAATTATAGTCAGCGAAGTCCGTCACCTGGATCGTATCTGCAACACGTCCATTCTGGATCAATTGTCCGCTGACATTGATCTGTGTATCCAGATTAGGATTGATCTTCACTGCCTGACCGTTGGTATTCAGTACCGGATCTCCATCTCTTGTAACCAGCTCACCGTCCTGGGTCAGGGTAAAATCACCATCCCTTGTATATTTCACGGATGTATTTCCGCTTTTATCTGTAAACTCTACAGCAAAGAATCCAGAATCTGTCAGTGCCAGATCAAAGGTGTTCCCTGTGGTCTTGATAGCCCCCTGCTCAAAATCGGTATATCCTTCTCCTATCTTAACCCCCGGCTGATTGATACCGATTCTTTTCGCCAGATTGTATCCTTCCGATGCATCCTTGATCTTATAGGCAAGTACGGCATCAAAGGACTGGCTGGTTGCCCCTTCCTTCTTATAACCATTGGTATTCACATTGGCAAGGTTGTTTGTCAGGACATCCATGCGATGCTCCTGATTGACCATACCCGAATATGCTGTATAGAGTCCTTTTACCATTTACGTTTCCTCTTTAAATCTCGTCTCTGTAGCCCGCCAGAAATTCCACATATTTACCGGTACCGATTGCTACCGCTGTCATGGGATCCTCTGCTGTCATGGTATTGATACCTGTCTTTTCACAGATCAGATCCTCCAGCCCGCGCAGAAGACTTCCGCCTCCTGTCAGGACAATTCCTCTGTCAGCAATATCTGCAGCAAGCTCCGGAGGCGTTTTCTCCAGAACGCTGTGGATCGTTTCAATGATCTGGGCTGTTGCTTCTCTTAATGCTTCTTCTGTTTCTTCAGAAGAAACGGTAACTGTCTTTGGAAGTCCTGTTACCAGGTTTCTTCCACGGACATCCATATAATCCACCTCGGAACGTTTGAATGCGGTTCCGATCTTGATCTTGATATCCTCTGCAGTACGTTCACCGATCAGAAGATTATGTTTTTTACGCATATAGCGGACAAGTGCTTCATCAAAATCATCACCCGCAATCTTAATAGAAGCACTGACAACTGTTCCTCCGAGGGAAATAACTGCAATGTCAGAGGTACCTCCTCCAATATCAACGATCATATTTCCACAGGGCTTGGAAATGTCTATTCCTGCACCGATTGCCGCTGCAATAGGTTCTTCTATGATGGAAACCTCTCTGGCTCCCGCCTGCAGCGTTGCATCCTCAACCGCCTTCTTTTCTACTTCTGTGACACCACTTGGTACACATACAGCGATTCTCGGCTTACGGAAAGCCTTCTTACCCAGTGCCTTCTGGATGAAATATTTCATCATCTGCTCAGTGACCCTATAATCAGAAATAACACCCTGTCTCAAAGGACGGACTGCCATAATATTACCGGGTGTTCTTCCCAGCATCAGTCTGGCATCCTCCCCGATTGCTTTGATCTTATTCGTATCTCTATCGTAAGCTACAACAGAGGGCTCCTTTAATACAACGCCTCTTCCTCTGATGTAAACAAGAATGCTGGCTGTTCCCAAATCAATTCCGATATCTGTATACTGCATATTACGATACCCCTTTCTGCTACTTTCCACCTTAAAAAGGCGCTACGGAATTATTATAACCCATAGATTTGCATTTTCAAAGGGATTTCATAAAATTTTAATGGAAAAAGACGCAGCAATGCAAAACGAATCCGTTCGTTTTTCACTCCTGCGTCCATGCTTATTATTTTAATCGGTATTTTTCCTGGTTTTCTTTATACTTCTCCAACATTTTTTTAATATATTGTCCGGTATAGGAATCAGGATTTTCTGCAACCTCTTCCGGTGTACCCTTTGCGACAACCTGTCCACCGCCATCTCCGCCTTCCGGTCCCATATCAATAATATAATCTGCACATTTGATCACATCCAGATTGTGTTCGATCACCACAACTGTATTGCCATTCTCTACCAGCCTCTGCAGGATCTCCACCAGCTTGTGTACATCTGCAAAATGCAGTCCGGTAGTAGGCTCATCCAAAATATAAATAGTCTTGCCGGTACTCTGCCTGCTCAGCTCTGTGGCAAGCTTGATCCGCTGTGCTTCTCCTCCCGAAAGAGTAGTAGACGGCTGTCCGAGCTTTACATAAGAAAGTCCCACATCATTCAATGTTTCAATTTTTCTTTTAACGGAAGGAATGCTGTCAAAAAAGGGAACTGCTTCTTCAACTGTCATCTCCAGCACATCATAAATACTCTTTCCCTTATATTTAACATCCAGTGTCTCCCTGTTATAACGTTTTCCGCCACAGACCTCACAGGGTACATACACATCCGGCAGGAAGTGCATTTCGATCTTGATGATCCCGTCACCACCGCAGGCTTCACACCGGCCTCCCTTGACATTAAAGCTGAACCTTCCCTTCTTATAACCTCTGGCTCTGGCATCCTGTGTTCCCGCAAACAGATCTCTGATCTGGTCAAATACTCCGGTATAGGTAGCCGGGTTGGATCTCGGTGTCCTTCCGATCGGAGACTGATCAATATTGATCACCTTATCAAGCTGGTCAATGCCCTGAATTTCCCTGTGCTTACCAGGAATCGTTCTTGCCCGGTTCAGGCTCTTTGCCAGATGCTTATAAAGGATCTCATTGACAAGAGAACTTTTACCCGAACCTGAAACACCGGTCACACAGGTCATCACACCAAGGGGGATATCCACTGTCACATTTTTCAGATTATTTTCTGCAGCTCCTATAATCTTAAGAAAACCTGTCGGTTTCTTCCGGGTATCTGGAACCGGAATCTGCAGTATGCCGCTGAGATACTGTCCCGTAACAGAATCCGGGATCTGCATGATCTCTTCTGCGGTTCCCTGTGCTACTACTTCTCCACCATGAGAGCCGGCTCCCGGTCCGATATCCACAATATGATCCGCTGCCAGCATGGTATCCTCATCATGCTCTACAACGATCAGGCTGTTGCCAAGATCCCTGAGGTTTTTGAGGGTATTCAGCAATTTATCATTATCTCTCTGATGCAGACCGATACTTGGCTCATCCAGGATATAGCATACACCCACAAGTCCAGATCCGATCTGGGTTGCCAAACGGATTCTCTGTGCCTCTCCGCCGGAAAGAGTACCTGTTGCTCTGGCAAGAGACAGATAGTTCAGTCCCACATCGATCAGGAAGCCGACTCTTGCACGGATCTCCTTAAGCACCTGCCCGCCGATCAGCATCTGCTGCTTTGTGAGCTTTAGATCCGTCAGAAACTGCTGCAGATTACCAATGGACATGGCTGTGATCTCATAAATATTCTTATCGCATACAGTAACAGCAAGCGCTTCCTTTTTCAGACGCATGCCACCACATTCCTTACAGGGCGTGATCCGCATAAAGCTTTCATATTCCTGCTTCATGGTATCAGATCCCGTTTCCCGGTACCTGCGCTCCACATTTTTGATCAGTCCTTCAAAGGTGACAGGATAAGTTCCTTCTCCCCTCTGTCCGACATAATGTACCTTGACTTCCCCGAAGCCACCATAAATGAGCATATGCCGGATCTTTTCCGGAAGCTCTTCAAAGGGAGTATCCAGGCTGAAATCGTAAGCCTTTGAAAGTGCCCGAAGGAGCGCATTGGTAAAGCTTCCCTTATCCGTACTGGACTGCCAGCCCATCACCTGGATTGCTCCCTGATTCAGGCTTAAATGTCTGTCCGGGATCATCAGCTCCGGATCAAATTCCATCTTATAGCCAAGTCCGAAGCAGACCGGACAGGCTCCAAACGGGTTATTAAAAGAAAAGCTTCTCGGTTCGATCTCACTGATGCTGATGCCGCAGTCCGGACAGGCAAAGCTCTGACTGAAGGTCACCTGCTCACCGCCGATCACATCCAGCAGAAAAAGTCCTTCCGTGAGTGCCAGTACATTCTCAATAGAATCTGTCAGTCTCCGCTCGATCCCCGGCTTCACTACCAGTCTGTCTACTACGATCTCTATGTTATGCTTGATATTCTTATCCAGCTTGATCTCTTCAGAAAGCTCGTACATGTTTCCATCAACCATGACACGTACATAACCACTTTTTTTCGCCCGTTCAAATACCTTGGCATGTTCTCCCTTTTTTCCTCGGACTACAGGTGCCAGAAGCTGGATCTTTGTCCCCTCCGGAAGCTCCATCACCTGATCTACCATCTGATCAACACTCTGCTTACGGATCTCCTTGCCGCATTTGGGGCAATGCGGAATGCCTACCCTTGCATACAACAGTCTGAAATAATCATAAATCTCTGTAACAGTTCCCACTGTAGATCTGGGATTCCTGTTCGTGGATTTCTGGTCAATAGAAATGGCCGGAGACAGTCCCTCGATCTTCTCCACATTTGGCTTTTCCATCTGTCCCAAAAACTGTCTTGCATAGGAGGACAGGGATTCCATATATCTTCTCTGTCCTTCCGCATAGATTGTATCAAATGCAAGGGAAGATTTGCCGGAACCTGACAGTCCTGTCAGAACTACCAGCTCGTTTCTCGGGATGTCCACATCTATATTCTTCAGATTGTGTTCATTTGCGCCCCTGATCTTAATATATTCTCTCGGACGTATTCTGGGTGTTTCTATATGCTTATCTGCTAAACTCATTTTATTACCCGTACCTTTTCTATTCTTCTTCAAGCTCATGGAGCTTTTTCTTCAGCTCTGCCATCTTGTCCCTAAGCTCTGCTGCCGCTTCAAAGTTAAGATCCGCTGCCGCTTTCTTCATCTGCTTCTCCACCTTGCTGATCAGCTTCTGCAGTTCCTCCCTGCCCATAGATTCCGGATCCTTCTCAAACCGGAGTTCTTCCTTCTCAATCGTCTTTGAAATACTGATCAGATCCCGGACTGCCTTTTTGATGGTCTGTGGTGTGATACCATGCTCTTCATTATACTTCTGCTGCAGCTTCCGTCTTCTGGCAGTCTCCTCAATAGCTGCCTTCATGGAATCTGTCATATTGTCAGCATACATGATAACATGGCCTTCCGCATTACGGGCAGCACGGCCTACTGTCTGGATCAGGGATGTTTCAGAACGCAGAAAGCCTTCCTTATCCGCATCCAGGATTGCTACCAGTGAAATCTCCGGAATATCTAGGCCTTCCCTCAGCAGGTTGATCCCCACCAGCACGTCAAATACATCAAGACGCATATCCCGGATGATCTCCGCTCTTTCCAGCGTATCAATATCCGAATGGAGATATTTCACCCGGATCCCGGCTTCCTTCATATAGCCGGTCAGATCCTCTGCCATACGCTTGGTCAGTGTGGTGACCAACACTTTATTATGCTTATCTGTCTCCTTACGTACCTCACTGATCAGGTCATCGATCTGTCCCTCTACCGGCTTCACTACGATCTCCGGATCCAGAAGTCCGGTAGGTCTTATGATCTGCTCTGCACGGAGCAGCTCATGCTCTTCTTCATATTTTGAAGGTGTTGCCGACACGAAAAGGAGCTGATCGATATGCTGTTCAAACTCTTCAAAGCAGAGAGGTCTGTTGTCCAGTGCGGAAGGAAGCCGGAAACCATAATCTACCAGTGTCGTCTTCCTTGACCGGTCTCCATTATACATAGCCCCAATCTGCGGCACTGTCATATGGGACTCATCTATGATCATCAGAAAATCATTTCCAAAATAATCCAGCAGGGTATGTGGCGGTGTTCCCGGCTGTGCCCCATACAGATGTCTGGAATAGTTCTCAATACCGGAGCAGAAGCCTGTTTCCCGCAGCATCTCTATATCAAAATTAGTACGTTCCGAAATACGCTGGGCTTCCAGCAGCTTATCCTCACTTTTGAAAAAGCGCACTCTCTCATCCAGCTCAGCTTCAATATTCTTACAGGCTGTATTGATGCGCTCCTGTGGAATGACATAATGGGATGCCGGGAAAATAGCAATATGCTGCAGAGAAGCATGCACCTGCCCGGTCAGCGGATCTGCTTCCACGATCCTGTCGATCTCATCCCCGAAAAATTCCACCCGGATCAGATAATCTCCACCCTGTGCCGGAAAAATTTCAAGAACATCTCCGCGTACACGGAAGCATCCTCTGCTCACTTCCATATCATTCCTGTCATACTGGATATCGATCAGCTCCCGGATCACCTCATCCCTGTCCTTCACCATACCCGGACGCAGGGAAACGATCATGTCCTGATAATCCTCCGGACTGCCCAGTCCATAAATACAGGACACACTGGCGATCACGATCACATCCTTCCTCTCTGACAAGGATGCCGTTGCTGACAGACGCAGCTTATCGATCTCATCATTGATGGAAGAATCCTTGGCAATATAAGTATCTGATGAAGGCACATAAGCCTCCGGCTGATAATAGTCATAATAAGATACAAAATATTCTACTGCATTCTCCGGGAAAAATTCCCTGAACTCCCCGTAGAGCTGTCCTGCCAGTGTCTTATTATGTGCAATGATCAAAGTAGGTTTATTCAGCGCTGCGATCACATTAGCCATCGTAAAAGTCTTACCGGATCCGGTAACACCTAACAGCGTCTCAAACTGATTGCCTTCTCGAAATCCCTGCACAAGCTCTGCGATCGCCTGTGGCTGGTCTCCGGTCGGCTGATATTCTGAATGCAGTTTAAACTGACCCATATGTTTTCTCCTAATTTAAATCTACCTTTTTAATATACCACGGTAAATTATATTTGTACAGGAGGACAAGAACATTTGTTTGTGTTTTGAGTAATCTCCTTGATGTACCAATCGGAGATCTGTTCATACAAACCGATGAAACTCCAGAAAAAGAGCCTGCAGATCCATAACCTGCAGGCTCTAAACCAAAACAATATTATTTTTATCCAATCTTTTCTTTCAGAATTTCGATTCCCTTTTCCACCTGGCTGTCCAGACCTTCTGTTTCTGCCAGATTGGTGTCATATTCTGCTTCGACATCCGGTTCGATTCCACTTCCCTGAATATTATTGCCATTCGGTGTGAACCAGCCGCTGACAGTCAGCTTCACAGCACTGCCATCCTCCAGTGTAATCAGCCTCTGTACGATTCCCTTACCGTAACTGGTTGTTCCCACAACAGTTCCCTTATTGTGATCCTGGATCGCTCCGGCCAGGATCTCCGCTGCACTCGCCGAATACCCATTGATCAGTACCACCATGGGTATATCAATTTCATATTCACCATCACAGGTATATTCTGTCCGCTGTCCGGAAGGCACTTCTGTATAAGTGATCAGTCCTGCCGGCAGAAGACGTCTTGCAATCTCAACTACCACAGAAAGATCCCCGCCCGGATTGCTCCGAAGATCCAGGATCAGTCCCTTCATGTCATCAGCACGAAGCTCTGCCATAGCCTCATTAAACTGATCCAGCGTAACTGTATCAAACTCTGTGATCTGCAGATAGCCGATTCCTTCTTCACCTTCCACCATGCCATAGCGCACTGTAGTTGTTTCGATCAGCTTGCTTCTTACAATATCTACTTCAAGGAAGTCAGCCTCTCCCTCCCGGTAAATGGTCAGATGAACGGTAGTCCCTTCTTTTCCCTTGACCATGGAAACAACCCTGCTGGTGCTGAGTCCCCTGGTTTCTTCCCCATCTACCTCATAGATCACATCGCCTTCCTTAAGACCAGCCTCCTCGGCAGGGGTTCCTTCCATGACACCGGCAATCACCGCCATATCCTGCTCCTTGTCCAGCGTAATATAAGCTCCGATCCCGTAGGAAACACCATTGTTGCCGTCCACAACCTCTTTCAGCTCCTCTGCGGTATAGTACTCAGAATAAGGATCATTCAACGCCTCTGTCATACCCTTATAGATACCTGTCTGCAGGTTCTCCTCTGTCGTAGGCTCATCCTTGTAATCATAGTAATATTTTTCAATTACGCTCTCCAGACTTCTCATCTTCTGTATGGTTTCTGCATTCACAACACTGGATTCACTCTGCGCACCCCCCTGGGTCTTCACTAATCCATAAATGCTTTTTCCCGCAAAAACCCCAGCTCCGACCAGCACACATACAGCAATTCCTGCTGCCATACCTCCAAAGAAAAGAGGCAGTCTCCTGTCTTTCTCTTCCTTCTGCAGCCCAGGCTGTTGTTCTTCCTGTAATATCTGTTCTGTTTCCTGCTCTTCCAATCCACACACTCCCGTCTGTTATCAGCCCTTCAGGTAGCTCCACGGATTCACATAGCTTCCACCCTTCCGCACACTGAAATGCAGATGGTTGCCAGTGGATCGCCCTGTAGTTCCCACCGCAGCTATCTTCTGCCCCTTGGAAACCTCGGTTCCCTTGGAAACATAAAGTGCCGATGCATGCATATAAATCGTGTACAGGCTGTCGCCATGATCGATCATAATATAATTTCCCATACTGCTGTTGTAATCAGCAGCAACTACTTTACCGTCATAGGCTGCCAGGATCGCACTGCCTCCCGGTGCTGCCATATCAATTCCATTATGGAATTTCTGAATACCAAGGGTGGGATGAATACGGTTTCCATAATCATCCGATATCCTCGTATACGACGGCGCCGGCCAGGTGAATACTCCACCATCATATCTTCTGCCCTGCTCCTCTGCCAGTCTGGCTCTTTCCTCTGCGACTGCCTTTTCCAAAGCTGCAATGGTCTGATTCTGTGCTGCAATATCAGCCTCATATTCCGCAATAGCAGCCTCTTTATTCTTGATATCAGATGTTACATTGCTGATCTCCTGTTCTTTGGCCGAGATCAGTGCATTCATGGAAGCCTCTTCTTCTTCCTGTACCCTCCTGGCCTCATCCAGAACGCTTTTTTCCTCCTCCAGGCTTTCCTTGCACAGGGAAACATACTCAGCCTGTGCTACATATTCATCCAGCTTTTTCCTGTCATATGAGGAAAGCATCTCAATATACTCAGCCTTGTTCAACACCTCGCCAAAGCTGTCTGCCGCAAAAAGGAGTTCAAGGTATACCGTATCTCCCTTTTCATACATAAACTTGATCCGGGCTTTCATTGCCTCATACTGGGCTTCCTGTACCGCCACAGCCTCCTCCAGCTCTTTTTCCTTGGCAGCAATTTCCTCTTCCTTCTCTGTGATCAGACCCTTAAGTTCTTCTATCTTGGCCTGTATCGTAGACAGATTAGCATCCAGCTCCGTAATATAATTGGCCAGATTATTCTTGGAGGTTTCAAGCTGCTTCTTGATCTCTTTTACATTACTCAGACTGCTTTGAAGGCTGTTCTTTTCTTCTTTTGCTTTTTTTATCTCTTCTTCCTTCTGCCTGATGCTGTCATTCGTCAGCTCCTGTGCACTGGCAGAAAGTGTGCCTGCGCTTCCGGCTGAACTTACCAGCAGAACACTCAGCAAAAGGCAGAGTCCTTTTTTCCATTTTTTCATGAATATGATCACACTCTCAAATGCTTTCTAACCGTAATGATACTTCCAAGGAAACCGATTCCTATGCCCATGATCAGTGATCCCGGCAGGAGCTTCGCAAAGATTTCATTTACAGGCAGAAAGGCAAGCAGCTTTGACAGATTGGAAAACTTACCTATGATATAACCGATCACTTCATTATAAACACTGTAGATGATTCCCATGGGGATCAGTGCTCCGATTGCTCCGATCAGCATACCCTCAATGACGAAGGGAGATCTGACGAAGAAGTCTGTAGCACCGATATATTTCATAATGGAAATTTCTTCTTTTCTAACTGAAATACCAATCGTAACAGTATTACTGATCAGGAAAATGGATACCGCAAACAGGATCGCTATGATACCGATGGATGCATAGGCGATCAGCGCATTGATGCCGGTCAGTGATGCTGCCGTGATTTCAGACCGGTTTACCTCACGAATCCCGTCAAGCCCTTCCAGGAAAGAAACAAGCGCCGGCTGCATGGATACATCATTCAGATAGATCTCATAGCTTGCAGAATTTTCCAGCGGATTTTCTGTAAATCCGTCTGCATATTCACCAAGATATTCCTCCTTAAAGCTGTCCCATGCTTCATCTGCTGAGATAAAATTGATCTTGGAAACCTCAGGTCTCTTCTGGATCTCATCCCCGATCTGCTGAATCCTGTCATCACTGATACCTTCATCAAAGAAAACCGTTACAGATACACCCTCCTGCGCAGTCTTCACAATATTCTGCACATTCATCAAAATGGAATAAAAAAGACCAAACAGAAACAGGCAGGCACTGATCGTAGCTATAGATGCCAGTGAAAACCATTTATTTCTGAAAATGTTAATAAATCCCTGTTTGATGGTATAAAAAAATGTACTAATCCTCATCGTCTATATAACCACCCTTCTCTTCATCACTTACAATGACACCCTTCTTCATTGTAACGACTCTTTTCTGCATGGCATTAACGATCTCACGGTTATGGGTTACGACCAGCACTGTCGTACCGTTCTCATTAATCTGCTCCAGCAGCTTCATGATCTCCCATGAGTTCTTAGGATCCAGATTTCCGGTAGGCTCATCTGCCAGAAGAATGCTCGGTCTGTTGACCAGTGCCCTTGCGATCGCCACTCTCTGCTGCTCACCACCGGAAAGCTGCCTCGGCTTCGCCTTATATTTGCCTGCAAGTCCTACCGTTGCCAGTATGCTTGGTACATTTCTCTTTATCTCCTTGGTCGGTTTCTGGATAATTCGCTGTGCAAAGGCAACATTCTCATATACATTCCTGTCCTTTAAAAGACGGAAATCCTGGAACACGATCCCCAGATTCCTGCGGAACATGGGAATTTTTCGGTGCCTGATCCTGACGAGATCATATCCCATAACATTGATCTCTCCCTCCGTAGGCACAAGCTCCCGGAGAAGGAGCTTGATCATGGTTGATTTTCCTGATCCACTATCTCCTACAATAAATACAAACTCTCCCTTTTTAATATGAAGATCTACCCCATTCAGTGCGGGAGCACCTGTTGCATAAGCCTTGCTGACATGATTCATTGTGATGATCTCATCACTTGCAGTTCCTTTTCTTCTTCTGCTCCTTTGCTCTCTTGCCACTTTTTTCACCACCTGTATCTTAATACTCAAAACTTTCCATGTACTTCATATATTTCACGACCATCAGTGCGATACGGAATGTGATCGCATCCTCAAATACCCGAAGGTCAAGCCCTGTTCTCTTCTGCAGCTTATCCAGACGGTATACCAGTGTATTTCTGTGGATAAACAGCTGTCTTGACGTTTCAGAAACATTCAGGCTGTTTTCAAAAAACTTATTGATCGTAACAAGTGTTTCCTCATCAAAATCATCCGGACTCTTATCACCGAAGATCTCACGGATAAACATCTTGCAAAGTGGAATGGGAAGCTGATAGATCAGTCGCCCGATTCCCAGCTCACTGTAAGCGATTACATTCTTTTCATCAAAGAAGATCTTACCGACATCCAGAGCCATTTTTGCCTCCTTGTAGGAACGGCTTACCTCCTTGATCTCCTTCACAACAGTTCCATACGCAATATGGATACCCGTCATATGCTCCTTCTGCAGGAACTTCTCAATGCCTGCCGCCGTCTTCTCGATCTCCTTCATGCTTTCGCCTTCTGAAAGATCCTTTACAATAATAACATTATTCTCATCAACTGCCGTAACAAAATCTCCACTGTTATTACTGTAATAGGAACGCATCATCTCCAGGATGTTACTGTCCCTTCCATTCTCCGTCTCAACAATCATGACCACTCTGTTGACATCTGTCTGAATATGAAGCTTCTTTGCCCTGCTGTAAATATCAATCAGAAGCAGATTATCAAGCAGCAGGTTTTTGATAAAATTATCCTTGTCAAACCGCTCCTTATAGGCAACCATCAGATTCTGCACCTGGAATGCCGCCATCTTGCCGATCGTATATACATCCTCACCGGTTCCGGCTGTAACCATGACATACTCCAGCTGCTGTTCATCATAAATCTTAAAGTACTGACACCCCTGGATCTCCTGGGAATCTGCCGGTGACTTGGCAAACTCAGCTACGGCACCTCCGTTTACACTGATATTTCCTGTGGAAGCAACCTCCTTGCCCTCGGTATCCATAATGCAGAACTCCACCCGTGCAATGGCTTTCAGTCCTTCAATCGTGCTCTGTAATGTTTGATTTGATATCATATCCCCACTCCTTTAGCTGCACGTATTTTTTCACTTATACATTTTTCACAATACTTCTGTCCTAGAAATTAACCCCAAGAAAAAACTTCTTTTCTATTTTAAAACAAATGTACAAATAAATCTACTTATTTTTCAATGATATTTGTGAATTATTCATGTTTTTTCTCAAAAAAATCCTGTTTTTTCCTTATACAAGATAAACAAAATGATTGCCTGTTTTATTTATGGGAAATATGTGCTATACTATAGAGGCAAAAGAAATGCAATCCACGATACGGAGAAAGGATGGTGTCGTTATGAATATTCCCGAATTATCTACAGCCTTGTCCAGCAGCAGGCTTTTAAACCAGGTTGGAACTGCCATGCTGAGCAAATCTCTCGACGATGCAGAATCGGCAGGCGCAGGCATGATTCAGATGATGGACCGTTCCATGGAGCTGTCTGTGAATCCTTCGGTAGGAAGCAATATTGACGTTCTTATTTAGGGAACCTGATCCCCACAGATCATATGGTCTGTGGGGAATTTTTATCCTATGATCTCCGTATATATGATCATTATGATGCAGAACAGAACTGCCAGCACTAACGGTACAGAAATCATTTTCTCCTTCTTTTCCTTCCGCTTCTCAAGAATCTCCATCAGCACGCCCCTGCGGTTTTCATTCTTACTCATCCACACAAGGATCATCCATGCAAAGGGTGCCATGATCGCCGCTATGATCAGAAAGCTTCCCGCTGCCATGGCCAGTGTTTCATTTGTAAGCTGCGTTGCAGAATCACTGTAGATATCCGGATTTGCTGTCATCATAATGCGCATCAGGAATACCTGGCTGGAATTGATCAGCACATGGTAAAAAACGGATGCCCACAGACTTCCTGAAGCCTCCACCAAAAGTACCGCCAGTACCCCCATGAGAAAAGCATAAATTGCCTGATTCACATTCATATGGATCAGGGCAAACAACAGTGCTGACAGCAGCATGGCCTGGAAGGCACTTCCTGATTTCCGATAGCCCCGGTAATAAATACCACGGCAGAGAAGCTCTTCACAAAACGGAGCAAAAATACCTGCAGAAAAGAGTAATGGCAGAAACGCGATCTGTCCCATATCGGTTGTTTCCATGGCTTCTATCACCCGATTTGTGGTAAAAAACTGGGACAGCAGATTTGCCAGGGAAATCAACGGCATGCTGAAAAGGGTAAACGGGATCACTGCCAGCAGGGTACCGGTCTTTATCCTGTGAAAGGAAAGAAACTCTGCTTTCTCCTTCTCGGAAAACAGGAATACCACAAATCCCGGCAGCACCATCATGGATTCGCAGATCAGATTATTCAGGACAACATTTTCCAATATATAGGGGCAGAAAGCACTGATGGCAAATACGCCTCCTACATAAATTATGACTGAAACGAGAAACGCAAGATTTACTTTTTTACTGTTCATAACTGCTGATCCTGTCTGCTGTAATTTCTGCCACTCTCTGCTTATAAAGATTGCCGGCGGCACGTTTGAACTCATTTTTGCTCATGCCTGTCAGCTCCCTGATCTTATCCGGTGCCGATTTATCCCCTATGGGAAGGCTGCCTCCTGCCTCCCGGATCAGTGTCAGGAGCTTTTCAGCATCCTCGCCCATCTGCACATATGCCTTTTCGCGGAGACTTAAGGAAAGCTTTCCATCTTCCTTCACCTCTGTCACACGGGCAGTGATCCTGTCACCTACGCGGATGCCTTCTGCCGGTTCCTTCCTCGGGATCATGGCAGAGAAACAGTCATCCACTGCCACAAAGGTACCAAAGTTGGAACTGATCTCATAAACAATTCCCTCTACCTTGTCATCCTTCTGGTAAGAACTGTCCGTCCGCAGGAAATGATAAACCTTCATGGATGCACACAGTCTTCCGCTCTTATCTACGTAAAGAGTTACCAGACACTGTTCTCCAGGCTTCACAGGCGCAGTCTGCTGCTTAAAGGGCAGGAACAGATCCTTTTCCAGCCCCCAGTCAAGAAACGCACCGATCCGTCCCACCTGCTTCACAGTAAGGACTGCCAGTCCTCCCACCTGAAGCATGGGCTCTCTTGTAGTTGCTATCAGCCGGTCCTCAGAATCTCTGTAAATAAAAACTGACAGGCTGTCTGCCACCTCAGTTCCCTCCGGCACCTGTTTGATCGGAAGCAGCACCCGGTCTGCCGGATCCTGTGCTTCCTTATCCAGGCTGTCAGAAAGATATACACCAAAATCCACTTTCTTTACTACCGTAAGTAACTGCTTTTTCCCTACTTCTATCATGCGTTTTCTCCGTTCTCTTCAATCTCTACGATACAACAGGTTTCATTCTCCTGATTTCTCAGATCTACCACATAACCACCCTTCTCTGTCCTTACAATATAAGGAGTTAACACCTCATGAAGCCTTACCTGCTTCTTGTACTCTGCACGGAGCTGGCTGATATGGCAATCCTTCTGTAAGCTGTCTATAGCGATCCTCACATACTGGCCATTATTCACATGATGGTTCGTATCCAGATGATGCGGTCTGATCAGAACCTCTTCGCCCTTTACCGCCCCATCCGGGATCCTGATCTTCCTTGGCGCATATTCCATATCAATCTTTTCACCAAGAACATACTTCTCCAGCATTTCCTCCGTGGGACGCATGGGACCTGCCGTTTCAATATTGATCAGGCTGAACAGGGCATTGGCACAGGCAATCCTCTTTCCTGATGCATCCTCCATCACAAAGTTACGGAAACCCATAAACCCCTTAAATTCGTAAGGCTGAGTTCCTACCGTTACCACTTCTCCCAGCACCGGATATCTGTCTACTATGATCTGCCAGCTGCTGAGCACCCATACCATATTTTTCTCTCTTAAATATTCAATCCCAACTCCCAGATCCTCTGACTGGAATGTGGAACAGTCCTGGAAATAATCCAGAAGCGCTTCCGGTTTCAGATGTCCGGACTCATCCAGTTCACTGTATCTGATCCTCGCCTGATAGCTGTACATAAATTCTGTCCCATCTTTCTGCGTCTTCGCTTTCTCTGCCAAAACCTGATTTCATTATACCATGTTTGCAAAAACCCCAAAGGACTTTCCTTTGGGGTTTCAAAGCTGGGCTACAAGGATTCGAACCTTGAAATGACGGAGTCAGAGTCCGTTGCCTTACCGTTTGGCGATAGCCCAATATACTATTCTGTGCTTGAGCACTTGGATATAATACCTCATTTCAATCATAAATTCAAGTACTTTTTTAAATTTTTTTAATTTTTTCTTTTTCCGGGCTTGATCTTTGTTACTTTTTTATCAAGATGTTTTTTTTTAGATACTTGTCCTGTTTTCACATGAAAATGATTTGCAAGCGTATCAAAATTTGTTATTCTTAACCATAAGAAACATTCAACTATATAAGTTACAGGAATACAGGAGGCACACTACATACATGAGATATTTTTTTAACGGCAAGATAGAAAAACAGGATAATTTTTTCAGTATCCGCATTCCCTTTAATGTATGGGAAGTCTGCAAACAGCGTGACGTCATTCCGGCTGATCTGGTTCTGGATAATAAAATCATCGCCTGTGAACTTCTTCCTGAAGAGAAGGGTATTTACAAAATCCATCTGACTACAGACGATGTTGCCCATATCAACACCGATGACACTCATAAATTACTGCTTCATATACAGGGCAGCATTATCCAGGTTAATCAGAACAGTCCTTACAGCTTTGATGATCCCATCCGCAAGATCGATAATATCCAGATCATCATCCAGCCTGGGGACGGACTCTGCGGTCAGGCCTGTGTAGCCATGCTTGCCGGTGTGACCATTGCAGAAGTGATCAGTGTAATGGACTGCAGGGAATGGCAGGGAACCATGGGACGCATGATTTCCGCCCTGAACTACTACGGCATTGATCACAGTGATGTTATTGTTTACACAGAAGGGCAGGAGGCTATCCTCCCCAAATGCTGCATCCTTATGGAACGCATGGGACTTTACTGCCACTACCTGATCCACTTTGATGGCAGATTTTATGACCCAAGCCTCGGCATTATGACTGAATATGACACGAGCCAGCTCCTTGGTTATCTGGAAATCAAAGTTAACTGATGATACAGAATCCGCCAGGTATATATCATTGCAGATATATCTGACGGATTTTTCTAAATGTGTGAAAGGCGAAAGCTGCTTATGATGAAGGAATTACTGCATACATTTTTCCAGCATTATCTGGAAGATCGAAATCTAAATGCCACCCTTGCCATGCTTTCTGATCAGATTGTCAGTATCGGTACCGGCGAACAGGAAATTGCCAGAAACAAAGAGGAACTGGCAGATCTTTTAAAAAAGGAATTTCAGGAAATGCCTGGCTCCCTGCACTTTCAGTTTACCGAGTACCAGGAAACTCCTGTTGGTTCTGAGGGCTATTGTATTTTGGCCCGGATTCATGTTCAGTTTGAGGAAGGCGACGATCTTATTGAAATGGATACCCGTTTCACCGGTGTTGCCGGTCTGGAAAAGGATGGCTGGAAGCTGCTGTCTCTCCATATGTCCACCTCTAACCAGGTACAGGAGGATCAGGAATTTTTCCCATTGCGCTACGGCAGACAGGCAATTGCCAAAATGTCCTCTGAGTCCAGTGCCAGATTGATGGAACTGGTTTCCAAGTCTCTTCCTGGCGGTATCATGGGTGGCTATCTGGAAGAGGGCTTCCCTCTTTATACGATTAATGACAGAATGCTTGAAATTCTTGGCTATACTTACGAAGAGCTGGCAGCTGCAACTGATGAAAAGATGATGAACATTATCTACGAAGAAGATCAGAAACGTGTGGAAGAAAGTATCGGTCAGCAATTCCTGAATGGAAATGAATATGAAGTAGAATACCGTATTGTTGGCAAGGGCGGAAAACTCACCTGGGTCAACGACATTGGAAAAAAGATCGTCACTGAAGATGGCCGGGAAGCCATGATCAGTATTATGACAGATATTTCTGACAGACGGGCACGCGAAAAACAGCTGATCCAGGAAGCATACTACGATCCCCTGACTGGCCTCTACAATCGCAAAAAAGCTATCAGCCTCTATGAAGAGGCTTTTGCCAATGGTCAAAAGGGTACTTTCTTTATCTGTGATATAGATAACTTTAAAAGTCTCAATGATACAGAAGGCCATATAGCAGGAGATCATGTTCTTATATTCCTTGCCAGACTGATCAGTGACCGGACCAAAGAGCTTGCTATTTCTGCGCGGCTCGGCGGGGATGAATATATGCTGTTTTTCCCATCTCCCACAGAGACAGAAGAAGCTGTACATCTCATGAAATCCATTCAGACAACCTTTGCTGCCGCTACAAAAGAAGCCTATCCCGAGCTTTCCATTTCCTTAAGTGTAGGTGGTGTGGTCCGCAAGGAGAATGAAGATTTCCGTTCCCTTTACAGGCAGGCTGACACCGCCCTGTATCTGGCAAAGCATCAGAAAGGAAGTCTGCAGATCTGAGGCACCAGCACATATCTTTCACTGAAAGAGGAGCACTGCCAGCCGACAGTGCTCCTCTTTACTTTCTTAATATTATGTTTTTCGGATAAATCCTATACTTCAAACATCAGATCAGCGTAGGTCGGGAACGGCCATACCTTCTTATCAACGATCATTTCCAGTTCGTCAGCAGGCTTTCTCAGTGCATCCATAGCAGCCTTGACAACATCCTTGTAATAGAATGCCTGATCCTTTGCATTTTCCATAGCCGCTGCCTTTGCTTCCACCTCTTCCAGCTTTGCCAGCGCTGTCTTCATTTCTGTAAGCTTTGCAGATACCTCCTTCAGCAGCTCTGCCTGAACCTCTGCATCAGCACCAGCCTCCTTAACAGCAAGAACAGAATCTGCAAGGGACTTGCTGTATTTGATAACAGCAGGAATGATCTCCTTGCTTGCCATATCAATCATGGTAAGAGCCTCAATATTAATGGTCTTTGCATAGATCTCATATAAGACCTCTTCTCTGGACTCCAGCTCAGCCTTGGTGAAAATACCAAACTTCTCAAACAGCTTAACTGCCTTATCGGTAGTCAGAGTCTCTACTGCCTCGATCATGGATCTGATGTTTGGAAGTCCTCTTCTCTCTGCTTCTGCAACCCATTCATCTGAATAACCATTACCATTAAAGATGATCCTCTGATGCTCTGTCAGATATTCTTTGATCAGATCATGAACAGCAACATCGAAATCATCTGCCTTCTCCAGAATATCGGCAGCCTCGCAGAAAGCTTCTGCAACGATCGCATTCAGTGTGGTATTCGGACTTCCGATAGAATCTGCAGATCCTACCATACGGAACTCAAACTTGTTTCCGGTAAACGCAAAAGGTGAGGTTCTGTTTCTGTCGGTTGCATCCTTTTCAAAATCGGGCAGTGTGGATACACCTGTTGCCAGCTTGCCACCCTGTAATACATGGGCTGCCTCACCTGTTTCCACAAGCTGCTTTACCACATCCTCAAGCTGCTCGCCAAGGAAAATAGAAATGATAGCCGGAGGTGCTTCATTTGCTCCAAGTCTGTGATCATTTCCTACATCAGATGCGCTCTGACGGAGCAGATCCGCATGGACATCAACTGCCTTGATAATGCAGGCAAGTACCAGCAGGAACTGGATATTTTCATTCGGTGTATCACCGGGATCCAGAAGATTTACCCCGTTATCTGTTCCAAGTGACCAGTTATTGTGCTTACCGGAGCCATTGACACCAGCAAAAGGCTTCTCATGAAGCAGACAGGTCAGTCCGTGACGTCCTGCCACCTTCTTCATGGTTTCCATAACAAGCTGGTTATGGTCTACTGCAATATTTGCTGTCTCATAAATCGGTGCCAGCTCGTGCTGTGCAGGTGCTACCTCATTGTGCTGTGTCTTGGCAGTTACACCAAGCTTCCACAGCTCAATATTCAGGTCTTTCATGTATGCACCAATTCTCTCACGGATGGTGCCGAAGTAATGATCCTCCAGCTCCTGACCCTTCGGAGCCGGTGCGCCGAAAAGGGTACGTCCTGCAAAGATCAGGTCTTCTCTCTTTAAGTATTTATCTCTGTCAACAAGGAAGTATTCCTGCTCAGGTCCTACACTTGCTACTACCTTGGTCGCCTCTGTATTGCCGAATAGTCTTACGATACGAAGTGCCTGCTCACTGATCGCTTCCATGGAACGGAGCAGAGGTGTCTTCTTATCCAGTGCTTCACCCTTATAAGAACAGAATGCTGTGGGGATGCAGAGGATCACACCTGTAGCATCTTCCTTTAAAAATGCCGGGGAGGTAATATCCCATGCTGTATATCCTCTTGCCTCAAAGGTAGCTCTCAGACCACCTGAAGGGAAGGAAGAAGCATCCGGTTCACCCTTGATCAGCTCTTTACCGGAGAACTCCATCAGCATCTTTCCGTTTTCATCCGGATGTGAAACAAATGAATCATGCTTTTCTGCCGTAATTCCTGTCAAAGGCTGGAACCAGTGTGTATAATGGGTTGCGCCATTCTCAATTGCCCAGTCCTTCATTGCTTTGGCAACTACATCTGCCGTCTCAAGGCTAAGCTCGCCGCCCTGATCCATGATCTTAACAACTTCCTTGTAAACGCTCTTCGGTAAACGCTCTCTCATAGTTGCCCTGGTAAATACTTTGCTTCCGAAAAGTTCTTCGATGTTCAGTACTTCACTCATGTTTTAATCTTCCTTTCCTGTTTGAATAAAAATCGGTACAAAAAAATGCCCCAAACAAACCATTTGGAACATCTTCGTTCGATTCATGTTGAAAGGACTTTTCCCTTCGTTTCCTTAAAGATACCCCATTCATATAA
This sequence comes from Lachnospiraceae bacterium OM04-12BH, assembly GCA_003490145.1. Classification (GTDB taxonomy): domain Bacteria; phylum Bacillota; class Clostridia; order Lachnospirales; family Lachnospiraceae; genus Suilimivivens; species Suilimivivens aceti. Next base: position 80,609 of record QULQ01000012.1, read on the forward strand.
AAAAAGCAATACCCTTTTTTATTTTTGGTTGTTTTCGATAAAATGCCTCATCAATTATTGTATACAAGTATGCAAATTGCACATTTACGCTTTGATGCGCAGTAAATCATACATTTCCGGTTCTTCTGAAAGCTCTATCCACAGACTCTGCTTCGGATGTGGGGCACTTTCCATCTCTTCTCCTTCCTCTGTGTGGATTGCAAGCACAGCAGCCTCTGTGTTTCTTCCATCCGGACGCATGATCTCGATTTCATCACCTACAGAAAACTTGTTTCTCTGCGTGATTTTTCCCAGATACCCTTTTCTCTCCCCTCTCTCCCTGGTCTCCTCAATAATACCAAGGTAAATATATTCATTAATATAGGTATTGGAATCATAGATCTGGGCTTCCTCGGAAGGCTTTCCGAAGTAGAAGCCTGTAGTAAACTGTCTGTAGGTACACTTGGCGATCTCTGCCTTGTACCATTCCATGTTCTCCCGGTATTTCTCCTCTGATTCAAGGTAATCATCAATGGCCTTGCGGTAGGTTCTTGCCACCGTCGCCACGTAAAGTGCCGTTTTCATCCGTCCTTCGATCTTGAAGCTGTCGATCCCGGCCTTTATCATCTCCGGAATATGCTCGATCATGCAAAGATCCTTGGAATTGAACAGGAAGGTTCCCCTTTCATTCTCATATACTGGCAGGTATTCTCCCGGTCTGCTCTCTTCCATTACTGCATATTTCCAGCGGCAGGGATGCGTACAGGCTCCCTGGTTGGCATCTCTTCCAGTAAAATAATTGCTGAGCAGGCATCTTCCGGAATAAGAAATACACATAGCTCCATGGATAAAGCTTTCGATCTCCAGATCCTCCGGTACTCTCTCCCGGATCTCTGCGATCTCTGCAAGGGAAAGCTCTCTTGCACAGACAACACGCTTTGCTCCCATTTCATGCCAGAAACGGAAGGTCATATAATTGGTATTATTGGCTTGTGTGGAAATGTGGATCTCTATCCCAGGGCAGATCTTTTTTGCCAGTGTAAACATACCAGGATCAGAAATGATCAGGGCATCCGGTGCTAGCTCCCTCAGCTCTTCAAAATACTTCTCTGCCTCGTCAATGTCCTTATTATGGGCAAGAATATTGGCGGTCACATGTACCTTCACACCATTTGCATGGGCAAAAGCAATTCCCTCCGCCATATCTTCTCTGGAAAAGTTTCTTGCCTTTGCACGAAGGCTGAACGCTTCTCCTCCAATATATACAGCATCTGCTCCAAACCTGACTGCTGTTTTTAAAACCTCCAGGCTGCTTGCCGGGATCAGTAATTCCGGTTTTCTCATTCTTCCTACTCCTTACGTTTTCAAATCCTACAGCTTTACGCTTACAGTCACACCATCGCCCACAGGCAGGATATCTGTCACAAGCTGGTCATTATGCTTCAATTCATACAGGTATTCCCTCATCCGGCTGTGTATCGTGCGGTTTCTCCTTGTCACGGCATAACGGGATTCCATAACATCCCCGTCCTGCAGTACATTATCCGACACCAGGATACCTCCCTTTTTCAGAAGTCGCATCACATCCGGCAGAAAATGGATATACTGTCCTTTGGCAGCATCCATGAAGATCATATCATAGGGTTCCTGTAATGTCTTCAGAATTTCTGTGGCATCCCCTTCCAGCAGAGTAATACTCTCTTCCTTTCCCGCTTTCCTGAAATTCTCACGGGCGATTGGAATTCTTTTTTCATAGTTCTCTATCGTGGTGATCTGGCAGTCAGGCCTGCCATATTCACTCATAAATAACGCAGAAAAACCAATGGCCGTCCCAACCTCCAGAATGCGCTCCGGCTGCTTCATGGAAAGAAGCAGCTTTAAGAAGCTCTGCATCTGTGGTCTGATGACAGGTACATTGGTCTCTCTTGCATATTGTTCCAGTTCATTTAAAAAGGGGGTATTCCCTGTATCGAAGGAATTGATAAACGTGCTGATTCTTTCTTCCGTGATCATAACTGTTCTGCTCCTTTATTCTGTTACCATTCCTTCGGCACCTTCTTCTATGCTTCCCTCTTCATAATACTCTTCCGGTTCCTCTCCCATTTCTTCAGGATCCCCGTCATCTCCATCCGTGGATGTATTATCCTCTGCGGTTACCGGTGTAGACATAACGGCCAGCATCTCTTCTGCCGTCATGGATGTGCTCAGATCATATATTCCCGGAAGAATCTTATCGTGATAACCGGAAAGCAGCTCCTGTACACAAAACAGTCTTGCATCCTCTATCAGTCCCTTCTCTTCCAGCATCTGTGCCACATCCTTAATATCCGCATCCTCCGCAACACCTACCGTGATCGTTCTCCCCTCTGACTGGGAAACCGGCTGATCGGCAAATACCCTGTATCCGAATTCATAGGCAGAAGTAGCTGCCCGGAACACAAACATAATAACGATCACAAGAACGATCGCCTTTATGATAGCTTCTACTACAGCTCCTACCAGATATTTTCCATTCATAAGCCTCTTTTCCTTTCTTTACAGGGGAAATTCCATGTCAAAATCAATTGCCTCTGTTACCCGCAGATTAACCTCCTGCATCATTCTGCAGAAAGCCAGCTCTGCCCTGAAAAAATCATCTACCACCGGATCTTCCCGGAACCTTTCCAGTTCCTCTGCCAGAGCTTCGATCCTCTCATCCATATCTCTGCCATCACTCTGCTGGAGTTCATAGTTTTTCCTGCGGAACTCATTCACTCTCTGGTATTTTTCAGGATTCTGCCGGATCAGAAAAAGCTGCCCCTGATAGTTTTTGTAAACATCGGTATTCCTGATCGTCTCTGCATACCTTTCTGTTGCGTCGATTAAACTTTGCTCCATGGTAAAAGTCCCTGCTTTCCTATACTTCCATAATGATCGGAAGGATCATTGGCCGGCGTTTTGTCTTTTTCCATACATAATCCCCAAGGGAATCCTTGATGGCACTCTTCAGCTTGCCCCAGTCTGAAATACCTCTGTCGAGACAGCCATTTACCGCCTCGTTGACTACGACATGTGCTTCTTCCATCAGTTCATCGGATTCTCTTACATATACAAATCCTCTGGATACGATATCCGGGCCGCTGACAAGCTGATCCGTTGCTCCATCCAGGGAAAGGACTACGATCATGATACCATCCTCTGCCAGATGCTGTCTGTCACGGAGAACGATATTTCCAACATCCCCGACACCAAGGCCATCCACCAGAATGTCACCTACCGGTACCTTGCCGGTTACTTCTGCAGACTCCTCTGACATTTCCAGTACATCACCGGATCGCAGGATAAAGATCCTCTCCTTATCAATGCCAAGCTCCCTTGCGATCTTCGCCTGTGCTATCAGATGCTTGTATTCTCCATGGACAGGGATTGCATATCTGGGATGAACCAGAGAATAGATCAGCTTGATCTCTTCCTGGCAGGCATGTCCGGAAACATGGACATCCTGAAAGATAACATCCGCTCCCTTGACAAGAAGCTCATTGATCACATTGGTGACTGCCTTTTCATTTCCCGGGATCGGATTGGAGGAAAAGATAACTGTATCCCCCGGGCCTATGGAAATCTTCTTGTGATTGTCCTCTGCCATACGGCTCAGGGCTGCCATGCTTTCTCCCTGGCTTCCCGTAGTGATGATGACAGTCTTTTCTCTCGGATAATTCTTGAGCTGCTCGATGTCGATCAGTGTCTTATCCGGTATGCTCAGGCATCCGAGGTTCGTCGCAACCTCAATGATATTGACCATGCTGCGGCCTTCTACGACTACCTTTCTGCCAAACTTATAGGCGGAATTGATGATCTGCTGCACTCTGTCCACATTGGACGCAAAGGTGGCGATCAGGATCCTTGTATTCTTATGTTCCTCAAACAGGGCATCAAATGTCTTGCCAAGGGTTCTTTCAGAAGGGGTAAAGCCAGGACGCTCTGCATTCGTGGAGTCGCACATAAGGGCAAGGACTCCCTTCTTTCCAAGCTCTGCAAATCTCTGCAGATCGATGGCATCTCCAAATACCGGTGTGTAATCCACCTTGAAATCGCCGGTGTGCACAACAATACCGGCCGGAGAATAAATAGCCAGCGCTGCTGCATCTACAATACTGTGATTGGTCTTGATAAATTCAATCCGGAACTGCCCAAGGTTGATGGACTGTCCGAACTTCACAACCTTCCTCTTTACCTGTCCGGTCAGGTTGTGCTCCTTCAGCTTATTCTCGATCAGACCCATCGTCAGTCTGGTCGCATAAACCGGTACATTAATCTCCTTTAATATATAAGGAAGTGCACCAATATGATCCTCATGTCCATGCGTGATCACAAATCCCTTTACCTTTTCGATATTGTTCTTCAAATAGGTAATATCCGGAATGACAAGATCAATTCCCAGCATGTCATCCTCCGGGAAGGAAAGACCGCAGTCTACCACAACAATACTGTCCTCATATTCAAAGGCAGTAATGTTCATACCAATCTGTTCCAGACCGCCAAGTGGGATCACTTTCAGTCTGGAACCCTTATTTTGTTCCTTTTTTTTCAAATATACTTACCTCCATACTCCGTCCACCGACTGATGCATTCTCCTGTGGCAGAAAGCAGTATCAGCACGTCCCATACCTCTGTTTCCTCCGCCTGCATGGTATGTTTCCTGCTGCTGATCCCTTATCTGTCATCCGGTCTATGCCCGCCCGGTCTCACTGTTACCTGTTATTTCAGGGTTCAATTTCTATATCTTCAAGCATGCTTTCGAAAACTGACGCAACTGCAGCCAGCTCCGTATCTTCCTCTACGATCTCGTAGATGCTATCCGTATCTTCTTCCTGAGGGATCTCCTTTAAAATGAGTGCATCACAGTCTCCCTCTTCTTCCTCTGTTACCAGAAGATAATGCCTGCCTCCGATCATGGTCTGCTCCAGGACATAAAACCAGGCAGTGCCTTCTCCTTCCAGAGTAAATGCTATTTTTTCCAAATCTAAACCTCTTCCTGTGCTTTTCTCTGCTGCAGATCAAGATATCCCTGCAGAATAAGTGTTGCAGCAATCTTATCCACATATTCCTTACGGTGTTCTCTCCGAATACCGGCTTCCATCATCGTTTTATCTGCCGCCACCGTGGTCAGTCTCTCATCCCAGAGATGTACCGGAAGACCAGTCCGTCTCTCCAGTTTCTCTGCGAACTCCTTCGTCAGCTCCACTCTTGCGCCTTCTGTATCATTCATATGCTTCGGAAGGCCAAGAACAATCTCTCCGATCTGATATACCTCGATCAGTTCCTCAATCCTTGCCAGCGTCCTGCGCAGCTTATTCTCTTCTTTTCTTCTGATGATCTCTATTCCCTGAGCGGTAATCAGCAGCGGGTCACTGATGGCAACCCCGACTGTTTTCGCTCCGAAATCCAGTCCCATAATTCTCATACCCGTTATTCCCAGCCGTTATTCTTAATATATTCTGTCAGAAGCTCTTCTACAAGCTCATCTCTCTCCACCTTCATGATAAGACTTCTTGCATTGTGGTAGCTGGTGATATATGTGGGATCTCCGGACATGATATATCCTACGATCTGATTAACCGGATTATAGCCCTTTTCTGTCAGTGCATGATAAACCTCATCAAGGATCATCTTCACACTGTTATTGTCTGTCTCTACTCTGAAAAACTGTGTATTTCCTAAATCCTGCATAGTTTCACCCCTTATAGTAAACCCTGTATTTTACTATATTACTCTATTTTCCCCTAAAATTCAATGGTGCTTGTTTTCACATCTTCGTGAAAAGCAGAATATCTGGTTTCAGCATCTGCGTAAACTGTCCCTTCAGGATCTGTCCGCTGACCTCCTCCACTGTCTCAAACGCAGCACGGATATACTCCTTGCTGTGTCCTACCTGATATCGCTTTCCGTCAATTTCCTTCTCTTCTTCAAAAAGAATACTGGTTTCCTTATGTAAATGTCTCTCCCGGTATGCTGCGGACTGCTTCTGCTCAAGGGCAAGCAATCTGTCACTTCTTGCAGCCTTGACATCCTCCGGCACCTGATCCTTCCTTGCTGCTGCCACGGTTCCCTGACGCATGGAATATTTAAACACATGCATTTCATAGAATCCGACCTTCTCAAGAAAGCGTTCTGTTTCTGCAAACTCCTCCTCTGTTTCCCCCGGGAAGCCAACGATCACATCTGTGGTGATGGCCGGATCTTCAAAGAAACGGCGCAGGATCTCTACACGCTCATAGTATTCCCCTGCCGTATATTTCCTATTCATGCGCTCCAACACACTATCACAGCCGCTCTGCAGGGAAAGATGAAAATGGGGACAGAATTTGTCCATCTTTGCAAGCCCCTCTGCAAGCTTCCCGGTAATGATCCTGGGCTCCAGCGAGCCAAGGCGGATCCGCTCGATCCCTTCTATCTTCTGGATCTCACTGATCAGGGCAAGCAGTCTGTCGCAGGGAAAATCCTCTCCCTTTCCCACATTGGTCCTGCCATCCAGATCAAGACCATAGGAGCTGATATGGATCCCGGTCAGCACCACTTCCTTATAGCCGTTTCCTGCAAGTGTCCTGACCTCCTCAAGGATCTCTTCCATCTGTCGGCTTCTGACTCTTCCCCTTGCATAGGGAATAATGCAATAGGAACAGAACTGGTTGCAGCCATCCTGAATCTTGATATAGGCACGCTTATGCTCTGCCGTCCGCTTTAACTGCATGGATTCATACTCACAGGTATGACTGATATCGATCACAGTCCGGCCTTCCAGTGTTTTATCCATATCTGCAGTGCCCTCTTCTCTTGCTGCAAGGAACTCCTCCAGAATCGGGATCAGGTCTTTTTTCTTATTATTACCAACTGCCAGGTCAATGCCCTCATCCAGAAGAGCCTGTTCCCCACCGGTCTGTACATAACAGCCAACCGCCACTACTACAGCACCCGGATTCTTCTTTTTGGCACGATGCAGCATCTGTCTGCTCTTTCTGTCTGCAATATTGGTTACTGTACATGTATTGATAATATAAATGTCTGCTTTCTCATCAAAAGGTACAATTTTATATCCTTTTTCTTGTAACATTTGTTGCATATAATCCATTTCATAGCCGTTTACTTTACAGCCAAGATTGTGTAATGCTACACTTTTCATGTTATTCTCCACTTTTTTTGTGTTGTTTTATCATTGACTTTTTCCTTTTCAACCCTTACTATAATAGCATGAAGGTATGAAAAAATTAAGGAGGTAATTACAATGAAAACAGTTCAGATTTCATTAAATTCTATCGACAAGGTAAAATCTTTTGTAAACGATATTACAAAGTTTGATTATGACTTCGATTTAGTTTCTGGCAGATACGTAATCGACGCTAAGTCTATTATGGGTATCTTCTCCTTAGACTTATCCAAGCCGATCGACTTAAATATCCATGCAGAAGACAATGCTGAAGAGGTTCTTGCAGTATTAAAGCCTTACATGGTATAGTTTAATGAGCCACGGAAGGATGCATGCATTCTTCCACTCAGACCAGAAGATTTTTAAACGACACATTCATCGAATGTGTCGTTTTTTGTTTCACTCTTCTTTTACAATGATCACTTCATCCGTTTCCAGTGCTGTCTTCATAAGCTCATCAATCTTCTCTTCCAGATTCTGCTCATGACGTTTGATAATATTCAGATTCGGCTTGGTCACCGGATGCTTTGCCACAAAGATCGTACAGCAGTCCTCATAGGGCAGGATGGATGTTTCATAGGTACCGATCTTCTCGGATACATCTACGATCTCCATTTTGTCGAATCCGATCAGCGGGCGGAATACCGGAAGTGTACAGACCTCATTGGTCACGCCAAGGGACTGCACTGTCTGGGAAGCCACCTGTCCGATGCTTTCACCGGTGATCAATGCCAGACACTCTGTTTCCCTGGCGATCTGCTCTGCGATCTTCATCATATATCTTCTCATGATGATCGTCAGTTCATCATGAGGACACTTTTCATAAATATAAAGCTGGATATCTGTAAAGTTAATAACATGAAGGTAAATCGGACCTGCATAACGGGATACCTGTCTTGCCAGATCCACCACCTTCTGCTTTGCCCTGTCACTGGTATACGGCGGTGCATGGAAATAGACTGCATCGATCTTCACACCTCTCTTTGCGATCATGTAACCGGCTACCGGGGAATCAATACCACCAGATAAGAGCAGCATGGCCTTACCATTGCTTCCAACTGGCATACCGCCGGGTCCCGGGATCACCTCTGAATACAGATAGATCTTTTCACGGATCTCCACATTCAGCATCACATCTGGCTTATGCACATCCACGGTCAGCTCCGGAAATGCATCCAGGATCACAGCGCCGAGCTCCACATTCAGCTCCATGGAATTCAATGGATAATTCTTTCTGGCTCTTCTTGCCTGTACCTTAAAAGAGAAGTGCTTGTCCGGATATACGTCATCCATATACTTTACTACCGCTTCTCCCAGCTTCTCAAAGCCCTCATCCTCCACATGGACCATGGGACAGATGCCGGAAATACCAAATACTGTCTTCAGATTATCTATGGTTTCATCATAATCAAAATCAGAGGCCGCTTCCACATAGATTCTTCCCGGTGTACGGGTTACAGAAAACTCTCCCTCGCATCTCTTCAGTGCATATCTGATCTGCTTTACCAGGGCTTCTTCAAACAGATAGCGGTTTTTTCCTTTTACGCCGATCTCAGCGTATTTAATTAAAAATGCTGTAAACATATGCTTCCTCTTATGCTCCGGCCCGGATCCCCAGGCCGGTCTTCCTTTTATTTTCGTGTGAACTTCCTGAGCACAGGAATTATATCATACAAAGTCTGCAAAGTATAGTCCACTTCCTCCATCGTGTTTTCTACAGAAAAGCTGAAACGAATCGTTGAACCAAGCTGGTCTCCGTGGATCCCCATGGCCTGCAGCGTTGCAGAGGGCTGTGGCTTATGCGCAGAGCAGGCGCTTCCGGCCGACACATAGATGCCCTTATCCTCCAGTGCATGCAGGATCACCTCGCTCCTGACACCGGCAAAGGATACGCTGACTACATGGGGTGCCCCATCTCTTCCCGGATGTCCGTTTACAGTCACATCCGGCAATTCCTGTATGCCCCTGACAAAGGCTTCCTTCATACAGTAAAGCCTTTCCACATCCTTATCCAGCCCGCTGTAAATGATTTCAATGGCCTTTGCCATGCCCGCAATACCAGGCACATTTTCGGTGCCGGAACGCATACCATTCTGCTGTCCGCCGCCAAACAGGATCGGTTTGATCTTTACCTTATCATTAATATACAGAAATCCGATGCCCTTGGGTCCATGGATCTTGTGTCCACTGACCGACAACAGATCAATATTCATTTTCTTCGGATGGATCCGGAACTTACCGTATCCCTGTACCGCATCCACATGGAACAGGATCCGGCTGTCCATTCTTTTGATCATGGCTCCGGCCTCTTCTATGGGCTGCAGGGAACCGACCTCATTGTTGGTATGCATAATGGACACCAGAATGGTTTCCCCTGTAATGGCACGTTCCAGATCCTCCAGGCGGATACAGCCCTTTTCATCTACAGGAAGATAAGTTACCCGGTAGCCCTCTTCCTCAAGCTGCCTCATGGTCTGCAGAATCGCCGGATGCTCGATCTGTGTCGTGATCAGGTGCTTTCCCCGGCGGCTGTTGGCGTATGCACAGCCCCGTATCGCCAGATTATCCGATTCTGTCCCTCCTGAAGTAAAGAAGATCTCCTTTTCATTCACCTTCAGGTTTTTGGCTATGGTTTCCTTTGCATAACGGATGTACTGCTCCGCCTGCACACCTTTTCTATGCAGACTGGATGGATTTCCATAATCCTCGCACATCACCTTTGTCATTAGCTGTGCCACCTCATCAAAGCATCTCGTGGTGGCTGAATTGTCCAGATAAACCTCCATGGTATCACCAGTCTTTCTTATTGTAATACTACTATATTTTATGTGTTACACGGGGAAGTCGTGCGGCTCCGCCATATAATTACTGCTCAAGCTGATACAGCAGAAAAGCAAGCACTGTCATCCCGGCTGTCTCTGTGCGCAGGATCCTTTTTCCAAGCGTGACCGGCTTAAGCTGTGCCTTCATGGCCTCTTCGATCTCTGTTTCCTCGAATCCGCCCTCCGGGCCGATAAATACTGCCACCTCATCTCCGGGCCGTATGCCCTTCAGGATCTCTCTTGTCTTTTCCATACCTTCTGCCCTTTCATAGGGGATCAGGCGCACCTGCATCTTCTGGCTCCTTGCAAAGGCCTCCCTCAGGGATATCACTGGCATGATTTCCGGGATCAGGCTCCGTTTACTCTGCTTGGCTGCTGCCTCGGCGATCTGCTGCCATCTGGCAAGCTTCGTCTTTTCCTTCTTCGGATCCAGCTTCACCACACACCGTCTGCAGGCTGTGGGAATGATCTGATACACTCCAAGCTCTACTGCCTTCTGGATGATCAGCTCCATCTTGTCTGCCTTTGGCAGACCCTGGAACAAGTAGATCCGGACCGGCAGCTCACTTCCCTCCTCTTCCTCTGCGAGAATATGACAGACTATCGTTTCCTCATACAGCTCTGCCACCTCACAGCGGTAGCTTCTGGACGTTTCACTGTCTGTTACCCTGATCTCTTCTCCCGGCTTCATGCGGAGGACATTTTTCATATGATTGACATCTTTTCCCAGTATCCGGATCTGATCTTCTGCGATCTGGGACGTTTCAATGAAGAACTGATACACCTGCTGCCTCCTTATTCCTTTCTGGCAACAACAGATACCCATTCACCCTGATGCTGTATATCCAGCACCGTAAGGCCTGCTGCCCGGACAGCCGCTGCAACCGTTTCTTCCTTGTCATCAATAATACCGGAGGTGATGTAAATACCTCCCTTTTTCAGCTGATGCACGATCACGGGTGTCAGAGGAACCAGCACCTCTGCCAGAATATTCGCTACCACGATATCATAACACTCATAGCCTACCTGATCCTGCACTTCCTTATCAGTAATGATATTGCCGATAAGAAGTTCAAAGCTGTCCTCCGGAATTCCATTGGCCTCTTTATTTTCTCTGACTGCGTCTACCGCACAGATATCCAGATCGGTTCCGATCGCTTTTTTTGCCCCGAACATAAGAGAAAGGATAGCCAGGATACCGCTGCCGGTTCCTACATCCAGGAGCACAGTATCCTTCGTAATATATTTCCGTAGTGCCCGGATACAGAGCTGTGTGGTATCATGCATTCCCGTACCAAAGGCGGTGCCTGGGTCAATGTGGAGCACCAGCCTGCCCTCATTCTCTGGCTCTGCCTCTTCCCAGGAAGGAATGACCAGAATATCATCTATGGTAAACTGGTGGAAATACTGCTTCCAGTTGTTAATCCAGTCGATATCCTCAGTTTCGTCCACGCTGACGGTTCCTTCTCCGATATCCATAAACTCCTGCAGCCCTGACAGCTCTTCCCTGATCTCTGCAAGGAGCTGCTCACTCGTTTTATCCTCTCCTGCCACCTCCAGGAGACCGTTCTCCTTTTCCTCTACGAAAAAGCTGAGGTATGCGATCCCGTCATCTGCCGGTCCGTCAGGCAGGATATCTACAAACATCTGCTCCTTTTCTGCTGTGGTAAGAGGAACCTTGTCCTCGATCTGGGCACCCTCCAGTCCTATATCATATAACGTGCTGACAATAACATCTTCTGCGTCTGTAATGGTTTTTATTCTGAATTTCATCCACTTCATGGTTTTGCTTCCTTTCCAGTTTCCATTGACCATAGAACAGTTCCATATTATCATAAAAAGAGCCCGGTTTCCATATGAAAAAGGAGGTTATCCATTTATGATACAGGACATTTATCCAAAGATCTATCACAATGAATATAAAGAGCTCGTTCCGTCCGACTATGACTTTATCCTTGTTTTTGACAAAAACAGAGTGCTTGTCCGCTACGAAAGGGATCATCTGCGCTATCCGGTAAAGCAGGAGCTGTCTGCCTTTTCCTGCTCCTTCCTTTATCTGTTTTCGATTGATGAATACCGGTATTTCCTGGCCTATACCGAGGAAACGATCACCCTGCCCGGTTACGGATATGAGGATGTGCGCATCTTCCGTACTGCCATTTCCCGCCACAATGCCTTCGCCGGCATCACGGCGCATCACCTTTTTGACTGGTACCGTGTAAACCAGTTCTGCGGCCAGTGTGGTCATAAAATGGTGCCTGACCATCTTGAGCGTATGCTGAAGTGTCCCGCCTGCCAGAACATGGTCTATCCAAGGATCTCTCCTGCCGTGATCGTAGGGATCCTGAACGGCGATAAGCTCCTGATGAGTAAATATGCAGGCCGTTCCTATAGAAGCTATGCCCTGATCGCCGGCTTTATTGAGATCGGCGAGTCCGCTGAGCAGACTGTCCAAAGAGAAGTCATGGAAGAGGTGGGACTTAAGGTCAAAAATATACGTTACTATAAGAGCCAGCCCTGGGGCTTCACAGACAGTCTTCTCTTTGGTTATTTCTGCGAGCTGGACGGGGATGACACGATCCGCCTTGACACCAATGAGCTGTCTCAGGCCGGCTGGTATACCAGAGATGAGATCACCCTGGAGGATGACTATTTAAGCCTGACCAGAGAAATGATCCTGCAGTTTAAAGAAGGGAGAGTATAGCAATGCTTCAGAATATTATTTTTGATATGGGAAATGTACTTTTAACCTTTGATCCTGAGGTTCCCCTTGCCCGGTTCTGTCATTCAAAAGAAGCAAAGGATCTGATCCGCAAGGAGCTGTTTCAGGGACCGGAGTGGATCATGGGTGATCAGGGCATCATCCGTAATGATGAGCGCTATGAGCCTGTCAGTCACAGAATCCCTTCCGTTTATCACAGGGAGCTTGCTGACTGCGTGAGCCACTGGGACATCTGCATGAAGCCCGTTCCCGGTGCCCTTTCCTTCTGTCAGGCCTGTAAGGATAAAGGATACCATATTTACGTGCTTTCCAATGCAGACAATACCTTCCATGATTATTTCCAAAGATTTGCACAGGAATCCTGGTTCGATGGAGTCATTGTTTCCAGTGATGTCCACATGATCAAGCCGGAGCCTGCGATTTACAGACATCTCCTTCAGACCTTTTCACTGCATCCGGAAGAATGCTTCTTTATCGATGACCGCCCGGAAAATGTAAAAGCTGCTGTCAGTCTTGGCATGCAGGGCTTCGTATTTCAGAATGATTTTACACCGCTCCGGAAGCTGCTTTTCTGATCCTTCACTTTGCAATAAATAACCGCCACCGCCGTACTGATCAGCGTCGCCAGGATCGCCGGTGCAATGATCCCGGCAGGCTGCGGGCTTCCGTACTGCTGCCTGTAAGCGATCATATTGACCGGGATCAGCTGAAGAGATGAGATATTCAGGATCAGGAAGGTACACATCTCATTACTTGCCCTGTTCTCCTCATAGTCCGGTCCGGATCTCTGCTTTTCCATGGCTGCCAGTGCTTCCATGGCTTTCAATCCCGCCGGTGTGCAGGCCCAGCCAAGTCCCAGTATATTGGCAATGATATTCAGGGAAATATACTTCCTGGCCTCATGCTCTTTCGGAATTGCAGGAAAAAGGAACCGGATAAAGGGATCCATTTTCTTCGTCAGGCTCCTGATCAGACCTGCGCTCTCTGCCACCTCCATCATACCTGTCCAGAATGCCATCACTCCGCCTGTCGCTATGCAGAGCGACACTGCCTCACCAGCACTCTCCAGCATAGCCTCCGTAATTTCCTTCATTGTTCCATTTAAAGCACCATACACGATCCCTACTAGGATCATCAGTGCCCAGAGCATATTCAGCATTTTTCATTCTCCCATATCCATCTCCTTTTATCCTATTCCGGGAGGCAGACAAATAGAGCCATAATTTTATAATTCTTTTATACTTTTTTAATTGACTCACAATTTTCTATCATCTACGATTTACTTAATTATGACTGGAGATAGTAAAAATGATATATTTAAATAACAGGTCTGTTATACAGACAAATAAAAACAATCTATATAACAGGGGCTTCAGCCTGATCGAGCTGATCATCGTGATCGCAATTATGGCAGTTCTCACAGGAATACTGGCTCCTTCACTTCTTTCCTATATCCATAAGGCGAAGGTTGCTGCTGATTGGTCAAATCTCAGAGCCTATTATTCTGAGATACAGGCCGATTTTACCTATACAGGGAAGCATGATTCAAACATAGAGACGGATCTGAGTGTACCCAGCCACTGGAACCGGACTGAAATCCACTATCCCAGCGGGCGGACTGTAAAGCTGAAGGCAGGCTATTATGCCATCACCAAAACTTCTGACGGAAATGGTTATCATATATGCTACTACTGCAATCATTGCAAAACATCAGAGGGTTATGAAAAGCATAAGCACAGCTGCATCCTGGTTCTTGGTGCAAGACAGGATGTCGATAGCACTCCTTAGGTTCCCTTTCGGCTGGTATTCTTCCAAAAGAAGCCATAATTATGACCCACCCAGTATTTTGTCTTGAGAAATATACTTTCATGCTATATTGAACACAGAAAAAGGGAAAGCCAAAGAAACGGCTTTCCCCAAACATTATAGAATTAACCTTTTAGGTCAGCCGTCATTATTCGCATTAATGGCGGCTATTTTCATTTTCCCTTAATCTAATCCCCCTCGGGTTCTATCCTTACTTAATACAAGGATCCAAAAGTCTGGCAGGCAGCCAAATCTGCCGATTCCAGCTCAGCCGTACCAAAGGAGCTCCATACATGGGGACGGAAGATTTCTGACGTGTCCACATTGTGCATGGAAACATGGATGCGCAGCATGGAAGCAAGGGTGATCAGCTCTGCCCCTATGTGTCCATAAATAAATGCACCATGGTTGGCTCCCCAGTCTGCCATCACGCTGTATACATCCTTAAAGGCTCCTTCTCCCGT
>QULQ01000013.1 GCA_003490145.1 Lachnospiraceae bacterium OM04-12BH
GCTTATTGCCCTTAATTATCATAGAAGAATCTTATTTACAGAGATTTTCTCATACACTCCTTTTTGCCTCCAGTTCTTTTTTCAGGGCTGCTATCTGCTGCTTCAGTTCTGCAATTTCAGCATCTGATTGAATTTTCTCTGCTGCGAACTGAGCTTTCTGTGCCTCAAACTGCTTCTTTTCTGCCTCATATTGCACTTTCTGAGCCTCATATTGCACTTTCTGAGCCTCATATTGTACTTTCTGTGCTTCATATTGTTTTATTTCTGCTTTGTATTGCTTAAGTTGTTCAAACTTCTCCTGAATGCCCTTCATTCGCCGATAGTAATCTTCTCTGGCCTGGCACTGCAGGCGGACTTTTTCCTCCTGTGTCAGATGGTAGACAGTTTCGGAAGCTTCTTTTAAGTATTCATTGTTCTGAGAAAGCATATGTAATTCCTCCCAGGTTCTGGCTTTGAAGAGGGAAGCCCAGAAGTCGATATGACAGGCTTTATCCTCATCGGTTGCTAAATGGATTTGTGTTAAGTCTAACACAGAAAGCTGCAGCTTGTCACTATAAATGGTATGATTTTTTACATTCAGAAGTTTATAGGTAGCATAAAATTCCGGGTGATCCGGAAACAGAGTGAAATTCAGAAGACCGATCTGGATGGCAGGTTTTACCGATTCATAGCTCTGACCTGCAGAAAGCTGATCAAACTCCCGGCAGAGATAGCTTAAGGAGCGTTCCGGCCAGTTATGTTCATTGATGACCTGCATTTCCAGGTTGATCAGGGTATTCTGGTTCAGGTCTACCCGGATATCCAGAAAAAAGGTTTTGTCGTTAATGGACTCGCCAAGGATAATGGGATTGGTGATTTCCACAGAAGAAATTTCTGATGGCGAAAGGTGGAGCAGGGAGGCAATAAGGCCGGTAAGTACCTTATTGTTCTGCTGCAGGAGAGCACGGAACAGGTAATCGTTGGTCATGGGGATGGTGAGTTTGCCATGCTCCGGGAGCTGAATGTTGTTTTGATTGTCAGACATGAAAATAAGATCCTCCTTAGAATGGTGTGAAAAATAATAAGTGAAAATATCCGGTGAAAGACCGGAAGGATGTTCCATCAGGAACATGAATAAAACGGAAACTATAAAACGGGAAAGCCGGACGGCTTTCGAAAATAGATGAACTGCAGAAGAAACGGAAAACAGTTCTTCTGTGTCGAATGCAGTATATCAGCCGGTCCTGTTTCGTGCAAGTAGAAAAATTTTGCTGCTCTGGGAGGGTAAAACAGGCGATTATGAACTTTTTATACAAGAAGCTGTAGGAAGGAATGCGGAAGGATCAAGATTTTGTATTGTGCAATTTGCCATTTCCCCCTGAATCAGTTATACTTTCCTATAATGATGTCGGGGTCAAAAGCCCCCGACTTTGATACCTACGGATTGCTTCGTGCTACGCACTCCCACAATCCTACCCAATATTCGCATATCGTGTGATTATCATCCCACTTTTATGCTCATATCGGGGCGGGTCCTAAGGTCTTTCACCCACTTATGAGCAAGCTCATGTGGGCTTAGACCTTTTGACCCTGGTATCCTATAACATGATATCAGATATTCTGAAACCACCAGACATTTACCCACACAGATAAAGAGGCTTCCATGACCTTCCAGGAATTTAAAGAAAGATTTTCCTTACAGATGAATGACCAGCAGGAGACAGCGGTACTGCACACAGAGGGAGCGGTACTGCTGCTTGCTGTGCCCGGAAGTGGGAAGACCACGGTGCTGGTGACCCGTATCGGCTATCTGATCTATTGTAAGGGGATCCCACCGGAGCGGATCCTGACGGTGACCTATACGGTAGCAGCTACGGCAGATATGAAGCGGCGGTTCTGCGAGCTGTTTGGGGAAGAGCATGCCGGGCGGCTGGAGTTTAGGACGATCAACGGGATTTCCCAACGGGTGCTGCAGTATTTTGGATATAAGACCGGCAAAACACCGTTTGACGTAGCGGACAAGGAAGCGGTGGCTATTCTGAAAAGTGCCTTTTTCGAGGTAAGAAACAGCTTTGCCACAGAAAATGACATCAGAGAGCTGCAGACAGCGGTAACCTATGTGAAAAATATGCGCTATTCAGAGGAAGAGATACGGAAGTATCAGACACCGGTACAGAAGCTTCCGGAGATTTATCAGGCATATCAGAAAGGGCTGAAGGAGAAGTCACTGATCGATTATGATGACCAGATGGTATATGCACTGCGGATTCTTCAGCAATTCCCGGAGGTGCGCTCACATTTTCAGGAAAGCTACAGCTATTTCTGCGTGGATGAAGCGCAGGATACTTCGAAGATCCAGCATGACATGATCCGGCTGCTTTCTGAAAAATGCGGCAATCTTTTCATGGTGGGCGATGAAGACCAAAGCATCTACGGGTTCCGGGCGGCCTATCCGGAGGCACTGGTAGATTTCGAAGTGGTACATCCGGGGGCGTCTGTGCTTCTGATGGAAAGCAATTACCGGAGCGGACAGCAGATTGTAGAGGCGGCAGACCGCTTTATCCAGAAAAATGTGGCACGGCACGAAAAGCACATGACACCACGGAAGGATATGGAAGGAAAGGTGCAGCGGATCACGCTGCGGAACCGGAAAGCCCAGTACGCATATCTTCTTCAGCAGGCCAGGGAGAAAAAAGGGATATCAGCGGTGCTTTACCGGAATCACGAAAGTGCCCTGCCGCTCATTGACCTTCTGGAGAGGGAGGGGATTCCATACCGGATGAAGGGGAGTGACATGACCTTCTTTTCCCATCCGGTGGTGGGTGATATCTGTGATTTTTTGCGGCTTGCCCAGAACCCTTATGATGGGGAGGTGTTCCTTCGGATCTATTATAAAATGGGAGCAGGGATCAGCAAGGCGGCGGCACTGGAGGCCATAGAGAATAATTCCCTGAAGCGGACGCTCCTGCAGGAGGTGGCAGAGGGAGAGAAGGCAACGCCCTTTGTCAGAAAGCAGTGCCGGTCGCTGCAGACGCATTTTGTCAGCATGCAGACAGAAGGCGCAGGTAGGGCAATCTACCGGATCCTGCATTTCATGGGCTATCAGGATTACATGGAAAGCCATGGACTTGACAGTGGCAAGGCAGAGATCCTGCGGATCCTTGGAGAAGCGGAAAATGACAGCAGGGCATTTTTACGGAGACTGCTGGAGCTGCAGGAGCTGATTTCCACCGGCGGCAGCATGACGAAGCAGAAACCGCATCTTCTGCTTGCAACCATTCATTCCAGTAAAGGACTTGAGTATGACAGGGTATTTCTACTGGATATGGCAGAGGGAATCCTGCCCTCTGTGCAGAAGCCACCTGAGGGGAAAAAGGGCACCGGGAGCGGCAGAAAGGCAGAGAAGGACAGGGAACTGTATGAGGAGGAACGACGCCTTTTTTATGTAGCCATGACCCGTGCCAGAAAGGAGCTTTATATTTTTGCCTTTGAGGATGGAAGCACATCCTCCTTTTCCAGGGAGATATTTGCGCCCAGGGCATCAGCAGCAGGGAGCAGGGGGAAAGGGATTGGAATATCTCGCGGGAGCCGGCAGGCATACACATATGACATGGAAGAATATAAAGAAGGTATGTATGTCCTGCATAAAACCTTCGGGCTTGGCCTTATCCTGAAAAGGGAAGGGGACAAGGCCATGATCGCCTTTCCGGATCCAGCGGGGATGAAGACGATCTCTCTTTCTGTGGCACTGGAAAACGGTCTCCTGCGGAAATAACATTGCTTTTCAAATGACCACAGAGTATAATGAAATATATGCAGAAATGATAGTCATACTAGCAGATGGGAGGAAGAAAAAGTGAAGAAAATGGAAGAATATATCCGGTGCATTCCTGATTTTCCGGAGCCCGGTATCATGTTTCGAGATGTGACAAGCGTATTGCAGGATGCGGAGGGACTGAAGCTTGCCATTGATTCCATGATCAAAATACTGGACGGCGTGGATTTTGATGTTGTAGCAGGAACAGAGTCAAGGGGTTTTATCTTTGGAGTACCGGTTGCCTATGCTATGGGGAAGGCATTTGTCCCGGTCCGCAAGAAGGGAAAGCTGCCCTGTGAAACAGTTTCAGAGAAATATGCACTTGAATACGGGTTTGCAGAGATCGAGATGCATAAGGATTCTATTAAACCGGGACAGAAGGTTGTCCTGATCGATGACCTGATCGCAACCGGCGGAACGATCGAAGCTGCGATCAAGCTGGTAGAGAGACTTGGGGGAGAAGTAGTCAAGATCGTATGTCTGATGGAGCTTGCAGGACTGGAGGGCCGCAGGAAGCTGGAGGGCTATGATTTTGAAGCAGTTGTTACTTATGAAGGGAAATAATCCATAGACAGAAGGGTGTTTTTGGATTATAATAAAATGTAACGAAAACGATTAAGTTATATGCTTTACTGGGGGTTACATATGAAAAAGAAAAATATTTTTGTTAAATTACTTGGCGCCTTTCTGGTTCCGATCGTAATGATGATCGTTCTTGGAGTGGTGTCCTATGAGACCGCGTCCAAGTCGACGATGGAGAAGTATGAGCAGTCTGCCAGCAGTACTGTGGTTTCAGTGGCAGAATATATGAAGCTGCTGACACAGACAGTAGAGAGCGGCACGACAGAGCTGCTTACCTCGGATCAGGTAAAAAATTACTTCGGCATGAATGCCGGCAGCAAGGACAAGAATAAGGAAGCAACCTCTTATAATGAAATGAAGGATCTGATCCTGAAGCAGACCTCATCGACCAAGTATACGGCAAATGTGCATGAGTTTGCCCAGCTTGGACGCCCGGCTTCTTCTACCACGAAGGATTCACCGACCAAGGTGGCTTTTCCGGATGGGGCTTATGATGAGTTCCTGAAGAGGGAAGGTGCTGTTTTTGAAGATTCTACAGTAAAAAGTATATGGATGGGAACACACCCTTATATTGATGAGACGACCGGTATCACTACAGATAATTATGCATTCAGCTTCGTGAAGAGATTTACGACAGGTAAGGGGTTCCTTACCATTGATATCAAGATGGATACGGTTGCAGAGGTCCTTGGAAAGATGGACTTTGGCAAGGGCAGCAGTGCCTCTATCGTGACTGCGGACGGACGTGAGATCAATATCCAGAATGGAGAAGTGACAGATGCAAAGCTGTACCAGGGACTGGATCTTACTCCTGCAGAAGGAAAGGACAGCGTATCTGAATATGTGGCTGTAGGCGGCAGGAAATATCTGCTTCTGGCGGCACCGGTCGGAGAAACTGAAATGATAGTATGTGCCCTGATCCCGGAGGCCAGTATCCTGGAAGAGGCAGCAGGACTCAGGAACACTACGGTTATATTCGTGCTGATCGCTTCTGTAGTAGCAATCATGATCGGTATCATACTTTCCAGTGATATCCGTAAGACACTGAATACCATCTCTAGGTGCATGCAGGTGGCAAGTGAAGGTGATCTGCTCGTACAGATTCCGACCAAGAAGAGAAAAGACGAATTCGGGCTGGTATCCAAGAGCATTGGCAAGATGCTTGGCGGTGTGAAGGAGCTGCTGTGGCAGGTTCAGAAGTTTGGCGGTGAGGTAGATACCTCCGCAGGGCAGGTAGCAGAAACGACCTCACAGATCCTGTCTTCCATGGAAGAAGTAAACAGTGCCCTTGGCAGTGTGGAAGCAGATGTTGCTACTCAGGCACAGGATGCAGAGGATGGCTATCAGATGATGGCAGCCTTCGGCGATAAGATCAACCACATGAATGAAACGGTGGACTCCATGGGCAGTATGATGCAGAGCACGATCGGAAGTATCCAGCGTGGTACTACCATGGTGGATGAGCTGAAGAGGACAGCAACAGCTACCGGCGAGATCACCAGAGAGCTGGTAGACAATGTTGAGAATGTAAACGAACAGAGTACAGCGATCGCAAGGATCATTGAAACGATCAGTGATATTGCAGAGGAGACGAATCTGCTTTCCCTGAATGCAAGCATTGAGGCAGCGAGAGCCGGAGAGAGCGGAAGAGGCTTTGCTGTAGTAGCCCAGTCTATTGGCAAGCTGGCAGCCCAGTCTATGGCAGCGGGCAGCGAGATCACCGGAATTGTGGCATCGATTGAAGAAGCTACAAGAACTGCAGCGGAGTCTGCGGGACAGACAGAGAAGAATGTGGATTATCAGATGAAAGCACTGGAGGAAACGGTTTCCGTATTCCACGAGATCAATGATACCGTGCAGGCACTGGTATCTAATCTGCAGGGAATTACAAGCGGCATGACAGAGCTTGTTGGAGACAAGGATGATGTTCTTAAGAAGATCCAGGCAGTATCCCAGGCATCAGAGAGTGCAAGCGCTGCAACAACAGAGGTAACAGCAAGCATTTCTGAACAGGTTGAATTCCTGAAGGGTCTGACAAAGGATGCTGAAAATCTGCAGATGCAGACCAGAGAGCTGGAAGCTGCGATGTCAAAGTTCAAGATCTAAGTAAGAGAGCACATTTAAACAGAAGAATATGATCAGAGACCGGACTGCCAGAGCAGGTGTCCGGTCTCTTTTTTTGAAAATATACTAAAGTCTTTCCTGTTTTATCCGATATCTATTATGAAATCATAATAATGGAAGGAGGACAACAGAATGCGTATTGAAGCTTATTCACAGATCCAGCAGATTTATAATACAAACAGGACAACGAAGACGCAGGAAAAGAAGAATGTGCGCCCTACTGACCAGCTGCAGATTTCCAGCATGGGCAGGGATATGCAGATTGCGAAGGAAGCTGCAAGGGCTGCTTCGGATATCAGAGAAGAAGTGACTGCTCCTCTTAAAGCAAGTATTGAGGCAGGAACTTATCATGTAAGCACAGAAAGCTTTGCAGATAAGCTGTTTTCCGAATATGAAGAAATGAGGTAATCCCAGTGGCAAGTTTGATGGAAAACCTGATAGATGTACTGGATCAGGAAAGCGGAGAATATGAAGCGCTGCTGGGATTATGCAGAAAGAAGACGCCGGTGATCGTATCCGGCAATCTGGAAGAGCTTACCAGAATCACGGATGAAGAACAGACTATTGCAGGCAGAGTGAATAAACTGGATCATAAACGCCAGGAAATCTATGCCGATATTGCCAATGTAATTAACAAGGATGTTAAAACACTGAAGCTCACGGATCTGATCGCCATGCTTGAGAAGAGACCCTCTGAACAGCAGAAGCTGGCACAGACCTATGACAGATTAAGAGCTGTCGTGCAGGAAGTGAAAAGGGTGAATGAACAGAACAGGATCCTTTTACAGAACGCACTTGAGATGATTGAATTTGACATGAATATGCTGCAGTCCAGAAATGCAGCACCGGAAGGAGCCAATTATAACAGAGGCGCTTACAATACCGGTGAGCAGCTTGGCGTGAACTTTGGCGGTTTTGATGCCAAACAGTAAGGCAGCATTTGTAATTATATGAGGTGACAACAATGGGTTTGATGGGAAGCTTATACATCGGAGTATCCGGATTACAGACCGGTCAGAATGCACTGAATACCACAGCGCATAATATGTCCAATATTGACACTACCGGGTATACCAGGCAGCAGGTGCAGCAGGGTACCCGTTCTTATAATATCTTATCTAAGACAGCATCAGCCAATGCCTATCAGGAGACAGGGCTTGGTGTTAATTATTCTCGGGTTAAACAGGTCAGAGATTATTTCCTTGATAAAACTTATCGTCAGGAGAATGGAAGGAGTGCTTTTTATGACACTTCTGTTTCTGCTATAGAGGAGGTAGAGGATCTTCTGCAGGAGCTGCAGGGAGAGACCTTTTCCGAAGGAATCCAGAATCTCTGGAAAGCAGTCCAGGAGCTTTCAAAGGATCCGTCCAATTCTGTAAATCAGGGAGTATTTGTCCAGAGATGTAATGAATTTATTACAAGGGGCAAGGCGGTATATGAAGGACTTGCAGAATATCAGGACAATCTGAACAATAACCTGAAAAAGGAAGTAGATACGATCAATGAGTATGGCAAAAGGATCGTGGAGCTGAATCAGGCGATCCTGAGGATCGAGGCAGGGGGCAGGGAGCATGCCAATGACCTTCGTGACCAGAGAAACCAGCTGCTTGACGAATTATCAGGCAAGGGGAATATCAGCTACTATGAGGATGTAGACGGCAATGTGCTGGTGAAATTTGAAGGAAATGATTTTGTAAAGGAAGATTCGATCAATGAGATCGCACTTCTGGCGGATGAGGTGACCGGGTTCTATACACCTTATTGGAAAAATCTGGCTGATACCACGAAGAATCCCATTGATATCAGCTCTGCCAAAGTTTATGATATGCAGCAGACGATCTCCACAGATACCAATACAGATATCGGATCCCTGAAATCCATGCTGTTTGCGAGGGGAGATCACAGAGCAACCTACGAAGACCTGAAGGATGCGGATCATTATGAAAAGAACATATCCCAGTCGATCCTGATGAATGTACAGGCAGAGCTGGATCAGCTTGTAAACAAGGTTGTAACGGGGATCAATGAGATTTTCAAAAATGCAGCTGATAAGGCCGGCAGTTATCCGGACAGTACCTATATGAGAGACGGTAATGGAAACCCTTATCAGATTTTTAATCTGGTAGCAAATGAAACGGATCAGAATGGGGATCCTTACTTTACCATAAATAATATCATCATTAACGGTGAGATCAAGCAGTCCCCATCCTTACTTGGATTTATCAGGCCGGATCAGAAGGTGGATCAGGATACAGCAGATGCGTTGAAAACGTTGTTTACAGAGGCCGTGCATACGCTGAATCCAAAGGTTCATACGAAAACAAATCTTGCCAATTATTATAATAATCTGGTATCCCAGGTGGGAAATACAGGATCAGTACTGAAGGGGATCAGTGAGAACCAGCAGAAGACGGTAAATGAGACATATGCAGCGAGAGATCAGGTGCATGGTGTATCGTCTGATGAGGAGCTCAGCAATATGATCATGTTCCAGAATGCTTATAATGCAGCCAGCCGTTATATCAATGTGATCAGTGAGATGCTGGATCACGTGATCTCAACGCTTGGCAGATAATCAAAATAATCAGAGATGAGGTGACAGCATGCCTTCACAGTTTTTTGGATTACAGATCGCAGGCTCTGGACTTAGGGCTTCCAATGCGGCTTTGAATACAACAGCAAATAATATTTCCAATGCCCAGACCAAAGGCTACAGCAGACAGGTGGTATCACAGGAAGCAAATAATGCACTGCGTACCTTTACGACCTATGGCTGCGCCGGTGCCGGAGTTGATACGATCGCAATTGAACGTGTGAGAGACCAGTTCTACAACGTGAAGTACTGGGATAACAACTGCAAATACGGAGAGTATCAGTCTAAGGCCTATTACTGCAAGACCATTGAGGATTATTTCAATGATAATGGAAGTACAGGCTTTAAGAGTGTCTTTGATAAGATGAGCCAGGCACTTCAGAGTGTGGTATCCAATGCCAGCAGTGATCATTCAAAGCAGACCTTCATTTCCTCGGCCAAGGCACTGACAGATTATTTCAATACCATGTATGGAAACCTGCAGGAGCTGCAGAAGGATGTAAACCTTGAGATCCAGCAGAATGTGGATCAGATCAATTCCATTGCGGAGAAGATCGCCACCTTAAGCAAGCAGATCAATGTCATAGAACTTTCCGGAGCAAAGGCCAATGAACTCCGGGATCAGAGAGAAAAGCTTGTTGATGACCTTTCTAAGATCGTGGATGTGGATGTTACAGAATATGACATCACAGATCCGAATAAGCCGGACAGAAAGACGGGGGGAACCCGTTATATTGTGCAGATCGCAGGAGGACAGCCACTTGTAGATGCCAATGATTACAATACCCTTTCCTATACAGCAAGATCCACCTCCGAGAAGGTGAACCAGACGGATGTAGACGGATTGTATGAGATCCACTGGTCAAATGGCAATGAGTTCAATCTGACCAATGCAGCCATGAAGGGCAAGCTGAAGGGACTTGTAGAGCTCCGGGATGGAAATAACGGCACCAACTTTGAAGGTAAGGTAAAGTCTGTAACGGATGGCGGCACCAAGGTTACGATCGAGGTAACAGCCAATGACCTGAAGGATATGAAGACCTGTACGCTTTCCGACACGGGCGGTCATATCAATATAGCAAATACGATCTATGATTATACATCATGGGTATACAATAATGATGGCACTTACACCTTTACCCTGAAGGCGAGTCCCGATACCGGTCTTCCTACAGCACAGGCAGCCGGTAAGGAAGCGAAGACCTCAGAATCCATTAAATATCAGGGGATTCCCTATTATATGGCACAGATGAACACATGGATCAGGGGCTTTTCTGAGAAGGTAAATAATATTTTTACCGGTGGTGTGAACGCTTATGACGGTAAGGGATGCATCCTTTTTACAGGAAATAAGGCAACGGGAGGACAGTATACAGAGGCTGACCTTGATGCAGCTAAGGACAACGGTCTGTATGAGCTGACGGCAGGAAACTTTACTATAAATGAAGAGCTTCTAAATGATGCAGGGCTTCTGGGCACCAGATCATGGATCTCGAATGATGAATTTCAGGGTGTGGAGGAATGCGGACAGATCAAGGAAATGATCGAGCTTCTGACGAGCAAGGAGAAATACCAGTTCCGGAATGGTTCAGCCAGTCAGATGCTGGAGATGATCCTGTCGGATGTGGCACTGAATGCAAGCAATGCCAATACCTTTGAAAAGACTTATGAGGGACTGGAAAATACGATTGAGAACCAGAGAAGTTCGATATCCGGAGTGGATAAGGATGAAGAGGCGGTCAGCCTTGTAAAATATCAGAATTCCTTTACACTGGCATCTAAGATGATCCAGACACTGACGGAAATTTATGACAGGCTGATTCTGGAAACTGGCGTATAAAGCCAGACCATAAAGAGGAGAACATAGTTATGAGAATAACAAACAGGATCATGGAAAATAATTCCCTGTACAATATCAATAACAATAAGATCTTACAGGATAAGCTCAGTACACAGATGTCTACGACCAAGAAGCTGACAAGACCATCGGACGATCCGGTGACAGCGATCCGTGCACTGCGGCTTCGTACCAGTGTATCCGAACTGACACAGTACTATGAAAAAAATGCACCGGATGCAGACAGCTGGCTGTCTATTACAGAGGGCGCACTCAGCACAAATGCCGAGGTTCTGACAGATCTGGTCAAGAAGGCAGGCAAGGCAGCCAATAAGGAAAAGAGAGTGGAAGACCTGAATATCCTTCTGCAGGAAATGAAGACACTCCGGAATGAGTATTATTCTACAGGCAATGTAGACTTTGCAGGCAGATATGTATTTACAGGCTACCGTACCAATACCACGCTGACCTTTACAGAGGAGGATGCGGCAAAGGGTGATTCCTACAATATGACAGAGCCGGTGAAGCTGAAGGATTTTGATACCACCAGTTATACAGATATGAGTACGCTTGCCGGGCTGACGAAGAGCAATTACAACGATGCCAAATATGTTAAGGTAACAGAGCAGGATGTAACAAACAGCACCATCCACAGGATACGCCTTTCCTATGACAAGCTGAGTGCAGCCGATATTAAGATCGGAACTGCTACGGTTGATGCAGGTGGGAATGAAGTTTTTAAGGATATTCAGGGTATTGCTTCTGCAGACATTAAGACAGCGGCATCGGCAGAAGCCGGCTATCAGCAGATTGCAGCAGCAAATAAAGCAGGAACTGCAGCCATGGCCTACATTCCGGAGACGGGAGAGCTGTTATTCAGTGATAAGGCCTATGAAACCCTGAGCAAAGCGGTGAAGGATGATACCGAGATTTCCATTAATTATACAAAGAGCGAATGGGAAAAGGGTGATTTAAGACCTGAGCATTATTTCAGAAGCACTGTTACGAAGGCAGATGGTACAAAGACCAAGTTTAATTTTGAGGCAGATGTGAACGATCAGGTGATAGAGTATGATGTGGGATATAACCAGACGATACGTGTCAATACCATGGCAAACGAAGCCTTTTCCCATGGCCTTAATAGAGATATCGAGGATCTTGAGAGAGCACTTTCTTCCCTGCAGGAGATTAGTGCAACCATGACGGATCTGAGCAGGCTGAAGAAGGAACTGACAGAGGGGACTGCCGACTATGAAAAGGTAGAGAAGCAGCTTGATGCAGCAACCAAGGCTTACAATTACGCCAGAGAAAACATTCATACAAAATTTGAAAATTCCATTACCAGTATGCAGGGATATCTGGACGACACCAATATTGCGGTTACAGATAATGGCACAAGAAGCAGCAGACTTGCCCTGATCAGCGACAGACTGATGGATCAGAAGACTACGTTTAAGACTCTGCAGTCTGAAAATGAGGATGCAGATATTGCGGAAGTGACCGTGGAACTCACCAGCTCCAAGCTGACGTATGAAGCGGCATTGATGGCAACAGGAAAGATATTACAGACATCACTGATGAATTATATTTAAAACGTACCGGAGAGTACAGATAGGAGCAGCGATGAAGATCAAAACGAAGGTATTTGGAGAGGTAACGATTGACGATGATAAGGCGATCCATTTTCCCGCGGGAATTATCGGTTTCCCTGATATGACAGAATTTGCCCTGATCCATGATGAGGAAAAGGGAGCAGGATCGATCCACTGGCTGCAGTCCCTGCAGGAGCCTGCTTTTGCCATGCCGGTCATGGATCCGCTGATCGTTAAACCGGATTACAATCCGGAAATAGAAGATGAACTGCTTTCCCAGATCGGAAAGCTGGATCCGGAAGAGATTCTGGTGCTCGTTACGGTAACAGTGCCTTCGGATCTGACGAAGATGAGCGTTAACTTACGAGGACCGATCATTATTAATGCGGCAGAAAAGAAAGCGTGCCAGGTGATTGTGGAAGGCGAAGCTTATGCAGTCAAATACCCTATTTATGATATCCTGAATGCGGAAAAGAAAGCAGGTGAATAGATGTTAGCTTTATCCAGAAAAAAGAACGAGGCATTGATCGTCAACAATAATATTGAAATTACTGTACTGGAGATCAAGGGAGAACAGGTAAAGCTTGGCATCAGTGCACCGAAGGAAGTGCCGGTTTACCGGAAAGAGGTCTATGTGCAGATCCAGGAGGCAAATCAGGAGGCTGTCAGTATGGAAGGGCTTTCTGCACTGCAAAATCTGCTTAGCTGACCCTTAATTTTTTTGATATTTATTCCGATATAAATAAAAGATAACAGAAGAAATCAGTTTAAATGGAATTGTTTACTATCACACGGAGGTGATTATCATGGCAATTGAAGCATTAAACAGTGCCGTCAGCTATCAGGCACAGACGACCAGACAGGCGAAGCCTGTACAGAAGACAGTTGTAGAGGACACGGAGGTTACTACTACACAGGGGAAGGCTGTGAGCGGTGATATTGCAGCGGGAACCAGGGTAGGGGAGACAGAGAGGCAGGACAGCCAGAGCGGACAGAATGGCTCCCAGAATCAGCAGCCCAGTAATGAACAGTTGAAGAAGGCGGTAGAGCAGCTGAATAAGAGTATGCCGCATTCAGAGGCAATCTTCGGATTCCATGAGGAAACAAACAGAGTGACCATCAAGATCATAGATAAGGATACCAAGGAAGTGATTAAGGAGCTTCCTCCCGAAAAGACTCTTGACATGATCGCCAAGGTATGGGAGCTTGCTGGAATCTTAGTGGATGAGAAGAGATAGGAGAATATGATATGTCAATGAGAATGACCGGTATGTTTTCCGGTATGGATACGGAAAGCATCATTCAGGAGCTGGTCAGTGCCAAACGGACAAAAGTAGATACACAGAAAAAGGCACAGACCAAGCTTGAGTGGAAGCAGGATGCCTGGAAGGATCTGAATACTAAGCTGAAGAATCTTCAGTCCAAATATATCGCAAATATGCGTTTTTCTGATGCATACAGCAAAAAAACGACCAAGGTTTCCAACAGCAGCGCAGTCAGTGTGATCACAGGTGAAGGTGCTGTGAATGGAGTGCAGACCCTGGAAGTTGCAAGGCTTGCCAAAACTGCTTACCTGACAGGTGGTAAGATTCAGAGTAGTAAGGAGGTAACGGCGCTTACGACTCTTGGAGACCTGGATGCAGCACTGGGAGATGATTTTTCCGGTACGATTACAGTTGGAGCCGGAGATAAGCAGAAAACACTTAATATTGATAAGAATACCAGTATCTCAACGGTGCTGAATACTATGAAGGAAGCGGGTTTAAATGCCAGCTATGATGCCGGACAGAAGAGGTTCTTTGTCAGCGCTAAAACATCAGGTGAGGATGGTAACTTCAGTATCACAAGTGGTGATACAAGCGGACAGAAGGCACTTAAGATGCTTGGCATCTCCTATGATGCGAGTGCAGAGTCTACCGGTAAAAGTGATGATGAGGCTGCAGCGCATTATACCAAGGGACAGGATGCGGAGATTTATCTGAATGGTGCCAAATTTACCGACAGCACCAATGTATTTGAGATCAACGGGCTGACCTTTACTGCACTTTCTGCAACAGCACCGGGAGAGACAGTTACTGTGACCACAGAGCAGGATACTGATGGTATCTATGACATGGTCAAGAATTTCCTGAAGGAATATAACAGTGTGATCAACGAAATGGATAAGCTGTACAATGCAGATTCCGCCAAGGGCTATGAGCCGCTGACGGATGATGAGAAGGAGTCCTTGTCCGATTCTGAGGTTGAGAAATATGAAAAGAAGATCAAGGATGCCCTGCTCCGGAGAGATGACAATCTTTCCACAGTAAATTCTGCTCTGCAGCAGATCATGTCAGGCGGCGTTGAGGTTGGCGGCAAGACCATGTATCTGAGTGATTTTGGCATCGATACCCTCGGCTATTTTACAGCAGCTGAGAATGAGAAGCATGCTTATCATATCGATGGAGACTCAGATGATGCCAGTACCGCTGGCAATGCTGACAAGCTGAAAACCATGATCTCCAATGATCCGGACACGGTTATTTCCTTCTTTACGTCACTGTCCCAGAAGCTGTATGGCAAGATGACAGACCTTTCCAAGTCAGTAGACGGCTACAGAACCTTTGGTAATTTCTATGATGACAAGAAAATGAAGTCGGATTACGAGGATTACACAAGCAAGATCAAGGAGCTGGAGAAGAAGCTTCAGGATTATGAGGATAAATGGTACTCCAAATTCAGCAAGATGGAGACCGCGCTGGCCAAGATGCAGTCAAATTCCAGCGCAGTAACAGGATTATTAGGAGGCTCATGACATGGCGTTACCAAATGCGTATGCCCAGTATAACAATAGCAAGGTGCTGACAGCGTCACCGGCAGAGCTGACACTGATGCTCTATGAGGGAGCGATCAAATTCTGTAATGTGGCGATCGATGCTGTAGAGCGTAAGGATATAGCAAAGGCACATACTAATATTGTCAAGGTAGAGAATATTATCGATTATCTCCGGAAGACATTGGATATGAAGTATCCGGTAGCACAGGATTTTGAAAGGATGTATGTCTATCTGGATCAGAGACTTGTAGAGGCAAATGTAAAGAAGGATGTGGAGATCCTTGAAGAGATCCGTGATCACCTGCATGCCATCCGGGATAACTGGAAGGAAGTTATGCGGGTTAATAGAGAGAAAGGAAGAGTATGATCGATAATTACCTGGGGATACTGGAAGATAGTCTGCATAAGAAGCTTGACGTACTGGAGGAGATCACAGCTTACAATAAACAGCAGGAAGAGCTTCTGAAAAAGGACACAGTATCCATGGAAGAACTGGACACCAATATGGAACAGAAGGATGTTTTGATACAGAAGCTGACAGAGCTGGATGAAGGCTTTGAAACACTGTATGAAAGAATCCGGGAGCAGCTGCTTACAAATAAGGATGCTTATAAGGATCAGATCAGAAGGATTCAGGGACTGATTTCCAAGGTGACAGAAAAAGGAGTTTCCATTAAAGCCCAGGAGACCAGAAATAAAAAGCTGGTGGAGGATTACTTTATAAGAGAACGGAGAGAGCTCCAGAAGGGAAGGAATGCTTCCCGGACAGCATATGGATATTATAAGAACATGAGTGGCAACAATGTAATACCACCGCAGTTCATGGATCAGAAAAAATAAATTTGAGCCAAATACACAATAAATAAAACAGAAGGAATAGGCTTTGCCTGTTCCTTCTTGCATTATGGGGCTTTTAACCGGATTTTTCGGTACTTTGGTAACAGTTTATAAAAAATTAAGTATTTTATCAGTGACGAAATATCGAGAATGTGATATACTTGCATGAAGAACAAAGATATATGAATTATAAACAGGAAACGCTAATGGAGGTTTGAAAATGACCAAAGCAGAAATTTTAAAGGCCGAAATTTTAAAGCAATACAAGAGTGTCAGACAGTTTGCCCTTGAAATGGGAATTCCTTACAGTACTCTTGTGACTGCCCTTGACAGAGGAATTGAGGGCATGGCATATGGAACGGTGATCCGTATGTGCGACAAGCTGAGTCTGAATCCGGTTGACTTTTCTTCTCTTGAAAAGGGAGAGTCATTGGGAGAGAGGATTCTTGAAAACAGAGTTATGCAGTATTATGTGCTTCTGAACAAGAAGGGACGTAAGAAGATCCTTGAAATGATGGAAGACTATTCACAGCTTGATAAGTATAAGGAACAGTAAGAGTTAAAAAACCTCACTTACCGGTATGGACTGGGAAGTGAGGTTTTTTAACAGTAGTAATTGAACATCATGCCGCTGTAGGCACTGGCTGCATAGGGAGCCGGGAAGTTGTGCCCGGGATTCTTGTAGGCCACGATGGTCTTCTCCACGTATTGCATGGGATTCAGGGAGACATCATTTATTTTTTTTAGGATAGAATCCGTAAAATCCTTAAGAGTGTCATAACCGTGGAAGCCTTTTTCAGAAAGGGCAGTCTGTGTGAATGTGTTTTTGTCGAGACTAAGAGAACCATCCTCCTGCCTTGAGATGCCAAGCTCGGAAAAAGACTGCGCATACTGGGAGGACAGATGATTCATTTCACGAAGAAGCCGGCGGCTCTTGTGATAATCCACATCATAATTGCTGACAGAGGCAAGGAAAGAATTATAACCATCGATCAGATTGGAAATATTCTCAGTCAGGGATTCTACATCTGTTTTCAGACTGAGCTCAGCAGTATCCTCAGGCGAAGTGCTTGCTGCGTGCAGGGTAACTTCATATAGCTTCTCGATTGTAAAATGGTTGGAGGATGCTTCCCGCGGTTCTCCGTTCAGGATAAATTTGGCATTGGAAGGGGAAACTGCTACCGTATTTAAACCAAAGTACGCCACACTGCCGGCTTTTTTACTGGTACTGTCATCGGAAATGACAAAGTGGAAATCCTGTCCGTCTTTAAGGCCGGTAGAGACACCTGTAAGACGCAGGGCACTGTTCTGGCCTTCAATCAGTACATCTGCCTTAAGACCAATGTCTGCACCGGAGATCAGCCTGGCAAGACGTTCCTGTACATCCCTATTGGTTTCCCCCTGACGGATGTTGTATTGAAACTCATAGTTCAGATCATTGACCAGGACATCAAAGGAATAGGAATCCTCTGGCAGATCTGCAAGACTTGCTGAAGGAAGAAAGCTTCCTATATTGATCTGACCGGTAGCCAGATTTTCTACAGAGATCTGGAAGGATGGAACTTCTTTCTCTGAGGCATCTCCAATAAAAGAGGTCTCCACAAGATCCGGATTACTGGAATAGGCTGTTTTTTTGTTCAGCAGATCTGTGCGGTCAAGTCCGCCAAGGGAAGCAATGGTGTTCCGAAGCTGCCTTGCGTTCTCCTTCAGACTGACAGCAAACTGGATTGATTCGTCATTTGTTTCCGGAAGGTAAAGGGGGGATTCTTTATTCAGCTTGAGAATGGTATTATAGATGCTTTTCAGTTCACTTCGTTTATGAGCATCATAACGGGTCGTGCCCTTTGGTGCATAGGCCGAAAGATAATGATTATAGATCGTATTCAGAGCTGCACTATAAGCCATAACTGCCCCTCCTTTCTTCCATGACTATCATTCTGTAAGGGAATCCTTTCCCTGATAATTAAACTAAGGGCATAATAACTCACTGTTATGCTAATATCTTAGCATGGGAGAGGTATAAATTCAAGCACAGGAGGCGTAAAAATACGCAAAAAATAAGAAAAACATTGGGAAATGAGTTGACGGGGCAGGACAGATATGTTATAGTTATCGGGCGAGATGAGATTTAGGTCTTTTTTTTATGCTCAAAATCCGGTAAAAGATTGGAGGAATTACAATGCGTACTAAGATTACTTTAGCTTGTACAGAGTGCAAACAGCGTAACTACAATACTACAAAAGATAAGAAAGCACATCCGGACAGGATGGAGACTAAGAAGTATTGCAGATTCTGCAAAACTCACACATTACACAAGGAAACCAAATAATCTGATTGCATGAAAATGCAGCTTTGCGTAAGAAAGGAGTAGAGATGGCAGATTCCGCTAAGAAAGAAAAAGCGAATAAACCCAGCTTCTTTAAAGGCTTGAAGGCAGAGTACAAGAAGATCGTATGGCCTGACAGGAACGAAGTGCTGAAGCAGTCTGTTGCTGTTGTCTGCATTTCTATCGTACTTGGTGCAATTATCGCCGTGCTGGATTTCCTGATGCAGTACGGAGTGGATTTCCTGACAAGTCTGTAAAGTGAGGGTGGGATAATATGGCAGAAGCAAACTGGTATGTAGTACATACCTATTCAGGGTATGAAAATAAAGTCAAAGCCAATATCGAGAAAACCATCGAGAACAGACATCTGGAAGAAGAGATCCTGGAAGTCCGTGTGCCTATGGAGGATGTTGTTGAGATGAAGAATGGTGCCAGGAAGACAGTCCAGAAGAAGCTGTTTCCCGGCTATGTCCTGATCAACATGATCATGAATGACGACACCTGGTATGTGGTACGGAATACCCGAGGTGTTACCGGGTTCGTAGGCCCCGGAAGTAAGCCTGTTCCGTTGACAGAGGCAGAGATGAAGCCCCTTGGTATCAAGACAGAGAATGTATCTGTTGATTTCGCAGAGGGAGATACCATTGCTGTTGTAGCCGGTGTCTGGAAGGATACGGTTGGCGTTGTTCAGCGTATGGACTTTGGCAAACAGACAGCGACCATCAATGTGGAACTGTTCGGCAGGGAGACTCCTGTAGAGATTGGTTTTGCAGAAGTGAGAAAAATGTCATAGGATTGATATTTTTTAGGAAGTATTCCACAAGAAACTTCTTATTAAATATAGGAACAAAGTAAGGTCTGCGTTTACCCGCAGACAGTGGGAGCAGAACTTCAGGCTGCAGCAGAAGCTGCACGGGAGGAATGCGCCATACCACAATGCATTTATTGCATTATTATAGGAGGTGCCACAATGGCAAAGAAAGTAGAAGGATACATTAAGTTACAGATCCCTGCTGGTAAAGCTACACCAGCTCCCCCGGTTGGTCCTGCACTTGGACAGCACGGAGTTAATATCGTTGAATTCACAAAGCAGTTCAACGCAAGAACCGCTGACAAGGGTGATGTGATTATCCCTGTTGTTATTACTGTATACGCAGACAGAAGTTTCAGTTTTATTACGAAAACTCCCCCGGCTGCAGTTCTTTTAAAGAAGGCCTGCAACATTAAGTCTGGTTCTGGTACACCCAATAAGACAAAGGTAGCAACAATTTCCAAGGCTAAGCTTCAGGAAATCGCTGAGATGAAGATGCCTGACCTGAATGCAGCAAGCGTAGAGGCTGCTATGAGCATGATCGCTGGTACTGCAAGAAGTATGGGTATTACAGTAGAAGACTAATAACAAATTAATGGCAAGTGGGAGACTTAAGCGTCGTTTGAACCATAGGAGGATTAAATAATGAAACATGGAAAGAAATATACCGAGGCCGCAAAGCAGGTAGACCGTGCAGTTGCTTACGAACCTGCAGATGCAGTTGCATTAGCTAAGAAGACAGCAGTAGCTAAGTTTGATGAGACCATTGAAGTTCATATCAGAACAGGCTGTGATGGACGTCATGCTGAGCAGCAGATCCGTGGTGCAGTTGTACTGCCTAACGGAACTGGTAAGACTGTTAAGGTTCTGGTATTTGCCAAGGGTGACAAGGTAAATGAAGCAGAAGCAGCTGGTGCAGATTATGTTGGAGGAGATGAGCTGATCCCCAAGATCCAGAATGATGGATGGCTTGACTTCGACGTAGTAGTAGCTACACCTGATATGATGGGCGTTGTAGGACGTCTTGGTAAGGTTCTTGGACCTAAGGGTCTGATGCCTAACCCGAAGGCTGGTACAGTAACTATGGATGTTACTAAGGCCGTTAATGATATTAAAGCTGGTAAGATTGAGTACAGACTTGACAAGGCTAATATCATTCATGTTCCGATTGGAAAGGCTTCCTTCAGCGAAGAGAAGCTTCAGGAGAACTTCAATGCACTGATGGATGCTATTGTAAAGGCAAGACCTTCAGCACTGAAGGGACAGTATTTAAAGAGCATCACTCTTACATCTACCATGGGACCTGGTGTAAAGGTAAGCGTAGCAAAATTCTAATCTAACCGGATGAAGAATAATAAGAGCCGCAGATTTGTTTCTGCGGCTCTTTTTGCATCTGCAGTATGTTTTATGGTATACTCATAATATGATGGTTTCAAAGAAAAAAGTTATGACTAAGAAAAAAAAGATATCTCCGGTTCTGATCTTTTTCCTGACCTTGGGAGGAATTCTTCTGGTGGGACTTTCGGGGCTTCTTTTCCTGTCCCTTCAGACAGGAAAAAGAGGAGCGCAGCAGGCATGGAACACTGATGCAGATGAAAGCAGCCGGCAGGATGGAAGAGGGCAGGATGATCTGGAAGGAAAGGATAATGCAGAAGGGGAAACACTGCTTCACAGTCTTTGGGAGATGATCCCCGAGAAGCAGGCTGCAGCAGAGGAAGAGAAAGAGCCATATGCAGATATTCTGCGGGATCCGGAATATATGGCTGCCAACCGGATTTATGAGAAGAAGAGCAGTGAGGATGGCAGGGTAACTCTCTGCTTTGCAGGAGACATTCTTTTTGATGATGAATATGCGGTGATGGCAAAGCTGAAGAGCCGGGGCGGTGCCATAGAGAATGGAATTTCGGAGGCCCTGATCTCTGAGATGAGAGCTGCTGATATAATGATGATCAACAATGAATTTCCTTATACCAACAGGGGGACGCCTACAGAAGGAAAGACCTATACCTTCCGGGCGGATACGGATACCGTGCATTATCTGGATGACCTTGGCGTGGATCTGGTGTCACTTGCCAATAACCATTGCTACGATTTCGGGGAAACCGGGCTTCTGGATACACTGGATACGCTGCAGCAGGACGGGATTCCTTATGCAGGAGCAGGCAGAAATCTCGAAGAAGCGGCAGCACCGGTTTATTTTATCAGTGGCGGAATGAAGATCGGCTTTCTTTCTGCTACGCAGATCGAGAGACTGGATAATCCGGATACGAAGGGGGCCACAGAGGGGGCGGCTGGTGTATTTAGGTGCTGGAACCCGGAAAAGCTCCTTGCTGTCACAGAGGAGACCCGGAAAAACTGTGATTTTCTTGTGGTTTATATCCACTGGGGGACGGAGAACGTGGCAGAAGCGGACTGGGCGCAGCTTGACCAGGCACCAAAGATCGCACAGGCCGGTGCTGATCTGATCATCGGAGATCATCCCCACTGCCTGCAGGGGATCCAGTACTTTGGGGAAACACCGGTGTTTTACAGCCTGGGAAATTTCTGGTTCAATTCTAAAACACTGGATACCTGTCTGCTGAAGGTGACACTGACAGATAGCAGGATTGAAAGTATGACCTTTATCCCCGCAGTGCAGAGTGGATGCTATACCTCCCTTGCGGAGGGAG
Source organism: Lachnospiraceae bacterium OM04-12BH (assembly GCA_003490145.1). Classification (GTDB taxonomy): domain Bacteria; phylum Bacillota; class Clostridia; order Lachnospirales; family Lachnospiraceae; genus Suilimivivens; species Suilimivivens aceti. Next base: position 21,983 of record QULQ01000013.1, read on the forward strand.
AAGAAGGACAGCGGGTGATTTCTTATATGAATAGTCTGTCAACGGGTGCTTTTATAGGAAGTGACGGAAGCATAAGCAGGCAGGAGTGAAGTATAAAGTTAAAAATAGGGTAAAAACAGTTGACAGGGGTATAACCAGTATGCTATTATTTCAAAGGTCGATATGACCATGCCGAAGACAGTAGGTACCGGATGCGGTGTAAGCGGAGCGCCTACCGAGGAAATGAGTTTATTTCAAGTAGATTCTATCCTTCCGGACTTCGGAAGGATTTTTTTTACAAAGTAGAAACTCCTTTCGGCAGAAAATCTAAAAGGAGGTAAAGAAATGGCTAAGGTTGAGTTAAAACAGCCCGTTGTAGAAGAAATTTCTGCTCACATTAAAGATGCCCAGTCTGTTGTTCTTGTTGACTATCGTGGACTTACTGTAGAACAGGACACACAGCTTCGTAAGCAGCTTCGTGAGGCAGGAGTTACCTACAAGGTTTACAAGAACACCATGATGAACTTTGCGTTCAAGGGAACAGATTTCGAGGCACTGGCTCCTTATCTTGAGGGACCCAGCGCAGTTGCAATCTCCACAACAGATGCAACAGCACCTGCAAGAATTCTCTGCAAGTTTGCTAAGGAAGCTCCGAAGCTTGAGGTTAAGGGTGGTGTTGTTGAAGGCATCGCATATGATGCCAATGGAATCGGCGAGATCGCTAAGATTCCTTCAAGAGAAGAGCTGCTGTCCAAGCTGCTTGGAAGCATTCAGTCTCCTATCACAAACTTTGCACGTGTTATGAACCAGTTAGCAGAAAAAGGCGGAGCATCCGCATGCGAAGCACCTGCTGCTGAAGCACCCGCAGAGGAAGCCGCTCCTGCTGAAGCAGAAGCACCTGCAGAGACACCTGCAGAATAATACAAGATAATCAAACATTCCCACCAGGTGGGAGCCTATGAAAATGAAAATGGAGGAAAATAAAATGGCAAAGTTATCCACACAGGAAATTATTGATGCTATCAAAGAGTTAACTGTACTTGAGTTAAATGATTTAGTTAAAGCATGTGAAGAAGAGTTCGGCGTTTCTGCAGCAGCAGGCGTTGTAGTTGCAGCAGCAGCTGGTGATGGCGCTGCAGCAGCAGAAGAGAAGACAGAGTTCGACGTAGAGCTGACAGAAGTTGGTCCTAACAAGGTTAAGGTTATCAAGGTTGTTCGTGAAGCTACCGGTCTTGGACTGAAGGAAGCTAAGGATCTTGTTGATTCTGCTCCCAAGGTTCTTAAGGAAGGCGCTTCCAAGGAAGAAGCTGACGATATCAAGGCTAAGCTGGAAGCTGAAGGCGCTAAGGTTACTCTTAAGTAATTGTCATACGTCATATGAGAATGATAAAGCCCCGGTCACATCTGTGACTGGGGCTTTTGAAGTCCCTCTGGTAAAAAATTAGCAGCTGCAGTTAAAAAATGATTGACTGGCTTTTCATGTTGTGTTAGTATGGATAGTGCACTATTGTGGTGTGGTATGCATATTTGAAAGCGTCAAACGGTCTTTTTTAATGGGCTGCTTGGCTGAAAGCTTCATAAATCATAAAGAACGGGGTGAATGTCAATGGAAAAGAACAGAATACGTCCTATTGCCACAGGCAAGAACATGCGTATGAGTTACTCACGACAGGAAGAAGTTTTGGAGATGCCGAACCTGATAGAAGTCCAGAAAGACTCCTATAAATGGTTTCTGGATGAAGGCCTCAAGGAAGTGTTTGAGGATATCTCTCCCATCGAGGATTACAGTGGCCATTTAAGCCTTGAATTTGTTGACTTCGAGCTGTGTGAGGATGACGTAAAGTATTCTATCGAGAAGTGCAAGGAAAGAGATGCGACCTATGCAGCTCCCCTTAAGGTAAAGGTCCGTCTTTACAATAAGGAGAAGGAAGAAATCAGTGAACATGAGATCTTCATGGGTGATCTTCCGATCATGACAGAGACAGGTACTTTTGTGATTAACGGTGCAGAACGAGTTATCGTCAGCCAGCTCGTAAGATCACCTGGTATTTACTATGGTATCGGTCATGATAAGATCGGTAAGAGGCTCTTCTCCGCAACTGTAATTCCGAACAGAGGCGCATGGCTGGAATATGAAACAGATTCCAACGATATTTTCTATGTACGTGTTGACCGTACGAGAAAGGTGCCGATCACTGTTCTGATCAGGGCACTTGGCGTAGGAACCAATGACGAGATCAGAGAGCTGTTTGGTGATGAACCCAAGATCGAAGCTAGCTTTTCCAAAGACGTTTCTGAAAATTATCAGGATGGTCTTTTAGAGTTATACAAAAAGATCCGTCCCGGTGAACCTTTAAGTGTTGAAAGCGCAGAAAGCCTGATCAACGCCATGTTCTTCGACCCCAGAAGATATGACCTTGCCAAGGTTGGACGCTACAAATTCAATAAGAAACTGGCATTCAGAAACAGGATCAGAAACCATATCCTGGCAGAGGATGTTGTGGATCCTTTTACCGGAGAGGTACTTGCACAGGCAGGAACCAAGGTTGACAGAGAACTGGCTGACAGGATCCAGAATGCGGCAGTTCCTTATGTATTTATCCAGACAGAGGAGAAGAACGTAAAGATTCTTTCCAATATGATGGTAGATATTACAAGCTTTGTTGAATGTGACCCGAAGGAGCTTGGTATCACAGAGCATGTATATTATCCTGTTCTTGCACAGATCATTGAAGAGTTCGGAGAGGATCCGGAAGCACTGGCAGATGCCATTAAGAGAAATGTGCATGAGCTGATTCCCAAGCATATTACAAAGGAAGATATTCTTGCTTCCATTAACTATAATATCCATCTGGAATACGGTATTGGTAATGATGATGATATCGACCACCTTGGCAACAGACGTATCAGAGCCGTAGGTGAGCTGCTTCAGAACCAGTACAGGATCGGTCTTTCCAGAATGGAAAGAGTTGTCCGTGAAAGAATGACAACCCATGATGCTGAGGAGGTTTCTCCTCAGGTACTTATCAACATCAAGCCGGTACAGGCAGCCGTTAAGGAGTTCTTCGGATCTTCCCAGCTGTCACAGTTCATGGATCAGAACAACCCTCTTGGTGAGCTGACCCACAAGAGACGTTTATCAGCCCTTGGTCCTGGTGGTCTGTCCAGAGACCGTGCCGGATTCGAGGTTCGAGATGTTCACTATTCCCATTATGGAAGAATGTGTCCTATCGAAACACCTGAAGGTCCTAACATTGGTCTGATCAACTCACTTGCATCCTATGCAAGAATTAATGAATATGGTTTCGTGGAGGCTCCTTACCGTAAGATTGATAAGAGTGATCCGATGAATCCGAGAGTCACCAGTGAAGTAGAGTACATGACAGCGGATGAAGAGGATAATTATCATGTGGCACAGGCGAATGAGCTTCTGGATGCAGAGGGTCATTTCGTAAAGAATACAGTATCCGGCCGTTACAGGGAGGAAACTTCCGAGTATCCGAAGACCATGTTTGATTATATGGACGTATCTCCCAAGATGGTATTCTCAGTGGCAACAGCCCTGATCCCCTTCCTGGAGAACGATGATGCGAACCGTGCACTGATGGGATCCAACATGCAGAGACAGGCCGTACCACTTCTGACTACCGAAGCTCCTGTTGTGGGAACCGGTATGGAGCCCAAGGCAGCTGTTGACTCAGGTGTCTGTGTGGTGGCAAAGAAGCCTGGTGTGATAGATTATGTATCCTCTAATCTGATCAGGATGACCTGTGATGATGGAGAAAAGGTAGAGTACCATCTGACCAAGTTCTCCAGAAGCAACCAGTCCAACTGCTATAATCAGAAGCCTATCGTATTCAAGGGCAACCGTGTGGCAGCAGGCCAGGTGATCGCAGACGGTCCTTCCACTTCCATGGGTGAGCTTGCTCTTGGTAAGAACCCTCTGATCGGTTTCATGACCTGGGAAGGCTATAACTACGAGGATGCGGTTCTGTTAAGTGAAAGACTGGTACAGGATGATGTATATACATCAGTCCATATTGAAGAATATGAAGCAGAAGCACGTGATACCAAGCTGGGACCTGAAGAGATCACAAGAGATGTTCCCGGTGTTGGTGATGATGCACTGAAGGATCTGGATGAAAGAGGTATCATCCGTATTGGTGCTGAGGTTCGTGCCGGTGATATTCTGGTTGGTAAGGTAACTCCAAAGGGAGAGACTGAGCTGACAGCTGAAGAGAGACTGCTCCGTGCGATCTTCGGTGAGAAGGCAAGAGAAGTAAGAGATACCTCTTTAAAGGTACCTCATGGTGAATATGGTATTGTTGTGGATGCCAAGATCTTTACAAGAGAGAACGGCGATGAGCTGTCTCCTGGTGTAAATCAGGCTGTACGCATTTATATTGCGCAGAAGAGAAAGATTTCTGTTGGTGATAAGATGGCCGGACGTCATGGTAACAAGGGTGTTGTTTCCCGTGTACTTCCAGTAGAAGATATGCCTTACCTGCCTAATGGCCGTCCGCTGGATATCGTACTGAATCCTCTGGGTGTGCCTTCCCGTATGAATATCGGACAGGTGCTGGAGATCCATCTGTCATTGGCAGCCAAGGCACTTGGCTTTAATGTGGCAACGCCTGTCTTTGACGGTGCAAACGAAATAGATATTATGGATACCCTGGATCTGGCAAATGACTATGTCAACTTATCCTGGGAAGAATTTGAAGCAAAGCATAAGGATGAACTGCTTCCGGAGGTACTGCAGTATCTGTCAGATAACAGAGACCACAGAGCACTCTGGAAGGGCGTTCCGATCTCCAGAGATGGTAAGGTAAGACTCCGTGACGGACGTACCGGTGAGTTCTTCGACAGCCCGGTTACCATTGGCCACATGCATTACCTGAAACTCCATCATCTGGTAGATGATAAGATCCATGCACGTTCAACCGGTCCTTACTCCCTGGTTACACAGCAGCCTCTTGGTGGTAAGGCACAGTTCGGCGGACAGCGTTTCGGAGAAATGGAAGTCTGGGCTCTGGAGGCATATGGTGCATCCTATACACTTCAGGAAATCCTGACAGTGAAGTCTGATGATGTCGTAGGACGTGTAAAGACTTATGAAGCAATTATCAAGGGTGACAATATCCCGGCTCCCGGTATTCCGGAATCCTTCAAGGTACTTCTGAAGGAGCTGCAGTCTCTGGGTCTGGATGTCAGAGTACTCCGCGAGGACAATACAGAGGTAGAAATTACTGAGAACATCGACTATGGCGAAAACGATTACCGTTATGAGATCGAAGGGGACAATAAGAACTATGATTATGATAAGAGTTCTCTTTCCTCAATGGGTTATCAGCAGCAGGAATTTGACGAAGAGAGCGGTGAGCTTGTAAACGCAGAGGACGAGGAACCTGACGAGGAGTTTGATGGCGATTTCGAGGATGATCTTGCCATGGACGAATCCTTTGATGGCGATGAAGAATAAGACTGTGGATAAATAGTTATCTGGAAGGAGTGCCAAAATGTCAGAAACAAAGCAAGAAGGATACCAGCCGATGACATTCGATGCCATCAAGATTGGTTTAGCATCACCTGAGAAAATCAGAGAGTGGTCAAGAGGCGAGGTAACAAAGCCGGAAACCATTAACTACAGAACCTTAAAGCCTGAAAAGGATGGTCTGTACTGTGAAAGAATTTTCGGACCCAGCAAGGACTGGGAGTGTCATTGTGGTAAATATAAGAAGATCAGATATAAGGGCGTTGTCTGCGACAGGTGTGGTGTAGAGGTTACGAAGTCCAGTGTCCGCAGAGAGCGTATGGGACATATCGAACTGGCCGCACCGGTTTCCCATATCTGGTATTTCAAGGGAATCCCAAGCCGTATGGGACTGATCCTGGATCTGTCCCCCAGGGTACTGGAAAAGGTTCTTTACTTTGCATCCTATATCGTACTGGATGCAGGGGAAACAAACCTTGAATATAAGCAGGTTCTTTCCGAGAAGGAATATCAGGATGCAAGAGATACCTGGGGCAGTAAATTCCGTGTAGGAATGGGTGCAGAGGCGATCAAGGAGCTTCTGCAGGCCATTGACCTTGAGACAGAGGCAGAGGAATTAAAGTCCGGACTGAAGGATTCTACCGGACAGAAGAGAGCAAGGATCATCAAGAGACTGGAAGTTGTAGAAGCTTTCAGAGAGTCCGGAAACGAACCCTCCTGGATGATCATGGATGCAATCCCGGTTATTCCACCGGATCTGCGTCCCATGGTACAGCTTGACGGTGGACGTTTCGCAACCTCCGACCTGAATGATCTGTACAGAAGGATTATTAACAGAAACAACCGTCTGAAGAGACTGCTTGAGCTTGGTGCTCCGGATATCATCGTCCGTAACGAGAAGAGAATGCTGCAGGAAGCTGTAGATGCCCTGATCGATAACGGAAGAAGAGGAAGACCGGTAACAGGACCTGGTAACAGAGCACTGAAGTCTCTGTCTGACATGCTGAAAGGTAAGTCAGGACGTTTCCGTCAGAACCTGCTTGGTAAGCGTGTTGACTATTCGGGACGTTCCGTTATCGTCGTTGGACCTGAACTGAAGATCTATCAGTGTGGTCTGCCGAAGGAAATGGCAATTGAATTATTCAAGCCCTTCGTTATGAAGGAGCTGGTATCAAGAGGCATTTCCCAGAATATTAAGAATGCAAAGAAACTGGTAGAGAGACTGGATACTCAGGTATGGGATGTGCTGGAAGAGGTCATCAAGGAACATCCGGTTATGCTGAACCGTGCTCCTACACTGCACAGACTTGGTATTCAGGCATTTGAGCCGATTTTGGTTGAAGGTAAGGCAATCAAGCTTCATCCCCTTGTATGTACAGCGTTCAACGCTGACTTTGATGGTGACCAGATGGCTGTACACCTTCCTCTTTCCGTAGAGGCACAGGCAGAATGCCGTTTCCTGCTCCTGTCTCCCAACAACCTGTTAAAGCCGTCTGATGGTGGTCCGGTAGCCGTTCCTTCACAGGATATGGTGCTTGGTATCTACTATCTGACTCAGGAGAGACCTGGTGCAGTCGGTGAAGGCAAGTTCTTCAAGAGTGTTAATGAAGCAATTCTGGCTTATGAGAACGGGGCTTGTACCCTTCATTCCAGAATCAAGGTAAGAGTGAGCAAGACTAATGCTGCCGGTGAGGTGATCACTGGAACTGTAGAATCTACACTGGGACGTTTCCTGTTCAATGAGATTCTTCCCCAGGATCTTGGTTATGTGGACAGAAGCAAGGAAGAGAACTTCCTGCTTCCTGAGGTGGATTTCCATGTAGGTAAGAAGCAGTTAAAGCAGATCCTTGAAAAGGTCATCAATACACACGGAGCATCCAAGACTGCAGAGGTGCTGGATCTGATCAAGGCTACTGGATATAAGTACTCCACAAGAGCAGCCATGACAGTATCCATTTCCGATATGACCGTGCCTGAAAGAAAGCCCCAGATGCTGGCAGAGGCACAGGCCACTGTTGATAAGATATCCCAGAACTTCAGACGTGGTCTGATCACAGAAGAAGAGAGATACCGTGCCGTAGTTGAGACATGGAACGAGACAGATAAGGAGCTGACAGATGTTCTGCTTGCAGGACTTGATAAATACAACAATATCTTCATGATGGCTGACTCCGGTGCCCGTGGTTCCAATCAGCAGATCAAGCAGCTGGCAGGTATGCGTGGACTGATGGCAGATACAACAGGTAGAACCATCGAACTGCCGATTAAGTCAAACTTCCGTGAAGGTCTGGACGTACTGGAATACTTCATGTCCGCACATGGTGCACGTAAGGGTCTGTCTGATACTGCTCTTCGTACCGCTGACTCCGGTTACCTGACAAGACGTATGGTTGACGTGTCGCAGGATCTGATCATCCGTGAAGTTGACTGTATGGAAGGTGCCGAGAATATTCCCGGTATGACAGTAAGGGCATTTATGGATGGTAAGGAAACCATCGAAGGATTAAAGGATCGAATTACAGGAAGATATTCCTGCGAGGAGATTAAAGATAAAGACGGCAATGTGATCGTTAAGAAGAACCATATGATCACACCAAGCCGTGCAGCCAGGATCTTAAGCGTAGGCGTGGATCAGGATGGCAACCCGGTAGAAAGCGTAAAGATCCGTACGATCCTTACCTGCCGTTCCCATATTGGTATCTGTGCAAAGTGCTATGGTGCGAACATGGCTACTGGTGAGGCAGTACAGGTTGGTGAAGCAGTTGGTATCATTGCAGCACAGTCTATTGGTGAGCCCGGTACACAGCTGACCATGAGAACCTTCCATACCGGTGGTGTTGCCGGTGATGATATCACACAGGGTCTTCCCCGTGTAGAGGAGCTTTTTGAGGCAAGAAAGCCCAAAGGACTTGCAATCATCGCTGAGTTTGGCGGTGTGGCAGCCATTAAGGATACCAAGAAGAAGCGTGAGGTTATTATCACCAATCATGAGACAGGTGAGACCAAGGCTTATCTGATCCCTTACGGATCCAGAATCAAGGTTCTGGACGGTGCAGTGCTTGAAGCCGGTGATGAACTGACTGAAGGTAGTGTTAACCCTCACGATCTGTTAAAGATCAAGGGGATTCGTGCTGTACAGGATTATATGATCCGTGAAGTTCAGAGAGTATACCGTCTGCAGGGTGTTGATATCAGTGACAAGCATATCGAAGTCATTGTACGTCAGATGCTGAAGAAGGTCAGAATCGAAAACAACGGAGATACAGATTTCCTGCCTGGAACACTGGTAGATGTTCTGGATTATGAAGATATGAACGAACAGCTCATCGCAGAAGGTAAGGAGCCCGCAGAAGGAAAGCAGGTAATGCTTGGTATTACCAAGGCAGCACTGGCTACGAACTCCTTCCTGTCAGCAGCATCCTTCCAGGAGACCACCAAGGTTCTGACAGAAGCTGCGATCAAGGGTAAGGTTGATCCGCTGATCGGTCTGAAGGAAAATGTTATTATCGGTAAGCTGATTCCTGCAGGTACAGGTATGAAGCGTTACCGCAACATCAAACTCAGCACAGATGATAAGCTTGATGGAACTATCGGAGGAGATGATCTGATCGATTTTGGTGATGACATTGATCCGGAGGAAGAAATCAGCATTGATGAAACAGCTGAGGATACAACGGAAGACACTGCAGAGGCAGAAGAAACAGAAGATACTGCAAAAATTGAAGAATAAAAGATAAGAAAACTCCATCGGTGATAAGCTGATGGAGTTTTTGTCTAATAAAATAAAACAAAAAATGGCATAAGAAGAGTAAGCAGAAGAACGAAGAAGCTGACGCTGATCGTATATTTAAAGTAAATGAAATCTGTTTTCTGTTGACGGACAATCCGTGAAAGGGGAACGGTATTTGGCAGCATCTGACGGGAAGAAAAAACATTCTGCAGGGTATGGTCTGCCTTGTCGATACTTAGGCTTGGTTTCTTGAAAAATCTGGTATGTGACATAAGATTACTCCTTTTCCTCCAGGTATTTTTTGATTTGCTTCAGGGCCGCATTATGGTGGCGCTTGCAGCTACTGAGACTGATACAGCAGGCACTAGAGATTGCTTCCATGGTCAGGTCATTGTAATAACGAAGGACGATGATCTGCTGATCCAGTAAAGGAAGACTGTCTATGGCCTGCTTCACCAGCTTTCGTCTGGCATCCCTGGTGCAGTGTTCTTCCGGGGTATCGTGAACATCTGCCAGATTCAGCAGCGTTAGCAATTCACTGGAAGAAAGCTCTGTCCTGGATTTCCTTGTGGATATGTCATAGCATACATGAAAGGCAATCGTTCCAAGCCACGAAAGAAACAGCTGTGGCTCTTTCAGGTCGGGCAGCTTTTTCATAACCTGAATATAAATCTCCTGAAGAGCGTCCTGTGCAAGATAGGGATCCTTCAGATAGTAGCAGGCATAGTTATATATTTTGTTGTACGTAAGTCCATAGAGCTGGGCAAATGCGTTACTGTCATTTTCCTCTACAAAGAGGCTGACAAGCATGGCAATCTGCTTGTAATTGTATTTCGTCATAAATTGTCTTTCATAAAAAGATTTAACGATGGTGCAGCTTGTTGGAGGTATGGGCAAACAATTCTCCAAGATCTGTGAAACAGCATTCCTGATTCAAACTGTAGCAGGAGGAAAACTGAATAGGGGTGTGAGACTTATTATAGGAAGTAATTTCTTTTTCAAAAGAAGAAAGAAACTGCTTCATTTTTTCTTCGGAAGCATTTTCTGTGACCAGCACAAATTCGTTTCCGTTATTTCTGCCAACAAACCCATAGGACCTTCCTGCTTTTTCCAGTATTTCCGAAAAATCCTGCAAGGCATTGTCTCCGGCTGTGCGTCCCAGGGAGGTATTGATCATGCCCAGATTGGAAATGGAAAGCATGCAGCAGCCAAGCGTGGGAAGAACAGAGGAAGAAATATGGTCAGTAAGGAACCCGTCAAGACAGTGTCTGTTGGGAATGCTGGTCAGCGCATCCAGATAGACCAGCCTATTCAGCTCCCGCGATTTGGCAGAGAGAGAACGAAGCAGTGTCAGATCCCAGAGAAGAAAAAGCAGGAAGCTGACAATGGATATCCATACAGCAGCACAGAGATAAATCAGTGAAGGAGAGGCTGATATTGCAGCCTGAAAGCTTTTTTGCAAAAACAGGATAAAGAAAACAAGATCCATGCAGATGGTAAGGATCAGCTGGATCAGTTTGGCTCTTTTCAGACAATAGATAGAATTATCTCTTTTCATACAGGCTCCTCCTGACAGATGGCATGTTGCCATCTTCTTCTGATTGATTATGTTATTATAACGCATATACTATGCATAAAGGAAGAAACATAATGATAAAATTTTTAAAAAAGATATCCGGATTGTGAACCGTTTTGGAAAAAACTACCGTCATATATAAAATAAGGGATAGAAACGGAACATAGTGCGTTATAAATATTGTGTGAGAAGGAAGAAGGAGACGATAATGAGAAGACAAAACATGGGAAACAAAGTGGTAAAGAGAGCGATTACCTGGGCAATGGTGCTCATGCTTTCTTTCTCTGCCGGAATGAGCAGTATAGGAACCATGACAGTCTATGCAGTTGACAACCGTGTGGATGATTGTGATCTGGAGAAGGAACGGGTTGACTCTGATGCAGAGCAATTCAATAATAAGGAAACCTCACAGGATCCTGCGGCAGAAGCAGTTTTGTCAAAGGCAGAGGAGGCAAAGAGTGCAGCTACAGAAGCAGAAAAGACTGTAGAAGAGCTGCAGAAGACCATAGACAGCCTTGATGTGGAAAATAAAACACAGGCAGCTGGAAAGACAGCAACAGAAAATGAAGGTGCTACCGGTGCAGTAAAAGAGGCTGAGGCTGCCGCTTCAGCAGCAACAGAAGCGGCAGCAGCTGCAAAAGCAACAGCAGATCAGACAGAAACCAGAAAAGACGAGATCAGTCAGACTGCGGAGAATTATAATAGTACATTTACTGAAAATCAGCAGTCAGCGGATACTGTTACAGCAGAAAATCTTACTTCTGTGAAGGGGGAGAATGGTGAGGCAGATACAGCTCTGAGTGATTATGTAAAGAGTCAGGCAGAAGCTGCAAAGCAGAAAAAACAGGAGGCAGAGGAAAACCTGCAGGAGGCACTGAAGGGAGCGTCTGCAGACGATACGGTAAAGACTGCTTCCGGGGATGAAAAAACAGTTAAAGAACTGGTGCAGGAAGTAGACGCAGCCGCAGCAGCGGCAGCCAAGGTGGCAGATGATGCCAAGGCTGCTGTAGACCAGGCTAATCAGAATGTGACTGCAGCAAAAGCACAGTACAATGCGTATGCCATGATGTACGGACTTCCTCTGTATGGAGAGACAGAGGTTACTTATACCTATGATGCAGAAGGCTATGAAAAGGCAGGCATCACAGATCAGGCACTTCAGGCAGAAATTCAGAAACAGGTTGCAGACAGAAAAGCAGTAGAGGACGGAAAACAGGAGATTGCAGCTGCATCTATCGACGCTCTTGGAACGGAGATTGAAAAGGCGCAGGAAACGGCAGCAGCTGCCAGCGATACTGCAAAAGCTGCAGTGGAAGCAGCAGAAGCGGCTGTGAAGGCAGCGGATGATGCCAGAAATCTGCTTACCAAGGCAGAAGGCACAGGATCAGTAGACAGAGCAAAGGCTGCAGCAGAAGAAGCTATTGATGCAGAAGTAAAGGCAGCTGAGACAGAGAAAACGGGAGCAGAGAAGGCAGTGCAGGAAGCTGCTGATAAAAAAGCAGAAGCAGAAAAGAAACAGGAGGAGGTAGATGCCGAGCAGGATGCGATCATAGCTGCGAGTCAGAAGAATAAGGCTAACTATGAAGCAAGCCTTAAGAATGTGGAGATTGAAATAGAAAAACAGGAAACAGCACTGAATACTGCTAAAGATACAATAAAGAGCATGGAAGATGAAAGTTTCTTTGGGCTTGGTATATCAGAAATTGATCATGCAAAATCAATAGCCAAAGCTAAAGCCGGTGAATGGAACTGGAGTCTTATGCGCAAACTTAAGCAGTCTGATATCGACAAGGCCAATGCTACCATTAAAAAATATAATGAGGCAAAGAAAGCAAGGGAAGCGGCTGAGACTGAACTGACTGCCAGAAATGCAGAAAAAACAGAGCTAGAAAAGAAGATTTCTACAGCACAAAGTGCAATCAATACGGCAAATAAAACCAAGCAGGATGCTGCAGATGCTACTGATGCAGCACAGAAGAGTCTTGATGAGGCAGGCAAGGTGCTGAATGAGAAAGATAAGGCTTATCAGGATCAGAAAGCTGCCAGAGACAGAAGGGTAGATCAGGCAAATCGGGCATATGAGGAAATGCTGCAGAAGGGAACCTCTGACATCATTGACAGTGTGAAAAAGGCTCTTTCTGACGGCTCTGACGGAATCAATCAGGTAGAATATGACAAGGAACTGAATGCCTGGGCCAATACAACATTTGAAAAGTATGATGATGTTAAATTAAACTGGAAAATCTGGGAGACAGCAGCAGAGATCGCAAAGATCTATGATGATGCCAAGGATACCAGAAAGTGGATGGATGATGCATATAATGCTACCAAGATACAGGAAATTTTCAACTATCTTGGAATCACCCAGTGGGCTGTCAGCACGGCGCAGAGAGAGGCTGCTATGGATGCCATCATAAAGGCATACCGTGAAAATATGGCAGAATATGAAAAGCAGCTTGCTGCAATCAATGCGCAGGATGCGAAGAACAGCGCAGAAGCCTCTGCAAAAGCAGCAGAGGATATTGCAAAAACAGCAGAGGCATCAAAGAATGCGGCACAGGCGGCGGAAAATGTGATCAGTACAGCACAGAAAACGATTACTGCAGCTGAGAATACTTACAATGATGCGAAGGCAAAACTGGATGCGGTGAAGGCTGCAGCGAAAAATGTGAAGACACCTACTACGCTGGAGCTGCAGAGACTGTTTGAACAGATCCAGAAAGCAGAGCAGAAGGTAAAGGATACAGAGGAGTCTTTAAAGGAAGCAGTAGCAGCAAAAAATGCAGCAGAGAACTTCAAAAAATGGGCAGATTCCCTGATCACCGGCCAGTATACAAGAGCTTATGCACAGGCAGCAGCTGATGAAAACGGAAAGAAAACACCATTGACTGAAAACCTGAAAAATTATGATACCTCCAATGATAAAGTAATTTCCAGACCTACCAGTGACTTTGTATGTGTATCCAAGGGAACCAGTTCTGTAAAGGTACCTTATACTATTTACAGGGATTATGTAAATCTGATGTATCAGGAGGATTATGATTCCAAGCCAAGAGGAAAAGGAATCTCCACTGGATCAAAAATGGATGTGATTTACTGGGAAGTTGGAACGGATGGAAAGCTGTCAGGAAATTACTTTACAAGCCTGGACGAACTGACAACAGGCAGTACGTATTTTATTGGATATACCTTTAAGTATGAAAAAGATGGATATCATATTGATGGGCTGATGTATAAATATGAGGACAGTAAGGAAGAACCGACAACATCACCGAGTGAAGCTCCTTCAACAGCACCCAGTACAACACCGTCCACGGCTCCAACCGGTGGTGATGGTGGAACCACTGGAACCACCGTGACCATCGAGGATCAGTCAGTGCCGCTTGCAGCAGTTCCGGCGGATGCACCGGCAGTTCTCGGTGCAAGAAGAGCAGCACAGGATGAGGAACCGGCAGTTCTTGGCGTGAAGAGGGGGACAGACCAGGCAGTACTTGGCAAGAGAAGAAGCCCGAAGACAGGGGACAGTACAGAAGTATTCGCATGGGCAGGAGCTATGACAATAGCAGGAGCGGCAGCAGTCGTATCCTGCACAAAGCTGGCAAGGAAAAAAGAAGAAGAGTAAAATCCATTTTCTGACAGAATATTTGTCAGCATATGTTTATGACAGGAAAACTCCGTGTATACTGATAATGGTATAGACGGAGTTTTTGCCTTAATTTTAGCGATTTTTTACAGGGAAAGATATTGACAAGGAAAAAGGAAGCAATTATACTAATCTAGTGTGCGGCAAAAGGCATATACTTTTTGTGTGCACAGAAACTTTTTGATCTTATATACAGGAGGTGAAACAGAATGCCAACATTTAACCAGTTAGTCAGAAAAGGACGTCAGACATCAGTTAAGAAGTCAACGGCTCCTGCTTTACAGAAAGGATGGAACTCCCTTCATAAGAAAGCAACCGATACTTCTGCTCCTCAGAAGAGAGGTGTTTGTACTGCTGTTAAGACTGCAACCCCTAAGAAGCCTAACTCAGCTCTGAGAAAGATTGCCAGAGTCCGTCTTTCCAATGGAATCGAAGTAACAAGCTACATTCCCGGTGAAGGACACAATCTGCAGGAACACAGCGTTGTTCTGATCAGAGGTGGTAGAGTAAAGGACTTACCCGGTACCAGATATCACGTAATCAGAGGTACACTGGATACTGCGGGAGTTGCAAACAGAAAGCAGGCCCGTTCCAAATATGGTGCCAAGAGACCTAAGGCAGCTAAATAAGTTTTTGGAACAGATTGGACCCACAAACAGAACTAATTATAGTGTTGGAATTCTGTTAGTATAGAACAGACTTACCCGCACGAACACAATATGTGTATTAAATTAGAACGACACACTGTGAGTACCGATGATTTATTATTTAATAAGGAGGGAAGAACCGTGCCACGTAAAGGACATATTCAGAAAAGAGATGTGTTAGCAGATCCTTTATACAACAATAAGGTTGTTACCAAGCTGATCAACAACATCATGTTAGATGGTAAGAGAGGCGTAGCACAGAAGATTGTATACGGCGCATTTGCTACAGTAGAAGAGAAATCCGGTAAGCCGGCTCTTGAAGTTTTCGAAGAGGCTATGAACAACATCATGCCTGTTCTGGAATGTAAAGCAAGACGTATCGGTGGTGCTACCTATCAGGTACCTATCGAAGTTAGACCTGACAGACGTCAGGCACTTGGTCTCCGTTGGTTAACAATGTTTTCTCGTAAGAGAGGCGAAAAGACCATGGTAGACAGACTTGCAAATGAAATTCTTGATGCTGCAAACAATACAGGTGCTGCAGTTAAGAGAAAAGAAGACATGCACAAAATGGCAGAAGCAAACAAGGCATTTTCACATTATCGTTTCTAAGCCTTGCCTTTTGCCCGGACTAATATAAGGAGGAAAAACCTTTGGCTGAAAGAGAATATCCATTAGAGCGAACCAGAAACATTGGTATTATGGCTCACATCGATGCTGGTAAGACTACTCTGACAGAGCGTATTCTGTACTACACCGGTGTCAACTACAAGATTGGTGATACTCACGAAGGTACTGCTACCATGGACTGGATGGAACAGGAGCAGGAAAGAGGTATTACTATCACATCAGCCGCTACAACATGCCACTGGACTTTGGAAGAGAACTGCAAGCCTAAGCCGGGTGCACTGGAGCATCGTATCAATATCATTGATACCCCTGGACACGTAGACTTTACTGTAGAAGTAGAGCGTTCACTTCGTGTACTGGATGGTGCTGTTGGTGTCTTCTGTGCAAAGGGTGGTGTAGAGCCTCAGTCAGAAAACGTATGGCGTCAGGCTGATACCTATAATGTTCCGAGAATGGCTTTCATCAACAAGATGGACATTTTAGGTGCCAACTTCTACGGAGCCGTAGAACAGATCAAGACAAGACTTGGCAAGAATGCAATCGTTCTTCAGTTACCCATTGGTAAGGAAGATGAATTCAAGGGAATCATTGATCTTTTTGAAATGAAGGCATATATCTACAATGACGATAAGGGTGAAGATATTACCATTACTGATATCCCGGACGACATGAAGGATGATGCTGAATTATATCGTTCCGAACTCATCGAGAAGATCTGCGAATTAGATGACGATCTGATGATGATGTATCTGGAAGGTGAAGAACCTTCTGTAGAGGAAATGAAGAAAGTATTAAGAAAAGCAACCTGTGAGTGTACAGCTGTTCCCGTCTGCTGCGGTTCTGCATACAGAAACAAGGGTGTACAGAAGCTCCTTGATGCGATTCTTGAGTACATGCCTGCTCCTACAGATATCCCTCCTATTAAGGGAACTGACCTGGACGGCAACGAAGTTGTAAGACATTCTTCTGACGAGGAGCCATTCTCAGCGCTTGCGTTCAAGATCATGGCCGATCCTTTTGTTGGAAAGCTTGCATTCTTCAGAGTTTATTCCGGTACAATGAACTCCGGTTCTTATGTACTGAATGCTACAAAAGATAAGAAAGAGCGTGTAGGACGTATCCTTCAGATGCACGCAAACAAGAGAGCAGAGCTGGATAAGGTTTACTCCGGTGATATCGCTGCTGCAGTAGGCTTCAAGTTTACTACAACAGGTGATACAATCTGTGATGAACAGCATCCTGTTATTCTGGAATCCATGGAATTCCCTGAACCCGTTATTGAGCTTGCTATCGAGCCCAAGACAAAGGCAGGACAGGGCAAGATGGGTGAAGCTCTTGCAAAGCTTGCTGAAGAAGATCCTACTTTCAGAGCTCATACTGATCAGGAAACCGGTCAGACCATTATCGCTGGTATGGGCGAGCTGCATCTGGAGATCATCGTAGACAGACTCCTTCGTGAGTTCAAGGTAGAAGCTAACGTTGGTGCACCTCAGGTTGCATACAAGGAAACCTTTACCAAGGCTGTTGATGTTGATTCCAAGTACGCTAAGCAGTCCGGTGGTCGTGGACAGTACGGTCACTGTAAAGTTAAGTTCGAGCCCCTGGAAGCAAACTGCGAGAAGTTCGAGTTTGATCCTAAGGCAAACATCTTGATCAACGATCCGCCTACCCTGTTATTCGAATCCACTGTAGTCGGTGGTGCTATTCCGAAGGAATACATCCCTGCAGTTGGTGAAGGTATCCAGGAAGCAGCTCAGGCTGGTATTCTTGGAGGATTCCCTGTACTTGGCGTTCACGCTACTGTATATGACGGATCCTACCATGAAGTCGACTCTTCAGAAATGGCATTCCACATTGCCGGATCCATGGCATTCAAGGACGCTATGGCAAAGGCATCACCTGTACTTCTTGAGCCTATCATGAAGGTAGAGGTTACAATGCCTGAAGAATATATGGGAGATGTAATCGGTGACCTGAACTCACGTCGTGGACGTGTAGAAGGTATGGACGATATCGGAGGAGGCAAGATGGTTCGTGCATTCGTTCCGCTTTCCGAAATGTTCGGTTATTCCACAGACCTTCGTTCCAAGACACAGGGCCGTGGTAACTACTCCATGTTCTTCGAAAAGTACGAGCCCGTTCCGAAGAACGTTCAGGAAAAGGTACTGGCAGCAAAAACAAAGTAATTAAATAAAGAAAAACTTGAAAATATCGGACATCTTTAATATAATCAAAGATAGCTGATTTATAGTAAAACGAGTGAACAATTTAATTTTATTAAGGAGGATTTTTAGAAATGGCTAAAGCGCATTTTGACAGAACCAAAACCCATTGTAATATTGGTACCATCGGTCACGTAGACCATGGTAAAACAACTCTGACAGCAGCAATCACAAAGGTTCTTGCTGCAAGAGTTCCTGGTAACGAAGCTACAGATTTCGAGAACATCGATAAGGCTCCCGAAGAGAGAGAAAGAGGTATTACCATTTCTACTGCTCACGTTGAGTATTCTACAGCTAAGAGACACTATGCACACGTTGACTGCCCTGGCCATGCTGACTACGTTAAGAACATGATCACAGGTGCTGCTCAGATGGATGGTGCTATCCTTGTTGTAGCTGCTACTGATGGTGTTATGGCTCAGACAAAGGAGCACATCCTTCTGTCCCGTCAGGTAGGTGTACCTTACATCATCGTATTCCTTAACAAGTGTGATATGGTTGATGATCCTGAGCTGATCGAGCTGGTTGAGATGGAAGTTACAGAGCAGCTTGAAGAGTACGGATTCGAAGGATGCCCTATCATTAAGGGTTCCGCTCTTAAGGCTCTTGAAGATCCCAACGGCGAGTGGGGCGACAAGATCATGGAACTTATGGATACAGTTGATTCTTATATTCCTGATCCTGAAAGAGCAACAGACAAGCCTTTCCTTATGCCTGTTGAGGACGTATTCACAATCACAGGTCGTGGTACCGTTGCTACTGGTAGAGTAGAGCGTGGTACTCTTCACCTTAACGAGGAAGTTGAAATCGTTGGTATTAAGGAAGAGACACGTAAGACTGTTGTAACCGGTATCGAAATGTTCCGTAAGCTCCTTGATGAGGCTCAGGCTGGTGATAACATCGGTGCTCTGCTTCGTGGTGTTCAGAGAACAGATATCGAAAGAGGACAGGTTCTTGCAAAGCCCGGCACAGTAACATGCCACAAGAAATTTACCGCTCAGGTTTACGTTCTTACCAAGGATGAAGGTGGACGTCATACACCTTTCTTCAACAACTACAGACCTCAGTTCTACTTCAGAACAACTGACGTAACAGGTGTCTGCAACCTTCCTGCTGGTACAGAAATGTGCATGCCTGGTGATAACGTAGAAATGACTATCGAACTGATCCATCCTATCGCTATGGAGCAGGGTCTTACATTCGCTATCCGTGAAGGTGGTAGAACTGTAGGTTCAGGCCGTGTTGCTACAATCATCGAGTAATCTTTGATAGTGTCTACAAAAAGCTAGAGTTTATGGGGCTTTCCGAGAAATCGGGAAGCCCTTTTTGCATCTCTTAATAGGTGGATAGAATAGAGAAAAATAGAGTCGGTGGTGCCAAAACGGTGCCAAAAACAAAACTCCAGCGAGTTTGGCTATTCACTAGAGTGAGTTTTACAGTAATTTTTTCTTTATATGTTTCAAATAATTCTTTTTGAAGTCTCTGATATTATCAAAGAATTCCATCTCAGAACGGGTAAATGAATTAGTCTCAGCCTTCTCGGAAAGGAGCTCCATTGTACAAATAAGGTCAGCAATTTGGAACAACTTATAATCCACAGGTTTCACTTTCCGGAATTCAACATGAGTATATAATGTACTGAATACCGATGTGAGAATTTTAGTGAGTTCAATTTGTCCGTTATCATAGTAGATAATGACTTTATCAAAGCTATTCCAAAAGCCTTCATTGCTGCGGAAAACATCAGCCAGAGCTTTTGATACCTTTGACGTCATTGTTATCACATCAGGACATTCACTTTTCTTTACTTTTATACAAGAAAATTGAAAGTCAAGTTTTCTTGCAAAGTTGAATAAGGCATTAAATAAACGTTTTCTATCTTCAACTAAATCATTAGAGTACACAGATTCTCGTCGAATTAGTGGACCAGTATGGATAGCATGATTTTGATATCCCAAGTTCAATAAGTGAGAATCGAAAAGTTTAATATTTTCGGAAATATCAGTGCTTTGATTATGTAATATCATAGAAACTAAGTAGTAGGGAGCATGTGCTTCATAAGGACCAAAGTCCCCGGACTCGTCTATGAATACGCTAAGTATCTTTTCTGACATACAATCATCCTTTTGTAACAATTTTGAGTATGAAAATGGCGGGGAAATTCCCCGCCGCTCGGTGGACCAGGGTCTTTCGACCAGCCCAAAATCAATCACCGTTGATTTATATTCTATGCTCATTATAAGGGAAATATGCAGAAATGTCAATTACCACCCTTTAATCTGTTTTATCTGTTCTGCCCGTTCGGGATCTCTGTGATACTGTAGCTTGAATTGTATCGTCTCTACTACTTCTTTCCGTGCTTCATCATCTAACTGATAAAAGGAAGTCAGTAAATTATCCACATCCGGCATACTGTTTTTCCCGAAGAGATACATAAGCGGGTACATGGAATTTTTTAAATACGTTTTTACACGATTTTCGTCAAGAGCACCATTCAATCCGCTTGGTAATGTAGGATATATTTCTTCTTCTGTGATTGCACCGGAAAAGGGACTGGCAGAGCATATCTCATTTACGTCAATTTCTAATTCATTTGCCAGTCTAAGTACAAAGTCAAATCGGATATTAGAATCCTTTTGAATAATAGAATAAAAGCTGAGCAGATACGCACAGATAATCGGTACCGTATCATGTGGAATCAGACGGTGGACAGGGCACTCGTCAGCGGTGTGCCGGAGAAACAGATTTTAGAAGTAAAACAGAATGAAATCGGACAGAAAGCAAAGGCTTCCATTCAGAAGTCGGGGAGAAATCCGGCACTGTTCAAAAGCCTGATTATGACGGCGATATATGCTTTGGAGCTACTATTAGTAAGGTATTTAGAATGGCTTTGGAAAAGGCTGATAATGTGACGGAAGCGTTTGTAAAGTCAGAGCCGGAGCAGACGAAAGTTCGGGTAGTTAATGAGCCTGTGATGGCGAAAACGGAACTGATTCCGGAAATGCCAAAGAAGACCGAGCTTGTTTCCAAGTATCCAAGGCTTGCGGATATTTATAATAAGATGGAAAAGCAGAACAAAGTCATTTGTCAAAGGGATCAACAGCTTGCAAGTGTTGAGAAGGAGATTGCCGTAACAAAAGGGATTTTCAAGGGAAAACAGCGTAAGGAGTTGCAGGAGCAGGCAGAACAGTTAATGATACAGATAGCCAATATGAAACAGTATTTGTCAAGTATCGTGCAGAGTTATGGATATAAGAATGTGAAGGAGTTCTTGGTTGAATTTAAGGCTTCTAAAGCAGAATATACCTATTATCAGTCGGCGATTGCAAAGTGGGAACAGCAGACCGGAAATAAGGCAGAACCGGACAACTTAAAGGCAAAGTTGCAAAGAAAGACGCAAGAAGTAAAGGAACGAGAAAACAACAGACAGAGCCATCATTACAGGAGCGATAGAGGCGGCAGATAGGAAATTATATAATCATATTGACAGGAAAGACCACGAGCTGTAGTCTATAAACGAGACTACTGCTTGTGGTCTGTTGCATTAGAGGAGGATACTTTATGGAAATTCAATTAGGTGTGATTGAGGCAAGATATGCAGATATGATTTGGGAGCATGAACCGGTTACTTCATCGGAACTGGTAAAGATGACGGCAGTGGAGTTTAACTGGAAGCGCACAACTGCACACAATGTTTTGAGAAGATTGATTGATAAGGGATTGTTTCAGAATGAAAACGGACTGGTAACAGCCGTAATATCTAGAGAGGAATTTTATGCCAGACAGAGCAGACAGTATGTTGAAGACACCTTTGCGGGTTCTCTTCCGGCATTTATTGCAGCATTTACGCAGGATGCAAAACTGACACCGGAAGAAACTGAGGCAATTCGTAAGATGATTAATCAGGCGGAGGAAAAGTGAGTATGGGAGAAATTTTTTTAAAACTGCTGAATCTGAGCATCACAGCCAGTTGGCTGATTTTAGCAGTATTATGCATTCGTCTTTTATTCAGGAAAATACCTAAGTGGATTACCTGTTTATTATGGGGTGTGGTAGCAATCCGACTGATATTTCCGTTTTCCATAGAAAGTGCATTTAGTCTGCAACTAAGTGCAGAGCCTATCAGAACCAGTACTATGGTAGAGGGAGAACTGATACCTTATGTGCCGTCCGTAAACAGCAACATAGGTGTTGTAGAAAATACTGTAAATCCTTTATTGGCAGAAGCCTTTGCATATCAGGAAACAGAAAGTGTGGCTCCATTACAGATAGCGACAGAAATCGCAGGAAGTGTCTGGCTGTCTGGAATGGTAGTACTTCTTATTTTTGCACTGGTGAGTATGATAAAATTGCGCCTACGTGTAAGGGAAGCGGTGCGCTACAAAGAAAACATCTATATTTGTGATGCAGTAAAGTCCCCATTCATTTTGGGTATTATCAAGCCAAGGATTTATCTTTCCTCTGCTTTAAGTGAGGAGGAGATGGATTATATTATTGCACATGAAAGGGCGCACCTAAAAAGAAAAGATCATTTATGGAAGCCTTTTGGATACCTGCTTTTGTGTATCTATTGGTTCAATCCGTTGTGCTGGATTGCCTATATTATGCTGTGCAAGGATATTGAACTGGCTTGTGATGAAAAAGTAATTAAGGATATGAGTTTTGGGGATAAGAAGGAGTATTCCAGAGTATTGTTGTTTTGTGCAACGCAGAGACATCTGGTAATGGCGTGTCCCTTGGCGTTTGGAGAAGTGGGAGTAAAGGAAAGAGTGAAAACAGTATTGAATTATAAAAAGCCGACCTTTTGGATTACGATTGCCGCAATCGTGGTATGTGCTATTGTAGCAATTTGTTTTCTGACGAATCCTGCAAAAGAATATCAAATCAGAATCACGATTCCGGCAGGAAGCGAAACAGGCTTTTATTATTCTGATGAAGAAATATGTCCAAAGAGAAATACGTTGACAATTGCAAAAGGTAGACATCTTGGAGATATGGAAGTGATTCTTTTGCCGGTCGAAGTAAAAGAAGAAAATGCTTATGATGAACCTATTTATATTACAGCGGTCGCACCGGCAAAAATGGATGTAGAGAAAGGTGCGTGGTTTAAAATTGGTGTAAATATGCAGAATCCCACAGCAGAGGATATCGATGTTTATGTTATAGTTCGCGGTGTAGAGGTAAGAATTGCATCTAAAACAAAGGGTGATAATGATTCCAATGGAGAAAGTGCTGAAGAGCAGAATTCAGTAACACCTCAGAATTTGGAAGGACCACAAGAACCGGATGCGAATGAGGACGCAGTTTATGAAGAATTGAACCGGGTGGTTAGTACCATTGGTTTGGAGAATGCTTATCCATGGAATAATACAGTAGAGTTTAAACCGAATGCGGATGTTCTCATTAAAATGGCAAGTGATGGGTCAGGTCGGTTTGAAATCTATGGTATTATGAGTGAAAAATATGGAAGCTACGGGCTTTTGCTGAATGATTGGATAGGTGGAGAGCAGAATTGGAACTTCGCCCTTGTTCCCTGGTATTATTCAGGTGCTCCTTCTGATCAACCCATTTTAGAATCAGACGGAAAGGGAAGATACATCTTTGCATATGTGTATGATTACGATGATGTCCCATTGTGGCATGAGTGTGTTTTGGATTGCGGATATGATACCGGGCATATGCAGTTAATTCCTGAGAATGAATATCGTACCATGTTGTTGGAAGAAGAGCAGACAGCATTACCTTTTGAAAGTCAAGGAGAAAATGGTAATAATCCAGAAGAAAAACCTATAGCCCAAACTGCTATGGTAGATACTTCTAAAGTTTTCAGTATTGTAGTGACAAACGGGAATACGGGAGAACAGATAACACTTACTGCAGAAACTTCTGCATATAATGATTTAATCAAACTCTATTCGCAGTTGGATTTTACAGCAGAATGTGCAGAAAATGCAAGGGTTGGTTATCAATATAGCATGAAACTGCAGGATGCAGAGGAAAATAAATTGCAGTCGGTAACGCCCTATAAGGATGGTTTGACAGTTGACAGCTTTTTTTATCAGTACGGTCTTGCAGACAATGGGGCAGATGCTTCGTTAAGACTAATGGAGTATTTGGAGCACATTTTCTATCCGGAGAAAACATCAATGGCAATGTCTTTCAACGAAGCTCCGGTGAATACTTTGCCGGATGTGACTATGATAATGATCAAATATAAAAATTATGAGGGAGATATTGAAATTATTAATGGAAGTGACAGTGAACTTCAAACAGGTGAATGGTTTTGCATTCAGAAGTGGGAGGAGGGATCTTGGCATCGGGTAGATGAACTGATAGACGGAATATGGAAAGAGGTTGCCTATATTTAGGTCATATTTAGGGCATACTTCCGTGCCGGATATTTCAATATCAGAACTTGGTTTGGACAATCATACTGTTCTCGGCTTGCTAGCTGCCTAATCATACTGCTCGAAACACGAAAGATAAGCAAAAGCAGTAAAAATTAGTCAGAAAAGTACGAATAAATAAAGCTTTTACTGCCTGAAACAGAAAAAGTAATTGTGAGGCGGTATAAATAGGATGTTAAATAGAACAGGTCCCTGGGGATATCAAATATATACTGCCTATAAAGAGAGAAGGAGTAGATAAGCAGTAATAGTGTTAGAGCATATATATGTAGGGCAAGAATATTTACTGCCCCAGAAATAAATGAAGAATAAATAGCCGTATTCTTCTTGACAAGTAAATATGTCTTGAAAATGAACTTAAGGGTTTGCCAGGCGGAACGCTACGGTGTACAAGCAGTAATGGAACAGATCAATTTTTTATAAACGGGAAATATGCAAATAAAAAGCAGATGAATACAATACAGGGAATCATACAGAGAGAATATGATGAAAAATTGCAGGTGGCGCTAAAAAAGAGGCTGCAGATTTTACGTGAACTTGAGAAAAACTATAGTTCCAGAGAACTTGAAAAATGTTTTGAAAGCTTATGTAAGGCTCGTAAAAAGCATGTGAAACCGCTTTTCAAGACTGTGGAAGAGCAGATTGAGGAGTTTTTGAACGAAGAATAGTGACATGCAGACCTGATTTTACTGTTATAAATAAAAGGACAGGAAAAATGTTTCTTTATGAACATCTTGGGAAAATGGATGACGAGAATTATGTTGCTTCCAATATGCGTAAACTTGATTTATATGAAAAGAACGGATACTTACTGGGAGAGAGCCTGATTATTACACATGAAACGAGTACAGCTCCTTTAAATATCAAAGTTGTAGATTCCTATATCAAAACCTATTTTCTTTAATGATTCAAAGGATTTGGGACAGGAGAAACTGGTCAAGGAAGCTGACAATAAAAAGTGGTAAGTAAAATTGACGAGAGATTGACGAGAGAAACCGGATAGGATATTGAGCAGATACAGCAGAAATGATAATATAAAAAAGAGTTATGACAATTGGTAAGACGTAAGAAAGAAATAAATACATTCAAGTCTGTTTAAATATATTCGAATACACTCAAATATAAGCATGTAGGAGGTTACTATGGGCACAAAGTTAAACTGGGCAGTTCTTGGAACAGGAGTTATTGCAAACCAGATGGCACAGGCACTGCAGAAAATGGGAAAACCGTTATATGCGGTAGGCAACAGAACCTACGAAAAGGCAGTAGAGTTTGCAAAGAGGTATGAGATTCAGAAGGTGTACCCGCAGATTGATGATATGTTTGAGGATGAGGCAGTAGATATCGTTTATATCACAAGCCCTCATAATACCCATTATGGATTTATGAAAAAAGCACTGGAGCATGGAAAGCATCTCCTGGTGGAGAAATCCATTACCCTGAACAGCGAAGAGCTGGATGAGATGATCGCCCTTGCCAGAAAAAAACATCTGATTCTGGCAGAGGCTATGACGATCTGGCATATGCCGATCTATAAAAAGCTTTGGGAGATTGTGGAAAGTGGTGAGCTTGGCAAAGTCCAGATGATCACTGTGAACTTTGGAAGCTTTAAGGAATATGATATGAAGAACCGTTTCTTCAATATGAATCTGGCAGGAGGTGCTCTTCTGGATATTGGTGTTTATGCCCTTTCTATCGTGAGGAGCTTTATGACAGAGAAGCCTGCTGATATCGTAAGCCAGTGGAAACCGTCTCCGGCAGGGTCGGATGAGCAGGCGGCGATTCTTCTGAAGAATAAAGACGGGCAGATGGCGACAGTTGCCCTTTCCCTGCATTCCAAGCAGCCCAAGCGTGCTATGATCAGCTGCGAAAAGGGATATATAGAAATCATGGAATACCCAAGAGCGGACAGGGCAAAGATTGTGGATGCAAGTACCGGTGAGAAGAAAGAAATCTCCTGTGGTAAGACCGAGGATGCACTTTTTTATGAAATGACAGATATGGAAAGAGCTGTTGAGAGTGGGGATGAAACAGAAATGTATCTGAACTATACAAAGGATGTAATGGATATTATGACAGGACTCAGAAGGGAATGGGGACTTAAGTATCCAGAGGAGATGTGATGAAGATACAGGAACAGTTATTTGCACTGCAGGATAAGGAATACAGGAATTTTCAGAGTAAACTGGTTCCTGAAATTGACAGGGAAACGATCATAGGGATAAGAATACCTGCGATGAGAAAGCTGGCAAAGAGCTATGCAAAGGAGCAGGAGAGTAGAGAGTTTCTGCAGTGCCTGCCGCATACCTATTATGATGAAAACATACTGCACGCACTGTTGGTTTCGGATATAAACGATTATCAGGAATGTGTAGAGGCAGTAGACAGATTCCTGCCCTTTGTGGATAACTGGGCAGTCTGCGACATTTTTTCCCCTAAGATATTTAAAGCGAATAAGGAGGATCTGATAGAAAGAATCAGAAAATGGTCCGCATCCAGGGAACCCTATACGTGCCGGTTTGGCATGGAAATGCTGATGACGCATTTTCTTGAGGGGGATTTCAGAGAGGAGTATCTGGAGATACCTGCCGCAGTCCACTCTGATGAGTATTATGTGAATATGATGATAGCCTGGTTTTTTGCAACAGCACTTGCCAGACAGTGGGAAAAAACAATTCCCTATATAGAGGAGAAAAGACTGGACCGGTGGGTTCAGAATAAGACAATACAGAAGGCAAGGGAAAGCTACCGGATTACAGATGAGCAAAAGGAGTATTTGAAAAAGTTTAAGATAAAATGTCAAAAGTGCAACGCTATATTGAAAAATGACGGTCAATATAGTATTCTTAAGAAGAAGTAAATCATGGGGGTAAGAATCATGAAATCAATTAAAGCAAAAATTATTGCAGGCATTATCATATGCACATTGCTTTCTTCTGCTTCTATTGGATTTTTGAGTATCAAGGATATTTATCAGACTTCCGATCAGGGTGCAGAAAAAGAAATGACACTGACATGCCTGAATGGACAAAGCGAGATCAATGCACAGATCGCCCAAATCGCCCAGTCAGTGGATACCTTAAGCAGCATTGCAATGGAAAGACTGGATTTTTCAAAATTTAAAGGAAATAATACATATGTAACACAATATACAGAATCTCTGATGAGTGATGTGGTTAAATTTGGAGAAAACACCGATGGTGCAATTTGCGTTTATGTACGGTATAATCCTGATTTCACAGCCCCTACATCAGGGATTTTTCTGACCAGAAACAGTACAGAGGAGCCATTTACCAGTTCAACACCAACGGATTTCACTATGTATGAGAAAACAGATCTGGAACATGTGGGCTGGTATTACATACCGGTGCAGAATGGTGCGCCGATCTGGATGGAGCCCTATTTGAATGGAAATGTTAATATTTATATGATTTCCTACGTGGTTCCATTATATGTTGACGGGGAGTCTGTAGGTATCATAGGTATGGATATTGATTTCTCCAAGATTACGGGAATGGCAGAAAGTGTGAAAGCGTTTGAAACCGGATATTCCTTCCTGTACAATGCGGATGGAAAGATCATGTATCATCCGGAGCTTGATAACGGAACAGGACTGGATCAGCTCGGATTTACACAGGCAGATCAGGAATTCCTGTGTAATCCTGAAAATGCCGGTAATATCATGGATTATACTTCCCAAAAAGAAAAAGAAAGTATTGTTTTCTATGAGCTTAGTAATGGCATGTATCTGGCACTGACGGCACCATGCGCAGAGATCACAGAAGGTGCTGTAAGCCTGTCAGCAGGTCTTGCAGGGATTGTAGTGGTATGTCTGCTGCTCAGTATCGTACTTGGGGTGATCATAAGCATAAATATTGGCAAACCGATTTCGGGAATTACAGCAGTCATAAGGCAGACTGCGGATCTGAATTTTAAAAAGACTGAAGGCGGAGAGAAGCTTACCAAAAGGAAGGATGAAACCGGCATGATGGCCTGTGCTGTCGGTGATATGAGAAAGGTATTCCGCAGTTTTGTGAGTGATATTACAGAAACTGAAACGGCTATCCTGACAGATATGGACAAGCTGAATGAGATTATGCAGACAAACAGTGAAATGGCAGAGGATAATTCAGCCACGACACAGGAAATGGCTGCCGGAATGGAAGAAACTACTGCAAGTACCTCGATGATCACAGAGAATATCAATGGGATTAAGCAGAGTACAGAGGAGATCAGAAGTCTGTCAAAAGAAGGAAAGGAAACCTCCGGAGAGGTAAAGGGAAGGGCAGACAGACTGCAGCGTACTACCGTGGATTCCAGCAACAAGGCAATGGAAATCTATCAGGAAATGAAAGGTAAGACGCAGGAAGCCATAGAAAGATCAAAGGCAGTGGAACAGATCAATAATCTGACTGATAATATCAGACAGATTTCCTCTCAGACAAATCTGCTTGCACTGAATGCAAACATTGAAGCAGCGCGTGCGGGTGAAGCGGGAAAAGGATTTGCAGTGGTGGCAACAGAGATTGGTAATCTTTCCAACCAGACCTTTGAAACAGTAAACGGTATCAATGAAATGGTGGAAGAGGTTAATGGTGCTGTTGAAAATATGACGGACTGCATTACGAGGATCATGGACTTCCTTGAGAACACAGTTGTGCTGGACTATAATTCTTTCAGACAGATTGGAGAAGAATATCAGGCAGATGCCAATACCTTTGCGGAAGCAATGAGCAGGATCAATCAGGAAATTGCAGATCTGGATAGTAAAATAAGCGATATAGCAGAGTCTATTGAAAACGTCAGTGATACGGTAAGCCAGTCTGCAGAGGGGGTAAATCAGATTGCAGAGAAATCTACAGAAGCAGCGTCCAAAACAGCAGAAGGATATGCACTGCTTAATGAGTGCAGGGAAAGTATCGGCCAGCTCCGCAAGATAATAGAAAAATTCCAGATATAAAAACAAGATGGGAAAAACCGTATCTGAAAGAGTATTGTATTTTTATATTTTTCTTGACGGAAGATGAGGAAGAAACTAGAATAGAATCTATAGATGAAGCTAAGACAAAAGGAGCGATGACAAATGAAAAAAATTGAAAAAATGATAAAGGACAGGCCGATAGCGAAGAAGCTCAGTCTTATATTCCAATTTATATTGATTGCATATCTTATGCTGGCAGCAATTGGATTTGTTGGTATGGTCCAGGCTAAGAATTATGTAGGAATGGCAATTATTGTCGTAATCGTGTTGGTAAGTATCTGGTTTAACAATGTGCGGTTACAGAGTGTTCTGAGTAAAACACTGGTTGAACCAATCAAAAATCTGGTTGTGGCATCCGAGAAAATTTCTTCCGGTGATTTTGAAATAGGAGTTCCCTATGAGGCCGAGGATGAGCTGGGAGAACTGTCAGACAGCTTTGAAACAGCAGCAGGGGTTCTTGATAAGGTTGTTCTTGATCTGTATAGTATTGTCAGACAGTTTTCTAATGGAAATTTTGATGTACAAAGCTCCTGTCCGGATGCTTATGTAGGAAGGCTGCGTAGCGTTCTGGATGAACTGAATGCAATGGTTGATAAGGTAAGCTCTACGATGCACGGTATTCAGGATTCTGCTGAGCAGGTATCCGCAGGAAGTAACCAGCTTGCTGAGAGCGCACAGGATATTGCAGAGGGGGCTACAAACCAGGCGGCAGCGGTTGAAGAACTGGTAGCAACCGTTGATGAGGTAACCAATCAGGTATTAGAGAACACTAAATCTACTGATATTGTACATGATAAAGCTAAGCAGGTAGGGGTGGAGGCTGCTAACAGCCAGAAGAAGATGGACGAGCTTGTTGATGCTATGAAGAAGATCAACATCACTACCCAGAATATTGAAAAGATCATTGCTGATATTGAAAATATCGCATCTCAGACCAATCTCCTTTCCCTGAATGCTTCTATCGAGGCAGCACGTGCAGGAGAGGCAGGACGTGGATTTGCAGTAGTAGCTGACCAGATCAGACAGCTTGCAGAAGAAAGTGCAAACTCTGCAGTAGAATCGAAGAAACTGATTGAAGAGTCATTAAATGAGGTTGAGGTTGGTAATAAGGTTACCAAGGAAACCGGTGATGCCATGAAGGAAGTCATGAATGAGCTCGACAAGATTATTCAGGAGGTTGCCAATATCAGAACTGCATCTGACAGACAGGCTGTATCTGTTAAGGAGATCCGTAAGGGTGTAGAGGATATCAATGATGTTATCCAGTCTAATTCAGCAGCAGCTCAGGAAACCTCAGCAACCAGTGAAGAGCTTTCCGCATCAGCAGCTACCTTAAATGAACTGCTTGACAAGTTTAAGCTTCGTGCTTAATGAAAGATAAAATAAGATGGAGAGACCTGGAGAGATCCGGGTCTTTCTTTTTTGTACACAAAATGAACTGGTTGATGTCCAGAAATGAAAAAAGCTTCAGTGACCTTGATATGGGTGGAAAGCATATCCGGAACAGAGAGAATTCTTTACGGCGGGAGAGGATAGATTCCACGAAAGAGAGAGTAGTTCTCCCAACTGTAGGTTGATTCTATGGTCAGCTGCCGTTATACTGACAGCAGAAGCAGAAAGAGAGGAAAAGCAGATGGATCAGAAAAAGATAGGAAACTTTATTGCAAAGCTGAGAAAAGAAAAGGGGATGACACAAAGGGAACTTGCAGACAGACTATGCGTCAGTGACAAGACGGTTTCTAAGTGGGAATGCGGCAACAGTCTGCCTGAGATCACGCTGCTTGGAACTCTCTGTGAAGCATTGGACAGTAATGTTAATGAATTATTGTCCGGAGAAAAAATTGTGGATACGGAGTATTCAAAGAAAGCGGAGGAAAATATGATGAATTTAATTGCAGACAGCAGGAAGAATGGAAAGGCAGAATTTATTTTTGGAATTATCCTGGCAGTTGTACTGATCGTACTGCTTGGACTTGGTGTACAGAGCTTTGGGGGTGGAAGTGGAGTTAAAATTGGATATTATATCGATGTGCCAAGCCTCTTTTTTCTGCTACTTGGATGTCTTGCCTTTGGGATGATCGCAGTGGAAAAGACACTGATGGGATTTCTGAGGGTAGCTGAAGCGCTGGTGATCCCGTTTAGTGTCATGGAAACAATGATCCAGATGCTGTATGTCCTGCATCATGTGAATGAAATTACCAAGCTTGGACCAAATGTGGCTGTCGCACTGTGCTCGACTCTGTATGCATTGATTATTTATGTGGTCGTAAGACTGATCAGGTTCCGGAAGGAAAGACAAAAGGTATGCTAAGATTCACAAAACAGCGTAACAGAAGTGATAACGACTTTGCAAAACACGAAATGAGAAGCACTGATCTGCTTGATGAAAGAACTTCAATGACTTATAATTTTTGTTGAAGTTCTTTTTTGTAGAGGAAAGTTGATTCAGGAAGATAATTTCTGATCTGTCATACAGAAAGGCAGAAGAGGTGAAGAATGATAACCATAGATTTAATTACGGGCTTTTTGGGATCTGGAAAAACAACCTTTATCAAAAAATATGCCAGGTACCTGATGGATCAGGGACTGAAGATAGGTATTCTGGAGAATGATTTTGGGGCAGTAAATGTAGACATGCTGCTTTTGCAGGAGCTTCTGGGAGAGCAGTGTGATCTGGAAATGGTATCCGGCGGATGTGATAAAGACTGCCATATCAGAAGATTCAAGACTAAGCTGATCGCCATGGGAATGAGCGGATATGATAGAGTGATCGTAGAACCGTCCGGCATTTTTGACGTGGATGAGTTTTTTGATTCTTTAAGGGAGGATCCACTGGATCAGTGGTACGAGATCGGAAATGTGATCACGATCGTAGATGCCCTGTTAAATCTGCGGCTTTCCGAGGAGTCAGATTATCTGCTGGCTTCTGAGGTGGCTGATGCAGGAAAGGTTATCATAAGCCATGCAGATGAAGCTGATCCGGGGCAGATTGACGGAACGGTGCAGCATCTGAATCAGGCGCTTGCGAAGATCAAATGTAAAAGACAGCTGACAAATGAGGATGTCATTGCTGAAAATATGGAACAGCTTTCTGAAAAGGCACTGGATGCTGTTTTTCACTGCGGCTACCGGCTGGAAAGCTATTGCAAGCTGGATGCTGGGGATTACAGGGGATTTGATTCTGTTTACTTTATGAATGCAGAGATTTCAGAGGAAAAGCTGAAGGAAGCAGCAGTGAAGATCCTTTTGGATCCAGCCTGTGGCAACGTATTCCGTATTAAGGGATTTATTAGGAAAGGCAGTGGATGGCTGCAGCTGAATGCTACACGTAGCGTGGTCGAACTGAGGCCGATCGGAACCGGACAGGAGGTTCTTATTGTGATCGGTGAAAATCTGAAGGCGGAAGTTATCAGCGATATTTTTGGAGCGAAGCCTGCTGTATAGGAAGGTATAGGAAAAAGAAAGGAAAATACAGATGATTAAGATATTAGAGGCACTTCTGCCGGTTCTGCTGATGATGGGACTTGGTGCCTTCTGCAAGGCCAGAGGCTGGCTGAAGCAGGAAAGTATAAATGGATTGAAATTTCTTGCCACAAAGATTATTCTTCCGGTAGCGATTTTTCATGCACTGTCTACGGCAGATTATAGCAGCAGTATTTTTAAAATTGTACTGATCATGTTCTGCATGCTGCTTATCTCCTTTGGGGCAGGTTTTCTGGTTAAGGGGTTTGTAAAGCCGCCATACCGAAAGTATGTACCGTTTCTGGTCAGCGTGTATGAGGGCGGCATGATGGCATATCCGCTGTATACGAATCTGTGCGGTACAGAGAATCTGTCACAGATTGCAGTACTGGATATTGCAGGACTGTTGTTCGGGTTCAGCGTTTATATGAGTCTGCTCCGGGCAGTAGATGGCTCTGAAAAGATGGGAGTGCGTGACATATGTCTGGACGCTGTGAAGAATCCGGCATTCATTGCTACCGTACTTGGTATTTTGTGTGGGCTTACCGGCATAGTCAGAGGACTTCTGGAGAGCAGTGCCGGAGACCTGTACCTGATATGTGAGTCCATGATTACCAGTCCTCTGTCAGCCATCATCCTCCTGATTGTAGGATATGAGCTGAAACCGGACAGGGCACTTATGATCCCCTGTCTGAAAACACTGCTGCTGCGTATGGCTGTGCAGGCGGTGATGATTCTTGGAGTTCTGGCTGCAGTACACCGGTTTGCAGGAAGAAATCAGCTTCTTGATCTGGCAGTTCTGATCTATATGTCAGCACCAGCGACATTCAGCCTGCAGACTTTTGTGAAAACGGAGGAAGGGTCTACTTATATTGCAACGACCAATTCTCTGTACTGTTTTATCAGTATTCTGGTGTATGCAGCAGCGGCATATCTGCTTTGATAAGTAATTATGTAATAGTTTACAAAAGAGGAATTTCATATGAGTACAATGAACACATATACGGGGAAACAGTTTGATCCCATGCTAATGACAGAGGAGGATGTAAGTCTCCGGGACATTGCCCATGCCTTAAGCCTGCTTTGCCGGGGCGGCGGACAGGTGACCTACTTCTATTCGGTAGGACAGCACAGTGTGAACTGTGCCAGAGAGGCAAAGGCACGTGGATGGTCAGATAGACTGGTGCTTGCCTGCCTTCTGCATGATGCCAGTGAGGCTTACCTTTCTGATATTATCAGGCCGGTGAAGGAGCATCTGCAGGGATATCGTGAGATTGAATCGCAGATCATGCAGGTGATTTTTGAAAAATTTGGTCTTGGTGATCTGACAGCAGAAGAGAATCGGTGCTGGAAGCAGATTGATAATGAAATGCTCAGCAATGAGATGCCGGCTATGCTAAATGGAAGGATGCCCATAGAAAAGGTAGCAATCTGCTCGGAGCCGGATCTTGCAGAGCATCCGTTTCGGGAAGTAGAGGAGGAATTTTACTCCATGGCAGAAGAATTGCTTTCTCTCAGGGAATAGAAAATGAAATTCTGATCCATAATATCATTGTAAAAACAGGTAAAGGAGTGGAATGCAATGATATTAAAGGAAAAAGAAAGAGCAGCGATCGAAGATCTGCAGACACAGGAAAAAAGCTGTGTGGAAAAGTATGGAAAGTATGCAAAGGAAGCCAAAGACCCGGAGCTGAAGAACCTCTTTTCCAGACTACAGAAGGAGGAGCAGAAGCACTATGATTCCCTTTCGCAGGTACTGAATGGCAGTGTGCCGGACTGTGACTGCAATGACAGTCAGGGAAGGGATTATGCACCCAAGGCGGCATATTCATCCATGAGCAGCAATGCTGACAAAGAGCATGATGCATTTCTGGCTACTGACTGTATTGGCACGGAGAAGCTGGTATCCGGTGAATATAATACAGATGTATTTGTTTTTGGAGAGAGCAAGATCAGAAAACTGCTGGCCGATATCCAGATCGAAGAGCAGAATCATGCGGAGATGCTGTTCAAATACAAGATGGCAAATGGAATGGCATAAAGAGAAAAACACTTCCGCAAAAAGAAGAGGGCTGTCAGATAGGTAAATTTACCTGGACGACAGCCCTGTTTTATGCCTGCTTTCAGAACGGATTAATTCTTTGACAGCTTAAGCCAGCTTTACATAAACAGCGGTTCCACCGTCTACAGAAACACCACCCTTTTCAAGGACAGCATTGCCGCCAACCGTAGTCAGGATCTCGCCGGCAGTGTCAGGAACAAAGGCAGGCTTCCCGGCAGGATTGATGATCACAAGGATGGTTTCTTCCCTGCAGCTTCTCTGGTAAACCATAGGATAGTCATCCTTCAGGAATGTAACGGCAGCCTTGCTCTGCAGTGCAGGATGCGCCATACGAAGAGCGATCAGATGTTTTACGGTGCTGCGGAGGGAAGAGGTGTCGTTCATCTGACTTTCTGCATCCGGCCGGTCTTTGCTTTCATCCTGCTTAATATAAAGCTTTTCTGCTGCGGCAGTGGAGAAACCGGCATTGGTCATCCTGTTCCATTGCATGGGGGAACGGGAACCGGTACGCTCATAGCCGCCTTCAACAGAAGTCAGACCTTCCACATAACGCATACCGATCTCATCACCATAGTAAATAAAAGGCGCGCCCGGCATGGAAAGGAGGAACGCAAAGGCAACCTTCATTTCTTCCGGATCCAGCCGTCTTGCCATTCTATCCATATCATGATTACCGGAAGGGATACAGATCAGTCCTTTTCCGTTTGTCTTTTCATAGTTACCCTGATAGGTTTTAATAAACTCTCTGGCACTGCCAAGTCCTCTTCTTGAAAAATAAGGCTCATCACAGCGGAAGAGATCGTTGTAATGGGAAGGACCAAAGTGGAGCAGGAAGTCCATATGGAAGCCGCCGATCAGGCTCTTGTCAGGTTCACCCCATTCGCTGACCATGGCAGCCATGGGAAACTCTTCATTTAAAAAGGTACGGATATCCTGCCAGAGTGCAATCGTACCCTTGCCGTCTTCATCATTTTTTACAAGGGAGCCGGCCATATCCACACGGAAGCCGTCACAGCCCATGGAAAGCCAGAAGCGCATGATATTTTTCAGCTCTTCTCTGGTGGCAAGAGGACCCTCATCATTCATGGACTGCTGCCACTTTTTATCTGGATCCGGCTTGTAGAAGCCGTAGTTCAGGGCAGGCTGATGGGAGAAGAAGTTGACGATACAGGAACCGTCACGGGGAGAGATCCCACGGATGCAGCCCATATTGTCTGGAGCCTCCCAGACGCTGTCTGTCCATACATAGCGGTCTGTATAGGCATTCTTTTCTGCCTTCATGGATTCCAGAAACCACTTACAGGTAACAGCAGTATGACCAGGAACCAGATCCAGGATCACATGCATATCGCGCTTATGGGCCTCGGCAAACAGATTTGCCAGATCTTCATTGGTACCATAACGGGGTGCTACGGTATAATAATCCTCTACATCATAACCGGCATCGCCAAAAGGGGACTGGAAGCAGGGATTCAGCCAGAGAGCTGTGCATCCAAGTTCTTTGATATAGTCCAGCTTACTGATGATACCGTTGATATCACCGATACCATCGGCATTGGTATCGCAGAAAGACTGGGGATAGATTTCATAAAAAACAGCATTGTCAAGCCATGCGGGCTGTTTTACAGTTGTGCTCATGAGAGATTCCTCCTATGCTTAAAAATAGTGTTTCCGTTTTCGTGGAAAATGTGTTTCGACCGAACTGGAAAAAGAAGTTGTTTCTTTTTCCTTATAACGATACAATACTATTAGAAAAGGAATCATTCAACTGAAATTCTACGAAAAACTGGTATGATTCTACTGCGGATATCCAAAAGAAGATTCCATCACATTGCAGAGCAAGAAAAGACAGGACAACAGAAAGCAGATATGGAAAAAGAGAAGAGAGTACACAGTTCAATATTGATCCCCTACAGTTATTACTCCAGCCGGATCCCTGATTACTTCCCCTTTGTGCCCCTGCACTGGCACAGGGAATGGGAGCTGAATGTGATCACAGAAGGAAATGGTGTGGTACGTCTTGGGGAAAAGGAAACAGAGGCAAAGGCTGGTGATATCGTGCTGATCCAGCCAGAATTGTTGCATGCCATTACCACTGATGACAGACTGTTCTATGACACCGTGGTGTTTAGTAGTGATATGTTCGGAAACGGGGAGGACCGGAGTTACCGGAAGATGGTGCATCCTCTTTGCCTTGGCAGGGCCTGCCTGCAGATCGCTGAGGAGAAAAATGTGTGTTACAAGGAAATCAGAGAATGTGCAGATACTGTGATCTGCTGCGCAAGAGAGAATAGTGCGGAGGCAGATCTTCTGATGAAAGGAGAACTTCTGCGGCTTTTATGGTTCTTTTATGAAGGTGACCTGGTGTCCGGAAACAGGGAGCCTGTGCAGAACGGGGAGATCAAGGCGGCCATTGATTATATGTCGATCCACTATGCTGAAAATATTACCATTGCAGATCTGGCAGGGCAGGTGAATTTGAGCCAGAGCTACTTTATGCAGAAATTTAGGGAGATGGCCGGAATGGGAGCGGCAGAGTACCTGAACAGACTGCGGATCCAAAAGGCCTGCGAAGAGATTCTTTCCGGAAGCAGCATCTCCGGGGCAGCTTTCGACTGCGGATTCCGGAACCTTTCCAATTTCAACAGACAGTTCCGTATGATGGTAGGGTGTACCCCGAGGGAATACAGGGGAAGAAACCAATGCCCGCCTGCAGAAATTGCAGGAAGAGGTATCTTTCAAGCAGGGGATATGCTATGATAGGAAAGACAGGTAACTGGATGAGGAGGAATGAATATGAAAGCATTGAGCAGCAGAACAGCAGATTTTACAGATTCCGTTATCAGACGTATGACCCGCGTTTCCAATCAGCATGGTGCCGTGAATCTTTCCCAGGGATTTCCTGACTTTGATCCCCCAAGAGAGATTACAGACCGTCTTTCTGAGGTGGCAAAAAGCGGTCCTCATCAGTATGCACTGACCTGGGGGGCACAGAATTTCAGAGAGGCTCTTGTCAGAAAGCAGGAGCATTTTTCCGGCATGAAGTTTGATCCGGATAAAGAGGTCGTAGTGACCTGTGGCAGTACGGAAGCCATGATGGCGTCCATGATGAGTGTATGCAATCCGGGAGACAAAGTAGTGATCTTTTCTCCTTTTTATGAAAATTATGGCGCTGACACCATTTTAAGTGGTGCGGAGCCGGTTTATGTACCGTTAAAGCCGCCCACGTTCTGCTTTGATGCGGATGAACTGGAAGCAGCCATGAAGCAGGATGGCGTGAAAGCACTGATCCTCTGTAATCCTTCCAATCCCTGTGGTAAGGTATTTACAAGGGATGAGCTCCTGGTGATCGCTGATCTGGCGAAGAAATACGATCTTTATGTGATCACTGATGAAGTTTATGAGCACATTTTATATAAGCCTCACGTACATACTTATATGGCATCTCTGTCGGGCATGAGAGAACGCACGATCATGTGCAATTCCCTGTCAAAGACCTATTCCATTACCGGCTGGCGTCTTGGCTATGTGATTGCTCCGCCGGAAATCGCAGACCGTGTGAAAAAGGTGCACGATTTCCTGACAGTAGGTGCGGCAGCTCCGCTGATGGAGGCAGCTGTGGTCGGACTGAACTTCGGAGATGACTATTATCAGCAGCTACAGGCACATTATACGCATATGAAGGAGCTGTTTGTGGGAGGACTTAAGGATATCGGACTTACCTTTACAGAGCCTCAGG
This sequence comes from Lachnospiraceae bacterium OM04-12BH, assembly GCA_003490145.1. Lineage (GTDB taxonomy): Bacteria > Bacillota > Clostridia > Lachnospirales > Lachnospiraceae > Suilimivivens > Suilimivivens aceti. The sequence goes on from QULQ01000013.1 coordinate 60,555, forward strand.
GCGCTTACTATGTACTGATGGATATCAGTGAATTTGGATATGACAGTGATCTGGTATTCTGCGAGGAACTGGCAGAGAAGGTTGGCGTTGGCGCTGTGCCGGGCTCCAGCTTTTTCAGGGAGGATGTAAACCATCTGATCCGTTTCCACTTTGCAAAGCAGGATGAGACCCTTAAGAAGGCACTGGACAGACTTGCCGATATCCGTACAAAGATGAAAAAATAAAGGACGGGAATACCGATGAAATATAAAATACTGGTAGCAGAGGATGATACAGATATTGCAGATTTTATCAAGCTTTATCTGGAAAATGAAGGCTATGAGGTGATTCCTTCGGCAGATGGGATGACAGCTTATGAAAAACTGAAGGAAAGCAGGGCAGATCTGGCAGTTGTTGACATCATGATGCCGAAGTTAAACGGCTATGATCTGATCCGGCGGATCCGGGAGGACAGTAATATTCCCATTATCATTTTGTCTGCGAAAAATCTGGACAGTGAAAAGATCCTCGGTCTTGATCTCGGTGCAGATGATTATCTGACAAAACCCTTCAATCCCCTGGAGCTGATCGCCAGGATACGATCTAATATCAGAAGATATTACAGCCTTGGCAGCCAGGCAGAGGCTGAGGCGAAAGAGAGCAGACAGATCCGTGTAGGTGATCTTGTACTGGATGAGGATTCCGTTACTCTGAAAAAGGGTGATCAGGTGATCACCATCACGCCTACAGAATATAAGATGCTTTCTCTGTTTATGAAGTCTCCCGGTAAGGTGTTTACCAAGATGCAGATCTATCAGGCAGTTAACGGAGAGTGCTATGTCAATGATGACAATACGCTGATGGTGCATATTTCCAATCTGAGGGACAAGATCGAGGATAATCCGAGGGAACCCAGATATATCAAAAACATAAGAGGTATCGGTTACAAAATTGAAAAGCTATAAGAAGAAAGAAAAAAGTCTGTATACCCTGCTGATCAAAAACTATGTGATTTTTGCTGCCGTCCTGCTTCTGGCAGTTCAGATCCTCGGGCTGCTGGAAGAGCTTATGGATCAGAAGATCGCACGGCTGCCCAGAATCGATCACCCAGTCGGAGAGCAGGAAAAGCTGGCGGATGAAGACTATGGATCCCTTTCCATGAAAGCTTTGCTTGGAACGGAAGGCTATTTTGATATATATACAGCAGCGGGAGAAAGGTTATACACAGACTATAATGCTTTTGAGAGCAGCTATACACTGAAGGAGATCAGTCTGATCCCGGAGTGCAATACACATGTCAGCTATGAAACAAAGAATTATGAAATGGAGGATGGCAGCAGGCAGATCCTGGTGATAGAAAGTAAAAGAGAAGAGACTACCGGATATCAGGAGAACATTGCCTATTATCTGTTTGATGGAGAATTGAGGCTTCTGGAAAGCAGTGTCTCATTTCCGTATAAGCAGATCACAGAGCGGGAGCTGCGTCTTTTCACAGCTGCAACAGATAACGGATACAGTACCTATAAATATTCCTACAGAACAGGAAATGGGGAAGACAGGATCCTTCTCATGCATGTGAAAAGAATGGACAGGCAGAGGGTTAAAAGACTGATGGTATTCAAACAGATCTTTATTCCTGTTTATGTGTTGATCCTGATAGGAGCTACGCTGTTCTTCGCACTATGGATGCACAGGCGTGTAAGGGAGCCTCTTTTTATCCTGAAAAACGGGATCCAGGATTTTGCTGATGGCAAAAGGGATACCGTCCTTTCTTATCAGGGTCCCAGGGAATTTGAGGATATTTTCAGCAGCTTTAACCGGATGGCGGTGCAGCTTAAGAAAAGTGAAAGTGCCAAAGAATATCTGATCATGGAAAAGCAGCGCATGCTGGCAGATATTTCACATGATCTGAAAACACCGATCACGGTGATTCAGGGATATGCCAAAGCAGTGGCAGATGGCCTGACAGATGAGGAGATGCAGAAACAGTATCTGAATACAATTGTTAAAAAGGCTGAGAGCCTGACAGATATGATCAATACCTTTCACGATTACAGTAAGCTGGAGCATCCGGAATTTTGTCTGGTAAGGGAAACACAGGATCTGGCTGAGTATCTGCGGGAATATCTGGCGGAGAAATATGATGAGATCGATCTGGGCGGATTTAACCTTGAGGTGGAGATCCCTGAAGAAACGGTATCCTACAGCTTTGACCGAGTACAGATGAAGCGGGTATTTGATAATATCATTTCCAATTCCCTGCGTCACAATCCGCCTGGAACTGTTATTTATGTAACACTGCAGCAGTCAGATAAGGCGGTCCGTATAGAGATCGGAGACAGTGGCGTTGGCATTCCGCTGGAACTGCAGGATACACTTTTTGATCCCTTTATTGTCGGGGATGAATCACGGAATACAAGACAGGGCTCAGGGCTTGGACTAGCCGTGGCACATAAGATCATAGAGCTTCACGGAGGAGCTCTTTTCCTTGAAAAAGGGGAGCAGCATGGCAATGGCATCAGCACACTGTTTGTGATACGGCTGCTTAAATAAAAAAAGGCATAATGGAAATCAGAGCTTCTGATCCATTATGCCTTTTTAGCGCGAAATGGTTATTCAGCCTTATATCTGTCGGCCTGCTCTGCAATCAGGGCATGGTCATCAAAGTAATTGATCTTCATGGACTTTTTGACATCATCAAGAGTCTTGGCGGCAACTTCTTCAGCTTCCATGCTTCCCTTGTGTAGAATCTCGTAAATATCAGGGATACGCTGTTCCCATTCCTTACGGCTTGTTCGGATAGGGGAGAGCTGCTCCTGAAGGACGTTGTTCAGGAATTTCTTAACCTTCACATCACCAAGACCGCCTCTTGTATAGTGATCCTTTAATTCCTGGAGGCAGCTGTACTCAGGCAGATATTCAGCAAACATATCATCCTTACAGAAGGCGTCCAGATATATGAAGACAGGATTGCCCTCTACCTGGCCGGGATCAGATACCTGTAAGTGGTTAGGGTCTGTAAACATGCTCATAACCTTCTTACGAACCTCTTCTTCAGGATCGGAAAGGTAAATGCAGTTATTCAGGGATTTACTCATCTTGGCCTTTCCATCGGTACCTGGCAGACGAAGGCATGCCTTGTTGTCAGGAAGCAGGATATCAGGCTCTACCAGAGTGTCACCGTAAACGGAATTGAACTTTCTTACAATCTCCTTGGTCTGCTCCAGCATGGGAAGCTGATCTTCACCGACCGGAACGGTAGTTGCCTTGAAGGCTGTGATATCAGCAGCCTGGCTGATCGGGTAGGTAAAGAATCCAACCGGTATGCTGGCTTCAAAGTTTCGCATCTGGATTTCAGATTTAACGGTAGGGTTACGCTGCAGTCTGGAAACAGTAACCAGATTCATATAGTAAAAAGTAAGTTCAGTCAGTTCTGGGATCTGTGACTGGATCAGAAGCGTGGATTTCTCAGGATCAAGACCACAGGAAAGGTAGTCAAGAGCCACCTCAATGATATTCTGGCGGACCTTCTCCGGATTTTCTGCATTGTCTGTCAGTGCCTGCGCATCTGCGATCATGATAAAGATTTTATCGAATTCACCGGAATTCTGAAGCTCCACTCTTCTGCGGAGGGAACCGACATAGTGACCCACATGAAGTCTTCCGGTGGGTCTGTCACCGGTCAGTATGATTTTTGACATAATTTTGTTCCTCGTTTCTTCTGTGTACGGCAGGAAACCGTCCTTTTCATTATACACTATTGTGAAGCATTTTCCATATAGATTTCAAAAATAAATTCATGTACAATGAAAACAGGGAAAAGGATCTGGAATATGATCGACGGGAATAGAAGGTAGACACAGTGATGGGGAATGACAGGAAAATGAACTGGAAGAAGACGGGCAGAAGAATCAGAGAGGATGCGAAATGGGCATTTCTTACGGGAATTGTCTTTTTCGTTTATTATGAAATCGTACATTATTTTTATGGGGCATTCTGTCCTATGCTGGTGACCACAGGATTTCCCTGTGCGGGCTGTGGACTGACAAGAGCCTTTCTATATCTTGGAAGCGGACAGCTTGAAAGAGCCATGTATATGAATCCTATGGCTCTGCTTGTCATTGTCTTTGCCCTGTACTGCGGATATTACCGATATATCCGTCTGACCGCAGTAAAGCATTTTTCACTGGCGCTTGGATTGCTGATCACTGTCATGCTGGTATTTTACGGTGTCCGGATGTATTTGTATTTCCCGGACAGGGTTCCATATGTCTATACAAGGAGAAATGTGTTGGCAGAGCGCTTCCCCGGCTATCAGCAGCTGGTGGATCAGCTGCTGAACCGGATCCGTGAGAGCAGGTTATCATAATTTGTCAGAAAGCAGGCAGTTTTCTGGTACATATCCTACAGGGAGGACCATCTTCCTGATGCACCACAGGGCAGCACCAGTCCGTTTGCAGAAACCGGAAGACCGATCTCGGAGGACACCACATGGCCGCCTCTCCTTCTGGCAACAGCCGTATTCAGCATATAAGTCAGAACAGCGGGCTGCAGACCTGTTGTGTAAGAGTTGACAAGGAAGAACAGCGGTTTGTCAGAAAGGAGCTTTTCTGTCAGCTCGATAAAGGGATAAATGCTGTCTTCAATTTTCCAGATCTCTCCCTTTGGACCTCTTCCATAAGAAGGAGGATCCATGATGATACCATCGTAGGTATTGCCTCTTCGGAGCTCCCGTTCCACAAACTTCACACAGTCATCCACCAGATAGCGGATGGGGGCATCGGCAAGACCGGAGGCTGCTGCATTTTCTTTTGCCCAGGCTACCATTCCCTTGGAAGCATCCACATGGGTAACACTGGCACCGGCCTTAGCAGCAGATATGGTAGCACCGCCGGTGTAGGCAAACAGGTTCAGCACCTTGACAGGACGGCCAGCCTTCTGTATCAGGTCAGAGAACCAGTCCCAGTTCACAGCCTGTTCCGGGAAAAGACCGGTATGCTTGAAGCTGAAGGGCTTTAAATGAAAGGTCAGTGAATGATAATGAATGCTCCATTCCTGCGGAAGGTCAAAAAACTCCCATTCTCCACCGCCTTTGCTGCTTCTGTGGTAGTGGCCATTTAAATGCTTCCATTCTTTCCGTTCTTTTTTTGTATTCCAGATGACCTGCGGATCCGGGCGGAGGAGAATGTATCTTCCCCAACGCTCCAGCTTTTCTCCACAGGAGGTATCAAGTACTTCGTAATCTTTCCAGTTATCTGCGATCCACATAATCCATTTCTCCCAAACGGCCGGTAAGGCCGGTATTCTTCTATATAGATGATAGTGAAAGTAGAAGGAAAAAGCAAGCAAATACTGAAATTCCCATGTAAGGACGGGGAAAAGTGTGGTACACTGACAAAAGGAAATATGTCATTGGCAAAGGGAAGAATATATGGGAAATAAAGCAGGCAGACGGTGCGCAGGCTGCAGGAAGGAAAGCTGCAATGGCTGCAGTCTTTTTAACAGAATACAGAATCCGAAGGACCGGGAGGTGATCTTCCCGGAAGACTTTGTACCGGATCCCCGGCAGGGCTTTGGGATCGCTTTTGACGTGGGAACGACCACACTGGCAGCACTTCTCTTTGATCTTACAGACGGTCATCAGCTTGGGGCACTGACCGGTGTGAATCCGGGACGGTTTGCCGGAGCAGATGTGATCAGCCGGATCACCTATGCGGCAGGATCAGAGGAAAATGCCAAAAGGCTGCAAGGCACTCTGATCCGCAGGTTGGATGAAATGGCCGAGGCACTTGCAGATGGAAAAGAAATAAGCAGAGTTACAGTGGCAGGCAATACGGCTATGTGTGAGAGTCTTCTTGGAATGTCCGTTGAGGGCCTCTGCAGGGCACCTTTTCATAAGGACTATCAGGGCTGCTGCAGCAAAAAAGGAGAGGAGCTTGGATTTTCCTTTTTAAAGGCTGCAGAGATATTAGTACTGCCTTCTATAGATGGTTATGTCGGGGCAGATGCTCTTTCTGTGTATACATGGGTGAAAGCCATGGATGGGAGAAAAAAGATATTGGCAGTGGATATTGGAACCAACGGAGAGGTTCTGCTGTTTGGGGAAGACAGGGATTTTGCCTGCTCAGCGGCAGCAGGACCGGCACTGGAGGGAGCTGCGGTCCTGCAGGGAATGGGGGCTGTAGAAGGTGCGATCCGGAAGGTAGCTCTGACGGGAAGGTTTCCCATGCAGGATCTGGCATGTCAGGTGATCGGAGGAGGGGAAGCGAAGGGAATCTGTGGTTCCGGTCTTATCAGTGCCCTTTCTCAGCTTGTCCGGATCGGGGTGATTGATGAAAGCGGATATATCAGAAATGCAAAGGAGCTGCGAAGGATGGGAGTTCCCGTAAGGATCTGCCAGAGAGTCAGAGAAGATGGAGAAGCAGGTGAGAGAAGGATCCTGCTTTCGGGAGAAGTGCTTCAAAAGCCTGTTTTTCTTACAGCCTCAGATATCAGGCAGCTTCAGCTCGCCAAGGGAGCTATCCGGGCAGGGATCGAAACCCTGCTTCAAAAGGCACAGATCCCGGCTAAGGAGCTTAGGCGGATCTATCTGACCGGTTCCTTTGGAAACAGTCTTTCAGCGGAAGATGTGACGGGAATAGGACTTCTGCCGGAAACAGAGAAGGAGAAGATCACCAGTGTCAGCAGCTGTGCCGGCATGGGGGCAGCCATGGCGCTTCTTTCCGGCCAGGTGCAAAGAAAGATGGAAGAGGATGCGGAAAAGATCTGTCATGTGGAGCTTGCCGGCGAACCGGATTTCCAGGAAAGATTTCTGAAGGAGATGAATTTTCCGGGCAATGAGGTTCACTGAATTTCCACCGGATTTTCAGGCAGAGATTGACGAAGCTTTAACGCGGGAGTATGATAAAGCGTGGTGCAGTGCAGACCTGAGGACAGGTTGAAAACAGAGAAAAGAGGATGGAAGAGTGGACAGAAGCTTTTTGAAGGATAAAAAAAGAATTGTTGTGAAGATTGGTACTTCCACGATCACGCATACCAGTACCGGAAATTTAAATCTTGGCAAGCTGGAAAGACTGGTGCGGATGCTGACTGATATCAGGAACCAGGATAAGGAAGTGGTAGTGGTTTCCTCCGGAGCCATCGGCGCAGGAAGAAAAGCACTGGGAATCAAGGAAAGACCGAAGACTCTTTCTGTAAAGCAGGCATGTGCTGCAGTAGGACAGGCAAGACTGATGATGATCTATCAGAAGCTGTTTGCGGAATATAACCAGACCATTGCGCAGATCCTGATCACCAAGAGGATCATGCTCAATGAGATCAGCAAAACCAATGCGGAGAACACCTTTGCAGAGCTTCTTCGCATGGAGGTTATTCCTATTGTAAATGAAAATGACCCGATTTCCACAGATCAGATCCAGGAAGAAAATTTTGGTGATAATGATACGCTTTCTGCTAATGTGGCTGAGCTTGTAAAGGCGGATCTGCTGATCCTGCTGTCAGATATTAACGGACTGTATACGGATGATCCAAGAACCAATAAGAACGCAAAGCTGATTCCATATGTAGACCATATTGATGCTGCACTGGAAAGCATGGCCAAGGGGGCAGACAGTAATTATGGAACCGGCGGCATGACGACCAAGATCGCAGCTGCCAAGATTGCTACAGAAGCAGGCGTTGACATGGTGATCGCCAACGGTGAGCATCTGAGCAATATCAGCAGGATCTTAAATGGTGAAGAGATAGGAACTCTATTCAAGGCTATGTAGGAAGAGACCGCTTCGGAGCTTTGGCTCAAACCAGGTGGATTTGGGCGGCATCAGAAGACCGGCATCCGCTACCTGGAACAGCTCCTGCATGGAAGTGGGATACATGGAAAAGGCAATTTCCATATCAGAGGAAGCCCTTTTTTCCAGCTCCTGTAAGCCACGGATACCCCCAACAAAATCAATGCGTTTGTCTGTCCTGGGATCTCCGATCCCAAGGATCGGTGCAAGAAGATGATCCTGCAGAATAGAAACATCCAGCCCTTTGATCGGATCCTCCGAGAGAAGGGCTTTTTTGGCGGTCAGCAGATACCAGCTTCCATGCAGATACATACCGAAGGTGCCTTTTTCTTTGGGAGATACGGCGTTCTTCTCCATATCGCAAATGGAAAAGCCGGCATCATGGACAGCCTGCAGGAATTCTTCATCAGTATGGCTATTCAGATCCTTTACTACACGGTTATAAGGCAGGATCTTAAGCTGATCATCCGGAAAAAGGACAGAGAGGAAACGGTTGAATTCTTCCTGTCCGGTGTAGCTTTTCTTTTCTTCCCTGCGCTTTAATCCAACCTTGACAGCAGAGGCACAGCGGTGGTGCCCATCAGCAATATAGGTACAGGGCAGCTCCTTAAATAAGGAAGAAAGGGCTTCTGTAACAGCAGGAGAAGCAGCTTTCCAAGCCCGGTGTCCGATCCCGTCAGGAGAAACAAAATCATAAAGAGGGGCATCCTTTTTGCACAGGTCTACGATCTCATTGATCGCTGCTTTGGATCTGTACGCCAGAAAGATAGGACCGGTATGGGCATTGGTCGTATCTACATGACGGATCCGGTCAATCTCCTTTTCTTCCCTGGTGTTTTCATGCTTCCTGATCGTTCCGGCCAGATAATCGTCAATGGAAGAGCAGCCAACGATACCGGTCTGGCTGCGTCCGTCCATGGTCAGCTCATAAATATAGAAGCAGGGCGTTTCGTCCTTTATAAAATGACCATCCTTAATTTGGGAATCTAGAAGCTCTCTGGCTTTCTGGTATACCCGGTCATCGTAGGTATCAATATCAGCAGCGAGCATGGTCTCTGCCCTGTCGATGGCAAGGAAAGAAAGAGGTTCCCTTCTGACCTCTTCAAGGGCTTCGTTTCTGTTATATACATCATAGGGAAGGGCGGCAATCCGGTCTGCAAGAGCAGGATCCGGTCTGATTCCCTTAAAGGGGGTAACTGATGGCATATAGATTCTCCTTTTTCTTCCGGTTAACTTTTAACTATTATATAATGGGTCCGAAAGAAAAACAAGCAACGGAAGGTTATACTTGACGCATGCCGTCAATTCGTTTATATTTGTATACATGTATATTGCATAAATATACGGGCAAAAGACAACAGATTATGAGGAGGACATTATGACAGGAAATTCACTTGGATTTGTCATTCTGGCATTTGTACTGTATCTTCTGATGATGGTCATCATCGGCGCATTATATGCGAAGAAGAATAGTACCACAGAGGATTATTTTTTGGGAGGCAGAAGCCTTGGCGGCTTTGTGGCAGCACTGTCTGCGCAGGCATCTGATATGAGCGGCTGGCTGCTGATGGGACTGCCGGGTTCTATTTATGCACTTGGAACGGGACAGGCATGGATCGCTATCGGACTTTTTATCGGAACTGTACTGAACTGGATCTTTATTTCAGGAAGACTCCGCAGGTATACGATCAGGGCGAACAATTCACTGACCCTTCCGACCTACTTTGAGAACAGATTTCATGATAAGAAAAAAGTACTTCTTTTCATTTCGTCTGTGACAATTGTTATCTTCTTCCTGGTATATACAGCATCAGCACTGGCAGCGGGAGGCAAGCTTTTTACTTCCGTATTTAATGTAGATTATAAACTGGCGCTGACGATCGGCGCCGTTGTTATCCTGACCTACACCTTTCTTGGCGGTTTTATGGCTGTTTGTGTTACTGACTTTGTTCAGGGAACACTGATGCTGATCGCACTGCTTGCTGTACCGATCATGGCATACAGTATCGTAGGCGGTGGAAATGTCATGAGCACACTGGATGCCAGTGGCGTTGCAGGCGGCAGTGCAGCGTACTTAAGCCTTTTTTCCAATGGCGGAGAGGCCTATAAGGCAGTAGATATCATTTCAGGACTTGCATGGGGACTTGGTTACTGTGGCATGCCCCATATCCTGGTCCGCTTTATGGCTGTACGAAATGAAAAGGAACTGAAGAAATCCAAAGGCATTGCTATTATATGGGTATTTATTTCCCTGGCATGCGCGTGGGTCATTGGTATTCTCGGAAGAGCTTACCTGTTCCCGGAGGTACTGACAGGTGGAGAAGAAGAAAAAGTATTTATCAAAATGATTATCAAGCTGTTCAGCGAAGATGTGAAGCTTCCTCTGATCGGCGGATTCTTCCTCTGCGGAATCCTGGCAGCAATCATGTCAACAGCAGATTCTCAGCTCCTTGTCAGCGCTTCCAGCGTGGCTGAGGATATTGTAAAGGGTATTATCAAGAAGGATGCAGATGAAAAGCAGATCTTCAGGATCAGCCGTTATACTGTGCTAGTGATTGCAGTATTGGCCTACATCATCGCCCTGAACCCGAATAACTCCATTATGGGACTTGTTTCCAATGCCTGGGCAGGTCTTGGTGCAGCCTTCGGTCCTACTGTACTGTTATCTCTTTATTGGAAGAGAACCAATTTCCAGGGAGCAGTAGCAGGTATCGCCAGCGGAGCCCTGACTGTTATTGCGTGGGATTATCTTCCTATTATAAGTGGACAGACCATCGGGGCAGCTACCGGGTTATATTCCCTGGCAGTTGGATTTCCTGTGAGCCTTCTCTTCATTATTATAGTGAGCCTCTTAACACCTCCTCCGACAGAAGAGATGGTTACAGAGTTTGAAGATGTCAGTAAGAGAAGAATTGATTTTGATCAGGAGTAGAAACAGTTCAGCTCTCTGAAAAATTGCTGAAAAAAATTTGAAAATGGTATTGCATTCTCATGCCACATCGTTTATACTAATAGACGCTGTGGCATGATAGCTGTGAAGCGTGAGGTTGCTGCGGATCCGAAAGGAAGCGCAGGTTTTCCGTGGAGCGAATGTCAAGAGTTCTGCCAGGTGGCAGAACGAAAGAACCTGACGGCAAGTCACTGTACAAACGTAAGTCTGTAAAGAAACAGAAACACGTGTGTTAAGAATGCAGAACCTTAAGAAGCTGAGTCCTTTGGATCCGGCATTTTGCGTGGGAGAGCAGGACACACACGGAAGAGTGTACAGTCACCGCTTGTCGTACTTATCAATAAAAAGTGCGAAAAGGAGGCGACTTTTTTTATGGCAAGTCAAGTAATGAGAATCACACTCAAGGCTTATGACCATCAGCTTGTTGATGCGTCTGCCAAAAAAATCATCGAAACAGTTAAGAAGAACGGAGCACAGGTGAGCGGCCCTGTACCGCTTCCTACTAAAAAGGAAGTTGTTACAATCTTAAGAGCAGTTCACAAGTATAAGGACTCCAGAGAGCAGTTCGAACAGAGAACTCACAAGAGACTGATCGATATCATTACACCTACACCCAAGACTGTAGATGCTCTGCAGAGACTTGAGATGCCTGCCGGTGTATATATCGACATCAAGATGAAGAACAAGTAAGAAGCAGGCAGAAAACTCTAATCACTAGAATGGCCCGATAGCGGCCCGCTGTAGAATCAAATGGAGGAAAAGAAATGAAAAAAGGTATTTTAGCTACCAAAGTCGGAATGACTCAAATCTTCAATGAAGACGGAACATTAGTTCCTGTTACAGTACTTCAGGCTGGACCCTGTGTAGTAACACAGGTTAAGACCGTAGAGAATGACGGTTACAGCGCAGTACAGGTTGGATTTGTTGACAAGAAAGAAAAGGCTGTTAACAAAGACAAGGCTGGAAAGAAGGAAGTAATCCACAGACACGGCGTTAACAAAGCATTAAAGGGACACTTCGAAAAGGCTGGCGTATCCTGCAAGAGATACATCAGAGAGTTCCGCTTTGAAAATGCAGAGGAGTATACACTCGGAAGCGAAATTAAAGCCGATATGTTTGCAGCCGGAGATAAGATTGATGCATCTGCTATTTCCAAAGGTAAGGGATTCCAGGGCGCAATCAAGAGACTCGGTCAGCACAGAGGTCCCATGGCTCATGGTTCCAAATTCCATCGTCATCAGGGTTCCAACGGTGCATGTTCATCACCGAGCCGTGTATTCAAAGGCAAAGGAATGCCCGGTCACATGGGCTGCGTAAAGGTTACCGTACAGAACCTTGAGGTTGTACGTGTAGATGCAGAGAACAATCTGCTTCTGGTAAAGGGTGCAGTACCCGGACCTAAGAAAGCCTTAGTGACAATCAAAGAAACTGTAAAGGCTAATGCATAAGCAGCCTGAAAGATGAAAGGAGGACCATTCAGAAATGGCAAACGTATCTGTTTATAATATGGAAGGCAAGGAAGTTGGCACAATCGAATTAAACGATGCGGTATTTGGTGTTAAAGTAAATGAGCACCTGGTACACATGGCAGTTGTACAGCAGCTTGCTAATAATCGTCAGGGAACACAGAAAGCAAAGACTCGCTCTGAAGTTTCCGGTGGCGGAAGAAAACCCTGGAGACAGAAAGGAACCGGTCATGCAAGACAGGGTTCAACAAGATCTCCCCAGTGGACAGGCGGCGGCGTAGTATTCGCACCCGTACCGAGAGATTATTCCTTCAAGTTAAACAAGAAGGAAAAGAGAGCAGCTCTTAAGTCCGCTCTTACAAGCAGAGTAGAGGCTGGCAAGCTGATCGTGGTTGACGAGCTGAAGTTCGATGAGATCAAGACAAAGAAGTTCCAGGCAGTTCTTGATAACTTAAAGGTAAGCAAGGCTCTGGTTGTTCTTGCAGAGAACGATGAGAAGGTTGTTATGTCAGCAAGAAACATCCCTGCTGTAAAGACAGCACTCACCAATACAATTAATGTATATGACATTTTAAAGGGCGATACACTGGTTCTTACAAAGGACGCAGTCGCTAAGATCGAGGAGGTGTATGCATAATGGCAGCAATTCAGTATTATGACGTTATCCTTAAGCCGGTTGTTACCGAAAAGAGTATGGCTGGCATGAGCGAAAAGAAATATACTTTTCTTGTTCACCCCGAAGCAAATAAGACAATGATCAAAGAAGCTGTTGAGAAGATGTTCGAAGGTGCAAAGGTTAAGAAAGTAAACACCATGAACCTCGATGGAAAGACCAAGAGACGTGGAATGACCTTCGGCCAGACAGCAAAGACAAAGAAAGCTATCGTATGGCTTACAGAGGACAGCAAGGACATCGAGATCTTTGCAGGACTGTAAGATCCGGTAACAGGTAAAAGTCAGTTAAATATGCACAAACAAGTGCGATAAGAAATGTAGAACTCGAAAGGAGAAAAAGAAATGGGAATTAAGAGTTATAACCCATATACACCTTCCAGAAGAAATATGACCGGTTCTGATTTCTCAGAGATCACAAAGAAGACTCCTGAAAAGGCTCTTTGCGTATCCCTTGACAAGAACGCTGGTCGTAACAATCAGGGTAAGATCACAGTAAGACACCGCGGAGGCGGTTCCAGAAGAAAATACAGACTGGTAGACTTTAAGAGAAACGCTAAGGACGGCGTTCCCGCAACAGTAATTGGAATCGAGTACGATCCCAACAGAACAGCAAACATCGCGCTGATCTGCTATGCAGACGGTGAAAAGGCTTATATCCTTGCTCCCGAAGGACTGACAGATGGCATGAAGGTCATGAACGGTCCTGAAGCAGAAGTAAGAGTTGGTAACTGCCTTCCTTTGGCAGCTATCCCGGTTGGTACCCAGGTGCACAATATCGAGCTTCATCCCGGCAAGGGCGGTCAGCTGGTTCGTTCCGCTGGTAACAGCGCACAGCTGATGGCAAAAGAAGGTAAGTATGCAACACTTCGTCTTCCTTCAGGCGAAATGAGAATGGTTCCTCTTGAATGCAGAGCAACCGTAGGTGTTGTTGGTAATGTAGACCACAGCCTGATCAACATCGGTAAGGCTGGGCGTAAGCGTCATATGGGTATCCGTCCTACAGTCCGCGGTTCCGTTATGAACCCGAATGACCATCCTCATGGTGGTGGTGAAGGTAAGACCGGTATCGGACGTCCGGGTCCCTGCACACCTTGGGGCAAGCCTGCTCTTGGCCTTAAGACCCGTAAGAGAAAAGCTTCTGACAAGCTGATTGTAAGAAGAAGAAACGGTAAGGCTATTAAATAATTAAGGAGGAGAGAAGAAAATGGCTAGATCACTGAAAAAAGGACCTTTTGCAGATGCAAGTTTACTGAAAAAAGTAGATGCAATGAATGCAGCAGGACAGAAGCAGGTCATCAAGACCTGGTCCCGTCGTTCTACAATCTTCCCCTCTTTTGTGGGACACACATTTGCAGTACACGACGGAAGAAAGCATGTGCCTGTATATGTAACAGAAGATATGGTTGGACATAAGTTAGGCGAATTCGTGGCAACCAGAACCTATAGAGGACACGGAAAAGACGAAAAGAAGTCAAAAGTAAGATAAGGAGGTTTTTGGCAATGGCAAAAGGACATAGATCCCAGATTAAAAGAGAAAGAAATGCGCAGAAAGATACAAGACCTTCAGCTAAGTTATCTTATGCAAGAGTGTCTGTACAGAAAGCATGTTTCGTTTTAGATGCCATCAGGGGCAAAGATGTTACAACAGCCCTGGCAATTTTAGAGTATAATCCCAGATATGCTTCCAGCATCATCAAGAAGTTGCTTGAGTCTGCAATCGCAAATGCAGAGAACAACAACGGAATGAATGTAGAAAACCTTTATATTGCAGAATGCTATGCAGATAAGGGACCTACTATGAAGCGTGTAAAACCGAGAGCACAGGGAAGGGCTTACAGAATCGAGAAGAGAATGAGCCACATCACAGTTGTGCTTGATGAAAGATAGGAGGAAGAGTAAATGGGACAGAAAGTTAATCCCCACGGCATGAGAGTCGGTGTTATTAAGGATTGGGATTCTAAATGGTATGCAGATGCAGAGTTTTCTGATTACCTTGTTGAAGACTATAACATCAGAAAATTCCTGAAGAAGAAATTATACAGTGCCGGCATTTCCAAGATTGAGATCGAAAGAGCAGCAGGCAGAGTAAAGGTTATCATCTACACAGCTAAGCCCGGTGTTGTAATCGGTAAGGGCGGTGCAGAAATCGAAGTTACCAAGAAGGAACTTTCCAAGCTGACCGGCAAGAAAGTACTTGTTGATATCAAAGAGATCAAGAGACCTGACAGAGATGCACAGCTTGTTGCAGAGAATATCGCACAGCAGCTTGAAAACCGTGTATCCTTCAGACGTGCTATGAAGTCCTGTATGGGCAGAACCATGAAGGCTGGCGCTCTTGGTATTAAGACTTCCTGCTCAGGACGTCTTGGCGGAGCTGATATGGCCCGTACAGAGTTCTACAGCGACGGAACTATCCCGCTTCAGACATTACGTGCTGATATCGAGTATGGTTTCGCAGAAGCAAACACAACCTACGGTAAGGTAGGCGTTAAAGTATGGATCTACAAGGGTGAAGTACTTCCTACTAAGAAGAATGAAGAAAAAACAGTGCAGGAAGGGAGCGATAAATAATGTTAATGCCTAAAAGAGTTAAACGTCGTAAACAGTTCCGTGGCACCATGAGAGGAAAAGCAACCCGTGGCAACACAATTTCTTACGGTGATTTCGGTATTGTAGCATTAGAGCCTTGCTGGATCAAGTCAAACCAGATCGAGGCAGCCCGTATTGCTATGACACGTTATGTAAAGCGTGGCGGTAAGGTTTGGATCAAGATTTTCCCTGACAAGCCGGTAACAGCTAAGCCTGCTGAAACTCGTATGGGTTCCGGTAAAGGTGCATTAGAGTACTGGGTAGCAGTAGTAAAGCCCGGCCGTGTAATGTTTGAAATCTCAGGAGTAGCCGAAGAAACAGCTAGAGAAGCATTAAGACTTGCAACTCACAAGCTTCCCTGCAAGTGCAAGATCGTTTCTAAGGCAGACTTGGAAGGCGGTGTATCAAATGAAGACTAACAAGTATGTAGAAGATTTAAATGCGAGATCAGCTGCAGAATTAGCACAGGATTTAGTAGCTGCTAAGAAAGAACTTTTCAATTTGAGATTCCAGAATGCAACCAACCAGCTGGATAATACAGCAAGAATTAAAGAAGTAAGAAAAAACATTGCAAGAATTCAGACCGTTATTACAAAGAAGCAGAAAGAAGCTTAAGGTTGTAAACTGAATTTCAAGAAAGGAAAGGAGACTTAAGTCGTGGAAAGAAATTTAAGAAAAACACGTACCGGTAAAGTTATCAGTGATAAGATGGATAAGACAATCGTTGTTGCTATCGAAGAGCACGTTAAGCATCCTCTTTACAAAAAGGTTGTTAAGAATACCTACAAGTTAAAGGCACATGATGAGAACAATGAATGCCATATCGGAGATACTGTTAAAGTTATGGAAACAAGACCTTTATCCAAGGACAAGAGATGGAGACTTGTTGAGATCGTAGAGAAAGCCAAATAGCATAAGGCTATGGATAGTAATTTTGGAAGGAGATTAGCATGATTCAACAGGAAAGTAGACTGAAGGTCGCTGATAACACAGGTGCTAAGGAAATCCTCTGCATCAGAGTTATGGGCGGTTCTACAAGAAGATATGCACAGATCGGCGATGTGATCGTTGCTACTGTTAAAGATGCAACACCAGGCGGCGTTGTAAAGAAGGGTGATGTAGTAAAGGCTGTAGTTGTCCGTTCTGTAAAAGGCGCACGTCGTAAGGACGGTTCCTATATTAGATTTGACGAAAATGCTGCTGTTATCATTAAAGATGATAAGACTCCCAGAGGAACCCGTATTTTTGGACCGGTAGCAAGAGAGCTTCGTGAGAAACAGTTCATGAAAATTGTTTCCCTGGCTCCCGAAGTATTATAGGAGGATACAGGCATGGCAAGCTTAAAAATTAAAAAGGGCGATACCGTTAAGGTTATCGCCGGTAAAGATAACGGAAAAGAAGGCAAGGTGCTTTCTGTAGACGCTAAGAACCATAAGGTTGTTGTAGAGGGTGTTGGCGTTGTTACAAAGCACACAAAGCCTTCAGCAGCTAACCAGAATGGTGGAATTATTCAAAAAGAAGCTCCCATTGATATTTCAAACGTAATGCTCGTTCACAACGGAAAGACTACAAGAGTAGGCTTCAAGATTGAAGGCGACAAGAAGGTACGTTTTGCAAAGTCAACTGGCGAAGTAATTGACTAATTCTTGGAAAGGAGAACTGGAAGCGTGAGCAGACTGAAAGATTTATATAATGATGAGATCGTAGATGCTTTAACCAAAAAGTTTGGTTATAAGAATGTGATGGAAGTACCCAAGCTTGACAAGATCGTAATCAACATGGGCGTAGGCGAAGCTAAGGATAACGCAAAGCTTCTTGAGTCCGCTGTTAAGGATCTTGAAACCATTACCGGTCAGAAGGCTGTACTTACCAGAGCAAAGAAATCTGTTGCTAACTTCAAGATCAGAGAAGGACTGGCAATCGGATGTAAGGTTACACTCCGCGGCGAGAGAATGTATGAGTTCCTTGATCGTCTTGTGAACCTGGCACTGCCTCGTGTACGTGACTTCAGAGGTGTTAACCCCAATTCATTTGATGGAAGAGGAAATTACTCCCTTGGTATCAAGGAGCAGCTGATCTTCCCTGAAATCGAATATGATAAGGTTGACAAGGTAAGAGGTATGGACATCATCTTTGTTACAACAGCAAAGACTGATGAAGAAGGACGCGAGTTATTGAGATTATTCAATATGCCGTTTGCAAAGTAAGAAGGAGGTAAATAGAATCCATGGCTAAGACTTCAATGAAGATTAAACAGCAGCGTAAACCTAAATTCTCTACAAGAGAATACACACGTTGCAAAATTTGTGGACGTCCCCACTCTGTTTTGAAAAAGTACGGAATCTGCAGAATTTGCTTCCGTGAACTGGCATATAAGGGTCAGATTCCCGGTGTTAAGAAAGCAAGTTGGTAGGCAATAATTTAAGGAGGAAAAAAGAATGACAATGAGTGACCCTATTGCAGATATGCTTACAAGAATCCGTAATGCAAATACTGCAAAACACGATACAGTAGATGTTCCCTCTTCCAAAATGAAGCTCGCAATTGCAGATATTCTTGTAGAGGAAGGATACATTAAGAAATATGACCTGATCGACGAAGGAAGCTTCAAGACGATCCGCATCACATTAAAGTATGGTGCAGACAGAAATGAGAAGATCATTTCCGGATTAAAGAGAATCAGCAAGCCTGGTCTTCGTATTTATGCAGGCAAGGATGAACTCCCAAGAGTACTTGGCGGACTCGGTATCGCTATCATCTCCACCAATCAGGGTGTCATCACAGATAAGAAAGCAAGAGAGCTTCAGGTAGGCGGGGAAGTACTCGCATACGTTTGGTAATAAGAAACTCAAAGGTTTGTTTCATTAATTTATAGGAGGTACGGGCATGTCACGTATAGGAAGAATGCCAATCGCAATTCCTGCAGGAGTTACTGTAGAGGTTGCAGAAAATAATAAAGTGACTGTAAAAGGTCCTAAAGGAACACTGGAAAGAGTGCTTCCGGCAGAAATGGAGATCACGGTTGAAGGCGCAGAAGTAATCGTTAAGAGACCCAATGATCTGAAGAAGATGAAGTCCTTACATGGTCTGACAAGAACACTGATCCACAACATGGTTGTTGGTGTTACTGATGGCTATGAGAAGAAACTGGAAGTAAACGGTGTTGGTTACAGGGCAGCAAAGTCAGGTAATAAGCTGACCTTATCTTTAGGATATTCTCATCCGGTTGAGATGATCGATCCTGAAGGAATCGAGACAGTTCTTGACGGACAGAACCTTATCATCGTAAAGGGTATTGATAAAGAAAAAGTTGGCCAATTCGCAGCTGAAATCAGAGATAAGAGAAGACCTGAGCCTTACAAGGGCAAGGGAATCAAGTATGTTGATGAGACTATCAGACGTAAAGTTGGTAAGACTGGTAAGAAATAAGAGATAAGGAGAGTGTAAAAATGGTTAGTAAGGAATCAAGACAGAAAGTTCGTGTTAAGAAGCACATGAAAATTCGTAACCGTTTCAGCGGAACAGCGCAGAGACCACGTTTAGCTGTGTTCAGAAGTAATAATCATATGTATGCTCAAATTATTGACGATACAGTTGGCAATACTTTAGTTTCAGCATCTACTCTTGAGAAGGATGTAAAGGCTGAGCTTGAAAAAACCAATAACGTTGATGCAGCAGCATATCTTGGAACTGTAATTGCTAAGAGAGCAATTGAAAAAGGTATTGATACCGTAGTCTTTGACAGAGGCGGCTTTATATACCAGGGTAAGATCGAAGCATTAGCAGATGCAGCCAGAGAAGCTGGCTTAAAATTCTAGGAAAGGAAGACGTGTAATCATGAAGAATATCATAGATGTAAGCCAGTTAGAGTTAAATGATAAAGTTGTTACCATCAAGCGTGTAACAAAGACCGTAAAGGGTGGACGTAACATGAGATTTACCGCACTTGTAGTTGTAGGTGACGGTAATGGCCATGTTGGTGCAGGACTTGGAAAGGCTGTAGAAATTCCCGAAGCTATCCGTAAGGGAAAAGAAGATGCTATGAAGCACATCGTCAGCATTCCTCTTGATGAGAACAATTCTATCACCCATGACTTCATCGGTAAGTACGGTTCCGCAAACGTTCTTTTAAAGAAGGCTCCCGAAGGTACCGGTATCATCGCTGGTGGTCCTGCACGTATCGTTTGCGAACTTGCAGGAATTAAGAATATCCGTACCAAGTCACTTGGATCCAACAACAAGCAGAACGTAGTTCTTGCAACAATCGAGGGATTAAGCCAGTTAAAGACTCCTGAAGAGGTAGCAAAGAACCGCGGTAAGTCTGTAGACGAAGTATTAGCATAGGAGGGAATGTAAGATGGCAGAACAGAAAATGTTAAAGATCACATTAGTGAAATCTCCTATCGGTGCTGTTCCCAAGCAGAAGGCTACTGTAGCATCCATGGGACTTCGTAAGCTGAATAAGACAATCGTACTGCCCGACAATGCAGCTACCAGAGGACAGATTCAGCAGATCAGACATTTAGTTAAAGTAGAAGAAGCATAAATTATAGATAAGGAGGTGTCACAATGAGTATTGAATTATCCAACTTAAGCCCTGCAGAAGGTTCTGTAAAGAGTGATAATTTTAGAAGAGGTCGTGGACACGGTTCAGGAAACGGCAAGACAGCTGGTAAGGGCCACAAGGGTCAGAAAGCTCGTTCAGGAGCACCGAGACCTGGCTTTGAAGGCGGTCAGATGCCTTTATACAGAAGAATTCCCAAGAGAGGCTTCAATTGCCCCAGCCACAAGGAAATCGTGGGAATTAACTTATCTGCACTCGACAGATTCGAAGATGGCGCAGTCGTAGACGTAGACGCATTAGTAGAGTCCGGAGTTGTAAGAAACCCTAAGGATGGCGTTAAAATCCTCGGAAATGGAGATATTACCAAAAAGCTTACAGTCAAAGCAAATGCGTTCAGCGCATCCGCAAAGGAGAAGATTGAAGCTGCTGGTGGAACTGCAGAGGTGATTTAATGTTAGAAACCTTAAAAAACGCATTTAAAATCAAGGAAATTAGAAATAAGATATTATTTACATTTGCCATGCTGGTTGTGATCCGTTTAGGATCACAGCTGCCTGTGCCGGGTGTAGACAGACATTATTTTTCTAACTGGTTTGCACAGCAGACAGGTGATGCGTTCAACTTTTTTGATGCCTTTACGGGTGGATCATTCCTAAATATGTCCATTCTGGCACTCAATATCACACCCTATATTACATCCTCCATTATCATGCAGCTTCTTACCATTGCAATTCCGAAGCTGGAGGAGATGCAGAGAGACGGGGAAGAGGGAAGAAAGAAAATGGTTTCCATTACCCGTTATGTAACCGTAGGGCTTGCTTTATTTGAATCTACCGCAATGGCAATCGCATTTGGAGGCAACGGTCTTCTGGAGAATTACAATGCACTGAATGTGATCACAGTTATTGCAGCTTTAACAGCAGGTAGTGCCTTCCTTATGTGGGTAGGTGAAAGAATTACTGAAAAGGGTGTTGGAAATGGTATTTCCATCGTCCTGGTAATCAATATCATTTCCCGTATTCCACAGGATCTGGCAAGTCTGTTCCAGCAGTTTGTTATCGGAAAGCCGATTGCAACCGCTGTCTGTGCAGCAGCACTGATCCTTGCGATCATTATAGGAATGGTAGTGCTTGTTATTATACTGAATGACGGCGTTCGTAAGATCCCGGTTCAGTATGCGAAGAAAATGCAGGGAAGAAAAATGGTCGGCGGACAGACATCCTCTATCCCGCTGAAGATCAACACCGCTGGTGTTATCCCGATCATCTTTGCATCTTCACTGATGCAGCTTCCGATTATTATCTGCAGCTTCTTTAAGATTAATGGTACCGGAATATGGGCACATATCTTAAGAGGACTGAATTCCTCTTACTGGTGCAATCCCAAGGAACCGGTGTATTCCATAGGACTTCTGGTGTATGTTGTACTGGTTATCTTTTTCGCCTACTTCTATACATCCATTACCTTCAATCCACTTGAGATTGCAGAGAATATGAAAAAGTCCGGCGGATTTATTCCGGGTATCAGACCCGGAAAGCCTACCAGCGAGTATCTGTCAAAGATTTTGAATTATATCATTTTCATCGGTGCAGTTGGTCTTACCATTGTTTGCATTATTCCTTATTTCTTCAATGGTATTTTCAATGCTTCCGTATCCTTTGGCGGAACAAGTCTTATCATTATCGTCAGCGTTGTGCTTGAGACAATGAAGCAGATCGAATCTCAGATGCTGGTTCGTAATTACAAAGGTTTTTTGAATGACTAAGATGAATTAAAATTTAGAGGTTGTGGGGAAGGGATTCCCCTGACCTCTATATTGCGTAATGGAGGGTAAAGATGAAGATCATCATGTTAGGCGCACCTGGAGCCGGAAAGGGCACACAGGCAAAAATGATAGCAGAGAAGTACGGTATTCCCCATATTTCTACGGGAGACATTTTCAGATACAACATCAAGAACGGTACAGAGCTTGGTAAAGAAGCAAAGAAGTACATGGATCAGGGTCTTCTTGTTCCCGATGAACTGACAGTTAAGATCCTTCTTGACCGTGTTGCTCAGGATGACTGCAAGAACGGTTATGTTCTGGATGGCTTCCCGAGAACCATTCCCCAGGCTGAAGTACTGGAAGAGGCACTGACAAAGCTTGGTGACAGGATTGATTATGCTATCAATGTAGAGGTTCCCGATGAGAACATCGTTAAGAGAATGGGTGGAAGACGTGCCTGCGTAAACTGTGGTGCAACCTATCATATTGAGCACGTTCCCCCGAAGAAGGAAGGCATCTGCGATAACTGCGGAAGTGAGCTGATCCTTCGTGATGATGATAAGCCGGAGACAGTAAAGAACCGTCTTTCTGTTTATCACAAGCAGACACAGCCACTGATCGATTTTTATAATGGCAAGGGTGTACTCAGAACTGTAGACGGAACGGTAGACATGAAGGATGTATTCAATGCTATCGTTGCTATTTTAGGTTAAGCTTCCCCGTTTTGTGAAGATGCAGACTGAAAACGGAGGCGTGTATGGCGATAACAATTAAATCTGCAAGAGAAATTGAGCTGATGCGGGAATCCTGCAGGCTGCTTTCAGAGGTTCATGACAGACTGAAGGAAGCGATCAGACCGGGGATCTCAACCTATGAAATCAATGCACTGGGAGAAAGGCTGATCAGAGGATATGGATGTGAGCCGAATTTTCTGAATTATAACGGATATCCGGCTTCCATCTGTGTATCTGTGAATGATGAGGTTGTCCATGGCATCCCGAAGAAGGAACGGATCCTTGAGGAGGGCGATATTGTCAGCCTGGATGCTGGACTGATCTATAAAGGCTATCATTCCGATGCGGCAAGAACCTATCCGGTAGGAACGGTTTCGGCGGATGTGCAGCAGCTTATGGATGTAACAAGACAGAGCTTTTTTGAAGGAATTAAATTTGCAAGGGCAGGCTGTCATTTATATGACATTTCAAGAGCCATTGATGCCTATGCAAGCAAATTTGGATATGGGATCGTCCGTGACCTTGTCGGACACGGAATCGGAACTCATCTGCATGAAGATCCACAGATTCCTAACTTCAAACAGTGGAGAAAGGGAATTAAGCTTCAGCCGGGTATGACACTTGCTATCGAGCCCATGATCAACCTTGGAACCTATGAGGTCGGATGGCTGGATGACGACTGGACCGTGGTAACTGCGGACGGACTGCCGTCAGCACATTATGAGAACACAGTCCTGGTCACAGAGGGTGATCCGGAGATACTGACACTGCCAGCCGGGGCGAAGGGCTGATGGATGAGGTGAAGAATGACAGAGATGTTTGCAATTTCCAAAGCAGGACACGATAAAGGCCAGATGTATGTTATTTTGAAAGAAGAAGGCGAATATCTTTATCTTGTGGATGGAAAGACCAGAGGTGTGGATAATCCGAAGAAAAAAAAGAAAAAGCATGTACAGCCTGTGAAAACGGGTGCTGACGAGAAGCTTGCAGAAAAAATAAAAGACATGCGCACTATATATAATGAAGAAATCAGATTTGCGATCAAAAGCAGAACAAATAAGGAGGTAGACAATGTCTAAGTCAGATGTAATCGAAATCGAAGGAACTGTAGTAGAAAAGCTTCCCAATACCATGTTCCAGGTAGAACTGGAAAACGGACACAAGGTGCTTGCCCATATCAGTGGTAAGCTGAGACAGAATTTTATCCGTATTCTTCCCGGAGATAAGGTAACTCTGGAGCTTTCTCCCTATGATTTATCCAAAGGAAGAATTATTTGGAGAGATAAATAAAAAAGCTATTGTATTTATTATAAACACATGCTATAATGTAAAACGGTCTTTTTTGAAAGGAGGGTTTAACATGAAGGTTAGATCATCAGTAAAACCGATTTGCGAAAAGTGCAAAATCATCAAGAGAAAAGGACGTATCAGAGTAATCTGCGAGAATCCGAAACACAAACAGAGACAAGGATAATCCACTGCGACAGCAGAAGGGTTCTTGTCCATTTATTATGAAAGCGGCTGCAGTGTCAGAAGACACTGATTATTCTAATAAATTGTACCAAGGAGCCTTAGGTGATTACTTGTTGATACTGGTGCGCAGTCTTTCTTCTTAATATAGAAAGAAAAAGATGCATCGGAAAGATCGGAACGTCCGATTGGGCAATAGACCTGCCCCAATCAATTAGTATCAGGTATCTGTCATGAACAGATGCCGGCAGACACGAAAGCTGTGATCTGCAAAAAAGGAAAATGGAGGAAACGTAAATGGCTCGTATTGCAGGTGTTGACTTACCCAGAGAAAAACGTGTAGAGATTGGCCTTACTTATGTCTATGGAATCGGCAGAGTAAGCGCTAACAAGATTCTGGAGAAAGCAAAGGTAAATCCCGATACCCGTGTCAGAGAGCTCACTGATGATGAAGTTAAGAGAATCAGCGAAGTAATCGACGCAGAGTACATGGTAGAAGGTGATCTGAGAAGAGAAGTGGCTCTTAACATTAAGAGACTTCAGGAAATCGGATGCTACAGAGGAATCCGTCACAGAAAGGGACTTCCTGTTCGTGGTCAGAAGACAAAGACCAATGCAAGAACAAGAAAAGGTCCTAAGAGAACAGTTGCAAATAAGAAGAAGTAATTCAATTTTGAGAAAGTAGGTTAGTTTAAAATGGCAGCAGCAAAAAAAGTTACAAAAAAGGTGACAAAGAAACGTGTCAAGAAAAACGTTGAACATGGACAGGCACATATCCAGGCTTCATTTAACAATACCATCGTTACTTTAACAGATAGCGAAGGTAATGCACTGAGCTGGGCAAGTGCTGGTGGTCTTGGATTCAGAGGTTCAAGAAAATCTACTCCCTATGCAGCTCAGATGGCAGCAGAAACAGCAGCAAAGGCTGCACTGATTCATGGTCTTAAGTCTGTAGATGTTATGGTTAAGGGACCTGGATCAGGACGTGAAGCCGCAATCCGTGCGCTGAATGCATGCGGAATTGAGGTAACCAGTATCAGAGACGTAACTCCTGTTCCTCATAACGGATGTCGTCCGCCCAAGCGTCGTAGAGTATAGTCTGCGATTCAGTCAGAAGTAAATCGTAAATCAAGTTGGAAGAAGGCGCCAGGTGCGCTGTAAACAATAATTTCAGGAGGAAATTTAAAATGGCAGTAAACAGAGTCCCCGTATTAAAGAGATGCAGATCACTTGGTCTTGAACCCGCATATCTTGGTTATGACAAGAAGTCTAACAGAACAAATGCAAGAGCAGGCAAGAAGGTAAGTGAGTACGGACTTCAGTTAAGAGAGAAGCAGAAAGCAAAGTTCATCTATGGTGTACTTGAGAAGCCTTTCAGAAACTACTATGAAAAAGCTGACAGAATGAAAGGTATGACCGGTGAAAACCTTATGGTTATGCTTGAGAGCAGACTTGACAGCGTAGTTTTTAGAATGGGATTTGCAAGAACAAGAAGAGAAGCAAGACAGATTGTTGACCATAAGCATGTACTTGTAAATGGTAAGCAGGTAAATATCCCTTCTTATCTGGTAAAGGCTGGTGACGTAATCGAAATCAGAGAGAAGTCCAAATCCTTACAGAGATATAAAGATATCCTCGAAGTAACAGCAGGAAGACTGATTCCCGAATGGATGGATGTTGACCAGGAAGCTTTCAAAGGAACAGTTAAGAACCTTCCTACAAGAGAAATGATTGATGTTCCTGTAGACGAAATGCTTATTGTCGAATTATATTCCAAGTAAAAAGCATAAAAGGTTTCACTGGCTGTATATTCTGCAGCCGGTGGAATTTACATTTGTTCGTAAAGGAGGGTATTGGCAGTGTTTGATTTTGAAAGACCAAATATTGAGGTGGCAGAAATCTCTGATGACAAGAAATATGGCAGATTTGTAGTAGAACCCCTTGAAAGAGGATACGGTATCACTCTCGGTAACTCACTGAGAAGAATCATGCTTTCATCACTTCCGGGTGCTGCAGTAAGCCAGGTCAAGATCGAAGGTGTGCTTCATGAGTTCAGTTCTATTCCCGGTGTCAAAGAGGATGTAACTGAGATCATCATGAACATCAAGAGTCTTGCTATCAGAAACAACAGCGATACAAATGAGCCAAAGACCGCATACATCGAGTATGAAGGCGAAGGCGTTGTTAAAGCATCTGATATTCAGGCCGATCAGGATATTGAGATCTTAAATCCGGATCTCCCGATCGCTACCTTAAGCGGTAAGGACACCAAGCTTTATATGGAACTCACTATCACCAAGGGTAGAGGCTATGTAAGTGCTGATAAGAATAAGAGTGCTGATCTTCCTATCGGTGTCATCGCTATTGATTCAATCTATACACCTGTTGAAAGAGTGAATGTGACTGTAGAGAATACCCGTGTGGGTCAGATCACAGACTTTGATAAATTAACACTGGACGTTTACACAAACGGAACACTGGTTCCCGACGAGGCAGTCAGCCTGGCTGCTAAAGTACTTAGCGAACACTTAAGCCTTTTCATCGACCTGTCTGAGAATGCCAAGACTGCGGAAGTTATGGTAGAGAAGGAAGAGGACGAAAAAGAAAAAGTATTGGAAATGAGCATCGACGAATTAGAGCTGTCAGTTCGTTCCTATAACTGCTTAAAGAGAGCTGGTATCAATACCGTTGAAGAATTAACAAACAAGACTTCCGAAGATATGATGAAGGTTCGTAATCTTGGTCGTAAGTCTCTTGAAGAAGTACTTGCCAAGTTAAAGGAACTGGGTCTGCAGCTGAATCCCAGTGATGAATAAATTTAACGAAGAAGAAATAGCTGCGCAGTGAATCCAAAGTGTATGTGCAGCATTCTCATCATGGAGCCTGTCGTAAGACAGACCGGTAACTGCATTCGGTAAGTAAGTCCAAAGAGCGTAGCCGGATGTACCATAATGGGCAGGAAATGCCACAATGAGAAGGGAAGCAGAGTCTTCCTTGGAAAGGAGCCTTAGATGGCAAAATACAGAAAGCTCGGAAGAACATCCGACGTAAGAAAAGCATTACTTAGAAGCCAGGTAACAGCCCTGATCGCTAACGGCAAGATCGTAACTACTCTTGCAAGAGCAAAAGAGGTTCAGAAGATCGCTGACGGACTGATCGCACTTGGTGTAAAAGAGAAGGATAACTTCGAAACCGTTAAGGTTACAGCTAAGGTTGCTGTAAAGGACAAAGACGGCAAGAGAGTAAAAGAAGTTGTTGACGGTAAGAAGGTTACCAAGTATGAGACCGTTGAGAAGGAAATCAAGAAGGATCTTCCTTCCAGAATGAATGCCAGAAGAAAAATGGTTAAGGTTCTCTATTCTGTAACTGAAGTTCCTTCAACAGCAGCAGGAAAGAAGAAAGCAACCAAGGAAGTTGACCTTGTTGCAAAGCTTTTCGATGAGTATGGTGTTAAGTATGCAAACCGTAACGGTGGTTATACAAGAATCGTAAAGATTGGCCAGCGTAAGGGTGACGGTGCTATGGAAGTAGTACTTGAGCTTGTTTAATTAAAATTCATTTAATTAAAAGCGATTGCCTGACACATAAAATAATGGTAAACTAATCTCAGTAGAGTCCTCTCTACTGAGATTTTATTTTGAGCAAAGAAAAACAAGCGGCTGCAGCGCCAGTTCAGATACACAGGGGGAAAGCATGGATAATTTATATCAGGCAATCAAGGGGTTATGTAAGGCAGTCATCAATCTGGTTGTGGCACTTTTAGATCTTCTGGCAGGAATTTTCAATGGGATTGCCTGCTTATTTGAAAAGCTCAGACCACGTGCATCCAGACAGTTCCATGAGATCAGAGAAAATGGAGGCCTTAAGTTTTCTACTTTCCGGAAAACTTCTGGAGAAGAAATGGAAGACAAAAAGGTATTCGGGAAAAATACAGGGAAAGGATTGGATGAAGAAAAAATCCAATCGATCCGTGAGAGGCTGACCGGAAAGGTCGTAAGCAGGGATACTTATTACCAGACTTACACCAAAGCTTCTTACAGCAGCAGGGAACATGAACTGATTGTTCTGATTGCATTTTTGTCGCTCTTAAGCGCGATTCTTTTACTGGGAATGACAGGAATATCAGGTGGAAGTTGGCTTGCGCTTACTGTTGTGATCCTGCTGGCAGCTCTGGCAGCCTGTGCCCGGATTCTTTTTATCAGGAAGAAAGAGCAGAATAGCAGTCTGATCCGCATGATTCTGGAAGAAGAGTTTGGTGAATATAAATCTGCAGAGCAGAAATGCGAAGCAGTTGAAGAGACAGAAATCTCTGAGCCGAAGAGCAAAGCAGATGTAGAAATGAAAGCAGCAGTGACAGAGTCGGAGAGGGCAACAGAGGCAATCGTGGATCCCATACCGGAGGCAGAAGAAACAGCGAAAGACTCAGAAGAGAAGACTGTACTGGAAACGGTGGAGGAGGCAAAACCGGAATTAGATTCAGGAGCAGAAGCTGAACAGGAATCTGAAATAAAGCAGGAAACTGAGAATATAGAGTAAAGACAATGGAGTCATGGTTGGAGTGCTATGGCTCCGTTTTATTATTACAGGAGGAAAAAGCATGAAAATTATACAGGCAGACAGAAACGACATATCGGAATTGTGCGCCCAGATAAGGGCGAGTAGTCTAGCAGGTGGAATGCCTGTCTGGTAAGGTCTAACCAACCGCCAGT
>QULQ01000014.1 GCA_003490145.1 Lachnospiraceae bacterium OM04-12BH
AGCCGCACGTACGGTTCTGTGAGGGGCTTACATTGTGAGGTGTAAGTCTACTCGACTGTTGATTTAGTAAAATCCAATTTTCTTCACTAGGAGGTGTTTATATATGGCTGATATTGAATTTATTAGATGTTCTGGGACAAATGAAGACTTTATTGAGAACTGTCAGTTATTAGATATGGATTTAGATAGGCGAGTAGGAAGAGTTATTAAGAGAGATAAATATAAACAGTATAATCAGCTTGATGAGATAAAAGAGGTTGTAGTTGTGTATATTGATGGAAAAGCCGCTGGTGCTGGAGCAATTAGAGAATATCAGTATGGTGATATCGACAATGCAACCGAGTTGAAAAGATTGTTTGTCAGAGGCGAATTCCAGGGAAAAGGAATAGGAACCAAGCTAGTTCTTGAATTAATCGAGTGGGCGAAAGAACTAGGATATAGGAAATTGATTCTTGAAACTGGAGAATTGCTACAAGAATCGTGTCATGTATATCGAAAAGTAGGATTTAATAAAATGGAAAATTATGGTCCTTATGTTTCAATGCCAGAATCATTGTGCATGATGAAAGAATTGTAACGGAAAAGAACTCGACAACTTCTAATTGTTTTGTAAGAGGGAATATCAGAGAGGCAATGTAAAAGCCACTGGCGGAAGTGCAGATGGCGATGGAACAGTCGATGGCAAAGTATTCCCTGAAGGATATCGTCGATTATATCGATAAAAAGATACATTTTTAGGAATGTGTTTATTATACGCATGCCTGTAACTAAAAACTTATGGGAATTATAGAGAATAAAGGATTAAAAATGTTAGATAAAATGGAGGTATACTATTTCAGTCCCACGGGAGGAACGAAAAAAGTGAGTAGTATTTTTGCGGATGCGATGGAAAAAGAAGTAATCTGGCATGATCTGGGAAGTAAGGAACCTATGATGGAGAAGCCGGAAGGTGAAATGACTGTTGTTGCATCTCCTGTTTTTAGAGGCCGTATTCCTTCAGTTGTACGTGAAAAAATAGAAAAATTCTCAGGAACCGGAAAAAAGGCAGTAACGATAGCGGTTTATGGAAATCGGGCATATGAAGATGCCCTGTTGGAAATGAATGACATTCTGACGAAATGTGGCTTATGGTAATTGCTTCAGGTGCATTTGTAGCGCAACATTCCATGGCACCTGAAGTAGGAGCGGGAAGACCAGATGGAGAAGATGAGAAAGAAATCCATAAATTTGCAGAAACTGTCAAGAATAGCACTGCTGTAGAGAATGTTCAGGTTCCAGGAAATCGCCCATACAAACCAGAGATGAATATGCCGGTTGCACCAATTTCCCTACCATCCTGTACGAAGTGTGGAAAATGCGTAACTGTCTGTCCGACAAACGCTATTTCAGTTGCAGATGGAGCAGTGATTACGGATATAGAGAAATGTATTCTTTGCATGGCATGCACCCATATCTGTACGGAACAGGCGAGAATTCGTCCGCTTCCATTACAGCAGAAAACGGAACAGATGCTTGGTGCCTTAAAGGGTGTCAGAAACAAAAATGAAGTGTTCTTATAAGGAGAAGTAGCATACCTAAAGACAGCAGTATATGTTATCTGCGCATGAATGATAAGATCATTGCGGTTATTGGTTATAAGGAAACTTCCAGTTTGTGATATAGAAAATACCCTCCCGGCTATCATGGTCGAGAGGGTTTCGTGCGTCTATGGAATTATCCTTCAATCTCAATTTTCAATCAGGACTTAAGCTCCACAGTGAAGTGGTCATCCCAGACGATTATTCGCTCAAGCCAGCGCTTTACCAGGGCCTCGTCGAAGGCTTCCAGGTGAAAGGGTTGCTGCTTGATGAAGTCCTGCAGTTCATTGATGCGGACAATCTGTGCATCCCTGGCCGCGGTGTCAACCGTGCATTTTTCTCGTTGTTCCCGGAGTTTGAAGATCTCGTCGGCAATCTCATCATAACCTCACCTTAGGGGTGGAATTTACTTTTGCGAAAAACAAACGATAAATTCGACCTCCGGTTAGATTACGCTTTTTTCATCGAAAAAGGCTGATCTGACGCCATTTTACCTGCTTTCTGCTGGTATTTCAATCTATTTGGTTTTGTAAGTTCCACTTTGTAACTTCCAATTATTTTTCTCCTTATCGAATATCCGAAATTTACTCTTGCAAGAATTATCTGGAGTAAGGATTTACTTTTGCAAACTGGAACCTCGGATTCCAATTCAGCCCGGGCACAAAAGGATTTTGATTTATTTTAGTAAAATGAAATCTATTGCTTGCTATGTGATTCAAATTGGCGTATAATTATTTCAATCAAAGAAAGGAGATGCTTAAAATGAAAACCATCAGTATCAGATTAGAGGATTCCATTTACGAAGAACTGGGTGCGATGCTTGATGCAATGGGTCAGACAAAGCAGACTTTTTATGAAACCTTTACCAGAACTGCATTAAGAGAAAGAAGCATTCCGTTCATTATCAAGGCACCGCTTTCAGATACACACAAAAATACCAATAGCAAGTTAGAGGCTTTCGCAAGACTTGAGGCATCCAGAAAGGCTGCTACAGAGACAATCGATTATGATGTTGAAAGGGAGGAAGCGATGAATGAAAAATTCGGTAGTATTGATTGATACAAACATCCTTCTGAATTACATCACGAACCGTGAGGATCCGTATCTTGAGCAGTCTGTGGAAATTGTAAGAAAATGTGCAATTGGTGAATGTACTGGTTACATTGCATTCCATACGCTTTCCACTCTCTGGTATGTACTAAGAAAACGCAGTGATAGTGTTCGCAGACAAAATCTGAAAGATATATGCGAAATTTTCACTGTCGCAACTGCATCACAGATAGAGATAATTGATGCAATTGAAAAAGATTCCTTCGAGGATTTCGAGGATTGTCTGCAGGATAAATGTGCAAAGGATGTCGGAGCTGATTACATTATCACCTGCAATGTGAGAGATTTTGAAAATTCTGAGGTTCCGGCGATCACACCAGATGATTTTATAAAAGCATACAGATAAAGATATAAAAAGAGATTAGAGCATCTATCAGAAATGGTAGGTGCTTTTCTTATGCCAAAATTC
Source organism: Lachnospiraceae bacterium OM04-12BH (assembly GCA_003490145.1). Classification (GTDB taxonomy): domain Bacteria; phylum Bacillota; class Clostridia; order Lachnospirales; family Lachnospiraceae; genus Suilimivivens; species Suilimivivens aceti. The sequence goes on from QULQ01000014.1 coordinate 3,097, forward strand.
AGGAAAGGAGGAGCCGATGGCGGGAAGTAGAATCAAGGGTATTACTGTCGAAGGATGGCAAAGGAAACTTGATTGCCGATAAAAAAGAAGCGACTCTGCGTATTCTTGATTTCTGAATTGACACCCTTTAAGGCACTCTGAAGCTTGGTAGTATCGCCACCGATCTCGACCGTGATACCCTTAATTCTACTTCCCGCCATAACGCATCTCCTCTCTGCAAAATGGGCATAAAAATTGCCCGGCATTTCTGCCGAGCATAAAGAAAGCACCGATCAGATTTCTCCGACCGATGCTAATAAACTGCTATTCTATTGAGATTTACAAACTGGAATTTGTGGAGACATGATATGAGAAATATTTTGCATGCCATCCATCATGACTATCAAGTGGTGACACTGGAAAAAGAATGGGGGTGAATGAAATAATACTTTTTTCTTGACAGCCTAACAGCTGTTAGATAAAATGAATCTAACAACTGTTAGGTGCAAGGAGAGTGCTATGGAAACAAAAGAGACTATTTTAAAAAAAGCGTTGGATATGTTTGCAAAATCAGGTTATGATTCCGTATCAATAAGAGATATTGCAAAAGCTGTGAATATAAAAGAAAGTTCTATTTACTATCATTTCAAAAATAAACAAGATATTTTAGACTCACTTGTAGAAAAGTTTGAGAGCCATATGAAAGAACTTACAGATATGTTGCAGGCATCAATGTCTGATTCACATAATGTTAACGCATTCTCATGGGATTGGCTGCGGGAGTTTTATTTTGAACAATATTTATTTGATACATTTTGTAATCAAATGATGCGTTTTATGATGATTGAACAATTTCATAACGAAAATATGAGAATGTCGTATGAGCGTTATCTATTTGAATTACCTCATAGAATTCAAACACAATCATTTATGATGCTTAGCAAGCTTGGAATTTTGAATGAACAACAGGCAACAAAAGTAGGGAATGATTTTTTTGCAAGTATTACAATGCTTACATTTAAATATTTATTAAATGGGGAATTGACAAAAGCAAAGAAAGAAGCTTTTAGCGAAGAAGCTTTCACGTATATCAATAGAATGTTTCGGGAGGATTGAATATGTCAAATATATTAATTGTAGGCGCTAATCAGGGCATTGGATATTACATGGCAATTCGTTTACTGGAAAAGGGAAACAAAGTAACGGTTTTGGATATTCAAGACAATCACATAAGTGAATTGAAAGAGAACTATCAGGATTCTCTTCTAATTATCAGATCGGATGCAACAGATGAGGAATCATTGTCGGAGGGCATAAAAAAATCGATCAAAGAATTTGGAAATGTAGATATAGCAATTCACAATGCGTGTCTTTGTACTTTTACCAATGAGCAAGATACAGGTTACGAAGTATACCAAAAAGTAATGGATGTCAATTATTTTGGAGCATTAAGACTTTCAAAATTAATTCTCCCATTTATGCGTGAGAAGAAAGAGGGCAGAATCATATTTACCGGTTCAGGTGTTGGGGTTACAGGCTTTGGTAATATATCACCTTATGCATCTTCAAAAGGTGCAATAGAATCTCTTGCCAAATGTCTAGAGATTGAAAACCAAGATTATGGAATAACATTTCATATTATGCATCCGCCACTTACAAGTACAGCATCTTCTTCAGGACTTCCTGTGCCCAAAGAATTTATGGCCGATGCTGAAAAAGTAGGAAGAGGACTTGCTGATCATGTTTGGTCAAAGAAATTCGTAATCTGTCATTCTTTCAGTCAATCATTACAAATGAAATTATGTTATTGTCATCCGCTCTATATGGGAAAAATGATGTGGAAAATGACACAAAGAGCAATTTGAAGATAAATTGATGTTCTCTACACAAATTCCAGTTGTGCGCCCAGCTAAGGGTGTGTAGTCAAGCCGGTGGGATTCCGGTTTATCCAAGGTTTAGCCAACCAAATAATAGCGAGTCTTGGGATGATGCCGGTAACGGCATCTGACAAGCGTAGACAGCAAGAAAGCAGGATTGAATAGTGATTGAGCTTCAAAACGTTAACTTCAGTCGGTCGACGTCTTAACTGGTGCGGAAGACAATATCATGTAATGCGATATGGCGAGTGTTATGTGGCACTGCGGAGTCAGAGAAGAGGAGGTTGGACTTTTAGAATTAAATGATTTATTTGAATATAGAATGGAAAATCCGTATATGTTCACAGGTAAGGTCGAGAGAGTAAGAATACGTATAGATGCAGATCAATTTACAGAGATTGTTGATTGGTTCTCAGATCGCTTTAAAGTTGTGGGATATGATGCAGATGAAAGTAATTATTATGATATAGAACTCAAAGTAAATCTCAATAGTTTTACTTTTGGGGTATTGCAATACAGCGGATGTGTAGAAGTTCTTGACAGAGGAAAAAAGGGCGAGAAATCCTATAGAAACAGGATTAAAGAAACATTGAAAAAAGCATTGGAAAAGTATGAGGAGGATGACCAATGAAGATAATAACATGGAATATAAATAGATTTGATGGGGTATGGGACTGGTATGAAAAAAAGAAAGATAAAGACACCAAATATCGAGAAAAAATGGCAAAAGCAATCATTGGATATTTGGTTAAATTAATATCAAATGAAGATGATGTGGCAGTATTGCAGGAGTTTCCCTATTATGAGTATAATGGTGGTATTCAATGGGGTTGTGATGAGCATAGTAACTGGACATCTTTATTTGAGAAGAATAATCTAACAGTTATAGAACCGTACAAAAAGGGACTAAATGTAACAGTAGCTGTGGTTCCTAAGCAGAAAAGTGTATGGAAAAAGACAGATGGTGATGATTGTAAAACATCATTTAAAGATGGGTATTTAAATAAGTATATTGAATTGTTAAAAGAATTTAGAATACTTGGAATTCATTTACCTAGTTCATCTGTATTATTGCCTTTATTGTACGGAATGGGAGAAGCCGATAGACCGGACTTAATTTTGGGAGACTTTAATTCAGGAGATTACGTAATCAAGAATAGATGGGATGAAGAACGTGAGTGTGAAAGACAACAGTATCGAAAGCTGATTAATGTATATGGCTACACGGATATTTCTGGAGGAGGTGTAACAAATCATATAACAGGATCTTCAATAGATCATTTTTTAATAAAAAATACAGTGCTTTTTAGATTGGATATAAAAAACGTTTTTATTGATGATAATAAAACATTGTCAACATTGTCCGATCATTATCCGATTATAGTGGAATTGGAAAAGAAGTTTTAGAGAGCCGAATGGCTCTCTCAGACTGTAGACAAAGTCCTCGGCATTTTGCCGAGGATTTTTCTAGTTCGCGCGCCATGGGTGCGCTCTAATGGGTGCAAGTCGTACGAAATAAAGGTGCAGAGAGAGTGGATGGAATGAAATACACAGAACTCAAGGAACATCTTGTGAAGAACGGCGAAAGCATCAAGGAACAGTTGAGAGCGAGAAAATACAGACCCCAGCCAGTGCGAAGAGTGGAGATACCAAAGTCTGATGGCGGTGTCAGAAACCTAGGAGTACCAACAGTAACAGACAGATTCATACAGCAAGCCATTGCACAGGTATTAACACCAATCTATGAGGAACAGTTCCATGACCATAGTTATGGATTCAGACCTGTACCACGTTCCATTGCAGAAAAGGTTACATCATTGTTGGACGTAAAATTCTTTTCCTTTGCCGGCTTTGGTTACAAAATGCTCGCTGAGGCAGTCAAAGCAGATCTGCCATATCATATCAGCTGCCCGGCATTACTTATCTGTGGTGAAAGGGACAAAGTAGGTTCAGCAAAAAACTATAATAAGAAATAAACAGACTCATTAAAAAATTCATTGGAGAAATAAAAGAACAAAATCCTTTGGTAAAAATTCACAAAAACTGAATGTGAATTTTGTGAGTGGTTACGCGTTTAACCTTTGTAAAACCGATACTTTTGCTGTACCATATGATCAGAATATCAAAAAAGAGGAAATCGACATGGCACAGAAAAGGATCAGGATCGTGGATGTCGCAGATGCATTAGGACTCAGTACAGCGACGGTTTCAAAGGTGATTCATGGCAAAACAGAAAAGATTTCAGATGAAACGGTAAAGCGCGTCCAGCAGGAGCTTGAAAGGTCAGGATATATCCCGAATATGGCGGGTATTCTGCTTGCGAGAAATAATTCAAGAATCATCGGGGTGGTGATCAATGATAATGAGAAGTATGAGGGCAGGGTTTTACAGGATGGATTTGTGATGTCATCACTCAATGCTCTTTCCCGCGAGGTAAATGAAAAGGGATATTTTCTGATGATAAAAACAACTGCGGATATCAGTGAGATTCCGGTGTTTGCCTCCATGTGGAATATGGATGGACTGATCCTGATGGGATTTTGCGAAGCGGATTATGAGCAGCTCAGAAACCAGACGAGGATTTCCTTTGTTGTGTATGATGGCTATTTTGAGAAATGCTCCAGGGTGGTTAATCTTGTCATCAATCATTATGATGGTGGCTGCCAGGCAGGAAAATATTTGAGGGAGCTCGGCCATAAAAAAGCATTATGTATAGCTGATAATTTTATTTGTATGGATAAGGAGCGCATCGAAGGCTTTCTCAAAGCCTTTGAGCCGGGAAAAGTCATAAGATGGGAGATTCCAAAGACCGAAAAGGAAAGATTGGATTTTTACGAGGATAAATTTCCGGAAATGTTAAAGCATAATATTACTGCTGTTTTTGCGGTGTCAGATTTTTATGCGCTTGAGTTCATGCGTTTTCTGCAGGGAAAGAGTATGCAAATCCCCAAAGATATCCAGATGATCGGCTTTGATGACAATATGGCAAGCAGGGAAAGCAGTCCTGCGCTTACGACGATTCATCAGGACGCATCTTTAAGGGCAAAAACTGCAATTGAATGTCTTGAGGTAATGCGCGATGGCTTCGATTGTGAAACGGAGATCGTATTGCCGGTTGAGCTGATAAAAAGAGAAAGTACGGGTAAACTACAATGTCAAAGTTTATAAAATCATTGTGTAAAATAGCAGTTCCTGTCACACTGCAAAGTATGCTGCAGGCATCATTTTCAATTGTTGACCAGATCATGATCGGACAGCTGGGAGAGACTAATATATCGGCAGTTGGGCTTGGAAGTAATTTTTCTTTAATTTTTTCTGTGGTGATTGGAGCGGTAGGTGCGGTTGCCGGGATATTAATCGCACAATTTATGGGTGCGGAAGATAAAAAAGAGGCATGGTGCAGCTTTGATGTAAGCCTCATTTGCGGAATTATGATATCAGCATTGTTTCTTTTGGCGGCAGGAGCCTTTCCGTTGCAGATTCTTGGACTTTATACTGAGGATATGAATATTATAAATACAGGTGCAGTCTATTTCCGTATTGTAGCGTTTTCCTATATCCCGATGGCAGTCAGTAATATTTTATCTGCATGGCTGCGCTGCAGGGAGCATGCCACGATACCATTTCTGGCAAGCTTTGGAGCAGTTGCTGTAAACACAGGGCTGAACTATCTGCTGATATTCGGTAAATTGGGATTTCCGCGTATGGAGATCAAAGGAGCTGCGATTGCAACGCTTATTTCACAGCTGTTTAACCTTGTATTCATTGTTATTGGATTTGTTATATGTAATAGAAGAGATGGGGATAAACCGGTGCTGTCCCTGCATTTTAAGAAGATCACAATCAGGGATTATCTGGTCATGATCATGCCGATTCTGGTCAGTGAATTTCTGTGGAGCCTTGGACAAAATGTGGAGTCAGCTGTATATGGACATCTTGGCACATCAAATCTGGCAGCATATACGCTTACAGGTCCGATACAGGGATTGATAGTAGGCGCATTGAGTGGACTGTCAGCGGCGGCAGGGGTAATGATCGGCAAGCGGCTTGGCAGGAAAGAATATGATGAGGCTTATGCTGAGTCAAAGAAGATCATGTATGCCGGTTTAGCCGGTTCGGTTGTGGTAGCCTCATTGCTGATTTTACTTGCAGGAGTCTATACCGGATTGTATCGTGTGGATAACAGCGTAAAAGAACTTGGGAGAATACTGCTTATTGTATTTGCCCTATATGCACCGGTCAAGGTGGAAAATATGATACTTAGCGGAGGCATCATAAGAAGCGGCGGCAATACAAAAATCATCATGGTGATTGATATTGTTGGCACCTGGTGCATAGGAATTCCTCTGTGTCTGCTTGCTGCATATGTGTTTAGATGGGGCATTGTTGGTGTATATGCATTGCTTACCACAGAGGAAATATTCAGGCTTGCTGTAGCACTTGTTATTTTCAGAAAGCGTAAATGGATGATCAGCTTATCATAGCGATGTATCCGCTGCATAATAAGCAGCGTAGGCATCCTGCAGAGTTTTCAGTGTCTTTGAATCCCTGCCGCCAACAGGCTTACCGTCAAGCTCAACAGCCTGGATGCACAGACCACCGGAGCTGCTGACGATGATCTCGTCGGCTTCTTCCAGCTCCTTCATGGTGAACGGAGCCTCTTTAGTAGGAATGCCGTTCTGCTCAGCCAGCATCAGCAGATGCTTCAGGGTAATACCGGGAAGGATCAGGTTGTCCCTTGGAGGAGTGCAGAGCACACCATCCTTGATCATCAGTATATTGCTGTGTGCACATTCTGTTACACGGTCGCCACGGTGGAATACGGTTTCCTGGCAGTCCTTTTCAATACATCTCTGATAAGCGATCACACTGGGGATCAGGTTCAGGGTCTTGATATTGCAGTGCAGGAATCTGGTATCTTCCATGGAGATCAAACGGAAGGTAGTGGTAAAGGGGATCAGATCGCAGGGGACTGTGAAGATCATCAGGTTTGGCTTTACGGAAGCCGGTGGGAACTGGTGGCCGCGGAGGGCAGTTCCACGGGAGCACTGCCAGTAGAGCATGCCGTGATCACTGTCATTGGCATCGATACACTGCTGCAGGGCAGCAATCAGTTCCTCTCTTGGCATGGTAAAAGGAATTTCCAGTAATTTGCAGCTGTTGTAGAAACGGTCCAGATGATCCTTTGCAGCAAAGATATGATTGTTTGCAAAGGTGGTAGCATCATAGCAGCCGTCGCCGAAGTATACAGCACGATCCAGCATGGGAATCTTCATTTCTTCCAGGGGACCTATTTCTCCATTATAATATCCAACATATTTCATAGCGTTCTCCTTTTGCAATTATTACTTCTATATTATGATATCGGGGTCAAAAGCCCCCGACTTTGATACCTACGGATTGCTTCGTGCTACGCACTTCCACAATCCTACCCAATATTCGCATATCGTGGGATTAGCATCCCACTTTTATGCTCATATCGGGGCGGGTCCTAAGGTCTTTCACCCACTTATGAGCAAGCTCATGTGGGCTTAGACCTTTTGACCCTGGTATCATATTATATCAATTATATCACAGGAATTCATACTTTCCAGTTCTTTATGATCTTATATCCGCCGATTAACAGCGTAGGAAGCAGATAGAAGAGGATAAAGCCATAGGAGAGGAGAGAATAGCCTTTCTCGATCAGGGTAACAACACCGATCCTTGATAAGATCAGGGCAGCGATAAGGGTAATGACAGTGATGATTCCGCGCTTCCTGTCAGAAAGCTTCTCTGATCCCTTTTCAACCAGTGCTACATCAAAACGGTCAATGATCATATGGATACAGCCTGTTGCGGTTTCCACAAGAGTCCAGCCCATAACAATACTGAACAGAGTGATCAGGACAGGACCGCCGTTGATGGCAAGGATCATTTCCATCCAGGGGGTTGTTACGTCAGCACCGACAATGGAGGGATCTCCATAGAAGCACATCATTGCGAAGTAAGACAGGAACCACGGGATTACCATCAGAAGACCTGCGATGATACCGGAAATGAAGGTTTCCTTTCTTTTGGTCTGTCTGGTCAGGGAGAACATACCCATGGGAATGGCATTGATGTTATAGGCAACATACAGGATGCCGGTGCCGATACAGAGAGGAACCGTTACGGAACCATCATAGGAGCTGGTATCCATGGTGCTGAAAACATGGGAAATGTTACTGCCCTTGTTTATCAGAACAAGAACTGTGAACAGGATATAGCCGCCATAGAGAAGGATCGTACCGATAGACTCAAATTTCTCGATTACCTTGGAGCCTTTGAAATTCAGAAGACCACAGATCAGGACGATCACAACAGAGCCAAGGATATTAGGCAGTCCGGCCTGCTCAAAGATACTGCCGGTAGCGGCGGCCATTACGGCGATCAGCAGGATAGCGATCAGAACGGTCAGTATATCCATGACGGGCCATAAGGGACCGATCACCTTTTTGATATAGTTTTTGTAATCATAAACCTTATAGATACGGCAGATCTCAAAGGTAAGGAAAGCAAACAGGGCAAAACCGATACCGATCGTCAGACCGGAGATCCAGCCAAAGGCACCGAATTTGGCACCGTAGGAATAAATTTCACGTCCAGTAGCATAGCCGCCGCCGATTAGAACGGATTGAAGAAGAACACCGGGCAGAATATATTTTGCATAGGTGCCTTCATAGAAATGCTTGAAGTTTTTCATGATAGTGTTCGCTCACTTTCTTTTGTTATTTATAAAATGAATTATAGAGGATACCAGGAAAACTTGCCAATAGAAATATCACATATTATAATAAGTAAAACTTATTATATCAGAGGCAGAAGCCCTAAGCCCCAAGCTGACTCATGTGGGTTTAGAATTATAGACTCTGGCAGTATAAAAAAGGGGAAATTATGAATCTGAAACAGATGGAATATTTTGTGGCGGCAGCAGAGCAGCTTAATTTTACCAGGGCAGCAAGACAGTGTTTTATTTCACAGACAGCCATGACATTGCAGATACAGTCATTGGAAGAAAAGGTGGGAGTACCTTTATTTGTCAGGGATAAGCACCACGTGGAGCTGACAGCGGCAGGAAAGGTTTATTTGAAGGAAGCCAGGGCTATCCTGATCAGGGCAGAGGAAGCTGCCAAGCTGGCAAGGACAGCAGCAGAGGGAGTATACGGGGAGCTTACCATAGGATTTATCCGTGGCTATGAGCAGAGCCGGTTCTCAGAGACGCTTCGGAGCTTCCGGGAAGCCTATCCGCATATTTCCCTTCACCTTGTCCGGGAAAATATGACAACCTTATACAAGCTGCTGGAGGATGGTACCTGCGATGTGGTGTTTAACCTCTCCCAGTTCACCCAGAGCTTTGAAGATCTGGAGCATCGTTTCCTGAAAAGGTATCCCATGATGGCAGTTCTGTATCCAGGACATATCCTTTCAGGAGAAAATCATCTGCAGTACAGGGATCTTGCCAGGGAGGATTTTATTATCATGCAGCCAAAAGGGCGGTCCAATGACGAAGCGGAGGAGGTTTTGATCTGCTATAACAGAGGCGGGTTTATTCCTAATATAATACTCCGTGAGCAGGAGGTGCAGACAGTACTTCTTGAGGTGTCGGCAGGGTTTGGAATAGCGATCCTGCCGGAATATGCTGTCCGTTATTATAGAAATGCCAGGAATCTGGTGATTGTACCGCTTGTGCGGGAGGATGGCAGCGCAGAGCAGCTGGATCTGGAGATTGGCTGGAAGCGTGAAAATAAAAATCCGGCGATCGAAAAGCTGCTTGCGTGGATGAAAACTCACGAATATACAGAATAATGTCATATCAAAATTATTTTTCCTTGCAAATGTGAAAAAAGATCAAAAGAAATATTACAAAAAACAGGTTGCAAAAAACGCAATACCGTATTAGAATAAAAAACGCAAAGAATCTTAACATGAAATTAACATATGTGGAGAACCATCGGAATGGAATATACAAGAGAAGCAGTCATTGACAGACTGCTGAGGAGCTATAGCTCCTGCTATAATATTCATCTGATCGAAGATGACCAGGTACCAATCACAGCACGCTGTGATTTTTTTGAGCACTCAGGGAAATATGTGATATCAAAAAAGGCAGAACTTTGGTCTGCTGATAATGAAGAATTCCTATATCTTGTCAATATTCCCCATCTGACAATGGAGCTTTATCAGAAATGGAGAGATTATATCCATGAAGATGGCATGAACCGCATTCATGTCGGACCGGGACACATGGCCTCTTATATCACCCCGGTTTTTATCTGTGATACCTGTGAGGAAGAGGCAAGAAAGGCATTGAAGAAGTGCCGCATTTACAAAAGTTTTCATTTTTCGCTGCATGGCTGGGCAGATCATCATACCGCACTGATAGAGCTGTCAACAGGACAGATTGACGCAAATGCAGGCGGCAGACAGACAGCGAAAATTTTGAAAAAAGTACTATATTCAAAAAAATCGAAGGGAGATAGGTAATATGAATTCATTAGTACTTCTGATCATCTGCGTTGCCATTCTGGTGCTGGGATATATCTTCTACGGCGGCTGGCTGTGCAAACAGTGGGGCGTAGGTGAAGGAAACAATGAGACACCGGCTCATACCATGGAAGATGGTGTTGACTATGTACCGGCGAAAGCACCGGTTCTGATGGGACATCACTTTTCATCTATTGCAGGTGCCGGCCCTATCACAGGACCAATTGGTGCAGCTATGTTTGGATGGCTGCCTGTAACACTCTGGATTCTTATAGGAGGTATTTTCTTTGGTGGTGTACATGACTTTGGTGCACTTTTCGCATCTGTCCGCAACAAAGGCATGTCTATCGGAGAGATTATTTCCGCAAATATGAGCAAGCGTGCAAAGAGGCTGTTCATCATCTTCTCTTATCTGACGCTGATCCTTGTTGTAGCTGCTTTTGCATCTATTGTAGCATCTACATTCGGAGCAACCTTTGATGAGAGCGGAGCAGTAGATATGGTTAAGTCTGAAACACCTGCATCTGTAGCCATGATTTCTTTACTGTTCATCGTTATTGCCATTGTATTTGGCTTCTGCGTATACCGCAGAAATATGCCTATGGGTATTGCATCCGTAGTTGGCGTACTTGCTATCATTGGTATTATGGCGGTCGGTATGAACTTCCATCCCATCTATCTGTCTACAAAGACATGGATGTGGATCGTTGGTCTTTACATTGCAATCGCCTCTGTAACACCGGTATGGATCCTGCTTCAGCCCCGTGACTACTTAAGCTCATTCCTGCTTTATGCAATGCTTGCAGTAGCAATCTTTGCTGTTGTTGTGGGACATCCTACCTTTGATGCAAGCTTCCCGGCATTTGGCGGATTTGCAGTAGACAATGGAAATGGTACGCAGTACTTATTCCCTGTACTGTTTACAACAGTTGCCTGCGGTGCAATCTCCGGTTTCCATTCACTGGTTTCTTCAGGAACAACATCCAAGCAGCTGGATAAGGAAAAGGATGCTAAACCCATTGCTTACGGTGGTATGCTTCTTGAGTGTGTGCTTGCAGTCCTGACTCTTTGTGCAATCGGATATGCATACAAGTGGAATGCAGCTAACCCGGACAATGCTCTGGTTGGTGCAACAGCAATCTTCGGTGGCGGTATCGCTCATATGGTAGATGATGTGATCCCTGGAAGCTATGCAATCCTGAATTCCTTGCTGGTATTGACCTATTCTGCATTCTGTCTGACATCACTGGATACAGCAACACGTCTTGCACGTTTCATGTTCCAGGAGTTCTGGCTTGAGCCCGGTCAGACAACAAAGGATGTAAAGGAAGGCTGGAAGAAGGTAATGGTTAACCCTTACTTCGCAACGATCCTTACTGTAGTTCTTGGTATTCTTCTTGGTATGACAGGCTATGCAAAGATCTGGGGTCTGTTTGGTGCTGCTAACCAGCTCCTTGCAGGTATCGGACTTCTTGCAGTTGCAACATGGCTTGGTAATGCAGGAAAGAACAATAAGATGTTCCTGATCCCTATGGCATTCATGATCGTAGTAACGATCAGCTCACTGGCTCTGACTGTAAAGAACCAGATCGGAATTATTTCCGCAGGCGGTGCTGACTGGGGGCCTTATGCACAGACAATTCTTGGTATTCTGCTGATCGTGCTGGCTGTAGTCCTTGTTATTGAGGGTGTACAGACTCTGAAGAATCAGAAGGCAAAGAAAGCCGCATAAGAAAACTGAATTTAGCTGATATCAGAGGGCAGGACAGCCGGCAGGCTGTTCTGTCCTTTTTTACCCGGTCCTTTTACAATGGTGAAAATATGTACGAAGTGGCAATTACATATTGAAAAAATGCAGGTAACATATTTATAATAGGAATATCTACCTGCAAAGCAGGGAATGAGCGAAAGAGGAGAGAGCACGGAAATGAAATTACTTGAGGAACGTATCCGTAGGGATGGAACAGTAAAGGCAGGCAATGTATTAAAGGTAGATTCTTTTCTGAATCACCAGATGGACATTGACCTGTTTAATGAAATGGGAAAAGAGTGGGCACGTTTGTTTGCAGACCGTCCGGTCACAAAGATCCTGACAGTGGAGGCATCCGGTATCGGTATTGCCTGTGTGGCTGCCCAGCATTTTCATGTACCGGTGGTATTTGCCAAGAAAACACAGTCTCTGAATATTGACGGAGAGGTGTATACCACAAAGATAGAGTCATTTACCCATAAGAGAGTATATGATGTGATCGTTTCCAAGAAATTTCTGAGCCCGGAGGATCATGTCCTCATCATTGATGATTTTCTTGCTAACGGCTGTGCACTGGAGGGGCTGATCGAGATCGTACAGAAGGCAGGTGCCACAGTAGAAGGAATCGGTATTGCTGTAGAGAAAGGCTTCCAGAAGGGCGGAGACCTGATCCGAAGCAAAGGTGTCAGACTGGAGTCACTGGCAATCGTAGAGAGCATGGATGCAGAGACAGGTGAGATCACCTTTCGCTAAAATATAACAAATTTTGAACCTTCTCTTGACAAGGGCAGTTACAGATGATTATACTGACTATTGTTGAGAAAAGACGGACATTGGGGTTGTATGGAAAGTCATACTGCCCTTTTTACGTCAGGTATGCAAACACCCTAAGAGGGAAAACAGGAGGAGAATTATGAAAAAGAAAGTCGTAAGTTTACTTACAGCTATGGCTTTGACAGTTGTTGCACTGACTGGATGTGGTTCTACCGCAGCAGATACAACTGACACCGCAGCAGAAGCAGCAGAAGGCACAGAGGAGACGGCTGACGCTGAAGCAGCAGACACAGAGACAGCTGATGCAGACACAGAGGCAGCTGAGGGCGCAGATATGTCCAGCGTAAAGGCAGGTTTTATTTTCCTGCATGATGAAAACTCTACCTATGATCTTAACTTCTTAAATGCAGCAAAGGCAGCTTGTGAAAAGCTTGGCGTTGAATGTGTAACAAAGACAAACATCCCGGAAGGACAGGAGTGCTACGAAGCAGCATGTGAACTGGCAGATGCCGGCTGCAATTTCATTTTTGCAGACAGCTTTGGACATGAGGATTATATCATTGAAGCAGCTAAGGAATATCCTGATATCCAGTTCAGCCATGCAACAGGAACCAAGGCACATACAGAGAATCTTTCCAATTATCATAATGCATTTGCATCCATTTATGATGGACGTTATCTTGCAGGTATTGCTGCAGGTATGAAGCTGAATGAGATGATCGATAATGGTGATATCACAGCAGACCAGGCTAAGATCGGTTATGTTGGGGCATATACTTATGCAGAAGTTATCTCCGGTTATACATCTTTCTTCCTTGGCGCACGTTCTGTATGCCCTACAGCAACCATGGAAGTAACCTTTACAGGTTCCTGGTATGATGAGACAGCAGAGAAGGAAGGCGCTAACAAGCTGATCGAGGACGGATGCGTACTGATCAGCCAGCATGCAGACTCCATGGGAGCTCCTACTGCATGTGAAACAGCTGGTGTACCTGATGTTTCCTACAATGGAAGCACAGCAAGTGCATGTCCTAACACATTCCTTGTATCCTCCAGAGTAAACTGGGAGCCTTACTTCGAATATGCTATGACCTGTGTTGCCAATGGAACTGCTATTGACACTGACTGGTGTGGAAATCTTGAGACCGGTTCCGTAGAGCTGTCTGAGCTTGGAAGCTGTGCAGCAGAAGGCACTCAGGAAGCTATTGATGCAGCTAAGGCAGATATCATTGCAGGTAATTTACACGTATTTGATATCTCTACATTTACTGTAGAGGGCAAGACACTGGACAGCTATGAAGCAGATGTTGATACAGATGCTGATTATACACCTGATCATGAAGTAGTAGTTGATGGATATTTCCATGAATCTGGAGAAGGCTTCCGTTCAGCACCTTACTTCAATGTTCAGATCGATGGAATCACCCTTCTGGATACAGCATTCTAACAGGGCCATTTGATTGACTTTTGAATGATTCAGAGGGCGGCGCAGCGAATTTCGCCGTGCCGCCCTTTTTCTATTGTCATACAGTGTGTGATAATAGAAAAAGGGCGGAAAATGACGCAAAAGACTCGAAAGGGGATAGAAGATGGAAACCAAAACAGCCGCAGTGTCAATGAAAAATATTACCAAGACATTTGGCCCGGTAATAGCCAATGATAAGGTGAACCTGGATATTTACAAGGGAGAGATCTTATCATTACTTGGAGAGAATGGAAGTGGAAAGACAACTCTGATGAATATGCTTTCTGGAATTTACTTTCCGGATGAGGGACAGATATTTATCAATGGAAGGGAAGTAGTGATCAAATCCCCGAAGGATGCGCTGAAGCTTGGAATTGGTATGGTACATCAGCATTTTAAGCTGATCGATGTGCTGTCGGCGACAGAAAATATCATTCTCGGACTGCCCGGCAAGCTGAATATCAAGGAAGCTTCCAAAAAAATTGAAGATATCTGTAATAAATATGGATTTGAGGTAGATCCGGGTCAGAAGATCTATGATATGTCTGTTTCCCAGAAGCAGACAGTAGAGATTGTCAAGGTACTTTATCGTGGGGCAGATATCCTGATCCTGGATGAGCCGACTGCGGTTCTGACTCCACAGGAAACAGAGAAGCTGTTCCATGTTCTTCGTAAGATGAGGGATGACGGTAAGGCGATCGTTATTATCACCCATAAAATGCATGAGGTGGAATCCCTTTCTGACAGAGTGGCAGTATTGCGGAATGGACAGTATATAGGTAGTATGATGACCAAAGATACCAATGTGACAGAAATGACCAATATGATGGTTGGACATGCAGTTACTCTGAATATTGAAAGACCGGATCCGGTGGATCCAAGGCCGCGTATAGAAGTGGAAGGTCTTACCATACGGAATGAGGATGGGATACTGAAGCTGAAGGATGTTTCCTTCACCGCAAACAGTGGAGAGATCCTTGGTATTGCAGGTATTTCCGGATGTGGACAGAAGGAACTGCTGGAAGCGATCGCAGGTCTTCAGGTAACAGAGTCTGGCAGGATCAGCTATGTGGAGGAAGATGGCACGAAGGAAGAGCTGATCGGTATGGATCCGAGGAAGATCGCAGAAAAGGGAGTATCTCTTTCCTTTGTACCGGAAGACCGCCTTGGCATGGGACTTGTTGGAAATATGGATCTGACAGATAATATGATGCTCCGTTCCTTCAGAAGGGGACACAGCCCGTTTACCAACAGGAAATCACCGAGGAAGCTGGCAGAGGATGTAGTAGAAAGTCTGGAGGTAGTAACACCAGGTATTACAACTCCGGTCAGAAGGCTTTCAGGCGGAAATGTACAGAAGGTACTGGTTGGACGTGAAATTGCATCAGCACCGACGGTACTCCTTACTGCTTATGCTGTGAGAGGGCTTGATATTAACTCTTCCTATACAATCTATGATCTGATCAATGAGCAGAAAAAGAAAGGTGTAGCCGTTATTTTTGTTGGAGAGGATCTGGATGTACTCCTTGAGCTTTCAGATAAGATCCTTGTGCTTTGCGGCGGTGAAGTGAGTGGTATTGTAGATGCCAGAAATACAGATAAAAATGAGGTTGGTATGCTGATGACCAGAGTAGGAGGCAGGAAAGATCATGAATGAAAAAAAGAAAGAACCGCTTTTTCATATAGTGAAAAGAAGTGCGCTTCCCTGGTACCAGGCACTTCTGATCCGTATCGCAGCTATTATACTGGCATTGATCCTGTGCGCTGTTATTACAACGATAACGACAGGGATTAATCCGATCCAGGTGTATGAATCTATTTTTGCAGGGGCATTTGGCAGTGTAAGAAAGACTTGGGTCACTCTGCAGAATATTTCCATTCTTCTTCTGATTTCGCTGGCACTGACACCGGCATTTAAAATGAAGTTCTGGAACATAGGAGGAGAAGGCCAGGTGCTTGTCGGTGGTCTTGCAGCTGCAGCGTGCATGATCTGTCTGGATGATAAAATGCCGGGTGGACTTGTGATTTTATGTATGGTGCTCGCCAGTATCGCGGCTGGTGCTGTGTGGGGATTGATCCCGGCCTTCTTTAAGGCTAAGTGGAATACCAATGAAACACTTTCCACGCTGATGATGAACTATATTGCCACACAGCTGGTAGCCTTCTTTACGATCGTATGGGAGGTGCCAAAGGGCTCCGGAAAGATCGGTATTATCAATCAGGATACCAATCTCGGATGGCTGCCACAGGCATTTGGATCCAAATATCTGCTGAGCATTATTGTAGCAGCTCTTGTTACTTTATTTATGTATGTTTATCTGAACTTCAGTAAACAGGGATATGAGATCTCTGTTGTAGGTGAGAGTGAAAATACAGCCAAATATGTAGGAATCAAGGTAGAAAAGGTTATTATCCGTACCATGCTGTTATCCGGTGCGGTCTGCGGACTGGTAGGACTTTTATTAGTTGGCGGGATCAATCATACTGTGACAACTACGATCGCAGGCGGACAGGGCTTTACAGGTGTCCTGGTATCCTGGATGTCCAAATTTAATCCGCTTACTATGGTATTTTCCAGCTTTCTGATTATTTTTATGGACAGAGGTGCCAGTGAGATTTCTACAAATTTCGGACTGAATCATTCCTATGCGGATATTCTGACTGGTATCATTCTGTTCTTTATTATCGGATGTGAATTCTTTATCACTTACAGACTGCAGTTCCGTAAGAAAGCAGAAAAGGAGGAACAGTAATCATGTGGAATTTTTTACTTGCCTTTATACCAAGAGCAATCGTCCAGGGAATCCCACTTCTCTATGGAAGTACTGGAGAGATCATCACAGAAAAGTCAGGTAACCTGAATCTGGGTATTCCAGGAGTTATGTATGTGGGTGCGATCAGTGGTGTTATTGGATCCTTCTTTTATGAAAGATCTGCAGGAAGTGCGGCAGCCATGAATCCGGTGCTGGCAATCCTGATTCCCATGCTTTGTTGTCTGATCGGATCCATGCTGATGGGTCTGTTATATTGCTTCCTGACAGTAACTCTGCGGGCAAACCAGAACGTGACAGGTCTTGCCATGACAACCTTTGGTGTCGGTTTTGGAAACTTCTTCGGGGGTTCCCTGATCAAGCTGGTTGCCAGTGATGTTCCGTCTATTGCCCTTTCAGCGACCAGCAGTTATTTCAGCAAGTCCCTTCCGTTTGCAGGAAAGCTTGGCTGGTTTGGAAAGCTGTTTTTATCCTATGGATTTCTGGCATATCTTGCAGTTATCATTGCAGTAGCGGCGTCCTATTTCCTGAATCATACCCGTGCAGGACTGCACCTGCGGGCAGTGGGAGAGGGACCAAATACAGCAGATGCGGCAGGAATCAGTGTAACAAGGTATAAATATCTGGCAACCATAGCGGGCTGTATGATCGCAGGTCTTGGTGGTCTGTATTATGTCATGGATTATGCCTGCGGCGTTTGGTCAAACGATGCCTTTGGTGACAGAGGATGGCTTGCTATCGCTCTTGTTATATTCACCATATGGCGTCCTAACGTCAGCATATTTGCTTCCTTCCTGTTCGGTGGTCTTTATATCCTGTATCTGTATATACCGACAGGAATGGATCATATGGAGTATCAGGAACTATATAAAATGATCCCTTATGTGGTAACCCTGGTGGTACTGGTAGTGACCAGTATCAGGAGTAAGCGTGAAAGTCAGCCGCCGGCAAGTCTTGGACTGGCGTACTTCAGAGAAGAAAGATGATCAAAGAAAGCAGGAAAGGAAAAAAGGATGAATGAGATAAAAAAGCCTAAGAAACCATTGATTTTTTATTACACGCTTGTACTGGTGATCATAATTCTGATTAATTCCCTTCTGGTTCCCTGGATGGCAAAAATGCAGATCAAGGAAGTAGATTACGGCACTTTCATGACCATGACCGATAATAAAGAGATCGGAAAGGTAGAGATCCAGAGTAACCAGATCCTGTTTACCAATAAGGATGAATCTGTTATTTACAAAACCGGAGTGATCGAAGATCCGGGACTGGTGGAAAGACTGCACGATTCAGGAGCAGAATTTGCCAGTGAGATCGTAGAACAGACATCACCGTTACTTTCATTCCTGCTGACATGGATCCTGCCGCTTGTGATTTTCTTTGCCATAGGTGAATTCCTGAGCAGGAAGATGATGGACAAGGCAGGAGGCGGAGCCGGTTCCATGATGTTTGGCATGGGTAAGTCCAACGCGAAGGTCTATGTACAGTCATCAGAAGGAATTAAATTTAATGACGTGGCAGGAGAGGATGAAGCCAAGGAGAATCTGACTGAGATCGTAGAATATCTTCATAATCCTGAGAAATATAAGGAGATCGGAGCCTCCATGCCAAAGGGTATCCTGCTTGTAGGTCCTCCCGGAACCGGTAAGACCATGCTTGCCAAGGCAGTAGCAGGAGAAGCAAGCGTTCCATTTTTCTCTATTTCCGGTTCTGAGTTTGTTGAGATGTTTGTCGGTATGGGAGCAGCCAAGGTAAGGGATCTGTTTAATCAGGCCAAGGAAAAGGCACCCTGTATCGTGTTTATTGATGAGATTGATGCCATTGGCAAGAAGCGTGATGGAAGTATGGGCGGCAATGATGAAAGAGAGCAGACCCTGAACCAGCTTCTGACAGAGATGGATGGTTTTGAGGGGAATAACGGTGTCATCATCCTGGCAGCAACCAACAGACCGGAATCTCTTGATCCGGCGCTGACAAGACCGGGACGTTTTGACAGACGTGTACCCGTTGAGCTTCCTGATCTTAAGGGAAGAGAAGAGATCCTTAAGGTACATGCAAAAAAGATCCGCATTGCGGAGGACATTGACTTTAACAAGGTGGCAAGGATGGCATCCGGAGCCTCTGGAGCAGAGCTTGCCAATATCGTAAATGAAGCGGCACTCCGTGCCATCAGGGATAACAGAAAGTATGCAACCCAGTCAGACCTTGAGGAAAGCATAGAGGTTGTTATCGCCGGTTACCAGAAGAAGAATGCGATCCTGACAGACAAGGAAAAATGGACAGTAGCCTACCATGAGATCGGACATGCCATGGTTGCAGCCCTGCAGACCCATTCCGCACCGGTACAGAAGATCACGATCATCCCAAGAACCTCCGGAGCCCTTGGCTATACCATGCAGGTAGAAGAGGGCAATCATTATCTGATGACAAAGGAAGAGCTGGAGAATAAGATCGCTACGTTGACTGGTGGACGTGCGGCAGAGGAAGTAGTTTATAACAGTATATCCACAGGCGCTTCCAATGATATTGAGCAGGCAACCAAGCTGGCAAGAGGCATGGTTACCCGTTATGGCATGACAGATGACTTTGACATGGTTGCACTGGAGACAGTAACGAACCAGTATCTGGGCGGAGATGCTTCCCTTGCCTGCTCACCACAGACACAGGCTCTGATTGATGAAAAGGTGGTAAGCCTTGTGAAGACACAGCATGAAAAGGCAATTTCACTGCTGAAGAATAACAGGGAAAAACTGGATGAGCTTGCAAAATTCCTTTATGAAAAGGAAACAATCACAGGAGAGGAATTTATGGAGATCCTGAATAAGGAGCAGCAGTGATATGCAGAGGGTACTGCGTTTTGAAGAGGCCTATAAGGCAGAAAGTATCATAGACAATATGGCACTGCAGAAGGGCGTGCTGAAGGATTATCTGGAAAAGCGCAGAACAGCCGCCTTTGAATCCTATATAAATTTTAATCTGTGCAGCTTTGATTTTTATGATGTAGACAGTACTCTGGTAGATACCGCCAGAGTACTTCTGTATCTTGACAGGGAGGATCTGATCATTTTCTGTGAGGATGAAAGAACCTGTCAGAGCATGAAAAAACTTCTGCCAGAGCAGGAATCAGACAAGGAAATGGCGCTTCGTGGATTTTTTACAGCACTTCTGGAAAACGATATGGATTTTATCGACAGCTGGGAAAATTCCATTACTGAGGCTGAGGATCAGGCTCTTGCAGGGGATACGAAGGATTATCTTGGAAAGATCATAGAGTACAGGAAGGAGCTCCTCCGGCTGAAGCGGTATTATACGCAGCTGCAGGTGATCTTTGACGGACTTCTGGATAATGAAAATGGACTTCTTTCAGGAGAAGCACTGAGGCATCTGGGCATCATAGACAGTCGTATTGACCGCTGCTACAGAGGCGTTCTGAACCTCAGGGATTATGTGACACAGATGAGAGAAGCCTATCAGTCTCAGATCGATATTGAACAGAATTCCCTGATGAAATTTTTTACCCTGATCACGGCAATCTTCCTGCCGCTTACCCTGATGGTGGGATGGTATGGCATGAATTTCAAAAATATGCCGGAGCTTGCCAGCAGATATGGATATCCGGTATTTATCGTGGTCAGTATATTGGTCAGTATCTTCCTGATCCGGTATTTTAAAAAGAAGAAATGGCTGTAAGGCGATATCGCTTTACAGCCATATTATTTCGTATTCGCTTTAGTCTGAGTCATTCCTACTTCACATCATTTTTGCTTTCCTTACCAGCAGCATAGGTAAGTGCGTTCTCCAAAGTGGTTTCAGCAATTGCTTCCATAGCCTCTCTTGTAAAAAAGCCCTGATGGGAGGTGATCATAACGTTCGGGAAAGAGAGCAGCCTGGCTGTGGTAGAATGCTCCAGGATCTCATCTGAGCGGTCTTCAAAGACATTTTTGGTTTCTTCCTCATATACATCCAGCCCAACACCGGCAAACTTATGCATACGGATGCCTTCGATCAGATCATCCGTTTTGACGAGGGCACCTCTTGAGGTGTTGACAAGGATCACACCATCCATCATTTTTTTGATCGTTTCGATATTGATAAGATGATAGGTGTCATCCGTCAGAGGGCAGTGAAGGGAGATCAGATTGCTCCCAGAGAGCACCTCATCCAGTGAAACATATGTTACAAAATCCTTTAAGTCCGGATTCTGATACATGTCATAGGCAAGAACCTTCATGCCAAAACCATTGCAGATCCGGCACATGGCAGCACCAATTTTTCCGGTACCAATGATGCCGGCGGTTTTTCCATGGAAGTTAAAGCCCATCAGACCGGCAAGACTGAAATCATTTTCCCGTACCTTGTTATAGGCTTTGTAGAGTCTTCTGTTGCAGGCAAGAGCCAGTGCCATGGCATGCTCGGCAACAGCTTCCGGAGAATAGCTGGGTACACGCATGATGCGGATGCCAAGCTCTGCAGCTTTCGTAGAATCCACATTATTAAATCCGGCGCAGCGCATCAGAACAAGTGAAACACCCTTGCTGTGCAGGATCTCAAGAGTCTGTTCACCTACGTTTGAGCTGACAAAAGCGCATACGGCATCGAAGCCCTCTGCAAGGGAAGCAGTACGTGGATCAAGGTCATATTTGATATATTCAATTTCAATTTCCGGGAACCTGGAAAGAGCAGCATCAAAGGACTCTTTATCATAACTCTTGGTATCATAAAATAAAATTTTCATGGTAAAACCTCCTTCTATCATTGTAACCATTTTGAAACGGGTTCATGCGCCTGTTATCTTGTTTTCATGATCATTATTATAGCATGTGTTAAAAAATTAACAATACATTTTAGGAAAATTTTAGAATTGCGGTTACAGAAAGAATCAGATACAATACAGAGGAAACTATAAATATAGGATCGGGTGAACGAATCGTGAACAGGCAGGAAGCAGAACAGTATTTATATTATGCCATGAATATCGGGGAACTTCTTCTGGAAAACGGAGCAGAAGTGGGACGGGTGGAGGATACCGTAAGGAGGATCTGCCTGGCAGGTGGAGCAGAGCGGGCAGATGTATTTTCTATTACCTCCAGCATGAGTGCCTCTATTTATGGGAAGGAGTTTGGGAGCTGTACCCAGACGAGAAGAGTACTGAATACTGTCAGTGATTTTCACAAGCTGGAGGAGCTGAACTGTTTATCCAGAAAAATATGTGAAGAGGGATTGACCTTTGGTGAAATAGAACGAGAAATCGAGAGGATACAGAAGGAGCAGGGGTATTCATTCTGGTGGCTTGTGCTCGATTATGCATTGATATCCGGAAGCTTCTGTGTTTTCTTTGGAGGTAATGCAAGGGACATGGTGATCTCGGCACTGATCGGTGTGCTTCTTAAATTTCTGATGACCTTTATGCAGAAAACGGCAGCCAACCACCTTTTTAATGCGCTGATCTGTTCAGTAGCAGGAGGATTTCTTGCCAATCTTGCTGTATTTGCATCGGTGGCGGATCATGCTGACAGGATCAGTATTGGTAATATCATGCTGCTTATTCCGGGTATTGCCTTTACCAATTCTCTGAGGGACATGTTCTCTGGGGATACGATCACAGGACTGATCAGGTTTATGGAATCGATCCTGCTTGCTGTGATCATTGCATTCGGATTTAACATTGCGGGATTTTATTTCCGTTGAGGATATAAGGAGAAAAGAACATGAAGGAGATCATACAGCTTCTGATGGCAGGGGCAGGATCACTGGGGTTTGCGGTTTTGTATAATATACGCGGAAAAAAGCTCTGGGTGATTGCTGCCGGGGGAATTGCTGCATGGGGTGTTTATCTTGCGACACAGCAGCTTACCGGAAATGACTATGCCAGCAGCTTTACAGCCTGTGTGGCACTGACCTTATATGCAGAAGTAATGGCTATTATATTCAGGACACCGGTAACTGTATTCCTGGTATCGGTTGCGATCCCGCTGATACCAGGAGCGCCCCTGTACCGAGCCATGAACAGCCTTATGCATGGCAGTGTGGAGGACTTTGCCAGGGAGGGAATCTATGCCTTTTTATTTGCAGCATCCATGGCGGCAGGAATTACACTGACGACGCTGGTATTCCGTACCATGCGGGCAAAGCGTTACCACAGAAGACATCTGTAACTGCCAGCGCATGAAAAAGCCACCACAGCTGTACGTACTGGTGCTGCGGCGGCCTTCGTTTTTACAGTTCTCCACGATATTTTTCTTCACAGTATTTACAGCGGTAAATCTCCCGTTCTTCATCTGCGAGGACAAAGATGTGGGGGAGTCCCTGCTCAATGGAGGTGATACATCTCGGGTTTTTGCAGTGGATGACATTTTTGATCTCTTTTGGAAGCTCCAGTACCTTTTTATCAACGATCTCTCCATCCTTGATCACATTCACAGTGATGTTGTGATCGATAAAGGCAAGGACATCCAGATCCAGCATATTGATGTCACATTCTACCTTCAGGATATCCTTTTTTCCCATCTTATTGCTTTTTGCGTTCTTGATGATAGCAACAGTACAGTCCAGCTTGTCCAGCTGCAGATGATGATAAATGGCAAGGCTTTTTCCTGCCTTGATATGATCAAGAACAAATCCTTCTTCAATTTTTCCTACATTTAACATAATAATCGTACCTCCCTTTATAATGAAGCGGTGTCAATACCAAGAAGCGTCAGGATCAGTGCCATTCTCACATAGACACCATACTGTACCTGCCTGAAATAGGCAGCTCTCGGATCATCGTCTACTTCAACGGAGATCTCGTTTACTCTCGGAAGTGGGTGAAGAACGATCATGTCAGGCTTTGCCAGCTTCATTTTGGCCTCATCCAGTATATAGAAATCCTTCAGACGGACATAATCCTCTTCATTGAAGAAACGCTCCTTCTGTACTCGTGTCATATACAGCAGATCCAGATCACCCATGACATCCTCAAGACGGATCTTTTCCTCGTAAGGAATGTTCTTTTCCTTCAGCATATCTGTGATGTAATCCGGGATACGGAGCTCTTCCGGAGATATGAAGAGAAAACGGATGCCGGGATATCTGACAAGGGCATTGATCAGGGAATGTACGGTACGTCCAAATTTCAGGTCACCGCAAAGACCAATGGTGAAATCAGACAGGCGTCCCTTCAGGGAACGGATCGTCATCAGGTCAGTCAGTGTCTGGGTTGGATGCTGATGACCGCCATCACCGGCATTGATCACCGGGATAGAAGAGTGGCTGGCAGCAACCATGGGTGCTCCCTCCTTGGGATGGCGCATGGCACAGATATCTGCAAAGCAGGAGATCACGCGGATCGTATCGGAAACACTTTCACCCTTAGAGGCAGAAGAGGAACCGGCATCGGAAAATCCGATCACACTGCCGCCAAGGTTCAGCATGGCAGATTCAAAGCTTAAACGGGTTCTGGTGCTTGGCTCGTAGAAACAGGTGGCAAGCTTTTTGCCATCACAGGCATGGGCATACTTTTCCCGGTTTTTTTCGATATCACCGGCAAGAACAAAAAGCTGATCCAGTTCTTCTACCGTGAAATCAAGAGGATTCATTAAATGTCTCATAACAGAGAACTCCTTTCAAAATAAAATTTTGATCCACAGGAAAGCCTTAGAAAATATTTCCTGTGCTGACATAGAAAATCGAAGAGCGGTAAAACTCTTCGATTTTATTTTTATTATTTGAATGTTAACAGATCAGCAACTGCTTTTCTTCTTGGTGCAACAGGCTCTTCATCAGGAATTCCAACAGGAATCAGAACAGCCACCTCCTGGTTTTCAGGAAGCTCTAATAAAGAAGCAGCCTTTGCTTCATCAAAGATACCCATGATAACGGATCCCAGTCCCTTTTCATATGCGGCAAGACAAAATGCTTCAGAGGCAACCCCCGCATCAAACATCTGCCAGCTATCCTTTCTGTCTGTGGAATAAGAGCCATCTCTTTCGAAACCACTTCTTCCCTTGATAAAGGAAAGACAGATCAGCATGGGAGCATTTTTGATGATCTCACCATTGTGGGGATAAGCATCTGTACATTCATCAGCGATCTTATCCTTCAGGGCACCTTCTACAGCAACATATCTTGCGATCTGGGAATGCTTCCAGCTCGGTGCATAAGAAGCAGCTTCAATAATTTCGTTTACTACCTCATGGTCAACGGGAGTGTCCTTGAATTTGCGGATACTTCTGCGGCCCATGATACATTCTTTTGCAGTCATGATAACCCTCCTTTTTGCCTATTTTTCCTATCATAGCACAAGAATAAATTTCTTTCAAGAATACTTTGCATTCTAAGAAGGGATATTGTACAATAGCCTTATTACAGAGGAAAAGAGAGGGAGAGGCTTATGGCTACAGAGCTGAAAGAGAAGAAAAGATGGCTGTTTTTCGGGCTTCCTTTTACATTTACCACATATACAGTCAAGGAGAATGTACTGACAGTAAACAGTGGATTTCTGAAGAAAGTTGAGAGTGACTGTTACATGTACAAGATTCAGGATGTGGAGCTTGTAAGTACACTGTTTGAAAGAATGTTCGGACTTGGTACGGTGATCTGCTATACAGGAGATACGACAGATCCCAAGCTTCCTCTGACCCATATTAAGAATGCAAGGGCAGTGAAGGATTTTATCCTGGAGATGTCAGAGGCAGCCAGATTAAAGCGCAGGACAGTGAACACACTGAATATCGGGGCAGATGTGACAGATCTTGACGGAGATGGGATTCCGGATTAAGTAAGAGCGGTATGACTTGTCATACCGCTTTTTTTGAGAGAAGCTTTTCAAAGAGCAGGCCGGAAAGGAACCAGTTGGGGAAATAATCCAGCCGGATCACGTTTTTGATGCGCCAGCGGCAGTTTTCATAGCTCCATGGACAGATGCCCTTTCTTGTAAGGAACTGCCCGGAGAGAAATTCGCCGGTGAAGATACACAGGGCATAAATACTTCCCCGGACAGAAACAGGAAGTCTTCGGAGGAGGACAAACAGTGGCTTTAAAAGGACAGCACTCCCATAGATCGGGAACATCCAGAGAGAGGTTGTTCCTTTCAGGGAAAGCTCACGTCTTCTTAAGGAACCGAGAGCAGTATATACTATTTCAAGGCACCAGCCGGTCATACCGCAGGTGAGAAAGTCTTTGAACCATTTTTTCATCATAAGGTAAGTATGGCCAGGCGGAAGGAAAATTATGCAGACAGATGAGAAAAAAATGATGACATATCAGGAAACCATGGACTATATTGACAGCCTGCAGAGCGGCGGGATCGTACCGGGACTTGATAATATCCGGGCATTATGTGAGAAGCTTGGCAATCCGCAGGATGCACTTTCCTTCGTGCATATTGCAGGAACCAATGGAAAAGGGTCTGTTCTCTGTCTGGTTTCCAGTGTGCTGAAGCAGGCGGGCTACCGGACCGGAAGATATATATCACCAACGATCTTTGACTACAGAGAGCGGTTCCAGATAGGGGAGCGGCCGATCAGCAAAAAGGATCTGTGTTTGTATATGACAAGGCTGAAGGAAGCATGTGAGGAGCTGAAGGCAGAAGGAAACAGTCAGCCTACACCCTTTGAAGTAGAGACAGCGCTTGCTTTTCTTTATTTTAAGGAAAAGGACTGTGACATTGTTGTACTGGAAACCGGTATGGGCGGCAGACTGGATGCCACCAATATTATTCAGAATACACTGGTTGCCGTATTTGCATCCATCAGTCTTGACCATATGAGGTTTCTTGGAAACACGCTTGCGGAGATCGCAAGGGAAAAGGCCGGGATCATCAAGCCAGGCTGCAGCGCGGTCAGTGCACCTCAGAAGGAAGAGGTTCTTTCGGTGCTGAAGGCTGCCTGTGAAAAGCAGAAGGTGACGCTTGACGTAGCAGATCCTGGCAGCCTGAAAAAGATCAAGAGTACCATAAAGGGACAGAGGTTTTCTTATGGAAAGTATCAGGATCTGATGGTCACATTAGCTGGCAGATATCAGCTTGACAATGCCCTGACAGCTCTTCTTGCCCTTCAGCAGCTTTCAGAAAAGGGATTTCCCGTCAAGGAAAAAGATATTTATAAGGGCTTTGCGGAAGGAACCTGGCCAGGAAGATTTGAAGTGATCGGTCAGAAGCCTCTTTTTATCGCAGACGGGGCACATAACAGAGATGGCGCCGCAAGGCTTGCCGATTCCATTGGTTTTTATTTTACAAATAAAAGGATTATCTATATAATAGGAATGTTGAGAGATAAGGAACAGGAGGAGATCCTGAAGGTTACCTGTCCTTATGCAGAGCAGATCCTGACAGTGTCAACAGAAGGGAGCAGAGGACTTACTTCTTATGAACTGGCACTGAAGGCGAAAGGATTTCATCAGAATGTGACCTGTACGGACAGTGTGGAGGAAGCGATAGAGCTTGCATATCTTATGGCAGATAAGGATACGGTGATCGTGGCATTTGGATCTTTGTCGTATCTGGGGAAGCTGATCACGGCAGTCAGGAATGGTAAGAAAGGCCAGGCGGTAAAACATGGTTGATAAGGATAAAGTCAGAGAGGGAATTACATTACTGTTAGAAGGAATCGGAGAGGATCCCCTGCGTGAGGGATTGATCGATACCCCAGACAGGGTAGCGAGAATGTATGAGGAGCTTTGTCAGGGCATGGAGGAGGATCCCGGGGAGCAGCTGTCTAAAGCCTTTCATGCAGAAAATAATGAGATGATCCTGGAAAAGGATATCACCTTTTACTCCATCTGTGAGCATCATCTGATGCCCTTTTATGGAAAGGCACATATTGCCTATATTCCGGATGGAAAAGTGGTAGGGATCAGCAAGCTGGCAAGAACTGTAGAGGTTTATGCAAGAAGACTGCAGATCCAGGAAAAGCTGACAGCTGAGATCGCTGATGCCATTATGGAATATGTAAAGCCGAGGGGAGTCATGGTGCAGCTCAGTGCTGAACATATGTGCATGACTATGCGTGGGGTGAAAAAGCCCGGCAGCCAGACCGTGACACTGGTATCACGGGGCGTTTTCAAGGATAATAAAGAGCTGCAGGATACTTTTTTCCATCTGCTGGCACAGTAAAACAGAAAGAAACGGCTTTCCGGAAAGAAACAGAAAAAACGGGGGAAATCATGAAAATAGGAAACAGGGAATTTGATGTAAACAATCATACGTATGTGATGGGGATCCTGAATGTGACACCGGATTCTTTTTCAGATGGCGGTAAGTTCAACGACATGGACAGGGCACTGTTCCATGTAGAGGAGATGATCGCAGAAGGTATGGATATTCTGGATATTGGCGGTGAGTCCACAAGACCGGGCTACACTGTGCTCAGTGTGCAGGAGGAAACAGACCGGGTTATCCCGGTGATCGAGGCGGTGAAGAAACGCTTTGATATCCCCATTTCCCTGGATACCTGCAAGGGGGCTGTAGCAAAGGCCGGAATACAGGCAGGTACTGACCTGATCAATGATATCTGGGGACTGAAATATGACGATACGATGGCGGGCGTGATTGCAGAAGCAGGACTGCCCTGCTGCCTGATGCACAACAGGGACAATACCGATTACCATAACTTTATGGAGGATGTGGCAGCAGATCTTTCTGATACCCTGTTTCTTGCCAGAAAGGCAGGCATCCGGGAAGACGGCATTATCCTGGATCCGGGCGTTGGTTTTGGCAAGACCTATGAAAATAATCTGGAGATCATCAACCGTCTGGAGGAGCTGAAGGTATTTGGTTACCCGATACTGCTTGGAACAAGCAGAAAATCAGTGATCGGATTGACCCTTTCCCTGCCGGTAGAAGAGAGAGTAGAGGGAACCCTTGTGACAACCGTATTTGCGGTAATGAAGGGGTGTGCCTTTGTGAGAGTACATGATATCAAAGAGAATGTGAGAGCCATTAAAATGGCAGAGGCGATCAGGAATGGATGAGATCAGGATTGACAATCTGGAGGTTTACGCCGGACATGGTGTATATGAGCATGAGAAGAGAAACGGACAGTCATTTTTCGTGAATGCTGTTCTTTTTTCTGATCTGAAAAGGGCTGGAAAAAGTGATGCCCTTGCTGATTCTACAAGTTATGGAGATATCGCAAGACTGATCTCTCATTTCCTTCGGGAACACCGGTTCCAGCTCTTAGAGGCAGTGGCAGAGGGCTGTGTCAGAGAGATCCTTACGACATTTGATAAAATAGACAGGGTGATTCTGGAGATCCGGAAGCCTTCCGCACCGATTGGGCTTCCCTTTGAATCTGTGTCAGTCAGAATAGAGCGTGGTTTTAAACGTGCCTATGTGGCTGTCGGCTCCAATATGGGAGATAAGAGGAACTATATTCTGGAGGCAGTGGAAAAGCTGAAGGCAGATCAGAAAATAAGACATCTTCGCTGTTCCACGCTCATTGAAACAGAGCCTTACGGGGGAGTAGAGCAGGATGCATTTATCAATGGTGTACTGGAGCTTGATACTCTGTATGAGCCGCTGGAGCTTTTGCATCTCCTTCAGAAGATCGAGCTGGAAGCAGGAAGAGAGCGGAAGATCCATTGGGGACCAAGGACACTGGATCTGGATATTCTTTTTTATGAGGATTTCGTTTCAGGGACAAAGGAACTGACCGTGCCTCATCCGGATATGCAGAACAGGAGCTTTGTACTGGATCCTATGGATGAACTGAATCCTGGCTATGTACATCCACTGCTTCAGAAGACGATCCGTCAGATGAAGCTGGAACTGGAAGGAGATAAGAATGACCGGAAATAAAAAATCCCCCGCAGGAATCTGCGAGGAATGTAACTTTTATACCTATGATGATGACTATGAGTGCTATACCTGTGAGCAGGATCTTGATGAGGATGAAATGGCCAGGTTCCTGGCTGATGAATTCAGGGACTGCCCATACTATCAGCCGGGAAACGAATACCTGGTCGTCAGGAAACAGATGTAATGGCAGCGTTCTTTGCACCATCAAAGGTGCTTACAGAAACAGGGCCGCTTTCTGGTGTGTGGTAAACCGGAACCTCTGTATTGAACTCATTAAAATAAACATACTGGGAAGTGATATTGATATTGCTGTAGTTGCCTTCTGCAACAACCTCTGGTTCACTTCCGTCAAAGCGCATCCGCATAAGAGCAGGTGATGCGCTGTCTACCTTCTGATAATAGATATAGGTATTTCCCACATTGAAGAAATCCACACGATCTGTTGTCAGAACCTCCACGCTCTGATCATAAAGGGAATATCTGCAGAGCTGATAATTATTTCCAACATCCATATAGTAAACATAACCATCCTTATAAACCGGGAACCAGAGATCTCCTTCATAGATGACTGAAGAGGTATCTGTCCGGGTATCTAAGGCATACAGGTAATGATCCTTATCCTGTCCATTGTAGTAGATAATGCCATTATCGCAGGAAGCAGGATTGATGATGTCGTCAGAGATAAGCAGGTTCTCTGATTTGTCTGTTTTCAGCTTATAAAACTTCGTAAAGTCTTTGTTATTATATCTCTGATAATACAGATAGTTTCCGCACAGCTGCATGGTAACGGCACCGTCTCTGACAAGACATACGGTGTTATTGCCATTTTTCTTTGTACGGAAGACACCATAAGTACGAAGGACATAACCAAAGCCCTCACCGGCCTTACTGGTATCCATAAAGTAGTACAGGTAATCACCTGCAGCATTGATCGAAGAAACACTGCCATTTCCAAGACGTGTAAACTCTGTTTCGTCAGGATTCATGGAGTAGAGTGCGTAGTTGTCATAGGCATTGGCAAAGTACACCTTGCCATCAGATTCACAGAACAGACCATGCTGGTTCAGATTTCCGGCGGTGTTGCCTGTAACGGAAATATCATTGTCCGGAACTCTTCCTTTGAGTGTGGAAAGAAAGCCTGCGGTAATAAGTAACAGAACGATAATCACAGCAAAAATGATATATTTTCCATTTTTTTTCATGGTGTTTTCTCCCTGGATAAAAGTAAAATAGTTTTCTTTATTATACTGAAAACAGGCAGGGACTGCAATGAAAATGTGGGGCAGATGCCTGCTGCGCTTCCGCAAAGTAAAGAACAGGTAAAATAGAGGCAATTGCTTGCTATCCCTATCCGTTTGGTATAAAATTAATAAAGATTTTATGCGAAAGGAACGGAAGAATATGGACTTGACAGAACTGCGGGGGCAGATCGATGAAATAGACAGCAGCATTGTGGATCTCTACGAAAAAAGGATGGATATTTCCAGACAGGTTGCAGAGTACAAGATTGAGAATGGCAAACAGGTATTTGATAAAGCAAGAGAAGAAGAAAAGATCAGAAAGGTGAAGTCACTCACCCATAACGATTTCAACAGTCATGGGATTGAAGAACTCTTTGAGCAGATCATGTCCATGAGCCGCAAACTGCAATATCAGCTTTTGTCTGAGAGAGGAAGTCTGAATAAGCTTCCTTTTATTCAGGTTGACCAGCTTGAAACAGAGAAGGCAAGAGTGGTTTTCCAGGGAGCAGAGGGAGCCTATTCCCAGGCGGCCATGCATCAGTATTTCGGGGACAGGATTGACAGCTTTCATGTAGATACCTTCCGGGATGCCATGATCGCCATTGACGAGGGCAGCGCAGATTATGCAGTACTTCCAATCGAGAATTCAACAGCTGGGATCGTCAGTGAGATTTATGATCTTCTGGTAGAATTTGAAAATTATATTGTAGGAGAACAGATCATTAAGATTGAACACTGTCTGATGGCACTGCCAGGAACAAAGCTGTCAGATATTAAGACGGTATATTCCCATCCACAGTCCCTGATGCAGTCAGCCAGATATCTGAATACACATCCCTGGCAGCAGATCAGCATGCAGAATAATGCTTTTGCTGCAAGAAAGGTAGCAGAGGAGAAGGATAGGACACAGGCAGCCATTGCAAGTGAATATGCAGCAAAGCTGTACGGACTTGAGATCCTTGAGAAGGGTGTGAACCAGTCCAGCACCAATTCCACCCGTTTTATTATCGTGACCAATCAGAAGATATTCCTGAAGAATGCCAGAAAGGTCAGCATCTGCTTTGAGGTAGCCCATGAAAGTGGTTCCCTGTATCATATGCTGTCACATTTCATTTATAATAACCTGAATATGAACCGGATCGAAAGCAGGCCGATCGAGGATCGGAACTGGGAGTACCGTTTCTTTATCGATTTTGACGGAAACCTGTCTGACAGTGCGGTAAAGAATGCACTGAGAGGACTTCGGGATGAAGCAAGGAACATGAAGATCCTTGGCAATTATTAAAGGACACCGGATAAAACAAGAAAAGTCAATAAGCGAGGAATATAAAATGGCAGTCAGAACATTTGCGGCAATTGATGTAGGATCCTTCGAGCTTTCCATGAAGATCTTTGAGGTTTCAAGGAGAGGGATGAAGGAGATCGACCATATCAGGCGGGAGATCAACATGGGAACAGAGAGCTATACCACAGGCAAGCTTTCCTATGAGAGAGTAGAAGAGCTGTGTGAGGCTCTGCTGGCCTTTTCTGATATCATGAAGACATACCGTGTCAGTGATTACGCTGCCTACGGTACCAGTGCCATAAGGGAGACTGAGAACACCATAATCCTGTTAAATCAGATCGAGGTCAGGACAGGTATCCATATCCAGGTGCTGAGCAATTCTGAACAGCGTTTCCTGGATTATAAGTCCATTGCCTTCCAGGGAGAGGGCTTTTTGAAGATCATTGAAAATCCGACAGCAATTGTGGATATCGGAGGCGGCAGTATACAGATCTCCCTGTTTGATAAGGACAAGCTTGTTTCTACCCAGAATATGAAGCTCGGGGTTTTACGTCTGCAGGAAAGACTCCGCCATATGAATGCAGGGGTGAAGCAGTCTGATGACCTGATCACAGAGCTTGTAGATTCCCAGATGCTGACCTATAAGAAGCTGTACCTGAAGGACAGGGAGATCCGGAATATCATCATCGTAGATGATTATGTTTCCATGCTGCTCCGCAAAAAAAGCCTGGAGCATGAAATGACAGGCTATGCAGGCAGAGAGCTGTTTGAAAAGTTTGAAAAAGCCTATCATTCGCAGCGTACAGGAGAGCTGGCAAAGAAATGGGATGTTCCGGAAGAGAATATGCCAATGCTCCATATTTCCCTGATGCTGTTAAAACGGATCATGGAGATCATGGGAGCGGAACTGATCTGGGCACCCGGGGTGACTCTTTGTGACGGTATCGCATATGAATATGCAGAGAAGAATAAAATAGTAGCAGCCTCCCATGATTTTGAACAGGATATCATAGCCTGTGCGCAGAATATCAGTAAACGTTATCGTGGCAGCAGCAAAAGGAGTGCCACACTGGAGCAGATCGCACTGCATATATTTGACCACACACGGAAGATCCACGGCCTTGGCAGACGGGAGAGACTTCTTCTGCAGCTGTCAACGATTTTGCATGACTGCGGCAAGTATATCAGCATGGTAAACCTTGGGGAGTGCTCATACAGTATCATCATGGCAACAGAGATCATTGGTCTGTCCCATAAGGAAAGGGAGATCGTGGCCAATGTAGTTAAATTTAATCATCTGGAATTTGATTATTATGAGGAGATGGCAAGGTACAGTACGATCGATAGAGAGGCTTATCTTGTAGTTGCCAAACTGACAGCGATCCTGCGGCTTGCAAACGGACTTGACAGGAGCCATAAACAGAAATTCAAGGATGTACGTACTACATTGAAGGATGATAAGCTTATTATCACAGTAGATACGAATGAGGATATTACACTGGAAAAGGGGCTGTTTGATGCCAGGGCAGGGTTCTTCCAGGAGGTATATAATGTGCGGCCTGTCATAAAGCAGAAGCGTACGGTCAATGGATGAGAGTTTTTGACAGAAAGGAAGTAACAGGAATGAATGAGACAAAGGGTGAAAGCAGCTATAAGGATCCTTCTAATTACATAAACAGGGAACTTTCCTGGGTGCTTTTTGATAAGAGAGTTCTGGGTGAAGCGAGGGATAAACAGAATCCGCTGTTTGAGAGGCTTAAGTTTCTTAGTATCACAGCGTCTAATCTGGATGAGTTTTTCATGGTAAGGGTGGCTTCCCTGAAGGATATGGTGAATGCGGGCTATGAGAAGAAGGATATCGCCGGTATGACACCGCTTCAGCAGCTGGAGGCACTCAATGTGGCGACACACAGTCTGGTAAAGGAACAGTATAGTATTTACAATAAGACACTGCTCCCTCTTCTTCTGGAGAATGGGCTCCGGGTGATCAGACGCCATGAGGAGCTTACGGAGGAAGAAGGAAAATTTGTGGACCGTTTTTTCGAAGAAAATGTGTACCCGGTCCTGACACCTATGGCGGTAGACAGCTCAAGGCCATTTCCACTGATCAGGAACAAGTCACTGAATATCGGTGCCCTTGTGAAGAAGAAAAATGGGGAAGGAGAGCTGGAATTTGCTACTGTTCAGGTGCCAAGCGTCCTGCAGAGGATTGTAGTCCTTCCAGAGGAAGAGGGAAAAGAAAAGACAGTGATCCTTCTGGAAGAAGTCATTGAACGGAATATCCAGAAGCTGTTCCTGAATTATGATATCGTATGCTCTTATCCCTTCCGTATCATGAGAAATGCTGACTTTTCCCTGGATGAGGATGAGGCAGAGGATCTCCTGAAGGAGATTGAGAAGCAGTTAAAGAAGAGACAGTGGGGACAGGCGATCAGACTCGAAGTGGAGGATGGGATCGATAAGAGACTGCTTGCCATCATCAAGGCAGAGCTGTCTATCGGGGATGGAGATATTTACCGGATTGATGGACCGCTTGATCTGACCTTCCTTATGAAGATGTATGGGCTGCCGGGCTTTGATGCTCTGAAGGAGCAGGGCTATGCAAAGCCACAGCCTGTACCGCAGCTTCCGGCAGACTGTAATATTTTTGAGGAGATCAGCAAAGGAGATATCTTGCTGCATCATCCCTATGAGACCTTTGCCCCGGTGGTGGATTTCATCAGGCAGGCAGCAAGGGATAAGGATGTGCTTGCGATCAAGCAGACACTGTACCGTGTCAGCGGTAATTCCCCGATTATTGCAGCACTTGCACAGGCTGCAGAGAATGGAAAACAGGTTACTGTGCTGGTAGAATTAAAAGCCAGATTTGATGAGGAAAATAATATCGTATGGGCGAAGATGCTGGAGAAGGCAGGCTGCCACGTTATTTACGGACTGGTGGGACTGAAGACACACAGCAAGATCACGCTGGTGGTACGTCAGGAGGAAGACGGTATCCGCAGATATGTACATCTTGGAACCGGAAACTATAATGATGCCACAGCAAAGCTTTATACTGATGTGGGGCTTCTGACATGTGCAGAACCGATTGGCGAGGATGCTACAGCGGTATTCAATATGCTGTCCGGTTACTCGGAGCCTCTTGGCTGGAATAAGCTTTCTGTAGCACCTCTGTGGCTGAAGGATAAGTTCCTGTATCTGATCAACAGGGAAAAGAAAAATGCAGAAGCCGGCAGAGAGGGGCATATCATAGCAAAGGTAAACAGCCTTTGTGATAAGGATATCATCGAAGCATTATATGAAGCCGGTGCGGCAGGAGTGAAGATCGAGCTGATCATCAGAGGTATCTGCTGTCTGAAAACGGGACTTCCCGGAATCGGAAGAAATATTACAGTGCGTTCCATTGTTGGAAATTTCCTGGAACACAGCCGTATCTTTTATTTTGCCAATGACGGAAGAGAGGAATTTTACTGTGCCAGTGCTGACTGGATGCCAAGAAACCTGGAAAGGCGTGTGGAGATCATGTTCCCGGTGGAGGAACCGGTACTTCGTGAAAGGCTGATGCACATCCTGACCACTCAGCTTAAGGATACTGTCAAGGCAAGCATCCTGACGGCCGAGGGAATCTATGAAAAGGTTGATAAGAGAGGCAAGGAGCTGATCAATTCCCAGCAGACCTTCTGCAGGGAAGCAGTGGAGGCAGCAAGGGTTTTAGAAGAAACCGTAAATCACAGAGTATTTATTCCGGAGATGCATCATGAATAATAAGAAGATCATACTGGCAAGCGGTTCGCCAAGGAGAAAGGAGCTGCTTTCCCAGATCGGCCTTTCCTTTACGGTAAGGGTAAGTGAGGCTGATGAACATACAGAGGAAACGAAACCGGAGAAGCTTGTCTGCATTCTGTCAGAGCGGAAGGCACTGGCTGTATGGGATGAGCTGACAGAGGAAGAGAAGAAGGAGAGTATCCTGATCGGCGCAGATACAGTAGTTGCTGTAGACGACAGGATCCTTGGAAAGCCGGCTGATGAGACGGAAGCTTTCCGGATGATAGAGCTTCTTCAGGGGAGATCCCATCAGGTTTATACCGGTGTGACGATCCTGCGGCAGGGTGGTCTGCAGCCTCTTGAGGAAGGAACAGGTACATGCGGTATACAGAAAAAGCAGTTTTTTGAAAAGACAGATGTACTGGTATATCCCATGAGTGAGGAAGAGATTACTGCATATGTGAAGACGGGAGAGCCGCTTGATAAGGCGGGCGCCTATGGCATACAGGGAAGCTTCGCCGCTTATATCCAGGGTATAAACGGCGACTACAGTAATGTAGTAGGACTTCCTGTCGGCCGGTTGTATCATGAGCTGTAAAATAACTGTACATCATAGGGTGCGAGTGTAACAGAACCTGTTTCCGGTAGGAAGCAGGTTTTTTCCTTGCCGGAATAGTTGAAGAGATAAAGTACACTGCTGCCGTTTTTGTTTACTGACCGGCGGCAGATCACAGGGAATACAGGACCGGGAGGAAGGATCCCCATACGGACACAAAGATTTTTGAGCAGCTCTTCCAGTATATGGCTATCGGTGAAGAAGCAGCCAAGGTATGCAGCAGAGCCTCTGCCAAATGGATGCCAGGTAACAGCAGCATATTTTTCGTAGGCACTGTGCTCATAGGCTGCAAGCACTTCAGTCTCCTCTGAGAGAGGACGCAGCAGCTCCATGAAGGAAGCTGCCAGGGCAGAAGACTGGGTGGAAGCAGCATCCACGGAAATGATCCCGTCTGTGAAACGGAGCGGAACGAAGCCGGATGGAACCGTAAACTGGTCATAGGTGACCCCGAAACATTCAGTGAGACCGCAGGGCTGCACCTTCGGATGGACGGACAGGCTTTCATCAGAAAAGAAGCTGCGGAAGGTGCTGATCAGGTGGCCACCGTGGAAAACATACCTTTTCAGCCGGTCGATCAGGGGATCAGAAGCAGAATACAGGGCGGGTGTCAGGATGATACGGTATTTCTGGCAGAGAACGTCTGTATCTTCTGAAAGCACATCCTCCGGATAGATCACATCACAGGCTATATTCAGTCGGTACAGGGCATCAAAGAGCCAGCGCATGATCTGATGATAGGAAAGACCACCGATCGGAAAATAGGAAAGTCCTGTCAGGGAACGGTGCCCTAGAAGGATCGCACATTCGGCTGCTGGATGGTAAGAGAGGAGATCTGTATGTGCAGCAAGCTCCTGACCGATCTGACAGACCTCCCGGTAGGTTTCGTTCTCCTGAAGATCGTGGCTTAAAATGCCTTTCCAGTAGGTTTCAAAGGAGTTATGGATAGAATGCCAGTGCCAGTACATGACAGAAGCAGCTCCCCCTGCAAGATGGCTGTATGCCTGAAGACGGAGCTGTCCGGGGTAGGGAAGCCAGCCTGGATTTCCCTGGGCCTGCGTTTCCAGAACCAGGTAGGGAGCCTTTTTGATAGAACGGCCGATTGCACCGCCCATGGCAATCTCTGCACCCGTCAGATCACCGGCAGAGGGGTGGTAGATATCGACACCTGCGATAGTAAGCGCCCTGGCAGCAGAGCGTTGGTCTACTTCCGGCTGGAGACCTTCAGAATGGTCACTCCATGCAAAGTCAAAATTCTGTGTCAGGAACTGATCGTCCCTTGCGTATTCACGTACGATCCCTGACTGCCAGGAAAGAAAGTCGGTGACAAGGCGGCGCTGGAAGGCCTTAAACTCAGCTCCGAGACTGGCATTGATTGTGCCGCGTACATCCGGGAAATCCTCCCATGAGGCAATGCGGTTGCTCCAGTAGGTCAGACCGAAGGCTTCATTCAGGGAATCTGTGGTTTTGAATTTGTCCTTTAAATAATCCACAAACATCTTCTGTACCCGTTCACCGGCTGTATCGTATGATTTTGTTTCATTGTCAAGCTGATAACCGATCACGTTAGGATGCGTGGCACAGACCTCCATCAGCCTGCGTATGATCCGTTCTGCATGAAACAGGTAACCGGGATGTGTGATATCCATATTCTGCCGGTGACCATAGAGAGAAGGTCCACTGTGGGTAACTGCAAGGATATCGGGGTATTTCCTGACAAGCCAGGATGGGATAGCATAGGTCGGCGTACCAACGATCACGTGAAGAGAGTAAGCTTTTGCATTGTCCAGGATCTCCCTTACGATCGAAAAGTCAAAAACACCGTCTGAGGGCTCAAAGCTGCTCCATGAGGATTCGGCAATACGGATCGTGTTGATCCCGGCCTTTTTCATCATTTCCATATCTGTGGAGATACGCCTGACTGGCATATACTCCGGATAATAAGCGGTTCCATAGAGAATTTTTGTCTGATTGGCTATAAGATTCATGGCAGGTTCCTTTCCTTTGCTCTGTTGTAAAAATCAATAAGTTCTGTAAAGATGCTATCAGTATAACTGTCTTATCATGAAAATTCCATAGGAAAACAAGAAAACGTTTTCTAGAAATGACATTTTAAAACAGTTTTATGCAATTTGAAAAACTACGAAAAAAATAATAAAATATACGAAAAACACTGAGGAACAACCGATTGCGCATTACGAAAATGTATAAACACATTCATAGATAATACAACCAGTAAAAAAGAATGTCTATTGTGCATAATGTACAAAAATTATGCTGTAAAATGTATGTATTCACACATTGACAGCAGCGTATATGGATGATATCCTAGGTTCATGAACAAACGGTTGCGCATATTGCACAGCAGAAGTTCAGGAACAGGGAGCGCACAGCGCATCCCAACTAAAATAAGAAGGGAACGCATGGCGTATCTCAAATCAACAGGAGGAAAGTAATATGAAAAAGAAATTGTTAGCATCTCTGCTTACTGTTTCCATGGTAGCAGCAATGCTCACCGGATGCGGAAACGCTGCAGTGGCAGAAGAAACACCGGCAGAGACTACAGAGACCACAGAAGAGGCTGAGGCACCTGCCGAGGATACGGCAGCCGCTGAAACCACAGATGCATCTGATGCAGTTGCAAACCTGATCGCAGCTACGACAGATACCGTATCTCTTAAGGTATGGGCATCAGAAGAAGATCAGGCTCTTACCACAGAGCTTCTTGAGAAATTCAAAGAAACATATCCTGATGTAACATTTGATATCCAGCTTGGCTCCGAATCTGAATCTACAGCAAAGGATACCATTCTTGCAGACGTAGAGGCTTCCGCAGATGTATTTGCATTCGCTGATGACCAGATCAATGAAATGGTTGCAGCAGGTGCACTTCAGGAGGTAAGTGCTACTTATACTTATGATGTTGCAAATGCAAATGCTGCAGGCTCTGTAGAAGCAGCAACAGTAGACGGCAAATTATATGCTTATCCTATGACAGCAGATAACGGATACTTCATGTTCTATGATTCATCCGTATTTACTGAGGAAGATACACAGTCACTTGAGAAGATGATCGAGGTTGCGCAGGCAGCTGGCAAGAAGATTGCCATGGACGTATCAAACGGCTGGTACATCTACGCTTTCTTTGAGGGTGCAGGCCTTGAGCTTAGCCTGAATGATGACGGTGTTACCAATACCTGTACATGGAACGGTGCAGGCGGTACAGATGTAGCACAGTCCATTCTTGATCTGTTCTCATCAGGCGTACTTGTAGATATGGATGATGAAAATCAGGCAACAGCAATTGCTGAAGGAACAGTAGTAGCGTGTGTAAACGGTACATGGAGAGCTGAGACAGCTCAGGAAGCATGGGGAGAGAACTATGCAGCAACCAAGCTTCCTACCTTCAATGTAGCAGGTGAACCCAAGCAGATGAGCTCCTACTCTGGTTACAAGCTGATCGGTGTAAGCCCCTACTCCAAGAATGTAGGCTGGTCAATGCTCCTTGCAGAGTTCCTGACAAATGAGGATTCCCAGACTGCAAGATTTGAAGCAAGAGGACTTGGACCTGCTAACATTGCAGTAGCAGAGAGTGATGCAGTTAAGTCAAATCCTGCAATTTCCGCACTGGCAGCCCAGGCAGCTTTTGCAACACCTCAGCGTGTAGGTGGAAACTTCTGGTCACCTGCTGAAACCTTAGGACAGATCCTTGCATCTGGCAATCCTGATGGAACAGATCTTCAGACACTGCTTGATACAACAGTAGACGGTATCACAGCTCCCGTACAGTAATTCTATAGATGAATTGCCAATACCCCACATACCTTCCGGGTATGTGGGGTATTTTTCAAAAGAAGGTACAATCAATCAAATCAATCGAATCAATCGAAAGAACTCTTAGAGGGGTTTCACATGAATAATAAATTTTTTAAAGAATTTTGTATTGCCGTTTCCAAAGGTGATATTTTCGTAAAACTCTCCCTCCTTTTTATGGGAGCAGGCTATTTTGCAAGAAAACAGATCATCAATGGTATTATCATGATGCTGCTTGAGGCTGTGTTTGCTGTTATGTGTGTCGGTTATGCAGCCCCCAATCTTGCCAAGTTCGGTACACTTGGTACCGTACAGTTCGAACAGGTCTTTGACCCGCTTACACTGAAAAGTACAGTCAACGATTATGATAACTCATTTCAGATACTGCTGAATTCCATTATTGCATTATTTCTGATCGTTGTGTTTATTCTCGTATATATTTCCAACGTGAAGACTGTTTATCGTCTTCAGATGGATCAGAAGGAAGGCAGACATATCAATACCTTTAAGGAAGATATCAGAGCTTTATTTAATGAAAAGTTCCATATCACTCTGATGACACTTCCCTGTATCGGTATCATATTAATGAACATTCTGCCGATCCTTGTGCTGATCGCAGTGGCATTTACCAACTATGATCAGCAGCATATGCCGCCAAGTGCCCTGTTTACCTGGGTTGGTCTTAGGAACTTTAAAAACCTGTTTACCACATCTGCGACCATCACCTTTGGTTATTCCTTTACCAAGGTTCTGGTCTGGACACTGGAATGGGCAGTGCTGGCAACCTTTACCACCTATATTCTTGGTATCCTGCTTGCCAAGTTTATCAATGACAAGAAAACGAAATGTCCAAAGCTCTGGAGAACCCTGTTTATTATCGCTATTGCGGTTCCACAGTTCGTAACACTGCTTCTTGTACGTAACTTCTTTGGGGATAACGGTATCGTGAATACGATCTGTGCCAACATAGGTGTGACAGATTTCCTGAAGAATATCGGTCTGGTAAATAAGAGCCTCAGTTATATTCCGTTCCTGACAAATCCAGGATGGGCGAAGTTCATGATCGTTATGATCAATATCTGGGTAGGTGTTCCTTACCAGATGCTGATCGCAACCGGTGTCCTGATGAATATTCCGGAGGATCAAATTGAAAGTGCTAGGATCGATGGTGCCTCAAGCTTCCAGATCTTCCGTAAGATCACAATGCCGTATATGCTGTTTGTTACCGGACCGGCGCTGATCACTGATTTTGTTAAGAATATCAATAACTTCAACGTAATTTACCTGCTGACACAGGATGTGTTCGTGACATCCAACCAGGCACTGGCGAACTCCAATGCGAAGGAAGTCGATCTGTTAGTAACATGGTTGTTCAGACTGACCAATGAATATTACAACTACAAGATGGCATCTGTGATCGGTATCTGTGTATTTGTGATCTGTGCAGCGTTTACACTGGTTACCTTCACAAGAACTATTAAGGGAGATAAGGAGGATGAGTTCAGATAATGAAAAAGCAGTTTAAATTTATTGGAAGACATTTGGTTTTACTGTTACTTGCTGTGATCTGGCTGATACCGATCGTATGGCTTGTCGTTACCTCCTTCAGTGGATATAAGGGAATCAATACTGCCCACTTTTTCCCACAGACATGGTCACTGGATAATTATGTGGCACTGTTCCTAAGGCCGGACTCTGTAGTC
Organism: Lachnospiraceae bacterium OM04-12BH; assembly: GCA_003490145.1. Taxonomy (GTDB): domain Bacteria; phylum Bacillota; class Clostridia; order Lachnospirales; family Lachnospiraceae; genus Suilimivivens; species Suilimivivens aceti. The sequence continues at coordinate 45,413 of QULQ01000014.1, forward strand.
CAGTATAAGAAATGGTTTGCCAATACTCTGGTGATCGCAATCTTTACCGCACTGATCTCTACCATTTTCGTGCTGATGGTTGCCTATACCATGAGCTGTATGAGATTTAAGGGCAGAAAGCAGCTGATGAGCTTTGGCATCATTCTGAATATGTTCCCCGGTGTGCTGTCTATGATCGCTGTTTACTTTATTTTAAAGAGCTTCGGCCTTACCAACAGCCATGTCGGCATGATCATTGTTTACTCGGCAGGAAGCGGACTTGGGTACCTGATCGCAAAGGGCTTTATGGATACGATCTCAAACTCCCTGCGTGAAGCAGCAAGGCTTGAAGGAGCATCCGAGGCGAAGATCTTCTGGAAGATCATTCTTCCGCTGTCAAAGCCTATTATTGTATACACTGTAATCAGCTCTTTCCTGGTTCCCTGGGGAGATTTCGTGTTTGCGAAGCTGATGCTGAACTCAGGTATTTCTACAGACTGGACTGTAGCTATCGGACTTTATAATATGCTGAATAAGTCTCTGGTGAATAAATACTTCTCTATTTTCTGTGCAGGCGGTGTGATCGTTTCTATCCCGATCTCCATTCTGTTTGTCATTATGCAGAAGTTCTATGTAGAAGGAATTACCGGAGGTTCTGTAAAGGGTTGATCGTATGGAAACAAAGAAAAAGACCATCGATGACATTGCCAGGGATCTTCATATATCCAAGACCACGGTATCGAGGGCAATTTCCGGAAAGGGAAGGATCAGTGAGGAAACAAGGCGCAGGGTGCTTGCCTATATCAATGAATATAATTACAGGCCAAGTGCCATCGCTAAGGGACTTGCCAAGTCCAGAACCTTTAATATTGCCTTTGTGATGCCGGGTGATTACAGCAGTTCAGATCTCCCCTTCTTCCAGAAGTGTATGTGGGGGATCAGCCGGACGGCCTCACGGATGGACTATGACCTGATCGTATCCATGGTGGAAGAAGGGGATATTTCCCAGCTTGTCAGACTGGTAGACAGACAGAAGATCGATGGGGTCATCCTGGCAAGAACAACAGAAAAGGATGAACCGGTGGCATATCTGCTGGCAAATCAGATTCCGTTTGTGACAGCCGGATCTGCGGCGGAGGAGTCGATCATACAGGTGGATAATGACCATTTTTCTGCCTGTAAGGAGCTGACCAGCATCCTGATCTATAAAGGGATCAGGAGGATAGCATTAATTGGTGGCAGCAACAGCTATATTGTCAATCAGAAAAGACTGATGGGATTCCGGGAAGCCTTTATGCAGGCAGGAGCTTTTCTGGACACCAGCCTGGTCTATACAGACATTGAGAATCCTGTGAGAATAGAAAGTGCTGTGGAAGAAATCCTGGAGAAAAAAGCGGAGTGTATCATTGCCATGGACGATTCGATCTGTGGTTACGTCCTTAGCAAGCTGAGCAGGGAGCAGTGCCGGATACCTGAGGATGTCAGGGTGGCATCCTTCTACAACAGTACGATGCTGGAGCAGCATCAGCCGGCGATCACAGCGCTGAACTTTGATGTGACGGAGCTTGGCATGGTATGCTGCAGTACACTTCTGGATGCTATCGATAAGAAAGAAATAAATAGAAAAACCCTTCTTGGCTATGAAGTGCTGATGAAGGAATCTACACAGAAATAAAAGGAAATAAGAAATGACCTGAAATATGGAGGAGATATGGATAAATTTGTTGTAAATATCATTCATCGCCCGGAGATGGTTCCTGAATATGCAGAAAAGGTGACCGGACATGGCAAGGAAGAAAATATCGGCAGAAAAGCACTGCTTACAGAATCTCTGGATATTTTCAGATTCCAGCAGGAAACGGCACATAAGAATGGACTGAAAACGACCATTCAGATGACCTATGCCAGTTTATTTAATGAAGAAGCGATCGCTATCGCAAAGGAAGACCATGAAAGGTATGGAGATGAGATCGCACTTTCTCTGCTTGGACTGCCCTGTAAGGAATTCCGGGAGAAATACAAGACCAAGGATTTCTGCATCTGGATGTTTTCCATGGAAGACAAGAAGTCTATCGTTGATGATGTGTTTGGAAAATTCCATGACATTTTTGGATTCTATCCGGAGTCTACAGGCTCCTATTACATGGATGCGGAGCTGACCAACTATATTAAGGAAACCTATCCTTCTGTCAAGTGTGCAGTAGCGACGTGCTGGGAGGAAGGTCCAAAGGCCTACCATACCTGTAATAATTCCTGGTATACACTGATGGATGGCGGTCCATGGAATCCCTGGATTCCCAGCAAACAGAACATTCATGCACCGGCAGCAAATGAAGCAGAGGACAGCGGTATCGTGGCAATCCCACATCTGTCCAGAGACCTGCTTGCCTGCTATGACGGAAATGGATCCAATTTTGGAACCCATCCCCAGAATGTACTGCGTGGCATGATCTATGACACCAAAACCTGGGAGTATCCTTATCTGTATAATCTCATCGACCAGTACAGGGATCTGGAGAAGTATAATAATGGTTATGCTTATAATATGATGTTTGTCGGACCCGGCTGGTTAAACAAGATGGGACGCTGGGAGGCACCCTATGAGCTGCTGAAAAAGTCTTATGAAGATGGTATGGCCTACTATGGACAGCTGAAGAAGGAAGGCAAGCTGGAAGATATGACCATGGCAGAATTTGCAGATTACTTCCGCAGTAAGAAGACCTATACAGAACCGGAATGTGCACTCTGGAGAGATATCCTGTACGGATCAGACAAGCAGCTTTTCTGGTACTGTGATCCTTATATGAGAGCCTGCATCAATATGAACCAGGGCGGTGCCCTTGTTGATCTGCGTCCCTATGCAGCCAAGCTGAAATGGGAAGTGGGGATCGGAACACCTCATGTCCAGGATGCCTCCTATCCGTTCCTGATCCAGGAAAAATATAGAGCCGGCTACTTTACCCATTATGCAGGCGAGGGAACCGTAAGAAGTGCCAAGCTGACCTATAACGGAGAAGAGGTGGATCTGTGCCTTTGCCGCACCCATGCGAAGTTCAGTGAAGAAGTCATTGAGGACGGTAAGAAAAAGAGGATCCTGACACTGAACCCGGTAGATATTGAGTTTTATGACCTGACAGTAACCCTTCAGACCAGAGTGATCTTTACAGAGGGAAGCTCTGAGATCGAGATGGAAAGAAGCGTTCTATCCATGAGCAATCCTGATGCAGAGGTGGAGCTGAATGAATATATGGTAGCCTGCTATGGCACCACAGAATATCCGGAGGATATGACAGGCATCACTCTGACCTGCAGGGGAAAGGAAGATAAGAGCATTGCCTATGCCTATAAGTGCAGGGAAGAAGAGGAAGAGGGAGCAGCGAGCGTTGAGGCAGTGATCCCTCCTGTAGAAACAAAGGTTTCCATGAGATCCTCTGACAGCAGTGCAGCAGGCTATATCAGAGAGGGATATGCGTTTTCACCGATGTTTACGCTGGGATATAAGTCGAAGTTAAAGGATAAGGAGGTAGTTTCTACATGGCTCAGGCTGGAAAAGGCAGATTAAATTACAGATGTCCTTCCTGTTTTATGAGAGATCTGGACATTGATATGTTTTATGATAAAGAGAAAAATGAGTACTATTGCATGCGCTGCCAGTATGTAGGTACGGAAGAAGATGTACTTGAAAAGAACGAAATGGTAAGGTTCCGCTATAAAGATATGTATAAGCGCTTTACGAAATTCGATTTTGAGTAATGGCAATGAGAAGACCGTTTCTTATGGTTTTTGATTGCAGATGATTGATTGTATCTGCCTTTGTCCCCCGGCCGCACAGCAGCCGGGGGACATTGTGCATTATCAGGAAGGAGTACCCGATGAAATATTATAAGGGAATGGATCTTTCCACGCTGATCGAGGTGGAAAGCTGTGGTGGAAAATTTTATGATGGGGCAGAGGCAGAGGATGCTGTTGCCATTCTGAAGCGGTATGGGATGAATGCGGTCAGGATCCGTCTGTTCAATGATCCCTATTCAGAAAAGGGAGAGCCTTATGGGGCGGGAACCAATGATCTCGAGACAGCACTGGCTCTTGCAAAAAGAGCAAGAAAAGCAGGACTTGACATTCTGTTAGATTACCATTACAGTGATTTTTGGGCAGATCCAGGCAAACAGTTTATCCCAAAAGCATGGAAGGGATATTCTGTAGAAGAACTGGAACAGGCAGTTTATGATTACACAAGGGAAACCCTGCTGGCTTTTGAAAGCAAAGACCTTTTACCGGATATGGTACAGGTAGGAAATGAGCTTACGAACGGACTGCTCTGGCCATATGGCAGGAAACCGGAATATGATAATATCGCCAGATTTGTCAGTGCCGGCATCAGGGCAGTGAGGGAGATCTCGGAACAGGCGCTACTTACAGGGCTCCGGGATGAGAAGATAAAGGTGATGATCCATCTTGACAATGGCGGCAATAATGAAATGTACCGTGACTGGTTCGATCATTATGTGGAGCGTGGGGAGGACTTTGACATCATTGGACTTTCCTATTATCCTTTCTGGCATGGCACCTTTGATATGCTCGAGTATAATATGAAGGATATGGCTGAGAGGTACCATAAGGAGCTGATCATAGCCGAGGTATCCATGGGCTTTACCATGGAGGATTATGCTGCCTATGAAAGGCTGGCACCATCTGAACGAAAGGGAATGGCGACCAGACAGGAGCTTGTAGACAGGATAGAATTTCCTATGACGAAGGAGGGCCAGAGGGATTTTATGAAGGAGCTGTTCCGGCGTCTTAAGCAGGTACCGGAGCATCTGGCAAGAGGCTTCTTTTACTGGGAACCAGCATGGATTCCGGTAGAAGGCAGTGGGTGGGCCACAAAGAGCTCTCTTGCCTATATCGAAGATCCAGGACCCTGTGGAAATGAGTGGGCCAATCAGGCGCTTTTTGATTATGAAGGACATGCGCTTCCCTCTCTTGCAGCGATCAGAGATTACCAGCCTGAAATATAAACAGACCAAAGGAGAACTGATATGGATGAGTTTGATGATGCAGTAGTACGGTGCTTTTTAAAAAAGCAGCGCCAGCTGTTCCCGGAGAATGTGGCAGAGACACCGGAGGAAGCAGAAGCCTTTCTGCAGGACTGCTTTGCCGTTGTTGTTGATTCTCTGAAGGAGGTATGGGAATTTTTTGAAGAAGAAGGAATTGATACGGAGGGCATGAAGGGAGACGATATCCTGAGGGCGGAAGAAGTATTTGATGTAGGAGATGGAAGGTACCTGATTGTAGAAGGTTAAGACAGGATAGACAAAAAAGGCTGTTGCAGTGCACGGAGGCGTGATACTGTGATGGCCTTTTTGTATCTGGAAAAAAAGATCCAGAGAAGCAAGCTTTGGATTGAATGAAAAAGCAAATAATGATAAACTGAATGACAGATTCTACAGAATAAGACAAATACAGACTATGCGAAGTGAATTTCGTATAATTTCTTATTTTGCGAAGATCACATTCAAAATTGTTTCATGGAATTTCTTATTTTGCGAAGATCAAAGCGGGAATATTTTACGATACGGAAAATGCTTTCTATTGATACAAAGGTTAATATACAATATATTTTGTATAAAATCAATGTTTCAATATGAACTTTAATTGTTTTTTTAGCAATACATAACTGGCAGAGCTTGAAAAACACCGATTTCAAGGGCATTATCCAATACTAATTTTTTATGAACCGTCATTTTTATGGTCAGCAGGAAAGGAGTTACCAAATGCCCAGAAGAGGTACCAATATCTACAAACGAAAGGATGGAAGATGGGAGGGGAGGATTCCCTATGAGCATCCTTCCCATCAAAAAAAATACCATTCCGTCTACGGAAAGACCTATCAGGAAACAAAACAGAAAATGGAGCAGGAACGGGAGCTGTTAAGGGTACTGAACAATTACGAAGATCTTGAGATAAAGGCTGCAGCAGAAATCTGGCTGACTGACAGAGATCCCTATCTGAAGGTATCCACCATAGCAGCCTACAGAAATATCATTGAAACACATATTATCCCACAGACAGGCAATATCAAAGTGACCAGATTTACACAGAGAGAAATGGAACGCTTCGCAGCAGGTCTCCGTTCAGCCGAAAAAGGGTATTCTCTGTCTCTTACCTACAGCAGAAGCATTTGTGCACTTCTGCTGACCATTTTGTCCTATGCCAGGAAAAAATATGGTTATCATATGATACTGCCTGAAAATCCAATATCCACAGAAAAGAAAAAGCAGCTCCAGCTTCCAGGGGAAAACAGCCTCCACAGACTGGAGGATTACCTGATCACGCATGCGGAAGACGATACCTGCCTTGGGATTCTGATCGCTTTTCATACGGGTATAAGACTGGGGGAGCTCTGTGCCCTCACATGGGAATGCATTGACCTTGAGGAAAGCGTTCTTTCTATCAAAAGAAGCATGCAGCGGACATCAGGAAAAATCGAAGCAGGAAAAACAGAGATCGTCCTGCAGGAGCCAAAATCACTGACCTCCCTCCGGAGCATTCCCCTGCCGCCTGTGCTGCTTCCTTTCCTGAAGCAATACAGGCAGCCGGATCCCTGTTATGTGATCCGTGGAAAAAAGAAACCCTTTGCAGAGCCAAGGACTGTGCAGTACCGTTTCTCAAAGATCCTTAAGCAATGCCAGTGCGAGGATTTTCATTTTCATATGCTCAGACATGCCTTTGCCACCAGATGCATCGATATGGGATTCGATGTCAAAAGTCTCAGTGAAATCCTGGGACACAGCAATGTCCAGATCACCATGAATCTGTATGTCCACTCTACCATGCAGCGAAAAAAGCAGTTAATGAATCTATTTACAGCAAAGCCACCGGAAGAAATGCAGTATCCGCCTTTATCCTATAACACGTCAGAATAATGGTCAGCAGGACGGGAAACCGTCCTGTTTTTCTATGCTTTCCAGCCATTTCGCAAAATAAGAAATTTTACGAAAAATATTATTTACGATATATGGAACAAATATACAGCAAACATATTTTACATGACGAGGTGAAACGGCATGAAATATATGGATATTCATTCCCATCTGCTGCCTGGCATTGATGATGGGGCCAGGGATTTTGAAATAAGCATGGAAATGTTTCGCATCGCAGAGAAAAACGGGATCGGGGCAATGATCCTGACACCCCATTATAAACCCATGCATCATAATGCATCACCGGCTACGATCCGGCGGCTGATCAGTGAGATAGAAGAAAAGCTGAAGGAAGAGAAGATAGAGATCCAGCTTTATCCAGGAAACGAGATCTACTATCACAGTGAAGCTGTCTCACAGGCACTTGAGGGAAGGCTGTGTACCATGGCGGGGAGCAGCTATGTACTTGTGGAATTTAATCCAATGGATGAGTTTGAATATATCAGGAATGGTCTGTACCAGTTCCTGGCAGAGGGCTTCCGGCCTGTCCTGGCACATGTGGAGAGATACCGTTGCATGACCGGCAAAGCTGACCGGGCTGAGGAGCTGACCGGCATGGGAGCTTACATACAGGTAAATGCAGGCAGCGTTATGGGACGCTATGGTCTGCAGACCAAAATGTTTACCAGAGGTCTGCTGAAAAGAAAAGCGGTTCATTTTGTGGCAACGGATGCCCATGATACGAAAAACAGAGCTCCGGAGCTTAGCGAGTGTGCCAGATTTTTGGCTAAAAAGTTTGGAGAAGATTACACACGGGAGCTGCTTTATGAGAATCCAATGAAGCTCGTCCAGAATGAATATATATAAGCTTCCGGACAAAGAGAGACCTGACGAAGGAAAAGTAGATAACAGGCAGAATATACAGGAGATAAAGAAAACTATGGAACAACAAATGCAAACAAACACCTCTGTGGCGGGCAGAAATGATGATGACATGATAGAGATCGATCTGCTGGAGGTTTTCCAGATACTTCTTGGCAGGATCTGGCTGATCATAAGTGCCGGGCTTTTCTGTGCACTTGCCTGCTTTGCCTTCAGCAAATTCGTACTGGTTCCGACTTATGAATCCACCACCAAAATCTATATCCTGAATAAGACAAGTGAATCTACAGTGACCTACAGTGATGTACAGCTTGGCAGCCAGCTGACCAAGGACTATGCGGAGCTGATCAACAGCCGGTATGTCCTGGAGGAGGTGATCCAGGAGCTGGCACTTGATATGGATTATGATGTGCTGCTGAAAAAGGTCAGTGTATCTACGCCGACAGATACCCGTATCGTTTCGATCACGGTAGAGGATTCAGACCCTGTAATGGCTATGAATATTGCCAATGCCATTCGGGAGGCTGCAAGTAGCCATATCCAGAACGTAATGGATATAGAGGCGGTAAATGTGGTGGAGACAGCAAACATGCCTACTGAAAAGGCAGGACCGAGCGTAGTGAAATGGAGCCTGATCGGAGGGATCATCGGTGTACTTCTCGTCAGTGCCATTGTGATCATACAGTATCTTATGGATGATACGATCAAGACCAGTGATGATGTGGAGAAATATCTGGGACTCAGCACACTGGCACTGATCCCGGTCGCAGTAGAGGAAACAGAGAATAAGAAGAAAAAACACAGAAAGCACTGACACAGGGCAGGAGCAGTGAAGCCGAAAATTACCATATGACAAGGTGAAAAAACATGCAGAATGTAAAACTACAGTTTGAGAAAAAGAATAATGATTACCGGATCCGGGAGGCCTTTAAGACACTCAGGTCCAATATTGAATTCTGTGGCGGGGATGTGAAGGTGATCGCAGTTACGAGCTGCACTCCGAATGAAGGAAAATCCAGTGTGGCAATGGAAATGGCGAGAGCCTTTGCAGAGGCAGGAAGCAAGACCATGCTGATCGACGCGGATATGAGAAAAAGTGTCCTTGTCGGCCGGTATAAGACAGGTGCTGTCCGGAAGGGACTGACACATTGCCTGATCGGAAAGGCCAATTATCTGGAGGTTATGTGTGAGACAAATGTTCCAAATCTATATGTCACCTTTTCCGGACCGGTACCGCCAAATCCCAGTGAGCTTCTCGGAGGAGAAAAGTTCCGCTCTATCCTGAATGTCCTTCGAAGCTCCTTTGACTATGTGATCGTGGATACACCCCCGCTTGGCAGTGTCATTGATGCGGCTGTTGCTGCAAAGAGCTGTGATGGTACAGTGCTTGTCATCGAGAGCAATGCCATCAGCTACCGCTTTGCCCAGAAGGTCAAGGAACAGCTCGATAAGACTGGAAGCCGTATCCTTGGTGTAGTCCTGAATAAGGTGGACATGAACGGGAAGGGCTATTATGGCCATTATGGAAAATATTATGGCAAATACTACGGAAAATATTATGGAAACTACGGATCTGAAACAGCTTCCAGACAGGAGAAGAGCTCTTTGGAGAATGAGGTGCGTCAGTTTCGGGAAGATATTGAATTCATTGAGGACATTTAGGAAGACAGAGTATGAAACAGAGCAAAGTGATCGGAATTATTCTTATAGTGTTGAATATAGCACTGGCTGTTGTCTGCATCATCCTTTCTGCAGGACAGGATAAAACAAAGCCGGTATTTGATTTCCAGGCAGCGGAGGTTGTTTACCGGACAGGGATGGATGAGGAAAAGCTGAAGGAGGGGATCACAGCCAGGGACAATACAGATGGTGATATCACAGACCGGATCGTTGTGGAAAAGATCGTAACGGATCCGGCAGAAAATACAGCAGTTGTATTCTTCGCAGTCAGTGACAGAGCCGGCAATGTCGCCAAGTGCTCCAAGGTATTCCCTGCTTCCCTGGAGGGAGAAAACGAAGAGCTGGCAGACCAGCTGACGCAGGCAGGCTATGATGCAGCCTTTGCATCGGAAAGCAGCCTGACGGCTGAATCTACAGATGCTGCAGCGGATCAGGAAAATGAAACAGACAATTCTGAAAATGCAGAGAATGAGGAACAGCAAGAGGATGCGGAGCCTTCAGAAAGTCCGTCTATTGCGGCTTCACCAAGACCGACCAGAACACCGGAGAATACACCGAAGCCGGAGCCGGAACAGGAGGCAGTAGAAGAGCAGAAGCCAGCGGAAGCACCAAAAACAAATGACGCAGCACCGGTACTCAGCCTGAAGCAGAATTCTGTGAAGGTAGCGGCTGGTTCTACACCGGCATGGGTGAATCTGATCGGAACCCTGAGGGATGACAAGGACAGCTATGAAACCCTGTTCAGGAACCTGAAGGTCAGTAAATATGATGTGAATAAACCGGGTACTTATGAAGTGACAGTCCAGACAGAGGATTCGGATGGCAACAGATCAGCAGCGGTGCCGATCACGATACAGGTGCAGTAGGACAGAGCGGCAGGCACTGAAAGAATAAGAGGACAGCAAAGACATGACTAAAAAGGAAAAACGGGATCTTCGGATCAATCAGGAAAAGGAATATCTTCTGGATCCTGAATACGTGGCAGCAAAAAAGAAAAAGAGAAAGAAAAAACTGGCGCTCACAATTGTAATTGAACTGATAGCAGTGGCAGCCCTGATCGTGGCAGCCTTCCAGATCGTCCGCGCAGTTGGTAAAAAAAGCCTTACCAGCAAGGCAGAGGAAGCTGCACCGGATCTGAACCTGGTACGTGCTTCGGAGACACTGACGGAAGAGGAAGAAACAAAGTGGCAGGAGGGCTGGGTGAAGTATAATGGCAGCATTTATGCCTACAACGAAGATGTCAGGACCTTCCTGTTTATGGGAATTGATAAGAAGAGTGATGTGAAGGAAGTAGAAGAAGGGACAAAGGGCGGCCAGGCAGATGCCCTGTTTCTGGCAGTGATGAATCCCCATGATAAGACACTTAAGATCGTAGGCATCAACCGGAACACTATGGCGGATGTGGATATTTATAATGACAGCGGCGCCTATGTGACGACCCAAAAGGCACAGATCGCTGTCCAGCACGGCTTTGGAAATGGTGTAGAGGAAAGCTGTGAATATCAGAAAAAAGCAGTCAGCAGACTGTTTTACGGACTGCCGATCCATGGCTATGCCGCCATCAACATGAGTGCGATCCCGACCATAAATGATGCGGTAGGGGGTGTGGATGTGACAGTACTTGATGATCTGACGAAGTATGACAGCTCCCTGAAAAAGGATGCAAAGGTGCATCTGATGGGAGAAGCTGCCTTCTGGTATGTGAAGGCCAGGGATGTGAATGTGTTTGGCTCGGCGGATATGCGGCTTGCCAGACAGAAGCAGTACCTGAATGCCTATGTACAGGCAGCCAAGTCGGCAGCGAAGAAGGATATCACAGTAGCCCTTGATCTGTATCAGGCAGTGGTGCCACAGATGGTAACGGATATTTCCGCAGACGAGGTGGCATACCTTGCGCCGATCCTTGTGGATTACAGCTTTGATGAAAACAGCTTTTACATGATGCAGGGAGAAACCGTCATGGGAGATGAATTTGAAGAGTTCTATCCGGATGAGGATGCTCTTTATGAAATGATCCTGAATATCTTTTATGAGCCGGTGGAGCAGTAAAAGCACTATACATAAAGAAGGAAGCTGAATGAAAAGAAAATTTTTAACGCTGGGACTTGCCGGGATAATACTGGCCAGCAGCCTGCTGACCGGGTGTGCCGGCAAAGACCAGAATACAGCAGAAACAGAAAATCCAGAAAATACGGAAATGACGGAGAATGCGGGACAGTCTGCAGAAGATCAGAAGCAGACAGGGATCGCAGGTGAAAGCGCTTCCGATTCCCAGATTGATTTCACAGCACTTCAGGCAGAAAATCCGGATATTTTCGGCTGGCTCTATATACCGGGAACCGGGATCGATGATCCCATCCTGCAGAGCGAAGAGGCGGATGATTATTATGAAACAAGAGATGCCTATGGCAGGGATAATGCTGCAGGCGCTCTGTATACTGAGCTTGCCAATCTGAAAAATATGTGTGATTTCAACACAGTTATTCATGGAAGGGGAGACAGCGACAGCGCACCCTTTGCAGGATTATACGATTTTGCGGATCCGGATTTTTTTGAAAAGCATGAATATGCCTATATTTATATCGATGGCAATCTTCTGACCTACGAGATCTTTGCGGCCTATGAAAGAGAGGATACCAGTCTGATCAGAACCTATGACTTTACCTATCAGAGTGGATGCCAGCAGTTTATAGATGATCTGTATGGAACCCGTGTCATGGGAATGAACCTGCGGGAAAGCTTTGGAGAGGTAAGTCCATACAATTTCCTGATCACCCTTACGACCAAGAAGGATGCAGCTTCAGATAAACAGTTTGTTGTGATCGCAGCCCTTGTGGGAGATGCTGCAGGAACTATAGACAGAGTTGTTGAATAAAAATGACACAGTAACCTGTGATGCAGGTACAGACTATGCAGGTATCAACACCGGTAAAACGGTGATGATATAAAACCACACTCAGGCTTTCGGCTTTTTGCTGAAAAGAAAGGAGGAGACAGTCCAATGAAAAAGCTTATCGCATGTACCCTGATCGGAGCAATGCTCTGCGGTATGACTGTATCTGCAGCAGGATCACCTTCTGCAGCAACTGTATCAGGTAATTCCAGTTCCAGCTCATCAGCTTCTACAGCTGTTGCAGTTGAGGCATCTGGAGTATCTGCAACAGTAGAAGCAGCAGCTGCTGCTGAAAACAAGTCAGTCGGTGAGTATACCAACAATGCAATTGTTGAGACTCCCGGACTCCCGGATGCACTTCCGACAGGACAGGGTGGACACGTTATCATTAACGGAGCCCCCAGTAATGTAATTTTCTTCTTAACAAAGGCTAATGCAGCTACTGTTAAGGACGCAAAGGCACAGGCTACTGAGCTTGGCGGAAAGGTTCTTTCTGTATTTGGAACCAAAGCAGTTGTCGGCAAGTTCGAATCTGCTCAGGTTAACTTCTACATGAAGGGCGTGAAGGCAGGCCAGAGCATCAAGGTTTACCAGAAGGTAAACGGTGCATGGGTTGAGGTTAAGGTTGTAGAGATCAGAGAGGATCACGTAGTTGTCGATATGACAAGCCACGGAACTCTTGCCTTTATTGAGGTTCCTGCAGCACAGTAATCCAATCCGGTATTAGTGTTTTTTAGCAGCCAGGCATTCTCAACCTGGCTGCATAATGGGATTTAAAAGTAATCATGCATGATTATTTTCCGGGTGTGGTCGTCAGTCAGGGGCGTAAGCCTCTGGCTGATATAAAAGAAAGGATGGACAGACGGCTGTCCTTGCCAGAACCTTGACAATTGCATATCTTACATCGAGATGAACACTGAAAAATAAACGAAATCATGTTCAAAAAACTTCTTGCACAGCGTGAGTATATATGATATAGTGTTTCTATCAGAAAAATCATATCATGTAGTTTCAGGCTTTTCGCCAGAGATTCACTTATGACACAACTAAACAGGCGGAGAGATTGAAATAACAGGGGGCGTTCATTTTCTCTTCTGCCAGAGGAAGGGAGAAATGAATGGAAAGTACCAATGATCTTGTAACGAAGAATTTTGAAGCGTATCCGGATGTGGCAGCCGATATTCTCAATGTACTTCTGTATGAGGGAAAGAGCGAGATAAAGGAAGAAAACCTTTTGGCATCTCCGACGGAAACCCTGTATCAGGGAGAGAGAAAGCTGCGAAATCAGCTGGAGGATATCGCAAAGTATGATATGGCTGATGGAGAGATACGGACTGTGTATCTCTTTGCTAATCAGACGAAGAAGGATCCTGATATGCTGCTTCGCAAAGCTGGCTATATTGGAGGCATCTACAGAGAGCAGTATGAAAAGAAGACACAGAACAGATTCCCGGTGATCGAGCTGGTTCTTTACTGGGGAAAGAGAAGATGGAATGAAAACAGAAGTGTCCATGAAATATTTCGGGACAAGAAACTTCCGGCTAAGACAATGTCTTATGTGGATGATCTGAAGCTCCATGTATTTGAACTCAGAAATCTGCCGGAAAAAGTAAGAAAACGGTTTCAGAGTGACATGAGGATCGTGGTCGATTATCTTGCAGAAGGAAAAGATTACCGGTCAGAACAGAAGGTGGTACATAAGGAGGCTCTTATCAAGCTGCTGAGGGTACTCTCCGGAGATGAAAACGTAGAGGACACAGAGGCTATACTTCAGGAAATGAATGTGAAAGAGGAGGATGAAATCAGTATGTGTGAATTATTTGACCAGTATATCAGAAAAGGAAAAAGAGAAGGAAGGATTGAAGGCAGAGCAGAAGTGATACCTGCCATGATCCGTACCTGCAAGCGGTTTCATATAAGCTATCAGGATACGGCAGACAGTATCAGAAGGGAACTGAAGCTTCCTGACAATGAAATCGAAGAAAACATGAAGCTCTACTGGTAAAAGCAGAATACAGCTGAAAAGAAAACGGGTGCTCCCGGTGTAAGATATGTGATTGTCTTATGCCGGGAGTTTTTTGTACCAGAAAATACAAAAGAGATCCGGTGGCAGATTTTCTGCATAAAAAGTGAAGAATCTTCTGAGTAGTATACGCTGCCTGAAGCTTTTGAACAGTCATAGCGGAGCAAAAGAAACCGGCAAAGCCCGGTGATGGCGAAGCTATGTCAAGAACAGGAGTGGAGAAGATAGGATATGTGGTATGTAATTCAGACAGTAAACGGAGAAGAACAGCAGGTTTGTACCTGGATCAACCAAAGGATGGACAGGGCACTGTTCAGGCGGTGCTTTGTCCCATTATATGAGGATGTCTGGCGAAAGGAAGGCATCGGCAATATCAGCATCCGGAAGATGTTTGGCGGCTATCTCTTTATCGAAACGGACAGACCTGAGGATATTTATGAGGAGCTTCGTAAGGTTCCTGGACTTACAATACTGCTTTCTGAAGAGGATCAGACAGGCAAGCGTTTTTGGCCAATTCATAAGGAGGAAGAAGAGTTCCTTGACAATGTTCTTTGGGACGGTCTTATGCGTGTAAGCTATATAGAAAGAAATGCAAATGGGCGGATCACGTTTGTGGCAGGTCCGTTGGCGGACTATCAGGAATATATCGTGAAAATCGATCTACCTCACCGGAGAGCTATTGTGGAAATGCCATTTCTTGGTGAAAAAAGAAGACTGAAATTCGGTCTGTGGTCGAGCAAGGATCCGGCGATTCCGTGGCTGGAGGAAGCGAAGAAAAGGCGGCTTGAGGAGGAAAGATCAGGGCATTCAGGAACTGATACACAGAAAGAAGTCAGCACAGGACAGAAGACCGGACAGGGATATTTGCATGAAGGTGGGATTACAGAAGGGGATTATGTAGTCAATACCACAGGAATCTATGGAGATGGACTTCTTAAGGTGATTTCGGTAAATGAAAAAAATCGGAGTGTAACAGCAGCCGTACCGCTGTTCGGGGAGCTGATCCCGGTACAGATGAGTATGGATGATGTGGAAAAAGAGGAACGCCGGAAGGTGAAAGAATAGAAGAATTACAGGTGACCGTTTTATGAACTGGCAATTATAAGAATGAAAAATGAGGCTAAATTTTTTAGAAATCTTAGAAAAGGAAAGGGAGAAATTTATGAGGGAAATAGCTGTCGAAAATCAGATTGCCAATGAAAAGTGTGAAAGAGAGATTTACATACCAGAGATTGTGAGAACAGAAGGAATACACAAAAACAATAATGAGTTTGTATCAACTGGTATATGTAGAAGTGATATACATAAAAACATGCGTGCTGTTTATGAAAAAAAGAGCAAATTGTATATTGTTACAAAACGTCTTATTGATATTATTCTATCCGGGACAGCATTAGTAATTTTATCTCCAATTTTTATACTAACTGCTATGGCTATTAAAGTGGAAGACAGTGGACCGGTTTTTTTTACGCAGCCAAGAGCAGGTAAAAATATGAAGCCATTCAAGATGTATAAATTTCGAAGCATGTATGTTAATGCAGATGAAAAACTTAAGGAACTTATGAAAAATAATGAGCAGACGGGACATGCCTTTAAAATAAAAAATGATCCAAGAATTACAAAGGTGGGAAAGGTAATCAGAAGGTTGTCGATTGATGAATTACCACAGTTAATCAATATCATTAAGGGTGATATGTCTATCGTTGGACCAAGGCCTATTTTAGTATTCCAGATGGAAGAATGTGATGAATACGACAGACAAAGACTTATTGTACAGCCAGGACTGACCTGCTACTGGCAAATAGGTGGGCGCGCAAATATTAAATGGGATCAGTGGGTGGAATTGGATTTGAAATATATTGAAGATATGAGTTTGTGGACGGATATAAAGATGATTATTGGAACGATTCCAGCTATATTTTCAGGAAATGGAGCATATTGAAATGAAAAAAATATTACATATAACGGAATGTCTGGGAAGTGGGGTTTTGAACTATATTAAAAATATATCAACATGGCAAGCAGCAGAATATGATGTATATGTGGCATATGCAACAAGACCAGAAACGCCAGAAAATTTTAGAGAACAATTTAATTCGAAAATTCATTTTATCTTTGTAGAAGGTTTTACAAGAGAAATAGAGCCAAATAATGATTTAAGAGCTTTTTTTAATATTAAGAAAATCGTGAGAAGAATAAGACCAGATTTAATTCATCTTCATTCGACAAAGGCAGGTGTTATAGGAAGATGGGCTATTAATTGTAATAAATTTAAGGTTTTATATTCTCCACATGCCTATAGTTTTTTAATGATGAATTGTTCGAAAACTAAAAGAAACATGTATAAGTTGATTGAAAAAATCTCGGATAAGAAAAAATGTTTAACAATCACAGATATAGACGGTGAGTTAGAAGCAAGCAGACAGGTGACTAAACATGCAATATGCATTGCAAATGGAATTAACCCTGATGAAATGGATACTGTGATAACAAATGCTCAGAAATATAGATGTAAAAAAAAGAAAAACAAGCCGGTTATTACAATGTTAGGTAAAATTGTTGAACAGAAAAATCCATATTTATTTAATGAACTTGCAAGTGAATTTAAGGATATAAACTTTGTGTGGATAGGATCAGGGCCATTAAAGAATGTGTTAGATAGTCCAAATGTAACCATAACAGGATGGCTAAGTAGGGAAGAAGCTATTGCAAGAATTATGGATTCCGATATATTTCTTTTCCCTTCAGCTTGGGAATCATTAAGTATTGCATTAATGGAAGTAATGTATATAGGAAAGCCATGTATAGTTAGTGATGCTGATGGTAATAAGGATGTTATAAGAAATGGAAAGAATGGAATTGTATGTAAATGTAAATCGGAATATATAAATGCTATAAATGAATTATTATTGGATAGTAATAAGGCAATAGCATATGGGAAAGAGGCACGACAGGATATAATAAATAAGTACAATGTTTACTCTATGGAAAATGAATACAAAAAACTATTTCTTGATATTCATTTGAATTATTAGTAATAAAAAAGTGGGTTTACAATGATTCTATTGGAGGATTGAATGAAAAAACAATGGAGATTCTAAAATGTATAGTGAAAATGAAAAATTGAAGAAAGTACAGGTTGCGGAGAAAAAAATATTACAATATTTTGATGCCATATGTAATCAGTATGGATTATCATATTATATTTGTGGAGGAACATTATTAGGCGCAGTTAGAGAGGGAGGATTTATACAATGGGATGATGATGCTGATGTAATGATGCCACGAAAAGATTATGAGTGGCTAAGGGCACATAAAAATGAAATCCTAAATGATAAATATAAATTATATGATTATACCGTAGATAATGATGCAATACCTAGAAGAATGCCTGAACTAAGGGATGAGACAATAAAAGTTATATATCACCAAGGGAATAAAGAAAGAAAGCAATATGTTATGTTAGATATTTTTTTATTGGATGGAATGCCAAAAGGGAAAGTTGCAATTTTTTTTCATTATTATAAATGGCTTTTTTTGAGAATGCTTTTACAGTTATCATGGTATGACGAAACAGTAAATCAATATAAAGCTAATAGACCATTATGGGAAAGATGTATTATATGGATATTGAATAAAACAAGATTTAGACCATCTATTGATCAACGGGAAATTATGCTAAAGGAAGATAGGCTTTTAAAAAAGTATTCATTAGATAATAGTGATTATGTATGTAGCTTATATGGTCCATTTAAGAAAAAGGAAATTTTACCTAGAAGTTTTTTTGAAGAAAAAATACGTTTATCATTTGAAGACATAGAGTTATGGGCTCCTAAAATGTATCATGAGGAACTAACACATTATTATGGTAATTACATGATACCACCTAATAATTTAAATGAAAGAGAACTGCATCACAGAATAGAAATTTGTGAATAAAATGAAAACAAAGATTGAAAATGGTAAACTATACCAAAATCGCTAATAAGATATAAGAAAAGTTTCGCATAGGGAATCTAATCAATGATATTTGTATCTGCGGAAATGAATCATCTGAATATTAATTTTGGGTGGATGGTATAGCTAATAATACTGGGATACCTGTACGCTAAATTTACTAATACTGCAAAGTGTTTTGAATTAATTATATTAATAATGCTTTGTGACTGAGTGAAAAGAAAGGAATGGATAAAAAATGAATATTGCATTATTAACGGCGGCAGGAGTTGGAAGCCGTATGCATCAGGATATTCCTAAGCAATTTTTACATATTAATAATAAACCAGTTATCCTATACACTATGGAAGCTTTTCAAAAATCACCGCTTATAGACGAAATTATGGTAGTAACATTACCGAGCTGGAAAGATATGATCTGGGCCTATGCTAAACAATTTGAAATTTCAAAATTGAAGTGTTTGGTAGATGGAGGGGATACAGGACAAAAATCTATTTTATGTGGATTGAAGGAATTAGAAAAGAACCATAATTTAAGTGATGTAGTCATGGTGCATGATGGAAATCGTCCAATGATTTCACAGGAAATAATAGCAGATAGTTTGGCTGTTTATCAGCAATATGGCAGTGCTGTTGCAGCAATTCCATGTATAGAAGCCATTTTCGAAAGTGATGATGGAATTTCTTCGGATGTTTCTATTCCAAGAGAAAAGCTACTACGGACACAGACCCCACATACATATATGCTAAAAGATTTGTTACAGGCACATGAAGAGGCAAAGAAAAAACATATTTATAATACAGCAGCCTCCTGTGTTTTGATGCAGAACCTTGGGAAAAAAATTTATTTTTCAAAGGGTTCTGAAAAAAATCTTAAGCTGACTACTGTAGAGGATGTAGAAACTTTTCAGGCATATTTGAATGAACAAAACAGTGTAGATTATTTGAAGTGAGATTATGAGAAAGAATCGAATGTACCAAGAAGAAATTAATAGTATTCTTGCAGAACCGTATAAATGGGAAAAATTTAGAAATAAAACAGTTCTCTTAACTGGGGCAAGCGGAGCCATAGGACAGGTAATTGTTGATGTGATCATGAAATTGAATAGAGAACATAATTATTGTTGTCAAATGATCGCAGTGAGCCGAAATTTAGAAAAGGCAAAAAAAATATTTTCGGACTATTGGAAAGACAATTGCTTTACATATTTTTCTTATGATATTACAGAAGAAATTAATATAGAACAGAAAATTGATTATATAATTCATGCAGCCAGTAATACACATCCGTTGTTATACGCAAAAGATCCCATAGGAACAATAACAGCAAATACATTGGGAACTTATCAATTGATGAAGTTGGCAGTTCAAAATGATGCTGAATTTATATTTCTTTCATCTGTGGAAATATATGGAGAAAGCCTTACAGGAGAGGGAAAATTTCAAGAGAATGACATGGGATATATTAATTGTGCAACATTACGGGCAGGATATCCAGAAAGTAAAAGGGTGGCAGAAAGCTTGTGCTATGCATTTTCTCAACAGGAAGGGGCTTTATTTAAAATAGTAAGATTGGCCAGAGTCTATGGTGGAACAATAAGTAGGGAAGATTCCAGAGCAATTGCCCAATTCTTTCATAATGGATTAAATAGAGAAAATATTGTTTTAAAGAGTGAAGGAAGGCAATTGTATTCATATGTATATGTCATGGACTGTGTGTCTGGAATATTAGCAGTTATGCTTAATGGGAAAAATTCGGAGGTATATAATATTGCAGGAACCAACTCAATAATTACATTATATGAGCTTGCAAAACTTATAGCGAAAGAGTTTGGAGTAAGTGTAGTACGTGATTTACCTGATAAAACTGAAGCGGCAGGATTTTCGAAAGCTACATGCGCAGTGTTGGATAATCATAAGCTTATGTCTTTGGGATGGAAAGAAAAAACAACTATCGAAATGGGAATTCATAGAGTTAAGGAACAATTAGAGGATTCATATTTTTAGAGTGGAGAAAAAGGAATGGCACAGGTCTTGCTTGACGGACGTTGTATACAAAATGGAAAATTTGATGGCGCACAGAGATATGCAGAGGAAGTCATAAAAAAATTAGATGAGTTGGTTGAACCAGGCAAATATGAACTTCTGATATTTGAAGGAAATGAAAATCTGATACAGCTGGAAAATATAACAAAAATTATAGTAAAACCTAATACATTTAATAAAAAATGTTGGGCTACTTATAAATATTTGGATCATGGGAAAAAACTTTATGTTGGATTTGCTAATGAGGTTGTTCTTGATAGAAATTCAATTGTTACAATTCATGATATATATGCGTTTTATGGAGTTTATAATAATTCATTTTATTATTATTTCAAGAAAAAAATCAAGGCTATTGTTGATGCATTATTTGCAAAAAAAATAGTCACAGTATCACAATATAGTAAACAGACGATGTTGGAGAAATTGCCGGTCAAAGCAGAGAAAATTAAAGTCATATATAACGGGTGGCAGCATTTGATTGGAAAATCTGCGGATTATGATGTGTTAAAAAAGTACAATATATGTTCGAAAAATTATTATTTGTATTTGGGAAGATTAGTGAAAAATAAAAACATAGATTGGATATTTAAGATCGCAGATAAGAATCCAGGTGATATCTTTTTGATTGCCGGGGCGCTTAGTAATGAACAATTTGAAAAGTATTATGGAAAGGCACAAAATATAATTTATACCGGTTATGTGCCGGATGAAGAATTAAGATCACTTTACAGAAATTGTAAAGCATTTCTATTTCCATCTTTGATGGAGGGATTTGGAATTCCTCCAATGGAAGCGTTGTATCATGGAGCACCAATTATCATTTCAAACACATCCTCGCTTCCGGAAATTTATGGGAATTCTGCACATTATATAGATCCTTATTGCTATGACTATAATTTAGATGAATTGTTAAATGAGCCAGTAGAGAGTCCAGATAAAATTTTAAAGAAATTTAGCTGGGAAAAATCAGCAAGAGAATGGTATGCATTAATAGAAGAATGCTTAAAAAACAAAAACTGAGTTAATGGTATAAGAATGGAAAATACGATGAAAAAAATAGATGTATGCTTTATTATTTTGCATTATATGGATCAAAATTTAACGGAAAGAACGGTAGCATCTATATTAGGATTGAATGACATTCATAACAGTAAAATAGTTATAGTTGATAATGCTTCTTCCAATGGAAGTGGAATGGAATTGAAGAAGTTATACGAAAAAAATAATAATATTGAAGTTGTAATTTCTGATATAAATGGAGGATTCGCAACAGGAAATAATCTGGGATATCAATTATGTAAGAGCAAATATGATATGGATTTTGTGATAGTAGTAAATAATGATGTTGTGTTTGAACAAAAGGATTTTATAAGAGTACTTTATCAATGTTATAACATAGAAAGCTTTTTTATTGCAGGTCCGGATATTTTTGTCCCTCATAGATCTTGTCATCAGAGTCCTATATTAACACAATTACGTACAGTAAAAGACATGGAAAAGGCTATTCAGGATGGCGAAAATTGGATATATAAATATTCCAAAAAGTTTTCAGCAACAATGTATCGAAAGTGGTTGGTTGAAAAGTTTAGGGATTGTAAATTTATGGTAAAGCTTATTCAAATATACAGGAAAATCAGACCACAAAGAAATATTGAATGGAAAAAGATGAAAGAAGGAGCTGTGTTGTTCGGTGCCTGTATTATTTTTTCGAACCAATATTGTAAAATTAATGATATATTATTTGAGCCTTTGACTTTTATGTATGGAGAAGAAGATTATTTAGCTTTAAGATGCAAAAAAAACAATTGGAGAATGATCTATTTTCCACAGCTTCAAGTTTTACATACAAATCAGGGTTCTACGATTGCAAATAGGGTTTCTTATAGAGAATTTTGCAGAAAGAAAAGAAATAGTATTAATGAATGCAATAAGACATATAAAATATACATTGAAATGTATAAAAAGATGATGGGAAGCAATATGGATGTACAATAAGGAATAAGAGATGAAAATTTATCAGGAATAAATGAGCGAAATGTTGAAGATTAAATATAAAAGAGTAATTATATATTTTTTTGTTATAGTGATTGTTTTATTACAGTTCAGGATGGCTACAAAGCAAGGATATGTATTATTTCCTATGGAAATAGCAATAGCGTTTCTTTTTTTTATTTGGAATGGAAGAGTAAAGATATGCTGGAATGAAAAAAAAGTGCTATTTATATGGAACCTTTTTTTGATATATATATTGGGAGTAGCTGTTTTAATAGATGGAATCAGAATTTCAGCATATCAAAGTATACTATATAAATGTGCAGGGATGACAATTATGGCATATTATATTGCGATGTATATTAATCATGAGGAGACATTAAAAAATGTTAGAAATGCTGGAGGAGTACTAAGTCTTCTTGGTGTGGTTGAATGTGTTACGAAACAGAGTCTTTTTTTGCAATTTATTACAGTGGAATCGAGACAATATATGGTTGCACAATTGGGAACTTCTGCGGCGAGGGTAAGGTTAATTTTCATTCAGCCTATAATCTGTGCCGTATTTATGGTTTTTTTCTGGCTGTGTCTTTTGTATAGACCTTTTAAAAGTAATATTCTAAACTTGGTTTTTGGATTGTCAATTATTATTAGCATTTTGGGAACGCAATCACGAAGCAGTTGGATTGCTTTTGTATGTGTTACCTTATTTGCTTTGAAAAAAAAGATTAAGACATTCCGGTTTAAAAAAAGTGATTTTTATAGCGGAGTAATTTTATTGATATTATGCATAGTAATTATTTGCTTTAATTTCGAGAAGCTGCATGCGGTATTGAATTTTTGGTGGATGAGATGGATAACAGGATTGAACATAACAAATGCATCAAATTATAATCGAGTAACGATGATAAGAAACGGATTAAACGATTGGATGCGTTCAGGTCTTATACAAAAACTATTTGGTGGTGGAGCCACCTATGCAATTGACTATTTGAAAAATTACACAATACGTGGATGGAATACAGCAGTAGATAATCAGTATTTGACTATTTTAATGAATTTCGGATTGGTTGGTGAAGTGCTTTTTTTATATCTTGCATATAAAATTGCCACAATAACTTTAAAAGCGAAAAACTCCAAAATAGAATTTTGGGGGCTAACATGTATTTCAATGCTTATTTCAACTTTTTTTTACGAAATGTTATCATGGACAATGATAACAATGTTATTTACATTGTCAGTGTGTATGCTAGAAAAAGAAATAAGGCAGGCAAATGGATTCGCATTATGCGGAGGAACTTGTTGTTTGTATAATAAGGACAAAGATGGAAGGTATAATGTCAAACAAAAGAATAACAATTAATGCAATCCTAAATGTAATAAGAACGGGTTTGTCTATTATATTTCCATTGATTACTTATCCCTATATAGCGAGAGTATTGGGAAAAGATGGAATAGGAATGGTTTCCTATGCAAGTTCAATAGTAAGTTATTTTGTTTTAGCGGCCTCCTTTGGAATACCAAATTATGCGACCAGGGAGGGGGCTAAAATAAGGAATAATAGATTCTCATTTCAAGAATTCTTTGAGGAAATATTTGGAATTAATTTAACTTGTATGTTGGCAGCTTATTTGGGATTGATGGGAATAATTCTTTTTTCTAAAGGGCTGCAAGAGTATAAAGGATTATTGGCAATCTTAGGAATAGATATTTTATTTAAGACATTAAGTGT
Source organism: Lachnospiraceae bacterium OM04-12BH (assembly GCA_003490145.1). Lineage (GTDB taxonomy): Bacteria > Bacillota > Clostridia > Lachnospirales > Lachnospiraceae > Suilimivivens > Suilimivivens aceti. Next base: position 69,513 of record QULQ01000014.1, read on the forward strand.
TGATTGGGTCAATAATGTATATGAGGATTTTGCTTATATAACTGTTCGAAGTATTATCACTCATGTGGCATCCTTGGTGGTACTATTGCTGTTAGTTCGGACACCGCAAGATGTATATCTATACGCAATTATATTGGTGATGACCAACGCAATTAATTGCATAATGAATTTTTTTTATTGCAGAAAGTATATACGGTTGCGAATACATTTTCAGAGAAAGTGGAAAAGACATTTTTCTTCACTTTTTTATTTTTTTGCTAATGATGTTACTGTGTCAATATATGTTAATATTGATACCACTATGCTGGGATATTACAAAGGAGATTCTGCAGTTGGTGCCTATATAATTGCAGTTAAAATATATTCAGTAGTAAAAAGGATGCTGGCAGCAATCTATACGGTTACATTGCCACAGCTTGCAGAATTTGCAGAAAGGAAGAGCCAAGAAGAATATAAAAAATTATATACATATATATGCGCAATATTATCAATAGTGTTGATTCCATCTGCTGTTGGACTAGTTGCGTTATCAGAAGAATTAATTCTATTTATGGGGGGTGCAGAATACAAAGAAGCGGTGTTATCATTAAAAATATTGGCATTTGCGTTGATTTTTGCAATATATGGAGGGCTTGTTACGGTATGTTTTAATATAACGCATAAATTGGAGAAAATTAATTTATATGCTACTTTTTTTAGCGCAACACTTAATTTTGTAATTAATATATTTTTGATACCTAAGTGGGGACAGTATGGAGCAGCTTTTACAACATTATTGTCAGAAGTGTTTGTGTTCTTTTTTTGCTTCGTCAAGGTGAAAACCAAAAGTGATTTTTGGGACATGAGATATATACGTAGAGAAATATTTAATGGATTAATTGGAGCTATACTAATTTTGTGCATAGCATTCAGTGTGCATAAAATTTTACCGGCATGTCTATCCTCGTTTTTTATTATTTTGTTTACTAGTATTTTTGTGTATTTTGGTTATTTAATAATTGTTAGAGATGATGTGGTAATGAAAATATGGAAAAGATTAGAAACAAAATGTAAGAATGGATAATTATTAAATTGTTTCCTGAATTGTTTTTCAAAAATGCTTGACTATATTGGCGATGTATTGTCTAAATTATAATCAGTGTGTTAGATTATTGGGTAAAAATGGGCAAAAGATAAGTGCAATCAGCGCAGATGTGAATGAATATGCTAACAGTGGTGAAACGGATTATATAGTCATGGACAACAGCGGATGCAAAGAAGAAGTAAATTCGAAGCTGGATGAGGTGTTAAAGAGGAGAACCTTGCACAAGATAAAATGAGTGTGTGAAGAAAACTCTGTAAATACGTAGATCTTCTATGATAATGAATGGCGGAA
>QULQ01000015.1 GCA_003490145.1 Lachnospiraceae bacterium OM04-12BH
CAAGCCGAGGTTCACATTTTGGAGGACGAAGCCGCTTCCAGAGCCTATATCGAGCAGATGTGGGCAGAAGCGATGGAAATTTACAGAAGCGGCAGGTTCAAGCTGGCTTTCAGCCCTGCCATGCAGCGGTATCTCAAAGAACACCAGCGGGATTTTATGCCGGAGGACACCAAAGCCGGGATGATACAGGCGTATCTTGATAAGTACACCGGGAGCATGGTCTGCTCCAAGCAGCTCTATAAGGAAGCCTTGAACCATGCCTTTGACGAGCCGAAGCAATGGGAAATCCGGGAAATCAACGAGATTATGAACCAGTGCATTGACCGCTGGCGGTACTTCCCGAACCCAAGAATGTTTTCCGAATATGGCAGACAAAAGGGCTGGGAGCGAGAAAACCCGGCAACGGACTCCGGCAACCCGTCTGAAAAAACGATGGACGGTTTTGTGGAGGTCACAGAACAGATGGAGCTTCCATTCTGAAAATGACCACCCGTTGCACCCCCTGTTGCTATCCCGTTGCCGAGCCGGTTGCCGGGGAAAACCCCTTATTTCCGGGCTTTTCTCCCTTATAACAACCAAAACAACAGAAAAATAAAAGAAAAGTATAAATAGTAACCACCGCCAGATTGAGATTGTTTGCAAGGTCTTTTGAAGCCCGTTGCCGGACTTCGTTGCCGACACCCTCTGTCTGGCTATTTTCATGTATGGAGGATAACTGCCTATGGCAAAAAACAAAACAGAGATTCATGTGACCACTGTATTTGACGGGGAGCTGGATGCAACCGATGTGTTCGTCAGCCTGATTTCCCAGAAATACGGAAAGACAAATACGAAAGAATATCTTGCTAAAAAGAAAGATATGAGCTATAATGAAGATGAGGTTCAAAAGAGCCAGATACCGTCTGGATTGTGTGGGTAAATGGCTATGATGAACGAAATGGAATACAGAACAATCGGTTCGGCACTTGCCGGGGGCTATCGTGCGGCGGTCTATTGCAGGCTGTCAAAGGACGATGACCTGCAAGGCGAAAGTGCCAGTATCGCAAACCAGCGTGATATGCTGGAAAAATACTGCGAAAAGCAGGGATGGGAGGTTGTGGCAGTCTATCAGGACGATGGTTTCACAGGTCTTAATATGGAGCGTCCTGATTTACAGAGAATGTTGAGAGCCATTGAGCGCAGGCAAATCAACCTTGTCATCACGAAAGACCTCAGCCGACTGGGGCGTAACTATCTGCAAACCGGGCATTTGATTGAGGACTTTTTCCCAAGAAACGGTGTCCGCTATATCGCCATGAATGACGGTATCGACACCCTGCGGGATAACAACGATATTGCCCCGTTCAAGAATATCCTGAACGAGATGTACAGCAAGGATATTTCCAAGAAAGTCCATTCCTCTTATCTTCTGAAAGCGCAGAAAGGACAGTTTACCGGGTGTCTTGCCCCGTTTGGGTATCGGAAAGACCCAGAGGACAGAAACCATCTGCTCATTGACGAGGAAACCGCCCCGATTGTGCGGCTGATTTTCGGATATGCCCTGAACGGTCATGGTCCGAACTATATCCGCAGACGGCTGGAGGAAGAAAAAATCCCCTGCCCCACATGGTGGAACCGGGAACGGGGGCTTCGCAATACCCGCACCAAATGGGAAAAGAAAGACCCGGAAAACGGACGGTATATGTGGGACTTCTCCGTTATCAAAGACCTTTTGATGAATCCTGTCTACACCGGGGCGATTGCTTCCCAGAAAAAAGACTACCGCTTCAAAATCGGCACGATTGGGGAAAAGAAGCCGGAGGACTGGATTGTAGTGGAGGAACAGCATGAACCGCTGATTGACCGCATGAGCTTTGATATTGTGCAGAACAAGCTGAAATCCCGCCAGCGTCCGGGGCAGACCAATGAAATCAGCCTGTTTGCCGGACTGATAAAATGCGGCGAGTGTGGGAAGTCGCTGACGATACGCTATACAAACGCAAAACATCCCCAGCAGATTTATTCCTGCAAGACCTACAATGCCTTTGGAAAGAACCACTGCACCCAGCACCGGATTGACTATGACACCCTTTACAGCCATGTGCTGCGAAAAATCCGGGAATGTGCCAGAGCTGCCCTGATGGACGGGAAAGCGGTTGCCGACCGCCTGACTAATACCTGTGAAGCCGAGCAGCGGGAACAGCGGGAAGCAATGGAACGCTCCCTTACAAGGGACGAGGAACGGATTGAGGTTCTGGATAAAATGGTCATGCGGCTTTATGAGGATATGATTGCAGGGCGTATCAGTGAGCAGAATTTCAACACCATGCTGGAAAAGACACAGACCGAGCAGACGGAGCTTAAAACAAAAGTGTCAGAGGGCAGAAAGCGGCTGTCCGATGAAGTCCAGCTTGCCAATGACGCAAAACAATGGGTGGAAGCCATTCAGGAATATGCCAACATCACAGAGCTGGACGCAGCCACCCTTAACCGCTTAATCAAAGAAATCGTCGTGCATGAGCGCATTGACGAAGATAAAACAAGACACATTTCTATCGAAATTCATTTTAATCTCAAACCCATCCCAGAGGTGGAACAGGTCACTGCCTGACCTGTCCCGCCGGGACGGTTCTCTTAAAAACACCATATAGATTTTTTGTACGCCGCCGCCCGCCATCGAGCAGAGTTTTACACCTAATTGGGGATAAAACAGCTCATGGCCGGCGGCGGTGTGGCTCTTATCGGTACTACTCTTGTGCCTTTACTTTCCGGTTTGTTCTAATTAGGTTGTATTTATCCTAAGATTTGTGTATACTATAGTAAATAGATCACGGAGGTGCTCATATGACTATAGATACAAAAACAATGGTTTCTATTTCAGAAGCTAACCAGAATTTTTCTAAAGTAGCAAGACTGGTAGACGAATGCGGTTCGGCAGTAATTTTGAAGAATAATGTACCAAGATATCTTGTTATAGACTTTAGTAAAGCAGATAAGGATTTTACAGCATCTGATGAAGATGTGTTAAGTATTTCAAAGCAACTTATGGAACAGAATAAGGAAGCGTATGAGGTACTGGCTAAATGAAAAAATTGAGCAAAGAGCAGATTCTTATGCTTCATACTCAATTGATTCAGCAGACTGGTGGAAGCGATGGAGTCAGAGATTATAATTTATTGGATTCAGCTTTAGAAACTCCTTTTCAGTCCTTTGGAGGAGACGAATTGTATCCTACAATACAGGCGAAAGCCGCAAGGCTAGGATATGGGCTAATTAAAAACCATTGTATGATAGATGGTAATAAAAGGATTGGAACTCATGCAATGCTGGTTTTTCTTGCTTTGAACGGAATAGAACTTAAGTATACTCAAAAAGAATTATACGAAACAATTCTTGATGTTGCAGCGGGAAACATTGAATATGAAGGCCTATTGCAATGGGTTTTGGATCATCAAAACTAAATAGTGTAACTGGCATAAGGCCGAACATGGAAAATAATCTGTGCTCGGTCTTTTCTTATGCCCAAATTAGTAGAGAATATGGAGAATTTATATTATGGCATTTTTTCAGAGCGCAGTAGGAACATTGCAGACACTTGTAATCGCACTTGGAGCAGGTCTTGGAATCTGGGGTGCAATCAATCTTATGGAAGGATACGGTAACGATAACCCGGGTGCAAATGCTCATGTACGGTAAGGAAGCAAGCAACCGAAAACAAGAGATAGACCGCCAGCACTACACTATTCCGAACCAAAGACCAAAAGATAAGCATTGTGGGAAAATCTAAACTTTTGGATTTTCCTACAATGCCGACTACGGCGGAATCCCTCCCACTCCTTATATCTTTCTTTCCGTATACATTGAATTTGTATTTAGTAAATGCTATAATGTCCCTATTCAAATTATAAATGTGTTGAATTAGTTACATGTACATATTTTTTGTGCCGGAGGAAGTGAAATGAAACAAAAAATTTATCTCATTACAGGCTTAATGGCTTCTGGAAAATCTACAGTTTCCGATTTACTGGCAAAATCAATAGAAAAATGCGTCCATCTTCGTGGTGATGTGTTCCGAAAAATGATTATTTCAGGCAGAGAAAATATGTCAGCTACCCCATCAGCGGAAGCAGTCCGCCAGCTGTACCTTCGATACAAATTGACTGCTGATGCGGCAAGGTCATACTTTGACAACGGCTTTTCTGTAGTGATCCAAGATAACTACTACGGTGATGAATTAAACCGAATGATAAATTATCTGCATAAATACCCTGTTGAGGTTGTCGTTCTTTGTCCAGATGTGGAAACAATAAAAGAAAGGGAACGATACAGGGAGAAAACAGGCTATTCCGGCTTTACGGTTGAAACCTTATACGATACATTTATGCAGACAACACCACGGATCGGCTTTTGGCTGGACAATTCCAATCAAACACCACAGCAGACAGCAGAAACCATTCTGAACACCAGGAAGCCGGTATGATTGTTACATATAAGGGGAAGAAAAATTTCTTTTAAGTACTTGCTTTCCTAAAACTGATGTGATATAATAGCTTCATTCCAGAAAAGGAGTAAAAAATATGCGGCAAGGTATTCTTAAATAAAACTATAATCAAATAGTGGGAACAAAGAATTATGATAGCTCCTTTTGTGGGGGCTTGGTTTTTTGTACCCAATTTAAGAATACTTTTGCCTTATCAATTTTGACATATTCAAAAAACAGCAATCACAAATAGGTGTATGCTGTATATGTGTATGTCCGCAAATTAGAATCCCCAGTGGTAAAAGTATTTTACTGCTGGGGATTTTTATGCCCTTTGGGGCTGTAAAGGGAGGACAATCACATGAAAATAATCAATATCGGCATTCTGGCCCATGTAGACGCAGGAAAAACTACATTGACAGAAAGTCTGCTATACACCAGTGGAGCGATTGCGGAACAGGGAAACGTGGATAAAGGGACCACAAGAACAGACACTATGATTTTGGAACGGCAACGGGGAATTACCATTCAGACAGCGGTTACTTCTTTTTATTGGAATGATTATAAAATCAATATCGTGGACACTCCCGGTCATATGGATTTTTTAGCCGAAGCATACCGCTCTTTATCTGTCCTTGACGGAGCTGTTTTAGTCATTTCAGCAAAAGACGGCGTACAGGCACAAACCCGTATATTATTCCATGCGCTTCAGAAAATGGACATTCCGACAATTATCTTTATAAATAAGATAGACCAAAATGGGATCGACCTGCAGTGTGTTTACCAAAGCATTAAAGATAAACTTACCAGTGATATGATTGTCATGCAGGAGGTTTCCCTGTCGCCAAAGATAACCATGACCGATATTTCTGATTTAGACAAATGGGATATGATTATTTCCGGAAGCGATGAACTATTAGAACGATATGTTGCAGAGGATTCTTTGGATATACAGGAATTACAATATGAAAAGTGCAAAAGAACCAGATGCTGCTCTTTGTTTCCTGTTTATCATGGGAGTGCAAAAGACAATTTAGGAACAGAAAAACTGATTGAAGCGATTATAGAAACTTTCATTACAGAAACGGACGATATTCAGTCTGAATTATGTGGATATGTTTTTAAGGTTGAGTATACAGAGCGGAAAAAACGGCTTTCTTATTTACGCCTGTATCATGGGACGCTCCATTTACGGGATACCCTGCTGCTGTCAAAAAAGGAAAAAATAAAGATTACAGAAATGTGTATTCCGTCAAATGGTGAAATCGTCCCGGCTGACCATGCCTGTCCGGGAGAAATTGTTATTTTAGCTGATGATACTTTGAAACTGAACGATATCCTGGGAAATGAAAAACTCCTGCCTCACAAAACACGGATTGATAATCCCATGCCATTACTTCGGACAACGGTAGAGCCGCAAAAGCCGGAGCAAAGGGAAGCCCTGTTAAATGCCCTCGCAGAGATTGCTGATACAGACCCTCTTTTGCATTTTGACATTGATACTGTTACCCATGAGATTATGTTATCTTTTTTGGGAAAAGTACAGTTAGAAGTTATTTGTTCGCTATTAGAAGAAAAATATCATGTGGGCGTGGCTATGAAAGAGCCTTCGGTTATTTATCTGGAAAGACCGCAAAAAAAAGCGAGCTGCACGATTCATATTGAAGTGCCGCCGAATCCGTTTTGGGCATCTATTGGTTTGACTGTAACACCGCTTCCTGTTGGAAGCGGAACACAATATAAAAGCGAGGTATCTCTCGGCTATTTAAACCAAAGTTTTCAAAATGCCGTCATGGAGGGTGTGCGTTATGGAATGGAGCAGGGCTTATATGGCTGGGGAGTGACAGACTGCCAAATTTGTTTTGATTATGGAGTTTATTACAGCCCGGTCAGCACCCCCGCTGATTTTCGTTTTCTTGCGCCTGTCGTGTTGGAGCAGGCATTGAAAAAAGCAGGGACACAACTGTTGGAACCATACCTTTCCTTTACCCTTTTTGCACCGCAGGAATATCTTTCACGGGCTTATAATGATGCACCAAAGTATTGCGCAATCATTGAATCAACCAGACTTGAAAAAGATGAAGTTATTTTTAAGGGTGAAATCCCTGCCCGTTGTATCGGTGAATATAGGAATGATCTGAATTTTTATACAAATGGAAGAAGTGTCTGCATTACAGAATTAAAAGGGTATCAGGAAACTTCCGGCGAGCCTGTATTTCAGCCACGCCGCCCGAACAGCCGTTTAGACAAGATCCGGCATATGTTTCAGAAGATAATGTAACGTCTTGCGCAATGCAAGCGTTCATTGCTGGCTATTGCGAAATATCATTGATAAAATCAGCATCAGAGAGGAGGAACCATTTTGAACCAGAAACAGACGGATATTACAACAGGAAAGCAAATACGTCATCTGCGAACACAATCGGGAATGACACAGGAAGAACTGGCTGGGGAATTGAATGTTACCCGGCAGGCGCTATCGAATTGGGAGAGAGATGTTAATGAACCCGATTTAAATACGTTGAAAAAAATTTGTTTTCTTTTTGGAGTCCACATGGACGATTTTGCGAAGGAGGTAATAACAAAAATGGAAACATGTGAAAAAAAAGAGAAACGACAATTTAATAAGTATGATATGGCAATTGGACTTTTTTATGGTGTCGGGATATTTCTTGGCATTGGTATTTTCTTTGTTGGCGGTTTTATGACAATGTCGGGTGCAGGGTGGGGAGCATCACTATTTGGCGGTGGCTGTTTTTCTCTTGTATTTGGCTTGATATGCCATGCAGTTATTACATTGAGAAGAAATGACAAATGATGACATATCCTGCTTTCTAGACTTTTCGGTCATATCGCGTAAAAAAGCCGCTGCTTTTGGCTTTCCAATAGCGGCGGCAAAGGGAAATATCCTTTGAATACCTTACAGAAGAAAAGTTTTGCAGCATTATAAAAATAAAAGCCTATACCATTTTGGAAAGAAAAGATACATAATAGTCAAGACGGCAACAATCAGAAGTTATGGAGGGTAACAATGGAATATAGTAAGGAAGATTTAATGGAAGCAAAAAGGCAAATTTTGGGAGTGGGAGAGAACATGGGAACAGAGGAAAGTAAAAAAATCTGGGAGAAAAACGCACAATTTTGGGATAATGCAATGGGTGACAAATCTAATGAATTTCACAGAGAGGTAGTGCGTCCCAAAGTAACGGAACTTCTATCTCCTAATCCTGCGGATTACATTTTGGATATTGCGTGTGGCAATGGAAATTATTCTTCGTATCTTGCACAAAGAGGCGCTTCGATTGTCGCTTTTGATTACAGCAAAAAAATGATAGAATTGGCTAAAAGACGGCAATCACAATATGCAAAACAAATTGAATTTTGTGTAGCGGATGCGACCAATAGAGAAAGTATATTAGAATTAAAAAGAAATCGAGCCTTTACGAAAGCAGTTTCTAATATGGCAATTATGGATATTACGGATATTGAACCACTTCTTATGGCTGTTTATGAACTGTTGGAGGAAAGCGGAATTTTTGTCTTTGCAACGCAACACCCTTGTTTTATCACGTTGACTGAAAAATATATGACACCGCACAGTTACTATGGTATAGCGATTGAAGGGCAACCGGAGGAGCAGATTTATTATCATCGTTCCATACAAGATATTTTTAACCTTTGTTTTAGAGCTGGATTTGTCATTGATGGATTTTATGAAGAATGTTTCAAAAACAACAAAGAAATTCCTATGGTAATGATAGTAAGGCTTAAAAAGGTAAAACGTGATAGCTTAAAATAAATTCAAGTTTGCCGGATAAATAGCAAACCTGGCCGAGCCAGTCAACGGTCAAGATGAACGGGCTTCGCCCGCCGTTGACAGCCCCGCCCGGTTTTGCAGTTAGGCAGTCAAGGAGCGACAGCCTAAAGTGCTGCCGCCCCTTACTATCATAAAAAGCAACTACTAACCAGCCACAGCCCTTTTGGGAGGAAAGGGGGATTTTCCATGACCTGTACAGAAGAATATCGGGAACATATCGAGTACACTTTCCATGCCTTTTGCAAAGTCGTTATCCGAAATGCAACGATCAACGCAGCGAGGACACGGAGCAGGAAGCACAAAAGAGAAATATCCCTTGAATACCTCACAGACGAAAAGCACTACCCTTTAGGCACGACAGATGAATATTTCCAAGCCCCGGAGCCGGACGAGGAATACATACTTACCCTTTGCGGCGATACGGTCATTTTCAGCAGCGGCTTACTTGCGGAAGCCCTGTCACGGCTGGACGAACGGGAGCGGGAAATGATTTACCTGTCCTTTTTCAAGCGTATTCCACAGCACGAAATTGGCAGACAGTACGGGCGCAGCCGCAGCACAGCGGGCTACCATATCCGAAAAGTCCTACGGCAGCTCCAAGCGGAAATGGAGGGAATGGCATATGAGAAATAATAGGCTTCTCCCCTATGAAACAATCGTCCAAGCCACCAGCGGGGAGCCGGAAGCGGTGGGAACTGTATTGCAGTATTACCGCCGCCGCATACAATGTGCCGCCCGTGTGAATGGACGGGTAGACCAAGATACAGAGGACTACATCACCCAGACGCTTCTCACAGCTATTTTCAAGTTCCGCTTTGGGAGATAGCCCTACCGCCTACAACTGAATAACCGCCGCTTCGCCGGCAACCAGAAAGCAGTAAATCTATTCAACAGATTTGCTGCTTTTTTTCGTTCCTGTTTGGCATTTTTGAAAATCCCCAGTATGAAAAAACAAAAGGGAAAATTGCCGCCGCAGTTGGCAAAATCCCTTACTTATCCGTGGAGGGTATCAAAGAAAAAAATACTGCCATTGTCCGCCTTTTTCGGCTTGCGTGGTGTTGTAGGGAATAAGGGGAAATTCTAAAAATCTCCGTCCATTTTGCTTTGCGTGGTGTTGTAGGTAGTGAAAGGAAAATTTTCAAGATATGCCGGAATAGCGGGTAGCAAAGCCCTTTTGAAACGTCTTGTTAGCGGAAAGTACGGAAGCCGGGGAACGCCGGAGTTTTTCAGAGCAAGATTCTACCGCAGTACCAAAATTCGCTTATCGCTCATTTTGCCCCTGCGGGAATCTTGTTGGGGAGTGCCTTCCCCAAACCCTGCTTATGCGGCTTACGCCGCTGGAAAATCCCTCAAAATAATTTTTCGGATTTTTCAAAAACAGTTCCGCTTTACACCCTGTTTTTCTCCTATTAGTGAGAGGACACCACGCACAGCCGAAGGAGGTTTTACCATGCGAAAACGATATAACACGCCGCACCGCAGCCGGGTAGTCAAGACACGCATGACCGAGGAAGAATACGCCGAGTTTGCGGAAAGGCTTTCTGCTTACAACATGAGCCAAGCCGAGTTTATCCGGCAAGCCATAACCGGGGCAGCCATACGCCCCATCATAACCGTTTCCCCCGTCAATGACGAGTTGCTTGCCGCTGTCGGGAAGCTGACCGCCGAATACGGCAGGATCGGCGGCAACTTAAACCAGATAGCCCGGACGCTGAACGAGTGGCACAGCCCCTACCCGCAGCTTGCCGGGGAGGTACGGGCGGCGGTTTCCGACCTTGCTGCCCTAAAGTTTGAAGTCTTGCAGAAAGTGGGTGACGCTGTTGGCAACATTCAAACATATCAGCTCTAAAAATGCGGACTATGGCGCAGCGGAAGCCTATCTCACATTTGAGCATGACGAGTTTACCATGAAGCCCACCCTTGATGAAAATGGGCGGCTGATACCGAGGGAGGATTACCGCATTTCTTCCCTCAACTGTGGGGGCGAGGATTTCGCTGTTGCCTGTATGCGGGCTAATCTCCGCTATGAGAAAAACCAAAAACGGGAAGATGTGAAAAGCCACCACTATATCATCAGCTTTGACCCACGGGACGGGACAGACAACGGCTTGACCGTAGACCGGGCGCAGGAGCTGGGCGAGCAGTTCTGTAAAGAGCATTTCCCCGGACACCAAGCCTTAGTCTGCACCCACCCGGACGGGCATAACCACAGCGGCAATATCCATGTGCATATCGTCATCAACTCCCTGCGGATTTATGAAGTCCCGCTTCTGCCCTACATGGACAGACCAGCCGACACACGGGAGGGCTGCAAGCACCGCTGCACCAACGCCGCTATGGAATATTTCAAGAGTGAAGTCATGGAGATGTGCCACCGGGAGGGGCTTTACCAAATCGACCTCCTAAGCGGCAGCAAGGAACGGATAACCGAACGGGAATACTGGGCGGCAAAGAAAGGACAGCTTGCCCTTGATAAAGAGAACGCTGTCAGAGAAGCCGCAGGACAGCCGACCAAGCCCACCAAGTTTGAAACGGACAAGGCGAAGCTGCGCCGGACGATACGGCAGGGACTTTCCCAAGCTGGCAGCTTTGACGAATTTTCTTCCCTTTTGCTGCGGGAGGGTGTGACCGTCAAGGAGAGCCGGGGGCGGCTTTCCCACCTCACGCCGGACAGGACAAAGCCTATCACAGCCCGGAAGCTGGGGGACGATTTTGACAAGGCTGCTGTCCTTGTCCTGCTTACGCAGAACGCCCACAGAGCCGCCGAACAGAGCAAAGCCATACTCGAATACCCTGCCGCGGTTAAAAAGCTGTCACAAGGGGAAAAAACCACAAAAACCACCCCGGCAGACAACACCTTGCAGCGCATGGTTGACCGGGAAGCCAAGCGAGCCGAGGGCAAGGGCGTGGGCTATGACCGCTGGGCGGCAAAGCACAACCTAAAGCAAATGGCAGCTACCGTTACCGCCTATCAGCAGTACGGCTTTTCTTCCCCGGAGGAACTGGACGAAGCCTGTTCTGCCGCCTATACCGCCATGCGGGAAAGCCTTACAGAGCTGAAGCAGATGGAAAAGACGCTGAACGGGAAAAAGGAGCTGCAACGGCAGGTGCTTGCCTATTCCAAGACCCGCCCTGTCCGGGACGGGCTGAAACAGCAGAAAAACGCCAAAGCAAAAGCAGCCTACCGTCAGAAGTACGAAAGCGACTTTATCATAGCAGACGCAGCCGCCCGCTATTTCAGGGAAAACGGCATTTCCAAGCTGCCGAGCTATAAAGCCCTGCAAGCAGAGATTGAAACCCTTATCCAAGAGAAAAACAGCGGCTACAACGATTACCGGGCAAAACGGGAGGAATACCGCCGCTTACAGACTGTCAAGGGCAATATCGACCAGATTTTACACCGGGAGCGCAAGCCTGTGAAAAGGCAGGAACAGGAACGATAAAAACCGCCCCAAAATGTACCCGAACCTATACAGAACAAGGGGGCTGCCCCGTACCCTATCCGCAAATACCAAAGGATTTTTTAACGGGCTTATAGGGCAGAAAAAACCCGAAAATGATACCGAGATGATACAGAATTACCGCCGATACCGCCACACCAGCGGAAACGGCAGAAAGGAGCGCACCCATGCCAAGAATGAGCAAGAAACGGCGGCTGGAATGGTCTTTTTTCCTGCGGCAAGTGAAAGTCGGGAATTCCACCTGCGATCGTATCACATACAATGACCTCTGCCGGGGCTGTACCCATAGCTGCAAGCAGAGCTTCCGGGCGGTTATCATACTCTGCCCCCACTACTACTCCAAACGCCGGAAAAAGGAGGACAGGGACAATGGCAGATAACCGCAAGTATTACTACCTCAAGCTGAAAGAGAACTTTTTTGACAGCGACTCCATTGTGCTGCTGGAAGATATGAAAGACGGGATTTTATACTCCAATATCCTCTTGAAGCTGTACTTAAAATCGCTGAAAAACGGCGGGAAATTGCAGCTTGACGAGCATATCCCCTACACAGCGCAGATGATAGCGACACTGACCCGCCACCAGATAGGGACGGTTGAGAGGGCTTTAGAGATTTTCCGGCAGTTGGGGCTTGTGGAGCAGCTTGACAGCGGGGCTTTCTATATGACCGACATTGAGCTGATGATAGGACAGTCCTCTACCGAAGCCGAGCGGAAACGGGCTGCAAGACTGGAAAACAAGGCACTTTTACCGCCCCGGACAAAAGGCGGACATTTGTCCGACATTCGTCCACCAGAGATAGAGATAGAGTTAGAGAAAGAGATAGAGATAGAAAAAGAGAGAGAGGGAGAAACGGGACACCCAGCCCCCGCCGCTTATGGCAGATACAACAATGTGATACTGACCGATACAGAGCTTTCCGGGCTAAAAACAGAGTTGCCCGACAAGTGGGAGTATTATATTGACCGGCTTTCCTGCCATATCGCTTCCACCGGGAAACAGTACCACAGCCATGCAGCCACCATTTACAAGTGGGCGCAGGAGGACGCTGCCAAAGGCAAGGCTGCCCCGAAACAGGGCATACCCGATTATTCATGCAAGGAGGGCGAGAGCTTATGAAAAACGGAATTGAAGCTATGATTACGGACATTACAGCCACTACCGCCGAAGCGGAGGACTACACAGGCGAGGACGGGCTTTTATACTGCGGTAAGTGCCATACGCCCAAAGAAGCCTATTTTGCAGAGGGAAAGACTTGTTTCGGGCGTGACCGCCACCCGGCAGAGTGCGACTGCCAGCGGGCAGCCCGTGAAAAGCAGCAAGCCGCCGAAAGCCGACAGAAGCACCTTGAAAAAGTGGAGGACTTGAAACGCCGGGGCTTTACCGACCCTGCTATGCGGAACTGGACATTTGAGCATGACAACGGCAGAAACCCGCAGACCGAAACCGCCCGCTTTTATGTGGAGAGCTGGGAAACCATGCAGGCTGAAAATATCGGCTACCTGTTTTGGGGCGGCGTGGGGACGGGAAAAAGCTACCTTGCCGCCTGTATCGCCAACGCCCTTATGGAAAAAGAGGTTGCCGTCTGCATGACAAACTTTGCAACGATACTGGGTGACCTTGCCGCCAGCTTTGAGGGCAGGAACGAATATATTTCCCGCCTTTGCAGCTACCCTCTGCTGATACTTGATGATTTCGGTATGGAGCGAGGAACAGAATACGGGCTGGAACAGGTTTACAGCGTGATTGACAGCCGTTACCGAAGCGGCAAGCCGCTGATCGCCACGACCAACCTCACGCTGGAGGAATTGCAGCACCCGCAGGACACGCCCCACGCCCGTATCTATGACAGGCTGACTTCCATGTGCGCCCCCGTCCGCTTCACGGGCAGCAACTTCCGAAAGGAAACCGCACAGGAAAAGCTGGAACGCTTAAAGCAACTGATGAAGCAGCGAAAGGAGAGCCTATGACAGAAACGAAACAGACAAGCACCACCAAAACAGACCGCCGCCCGGACTGTGTGACGGAAATCCGCATGGGCAACTCCGTCCTTACCGTTTCCGGCTTCTTCAAGCAGGGCGCAACCGACACCGCAGCCGACAAGATGATGAAAGTGCTGGAAGCGGAAGCTGCTACACAAAAAACGGCGATTTGACCGACCATAAAGAAGCAGATTTGACGCTTTTGCCGCTATACAGACAGCCGCCCCATGTGGTACAATCAAGGTACGGAATAGTGGGGCTGGCTGTCGGAAACGGAGGATTTTATGTTAAGACAGACCAACCAACAACCAATTACCGCCCTTTACCCAAGACTATCCCATGAGGACGAGCTGCAAGGCGAAAGCAATTCCATTTCCAATCAGAAGCGTATCCTTGAAACCTATGCAAAGCAGAACGGCTTTTCCAATCTGCGCTGGTACACGGACGACGGTTATTCTGGTGCGAACTTTCAAAGACCCGGTTTTCAAGCCATGCTTGCGGACATTGAAGCCGGAAAAGTCGGGACAGTTATCGTAAAGGATATGTCGAGGTTAGGGCGAAACTACCTGCAAGTGGGAATGTACACGGAAATGATTTTCCCACAGAAAGGTGTCCGCTTCATCGCTATCAATGACGGAGTGGACAGCGCACAGGGCGACAATGACTTTGCCCCGCTGCGGAATATCTTTAACGAATGGCTGGTGAGAGATACGAGCAAGAAAATCAAAGCAGTAAAACGCTCAAAAGGCATGAATGGCAAGCCCATCACAAGCAAGCCTGTGTATGGCTACCTCATGGACGAGGATGAAAATTTCATTATTGACGAGGAAGCTGCACCCGTAGTCAAGCAGATATACAACCTCTGTCTTGCCGGGAATGGTCCGACCAAGATAGCCCGTATGCTCACAGAGCAGCAAATCCCCACGCCGGGAACGCTTGAATACCGCAGGACGGGCAGCACCCGCCGCTACCACCCCGGCTATGAGTGCAAGTGGGCGACCAATACCGTAGTGCATATCCTTGAAAACCGGGAATACACAGGCTGTCTGGTAAATTTCAAGACAGAAAAACTTTCTTACAAAGTCAAGCACAGTGTAGAAAATCCCCCGGAAAAGCAAGTGATTTTCGAGAACCACCACGAGCCTATCATAGACACCCAAACATGGGAACGGGTGCAGGAGCTTCGCAAACAGCGCAAACGCCCAAACCGCTATGATGAAGTGGGCTTGTTCTCCGGCATACTGTTCTGTGCGGACTGCGGCAGCGTGATGTATCAGCAGCGATACCAGACGGACAAGCGCAAGCAGGACTGTTATATCTGCGGCAACTACAAGAAACGCACCCATGACTGTACGGCGCACTTTATCCGCACCGACCTCTTGACCGCTGGTGTACTCTCCAATCTGCGGAAAGTGACCAGCTATGCGGCAAAGCATGAAGCCCGGTTTATGAAACTCTTGATTGAGCAGAACGAGGACGGGGGCAAACGCAGGAACGCCGCCAAGAAAAAGGAACTGGAAGCCTCCGAGAAACGCATAGCCGAGTTATCCGCTATCTTCAAGCGGCTGTATGAGGACAGCGTGACCGGGCGCATATCAGACGAGCGTTTCACAGAGCTGTCGGCAGACTATGAAGCAGAGCAACGGGAGCTGAAAGAAAGAGCCGCTGCTATTCAAGCGGAGCTTTCCAAAGCACAGGAAGCCACCGTGAACGCAGAAAAGTTTATGAATGTTGTCCGGCGGCATACCAGCTTTGAAGAACTTACCCCTACTCTGCTGCGGGAGTTTGTAGAGAAAATCGTTGTGCATGAGTGCAGCTATGACGAGAACAAGACCCGCAGACAGGACATTGAGATTTATTATTCTTTTGTTGGCAAGGTGGACTTGCCCGAATAACCGCCCGACCTATCCGACACAATGCGCAAGTGCCGGATAGGAACGGCAAAATTTTTTACACTTCTATTACTTCTTTATCGCACATCAGTAAAGTCTCAGGGCATGAAGCAGCTCATGGCTGGCGGCGTGGCACTGATCGGCACGACTCTGGTACCGCTGCTTTCTGGACTTTTTGATTAAACTACGGTATTCTGAAATTGAAAGGAAACAGCATTCGACACAATCCGAAAAAGTCAATGAAAATCAATATGAGTTGCGGTTTATAATCGCAAAACATATTGATTTTTTTATGTGCTTGCGGTATTATGTAACCATGGAGGTGGTTCCTATGATAAACAGACCGCTCTACATCGATAAGATTATGGCCTACACCGACACACCTTTTGTAAAAGTGTTGACGGGTGTTCGCCGCTGCGGAAAATCCACAGTCCTTAAAATGATCATGGAGAAGCTGCAACAGGAGCATGGTGTTTCGTCTGAGAGGATTGTCAGCATGCGCTTCGATTCCATGGATTATGAGGATATGACAGCGAAGGATATGTTCAAGGCTGTCAAAGAAAAGCTAAATCCAACGGGGAGAACGTATCTCTTTCTGGATGAGGTTCAGGAAATTGAAGGCTGGGAGAAAGTAGTAAACTCCCTGGCAACGGATTATGATGTTGACCTTTATGTGACAGGCTCCAATTCCAGAATGCTGTCTTCGGAAATAGCGACTTACCTGACCGGACGATATGTTTCCTTCCGTATCTATACGCTTTCGTTTCAGGAATATCTGGAATTTAAAAAGCAGTATACACAGGTAAAGGATATCCATGCTGAACTGGCAGACTATATCCGCTTGGGCGGCTTCCCTGCAACGCACCTGCGAGAGTATTCACAGGATGAGGTTTATACGATTGTCCGAGATATCTATAATTCCACGATTTTCTCGGATATCGTAAAGAGAAACCAGATTCGCAAGATCGACCAGCTGGAACGGGTGGTTCGGTACACATTTGCGAATGTGGGAAATTCATTCTCGGCAAAATCAATTTCGGATTATCTGAAATCAGAGCATCGTTCTATCGACAATGAAACGGTGTACAGCTATCTGGAAAAGTTGGAGAAAGCATATCTCCTTCATCGCTGTTCTCGATACGACCTGCGCGGAAAGGAGATTCTGAAAACGCAGGAGAAGTTTTATCTTGCCGATACCGCTTTGCGTTACAGTGTGCTGGGCTACACACCAGACAGCGTCGCTTCCAGTCTGGAAAATGTGGTGTATCTGGAACTTTGCAGACGAGGATATACCGTGACGATTGGGAAAACGCCGGACGGTGAGGTCGATTTTGTGGCGCAGAAGCAGAATGACCGGTTGTATGTGCAGGTCACGCAGGAGATTAAATCCGAAAAAACAGAAAAGCGTAAATATGAACGACTGCTGGAAATCCGGGATAACTATCCAAAGTATGTTTTGAGAACCGATGAATTTGCCGGAGGAAATTACCAAGGCATTAAGAGTATGCACATTGCAGATTTTCTATTGAGCACAGAATATTAACGATGAGGGCGGCGGTGAGCCGCCCTTTTTACATAGCCAGGTTTCTGATTGAAATTGGAGACCTGGCTATTTTTTTTGCCCTTTTGCAGGTGCACATGCAGGGGGACATTCACTATTCATCAGCCCAATATTTTATCAATTAACTCTGACACAGATTTGACACAGCCTTCTGCATATTGCTTTACAGTAGCTGGAGAATGATGGAATGTATAACCATGCTTTGTTGCCCTTAACATATCAATGTCATTTTCAGCATCACCAATGGCGTAGACTTGTTCATGCATGAATCCAAGTTTCTGACAAAGGATGTTCATGGCGTTCCCTTTTGAACAGTCTCTCCACGCCATGTCAACATCCTGGATATTTACAAAAGCTCTCACCTCCTGGTGATCTGACTTTTCCAGCCAGTCTGCAAAAGCTTTTGCAGATTTATTGTCTTTGAAATGGAATGACATTCCATAAAGTTTTTCCGTTTTTAATAAATCAATACTGCTAATAGGTGTTATTGGCAGGCTGTACTGCTTTTTTTGATTGCATGAAAATATGTTGTCTTTCGTATGAACTGTTAATGGTATATCCGATGCATATTCGTTTATTATTTTTTTGATTGCTGTAAATGATACAGGTTCTTCATGCAGTATTTGTTGATGACTATCCGCGATAATACTCCCTGTACCGGCAATCATGTAATCAGGCAAAAGATATCCTTCCAACGGAGCAACTATCCATGGCAATGCTCTGCCGGAGTTAATTACGATCAGATTTCCTCTTTGCTGGAATTCCTTTATTGCATCTAAATCTGATTCCTTAAAATATGTTTTTCCATTATCAGAGAACAATATTGTTCCATCCATGTCTGTAAATAAAATATTTTTCTGTTTCATATTTTCCCTGCTAAATTGATCGTCTTGTTGCATTATCCTGGAAGCTAAAGTAATCAGGGCGATGGCGTGACTGGGTATATTCAAACATAACACCATCACTATTGTAAGTATGAGAGGTGACAACAGCCATACAGTTATAGTCTCCAAGATCCAAATATTTTTCATCAATTTCAGTCATCTTTTCTACGGTCATGATACGTTTACTTGTGACAATGGAAACTCCAAGAGTATTTTCCAGATAATCGTAAATCGACTTTTCTGCAATCTCTATCGTTAGATCTTTAGCAACGCTTTTCAAAAAATAATTATGGTTTAGAATAAGTGCTTTCCCATCTAAGTAATGAAGTCTCTGCAGATAATAAATCTCATCGCCAATATTAAAACCGGTTTTTGCAGCAATTTTTTTGTCTACTACCAATTCTGCAAAGTGAATTACTTTGGTTTTGGCTTTCTGGTTATTTCTCTTTGCAGATTCCGTAAACGTTTCAATTGAGCCGATGGTAAATGAGGTCTGTAATGCGGGCTGGAAGATAATTCGTACCCCTTTCCCCTGCATCGTCTGTACATATCCATCGGCTACCAGATCCCCGATGGCACGGCGAATGGTATTGCGTGAGCAGTCATATTCCTGCACCAGTGTATTTTCAGAGGGGAGAAGTTCCTGAAATTCATATTCTCCGGTCTCAATTTTTCTTTTCAAGTCTTTATAAATTTCTGCATATTTTGCTTTCGGCATAAATTCCTCCACTTGTTTGAACATCCATCATTTATTATAATATTTACATATGGAAAGTCAAGAATCAAATAAGACATGACTTATCTAAACAAGTTTTAAAATAAGCGTTGACATGTTTAAACAAGTGTGATATAACATAATCACAAGAAAACTTGTTTAAACAAGAATAAGCGCGCGAAACATTTATTTTAATAAGGAGAATCAAGATGGGGAAGTATACAAACGACGCAAAAGAATTACTGCACCTTGTGGGAGGAAGAGAAAACATTGCTGCAGTATCACATTGTATCACACGAATGAGATTCGTATTAAATGATCCGAAAAAAGCGGATATTCAGAAAATTGAAGCAATGAAAGTTGTTAAGGGAAGTTTCACACAGGCAGGACAGTTCCAGGTAATCATCGGGAACACGGTTTCAGATTTTTACAAGGAGATACTTTGACTGACCCGTTCCATATGAGCGATGATGGAAAATCTCTCCGGCAATTTGATTATGAGGTCTGCAACCCTCCTTCAGCATGTGCTGAATTCGATGAAACCAAACGGAAAAGCTGCGATTGTACTTCCAACTGGTTTCCTCACGGCAAAGAGCAGCGTCGAGGGCAAACTGCTGAAGCATATTGTAAACGAGAGACTTGCAAAAAAGAAGTGAGCTTGATATAATATGAATAAAAAGGCAAAAGTCACCGCAATGGTGTGGAAATAGATTTTGGCTGTTTCCATAAGGAGTAGATCGAGAGACGTTATCCTCAGTGGCTGAAAACGCAGATGTGTGATGCTTGCAGCAAGCTATTTGTATAAGCCGAAAGGCCGCAGAAATGCGGCTTTTTCTAAACACATGAGTTAGCCAAACCTAACTTGTCAATGTGTGCGTGCTGGTTAGATAAATCTAACTATAAAAGGAGAGACAGCAATGCGAGAACACAAGAATTTTTGGGACAGAAATGCAGGTCTGTATGACTGCTTTATGCGAAAAGACAGGGCAGTATACGAGAAAATGTATGAGCTGATCCGTCCGGTCGTGAAAGACAAAACAGTGCTGGAGGTGGCTACCGGAACGGGATTGATCGCCAAGCACATCGTAAAAGCAGCGGCACACATCGAGGCGACGGATGCCTCTCCGGAAATGATTACAGAGGCCAAACGGGGGAATTACTCTGCGAAGCTGCGTTTTTCCGTGCAGGATATGTTTTCTCTGACATACGCGAGCAAATCATTCGATGTGGTAATCATATCAAACGCACTGCACATTGTGCCTCAGCCAGAAAAATCACTGCGAGAGATCAAACGGGTGCTGAAGGATGACGGTGTGCTGATCGCGCCTACCTTTACGCACGCAGAAAACTCATTTCCCGGCAAGGTCAAAGCCTTTTTCATGAATCTGGCAGGCTTTCCTCTCCACAGCAAGTGGACGAGTGAAGAATACCTAAAATTTCTGCAACAGAATGATTGGACAGTGCGAAAAAGTGTTGTTCTAAAGGCCTCTTTTCCGCTGACCTATACGGAATGTGTGAAATCGGAGGTGTGATATGTCCTTCTTTGAAAACACCCGCAAGCCCGTAGGCTTTAGCGGGAAGATCATGGTTGCTATGATGAACTTTGGGCACAGCGCAATGGCAGCGTGGGGATTGCATTTTTTGCATTCTGCCCCGGATGCCATGGTGCTGGACTGCGGCTGCGGCGGTGGAGCGAACATCAAAACACTGCTGAAGCTGTGTCCCAAGGGCAAGGTGCAGGGCATCGACTATTCGGCAGTCAGTGTAGAAAAAGCGCGAAAGGTCAATGCAGGTGCCATTGCAGCAGGGCAGTGTACTGTGCAGCAGGCAAGTGTAGCAGAGTTGCCGTTTGAAGCGGATCAGTTTGATGTAGTGACCGCATTTGAAACGGTCTATTTCTGGCCGGAGCTTGCGCAAAATTTCAGAGAGGTCTATCGGGTGCTGAAGCCCGGCGGGACTTTTTTCATCTGTAACGAAGCAAACGGCGAAACAGCAAAAGACGACAAATGGACGCAAATCATTAACGGTATGACCATCTATACGGATGCTGATCTGAAAGTGTATCTGGAGCAAGCAGGCTTTGGCAGGGTTCAGAGTCATAAAAATAAAAAGGGCTGGCTGTGCGTCACAGCACAGAAATGAGGTGCGATCATGTCGAAAAAAGCAACGGAATTTCAAAGAAAAGCAATGAGCCGGATGTACCGGGGCAAGGAGATCTTTAAGCCTTTGAACACCGGCTGGATCGATGAAAATGTCGCTTGTGTGCGAGAGTGGGTGGCAAATATCTTCTTCTACCGCAAGGGCGATACCACCATTATGATTGATGCCGGATACAACTATGATCGTCTGGCGGAGAAAATGAGCTGGCTCGGTATCGACCCGCATTCCATCCGGCACATCCTCATCACTCATCAGGACACCGACCATGTAGGTGCGGTGGAGGCGGACAGTCCGGGACTGTTTCGGGATGCTGCGCTGTATATTGGCGAGATCGAGAACCGCTATCTGACCGGCGAGGTGCGCCGCAGGGTTATTTACCACCTTTACAAGCTGCCGCAGGTGACGATCAACAATGAAAAAGTGCTGCTGCACGACGATGAGGTCATCGACATCGACGGGATCAGAATCGAGTGCTTTCTCGTTCCCGGTCATACATGGGGGCACATGGTATACCTTGTGGACGGGAAATATCTCTTTACTGGCGATACTATCTGGTTCGGCGCGGACGGCGGCTACAGCTTTATTTCTGCGCTGGCAGAGGATAACAAGCTGGCAGTGAAGTCGCTGGCACTGCTGGAGAAAAAGCTGAAAAAACGTGGGCTGCATCCGCTGTTCATTACCGGCCACACCGGCTGGACGGACAACATGGAGTTTGCCTTTGCGCACAAAAATGAGCTGTGCTCGCCTTTCAAAAAAAGAGCCCACGACCCCAATGCGCTTTACGATGCCTATGATGAATCTGACGATACCGAAGAAAAAGCAAAGAGCGGGTACTTGAAAGGCGTGGGAAGATGAAGGACAGCGAATTACAAATTGACCGTAGCTGCCATGTGCTATACTCCAAAACCTGCAAAAAGGAAATTCTGGCGAAAATCACTCTGCACTATCCGGAGGTGGAGCGCGAGGCGGTCTGGGAGCAGGTGCAGCTGAGATACGCAGAGCTTCTTTCCAAGTGGCGCACCGACCTCGGCGGTAAAAAGAATTTTCACAACGGCGTAGGCGGCACCTACGACTGCATCGCCATCATGAGCTATTATGTGGTCTGCAAAGCAATTACTTCGTTCCGTGAAATTGAAGAGATGGAGGAAAATCTGATCCTGCCGACCTTCCGCAAGCTGAAATTCGTGGACTGCAACAAGCCGTTCTGGAAAAAACTGATGCACATGGCGTTTCTACGGGCAAAAGCGGGCTGTGACAAGTGGCACGATTATGAAATGACGGTGGCTCCTTACGAAAAGAACAAGCCGATCTATTATGAATTTACCGCCTGTCCCGCAGCGGAATTTGCTATCAGAAACGGCCTTACAGAGATCATGCCCGCCCTGTGCAATGTGGACTATGCGTCCATGGAACTGCTCCATGCCAAGCTGGTGCGGACGACCACCTGCGTGGACGGCTGCCGATGCGACTACACCATCTGCGGCGATAAAGACCCGTACTTGAAGGGACATCCCGAATACCGGGATGAGGCGGGCTTCAGGAGGAATCGGTAATGCTTTTACAGGTGATTTTGGAAGGTCTTGGGTTGGGCGTTCTGCTCATTTTGGTTTGCGCCATCGGTATCCGCAAGGGCGCGGTGGGCATGGTGCATCTTTACAGCCAGGAGGTGCAGGAGCGGTGCGTAACGCTGGGACTTACAACACACGCGAAAATCAAGCGAAATGCTTTCATTTTCAAAGCTGTCTGCGTCCCCGGATACATCGCCTATGTGCTGGTCTGCGTCTATGCGCTCAACGGCGCAAAGGGCTTCGTTCAGGGCTTCTGGCAGCTGCTGGTCATACTGTCCGTTATGAATCTCATAGACCGATTTTGGGTTGACGGCTATTGGGTAGGACATACGAACGCATGGGAAATTCCGGGAACGGAAGACCTGAAACCCTACATTACAGCCAAGGATAAGGGCAAAAAGTGGCTGTTCGGCACAATTGGTATGGCGGTCATTTCGGCAGCACTGGCGGCGATTATGATGCTTTTTATGAAAATATGAGGTGATAGAAATGCTGTTTCAAACATATGGCGACAGGAGGAATCCTGCCGTGCTGTTCTTTCATGCAATGGGTGTGACAGGAGCGAGCAGCGAACCGATTGCGAGGTATTTGCAGGATCGATATTTCTGCATCTTGCCCACCTCCTCCGTTTACTGCGAGGGGCAGAAATATGTCAGCAAGCTGGACGAAATACGGCAGGTGGAGGACTTTCTGCATCGACAGGGCGTGGAGCGGCTGGCGATGGTTGTCGCTTCTTCCATCGGTGCAGACCTTGCCATGGCGTTTCTGACGCAGACGAAGCTGCCCGTGGAGCACGCTTTCTTTGACGGCGGGCAGTTCGCCCAAATCGGAAAGGGCACGCGCCGTATCATGACGCCGTTTCTGTATTTTGCCATCAAGAACCTATATTGGTCGAAGGGTGGTACGCTGAAAAAGATACTGTGGTGTGACGACGATTCCATAAAGTCGTATTTTATAGACGCAGGGAAAAATCTGACCTATACAAATTTGCGGCGGCAGATTTCGGACAGTCTGGAGGATAAACCCTTTCCGCCGCTTTCAAAAGAATTGCAAAAACATACCTATTTCGAGTTTGGCAGTATAGAAGATCATTTCAAATACCGTCAAGCAGTGATGGAAGCCTACCCCTGCGGTAATTACCCCGTATTTGAGGGATACGATCACATGCAATATCAGATTCGTGATCCGAAGGGCTTTGCTGAAATGCTGGCATTTATCACTGAGCAGGACGGTATGCCGAAGCTGCCGTTTATCAGAAAGTGAGAGGACCCGATATGAAATACAAAATCGAGAAAAACACCGTGCAGGAGACGCTGGTCATTCCGCTGTACGGCAGGAAGATGTGTTCTGAGCTGTATCCGAACCTCTACCGGGATGAGACGGCCATCCGGCTGATGAAGGAGATCGACTACGACTTTTCGGTGCTGGAGAAGAAGTCGGGCAACCTCATGCAGCGCTTTGGATTTCTGGAGGCCGCCATGCGGCAGAACGACCTGGCCTGGGAGGTGCGGGACTATCTGAAAACCCACCCCAACGCAGCGGTGGTCAACCTCGGCTGCGGGCTGGATAACACCGGTAGAGCCTGCGACAATGGCAGCTGTAAAATCTACAATCTGGACTTCCCGGATGTGATCGCCTTGCGGCAGCAGCTTCTGCCCGCCGGGGAGCGGGAGCAAAACATCCCCTGCGACCTGAAAGACCCCGCATGGTTTGACAAGATCGATGCCTCCGGCGGGGCGGTGTTCTTTGCCTCCGGGGTGTTTTATTACTTCCTGACGGAGCAGGTTCGGGAACTGGTGCATGGGATGGCGGACGCTTTCCCCGGCGGAGTGCTGGTCTTTGATGCTGCCAACCGTACGGCGGTGAAGATGATCGCTAAAACGTGGCTCAGGACGGCGAAAATCAAGGATGTGGGAGCATATTTCGCGGTTTCGGATGCGAAAAGCGAGCTTTCCCTA
This sequence comes from Lachnospiraceae bacterium OM04-12BH, assembly GCA_003490145.1. GTDB lineage: Bacteria > Bacillota > Clostridia > Lachnospirales > Lachnospiraceae > Suilimivivens > Suilimivivens aceti. The sequence goes on from QULQ01000015.1 coordinate 24,458, forward strand.
TGGGACAGCCGTTTGCAAGTATTCAGCAGGGGCTATATGATGGGCTACAACGACCTGAAAGACCCTTCCGTCAGCGGCTTTTTCCGATTTCTCGCCAAGGTCGGGGACAACGGGATGAAAATGCAGATCGTGAAGATCGGATTTGGAGGCAAGCTATGAAAATTCTGGTATATGGTGCAGGCGTTCTGGGGTGCAATCTGGGAAGAAATCTGCTGCGCGCCGGAAAGGATGTCACTCTGCTTGCGCGGGGAAACTGGGCTGCGGAGATCAAGCAGAACGGCCTGCGGATCAAGGACAAATTGTCGCTCCGCACCTCGGTCAGCTGCATTCCGGTGGTGACTGAACTTGCACCGGATGCAATGTACGATGTGATCTTTGTGGTCCTGCGCTATACACAGCTGGATTCCGTTCTGGACACGCTGCGGGCGAACCGGACGAAAAACATCGTATTTGTGGGCAACAACGTACAGACAAAAGCATTGGCGGCGGCACTGCCGGAAAAGAACGTCCTGTTTGCCTTTGCGCTTTCTGCCGGGCATCGGGAGGCTGACCGGGTGGTCTCCATCGACCTGAAGAAGATCACCATCGGGCAGCTGACGGGTGCAAAGTCCAATAAACAGTTGATCGGGCGCATCTTCCACGGCACAAAATATAAGGTTGTTTACGAGCCGAACATGGAGGACTATCTGCTCTGCCATGCTGCGTTTGTGATGCCTGCGGCCTTCGCCTGCTATAAGACAGACGGCGACCTGAAAAAGCTCCGGGGAGATACCGCGTACCTGAACCGTGTGCTGGATGCCAACATCGAGGGATACCGCGCCATCCGAGATGCCGGGCACACCATTCTGCCCAAGGAGGATGCAGACTTTGAAGGGGAGAAATACCGCAAGACCTGCCTGCGCTTTTTCAAGCTGATGTGTGCCACTTCGCTGGGCAAGCTCTGCGCCTCCGACCATGCCATGAACGCCATCGACGAAATGAGTGCGCTGAACCGGGATCTTAAGAAATTTTTCGATGAACATGGCGCAGCCTACCCGGTGTGGCAGGCACTGGAAGCGGAAGCCGGGAGGTATCTGCAATGAAATACGCTGGAATGCCCTTTGGAATGTGGGCGCTGTTTGCCGGTTCCTTTCAAAAGCAGCTGACTGTGGTGCTGGGCTATGATGCAGACACTGCAAAAGCCATCACGAAAATGGCAAAGCCACAATACCGGCAGATCATCCGCAGACTGCCGGAGTTTGAAAAGGCCGACCGCTTCAAAATGAATCTGGTCAACTGTGCCATGACTGGCGCGTTCGTTCTTTCCATGCCGCAGCGCCCCGAGGTGGACAGGCTGACGGATTACTATGCAAAAGCCATGATGACAAAGCCCATGCAGTGGTTCTGCTGCAAAAGCGGAAAAAGCAAGTTCACCGCAAAGGATATTGCCGCCATGAAAGCCACCGCTGCCATGAAAGCCGCCGACCGCAACCCCTATTCGTGGAACATGGAGTTTTACGAATACCCGGATGGCAACGGCTACGAGGGACGCTTTACCAAATGCGGCATCTGTGTGCTGATGAAGGAGCTGGATCTGTACGACCTGACCCCCGCCCTGTGCCATCTGGACTACACCATGAGCGAAGCGGGCGGTGTGACAAATTTTGTGCGGCAGTACACCCTTGCCTCCGGCGGGCCCTACTGCGACTGCGGGTACAAAAAGAAAGGGTAACGGACGATGAAGAGGAAGGAAACCTATCTTTCCCGTGATTTCCGGGAGACTGCGGCACAACGTTTTCCTGCGCAGGCAAAGCAGCTGAACGCCGCTTTTGATATGCGTCTGAATGCGTTGCTGGCTGAAAACGCGGGTGCAAGCAAGGAAAAGCAGTACCACCTCAAACGGCAAATCTTACCGGGCATTGCGGCCTACGAAACCTTGCAGCGGGTCATGCCGAAAGAAGAAGCACTGCAAACCGTTCACGGCTATGTGGAGCGGCTGGCGAGAACGAGCCACAAACAGCTTGCCGCCCTGCTGCACATACCGGGGCTTTACCGCCTTGTTCCCGGCGTTTTTGTCAAATCCACCCGGAGCGTTTTTGGCCCGGCGGCGGGCTTTGCCCCAAAAGAGCTGCAGACCGGCAACGGCGTATGGCGTGTGGACATGATGAAATGCCCGTATCATGACACCTGTGCAGAATACGGCTGCCCGGAGCTGTGCCGCTGCTTTTGCGACAGCGACGACATCAGCTATACCGGGCTGCATCCGAAGCTGATCTGGGAGAGAAACATGACGCTGGGACGCGGCAATGACCGCTGCGATTTTTGCATGAAAACCATAAAATAGATGCACAGGAAGCGAAGAAAATGAAGAAAGAAGAAACGAAACAGTTCATCCGCTGGTGCATTCTTGGCGCAGTCGGATGCGGATTTATGGCTGCCGGGGACTGGCTGCTGGGCTGGGAGCGGTCGGGGGCTTTCTCTATTGCAATCAGCACGGATTGTTTTCTGTTAAGGTGTAGAAACGATGGAGTTAAAAACTGATTGAGAGAATTAGAATTTGTGAAATCCACATATTTTAAGAAGGGGCCTTCGCTTATGCGAAAGCTCCATTTCTGCACACATTACTTTTTCAGCTTTAAGCCATCTTGGAATGCTTCGCCCACACGCTCGGTGACTTTATAATAGCCGTGGGTGTAGGGGTCAAATGCGATGGCGTTGACCTTAGACATATCAATTTTTCCATCCACCATAACGCTCTCATCGGCAGTGACATTGACCACCTTGCCGATGACGCCGCATCCGTATTCATTGTTCTGATACTCGATGAACCTGCACTCCAGGCAGATCGGGAACTCGTTGATGACAGGGGCATCTACAGTTTCTGCTTTGCTGGCGGTCAGACCGCTGCGGGCAAATTTATCGGCGACTTTATTGCCGGATTCTACGCCGAAATAGTCTGCTTCCACTATGTGGGCAGCATCGGCAATGCTGACGGTGAATTCTCCCCGTGCCTTGATGTTCTGTACGGTCTTGTGTGTCTCAGCGAGGTTCAGAACAACGGTGTCCCGCTCCTGCATGGTGCCCCATGCGGCGTTCATGACATTGACGCTGCCGTCCTCGTTGTAAGTTGCAACCATCAGAACCGGCATGGGGAAAATGCCTTCGGTAATTTTCAGTTTTGTTCTCATGATAACTCCTCCTTGTGATCATATTGACAGGAATGTTCATCCTGCTTATAATTATATCCACACAAATTGTAAATTCAAGTACTGATAATTATGACAGGTACTATCTTAGGAGAAAGTGAATGATACAGAACTATATTGAGAACGCCAATTTCGAAGATACCGGCTTTGCCTACACGTTGTCGCTGATCTCCGGCAAGCACAAGATGGTCATTCTTTACTGCCTGATGGAGTTTGAGACGGTGCGATTCAATGAGTTGAAACGGTATCTGAAAACCATTTCCGACAAAACTCTCAGCACGAATCTCAAGGAGCTGGAAGCGGCTAAACTGATCGTCCGCACCGAGTATCCGCAGATCCCGCCGAAGGTGGAATATACACTTTCGGAACGAGGAAAAACGCTGATGACTGTGCTGGATCAGCTCTGTGTCTGGGGCGAGGAGAATCGACTGACAGAGTGACAACTTCCAGATTGTATAATTTTAAAATTTAAAAAAGCGAAAGTCCTGCATCTTGTTTTGTTTGATGCTGATTATCCCTACATCGTTCCACTTCACTACGGATACGAATATACAGAGGGTGGCTTATGTGATGGAAGCGACAGATCAAAGGTTGGAGGTAAAAATGGGAAAATATATATTAAGCATGGCGAGTTTGGGACTTTTAATTTTTGCATTAGCAGGATGTGGAAACACTCAAAAAAATGACTTGCCAAATAGTAAAGCTCAGTCAGATACTGCTACCGCAGATGGTGAAATTCAGTCAAATACCGCTGCCTCAAAATTCCAAATGCCGGAAGAAGGCTATTATAGTAATGATTTTGATGAAATTCTGAATATTACTAAAAAGGATGATGGCACATATAGTATCGAATATAGCGTTACCCATTTGCTTTATGTCGAAAACGCAATTGGAACTTATGATTCTGAAACAGGGATTCTCAGCTTTAGCGGCAAAGATGATAGGGGAGATGATATAAAAGCGGATATCGAAAATAAGGGTGATCATTTGGAGGTCACTGTAACTCAAAGTAGTCATGAAGATATTGTTGGAACAACACAGATTTTTTCTCAGACAGATGAGTATCAATAAAAAATTTTCATTTTCCAGTTTATCAAATAGGTAACACCCACTCAACAACTGAATATATTAACCATGAGCAGTTATTTTCAATCCAGAAAACGGCTGCTCTTTTTATGGGCCGTGACCCTGTTGAGCTCGCGAAGCGTGCGAAATATAAACCACAATCACCTATTCTTGTAATAGAAAGTAGAGTATGGTAGTGTATAGAAAAGTAACTGAGGGGAGGAACTGATGAGAGCATTATATGATCTTGTTTGTGAAAAATTATAAAATATGTTTTTTGCTATGCTTGTATTTTTGGATAAAAGTTGAAAGGCGTGAAGGAATATGATCATGTCAAAAGATGAGTATTTAATTACCGATGTGCCGCTGAAAGCGTTGACGGTTTTTGCAATGCCGATGATTCTCGGCAGCTTTTTTCAGCAGGTATATAATATGGCTGACTCCATTATCGTAGGTCAGTTTGTTGGTTCCTCCGCACTGGCGGCGGTTGGTGCCTGTGCAGCGCTTACTAATGTTTTCATTTGTGTGGCACTGGGTGCCGGTGTTGGTGCAGGTGTGCTTGTGAGCCGCTATTTCGGTGCCAAGGAGTATGGAAAAATGAAAACCATTGTGTCTACATCACTGATCAGCTTTTTGCTTCTGAGTATCATCCTTGGTGTCTTTGGCTTTTACTTTTCCCATGTGATGATGAGCGGATTACAGACTCCTCCCGATATTCTGGAGGAAGCAGTGCTGTACTTGCGGGTCTATTTTGCGGGCTTTCCATTTTTGTTCATGTACAATATTCTCTCTACCATGTTCACTTCCATCGGTGAATCAAAAATTCCCCTGGGACTGCTGATCTTTTCATCCATCCTGAATATTGTGATGGATCTTTGGATGGTAGCCGGTCTGGGGCTTGGTGTGTTCGGTGCGGCGCTTGCAACTTTGATTGCACAGGGCATTTCGGCTGTGCTTTCACTTTTGATTTTCTTTTACCGGATGCAGCGGTATAGGAGTAGCTTTGCCTGGTTTGATGGGCAGGAGCTGCGCTCGATGCTTCGGATTGCTGTTCCATCGGTTCTTCAGCAGTCTACCGTATCTATCGGTATGATGATCGTACAGGCGGTGGTAAATCCTTTCGGTACACAGGCACTCGCAGGGTACGCGGCAACAATGAGGGTGGAGAATGTTTTTTCCCTGATTTTCGTGTCCATCGGTAATGCGGTTTCACCGTATGTTTCCCAGAACCTTGGCGCAAACAAAATCCCGCGCATCAAAAAAGGCTATCACGCAGCATTGGTGTTGGATGTGTGTTTTGCGGCTCTTGCCTTCCTTGTCATTGAAACGCTGCACACGCAGATTTCCTCGTTGTTCCTCGGAAAAGACGGAACCGCCCTGGCTTATCAGGTGTCTGGGAATTATATGAGATGGCTTGGTTACTTCTTTATCTTTATGGGAATTAAAATGGCGACTGATGGAGTTCTTCGCGGACTCGGAATCATGCGTCCGTTCCTCATTGCCAATATGGTAAACCTTGCGATTCGCTTGTCTGTGGCGTTGATCTGTGCTCCGCGTTTTGGTATTGATTTTGTTTGGCTTGCCGTGCCAGCAGGCTGGCTTGCTAACTTTCTGGTTTCCTATATGGCACTCAGAAAATCCTGGCCGACTGAGAAAGTGGAGCCATCTCGATAAGAGTTCTGTGTAACCCGGGTGTGCACGCCCCGGGAGGAAAATCCTTGCAAAAGTCTGTCATGACGGATAGAATAAAGTCAGAACAAGCAGAAGCACAAAGGACACAGTCAGCATGAAAACAGCAGTAAACAATAATAACGGACTTATGACAGAGGGCAGTATCTTCCAGAAGATACTGTTCTTTTCCATACCACTGATTCTGGGGAATCTGCTGCAGCAGTTATACAATACAGCGGACTCCATCATGGTGGGAAATTTTGTTGGAAGTAATGCATTGGCAGCGGTTGGAGCCAGCTCATCCATGATCTATCTTCTGATCGCATTCAGCCAGGGCGCAGCAGTAGGTGCTGGTGTGATCGTGGCGCAGTATCTTGGGGCGAGGAACAAAAAGAGCGTTTCTGATGCCGTACATACATCGCTTGTGATTGCAGGGATACTTGGTATCGTGCTGACTATCGCGGGAATTGTCCTGAGCAGGCAGCTTCTTGAATGGATGAAGACCCCGGAAGAGGTTATGGAGCAGGCAGTTACTTATTTCAGGCTGTATTCCGCCGGTATGTTCTTTGGTATTGTTTATAATATGGCAGCAGGCATTTTAAATGCAGCAGGAAATTCCAAAAGATCCCTTTTATATCTGGCTGTTGCTTCTTTCACCAATATCATACTGGACATCCTTTTTATTGCCATTCTGGACATGGGCGTTGCAGGGGCAGCAATCGCAACAGATATCAGCCAGGCAGTTTCCTGTATTCTGTCCATGGCTTTCCTGATGCGGGTAAAGGACAGCTATCAGGTTTCGCTGAAAAAGCTGAAGATTCACAGGCGGATCGCAGGCAGCATGATCCGGGTGGGACTGCCTACCGGAATCCAGAATATGGTCATTTCCCTGTCCAACGTACTGGTGCAGACCAGCGTCAATGGCTTTGGGGCAGCTGCCATGGCAGGCTATACGGCTTACCTGAAGGTAGATGGCTTTAATATACTTCCGGTCATGAGCTTCAGTATGGCGGTGACAACCTTTGCCGGACAGAACTATGGAGCCGGAAACTATGACAGGGTAAAGAAGGGCATGTATGTGACACTGGCGATGGGTTTTGTGTATACGGTACTGACAGGAGCTCTGCTTCTGACCTTTGATGACCAGATCATGGGAATGTTCTCAAGGGACGCAGAGGTGATCACATGCGGAAAGCTGGCTATGAAGTATTTCTGCCCGTTTTATTTTATCCTGAGTATCCTGCATGGTCTGTCCGGGGCGCTCAGAGGAGTCGGTAAAAGCATTCCGCCCATGGTAGTACTTCTTTTGTCCCTGTGTGTGTTCCGTATTTTCTGGATCTGGCTGGTGCTTCCGCATTTTTCAACGATCGAGGGCGTTTATCTGCTGTATCCGGTATCCTGGGCACTTGGGGCTGTGATGATCATCATTTATGCCTGCACGGCAAAGTGGCTGCCGGCCGGCAGACAGCAGGGTAAGGTGAGATGAATTCTCGATAGAGAAAAAACAGTGGCATATCCTGCTGAATACAGGTATAATGAGCCTGTAAAAACCATAAGGAGGATGTAAGGATGCTAGAGTTCAGATATGATACACAGCTTCTGATCGAAGGAGAGGATCTTGATGAAGATGTGATCAGTGATTATTTTACAGAGAATTTTAAAGGTGACTGTCTGCTTGCAGTAGGAGATGAGGATCTGATCAAGATCCATTATCATACCAATGAGCCATGGAAGGTTCTTGAGTACTGCTCTACTCTTGGAGAGATCTACGACATCGTTGTAGAGGATATGGACAGACAGGCACGTGGACTGAAAGGCTAGGAACAGAACCATGACAATGGACGAAACCATTAAGCGTATCAACGAGCTGTACCACAAGTCGAAGAAGGAAGGGCTTTCTGAAGAGGAAAAGCAGGAACAGAAAAAGCTGAGGCAGGCTTATATTGACAGTGTAAAGAAGAATCTGCAGGGACAGCTGGATCATATGGAGATCCAGAGACCGGACGGCAGTATTGAAAAGGTAACCAGGAAGAAACCCATTGCAAAGGAGGAAAAGACAGAATGAGCAATTACAGGATGAGTACCAAATGTGTACAGGCAGGCTATACACCTGGAAACGGTGAACCACGTCAGATACCGATCATTCAGTCAACCACCTTCAAATACGAAACCAGCGAGGATATGGGAAAGCTTTTTGACCTGGAGGCCAGCGGCTATTTTTATTCAAGGCTCCAGAATCCTACCAATGATTATGTAGCAGCCAAGATCGCAGAGCTGGAGGGCGGCAGCGCAGCCATGCTGACATCCTCAGGACAGGCAGCGAATTTCTTTGCCCTGTTCAATATCTGTGAGGCGGGCAGCCATATCGTGGCTTCCTCTTCCATTTATGGAGGTACCTTCAACCTGATCGATGTGACCATGAAAAAGATGGGCGTGGAGGCAACCTTTGTTTCTCCTGACTGTACGGAGGAAGAGCTGGATGCAGCCTTTCAGGAAAATACAAGAGCCGTATTTGGAGAAACCATTGCAAACCCGGCATTGACAGTTCTCGACATCGGGAAGTTTGCAAAGGCGGCACACAGCCATGGTGTACCGCTGATCGTGGACAACACCTTTCCGACACCTGTCAACTGCAGACCTATTGAGTGGGGTGCGGATATTGTGACCCATTCCACAACGAAATACATGGACGGGCATGGCGCAGCACTTGGCGGAGCAATCGTAGATTCCGGTAAATTTGACTGGATGGCTCATGCAGAGAAATTCCCCGGTCTCTGTACACCGGATGAGTCCTATCATGGGATCACCTATGCAGAAAAGTTTGGCAGGGAAGGTGCCTTTATCACCAAGTGTACCTCCCAGCTGATGCGGGATCTTGGCTGTATCCAGGCTCCCCAGAATGCGTATATCCTGAACCTTGGACTGGAATCCCTGCATGTGCGGATGCCAAGACACGTGGAGAACGGACAGGCAGTGGCGGAGTTCCTTGAAAAGCAGGAACAGGTAGCTTATGTAAATTATCCAGGGCTTCCCGGAAATAAATATTATGAGATCGCAAAGAAATATCTTCCTAACGGAGGGTGCGGAGTAGTTTCCTTTGAATTAAAGGGTGGCAGAGAGGCAGCGGAAACCTTTATGAAGCACCTGAAGCTGGCTGCTATTGAAACGCATGTGGCAGATGCCAGAACCTGCTGTCTGAATCCGGCGACCTCCACACACAGACAGATGACGGAGGAGCAGCTGATCGAGGCAGGCGTACCGGCAGGACTGATCCGGATTTCCTGCGGACTTGAAGATAAAGAGGATCTGATCGAAGATCTGAGACAGGCACTACTGGCCATCTGAGAGAAGAAAACGCAGCAGAATTTCTGTTGCGTTTTTCTTTATTTTATGGCATAATGGCTACAGTTTAAAGCGTTACACTTTAAAGCACTAAAATACCGGCAAGATAAAAGAAGAATTGTAAAGAAAACGAGAGAATATGAACAGGCCGGACGGACAACACAGGAGGAATCAAAAATGAGTCGACAGAGACAGGGATCACTGGTATCCTACAGACCGGATATCAAGGTGCTCGACTGCACCATGAGAGATGGAGGATTAGTCAATAACTTTGCTTTTACGGATGAGTTTGTAAAGGATCTTTATCTTGCCAATATCAAGGCAGGCGTAGATTATATGGAGTTTGGCTATAAGGCATCCAGTGAGATTTTTGATCCGCAGAAGTTTGGAAAATGGAAATTCTGTAAGGAAAAGGACATCAGGGATATTGTTGGGGACAATAAGACTGATATGAAGCTGTCGGTCATGGCAGATGTGGGAAGAACCGATTACAAGAAGGACATTCTGAATAAAAAGGACAGCGTGATCGATCTGATCCGTGTGGCTACTTATATTAATACTATTCCGGCCGCTATTGAAATGCTGGAGGATGCGAAGAAAAAAGGCTATGAAACAACCGTAAATATTATGGCTGTTTCTAAAGTAAATGATGAAGAGCTGGATGCAGGACTTGAGCTGCTGGCACAGAGCAGTGCAGACGTGATCTATCTGGTAGACAGCTTCGGAGCTTTTTATCCTGAGCAGATTGAACGTCTCAGTGATAAATATCTGAACGTGGCAGCCAAGTATAATAAGAAGATCGGTATCCATGCGCATAATAACCAGCAGCTTGCCTTTGCGAATACCATTGAGGCATTGTCAAGAGGTGTCAGCTATCTGGATGCTACCGTGAGCGGCATGGGACGTGGCGCTGGAAACTGTTACATGGAATTGCTGTTGAGTTTTCTGCGTAATCCGAAGTATAATAAGATTGCTGTTATGAGCTTTGTGGAAAAGCATATACTGAAGCTGAAAGAGGAGGGCGCTGTCTGGGGGTTTGATCTGCCATACCTTCTGACGGGAATTTTGAACAGTCATCCTTCTTCTGCCATTCAGTTTGAAAAAGAAAAAAGAACGGATTACGCCATGTTTTATCAGGAGCTGATCGATAATACCCTGTAATCCGGAGGAGGATTATGGAACGGGAGATCGATTTACAGGAAGTATCAGATGGAAGGCTTTATACCTCGGCAGATATGGTGAAGATTGGCTGTAATGACTGCAGCGGATGCTCTGAGTGCTGCAGGGTGGTGGAGGATACCATCATTCTGGATCCTTATGATATCAGTCAGCTCTGCCAGGCACTTGAAACCGACTTTCAGGGACTGCTTGCAGGCGGCAGGATAGAACTATCTGTGGTGGAAGGTGTGATCCTGCCTCATTTAAAGCTGAAGGAAGGCAGGGGCGGCTGTACTTTCCTTGACGATGCCGGACGCTGCATGATCCATGGCTTTCGTCCCGGATTCTGCCGGATGTTTCCCATGGGAAGGATCTATGAAAACGGAGATTTCCGATATTTCCTGCAGGTGCATGAATGCCCCTACCCGAACAAAACCAAGGTCAAGCTGAAAAAGTGGCTGGGGATCCCGGAGCTTGCAAGGTATGAGCGGTTTGTAAAGGACTGGCACTTTTTCCTGAAGGATACGGAAAGAAAACTGGCAGAGGCAGAGAATGAGGAGATCCCAAAGAAAATCAATCTGTTCCTGCTGCAGCAGTTTTTCCAGAAGCCCTACGGAGATGCGTTTTATGAAGCATTTTATGAGAGACTTTCAGAGGCGGGGACGGTACTCTGATTCCTTTCTTTTTTGCTGTACGATTAGACAAAAACGCAATTATCCATTATAATAGGGAACATATGAGCAGAGAATGCAAAAGAGAAAAGATAGCATTCCGGAATGGAGAACATAATGGATAACTTTTTATCAATCAAGGAAGCCGTACAGAGATACAGTGCTTCCTGTGACGGCAAAATAAAGACACCCTTTGACAAGCTGTTTATCAAGGCCATGCTGGCAGGTATGATGATCGCCATGGGTGCGGCAGGCAGTAGTGTGGCGTGTCATGCGATCGGCAATGTAGGACTTGCCAGGCTGGTAGCAGGTGTGGTATTCCCGGTTGGCCTGATGATGGTCATTCTGACAGGAGCAGAGCTGTTTACCGGTGACTGCCTGATGATCGTAGCGACCGTGGAGAAGAAGAATACCATGGCACAGATGATCAAGGAGCTGGTCTTTATTTATATTGGAAATTTTGTGGGCGCAGCCCTTCTGGCACTTGGTGTTTATTTCAGCGGGCAGCTTGGTTATTCTTCTAATCTGCTTGGCGCTTATACGATCAAGGTGGCTGTCGGCAAGACAGGCCTTTCCTTTGGCACAGCACTGGTATCCGGTATTCTGTGTAATATCCTGGTATGTGTAGCCGTACTGATGGCGATCTGTTCCAAAGATATCGTAGGAAAACTGTTTGTTTCCTTTTTCGTTATCATGCTGTTTGTTGTCTGCGGTTTTGAGCACTGCGTTGCCAATATGTATTACATCACAGCAGGACTTTTCTGCAAGCTGAATCCAGCTTATGTGCAGCTGGCCATGGAACAGTATGGCTATACGGCGGATCAGCTTGCTGCTTTGAACGTTGGCTCTTTCCTGATCGGAAATCTTCTGCCGGTAACCATTGGAAATATGATCGGAGGAATGGTAACACTTGGTCTTCCTCTCTGGTATGTTAATAAAGAGGGTAAGTAGGGGATCCGGTTGGAGGATAATGCGATGAAGAAGACGGATTTGCGGATGAGGGGACAAAAAATAGGAATGGCATTCGCCATGGTTCTGGCAGTGCTGCTTCTGCTCTTCCCGGTTACAGTCCATGCGGAGGGAGAGCTTCAGGTCACAGAGCTTTCTACGCAGGGTGAGATCACCAGTGATGTTAATGTACGAAAGGGGCCAAGTACCGACTATGACAAGATCGGTACGGTAAGAGTCGGAGAAACGATTCCTGTTACCGGAGAGACAGCAGATGGGTGGTACAGAGTAACCTATCAGGGACAGGAAGGCTATATTTACGGGAAATATATGACGGTACAGCAGACAGAGCCACCTGCTGATAACAATCCGCAGGATGGAGATGGCACAGCACCCGGGGAACTACCAGAGAAAGAGGGAGGCTTCAGTGCACTTAAGCTGGTTGCCATTGTTTTTATTATCATTGTCATCATTATTATGATCTTCCTTACGATCCGCAGTATGCATCAGACAGTTGATGAGGATGACGAGGATGAAGATGAGGAAGATTACGAGGACGAAGACTACGAAGATGACGATGAGGACGATGAGGACGGAGAAGACTACGAGGATGACAGCAACGAAGAGGAAATAGAGGATGACGGTGAAGATGCCGGGGAAGAGGATACAGAGGAGGAAACAGCCCCGGAATCATCTGCGCAGAAGCAGTCAAAGAGTGAGCCTTATGTCCTTCGGGAAGAGGATTATCAGCTTCACATTGATCCCAAGTATTTTGAAGATGAACCGGTACCTCAGCCGGAGTGTGTGACCGGTTACCTGAAGAAAAAGCAGGAAGAGGAAGAACTGGAAAAGAAGAAAGAGGAAGAAAAGGCTTCCTCCGGTGATCTGCAGAAGGCTATGGATAAGCTGCAGGAATTGCAGGAAGAGCTTGAAAGGCTGAAGAAAAACAGCAAAGAATAAAAAAGTGTTGTGGCAAACGGGAGGGTAAGCTATGAGAATTGGAGCACTGGAAGCTGGCGGAACCAAAATGGTATGCGCCATTGGCAATGAAAAGGGAGAGATCTTCGAGAAGATTTCGATCCCTACCAAGACACCGGAGACAACCATGCCGGAAATGATTCAGTGGTTTAAGGCAAAAAAAATAGAAGCACTGGGAATTGGCTGCTTTGGACCGATCGATCCGGATAAGGATTCTCCGACTTACGGGTATATCACCAGCACACCCAAGCTGGCGTGGAAGGATTACAATATTGTAGGGGCTTTTGAAGAATGCCTTTGCTGTCCGGTTGGCTTTGATACGGACGTAAATGGCTCTGCACTTGGTGAAGTGACCTTTGGTCAGGCGAAGGGCAAGAAGAATATTGTTTATCTGACAGTTGGGACTGGTATAGGTGCCGGTGTCTATGCAGAAGGAAAACTCCTTCATGGTATGCTGCATCCGGAAGCCGGGCATATTCTGATGCGCAGGAGAGAGGATGATCACTACGAAGGCAAGTGTCCTTATCACAAGACCTGTCTGGAAGGACTGGCAGCAGGTCCTGCCATTGAGGAGAGATGGGGAAAGAAGGGAATCGAGCTGCAGGACCGAGATGAGGTCTGGGATCTGGAAGCCTATTATCTGGCACAGGCTCTGACCGATTATATTCTGATACTGGCGCCCCAGCTTATCATCCTTGGCGGCGGCGTAATGCATCAGGAGCAGCTTTTCACGAGGATCAGGTCATATGTAAAGGAAATGCTGAACGGTTATATCAAGACCAAAGAGCTTGAGGATATTGACCATTATATCGTACCGGCAAGTCTCCATGATGATCAGGGGATCATGGGAGCTCTTGAGCTTGGAAGAAGAGCCTTTGAAGAAAAGAACGGTTGATAAAGGACGGACATGAAACAATTAACACTGGGAATACTGGCGCATGTAGATGCAGGAAAAACAACGCTTTCCGAAGCGCTGCTTTTCACTGCAGGCGCCATCAGGAAGGCAGGAAGAGTAGACAAGAAGGATGCCTTTCTTGACAATTACGAGCTGGAAAGGGAAAGAGGGATCACGATCTTTTCCAAACAGGCGGTTTTTTCGTATGAGGATCTTCGGATCACGTTACTGGATACACCGGGACATGTAGATTTTTCCACAGAAATGGAGCGTACCCTTCAGGTACTGGATGCAGCAGTACTGCTGATCAGTGCAGCAGACGGGGTGCAGAGCCATACCAGAACCTTATGGAAGTTGTTGGAAAGCTATCAGGTGCCGGTTTTTTTGTTTGTCAACAAAATGGATCAGCCGGGAGCGGATCAGGAAAAGATCCTTGCAGGGATACAGAACCAGCTATCTGGAAACTGCGTGGATTTCACGCCCCTTGTGGGAGCGGCCGCTACCGAAAGCAAAGGAGCAGCACTGGAAGCGGATATGCAGGAAGCCATGGAAGCAGTGGCCATATGTGATGAGGAGCTGTTAAACAGTTTTCTTACAGATGGCAGGATCAGTCAGGGGCAGCTCAGGGAAAAGATCGCAGAACGGAAGGTATTTCCCTGCCTGTTTGGTTCAGCATTGCGCCTGCAGGGAATAGAAGCACTTCTTTCCGCTATCGAAGCCTATGCGCCGGAGAAGACGTATCCGGAAGCATTTGGAGCAAGGGTGTTTAAGGTAACAAGGGACAGCCAGGGCAGCCGTCTGACCCATATGAAGATCACAGGTGGTACATTGAAAGCCAAAATGGAGCTTACCTGTGCAGAGGATAAAACAGAAAAGGTGAACCAGATCCGGGTCTATTCAGGAGAACGGTTTGAAGCAGTGAATGAGGCTGCGGCAGGCAGTGTCTGCGCGGTGACAGGACTGCTTGGAACCATGGCGGGACAGGGACTTGGCATGGAGAAAAATCTGGAAAGCCCATTTCTGACACCGGTATTGAGTTATTGCCTGCTGCTTCCGGAAGGAACAGATCCAATGGCGGTGATGCCAAAGCTGAAGGAGCTGGAGGAAGAGGATCCGGCGCTGTCCTTTACCTGGGAAGAGGAGCTTAAGGAGATCCATGTGCATGTCATGGGCGAGGTTCAGATGGAGATCCTGAAGGTACTGATCAGGGAACGCTTTGGACTGGAGATTGCTTTTGGAAAAGGAAGAATTGTGTATAAGGAAACCATTGCCGACACGGTAGAGGGAGTAGGGCATTTTGAACCTCTGCGGCATTATGCCGAGGTACACCTTCTGCTTGAGCCGGGAGAGCCGGGGAGCGGTCTGCAGTTTGAGGCTGATTGCAGTGAGGATATCCTTGCCAGAAACTGGCAGAGACTGATCCTGACCCATCTGGAGGAAAAGCAGCACAGAGGTGTCCTGACAGGCTCGGTGATCACCGACATGAAGATCACACTGGTATCCGGCAGGGCACATCAGAAGCATACAGAGGGCGGTGATTTCCGGAAGGCAACCTACCGTGCGGTCAGACAGGGACTGATGGAGGCCATGAGTGTGCTCCTGGAGCCTTACTATGAATTCCGGCTGGAAATTCCGGAGGAAATGACGGGACGGGCCATGACGGATATGGAAAAGCTTTTTGCTGACTTTACGCTGACAGAAAGGGCAGAGGGGCGCTGCGTGCTGTCAGGCTGTGCGCCGGTAGAGACCATGCGTGACTATCAGAAGGAGGTATATGCCTACACCAGAGGACAGGGCAGTCTGACCGTCAGACTGAAAGGCTATATGCCCTGCCACAATGCAGATGAGGTGATTGAGGAGCGGCATTATGATCCGGAGGCAGACCTAAGGAATCCTGCCGGTTCTGTATTCTGCTCTCATGGAGCAGGCTTTGTAGTGCCATGGAATCAGGTAAAGGAATATATGCACGTGGAGAGCTGCTTCGCTGGTGACAGAAAGGCAATAGAGGAGAGTGCGTTTCAGGAGGAACTGGAGAAGCGCAAGGAAGCTGCCAGAAAGAGGGAAGAAAACCGAAGCGCATCCGGCGGGGAATATTTCCTTGGAACGGATGAGATCGATGCGATCCTGCAGCAGGCGACAGGAGCCGGCAGAGGCCTAGAGAAAAAGAAGGAAGGCTGGCAGAGACAGAGCCGCAGTACAGAAACCAGGCAGGCTGCGACGAGAGTCTATCAGGGACAGCCAAAGAAGGAGGAATATCTGCTGGTGGATGGCTACAATGTGATCTTTGCCTGGGAAGAGCTGAGTGCACTTTCCAAAGTGACACTGGATGGGGCGAGAGGCCGGCTTCTTGATATTCTCTGCGATTATCAGGCTATGAAGGGCTGCCGGCTGATCGTGGTCTTTGATGCCTACCGGTTAAAGGGACACCCGGAGGAAGCCTATGCTTACCACAATATTTATGTGGTATATACAAAGGAGGCAGAAACAGCAGACCGCTATATAGAGCGTTTTGCCCATGATAACAGTAAGAAATATCAGATCACAGTGGCAACCTCTGACGGTCTTGAACAGATCATTATCCGGGGAGAGGGCTGCCGGCTTTTATCATCCAGGGATCTGCAGGCAGATGTGGAAAGACAGAAGGAACAGACCAGAGGGATCCTGGAAGAAAAAAAGGAACGCCAGCTTACCAGCGTTCCCAGAATAGATATATGATCTGAATCAGAAGTAATATGGCGAGGATGCCGCCGTTGATCAGATGCATCAGGAAAGGAGCAGCTTTTTTAGTGGCTCCTTTTTGACTGCACTGGTCTTTGGAAGATCCGCTGCCCTGCAGATAGTACTTGTTACCAAGGCCAAGGGCAATGGAAATGTACATAAGGCATATTGTTACATAGCGGAAATCACTGCTGCAGGTATAAGGGTAGATCACAACAAAGGCTGCAAAGGAGATCAGCATGATCACATAGCCGGTCAGCAGAAATACCCGGTCTTCCAGACAGGTCTGCTTATTTAACAGCACAGCAATAAGAAGCACCGCCGTCAGGACAGCCATGATCAGCGCCAGCACAAATACCACCTGGCAGAGGATCAGAAGAATATCGGACAGATCCGTAGGATATTCCTCAGCAAACAGGGAGGTATGCATCATGATCGCCCAGGTATTGCAGCAGGCTTTTGCACTGATCGGATGGAACGGAAAGTCTAGATGAAGCTGTGACAGGGAAGGGATCCCAAGCCGTTCCCAGAGGGAAAAGGGCTCCGTATACATGGGAGAGGTTTCTCCAGGTACTGGTACACCGGGCTTTTCTGAGAAGCGGACAAGATTCCGGATGATCCATGATAAGCCGATGGGCATTACGATCACGGCAAAGATTGCATAATTTCTGATCCATGTCAGAAGTTCCCTTTTGTCCTTTTTGCGTATCACAGAGATGAAGTGCATCAGGAAGATGATCGCAAGCGGGATGGCAAGTACGGCACTGTTCAGCTTCGTGATCATGCCAAAGCCGATGATCAGAGCCAGAAATACCAGATTTTTCAGGCTTTTATCCCGGATGAAGCGTAAGGAAAAAAGCAGAGTCAGGCTCATAAACAGGATCGTCAGCATATCGTTGTTGACACTGCCTGCCATGATGATCGTAGCAGGATGGAACACAAGAAAGGCAAGTGCGATATACATGCCTTTTCCACTTACCTTCAGAAGCTTCAGGGTTCTCCACGTCACGACCATACACAGACAGGAGTACAGCAGCGTCAGGATCTGCAGATTTTCAAAGGCAAGAGCCTCGGATACCCCCAGGAAAATATTCAGCTGCAGCCAAAGACAGGACAGAATATGATGCAGGGGTGGATGGTAATAACCAAACAGAGTATACGGATTGATATCGGGAAGCTTATGGAATTTGTAAATATATTCCACATAGCCGATGTGCCCCGGATTGATAAAGTCAGTACCCATACCGGTGAAGGCACCGGCATCATGCTGCCTGTCATACAGACCGGACAGAAGAACATAGGAAAGCCGAAGGAGCACACCAAGCAGGATCATCATGGTTACAGCCGTGTCTTCGTGGGAAAGCAGCCCTTTCAGCCGGAAGCTATAAAGCATGGCAAAGTAGATAAGAAACAATATCGTCAGGAAGAAAACCTGATGGTAATGGGTCATGGAAAGAAAACCATTTCCCTGCAGTACAGCACCAGACAGGCACAAAACTACGATCAGAAGAAGCTGCACCGTAAGGACTGACATAGGTTTGAAAGAAAAGCTTTTGATTTTATTCATGGCAGAGAAGCATCCTTTAATAAATAGTAGTCACATTTGTGATCTCGTTCTTGTCATTTACCTGAAAGCTCCAGATGGAGTGGCCGGGAAGCCGGTGTTCTGTCAGGTAATAGGTATCATCAATTCTGGAAATATAATAGGGAGTGCCGCCACCCACAAAGGAAGCATAAACATCCTCATAGCTTCCCTTTGCAAGGTCTGAGAGCTTCCTGGCACGGATCATGGTCGCGTATTCCTGATTGCCGGTGGCATCTGTCGAGATTGTCAGGTAGCAGTAATCACGGATAAAGGTAAGCTGTACCATGCCGGACATGCTGTCCGGAACGGGATATTCCTTCCTGACCTTGAAGGTATCAAGCTCTGCTTCGATAATGGAGGAATTACCGGATACAAAGTAAATGGTATCATCCTCTATGGTGAAGGATCTTACATAAACACCGTTCAGCGAAGGAATGGAACGTACCTCTGTCAGATAAAGACCGGTATTATCGGCCGGTCTGCGAAGCAGGTACATTTCACCGCTTTCTGAGCTCCAGACGTAAAAGGTTTTTGTTTTTTCGTCATAAACAATATAATGAGGTCTGTCCCCGATTTCTGTAAATTCCTGTGTTGGGAGAAAAACAGACTGTCCGTTTTCATTAACACCCTCTTCCATTACAAGTACACGGTTATTCTCTGTATCATCGATCAGATAGACAAAGCCGTCACTGGCAAGGGTGTGCGGCATGCCAAGACCGGAGGCCATGATACGCCATTCATAGAGCGGATCGGTCAGATTTTCATTGTAGATGACCTGATTGTGATAGCAGTCCACGATAAAGTAGGTATCTTTAACCTTAGTGATATAGGTTGGGACGCTTAACGTGGGATTCGGATTATCCGGAATTGCATTTAAGGTGGAGATATCAAAATCAATCCTGTCAGATTCTCGGATATAGGGATCGGTATCCGGATTGAAATAGGTGGCCTCCTTTTTTCCACACCCGGTGCATAAAAAAATGACCGGAAGAAGCAGTATCATCAGATGACAAAATCCGGCAGTAAAATTGTAAGTGTAGTTCATATTCTTTTCCATAAGGCTATTATAAAGATTTTACTTCCTTATGACAATAAAATTTTATATACTGATGATAAAAGGCATGTATCAAAGGAGAAGCATATGACAGGACATTATGAAAATAAAGAATTCCGGATTTTATCGGCGATCGGTATGATTCTGGTCGTGGCAGGACATCTTGGCTTCAATGTGTTTGATGTTGGAGGCCTGTTTCCCTATTATTCCTTCCATGTATTTGTTTTTTTGTTTGTATCCGGTTATTTTTATAAAAAGGAGGCAGAGAAAGGGATCGGAAGCTACCTGGCCGGAAAAGTGGTATCACTGCTTCTTCCTTATTATATATTCAATGTGGTCTATGGTGTGCTGGCGGCAGTGCTGCATCATGCGGGCTTCAGTATTGGTCAGGAACTGTCTTTTTATTCACTGGTTCTGGCTCCCTTTGATGGGGGGCATCAGTTTATGTATCAGTTCCCGGCATGGTTTGTGCCGGTACTCTTCCTGATCGAGGTGATCAATGTCTGTATGAGAAAGGTGTTGTCACTCATCCGTCTTAACAATGAATGGCTGATTTTCAGCCTGTGCCTTCTCGCCGGTATCCTTACGGTCTGGCTTGCGGATGGCGGTCATGTATATGGCTGGTACAGGATACCCGGGAGACTGCTGTTCATGCTGCCGGGCTATGAGCTTGGCTGTCTCTACAGGCAGAAGCTTGAAAGACTGGATACCCTGCCACATGCGGTTTACTTTGCTGCTGTTATGGGAATTCAGCTGTTGATCTCTGTTTTTTCGGGAGGACTGGCATTCAGTGCAGTCTGGGTGACCAGCTTTGCCAATGGACCCTTCGTTCCCTATCTGACAGTGATCACAGGGATTGCTTTCTGGCTGCGGGTAGCAAGAATCCTGCAGGATATCCCTGTTCTGGCAGGAAAGCTTGTGACGATCGGACGCTATACCTATTCTATTATGATGCACCATATATTTGCGTTTTTTCTGGTGAAAACAGTATTCTACTGGATATCCAGGCTGACGCCGCTCTGTCAGGAGTTTGATGCTGCTATGTATTTTTCGGAAATTAACTTTGTTTATCTGCCTGGCGGTGCAGAGGCGGCCAAATGGCTCTATCTTTTTGCCGGGATTGGTCTGCCGCTGCTGTTCTCCTTTGCTGTGGAAAGACTCAGGAGAGATTGACACTGAAATCGCACTTGACAGAGCCGGTACCTGGTGATATGCTGACTATACTTACCGATTAGAGAAAACAGAAGAAGGAAACAGTGACCTGTCTATGGAAAGCATAGGCGGGTCTTTTTGTTGTCTGCAGCCGGAAAGCTGTTTATAGGACAGACCGGGAAATGCTTCCGGGACAGAAAAGAAGACACGCTGTAAATTTCATGTATGTGATTATCGAAAGGAAAAGAAAATGAAAAAGAGAATCGTACGCTACAAAAGAAAAAAAGTATATGCCCTGTCAAAAAGGTTTGTTGCAGTGGCAGCAGCCCTGACGCTGGCAGTCCTGGTGCCGGTGAATGTGAAAGCAGAGGAGGAAGGCTCTGAGACACCGCAGAATCAGGTCATTCATTATGTGTACCACTGTCATGCCGGAAACGAGACAGCAGAAGGCGGCTGTTATCACTGGGCTGTTTATCATGCCCATCAGGGAAATGAAGAAGATGGCGGTCCCTGCTATGGAAAGCCCATATACCATGCCCATCAGGGCAGTGAAGCAGAGGGAGGAATCTGTTATCAGACACCGATCTGCCATGAGCACAGCGGCAATCCACAGGAAGGAGGCGGCTGCTTTGTACCCGTATACCACAGTCATTCCGGAGGCTGCTATAAAACGGTATCAAGCAGTGAATATGGCTGCAGTACAGTGAGATGGTGGGACACCTCTGACGGAGACTATGAGGGACATGATTACAAATACTATGAGATGTCCTGTGGAAGGACCATACATGGAACCAATTCCTCCCATACGCATACAGTGACGGTCTGCAACAGGGGAGGGAGCATTGAAAGATATACCCTTGGGTGCGGTAAGACAGAGGAAACTCCGGAGAGCTATGTCTTTGACTGTCAGAAGAAACCGGGGCTGACGATCGATTCCTATGAATTCGACTGCCAAAAGACGACAGATACCATTGATGGTTACAAGCTTGCCTGTGGTATGGATGAACAGACAAGAGTAGGAAAAATCATATTGACAGAGGTGCCAATGGAGGACAGAAAGAAAGCGTCGGTTAAGGCAGCTTTCGAGGATCTGACCGGCGGGCAGCTGACACTTTCTGAAAATCCCTTCTGCTGGAAGGATAAAAGCGGTAATCTGATATCCAATGATCTGGAAGCAGTGGTAGATAAAAACGGGGATTATAGCTTTCAGGTGGATATTACCAATGAGGATGTAAGCAAGGGAGATCTGTCTGCAGCGATCAGTATCAGCAGCATTTATGTTCCGGCTTCCGGAGGTGGAAATGGTGATGGCGGCAGCGGTAGCGGGAATGATGGTGATGGAAGCCATGGCGGAAATGGAAGCGGAGGCGATGGAGGTGACGGAAATGACCAGGACGCAGGCACTTCTCCTTCCGCATCTCCATCAGCATCGCCTTCTCCATCAGCATCGCCTTCTCCATCAGCAACACCTGCACCTTCAAGGGTTCCGGAAACTGCCGGTGGTAAAGGACATGGCAGCAATGGAAAGGGAAGCAGCGGGGCAGAAACAGAGGATGACAGCCGTACCGGAAGCTGGTGGCCGAGGGAAACCGGAGAAACAGAAATACCGGATATGCTGGCAGAGACAGAAACCGTAGTACTTCCTGAAATTGCAGCAAA
This sequence comes from Lachnospiraceae bacterium OM04-12BH, assembly GCA_003490145.1. GTDB lineage: Bacteria > Bacillota > Clostridia > Lachnospirales > Lachnospiraceae > Suilimivivens > Suilimivivens aceti. Next base: position 46,539 of record QULQ01000015.1, read on the forward strand.
CCGTGAGATAGAAACCGAGGAGATCACCGGCAGGGAGGATAATGGCAGTGGAAATATCATTGGAAAAATTCTGTCAGCAGGGGCAGTGAAGGTGATTGGAATCACCTTTGGCGCATTACTGACACTGACGGGACTTTCTGCACTTATCTATTTTCTGTGTATGAGTGTAAGGGTCTATAATGATCAGGGGCAGGGAAAATGGAAATATCTCGGCAGATATGCCGTAAAGCTCGATGAGGATGGTTACCGGCTCACGATTACGGAATCTGCGGTGGAAAGATCTGTGTCAAACAGGTACCGTATCAGACCGGATCTGTTCGGACTGTTTAAGAAAGAGGAGGAACTGCTTGTCCGGAAAGAAGAAAGGGCAGTGTCTGTGCAGATTCAGAAGGAAATAGTCATTACTGTATAAAATACACATGTTTCGCATAAAGAACTTGATTTTGACTGGAGAAAGTGATAGACTACCTATGATTCAAAGGGAATAATTCCCGAGGATAGATAATTTGGCTGCATAAATATGCACCCAAGATTTTCAGGAGGAGAAAATTATGAAAAAAGTATTGGCAGCAGTCGTAACAATGGCAATGACAATGAGCCTGCTTACTGCATGCGGAAGCACAGCAGCTTCTACAGATGAAGCGGCAGAGACAACAGAGGCAACAGAAGCAACAGAAGCTTCTACAGATGAAACAGCTGAAGCAGAAACACCTGTTGAGGAAGCAGCAGATGAAGCTGAGGTTGCAGAGGCAGCTGAGAGTGAGGCACTGGCAGACGGTGTACTGACAGTAGGTACCAACGCAGAGTTCCCGCCTTTCGAGTATGTAGATGACAATGGTGAGGCAGATGGCTTTGATATGGCTCTTTGCAAGGCAATCGGTGAGAAGCTTGGTGTAGAGGTTAAGATTGAGAATATGGAGTTTGCTTCCCTGGTATCTTCTATCGGCAGCAAGATCGATATCGCAGCAGCTGGTATGACAGTAACAGATGAGAGAAAGGAAAGCGTAGACTTCTCCAATCCTTATTATGAAGCAGTTCAGTATGTGATCGTTTCTGCAGATTCTGATATTGCAACAGCAGATGACCTGAAGGATAAGACAATCGGTGTCCAGCTGGGTACAACAGGTGATTTTATCGCAGAGGAATATACAAGCAACGTGGCACAGTACAACAAGGCTGTAGATGCTGTTAACGATCTGGTAAACGGCAAGGTTGACGTTGTTATCATCGACAAGAATCCTGCACTTGTATTTGAGACCAAGTTCGAAGGCAAGGTAAAGGCAATCGAAGGTGCACAGTTTGGATTTGAGACAGAGGAATATGCGATCGCACTGCCCAAGGGAGACACCGCACTTGCTGATGCTGTCAATGGAGCCGTTGATGAGCTGAAGGCTGATGGTACCTTTGATGAACTTGTAAAAACTTATATTGAAGCTGAATAAAAAATAAGATACAATATAGGAAATAAGGATGATCAAAGAGGATAGCATTCTATGCTATCCTCTTTCAGTCAGAAAGGTATGATTGAGGGAGAACATATGCAGGAATGGTTTGATTCAGTGGGAAAGAAATTTGTCCTTGCGTTCGTGGAGGGCGACAGATGGAAACTCTATTTTAAGGGACTCGGTGTTACACTGGAAATTGCTCTGTTTGCAGCAATTCTGGGTATGGTGATCGGTACAGTGGTAGCCTTGATGCGCCTGTCACAGAAGAGGAACGGCAAAAAGACGATCTGGGCGAGGATCGCCGGTATCTATGTGGATGTTATCAGGGGAACCCCGTCAGTATTACAGCTTCTGATCATGTGGTTCATCGTCATGAAGAATTCACAGAACGGTGTACTGGTGGCCAGCCTTTCCTTTGGAATCAACAGTGGAGCCTATGTTTCAGAAATTGTCCGTGCAGGAATCCTTGCCGTGGACAAGGGACAGACAGAGGCAGGAAGAAGCCTCGGGCTTTCCAAGGCACAGACCATGATCTACATTGTAATCCCCCAGGCAATCAAAAATGTGCTTCCCCCGATCGGTAATGAATTTATTGTCCTGCTGAAGGAAACAGCGATCGTAGGTTATGTGAGCCTGACTGACCTGACAAGGGCAGCCAACCAGATCACATCAAGAACCTATGAAGCATTTATGCCGCTGATCGGTGCAGCAGTGATCTACTTTACTGTCATTAAGATACTGACTATTCTGTTGGATAAGCTGGAGAGGAGGCTGCGTAAGAGTGATAATCGTTAAGGATCTGCATAAAACATTTGAAAATAACCATGTATTAAAAGGGGTGAGCTATCATGTCCACCAGGGAGAAAAGATTGTTATCGTAGGACCCTCCGGTTCCGGTAAGAGCACCTTTCTCCGCTGCCTGAACCTTCTTGAAACACCGACAAGCGGTGAGATCTGGTTTGACGGACAGCTCATTACCGATGAAAAGGTAAATATTGACAGGATCAGACAGCATATGGGAATGGTATTCCAGAACTTCAATCTGTTCAATAACCATACCATTATGGATAATATCACACTGGCGCCAGTGAAGCTGAAGCTGATGAGTAAGGAAGAGGCTTCGGAGAAGGCGCTTACGCTGCTTGACAGAGTAGGACTTAAGGAAAAGGCAGACGCTTATCCGAGCCAGCTTTCCGGTGGACAGAAGCAGAGGATTGCTATCGTGCGGTCCCTTGCCATGAATCCAAGAGTGATGCTGTTCGATGAACCTACATCAGCACTGGATCCAGAGATGGTAGGAGAGGTTCTGGCTGTTATGAAGGAGCTGGCAGAAACGGGTATGACCATGGTAGTTGTTACCCATGAGATGGGATTTGCCAGAGAAGTAGGTACGAAGGTACTGTTTATGGATGAAGGCAGGATCATGGAGGAGAACACACCGGCAGAATTCTTCGCGAATCCCCAGTGTGACCGTCTGAAGGAGTTCCTGTCCAAGGTACTGTAAACAGCACTGCAGAAGGATTTCCTTAATGCTCTGACATTTCCAGTACAGCAGTCATCAGATAGAATGGCAGTGAAAATACCATGAAATAAACATAGCGGAATTCGGTGGCCACGGGAGTGGCGATCATGACCGTGAGATAGAGGGCAAAGCTTGGCAGGTAATAGACAAGCTTTGCTTTTTCTTTTCTTACAAAGGCATTGCTGATAGAAAAGAGCATAGACCAGAAGATGACACCCATACTCCAGAGGAGACTGTAGATGGGAACCATGCTGCCCATTTTGATAGCAATCTCCTTTCCTTTTACGACAAAGGGACCGCCGATTAGCGGTGTATGGGAGACACCAAACTGGGTGGCACTGACACCTTCTGCTTCTGCTACCAGATAGAAGGAATCGGGATACCAGTAGCCATAGGTCTGATTGACATAAGCCTGAATATAATCACCGGGATAAGCAGCGAAAAAACGCAGGTACAGGTTCAGGAATTCTGACTTATGGCTCGTCAGATAGCTCTGGTCTCCGGCACGTACCAGCTCTTTGATATTGTCAGCATAGGTAGGATTGTAAAGCTCCTTGATATAAGTCAGGTCTACTACATGCTCGATCAGGTCAAGATCCTCTGGAGCGATCTCTCTGTCATTGCAGATCACGGCAGCAATCTGCTGGGCAGGTATGGAGCAGGATTCAATGAAATCCGGCTGGATCACATGGGCAGCATTCATAACGGGATATTTGATGACTGCTGAGGTCAATACGATAACTGCCAGACAGGGATAAAGCTTCAGTGCCTTTTTCCTGTAATAGATCAGAAGGAAGGGAAGGGCGAATAAAAAGCCATACCAGCCGTTGGAACGGAACAGGCAGAGCATCAGCCCGGAAAGCGTGAATGTGACAAGCTCCCTTATTGTGATCTGTCTGGAGATGCGGAGCAGGCAGCAGCTGAAGATAAGCACAGCTCCCGCAAAGGGGATATCCTTCCAGATTGTTACGGAAAAGACAGCATGATAGGGAACTAGTGCATAAAAGAGTGTGATGAGAAACAGGATCAGGGAACGTACCCTAAACTGCTTCAGTGTGCGGATCAGATAGGCTGCCGCAAAAGCGAGGAAGCACATCTGCGCAAAAGTATAAAAGGAGATAGCGATCACTTTGTTATTTGTAAAGAGAAGGCCAATCCGGTAGAAAAATTTTATGGTCAGGGTGTGCGCAAGCGGATGGTGATTGCTGTAAGGGACAAGTCCCAGGATCTGCTCATACTGATTGATGCTGTCTGGTGTCATGATACCTGGATACTGATAAAGAAAATAAGGAAGCCAGCAGAGCAGACAAAGGAAGAAGCTGCAAAAACCGGTTTTTCTGCGGTACAGCTCCTGAAGAAAATTGACTGTCCTGGTTAAGCGTGGAAAACGGCAGGAAAAGAGTCTGCCGGTATGGTCGTTTTCAAACAGATAATAACGCAGCATTTCCCGGTTGCAGGAATACGAATAGAGGAACAGCAGCAGCTCGTAAAAAAGAATGGTAAAGCCGGCAAATACAGAAAGCAGGATGATACCCTGGTAGAGCCGGCTTGTAAGCTGCTCGATATAGTGGTGCCCATCCACCAGCATATACATCAGAGAAAACAGCAGGGAAAGGATCAGTGCATTCTGTGCGGCAGGCAGAGAGCTCATGAAGGGCATATCCTTGATCCGGTGGTGGATCCGCCTGTATAGGAAGAAAGAAAGTAAAAAGAAAACACCGGTCAGAATATTGCCGGGCTCCAGCCTGGCAGCCTTCATCAGCGCCCATGTGGTAAGGAAGCTTTCCAGTATATGAATAAGTAATCTTACATTTCTGCTGACCTTCATGAATAACTCCTGTTCTCTTGCGGAATTTTATGCTATACTAAATTGATTATCCTCTTTCCTATCATAGAAAAAAGAGGGTGAACTGTCAACCAACAAAAGGAAAACAATATGCCAACGATCAGCCTTTGTATGATTGTAAAAAATGAAGAGAAGCATCTGGCAAGGTGCCTTGATACTGTCCGGGATCTGATGGATGAGATCATTATTGTAGATACCGGCTCTGCAGACCGGACAAAGGAGATCGCAGCCAGGTATACGGACAGGATCTACGACTTTGCCTGGATCGATGATTTTTCGGCGGCCAGAAACTTCGCTTTTTCCATGGCAGGCTGTGATTATATCTATAGCGCAGATGCTGATGAGGTTCTGGATGAGGAAAACCATGAGAAATTCCGTCTGCTGAAGGAAAATCTGCTTCCTGAGATTGAGATCGTGCAGATGTATTACGGCAATCAGCTTGCCTTTGGAACAGTTTACAACTTTGACAGGGAACTGCGTCCCAAGCTTTTTAAAAGGCTTCGGACATTTCAGTATGAGGATCCGATCCATGAGATTGTGCGTACCATGCCGGTGATCTATGACAGCGATATTGAGATTACCCATAAGCCAAACGAAAGCCATGCAGAGAGAGATCTTGCCGCTTTCCGGAGACTGACAGAGAAGGGGACGATCAGTGACAGGCTTCTTTCCATGTATGCCAGGGAGCTGTATCTGTCGGGAACAGAAGAGGATCTTCTGCTTTCTGAGGATTATTTTACAGAAAGGGCAGACAGCGGGGAGCTGGAGCTTTATCATTTAAAGGAAGCAGTCTGTGTGATCGTAAGGGCGGCAAGGCTCCGGGGAGATTACCTGAAAATGTACCGGTATGCCATGAAGGATATTGCCAGCGAGGGTGTCAGTGAGGTATGCTGTGAACTGGGAAATTACTATGAACAGGCGGGACTTCTGACAGAGGCTGTTATCTGGTATTATAATGCCTGCCATGAGACGGGGGCGATTCTGGATATCCGCATGCAGAAGCAATTTCCCCTGGAAAAGCTGGCAGAATGCTATGAAAGGCTTGGAAATCAGGAGCTTGCAGATCAATATAGAAAAGAAGCGCAGGAGGAAGAATAACATGGGCTTTGAACAGAATATCAGAAAGGTAGAACCTTATGTGGCAGGGGAACAGCCAAAGAATCCCGGTGTCATCAAACTCAATACCAATGAATGTCCATATCCCCCGTCTCCTCTGGTAAAAGAGGCAGAAGGAAAGATCGACTATGAAAAACTCCGGTTGTATCCGGATATGAATGCAGAAAAGCTGGTAGATGCCCTTGCAGAGTATTATCAGGTAAAGCCCTCGCAGGTGTTTGTGGGTGTGGGAAGTGACGATGTACTTTCCATGGCCTTCCTTACCTTTTTTAACGGCAGTCTTCCGGTGCTGTTCCCTGATATCACCTATTCCTTTTATGATGTCTGGGCAGATCTGTACAGGATCCCCTATAAGACATGCCCTCTGACAGAGGACTTCCATATCAGGAAGGAGGATTATCTGGTACCAAATGGTGGTATCATTTTCCCAAATCCCAACGCGCCGACAGGTGTCCTTGAGGAGGTTTCCATGATCGAGGAGATCATAAGAGCCAATCAGGATGTGGTCGTGATCATTGACGAAGCCTATATTGATTTTGGAGGGGAAAGCGTCCTCCCCCTGATCGATAAATATGAAAATCTTCTGGTTGTGCAGACCTTTTCCAAGTCAAGAGCCATGGCCGGTATGAGAATCGGCTATGCCATGGGAAATGAGAAGCTGATCAGATATCTGAAGGATGCAAAATTTTCCTTCAATTCCTATACGATGAACCTGCCGTCTATCGAAATGGGGACGGCAGCAGTAAAGGATGATGCGTATTTTAAAGAAACAACAGGCAAGATCATAGCAACCAGAGAGCGTGTGAAAAAGGAAATGAAGAAGCTAGGCTTTTTCTTTACAGATTCCATGAGCAATTTTCTGTTTGCCGGCCATGAAAATGTACCGGCGGGAGAGCTGTTCCGGGCACTGAAAGAAAATGACATATATGTCAGATACTGGAACAAGGACAGGATCAGCAACCGTCTGCGTATCACCATCGGTACAGATGAGCAGATGGATCGTTTCCTGGAATTTTTAAGAAGCTATCTGAACAACTAAGGAGGAAGTAATCTATGTTTAAGAATTTTTTAAAGGGAATGGTAATGGGACTTGCCAATATCATCCCAGGTGTCAGTGGAGGAACCCTTGCGGTTTCCATGGGTATTTATGACAAGCTGATCCACTGTCTGACACATCTGTTCAGGGAATTCAAGGAAAGCATCCGCTTCGTACTGCCGATCATACTTGGTATGATCGTGGCACTGGCAGGACTGTCATTTGTGATCACTCCGGCATTTGAGCATTTCCCGCTGCAGACGAACGGACTGTTTATTGGACTCATCGTTGGCGGACTGCCGCTTATGTTCAGAAAGGTAAAGGGCAGCAGGATCAGGATCGGACACGGGATCGTGTTCCTGATCTTCTTTGCCATCGTGATCGGAATGGCCATGCTGGGTGATACAGAAGGCAAGGCAGCCGATCTAAGCCTTGGCCTTGTAAATGTACTGAAGCTGTTCGGCGTTGGCGTTATTGCATCTGCAACTATGGTGATCCCCGGGGTCAGCGGTTCCATGATGCTTCTGGTCATGGGCTATTACAATCCCATTGTGGCAACTATTAAGGAATTCGTAGAGGCACTGGTACATTTCAATATGCAGGAGATCCTGCGCTGCTGTGGCATCCTGATCCCGATGGGGATCGGCGTTATTGTCGGTATTTTCGCCATTGCCAAGGTGATTGAGATTATTTTTGAGAAGTTTCCGGTCTATGCATACTATGCGATTATCGGACTGATCCTGGCATCACCCATTGCGATCCTGATGGCCTCGGAGCTTGGTGTGATCACTGTTCTTTCTGTGATCACCAGTCTTGTTACCTTTGCTGTCGGATTCGTGGTTGCCATGAAGCTTGGAGAATAAAACTGGAGAACAGAAATGGAAGAAATGGAAGCCTATACGGGGTTTGCAGAAGTATATGATACCTTTATGGATGATACACCCTATGAAGAGTGGGCGGATTTTCTGGCAGGGCTGATCGGGAAATATGGGATTTCAAGACCGGTGCAGTCAGCCGGAGAGGCAGGCTGCGCGGCAGGAACAGCAGAAAGCACCGGCACAGAGCAGGGATCCGGTGCAGATCCCTCCCTCAGGGAAGCCCTTGAGGAAGAGAAAAATCTGGTGCTGGATCTTGGCTGTGGCACAGGCACACTGACGGAGCTCCTTTCACAGAAGGGCTTTGACATGATCGGTGTAGACAGCTCGGAAGAAATGCTGCAGCTTGCCATGGACAAAAAGGAAAAAACCGGAAGCAGAATCCTGTATCTCTGTCAGGATATGAGGGATCTTGACCTGTACAGTACGGTGGGAACCGTGGTCAGTGTCTGCGACAGTATAAACTATCTGCTTGAGGATGAGGATGTGGCAGATACGTTTTCACTGGTTGAGAATTATCTGTATCCGGGAGGGATCTTCATTTTTGATTTTAATACGCTTTATAAATATGAAACAGTGATCGGGGATACCACGATCGCTGAAAACCGGGATGACTGCAGCTTCATCTGGGAAAACTACTACCATGAGGAAGAGCACATCAATGAGTATGACCTGACGATCTTTGCAAGGGAGAAGAAAAACAGGGAATCCTTCCGCAGATTTCAGGAGACCCATTACCAGAGGGGATATACCCTGGAAGAAATGAAGAGCTTTGTGGAAAACAGCGGACTTTCCCTGATCCTTGTAATGGATGCGGAAACCCACAGGGAACCTACAGAAGACAGCGAACGGATCTATGTGGTGGCAGGAAAAGGGCGGAAAGCCGCGGAAGAATGTAATACAGGAGAAAACAGATGAGTGATTATATAATCAGGGCGACGGCCGCTGATGCAGGTATCAGAGCCTTTGCGGCAACAACGAAGGAGCTTGTGGAAAAAGCAAGACAGATCCACGATACCAGTCCGGTGATCACGGCGGCCCTCGGAAGGCTGCTGACAGGCGGGGTGATGATGGGAACGATGCTAAAGGGAGAAGATGACCTTTTGACTCTGCAGGTCAGCGGAGATGGACCGGTACGGGGCATGACGGTTACTGCGGGAAGCAACGGGACAGTCAAGGGATATGCAGTCGAGCCACAGGTGATGCTGCTAAAGAATGCTGCGGGAAAGCTGGACGTAGGCGGTGCAGTAGGAAGGGGAACACTGCGTGTGATCAAGGACATGGGACTGAAGGAGCCTTATGTGGGGCAGACCGCCCTGCAGACCGGTGAGATCGCTGATGACCTGACCTATTACTTCGCAGCCTCCGAACAGGTGCCTTCCAGTGTAGGACTGGGTGTTCTGATGGAGAAGAATAATACAGTGAAGCAGGCGGGTGGCTTTATCATCCAGCTGATGCCCTTTGTCGGAGAAGAAGTGATCGGAGCACTGGAAAAAAACCTGGCTGCTTTTTCTACAGTCACAACTGTACTGGATAAAGGAAAAACACCGGAAGAAATGCTGCAGCAGCTGCTTGCGGGACTGGATCCAGTGATCACAGAGAAGGTGCCGTGCCGGTATGAATGCAGCTGCAGCAGAGAACGTATGGAGCGTGCGATCATCAGTATTGGTAAGAAGGATATCGAAGAAATGATAAATGATGGGGAAGCCATTGAGGTAAACTGTCAGTTCTGTGGAAATTCCTATCACTTTTCTGTAGAAGAGCTCAAAGAAATGCTGAAGGCAGCAAGATAAGGGTGGTCATATGAAGCATGGATTTATCAAGGCGGCAGCCATTACACCGGATCTTAAGGTAGCAGACCCGGTTTATAACAGTCAGGTGATCTGTCAGAAGATAGAGGAGGCTGAGAAGGAAGGAGCAGTGCTCCTTGTTTTTCCGGAGCTTTGTATTTCCGGTTATACCTGTCATGACCTGTTCCTGCAGGAAACACTGCTTGTGGCATGCAAAGAACAGCTGCAGAAAATTGCCGGATTTACCAGAGGGAAGAACTGCATTGCTTTTGTGGGACTGCCGCTGGAAAAGGATGGGAAGCTGTATAATGTGGCGGCGGTTCTTCATGACGGTGAGGTGCTGGCACTGATCCCAAAAACATGGATCCCCTCTTATGGAGAGTTCTATGAAACAAGACATTTTCAAAGGGGGAATGAAACGCCTGTTTTTGTAGAGCTGTTTGAAAAGCAGGTTCCGTTTGGAACACATATTCTCCTGACTGCGGAAAATATCGGTGGGTTTACGATAGGATGTGAAATCTGTGAAGATATGTGGGTGCCTGCTTCGCCAGGTCAATCGGCGGCACTGGCTGGTGCGACTGTGATAGTCAATCTTTCGGCATCCAATGAAACCATTGGAAAAGAGGCTTACAGAAGACTGCTTGTGAGATCAGAGAGCGCAAGGTTCCTTGCCGGTTATATTTATGCCAGTGCAGGGGAGGGAGAATCGACACAGGATCTTGTCTTCGGGGGACATGACCTGATCACAGAAAATGGAACCGTGCTGGCAGAAAGCAGAAGGTTTCAGAATGAAATAATCTATGGAGATATTGATATCCACAGGCTTTCCATGGAACGCCGCCGGATGAATACCTTTGCTTTGGAGAAAAGCAGTGATTATCTGACCGTGGGCTTTTGGCTAAAAATAGAAGAAACAAGACTGACAAGAAGCTTTGCACGACAGCCTTTTGTTCCGTCAGACAGGAAGGAAAGGGAAGAACGCTGCAATGAGATCCTTATGATCCAGTCCATGGGACTGAAAAAGCGTTTTGCCCATACCGGCTGTCAGAAGGCAGTCATTGGTATTTCCGGTGGCCTGGATTCCACACTGGCATTGCTTGTGACCGTAAGGGCATTTGATATGCTGGGGCTTCCCAGAGGAAATATTTATGCAGTGACCATGCCGTGCTTTGGCACCACAGACAGAACCTATGATAATGCCTGTAAGCTGACAAAAACGCTTGGAGCCACACTGGAAGAGATCGATATCAGGGAAGCAGTCACGATCCATTTCAGGGATATCAGGCAGGATATGGAGAACCATAATGTTACTTATGAAAACGGACAGGCACGGGAGAGAACCCAGATCCTGATGGATATTGCCAACAGGGAGAATGCACTTGTGATCGGAACTGGAGATATGTCGGAGCTTGCGCTTGGATGGGCAACCTACAATGGAGATCACATGTCCATGTACGGTGTGAATGCCGGTGTGCCAAAGACACTGGTGAGACATCTGGTGGCTTATTATGCAGATACCTGTGAAAATGAAACCCTGTCGGCAGTTCTCCGGGACGTGCTGGATACACCGGTCAGCCCGGAACTCCTGCCTCCCGTTGAGGGAAAGATTTCCCAGAAGACCGAAGATCTGGTAGGACCCTATGAGCTTCATGATTTCTTCCTATATTATATGCTGAGGTGCGGCTTTGAACCGGAAAAGATCTACCGGATCGCCAGGAAGACCTTTACAGGTGTCTATGAGGATGAAGTGATCCTGAAGTGGTTAAAGACCTTTTACCGGAGATTTTTTGCGCAGCAGTTCAAGCGCTCCTGCCTGCCGGACGGTCCAAAGGTCGGAAGCGTGGCACTTTCACCAAGAGGAGATCTGCGGATGCCCTCTGATGCCAGTGCAGCCTGCTGGCTTGCCGAGGTGGAGAAGCTTCAGCAGACTTGCAAAATAAAAGAAAATGATATATTATGATATCAGTGATTGCAAAGAAGCAGTATCCTTATGTGGAGACTGCTTCTTTTCTTTATTTGAAAGACAGGGGGAAAGGGTATGAAAAATCCTGAAAACAGTGATTTCCTGGTTCTGAACAGAATGATCTACCGGATCTATACGACTGAGGATGAAAAGACGATGCGCATAGATCTTCTCGAACAGATGAAAATGCTTGTAGATTTTGACGCAGCAGACTTTTATCTGGCAGGAGAGGGAAAAGAGGTACTGGGGGATCCTGCCCTGTATAACTGCGAAGGTACAGCTTCGGAATTTGTTGATATGGCGCCCTTTAAGAAGCTTATGGAAGGGGGAAAGAGCCTTGTGATCCGGGAAACAGATCTGGTCGCGGAGGAGAAAAGGCAGGAAAGCCTGTATTACAAAAAGGTATACCGGCCGGGAAACTGGAATTATTCCCTGCTGATGGTGCTTGCCAGCGAAAAACAGTTTCTTGGTATCATGACACTATACCGTTCCATAGGGAAGGACAATTTTGACTATGATGATATTTTCCTGCTGGATATGCTGAAGGATCATCTGTCATACCGTTTATACAGGGACAGACAGCTGCGTCTTTATGAACCTCATAAATATACGATCGTGGAGGCTACAAGGGAATTTGGCCTGACTGGCAGGGAGGAAATGGTTCTCCAGTGTATCATGGAAGGGAAGGATAAGGAAGAGATCTGTGAGGAGCTGTCGATCAGCATCAACACATTTAAAAAGCATTCTCTCAATATTTACAGAAAGCTGCAGGTAAATAACAGAGTGCAGCTTTTCAAGAAGGTGCTGGAAAGAGAATGAAAATAGCAGGTCAGGACAGGGAGCGGCTGTAAAGGGAATATGGCCGCTCTCTCTGATCTGTACAGATACCCTGTCACCTGCTGCCGGAGCCGGCAGGATCCTCAGAGGCAGACGGTGAAGGAGAGGCTTTCTGCAGGGAAGCTTTAATCGCGTTTAAAAGCACGGTGGAGGTATATTTATTATCATCGGCATAGGTAATATTTTCCAGAGACTGGGTTTTCAGTATTTTCTCTGCCAGATCATCAAAGACAGGCTCGATCAGGGGGAACATGGTCGTAACGGCTTCGTCCAGATTGACGATCTGGATATCATTGATATTGTTCTCATCAACCGTGACCTCTACATCCACAACATTATCATTGATGATCAGTGAGGTAGTATAGACACCGGGAACATAGGCAGCGGTATTTGCTGAAGCGGATGTTTCCTTTGCTGCAGTCTTTGGCAGGAACATGACGATCATCAGGATCAGGAACAGGATGCCAAGGACAACAAAAATACCTGTATATATTAATTCTTTCAGATGCAGTACAACGATCTTTGTCTTGGAGCTCATGGATTTTCACCGGTTTTTCTCTTTTTACTATAGTATTAGTGCGGGAAAGGTTTTATTACAGAAACATCCCCTATTGACAAATAAAAAGTGCGGTTGGTATTATTTTTTTAGAATATTTTTACTTATTGAGAATCAGGAACGGTGGGAGGAATGAACCATGCATAAGCATTATACAAAGGAAGATATTATGGAGCTGGTACAGGATGAGGATGTGGAATTTATCAGGCTGCAGTTTACGGATATGTTCGGACAGATGAAGAATGTGGCGATCACAGTCAGCCAGCTCGGAAAGGCTCTGGATAACCGCTGCATGTTCGACGGTTCTTCCATTGAAGGCTTTGCCAGGATCGAGGAGGCTGACATGATCCTGTATCCAGATCTGGACACGCTTGCTATTTTCCCATGGAGACCACAGCAGGGCAAGGTAGCAAGACTGATCTGCGATGTGAAGAGACCGGGAGGGGAGCCCTTTGAGGGGGATCCCAGATATGTGCTGAAAAGGGCTGTCAGGGAGGCAGCAGAGCTTGGGTATACCTTTGAGGTCGGACCGGAATGTGAGTTTTTTCTTTTTCATACAGATGAAAACGGACTGCCAACGACCATTACCCATGAAAAGGCAGGCTATTTTGACTTGGGACCTCTGGACCTTGGCGAGAATGCAAGAAGAGATATGGTCCTGACACTGGAGGATATGGGATTTATCGTAGAATCCTCCCATCATGAGATAGCACCGGCGCAGCATGAGATTGATTTCCAGTATGATGAAGCACTGGCTGCTGCGGATAATATCATGACCTTCAAGCTGGCTGTCAAAACGATTGCAAAGCGTCATGGTCTTCACGCTACCTTTATGCCAAAGCCTAAATTCGGTGTGAATGGCTCGGGTATGCATATCAATATGTCTCTTGCAAAGGACGGAAAGAACATTTTCTCAGATCCCTCTGATAAAAACGGACTCAGCAGGGAGGCTTACTGGTTTATCGGTGGTATCATGAAGCATATGAAAGGAATGACAGCGATCACCAATCCCCTTGTCAATTCCTACAAGAGACTTGTACCAGGCTATGAAGCGCCTGTTTATATTGCATGGAGCGCAACAAACAGAAGCCCGCTGATCAGGATCCCTTCTTCAAGAGGGGAGCATACAAGGATCGAGCTTCGCTGCCCGGATCCGTCAGCCAATCCCTATCTTGCGCTGGCAGTCTGCCTGCGCGCCGGACTTGATGGTATCGTGAACCATATTGATCCGCCGGAAAGCGTGGACTGCAATATCTTTGATCTGACAGAGGAAGAAAGAAAGAGCCGTGGCATTGAAGCAGTGCCGGCTTCCTTAAGAGAGGCTGTCAGTGAGCTGGAGAAGGATGAACTGATCAGGGAGGTTCTTGGAGTCCATATGGCAGATAAGTACATCAGGGCGAAAAAAGAGGAATGGGAAAAGTATACCGCACAGGTCACAGAATGGGAGATCAGCCAGTATTTAAACCAGTACTAGGAAAGCTGTGATCGAGAGGAGGTGTGCTTATGACCAGCGTGATCATCGCCCTTCCCAAGGCAGAGGTTGCACAGGGAATACGGAACCTGTTAGTCAGAAGCGGCATACCGGTAGCTGGCGTATGCACAACTGGAGCACAGGCACTTGCACTTGCGGATGGGCTGAATTACGGAATCGTCATATGTGGTTATAAACTGGCAGATATGATTTATTCACAGCTGCATGAGGATCTGCCCTTTGGGTTTGAAATGCTGCTCATGGCTTCCCAGAATATCCTGGGAAGTGGTATTGTAGAAGAAGGGATTGTCTCGGTGATAATGCCGCTGAAGGGAAATGACCTGATCAGCACAGTTGATATGATGATCCAGGCAACAGAACGGCGGAAACGCAGACAGCGGCTGAAGCCGAAGGAACGGAACCCGGAGGAGACAGCGCTGATCAGACAGGCAAAGGAGCTTCTGATGGATCGGAATCACCTGTCAGAGGAGGAGGCTCACAGATACATTCAGAAATGCAGCATGGACAGTGGCACGAATATGGTAGAAACTGCCCAGAT
Source organism: Lachnospiraceae bacterium OM04-12BH (assembly GCA_003490145.1). GTDB lineage: Bacteria > Bacillota > Clostridia > Lachnospirales > Lachnospiraceae > Suilimivivens > Suilimivivens aceti. The sequence goes on from QULQ01000015.1 coordinate 61,555, forward strand.
GGTGCTGAGTATGATGCAGGTATAAGCATGATATATGGGTCTAAGGACAAAAATATATAAGAACAGAAGAAAGCAGAAAAACAGGAGAAAAGATAATGGGAGATTTCAGTAGTATTTACAGTGGAAGTAAAAAGCTTGGCTTTGGTCTGATGAGACTGCCGCTTTTAAATCCGGGTGATGCCGCAAGCATTGACCTTGAGCAGATGAAGCAGATGGTAGACACCTTTATAGAAAGAGGCTTTACCTATTTTGATACAGCGTGGATGTACTGTGCCTTCAAAAGTGAAGAGGCTGTCAGGGAAGCACTGGTAAAGCGTCATGACAGAAGCACTTATACACTGGCAACCAAGCTGCATGCAGGATATCTTAAGACAAAGGAGGATCGGGACAGGATCTTTCAGGAGCAGCTCCGTAAGACAGGTGCAGATTACTTTGACTACTATCTGATCCATGATGTGGGAGCCCATCATTATGAGATCTATAAGGAGCTGGACTGCTTTACCTGGATTGCAGAGAAAAAGAAGCAGGGTCTGATCCGCCATATGGGATTTTCCTTCCATGACAATGCAGAGTTTCTTGATAAAGTGCTGACAGAGCACCCGGAAATGGAATTCGTACAGCTTCAGATCAATTATATTGACTGGGACAGCGAAGGCGTACAGTCCCGGAAATGCTATGAAGTAGCCAGAAAGCATGGCAAGCCGGTCATCGTTATGGAGCCGGTGAAGGGAGGGACACTTGCCAAGGTACCGGAAGAAGTAGAAAAGGAAATGAAGACGGTACATCCGGATATGAGTATACCCTCCTGGGCGATCCGTTTCGCGGCAGGCCTTGACAATGTCATGCTGGTGCTCAGCGGTATGAGCAGCATGGAGCAGCTGCTCGACAATATCAGCTACATGGAGGACTTTAAGCCTCTGGACGATGAAGAACAGCAGGTCATCAGAAGGGCAGTGGACATCATTAACAGGGATATTGCCATTCCCTGTACAGGGTGCTCCTACTGTACGGATGGCTGTCCGAAGCATATTCCGATCCCGAAATATTTTTCGCTTTATAATGCAGAGATGCAGAAAACAAGGGACAAGGACTGGATTTCCCACAGAGGGTACTACAGAAACCTGACAAAGACCTTCGGGAAGGCCAGTGACTGTGTGTCCTGCAGGCAGTGTGAGCGGATCTGTCCCCAGCATCTGCCCATTGCAGAGGATCTGAAAATGGTTGCAACAATGTTTGAAGGCTGATTTTACATAGACTTTACATAGAATTGACCTCCACTTGACTCAAACGGAAAAAAGCTCTGATATACTAAACTGGATGATACATGGATTTTACATTCTGAGGGACAGGAACCAGTTTGGAGGAGAGAGATGAGTAACACGGTACAGATTTTGTTTGGGTTGTTTGGAGGTCTTGCTGTTTTTATCTATGGCATGAACATGATGAGTGAATGCCTGCAGAAGGCGGCGGGAGAAAAAATGAAAGCCGTTCTGGCACTGCTTACGAAAAATCCGGTGCTTGGTGTACTGGCAGGCGCACTGACAACAGCAGTACTGCAGAGCAGCAGCGCCACGACAGTCATGGCGATCGGCTTTGTCAGCGCAGGCCTGATGACGCTGCCACAGGCGATCTCTATTATTTTTGGTGCGAATATCGGAACGACGATGACAGCACAGATCATAGCATTTAAGATCAGTGATTATATTTTCCTGATCATCTTTGTGGGATTTCTGATTTCCTTTCTTTCCAGATCCGAGAGAATAAAAAATATCGGCCTTACCATTTTTGCCTTTGGACTGCTTTTCCTTGGCATAGATACTATGGGAAGTGTGATGCAGCCGCTGGCAAACAGCCCGGTGTTTACAGAGCTTTTTGACAAGGTATCGGATATACCGGTGCTTGGTGTGCTGACCGGTACGGTCATGACCCTGGTAGTACAGAGCAGTAGTGCGACGATTGCCGTTCTCCAGAACTTTGCCATTCAGCCGGGAGCTGACGGAGTGAGCAGTGTGATCGGTCTGACAGGGGCGATCCCGATCCTGCTTGGTGATAATATCGGGACTACGATCACGGCAGTGCTTGCCAGCATCGGACAGCCAAGGAATGCCAAGAGGACAGCGGCCGCGCACTGTATCTTCAATGTCAGCGGATGCCTTCTGTTTATCTGGTTTATCCGACCCTTTGCTGCCTTTATCCAGATGATCTCACCAAAGGGACCTGAGGTAGAGGTTATTTCCAGACAGATCGCCAATGCACATACCACCTTTAATATTGTGATGACTCTGATCTGGACACCGCTTTTGTTCGTTATGGTGAAGCTTGTCATGAGACTGATACCGGACAAAAAGGAGGGAGAAGGAGATCCGGCGGAGCCGGTTTATCTGGATGACAGACTGATGGCACAGCCGGCAGCCGCACTGCAGCTTGCAGCCAAGGAGATTCTCCATCTGGCTTTCCTTGTGGGGGAACAGCTTCATCTGACAACCGGTATGGTAAGAAGGAAGGAAGAAGGACAGCCGGCAGCCGGGATAGAGCAGCGTGAAAGGCTGAAGGGCTTAGGTGGTAAGATCACAGAGTATCTGTCCGGTCTGTTTTCTGCGGGTGTCCTGACAGAAGAGCAGGCGGCACAGACAGCGGGTGTTATGTATCTGCTCGGGGATGTGGAACGGATGGGAGAGCTATGCGTGGATGTGACACTGGCGATCGAGGACAGAGACCGGAGGAAGACGAAATATTCCAAGGAAGCCATGAAGGATCTGGAAAAGAGCCTTAAGGTAATAGAAGACATGTATGGAGCGGCATTGCAGGTATTGACTACGGGAGACGAAGAGAGTGCCAGGAAGATCCGAAAGAAAAAGGAAAAGGTGCTTGATCTTGATATTGAGATGAGGAAGGGACATATGGACAGGGTCAGTAAGGGAAAATGTGCCACAGAGATGACAGGCCCCTTAAATGATATCCTCCATGCCATTGACAGAATGGGCAACTGCTGTGTGAATATCGCAGATGCAGCCCTTGACAAGGTGGATCTGAATTATTTCAATGCCACAGGCAGTCCGGAAGAGCTTACAGCTAAAGAATAGCATTTTTTGCAAACCCTCCAGCAGAAAACATTATTTTCCTTCATATTGGGTATGGTATATAATAAAATTTACAATACAGGAACAGGAGGGTTTCTCTATGCTTAAATTTACGAAAATGCATGGCTGTGGAAATGACTATATTTATATCGATGGTGCCAGGGAAAGGATCCCTGCAGAGCAGAAGCCGGAGCTCGTAAGACGTCTGAGCGACAGACATTTTGGTATTGGTGGGGATGGCGTGATCTTCATCAACCCTTCTGATCAGGCGGATTTTGAAATGGAAATGTACAATATGGACGGAACCCGTGCAGAAATGTGCGGAAACGGGATCCGATGTGTGGCTAAATATGTATATGATAAGGGACTGACGGATCAGACGCAGATCAGTGTGATCAGTGCGGGAAGGATCAAGTATCTCGATCTTCATGTAGAGAATGGCATGGTGTCGACTGTGAAGGTCAATATGGGAGAACCTATCCTGAAGGCCTGTGAAATCCCTGTGCTTGCTGAAGATGAAAAGGGAGAGGTGATCGCAGAGCCCATAGAGATAGAGGGGAAAGCCTACCGGATGACCTGCGTATCCATGGGAAATCCCCATGCAGTTGTTTTCGTGGAGGATGTGCAGGATTTTCCGCTGGAGCAGGTTGGACCAGGGCTTGAGAAGCATCCGAGATTTCCAAAGAGGGTCAATGCCGAATTTGTAAAGATACTGGATGAGGAAACCATAGAGATGAGAGTATGGGAAAGAGGAACCGGGGAGACGCTGGCCTGCGGAACCGGAGCCTGTGCGGCTGCTGTTGCCTGCAGCTTAAATGGTTTGACGAAAGACACGGTTACTGTTAAACTATTAGGTGGTACTTTACAGATTCAGTGGGATAAAGCAGAGAACCGTGTTTACATGACAGGACCTGCGACGACTGTATTTGAAGGTGAAATAGAAATCTAAAGATCCAGGAGGAGACAGAATACATGTTTAAAGTAAATGAAAACTACCTGAAGCTTCCGGGCAGCTATCTTTTCTCAACAGTAGGAAGGAAGCAGAGAGCCTATCAGGAAGCACATCCGGATAAAAAGGTGATCAGGCTCAGCATTGGTGATGTGACCCAGCCCCTTGTACCGGCGATCATCGAGGCACTGCACAAGGCAGTAGATGAGATGGGACATGCAGAAACCTTCAGAGGCTATGCACCTGACCTTGGCTATGAATTCCTGAGAAATGCGATCGCAGACAATGATTACAAGGCAAGAGGCTGCCAGATCTCTGCGGATGAGATCTTCGTGTCAGATGGTGCCAAGTGCGATTCAGGTAATATCCAGGAAATCTTTGGCCTTGATAACAGGATTGCCGTATGTGATCCGGTTTATCCTGTGTATGTGGATACCAATGTCATGGCGGGCAGGACCGGGACCTATGATCCGGTCAGGGAAACCTGGAGTGATGTTATTTATATGCCCTGTACAGCAGACAATAATTTCGCACCGGAGCTGCCGAAGGAAACACCGGATATCATTTATCTCTGCTTCCCCAATAATCCGACAGGCTCCACGATCACGAAGGCTCAGCTTCAGGAGTGGGTTGATTATGCGAATAAGATTGGTGCAGTTATCATTTATGATGCTGCCTATGAAGCCTATATTTCAGAGGCCGATGTGCCGCATTCCATTTATGAATGTGAAGGTGCTAGAACCTGTGCCATTGAGCTTCGTTCCTTTTCCAAGAATGCAGGCTTTACCGGCGTAAGGCTTGGCTTTACTGTGATCCCGAAGGAATTAAAGAGCGGAGATGTATCCCTTCATTCTCTCTGGGCAAGAAGACATGGCACCAAGTATAACGGTGCTCCCTACATCGTGCAGCGTGCCGGCGAGGCAGTATACTCACCGGAAGGAAAGGCACAGCTGAAGGAGCAGGTTGCTTATTATATGAAGAATGCAGCCTATATCCTGAATGGACTTAAGGAAGCCGGCTACACCGTGTCCGGTGGTGTAAATGCCCCTTATATCTGGCTGAAGGCACCAAACGGCATGACAAGCTGGGAGTTCTTTGATCATATGCTGGAGAATGCCAATGTGGTCGGAACACCCGGTTCAGGCTTTGGACCGAGCGGAGAGACCTACTTCAGACTGACTGCGTTTGGAAGCTATGAGAATACGGTAGAAGCAGTAAACCGGATCAAGGCACTGTAGGAGGCCTGAAATTTAAGAAAACAGTATGAATATACTGCCCTGATATGTAAGTATCTGCCGGGTCTTCCGGTAAAAGGAATCATATCAGGGCAGTTTTTTGGATTAAAAAAGCAGCCTGCCGTGTGACAAGCTGCTCTCCTTACCTGAGTGCGTCAGTTCTTGGCAGAAACCTGGGGACCAACGTACTCTGCACTGCCGAATCCGAGAATCAGAATGAAAATGGTGTTCAGGAATAATAAACCGAAACCAAATCCTGTGCCCTGACCGAAAGCCTTAGCTAACTTGAAGAGCATCATGATTCCGACAACAACGTTCACACAGGGAACAAACATCAGCAGGAATAACCATCCATTTCCCCATGCGATATCATACAGACAGTATGTGTTGTAAAAGGGAATCAGGCACTTCCAGCCAGCCCTGCCAGCCTTTACAAAAAGCTTCCACATAGCAACTAAAGTAAGAACAGAAATTGCCAGAGATAAGATGGCGTAAACTGCGGAAACTCCAGAAGCGGCTGCTGCATAAGCTGCATCATAACCTTCCATTAGAATATCCTCCTTCATATGTTTTATAAAAAATTTATATGTTCTTAATGATCTTATAATACATCTAATGGCTTGTCAATTTATAAATGGTACAAGTTGGTACTTTTTTTCCTTTTTCGTCAGAGATTTTTCCATGATGGTTTTCCCATGATAAAAGGTGAATGCAAGGGAGAATATAGTATAAAACGAAAAGATGCAACATTTTATAATGAAATGTTGCATCTTTGCTTTGTGATTATTATTTCGGATGGTTTGCAGGAAACTTTAGAGGTGAAATGAAAAATTTTTGAAATTTTTGAAAATCTCAATTGCCAAAGTAAATTCCGGCAGCCAGCTTCTGACCGGAGTGTCTTCCACAGAAGCTGCTTTCACGTCATATCTGCAGTAGAAAATCTGTACTTTCCTTTAAAAATATCCCTCAGTCTGGCTGAGATAATGACACATTTCATTATAAAACGTTGCATGACTGACAAATTGTTACAGAAAGCAGGGAGGCTTGGCTGGAGGCTCCGGATCCATGGAGCAGCAAAGCAGGATACCAGCAGACAGGGAGGTTAAGGATGTTAAGACTGACAGTAAGCACAGAAGAATATCTGATGATCGGTGACAACGTGAAGATCGTGTTCCTTGGCGGAACGAAGAACCATCTCCGCATTATGGTGGATGCACCGAAGGACGTGAATATCGTCAGAAGCACCGTACTGGAGAACAGGGTCACAGATCCGGAGGAGAAGGCAAAGCTTCCTAAATAT
>QULQ01000016.1 GCA_003490145.1 Lachnospiraceae bacterium OM04-12BH
AGCAAGGATATTTCCAAGAAAGTCCATTCCTCTTATCTTCTGAAAGCGCAGAAAGGACAATTTACCGGGTGTCTTGCCCCGTTCGGGTATCGGAAAGACCCGGAGGACAAAAACCATCTGCTCATTGACGAGGAAACCGCCCCGATTGTGCGGCTGATTTTCGGATATGCCCTGAACGGTCATGGTCCGAACTATATCCGCAGACGGCTGGAGGAAGAAAAAATCCCCTGCCCCACATGGTGGAACCGGGAACGGGGGCTTCGCAATACCCGCACCAAATGGGAAAAGAAAGACCCGGAAAACGGGCGGTATATGTGGGACTTCTCCGTTATCAAAGACCTTTTGATGAATCCCGTCTACACCGGGGCGATTGCTTCCCAGAAAAAGGACTACCGTTTCAAAATCGGCACGATTGGGGAAAAGAAGCCGGAGGACTGGATTGTGGTGGAGGGACAGCATGAACCGCTGATTGACCGCATGAGCTTTGACATTGTGCAGAACAAGCTGAAATCCCGCCAGCGTCCGGGGCAGACCAATGAAATCAGCCTGTTTGCCGGACTGATAAAATGCGGTGAGTGTGGGAAGTCACTGACGATACGCTACACAAACGCAAAACATCCCCAGCAGATTTACTCCTGCAAAACCTACAATGCCTTTGGAAAGAACCACTGCACCCAGCACCGGATTGATTATGACACCCTTTACAGCCATGTGCTGCGGAAAATCCGGGAATGTGCCAGAGCCGCCCTGATGGACGGGGAAGCGGTTGCCGACCGCTTGACCAATACCTGTGAAGCCGAGCAGCGGGAACAGCGGGAAGCAATGGAACGCTCCCTCACAAGGGACGAGGAACGGATTGAGGTTCTGGACAAAATGGTAATGCGGCTTTATGAGGATATGATTGCAGGGCGTATCAGTGAACAGAATTTCAACACCATGCTGGAAAAGACACAGACCGAGCAAGCGGAGCTTAAAGCAAAAGTGTCCGAGGGCAGAAAGCGGCTGTCCGATGAAGTCCAGCTTGCCAATGACGCAAAACAATGGGTGGAAGCCATTCAGGAATACGCCAATATCACAGAGCTGGACGCATCCACCCTCAACCGCTTAATCAAAGAAATCGTCGTGCATGAGCGCATTGACGAAGATAAAACAAGACACATTTCTATCGAAATTCATTTTAATCTCAACCCCATCCCAGAGGTGGAACAGGTCACTGCCTGACCTGTCCCGCCGGGACGGTTCTCTTAAAAACACCATATAGATTTTTTGTACGCCGCCGCCCGCCATCGAGCAGAGTTTTACACCTAATTGGGTATAAAACAGCTCATGGCCGGCGCTGGTGTAGCCGTAGTCGGCATGGTCCTTGTACCTCTGCTCTCCGGACTGTTCTCTGTCTAAGCGTTCCTGCATGAAATCCTTGCCGCTCCCGCAGCTTTGCGGGGGCGGCGGAAAGGAGGTTGACACCGTATGGATTTCTTACTTGAAGCCCTGACAAATTGGCTGAAAGAAATGCTGGTGGGCGGTATTATGAGCAACCTTTCGGGGATGTTTGACAGCGTAAACCAACAGGTCGCGGATATATCCGTACAGGTAGGACAGACCCCACAGGGATGGAATGGCAGTATTTTCAATATGATTGAGAATCTGTCAAACTCCATCATGGTGCCGATTGCAGGTGTGATCCTGGCTATCGTGATGACCGTAGACCTGATCCAGATGATTGCAGACAAGAACAACCTGCATGATGTGGATACCTGGATGATTTTCAAGTGGGTGTTCAAATCAGCTGCTGCCATCCTCATTGTCACAAACACATGGAATATCGTGATGGGCGTCTTTGATATGGCGCAGAGCGTGGTGGCGCAGGCGGCAGGGATTATCAATTCGGATGCGTCCATTGACATTTCCTCAGTTATGACCGATCTGGAACCGAGGCTGATGGAAATGGATTTGGGACCGCTGTTCGGACTGTGGTTCCAATCCCTCTTTATTGGCATTACCATGTGGGCGTTGTATATCTGTATCTTTATCGTTATTTATGGCCGTATGATCGAGATCTACCTTGTAACTTCGGTGGCTCCCGTTCCAATGGCTGCAATGATGGGTAAAGAATGGGGCGGTATGGGACAGAATTACTTCCGATCCCTGCTGGCACTGGGCTTTCAGGCGTTTCTCATTATCGTCTGTGTGGCAATTTATGCTGTGCTGGTGCAGAACATCGCTCTGGAAGATGACATCATCATGGCAATCTGGAGCTGCGTGGGCTACACCGTACTGCTATGTTTTACGCTGTTCAAAACCGGAAGTCTCGCCAAATCAGTCTTTCAGGCGCACTAAAACGGAAGGAGGTTTCCACATTGGCTTATGTACCCGTACCCAAGGACTTAACAAAAGTCAAAACAAAGGTCATGTTCAATCTGACCAAGCGGCAGCTTATCTGCTTCACGGGCGGAGCGCTTATTGGCGTACCGCTTTTCTTTTTGCTCAGAAAACCTACCGGAAACAGTGTAGCGGCTATGTGTATGATGCTGGTTATGCTGCCCTTCTTTATGCTGGCTATGTACGAAAAGCATGGACAGCCCCTGGAAAAGATCGTGGGCAACATTCTCAAAGTAGCTGTGATCCGTCCAAAGCAGCGACCTTACCAGACCAACAACTTTTATGCCGTATTAAAGCGGCAGGAAATGCTCGATAAGGAGGTGTATGACATTGTTCACCGCAATAAAAAAATGGCTGCATCGGATGTTCGGAAAAACCGAGGAAAAAACTGTGCAGCCGGTAAAGACAAAGAAAAAGCTGTCCCGCGCCGATAAGAAGCAGATCGAAGCGGCCATTGCCCGCGCTAACCGCACGGACAAAAAAGGAAAATCTGCGCAGGACAGTATCCCTTATGAACGGATGTGGCCGGACGGAATCTGCCGCGTATCGGACAGCCACTACACAAAGACCATCCAGTTTCAGGACATCAACTATCAGCTCTCCCAAAACGAAGATAAGACGGCAATCTTTGAGGGGTGGTGTGATTTCCTCAATTATTTTGACAGCTCGATTCATTTCCAGCTGTCTTTTTTGAACCTTGCGGCATCGGAGGAGACCTTTGCTAACTCCATTTCCATCCCGCCCCAGAGGGACGCCTTTGACAGTATCCGCGAGGAATACACCACAATGCTGCAAAATCAGCTGGCCAGAGGTAACAACGGTCTCATCAAGACCAAATACCTGACCTTTGGTATCGACGCGGACAGCATCAAAGCCGCCAAGCCCCGTCTGGAGCGTATTGAGACAGATATACTTAATAACTTCAAGCGTCTTGGTGTAGCTGCCAGAACGCTGGACGGTAAAGAAAGGCTTTTTCAGCTTCATGCGGTATTCCACATGGATGAACAACTCCCGTTTCAGTTTGAATGGGACTGGCTGGCTCCTTCCGGTCTGTCCACAAAGGATTTTATTGCACCAAGCTCCTTTGAGTTCCGCACCGGCAAGCAGTTCCGTATGGGCAAGAAATACGGGGCTGTTTCTTTTTTGCAGATTCTCGCACCGGAACTGAATGACCGTTTGCTGGCTGATTTTCTGGATATGGAAAGCTCGCTCATTGTGAGTATGCACATTCAGTCGGTGGATCAGGTGAAAGCCATCAAAACGGTAAAGCGGAAGATTACCGACCTGGACCGCAGCAAGATCGAGGAACAGAAAAAAGCAGTCCGTGCCGGATACGACATGGACATCATTCCATCTGACCTTGCTACCTACGGCAGTGAAGCGAAAAAACTCTTGCAGGATTTGCAGAGCCGCAACGAGAGAATGTTCCTTTTGACCTTTCTGGTGCTGAACACAGCGGACAATCCCTGTCAGCTTGGCAACAACATTTTCCAGGCAGGCTCCATTGCCCAGAAGTATAACTGTCAGCTGACCAGGCTGGACTTCCAGCAGGAAGAAGGGCTGATGAGCTGTCTGCCCCTGGGACTCAATCAGATCGAGATCCAGCGAGGACTGACCACCAGTTCTACGGCTATCTTTGTACCGTTCACCACACAGGAATTATTCCAGAACGGCAAAGAAGCTCTGTACTATGGCATCAATGCTCTATCCAACAACCTCATCATGGTGGATCGAAAGCTGCTGAAAAACCCAAACGGCCTGATTTTGGGTACGCCGGGTTCCGGTAAGTCCTTCAGCGCAAAACGAGAAATTGCCAACTGCTTTTTGCTTACCAGTGATGATGTTATCATCTGTGACCCGGAAGCAGAGTACGCACCTCTGGTGGAGCGTCTGCATGGGCAGGTCATCAAGATCTCGCCTACCTCCACCAACTACATCAATCCGATGGATCTGAATCTGGACTATTCGGATGATGAAAGCCCGCTGTCACTCAAGTCTGACTTTATCCTCAGCTTGTGTGAGCTGATCGTGGGCGGTAAGGAGGGCTTGCAGCCGGTGCAGAAAACCATTATTGACCGTTGTGTGCGCTTGGTCTATCAGACCTATCTCAATGACCCGCGCCCGGAGAATATGCCCATACTGGAGGATTTGTATAACCTGCTTCGGGAACAGGAGGAAAAGGAAGCCCAGTATATCGCTACGGCTCTTGAAATCTATGTAACCGGCTCCCTCAATGTGTTCAACCACCAGAGCAATGTGGACATTGATAACCGGATTGTCTGCTATGACATCAAGGAACTGGGCAAGCAGCTTAAAAAAATCGGTATGCTGGTGGTTCAGGATCAGGTATGGAACCGTGTCACCATCAACCGTGCTGCGCACAAGTCCACCCGCTACTACATCGACGAGATGCACTTGCTTTTGAAGGAGGAACAGACCGCTGCTTATACGGTGGAAATCTGGAAGCGATTCAGAAAATGGGGCGGTATTCCGACAGGTATCACCCAGAATGTCAAAGACCTTTTGAGCAGCCGCGAGGTAGAGAACATCTTTGAAAACTCGGACTTCGTGTATATGCTTAACCAGGCAGGCGGAGACCGTCAGATTTTGGCGAAGCAACTGGGGATTTCCACGCACCAGCTTAGCTATGTGACCCACTCCGGTGAGGGCGAGGGCCTGCTGTTCTATGGCTCCACGATCCTGCCGTTTGTGGATCACTTCCCGAAGAACACCGAACTTTACCGCATTATGACTACCAAACCCCAGGAACTGAAAAAGAAGGAGGATGAATGATGATGAACCCCAACATTTTGAATAAGAATCCGCTGATGTTTTTTGACAGGGCGGTAAATGCCCAGCGCAGCCAGCTGCTTACAGTCATGGCCGATGCGGTAAGTGAGTGCCGCACGGCGGCAGATCAGGCAGCCGAACTGAATGAGACCGGTCAGGTGGGGCTACTCCGTCTGGCAGAGGTCTGGAGCACCATCCGTGCCAAGGAAGGTATGGGCGGTCTGGTTCTGGAAGGAACCGAAGCGAAGATCCTGTCCGATGTGGTGGCACAGTTTTACGCCTACCTGTCTGGCTGTATGTTCAACGATCCTGTGGGAATGGCCATTTATGCAGAGCTGCACTACATGATGTCCTCCCTCATGCTGGGAGAATGGTTTGAATAAAGAGCCGCGCCTGCGCTTTACTGATGAGGAACGGTCTGATCCTGCACTGGAAAAGCCGATCCGTAAAGTGGAGAAAGCTGCGGCCAGAGCAGATAAGGCGCAGGCCAATATCCCAAAGAAAAAGGTCAGGCAGACGGTCATTGACCCGGATACCGGAAAAAAGACCTCGAAGCTGACCTTTGAGGACAAGAAAAAGCCACCTTCCAAAGTTTCTCAAGGAGTCAGGGAAGCTCCCGTCCATCTGGTCGCAGGCAAGCTCCACAAAGAGATCCGGGAAACAGAGCAGGACAATGTGGGCGTGGAAAGCGCCCACAAGTCCGAGGAAGCGGTGGAGACCGGCGCTTATCTGGTGCGGGAGGGCTATCGCAGCCACAAGCTGAAGCCGTACCGCAAAGCAGCCCAGGCAGAGCGTCAACTGGAAAAGGCAAATGTAAATGTTCTGTACCAGAAATCTTTGCAGGAAAATCCCCAGTTTGCCAGCAACCCTCTTTCCCGCTGGCAGCAAAAGCAGGCCATCAAAAGGCAGTATGCCGCCGCCAAACACGCCAGTCAGACTGCCGGAAATACCGCCCAGGCTGCATCTAAAACCGGAAAAGCCGCAAGGACGGTAAAAGAAAAGGTACAGCAGGCAGGGGCATTCGTCATGCGCCACAAGAAGGGTTTCCTGATGGCAGGGGTTTTGTTCCTCATTACCTGTATGCTGATGAATACCATGTCCTCCTGCTCCATGATGGCGCAGAGCATCGGTTCCGTTCTCTCCGGCACCACCTATCCGTCGGATGACCCGGAAATGCTGGCAGTGGAGGCAGATTATGCAGCCAGAGAAGTCCAGTTGCAGGAGGAAATCGACAACATTGAAAGCAGCCACCCAGGGTATGACGAGTATCGCTATGACCTTGGTATGATCGGTCATGACCCTCATGAGCTGGCAGCATTTCTGTCTGCCGTTTTGCAAGGCTACACCCGGCAGAGCGCTCAGGCAGAGCTGGCGCGTGTGTTTGCAGCACAGTATCAGCTGACGCTTACTGAGGAAGTGGAGATTCGCTACCGCACGGAGACCTCCACCGACCCGGAGACCGGCGAGACCACCTCAGAAGAAGTCCCCTATGAGTATTACATTTTGAATGTGAAACTCACCAGCAAGCCCATTTCCGCTGTGGCGTCGGAGTTACTGACCCCGGAGCAGATGGAAATGTATCAGGTTTACCGGCAGACCATGGGCAATAAGCCGCTGTTGTTTGGCGGTGGTTCCCCTGACATGAGCAATTCCGAGGACTTGACCGGTGTACAGTTTGTAAATGGAACCCGTCCCGGAAATCCGCAGTTGGTGGAGCTGGCCAAGCGTCAGGTGGGCAATGTGGGCGGCTATCCTTATTGGAGCTGGTATGGCTTTGACAGCCGCGTGGAGTGGTGCGCCTGCTTTGTATCCTGGTGTTATAACCAGGCTGGAAAAAGTGAACCGCGCTTTGCAGGCTGTGAGTGGCAGGGCGTTCCGTGGTTCCAGTCTCATGGACAATGGGGTGCAAGAGGCTATAACAATCTGGCTCCCGGAGATGCAATTTTCTTTGATTGGGATTTGGATGGGACAGCAGACCATGTGGGTATCGTGATCGGTACGGATGGCAGCCGTGTTTATACGGTGGAGGGAAATTCCGGCGATGCCTGCAAGATCAAAAGTTATGACCTGAATTATCAAAGTATTAAGGGCTACGGCCTGATGAACTGGTAACAGACTTTGTGGAAAGGAGTGAACGGTTATGGCAAAAAACAAAATTGAACGTATCAACCAGGAAATTGAGAAAACCCGTGAGAAGATTGCGGAATATCAGGAAAAGCTCAAGACCCTGGAAGCACAGAAAACGGAGGCAGAGAATCTGGAAATCGTTCAGATGGTTCGTGCGTTACGCATGACTCCAGCACAGCTGAACGCTATGCTTTCCGGTGGAATGGACCACGGCAGAGATACAGCACTGTCGGAATCAAATAATCAGGAGGCTACCGCTTATGAAGAATAAAAGAATTTGCAAAACACTTTCCGCCCTTTGCCTGACAATGGTTGTGGCATTTGGCTTTACGATCCCTGCTTTCGCACAGGGGTCAGAACAGGCTCCGGCGGCACCGGCAGAGGATTCTACCAATGACAGCAATGTGATTGTGGAAGAAACAGAACCGGCACCGGCACTTACACCAGATGGCAATGCCGCTCTGATGGATGATTTTGGTGGCAATAAGCAGCTCATTACCGTTACCACCAAGGCTGGCAACTATTTTTACATTTTGATCGACAGGGCTAATGAGGATAAAAAGACTGCTGTTCACTTTCTGAACCAGGTGGATGAAGCTGATTTGATGGCACTGATGGAAGATGGAAATGCTAAAGAGGAGTCGTCTGCTGTGTGTAGCTGCACGACAAAATGTGAAGCAGGGGCAGTCAATACGGCTTGCCCGGTCTGCGCAACTGATAAGAGTAAATGTACGGGCAAAGCACCGGAACCTCCGGCAGAAACACCGGAACCGGAAAAAGAGAAGCCTGCCGGACTGAACCCGGCTGCGATAGTCCTTTTGCTGGCTCTGCTTGGAGGCGGTGGCGTATTTGCCTACTTGAAGCTCGTTAAGAACAAGCCTAAGACCAAGGGCAATGACAGTCTGGACGATTATGATTATGGCGAGGAAGATTCCGAGGAATGGGAAACCGAGGATGAGGAGTCGGACGAACCGGACGCTGATGGGGGCAGCACAGAAGAAGATGATGAGGACAGTGTGAAATGACCCGTTTCACAGACAGTCCCTATGAACGCATGATGACACGCAGGCCGGAGGGCGGGAAGGAAACTTCCCGTCCTCCTTTTTTACCCCACAGCCACCCCTGCTATGGTTGCGGGAATTATGGAAGACCCTGCGTAGGTATCTGTCACCGGGAAATGTCCCGATGGCTCAAAGAGAGGAGGAACCATCATGGCTCAACATAAATTGGTAATTGCCGAAAAACCATCAGTTGCCCAGAGTTTGGCGGCGGCAATCGGCGCAACCGTCCGTAAGGACGGGTATCTGGAGGGTAACGGCTGGCGTATCAGCTGGTGCGTGGGCCACCTGGCCGGTCTTGCGGATGCAGACAGCTATGACTCCAAGTATGCCAAGTGGCGATATGATGACCTGCCTATCCTGCCGGAACATTGGCAGATGGTAGTGGGAAAGGATAAGAAAAAGCAGTTTGATATTCTGAAAAAGCTGATGAACGCCCCGGATGTGACGGAGGTGGTAAATGCCTGCGATGCCGGACGCGAGGGTGAGCTGATCTTCCGCAGCGTCTATGAGCTGGCAGGTTGCAAGAAGCCGATGAAAAGGCTCTGGATTTCTTCGATGGAGGACTCCGCCATAAGGGAAGGCTTTGCAAATCTGCGCCCCGGTGCGGATTATGACGGACTTCGGGATGCTGCCCTCTGCCGTGCCAAGGCCGACTGGCTGGTGGGGATCAATGCGACAAGGCTTTTTTCCGTGCTGTATCACCGAACCCTCAACATCGGGCGCGTGATGTCCCCGACGTTGGCGCTTATTGTCCAGCGAGAAGCTGAGATCGACACCTTTCAACCGATTCCCTTTTATACCGTGGCGCTGGAGCTGCCCGGTCTTACCGTATCCGGGGAGCGCATGGCGGATAAGGTTGCTGCTGAGCAGCTGAAAGAAGCCTGTCAGGGTGCAAATGTCACAATCAAAAAGGTGGAGTGCAAGGAAAAGTCCGAAAAGCCGCCTGCCCTCTATGACCTGACTACCCTGCAAAGAGATGCCAACCGCCTGCTTGGATTTACAGCCCAGCAGACCCTGGACTATCTGCAAAGCCTGTATGAAAAGAAGCTCTGCACCTATCCCCGTACTGACAGCCGCTATCTGACCGGTGATATGGCAGACAGCCTGCCGGTGCTGGTGAATCTGGTTGCCAATGCTATGCCGTTTCGCAAAGGAATCGCCATTACCTGTGATCCGCAGACGGTAATCAACGATAAGAAAGTAACCGACCACCACGCAGTAATCCCTACCAGAAATCTCAAGGATGCAGACCTTTCTGCCCTTCCTGCGGGAGAAAAAGCGGTGCTGGAGCTGGTGGCCCTGCGTCTGCTGTGTGCCGTGGCCCAGCCCCATATCTATTCGGAAACCGTTGTGATTGCAGCGTATGCCGGTAGGGAGTTTACCGCCAAAGGAAAAACGGTGAAGCACCCCGGATGGAAAGCACTGGAGGACGCCTACCGTGCCAGAATGAAGGATGCAGAGCCGAAAAAAGAGGGCGCAGAGAAAGCCCTGCCGGAGCTGACCGAAGGACAGACCCTTTCGGTTTCTGCGGCAATCGTCAAAGAAGGCAAAAGCAGTCCGCCCCAGCACTTTACGGAGGACACCCTGTTGTCCGCGATGGAGACTGCCGGAAAAGAGGATATGCCGGAGGATGCCGAGCGAAAAGGTCTGGGGACACCGGCCACCCGTGCCGGTATTTTGGAAAAGCTGGTATCTGCCGGTTTTCTGGAACGAAAAAAGAGCAGGAAAACGGTGCAGCTTCTCCCTTCCCACGATGCAGTTTCCCTGATCACCGTTCTGCCGGAACAACTGCAATCGCCGCTTCTGACTGCCGAGTGGGAGTACCGACTGGGCGAGATCGAGCGCGGGCAGCTTGCCCCAGAGGAGTTTTTGGACGGGATCAGCACCATGCTGAAAGACCTGGTGGGAACTTATCAGGTCATCAAGGGAACTGAGTACCTGTTCACTCCGCCCCGTGAGGTGGTGGGCAAATGCCCTCGCTGCGGCGGGGAAGTTGCAGAACTGCAAAAAGGCTTCTTCTGTCAGAATGATTCTTGCAAATTTGCAATCTGGAAAAACAACAAATGGTGGGCTGCCAAGAAAAAACAGCCGACTAAGGCTGTGGTGTCTGCACTGCTTAACGATGGCCGTGTCCGTGTGACGGGCCTATATTCGGAGAAAACCGGAAAGACCTACGATGCCACTGTGGTTTTGGAGGACGATGGACAGTACGCCAACTTCAAGCTGGAATTTGACCAGCGGAAAGGAGGCAGCCGATGAAGCTCTCTTTAGTGGAACGGGAAACCATTCTTCTCTATAATCAGGCAGAACCAATGGCTGAGATCTATACCCATGATCCCCGTCTGATGGAGAAGCTGGATCTGCTGGCAAAAAAGCACCCCGACCAGATCACCCGAAAGGACGCCCATAACTTTACCGTCCCCAAGCGGTGTGTATCAGTCAGGGAGCCATATAGCGCAGAACGCCGCAAAGCTGCCAGTGAGCGTGCGAAAGCTGCCGGATACCAGCCTCCTATGCGAAAGTCCAGCAGTTAAAGGTACATGGCAGAGAATGTATTTGAAGCAGTCAAGCTGTCAGTCAGCACCAGAGAAGCGGCAGAGCTTTATGGGATAAAAGTCAGGCGAAATGGCATGGCCTGCTGTCCTTTTCACGATGATAAGAACCCCAGCATGAAGGTAGACCAGCGATTCCACTGCTTTGGCTGCGGTGAAGATGGGGATGTGATCGACTTTACCGCAAAGCTCTTTGACCTCTCCCCAAAAGAAGCGGCGGAGAAACTGGCACAGGACTTTGGCCTGATCTATGACAGTCAGGCCCCTCCCCGTAGGAGATATGTCCGGCAGAAAACAGAGGCACAAAAGTTTCGGGAGGACCGGCAGCGGTGTTATCGCGTACTGCCCGATTACTACTATCTGCTGAAAAAATGGGAGGCCGACAATTCTCCCCGGACACCGGAGGAAGAACCGCACCCCCGTTTTGTGGAAGCAATCCAGAAGAAAACCTATGTAGAGTACCTGTTGGACCTTTTTCTTTATGAAAGTGAAGAAGAACAAAAGGCATGGATTGCAGAACACACAGCAGAAATCACACATTTGGAAAGGAGATTGAAAATCATGGCTGAGAACAAACCCACCAACCGAGAGCGGCTAAGAGAAATCACAGATGGCATCGAGCAGGGGATCAAGGAACTGTTTGAGAGTGAAAAGTATATGCGCTATCTGTCCGTCATGTCCCGCTTCCACCGCTATTCGGTAAACAACACCATGCTCATCTATATGCAGAAGCCGGACGCTACATTGGTAGCCGGATACAATAAGTGGAAAGACCAGTTTGAGCGTCATGTAAAAAAGGGCGAGCATGGCATTACCATCATTGCTCCCACACCATATAAGAAGAAAATCGAGGAGCAGAAACTGGACCCGGATACCAAGGCTCCGATTTTGGATAAAGACGGAAAGATCGTCACAGAGGAAAAAGAAATCGAGATCCCCATGTTTCGCCCGGTCAAGGTCTTTGATGTGAGCCAGACCGACGGGAAACCTTTGCCTGAGCTTGCTTCCTCCCTTTCCGGCAATGTGCCAAATTATGAGGCATTCATGGAGGCTCTGCGCCGCAGTGCGCCGGTGCCGATCACTTTTGAAGCAATGGCCGCCGATACGGACGGCTATTTTTCTGCCGATCATCAGAAAATCGCCATTCGCCAGGGCATGAGTGAGGTGCAGACGGTTTCGGCCACAGTACACGAGATTGCCCACAGCAAGCTCCACAATCAGAAAAAGATTCAGATTGCCAATGACGAGCAATATCAGGAGATCGAGCTGTTTGATAAACCCGGTCTGTTCTCCAATGGGCGGATTGTCCGTGATAATCTGCCGGAGGGCGTTTATTGCTATGACCTGCGCGGTTCTGACTACGACCCCGGAGAGCCGGTCTGTGTAGAAGAACAAGTGGTTGTAAACCATGCAGGTTCCGTTCTGCTGACAGAGCCGCTGGAGCTGGCGGAAGATGGACGCCTGATGCTGACCGAGGAAGAAGGGCTGAATTTTGTTGGCGGCTTTTCTACCCTCACCCAGTTTTTGCAAGAACAGAGGAAAGACCGCCACACGGAGGAAGTGGAGGCTGAAAGCATCTCCTATGCGGTCTGCAAATATTTTGGCATTGAGACCGGAGAAAACAGCTTCGGCTATATTGCAAGCTGGAGTCAGGGCAAGGAACTGAAAGAGCTGAGAGCCAGTTTGGAGACCATCAATAAGACCTCCGGCACTTTGATCTCTGACATTGAGCGCCACTATAAGGAAATCTGCAAAGAGCGTGGGATTGATCCCCATGCAAAGGCAGAGCCGGAAACCGCCCCGATAGAGCAGCCAACCGGCAATCTGACTTACTATGTGGCAGAGTGCATGGAGTTTCCAAACCTCGGAGAATACCACGATAACCTGTCTTTGGAGGAGGCGGTCCGCATCTATCAGGAAATTCCGGCAGAGCGAATGAACGGGATCAAAGGAATTGGTTTTGAGCTGAAAGACGGAAGCGACTATGAAGGACCGTTTCCGATTTTGACCGGGCAGACCATTGACCTGGACACTATTCAGGCAATCGACTATTACCGTGACAATCCGCTGGTACAGAAAGCGGTAAAGGAACTGGCTGCGACCATGCCGGAAATGGAGGTACTGGGGGCGGATGCCAACCAGCAGGAGGCTTTGTTTCTGATCAACGATACTACCTATCTTCATATCCAACCTTGTGACAGCGGATGGGACTACACTCTTTACGATGCTGCGTCCATGAAAGAGCTGGATGGTGGTCAGCTGGATATGTCGGAGCTTTCCTGCATGAAGGCAGTTCTCCAGATTTGTGATGATAACGATCTGGACAGCACTTCGCTCAGACGCGCTCCCTTGTCTATGGTTGAGACCTTGCAGGAAGCGGCCTATCAGCAGATGCAGGCAGAGACCAGTCAGATGACTGCCTCTTCCCAGCTGCCGGAAGCGCAGGAGCAGGCACTGGATGAATACCCCATGCCGGATGAGCAGGTATCCACACCGGATATGCAGGAATATGGCTACACCTATGATGGGATGCTCCCTGTTACCAGAGAACGGGCGCTGGAACTGGATGCCGCCGGTTTGACCGTCTATGTGCTGTATGAGGACAATACGGAGAGCATGGTGTTTGACCCGCAGGAAATCATGGATCATGGCGGTCTTTTCGGTGTGGACCATGAGGAATGGGAGAAAAGCCCTCAGTTCCACGAAAAGGTCATGGAGCGTCAGGAACATCAGCAGGAACGCGAACAGGCATTTCTCTCCCAGAACAGAGATTGCTTTGCCATCTATCAGGTAAGTCGTGACGATCCGCAGAATGTGCGCTTTATGAATCTGGACTGGTTAAAGTCCCATAACATTTCCATAGACCGCAGCAATTATGACCTCATTTACACAGCTCCTCTGAGGGAGTCTGGCACTGTGCCGGAGCAGCTGGAAAAACTCTATCAGCAATTCAATCTGGAAAAGCCCGTGGACTTTCACAGTCCCTCCATGAGCGTCAGCGACATCGTTGCGATCAGACAGGACGGTAAGGTATCCTGTCATTACTGTGACAGTGTTGGTTTTACCCAGATCCCCGGATTCCTGCCAGAAAACCCGCTGAAAAATGCGGAAATGATGCTGGAGGACGATTACGGCATGATTGACGGTATCATCAACAATGGCGCAAAAGAACCCACGGTGGCAGAGCTGGAACAGCAGGCCCGAAGCGGTCAGCCCATTTCCCTGATGGAGTTGGCAGCCGCCACCCATCGGGAGGAACGGGAAAAGAAAAAGTCCGTCATGGAGCAGCTGAAAGGCCAGCCCAAGACAGAACACAAAAAGACAGCACCCAAAAAGAGTGCGGAAAGGGAGATTTGATATGGGAAACTTTACTTTTGAGGAAATGAACCTGATGTGCATTTACAATACCGGCAGCCGCACCGGGCTGATTGACAGTCTGCGTGAGATGCGCGGCGAGCTTTCGCCGGAGGAAACAGAGCTGAGAGAGTTGACCGACAGCGCCCTTACGAAGCTCTGTGCGATGACCGATGAGAAGTTTGCCGAACTGGAGCTGTACCCGGATTTTGACCAGTAAACAACATAACCGCAGGGATGGGGTGGCGATCTGCCACCCCACCTTTTTACCCCAAAACTGAAAGGAGGACAGAACACTATGCCAACCAAAGCTGAACTATATGCACAGATGGCGGACAAAGTGGCAACACAGCTCACGGGGAGCTGGCAGGAATGGGCAGGGTTTCTCACTACTGCTTCCCGCCTTTACAAGTACCCGTTCCATGAGCAGCTGATGATCTATGCCCAGCGACCGGACGCCACCGCCTGTGCGGAGTACGATTTGTGGAATGAAAAGATGGGCCGTTATGTAAGGCGCGGTTCCAAGGGAATCGCTCTGGTGGATGATTCCGGGGACAGACCTCGCCTGCGTTATGTCTTTGACATTTCCGACACCGGAACCCGTGAACATTCCCGCACTCCCTGGCTGTGGCAGTTGGAGGAGCGCTATCTGGATTCCGTGCAGGCCATGCTGGAGCGCACCTATGATGTTTCCGGTGAGGATCTTGCCGGACAGCTCACGGAGGTAGCCGGAAAACTGGCCGAGGAATACTGGACGGAGCATCAGCAGGACTTCTTCTATATCGTTGACGGTTCCTTTTTGGAGGAATATGATGAGTATAACATCGGAGTGCAGTTCAAGGCAGCCGCCACCGTCAGCATCACTTACGCTTTGATGTCCCGCTGTGGACTGGAGCCGGAACGCTACTTCGACCACGAAGATTTCATGGCGATCTTTGATTTCAACACCCCGTCCACCATCGGGGCGCTGGGAACAGCGGTCAGCCAGATCAACCAGCAGGTGCTGCGGCAGATCGGCGTTACCGTCCGAAATGCAGAGCGCGAAGCCAACCAAGAAAGGAGCAAGCAAGATGAACAATCCCATGACCTACATCCAGAACGGAGACTATCAGATTCCCGACCTGAAGCTGAGCCAGCAGCCGGAGAAACCCCTGGGCAAGTACGGCAGGATGAGGAAAACCTACCTGAAGGAACACCGTCCCATCCTCTACAACCAGATGTTGCTGAGCGAGAAGCTGTACCCGCACCTCATCGAGATCGACGAGACCGCCCAGAGCAGACTGGAACAGATGATGCTCCAGCTGGCGAAGGAAGCGGGAGCCACCGAGGAACTGAAAGCCAGCGATCCCATGAAGTGGGTGGGCCTGATGAACACCTGCAAAGCCCAGGCAGAGGAGATCCTGATGGCGGAGCTTATCAACAGCTGACCCTAAACCTGTTCCTCTCCGAAGCGGAGCAGATCCAATCCATAGATGAAGCAGAGAATGTAGCGCATACATCCTCTGCTTTTTCTTTTGCCCAAAATGATATTGACCATGTGCTGCGTTTGGGAGGCAATACAGATCGTCAGAGGGAGCGTGTGGTTGCAGCATTTGAAAAGCAGAAAACCACCGCTGAGATTGCCGAGATACTGAAAACGCTGTACCACGGCGGCAACGGCCTTGGCAGCGTGAGCGTATGGTATGCCGAGGATGGCATCCATCTTTCCCACGGGAAGTCTGTCCGTTATGACAGGTCTGCCCAGGTCATTTCCTGGGAGAGTGCCGCAGAGCGCATCGGGGAACTTTTGGAAAGTGGCCAGTTTGCCTCCAATGTGGAGCTTGCAGAAGCGGCAGGCTATGAACGCTCCCTCCTTGCAGAAAAACTTTGGCATCTGTACCACGATTTCAGCGATAAAGCCAGAGATTCCGGGTATCTGTCCTGTCTGTCCGGTATTCAGAGAACCGGGTTCCCGGAAGAAACTGCATGGCTTGCCGAGCAGCTGAGTGACCCGGCTTTCCGCCAGACCCTCAAGGAAGAATACGCCGCCTTCTGGACTGCCTATCAGCAGGACCGTGACCTGTTGCGCTTTCATTACCATAGGCCAAGGGAAATTTGGGAGAACCTGAAGGATCTTGACCTGCCACGCAGAACTTTTTTTTCGGACCTTTCCCAAGTGCCAACCGTCCAGCATTTCATTACCGAGGATGAGATCGACGCCGCCATGACCGGCGGCAGCAGTTTTGCCGGAGGAAAGGGCCGTATCTATGCGTTCTTCATGGAAAACCATACGGATAAGGAAAAAGTGAGATTCCTTAAAGACGAGTATGGCATTGGCGGACGCTCTCATGCCCTGTCCGGCGCAACACACAGCGGCGAAGATCACGATGGGAAAGGACTGCACTATAAAAAGCAGGACTGCCCGGATGTTCACTTGAACTGGGAAAAGGTTGCCAAGCGCATTACTTCACTTGTCCAGAAAGGCCGCTATCTTACCGAACAGGAACAAGCGCAGTATGACAAGATCCAGGCTGAAAAGGATCTGGCAGAAGAAGATGCCATTCATGCCCAGCAGCCGGAGATAGAGGAAGAAACGCCAAAGCCTACCCTTCGGGAGCAGTTTGAGCAGTATAAGCCTGTGGTGACTGCCGCCATATCTGAGGATGTGGCATATCGAAATGCCTGCGGTCATTCCGACCGTGAAAATGCTGTCATCGAGGGCAATGCCGCTGTGCGCCGTGCGGTTCTTGGCTCTAAGGATATGGAGCTGATTCGGCTCTATTCCGATGTGCCGGAGTTCCGTCAGCGTCTGCACCGGGAAGTGATCGACGAGACCTATCCAAAGCTCCATGAGCTTCTGCGCCCTCTTTCTCAGGAGGATATTGATACCGCCCTTTGTGCATGGAACGGCAATATTGAGAGTAAACACGCTGTTGTCCGCTATATGAAAGACCATGCAAGAGAAAAAGATACCGCCGCATGGCTGGCTCAGGAATACGGCGGCAGTAACAGCAACAGCCTGTTTGTTGTCCGTGCCGGCAGCCCGGAGGAAACGCAGCTGCCCTGGCCGAAGGTACAGCGCAGGCTTGCCCAGCTCATTCAGGAGGACCGGTTCTATACCGAAGAAGAACAGGACCGTTTTGACGACATCGACCCAATCGCCATCCGGGAAGCTCTGGAGGAAAGAGGGATTGTCAACGGCCAGGTGGCAGACCCGGAAAAACTGGACAATGATCCGTTTATCCAACAGGTGATGTCGGATGTAGAGCAGATCGCAGCTGCTGAGACAGAGCAGACTTCCGAAGTTGCTATTTCCGATGAGGAATATGATGCAGTTCGCCGCCCAACTCCGCAAAGAACATCCTATGACCCTGCTGCCCCGGTCTATGCCGTGGGCGATACCGTGTATATCGAGGATGACGCCTATCAGATCACCGAGCTGCGTGAGGACACCGTACAGCTTCTGCCCACCGGGATGGTATATCCCATCTACCGGGCAGAGCGCAAAGAACAGTTCGAGCAGCTGCTTCGGGCAGACCGCCGCAATGCTTACTATACCGAGTTTCTTCCTACTGACCCGGACAAGGCAGATCAGGACTTGCGGGATGTATTGGCTCATGGACTGATGGATGAAGCGGATAAAAAGAAGATTTCCACGCTGCTGCAATCCGGCAGGAGCAACAGCGAGATTGCCTACTGGCTGAGCAGAGCCTATTCCGGTGAGATCGAGACACTGAATCTGGAGACCGGCGATATTGCCGATTACCGTACCACGGCACAGGGCATAGAACTGGAAGTCATGGATGCAGAGGAAAAGCGTCTGGCTATGCTGTATTTCCGCTGGGATGAGGTTGCGCCTTTGCTGCGCGGGATGTATGCCCGTCAGCAGGACGGTTTTGGACAGGAACAGCCCCAACCGGCTACCGAATCTCCGACCTTCCATTCCGAGACCATGGCCGTCTATCCGGGCGATAAGAACAATCTGCCTTATGATGTGGTGGTGGAACGACTGCATATCGAGGAGCCGGAGCCGCCAGCCCCTGTGACTGAGCCGGAGAAAACCTTTGAGGAAGTGCTGGACGAACACCCGGTTTCCATTCAGGTCAATGGCCAGTGGCAGACCTTCCCCAATGCCAAAGCTGCCGAGAAAGCCTCCTATGAGGAATACAAGGCTAACCTGCGCCGCAATGCAAAAAACTTTCGCATTACCGATGAGCATTTGGGCGAAGGCGGTCCGAAAGCCAAGTTCCAGGCAAATGTCAATGCGATTCGTTTGCTGAAAGAGCTGGAATCTGCCGGACAGCAGGCAAGCCCTGAACAGCAGGAAGTCCTATCCCGCTATGTAGGCTGGGGCGGTCTTGCCGATGCCTTTGACCCGGAAAAACCGGCATGGGCTTTAGAGTATGCCCAGCTGAAAGAGCTGCTGACCCCGGAGGAATATGCCGCCGCCAGAAGCTCCACCTTAAACGCCCATTACACCAGCCCTACGGTCATTCAGGCCATCTATGAAGCGGTGGGGCGTATGGGATTTGAGACAGGAAATATTCTGGAGCCATCTATGGGTGTGGGAAATTTCTTCGGTATGCTGCCGGAGGAAATGCGAAACAGCCGTCTATATGGTGTGGAGCTTGACCCGGTTTCCGGGCGTATCGCAAAGCAGCTCTATCCCAAGGCGGACATCACAGTAGGCGGCTTTGAGACCACTGACCGCCGGGACTTCTTTGACCTTGCCATCGGCAATGTGCCTTTCGGTCAGTATCAGGTCAACGACAAAACTTACAACAAGTTAAACTTTAGTATTCACAACTACTTTTTCGCCAAAGCACTGGATCAGGTGCGTCCCGGCGGTGTGGTAGCTTTTGTGACCTCCCGCTATACCATGGACGCCAAGGATTCCACCGTGCGCCGCTATCTTGCCCAGCGTGCCGAGCTGCTGGGAGCGATCCGTCTGCCTAATGACGCGTTCAAAAAGAATGCCGGTGCCGAGGTTGTATCGGACATCATCTTTCTCCAAAAGCGGGACCGTCCGCTGGACATTGCACCAGAGTGGACGCAGACCGGACAAACGGAGGATGGGTTTGCCATCAACCGGTATTTTATCGACCACCCGGAAATGGTGCTGGGCAGACAGGAGCCGGTAAGCACTGTTCATGGTATGGATTACACCGTGAACCCTATCGAGGGACTGGAGCTTTCCGACCAGCTGCATGATGCTGTGAAGTACATTCATGGCACTTATCAGGAGGCAGAGCTGCCGGAGCTGGGCGAAGGCGAAGCCATTGACACCTCCATTCCTGCCGACCCAAATGTGAAGAACTATTCCTATGCCATTGTAGACGGGCAGGTGTACTATCGGGAAAACAGCCGCATGGTGCGCCCTGACCTCAACGCCACCGCCGAAGCCCGTGTGAAAGGTCTTGTGGGACTGCGTGATTGTGTGCAGGAACTGATCGACCTTCAGATGGATGCAGCGGTTCCAGACAGCACCATTACCCAAAAGCAGGCGGAACTGAACAGCCTCTATGACAGCTTTTCTGCAAAATATGGCCTTATCAATGACCGTGCAAACCGACTGGCCTATGCAGATGATTCTTCCTATTACCTGCTCTGTGCGCTGGAAGTCATCGACGAGGACGGGAAACTGGAACGTAAGGCGGATATGTTCACCAAACGAACCATCAAGCCCCATCAGGCAGTGGCTACTGTGGATACGGCAAGCGAAGCACTGGCGGTGTCCATCTCGGAAAAAGCCTGCGTAGATATGAGCTATATGAGTCGGCTTACCGGAAAAACAAAAGAAGCACTGGCCGGAGAACTGCAAGGCGTGATCTTCCGTGTGCCGGGACAGCTGAAACAGGACGGCACACCCCATTATGTGACTGCTGATGAATACCTTTCCGGCAATGTACGCCGCAAACTGCGTCAGGCGCAGCGGGCGGCACAGCAGGACCCTTCTTTTGCAGTCAATGTGGAAGCTCTTACCGCCGCCCAGCCCAAAGACCTGGATGCGTCGGAAATTGAGGTGCGTCTGGGTGCTACCTGGATTGACAAGGAGTACATCCAGCAGTTTATGTACGAGACCTTCAACACCCCGTTTTATCTCCAGCGCAGCATTGAGGTCAACTATTCCTCCTTTACTGCTGAATGGCAGATCAAGGGGAAATCTTCTGTATCCTACAACGATGTGGCAGCTTATACCACCTACGGAACCAGCCGCGCCAACGCCTACAAGATTCTGGAGGATTCCTTAAACCTGCGGGATGTCCGTATCTATGACACCATAGAGGACGCAGACGGAAAAGAGCGCCGCGTACTAAACGCCAAGGAGACCACTCTGGCTGCCCAAAAACAGCAGGCTATCCGGGAAGCCTTTAGGGACTGGATCTGGAGAGACCCGGAGCGCCGCCAGACTTTGGTGCGCCAGTATAACGAAGAAATGAACTCTACCCGTCCCCGCGAGTATGATGGCAGCCATATCACTTTTGGCGGCATGAACCCAGCCATTACCCTGCGGGAACACCAGAAAAGTGCCATCGCCCATGTGCTGTATGGCGGAAATACCCTGCTGGCACACGAAGTAGGCGCGGGCAAAACCTTTGAGATGGTGGCCGCTGCGATGGAAGCCAAACGCCTGGGCTTGTGCCAGAAATCTCTCTTTGTGGTTCCCAACCACCTGACTGAGCAGTGGGCATCGGAGTTTCTGCGCCTCTATCCTTCTGCCAACATCTTAGTCACAACCAAAAAGGACTTTGAGACCCATAACCGCAAGAAGTTCTGCGCCCGTATTGCGACCGGTGACTACGACGCCATCATCATGGGACACAGCCAGTTTGAGCGTATCCCCATCAGCCGGGAGCGTCAGGAACGGCTTCTCTATGAGCAGATCGACGAGATCACCGAGGGTATCGCAGAGGTGCAGGCCAGCGGCGGCGAGCGTTTTACCGTCAAGCAGCTGGAGCGTACCAGAAAGTCTCTGGAAGCCAGACTGGAAAAGCTGCAAGCCGAGGGGCGAAAAGATGATGTGGTAACTTTTGAGCAGCTGGGTGTGGACCGGCTGTTTGTGGACGAGGCCCACAACTACAAGAACCTGTTTTTATACACAAAAATGCGGAATGTGGCTGGCCTTTCCACATCGGACGCGCAGAAATCCTCCGATATGTTTGCCAAGTGCCGCTATATGGATGAGATCACCGGAAACCGTGGCGTGATCTTTGCCACCGGCACACCGGTCAGCAACTCCATGACCGAGCTTTACACCATGCAGCGTTATCTTCAATATGAACGCCTGCAAGAACTGAACATGACCCACTTCGACTGCTGGGCTTCCCGATTTGGGGAGACCGTCACAGCATTAGAGCTGGCACCGGAAGGCACCGGCTACCGGGCAAGAACGAGATTCAGCAAGTTCTTTAATCTGCCGGAGCTGATGAACCTGTTCAAAGAAGTGGCGGACATTAAGACTGCCGACCAGTTAAATCTCCCTACCCCGGAAGTGGAGTACCACAACATCGTGGCGCAGCCCACCGAACATCAGCAGGAAATGGTCAAAGCTCTTTCGGAGCGTGCATCGCTGGTACACAGCGGAACTGTTGACCCGTCCCAGGATAACATGCTCAAGATTACCTCGGATGGCCGTAAGTTGGGGCTTGACCAGAGGATCGTCAACCAGATGCTGCCGGACGAACCTGGCACAAAGGTCAATCAGTGTGTGGACAACATCATGCAGATCTGGCGGGACGGCAAAGCTGACAAGCTGACCCAGCTGGTGTTCTGCGACATTTCTACACCACAGGCCAAAGCTCCTGCAAGCAAGGCGGCGAAAACGCTGGATAATCCACTGCTTCACGCATTGGAAGGCGCTGTGCCTCTGCCGGAGCAGGAACCGGTCTTTACGGTATATGACGATATTCGTCAGAAACTCATTGCTCAGGGAATGCCTGCCGACCAGATCGCTTTTATCCATGAAGCCAACACCGAAGTGCGGAAAAAGGAGCTGTTCTCTAAGGTCCGTACCGGTCAGGTTCGTGTCCTTTTGGGAAGCACCGCAAAGATGGGCGCAGGCACCAATGTGCAAGACCGTCTGGTGGCACTTCATGACCTGGACTGTCCGTGGAGACCGGGAGACCTTGCCCAGCGCAAGGGCCGTATCGAGCGCCAGGGCAACCAGAATCCTCTTGTCCATGTGTACCGCTATGTGACCGAAGGAACCTTTGACGCATACCTCTGGCAGACGGTGGAGAATAAACAAAAATTCATCAGCCAGATCATGACTTCTAAATCGCCGGTGCGCTCCTGCGATGATGTGGATGAAACCGCCCTCAGTTTTGCAGAGATCAAGGCTTTGTGTGCCGGAGACCCCCGTATCAAAGAGCGTATGGATTTGGATGTGGAGGTATCCCGCCTGAAGCTGATGAAAGCCGACCACCAGAGCAAGCAATATCGTCTGGAGGACCAGCTGCTCAAATACTTCCCGGAGGAGATTGAAAAGCACAAAGGCTTTATCAAGGGCTTTGAATCCGATCTGGAGGTTTTGGCAGCGCACCCGCACCCGGAGGACGGTTTTGCTGGTATGGAAATCCGCGGCGATCTGCTGACCGATAAGGAGAACGCCGGCGCAGCACTTCTGGATGCCTGCAAGGAGGTCAAAACCTCCGATCCGGTGCAGATCGGCAGCTACCGGGGCTATGCCATATCCGTGGAATTTTCCGCATGGAAACAGGAGTATACGCTCCTGCTGAAAGGACAGATGACCCACCGGGCAACCCTTGGTACAGACCCTCGCGGAAATCTTACCCGTATCGACAATGCCCTCGCCCAGATGCCCCAGCGTCTGGAGGCGGCAAAGGCTCAGCTGGATAACCTCTATCAGCAGCAGGCTGCCGCAAAGGAGGAAGTCGGAAAGCCATTCCTTTACGAAGAAGAACTGCGAAGCAAAAATGCCCGTCTGGTGGAGCTGGATACTTTGCTCAACATCGACGAAAAGGGACAGGCACATGCAGAGGCTGTTGTTGCCAAAAGCACACGGACTTCGGTGCTGGACAGCCTGAAGCACCCGGTGACGCCCCGCAGTACAGACAAGAAACCAAAACAGCATGAGGAGGTGCGATAACATGAATACCAATAATCTGAATGCGGCCATTTATGAAAAGATGGCCACTGAGCAGGAAAAATACAGGGACTGGTTGAAAAGCCAGCCCCCGGAAGAAATCCTGCACCACACCTATGAATATACTGTCCGTGAGGATATTGTGATGGCGATGGAGGAGCTGGAGCTGACCGACGCCCAGGCCCAGGCACTTTTGGAATCTTCTTCGCCGTTGGCGGATGTGTACCGCTATTTTGAAAAGCTGGAGACCGGCTATATGGATGTGATCCGGGACAGCATTGAGAACCGTGCCGACTATGTGTGCAGAGCCAAAGAGGAACTGCGAACAACACCGGTCTATCCGCATTCAGCTGCCTATGCGAGAGAACATGGGGAAATGGCACAGTACAACCTCTCATATCAGGCGAACAGCGCCTGCAAAGAAGCTATTGAGCAGACCATCAGCGCCCACTATGCAGAGAATCGGCTGGATACGGAGACGGCGGTCAAAGATGTGCTGGAAAAGTTCGGGACGGAACGGGTACAGTTTATTCTTGCCAACACCATCCAGCGCAAGAACTATGACGGGCGTATCTCTCAGGACAATAAAGCATGGGCAAAAACCATTCCCATGCTGGAGGACAGCGGCGCTTCCCGCCACAGTGCCTATCTGGTGGTAGATCAGGTCAATCCCGGTTTGACCGACCTGTTCACCAGACAGTTCCGAAAAGTCGCTCAAGAACAGCAGAAAAGTTCTGTCCTGCAAAAGCTCAAGCAGGAACCGCCTGCCCGCAAGCCTGCCGCCCCGAAAAAACGGGAGCCGGAGCGATAACTATGGCAAAGCGCAAGCGGGATGTTCCGGTGCTGTTTTGGGTGTCAGCAGAGGAACTGGAGTTGATCCATCAAAAGATGCAGCAATACGGGACAGAGAATTTGAGCGCTTATCTGCGGAAAATGGCGCTGGATGGTTATGTGGTCAAGCTGGAACTGCCGGAGCTGAAGGAGTTGGTTTCCCTGATGCGCCGAAGCAGCAACAACTTGAATCAGCTGACCCGCAAAGTGCATGAGACCGGGCGGGTTTATAATGCTGACTTGGAGGATATATCCCAGCGGCAGGAACAACTGTGGGAGGGTGTAAAGGAAATCCTTACCCAACTCTCCAAACTTTCATAACAGGGATAGATACTCCATTTGCGGAGGGAGGAACGGCGTTTCTTCGCCGCACCTTCCTCCGGTTTTTCTTTTTGTCTGTATCCTTGTCTTTTGCCTGTCCGCACCGGATAATATGAGTAGAATAAGAAGCGTAGTAAAGGAGTGAAAACAGATGCTGACCTTTGAAAAGGTGCTGGAGATTTTTGCGGATTACCTGACCGCAGACGAGACCATAGAAGTTTATATCAGCCGCCATGGATGTGTAAGAGTTGAATTTGACCAGGATTTTCACTATTGCTCTGGCGAGGTGTGCCATACTCCCAAGGAACTGTTCAATCTCTTAGCTGATGATTACCGGACTTATGTGGAGATTGAACTGACCAAAGGCAGACGGGAGTTGACGGAAGATGATGAGAGAGAAGCGGATGCCTTGTGCAAACGGTATCTGGAGCGTTGGAGGGAGGAACTGGAATGAAGATTTTGAAATGCTTGCTGATGATTGTAACTGCACCGGTCGTTTTGGTGTTGACGCTTTTTGTCTGGCTCTGCATGGGGCTGATCTACATATCTGGTCTGGTGCTTGGTCTGCTCAGCACGGTAATTGCTCTACTTGGCGTGGCTGTGCTTATTACCTATTCCCCGCAGAATGGTGCAATTTTGCTGATTATGGCATTTTTGATTAGCCCGATGGGACTGCCGCTGGCTGCGATCTGGCTGCTGGGAAAGGTGCAGAGTTTGAAATTTGCGATCCAGGATTGGGTGTATGGGTAAATGATGTGAATATAATTTGGAATGAAAAAGAAGCAGGACAATGGGAGATGAGACCCAATGCCCTGCTTCTCTGTTTATTCGGAACGAACTGTAATATATTTTTGATTGCGACTTTTAGGTTTATCGGGAATAGTCATTTCTAATTGCCCGGATTCTAAAAGCGGATTGATATGCTTCAAAGTGAAGTTTCTTAAATCTTTGAAGCCGCAAAATACTGCAAGCTCTTTCTTGGATTTTGGTGTTGTGCAAAAAGCCAAAATCTGTTTGGACACCGTTGATAGTTCAATAACTTGGTGGGTAACTTGGTGGATAACTTGGTGGGCGTCACCCTCTAAGTTGTAGTTTACATTTTTCAAGATGACTCTGAAATCTGTTGCTGTTGAGGTAAATTCAGGCTTATATGCCGCTGTATATCCAGGTAGCTTTTCGGTTTCACTGACGATTTTGCGTAGGCCACTTCCACGGCGTTCCATGTACTTCATGCGGTGGAACAGGTCAGCAATCACAGGGTTTCGTCGCATGGAACGGATACTGTAAATATCGTATTCCTGAATTGAGCCGCCGCCAAACATACCGCCCGGAGATGTGATTTCCACCCGATCATCAAACATATCAATATGGATTTCGCTGCCAAGCACAATATAATCACGATGGATAAGCGCATTGACAAGAGCCTCTGTCACAGCTCGTTCAGCATAATCCGGCTTGTCTACCCGATACTGTGCCTCTTTGACAAAACGGACTTTGGAATTATTGCGAATAAATTCACTGCCGCTTTTCAGTAGATAAATCAGATTCCCTTCGTATTCTTTATCGTCCAGCGCATCATCAAAGATAGAGCCTTTTTCCAAGCCATTCCACCGGGTACAGAACATACGAGAGTTATAAACCGTGTGCTGATCGGTCATGAGCTTTCCGGCATTGGTCAAGACCCCATTTTTGTCAGCCAAACCGAAGGAGACATAATCTGATGGCTCAAAGCGGAGACCAGTCCGTTCCAGATAGGTTGCTTCCAGAAGTGTAAAGCTGTAATCCTTTTTTACCGCATCTGTTGTTAGGGTATCAAAGGATTGATTGTTTCCCTTTAAGATCAGTTCATTCACAATGTAATCCGGGGCAATTACGCTTTCATTTCCAACACGGATATATGCTTCCATTACGCCGTCTGCCTTGTAATAATAAGGGGTGCTGCGGCCGGGAGAAACCTCCAGAGCTAATAGATTTTTACCATCTTCCTGCAATGGCTTTAAGATAAACTGCGGTAATGGTGTGATACGTTCTTTGATTAAGCGGCTGATCGCTTCAGCATCCTTTTGAACATCAGACAAGCCGATAGGCTTCCGGTCATCAGAGACCCCGAAAAACAGAGTGCCGCCGATTCCATTGGAAAAGGCACTGACACTTTTTAACCAGCTTTTGGGTTTCTTTATTTCAAGTGCAACTTTGAAATCACATTCGGTTGCTTCAGCAATGAGCTGTTCTATCATAAAATCCCTCCTTTGAGGTATTGGTAGTTTCTTTATATTATACCCATAAGGAGAGTTTATTTCAACGATAGGCACAAAGAGTTCAGAGAAAATATTTTGAGAGGAGGGCTTTTTATGGCAACTACAAGAATCATGCCGCTTCATGTCGGCAAAGGCCGCACAGAGAGTCGGGCGATCAGTGACATCATCGACTATGTAGCAAATCCACAGAAAACAGATGACGGCAAGCTCATTACCAGCTATGCGTGTGACAGCCGGACTGCGGATGCAGAGTTTCTTCTGGCAAAGCGGCAGTACATTGCCGCTACCGGACGAGTGCGTGGCGCGGATGATGTGATTGCCTATCATGTGCGCCAGTCCTTCCGCCCCGGTGAGATTACCCAAGAAGAAGCAAACCGGCTGGGCGTAGAATTTGCAAGGCGTTTTACCAAAGGCAATCATGCTTTTGTGGTATGCACGCACATAGACAAGTCGCACATTCATAATCACATTATCTGGTCATCGGTCAGCTTAGAATATGACCGGAAGTTCCGAAACTTTTGGGGCAGCACCAAGGCGGTTCGTCGGCTAAGTGACACCATCTGTATTGAGAATGGACTGTCCATTGTAGAGAATCCGAAACTTCACGGAAAGAGCTATAACAAATGGCTGGGCGATCAGGCAAAGCCATCTCACCGAGAGCTGCTTCGTGTGGCGATTGACAACGCATTATCACAAAGTCCTGCTGACTTTGAAGAACTGCTGAAGCTGTTGCGAGAATATGGTTGTGAAGTCTCAAAGCGCGGAAAATCGTATCGACTGAAACTCTCTGGTTGGGAGAAAGCCGCCCGCATGGACAGTCTGGGCGAAGGATATGGATTGGAAGATTTGCGAGCAGTTCTCTCCGGGGAGAAAGCACATACCCTGCGAAAGAAAACAGTCACACAGGCAGAGCCGCCGAAGGTCAATCTGCTGGTGGACATTCAGGCAAAATTGCAGGCTGGAAAAGGTGCTGGCTATGCTCGATGGGCTAAAGTTTTTAATCTGAAACAAATGGCGCAGACCATGAATTACCTGTCAGAGAACAATCTGCTGGAGTATGCGGTTTTGGAAAAAAAGGCTGCGGCTGCCACGGCACATCACAATGAACTTTCGGCGCAGATCAAAGCGGCTGAAAAGCGCATGGCAGAGATCGCTGTTCTGCGTACTCACATCGTAAATTATGCCAAGACCCGTGAGGTCTATGTGGCATACCGCAAGGCGGGATACTCTAAGAAATTCCGGGAGGAACATGAGGAAGAAATTCTGCTCCATCAGGCTGCTAAGAATGCCTTTGATGAGATGGGCGTCAAGAAGCTGCCCAAGGTCAAAGAGTTGCAGACGGAGTACGCGAAATTGCTGGAAGAAAAGAAAAAGACCTATGCCGAGTACCGGCGTTCCCGTGAGAAAATGCGGGAGCTTTTAACGGCAAAGGCAAATGTAGATCGAGTGCTGAAAATGGAGGTAGAACAGGATGTTGAAAAAGAAAAAGACCACGGCCAGCGGTAAGCTGGTCCTGGTCAAAAGCGTTCGCAGAACGCGCAGCCACAGAATGAAATTCTGTGTTCAAAGGGGCTTGGGGGCGCTGCCCTCAACAAGCAAGCGGAGAGGAAAATCACGGAGGGATTTTCTTCTCTGCGGGCCTGTGTGTATTAACACAGGCATTGCTTGCCTCTTTTCTCCGAAATTGAAAAGAACCAGTGAGAGAATCGTTAAATTTCACTCACTGGCTCAATTCGTTTCAAATTTTTCGGACAACTCTGTCAGTTCTTTCACCGTTTCCTGGGTGTGATGCAGCAGGGTGTCACGCATTTCTGGCGGACAGCTGGAATAAAGCATTTTCATCTGATTGACACCTTCATCTTCCAGAGAAATATCTGGATTTATAAGCGTATCTAAAGAGATGTGTAGAACCTTTGCCAATGCTCTTAAAATTAAATAGGAAGGATTCATTTTCCCCTTTTCGATATTGGCGATTTGCTTTACAGAAACATGGCTCAGATCCGCAAGCTCCTGCTGTGTCAGGTCTTTTTTCTTTCGGGCTTCCCGCATTTTTTGCCCCAAAGCAGTCAAATCATCAATCGGCATAATCACTCACCTCAAGTATATTCTATCGTGCCGATTTACGCAAAGGAATAACCTTATTATGCCTGATAAGCGGTATGATTATACTGATTTTATAAGGCGATGAACGGAGACAACATTGTATTGCTTGAGATAAGAAACTATAATAAATAGGGAAACAGGAAATGGAGAGTAGCACTTCTTAGAGTAGGATTCCATATGCAGATTGCAGTGTATATCGGAGTACAGCGATTGGTGCAGCAGCTTTTGATTGTGTTGGCTATTTTAGGTGTCCTTTTAATAAGTTACTTTATTAGTACATGGGTCTTGTTTAATAAGTCTGCATCTGCCTAACTTTTTGCGTTTTACAGTGACCTTATCAACAAAAGAAAATGCAATAGTATTACCCTCCGTTCTGATTTTGGAGGTACATCTATGAATTGAATTGCTACAAAAATGAAGCAATTCAGCCTGTTTTCTTGTCAAAAAAGAAAATGGTTAGGAGATTTCTGCAACATTTGGTCTTTATTATAGAATTACAAGTAAGATAGAAAATGTGATTAAATCTGCCGGACGACGGCAAAAGAAAAAAATCCGTCCGCTGTAACATTTCGCGGACATTTGCCTGTTATACTATCTGAAAAAGATAAGGGGGATTGATATGGCAGCAGTAAAGACAGTATCTTTAACAAAAGAATATTCTAATGGAGAACACTATTTAAGGGCAGTTGATGATATATCTTTCACAGTTGAAGAAAATGAATTTGTAGCTATTATGGGAAGTTCAGGTTGCGGAAAGACCACGTTGCTCAATTTACTAGGTGGTTTGGAAAATCCCACACACGGATGTGTCTATATCAATGATGTAGATATTACACAGTTATCTATGGAGGAAAGAAGTTCCTTCAGAAGATGGCATATTGGGTTTATTTTTCAAAATTTTAATTTAATCCCAGAGATGAATGTATTTGAAAATATAGTTTTACCTGCCAAACTTATGGAAAGAAATATCAGCAAAAAAGAAGTAATGCGGATAGCTGAAGAATTGGAAATTGAGGAAAAACTATTACAAAATCCTATGACTTTATCTGGTGGACAACAGCAGCGGGTCGCAATCGCCAGAGCTATTTATACACATCCTACTATACTTTTGGGAGACGAGTTGACAGGAAATTTAGATTCTACAACCAGTATATCCATTATGAAATTTTTGAAAAAGATGTGTAAAAAATATAGACAGACAATGATTATCGTTACACATGATGAAAGAATAGCAGCTATGGCAGATCGGATTATTCAGATGAAAGATGGGAGGGTTGTATAGGATGGAGAATTACGATTGTAATCAGTCGGCTGAAAGAGTGCTTATGGATGCTTCCAGGAAAAAGAATCAAAACAGAAATCGTCTACTGTTTATCGTAATTACAATTACTGTAGGCGTGATTTTTAGTGTGTTCTCTTTAATCTATGGGAAGATGGAGATTGATATTCAGAAAAATATGAAAGTCGATGGTATGGCTGTATCGACCTATATTGAAAATGGTACAGCGGATATGATACAACAGCTTACACAGCTACCATGCATAGAAAGCATTGGGAAAGAAAAGTTTGCAGGAAAATTATTAGATGATTCCATAAAATATTGTGATTGCGTCATTACAGATGTGACCGGATTTGAAAAAATGATACGTCCTGCATTTACAAATGTGGTAGGGACTTATCCAGAAAAAGAAAATGAAATTATGCTTTCTACGAAAACTCTGCAATATCTTGGAATCAAGAATCCCGAAGTGGGCATGGAAATTGAACTGGATTTTTATTGGAATGACATTTTCAATACCAGTGGAAGCGGTATGCAGAACTTTTTACTTTCTGGGTATTTTACAGAGTATCAAAATCAAACCTCCGGTGCTTCTGTGGCTTTTTTATCAGAGAAATCAATGGAGAAGAACGGACTTCAATGGGAGCCATGTAGGATTTTAATAGATCATACAAAGAAATATTCCAGTGGTTCGCAAATAGAACATATGCTGACAAATAACATAAAGTTGAATGAGGGACAGAGAATTGTAAGTATGAACCCAGCAGAATATCGGGCAATAAGTGAAATGATGGGAAGTTATGGATTTGCAGTCTTTTTTTCGGTTATGGTTTTACTTTCTATGTTTTTGTTTATTTACAATACCCTAAATATTTCGCTGGAAAAAGATTTACAACGTTATGGTCTTTTACAAGTAATTGGTGTGGAACAAAAGCAGAATATTAAAGTCATGAATCGTGAGATGCTAAAAATAGGACTTACGGGAAGTATCGCTGGAGCAGTTTTAGGAGGAATGTTTATATGGGGTATTATGCCATTGTTATTAGAAAAAATGTATGCAGAGAATACATGGAAATTAGAAAGAATGGTTTTATTTCAACCCAAACTTCTTATTCTAGCGATTGTTCTTGTGATTTTCACGTTGGGAGTGGCAGTGGAATGTCTGAAAAGAAAAATGAGGAAATTAAGTCCATTGGAGTGTATGAAATATACGGAGGCGGTCACTTATCATAAAAGCAGGAAGAAACCGAAGATAAAGAAATTCCGCTATTGGGGAAAACATCCTGAAATTTATCTTGCAAAGAAATATTTATTTCGGAATAAAAAAACATTTGGGATAACAAGTTTGTCATTATGGCTTGGGTGCGAATTGGCATTATGTTCTGCGGTAATTGTGAATGGAGTGGATTTACAGAATTATTATAATAAAGAGCCGGACTTCCAAATAGGAATTACAGAGGAAGCTTGCAATTATTTAATTGAATCATCACCGGACACAAAGAATATGAAGTTTTTTCCGAAGTCCCTTATGAATGATATTGAAACGACCATAGGAAACGAACTTCATTCAGTAGAAAACATTAAAGGATTTTATCCGATCGTCGGAAAAAATGGCAAGGAGAATATAAAGATTCTAATCGATGGAGATAAAATATCCACGGTAATTCAGACAGTCAGTATCGGGGAGCAGGAAGAACTAAAAGACTTTATTCAGAAAAATGATAAGCTAGTAAATTGGGAGCAGTTTCAAAATAATCATGGAACAATCGTGCTACATGATCATAGGATGTCAGATTATATAGCAGGAGAAGTGCAGGATTATATAGGAACAGAGATGGAATTTTATGATCTGGTTCCGGTTGGTACGGAAATGAGCAGTTTAGTTCCTGAGAAATTAGTAAATTGTGGTTATCTGGATATAACAGAGGATGATTTCCCAGAGATGAAATTGTGCTGGGATGGTAAAAATATAAATATCCTATTGGTAACAGAGACTACATATGATTGGCTGGTAGAAAAATTAACACCACAAATTTTTGAAATACAATTTAATGTTGACAAAAATCAGGAGTCAGTTATCCGAGAAAGACTGAATCAGATGATTCGCAATTATAATATGGAATTTCAATCAAAATATGGACACGCTGATAAATTGAACTTGTTTTATTTAGATTCTAAATCAGAACGTTTGCTAAAGGAGCAGAACTATATTCAGACAAGTAGATGGCTGCTTATGAGTATTAGTGGAATTTTAATATTTATAGGAATTATGAATTTCGCAAATACAAGAATATCGGATATTATGCTTCGGCAATGGGAGTGTAAAATCCTGGGACGTGTAGGGATGACAAAAAAACAAGAATATCGAATGTTTGTAACAGAGGGTCTTTTCTATTGGTTACTGTTATGTGGATTGCTTATGAGTTTTGGAAATTTAGGGATTGGTATCATGCAGTGGTATATGAAAATGCAGATTTCCTATTTCGCTTTCCGCTATCCGGTAAAAGAAATGATTGCGTTGATGGTATTTTTATTATTGTTCAGCATTATTTT
This sequence comes from Lachnospiraceae bacterium OM04-12BH, assembly GCA_003490145.1. Classification (GTDB taxonomy): domain Bacteria; phylum Bacillota; class Clostridia; order Lachnospirales; family Lachnospiraceae; genus Suilimivivens; species Suilimivivens aceti. The sequence continues at coordinate 32,694 of QULQ01000016.1, forward strand.
TCCAGGAATTATTTATAAAAAACTAAAAAAGAAAAGGAAGTGAGGATATGAAGCAGATTTTAATTGTCGAGGACGACAGTTTTTTGAATAAGATGTTGGCCTATAACCTGACCGCAGACGGCTACGGCGTGACTTCTGCCCTAAATGCCAGAACCGCAGCCGAAGCCATCCGCCAGCGGGAATTTAATTTAGTGCTGCTGGACATCAACCTGCCGGACGGGAACGGTTTTGAACTGTGCAAGCTGATAAAGCCCCAGCACCCGGATACCATCGTGATTTTCCTGACCGCCAACGATCAGGAGAGCGACCAGATACGGGGCTATGAGGTGGGCGCGGTGGACTACATCACAAAGCCCTTTGTGATCGGGGCCTTGCAGCGGAAAATCAAAGCCATGTTCGCCATGCTGGAACACCACAAACCGGCTAAGGACATTTACGACGACGGGCGGCTGTTTCTGGACTTCTCGGAGCAGACGGCTTCCCTAAACGGCAAGCCCCTGACCCTATCCCCGATGGAGTACAAAATGCTGAACCTGTTCCGCAAAAATCCCCGGCAAGTGCTGACCCGTGGGCAGCTTTTGGAAAGGCTGTGGGATATAGACGAGCGGTTTGTAGACGAACACACCCTGACAACCTCCATCAGCCGGATTCGCAGCAAGATTGAATCCGACGGCGGCGCGCCCTACATCAAGACCGTTTACGGCATGGGCTATCAATGGACGGGAGGTGAGGCAAAATGAAGTTTCAAAATCTCTCGGTAAAGCGGCTGTTTAGCCGGGTGGCAATGGGGCTTGCCCTCTCCATGTCCGGGATCACCATAGCCCTGTTTCTTGTGACAAAACAGATTGCGGTGCTGCTGACAGGCGGGACGCTGCTGCTGTGCGCCCTTGTGGGGATTTTTGTACTGACGCAGGCGTTTGGAAAGCGGCTGTCGCAGTTTACCGCTGACCTGTGCCAGACCTTAGACCACATGATCGCCGGGAATGAAGCGCCCCAGCGGCCAGAGGACAGCGAAACCCAGCTTGCCAGAATCGGACACCGGCTGGCAAGGCTTTACCAGATCATGCAGGAGAACCGCCGCCGGGTGGACGAGGAACGGCAGGAGTTACAGACCCTTGTATCGGATATTTCCCATCAGGTGAAAACGCCGGTAAGCAATCTGAAAATGGCGACGGACACCCTGCTGGAAAAGCCCATGACCGAGGCGGAGCGCACCGACTTTATCCGGGGAATCCGCAGCCAGACGGATAAGCTGGACTTTCTCTTTCAGGCCCTTGTGAAAACCTCCCGGCTGGAAACAGGCGTGATCCAGTTGGATAAGAAGCTGGGCCGTCTTTTTGATACTGTGGCGCAGGCCATGAGTGGGATCGTGTATGCGGCGGAGAAAAAGGAAATCGCCGTGTCCGTGGACTGCCCGGAGGATTTGACCGTTTCCCATGACAGCAAGTGGACATCGGAAGCCCTCTTTAACCTGCTGGACAATGCGGTGAAGTACACCCCGGCAGGCGGGAAAATCGCTGTGTCGGTGGTGCTGTGGGAAATGTATGTGGAGGTCAAAGTGACCGACACCGGCAAGGGCATTTCCGAAAGCAATCAGGCTGCCATCTTCCGGCGCTTCTATCGTGAGGAAGAAGTACACGAACAGCAGGGCGTGGGCATTGGCCTGTATCTGGCCCGCGAGATTGTAATGCGGCAGGGCGGCTATGTCAAAGTGGTTTCGGAGCCGGGCAAGGGGTCGGAATTTTCTATTATGCTCCCTACAAAATAGAACGCGGCGGACGGCCATTTCCGGCTGCCCGCCGTAAATTTTTTTGAAATGTCCGAGCGTTGTAACATTTCACCCCGATTTTCAATGAATTTTTTTGGCCGCTGTAACATTTCGCGGACATTTGGGTTTTATAATACCCTTATCAACAGGCAGAAAGCCTTGAAAGGAGTTTTGAGTATGAGCGTTTTGCAGACGATTGATCTGAAAAAGTATTACGGTACAGAGCCGAACATCACCCGCGCCCTTGACGGCGTGAACTTCTCCGTGGAGGACGGCGAGTTTGTGGCTGTTGTGGGAACCTCTGGCAGCGGCAAGTCCACCCTGCTTCACATGATGGGCGGGCTGGACACTCCCACCAGCGGAACCGTGATTGTCCGGGACAAAGAGCTGTCGAAAATGAACGACGAACAGCTCACCATCTTCCGCCGCCGCAACATCGGTTTTATCTTCCAGAACTATAACCTTGTTCCCATTCTGAATGTGCATGAGAACATCGTCCTGCCGGTGGAGCTGGACGGGGACACGGTGGATCAGAAGTTTTTGGACGAGATTGTTCACCTGCTGGGGCTGGAAGATAAACTGAAAAATATGCCGAATAATCTTTCCGGCGGCCAGCAGCAGCGTGTGGCGATTGCCCGCGCCTTGATTACCAAACCGGCTATTGTGCTGGCCGACGAGCCGACCGGCAACCTTGACAGTAAGACCAGCGCCGAGGTGCTGGGGCTTATCAAGCGTACCAGTGCGGAGTTCCGGCAAACTGTCGTGATGATTACCCACAACAACGATATTGCCCGCCTTGCAGATCGGATTGTCCGCATTGAGGACGGAAAGATTGTGGAATAAGGAGGTGGCAGGCTATGACATGGCCTTTTGAAAATGATACCAGCGCTATTACAAAGAAGCTGGCAAAGAAAAGTTTGCAAAGCGAGAAGCGCCGGAATCTGATGGTGGTGATCGCTGTTGCGCTGGCATCCTGTCTGATTTGTTTTTCGATTGTGATGGCTTTGTCTACCCGGCAGATAGAGAAAAATCATGTGGAGGATACCTATGAGGCGGTCTATACCAGGATTACCGAAGAAGATGTGTCCACCCTGAAGGGGCTGGATGACTTCTCAAGGGTAGGAGAGTATTATATGCTGGCTGTGGAACCTGCCAAGCAGGGATATAACGCCTCCTACATTTATTGTGATGAGGAAACGATGTATATTGCCCGTGACCAAATGAAGCTGCTGGAGGGCCGTCTGCCCCAAAAGGAGGATGAGGTGGCGGTGAGCCGTTATTTCCTTTCCAACTACGGTGCAGATGCCGGGATTGGTGAAAAGGTTATGCTGAACAGCGAGAGTTTTCACGGAGAATATACGGTAACTGGCATTCTGGAAGGCTATAAAGAAAAAGAGGTAAATGGATCTTCCATCCTTCTTTCCAAAGAAGCCCTGAAAGGATGGAGCGGCTATGATCCCGCTGATTATCGTGCCTATGTACATTTTAAGAATGAGCAGCAAATGGATGAAACAGAGCTGACTGCCCGCAGCCGGGAGATTGCCAAGGAATATCAGCTGGAAATGCCGATCATGAACCTCAGCTATATGAAATTCTATAAGCAGCCTGTGAATGTCAGTATGCTTGCGCTGGTTGCTGGAATCGCAGTTCTGGTCATCATCGGAGGGTATGTTGTGATACAAAGTATCTTCCAAATCTCTATCAATGACAAAATCCAAAGCTATGGACAACTGCGGACTATCGGCACAACGCCAAAGCAGATCCGCCGTATTGTCAAAAAAGAAGGCTGTTTCTTAGGATGGGCTGGCATTGGAATCGGTATTTTGCTGGGATGTGCAGTCGGGTTTGCGCTGTTTTCCCGTGGATTCAATCTGTCATTTTATGCTGCCGCGATTGTTTTGACTGCACTGCTTAGCTGGTTTATGGTATCCATTGCAATCCGCAAACCGGTAAAGATTGCCGCAGGTATCTCTCCTATTGAAGCAGTTCGTTTTACTGGCAATCAGAGCGGAAAGTCCCATGCGCATAAGAAGAATATGCGGTTAAATCCTCTCTCCATGGGAATTGCAAATTTCAGGCGTGACCGCAAAAAGACGATCAGTATTGTGGCTTCCCTGAGTCTGGGCGGGGTGATCCTTTTGGTGACAGCGTCTATTCTTTTGGTTCGTTCGCCAGAGCGGATCGCAAGACAGTTTTTCCCGGATGGGGATTATAAAATCTATATCAATTCTGAAAAAACAGAATATGAGGTGATGTCGAAAGGAAATCCTTTGAATGAAGCGCTTCGGCAGGAGGTGCTGGCCGTAGACGGCGTAACAGATGTGATAGAGAGCCGGCAGGCAATCCATGTGCGGTTTGAAAATGAGGAAAGTTCTTCTGGCGGAATGTGCGATCTGTTGAGTGATCGAAATAGGGACCAAATGCAAGCGGCACTTGTGTCGGGGACTCTACCGCAGGATTCCCATAGTATTGCACTTGATATGGACTATGCAGAAGATATGATTGGTGTAGATGTAGGATCGATTATAGAACTTTCCATAGGGGAGCAGGTGATTCCTGTCACTGTTTCAGGTCTGTTCACGGACAATAAGCTGAAAAATGGTCATGGCACTCTGGCATTGGACAACACCTGCATGGTTGCAACCAAAGAGTTATTTCAGGAAGCACTGCCTATGATCGATTGTTTTGATTATTCCTGGAGCATTGTCAGCGATCCCCAAAAGGCGGAGCAGATTGAAAACAATCTGAGTGCGATCATTTCTTCCAATCCCGACCTTGAACTGGATACCATTGGGATACATAAGGATTATGAGGAAATGGAAAACAGGGTCGTTTTTGGAGGATTTCAGGCGTTGTCGTGGCTGGTATTCCTCTTTGGCGTGGTCAACCTCATCAACACCACCCTCTCCAACCAGATGTCCAGAAAGAGGGAAAACAGTGTCTTTCGCGCCATCGGTCTGACTAGAAAGCAGCTCTGCCAAATGACTATCTATGAGGGGATTTGCTATGCGTTTTCTGCTGCGCTGGCAACTCTGGCAGTCGGCCTCCCGATTGCAGTGTTAGCTGCGCGAAAATTCAGTGAAATGACTTTCGATGGAGTGATTATGCCATATTCCTTCCCCTTCCTGCAAATGGGTCTGTTTGTTCTGGTGCTGTTTGGCTTAGAGGTTATTCTGTCCTTCTGGACAATGCGCAGACAGAAAAATCAATCGCTTGTGGAAGAAATGCGAGCAATGGAATGACCTTTTGAGATCGGCGGGGCGGCGTGTGCTGCCCCGCCTTTTTCGCCATTTTCCAAAGAAATTTTTGAAATGTCCGAGCTTTGTAACAATTCAGCCTGTTTTTCTGTCGAAATCAAAGGCACCTCGGACATTTGTGTAACATTTGTAGTTTATGCTTGTGGTAAATCAATAAGAAACATCTGCCTCCACAGCGGGGAAAAGAAAAAAACCGCTGACGGGCAGAGGATTTCGTGCGCTTTCCTGTATCACTGACGATACGGCGGTTTTGAGTAGATCAAGGCCGCCGTTTCTTTTTGCTTCGAGGACTTTAGCATTGTGTAAGGCACGGCGGTACATAGGAGGATACCACCATGTCAATTTTCGTCATTCGCAATAGCCATGAGCTGCATCAATTAAAAAAAGCCTTGCTCCTCCTCCGGGAGAGTATGACTATCTATCAGTATTATCATTCCATCTAAATCAGCAGAATAATAGGTGTTTTTGCTACGCCAGTTTCCCATTGCGGAAATCTGGCGTTTTTTGTTGCCATTTTTTCGGAGATGACCCGGTTGTCTGCCGGTGTCGGTCTCCGCCTCCATTCGATTCACCCGTCAATCACCCGTGAATCGAAATGGAGGTACATAATGAAGAAAATTAACCTTCGGGAACTTTATCCTAATGTTTATACAACAGACTTTTTTGTAGATGTGACAGAGGAAGTAATGGAGACTATTCGAGCAGCTGAACGTGCGGAAGCTGCGTATGAGCGAAAGATGTATCGCTATAAGGCGTACTACTCCCTGGACGGCGACAACGGCATTGAAAATGCGATTCTGATGAAGCCCCAGACACCGGAGATGCTTCTGGAGGAAAAACAGTTTCAGGAGCAGGTTTATGCTGCTGTGATGAGGCTGCCGGAGAAACAGGCAAAGAGGATTTATGCCCGATACTATCTGGGAATGACGGTAAATGAAATTGCCGAAGTAGAAGGTGTAGACCCAAGCCGTGTCCGAGACAGTATCCGCCGTGGATTAAAGCAGCTTGTAAAATATTTTTGATAAAATTTCATTTGATGCGCCTGTTTTTTGCCTTTTTTGTCAGTGTTAATAAGAAGGACAAGTTTTCCTCCTTCATCAGTACATTGACAATCGAATAGACAGCACAACAGGTACATAACCCATGTACGAGCGAATATGAAACGCCGCGAAGATGGAGCAGTTAGGGAGGTGATGAAAGAACTGCTTCGGAGCGATCTACGATTTCATAAAACGGATTGTGGCAGATTTGGCGCGATGACTGCATGGGGGCTTAAAGATACTTCCTCACGGCCCGCCAAAGACTTGGGGGGAACCCTGCGGCACACGATACGAACGATGCTGCGGAGTTATGACAGCCGCGCCAGCGGAGACCTGTTGTGTTCCCATCGTCAGGGGGCGTGGCAAATATGACGAGTAATCCGAACAGAATAACAGTAGCCGCACCAGGTTTTTATCCGAAGATTTCTTTCAGACTGGTGCGGCTGTTTAAGTATTAAGATATTAAGGAGGCGAGAGTGATGTTTGAAAAATTCCATCGAGGTGACATATATTCGGCTGATTTAAGCCCTGGTATCGGCTCAGAACAAAGTGGCTCTCGTCCTGTACTCATTCTTCAAAACAATGTGGGAAATTGTTTCAGTCCTACGATTATTATTGCAGCAATTACCAGTGTAAGCAAAAAAAGCAGAAAGTTCCCCACGCATTACCACTTAAATGACAGATGCGGTTTGGTGAAACCATCTGTTGTTATGCTGGAACAGATCAGAACAATCGACAAGTCGAGGTTAAAAAACTATATTGGTCATCTAAACAAGGATGACATGGAAAATATAAACAAGACGCTCTTGTGCAGTCTAGGGATTACATAAAAGTGCCGAAAGGCCGTATCATTTTCAGGCTGTGCAAGTAGAGTTATAATTTCGTTAGGAATTGCGGAGGTGATTCTGAATGGAGAATATCCAGAATAAAAGCGCATTGATTCCTTCAGATGAAATCCGGTCAGAAGAACTTCTGGCGGAACAAAAATTTGAAGCGTTTATCACTTCGCTGGCACATATCATCGAGAAATATGGTATGAGAGTGCTGGGCGAGGTTGACGGAGCTGCGTGAGAATCGCAGCTTTACATAGGATATTTTCCAAAAGTAAATTTTGGAGGTATGAATTATGAACCGATATGGAAAACGCTGTGTTTTGTATCCGAGGGTCAGCACAGAGATGCAAGTGGACGGATACAGCTTGGAAGGTCAAAAAAATATGCTGACACGATTTGCGGATCGTGAGGAAATGATCGTTGTTGATACTTATGAAGATGCCGGTAAATCCGGTAAATCCATTGAGGGACGGCCTGCCTTTCAAAAAATGCTCAGAGATATTGAGGATGGCTTGGACGTTGACTATATTTTAGTGTATAAGCTGTCACGGTTTGGCCGTAATGCAGCAGATATACTTAACTCTTTGGAGTTGGTTCAATCTTATGGTGTAAATCTGATTTGCATAGAAGAAGGGATTGATTCCTCTCAGACAAGCGGAAAACTTTTGATTTCTGTACTATCTGCTGTGGCTGAGATTGAGCGTGAGAATATTATCGAGCAGACGATGAACGGGCGGCGCGAAAAGGCACGGCAAGGTGGATGGAATGGTGGCTTTGCTCCCTACGGGTATACACTGGAAGATAACAAGCTGATGATTGAAGAAACAGAGGCTGTGGCAATACGGAAGATTTTTGAATTATATACTTCATCGGAAATCGGTTTGGGTGGTATTGCGAATCAGTTGAACTTACAAGGTATACGGAAAATTCCGAGGCAGAATGGCACATTAGAGGATTGGACAGGACATTTTATTAAACTGATATTGGATAACCCGGTTTATTGCGGTAAAATTGCCTATGGACGGAGAACGAAGGAAAAAGTCAAAGGCACAAAAAACGATTACCAGATGAAAAGAAATGACGATTACATTCTGACAGAGGGACAGCATAAAGGAATCGTTAGTGAGGAGGTATGGGAAAAGGCTCATGCCAAGCGTCTTAGAACCGGAGTAAAGCAACCGTCAAAAATTGGGCGGGATCGAGTTCATTTGTTATCAGGTCTGCTGAAATGCCCGGTTTGTGGAAGTCCCATGTATACGAATAAACACGCATGGACAAATAAAGATGGCACTTACAAAGAAATTTACTATTATGTATGTAGTCGGAATAGGATGGTCCGGGGTAAGCATTGTGAATATAAGGCGATGCTGAAAAAGACCGATATTGAACCGATGGTCATTGAGGCAATTCGTGAGATCGTAAGGAATGAGGAATATGCCCAAGCCATTAAAAAACGGATTGGCGTTCAGATTGACACGAAAGCAGTGGATAAAGAACTGGAGGGCTATCAGGCAAAGCTGAAGGAAGTTGATCTGAATAAAACAAGATTGGAACGGGAAATTGACAGTCTCCCTGCTGATGCAAAATATCGGGAACGAAAGCTCCATGATATGACCTTGCGGTTAGATTCCCTATATGATGTCATTGTTGAGCTGGAGGAAAAAATTGAAGATGCCAGACTTCGGCGAGATGCAATTAAGCAGCAGGCAATTACTCTTGAGAATATTTACAAAATCATGGTGAATTTCGACTGCGTTTATAATATAATAAATGACGAAGAAAAGAGAAATGTGGTCACAGCCTTGATTAAGGAAATTGAAATTTACAGGAATGACGAGTCTGAATATCCGCTAAAGCGGATTGGTCTGAATTTTCCGGTGTTCAAGGATGGCGGGGAAGTTACGGAGCTTTTGTGGGACAAAGGGAATACCGTTGAGACGGTTGTCTTGATGACTAGGAAATAGGTTCACTGACAAAAATGTGATTATTCCGGAGCTCTCTGAGCCACCTGTCCGGACTTTGGGAGCCACCATTCCGGAGAATGAGAGCCACATATTCCGGTAATTCAGAGCCACATTTAAACGCTCTATTACATATATTTCCTTTATACTGTTGATACACACCATTGGTGTGAATACAGGTAAAGGAGGTCACAATTATGACCAAGTATCGTGAAATCCTACGCTTGCAGAGCTTAGGATTCAGCGAACGGAACATCGCACAGAGCTGCGGTGTATCCAGGAACACAGTCGCCAAGGTTTTGAAAAAGGCAGCGGAAATAAATATTTCATGGCCGCTGGATTTTGACATGACCGACAGCGCGCTTGAGGAGCTTATGTTCCCAAAGGATAAGTCAGCAACAAATAAACGCATGCCTGACTTTAACTACATTCGCCAAGAACTTCTGCGAAATGGAGTCAACAAAAAGCTTCTCTGGGTAGAATACTGTGAGGAGTGCCGTATGAGCAACGAAGAGCCGCTCATGTATTCCCAGTTCTGCTACTACATCCAAAAGGATGAAGAGAAACGCAGGGCTACCATGCATATCCAGAGAAAGCCTGGTGAACAGATTGAAGCTGACTGGGCAGGTGATCCCGCCCACATCATTGATCCGGACACCGGAGAGATCACAGAGGCATGGATCTTTGTAGGGGTACTGACTTACAGCCAGTATGCTTTTGTAAAAGCATACATGAATGAGAAAACAAGCAACTGGATTAAAGCTCATGTCCAGATGTTCGATTTCTTTGGCGATGTAACACCGATGCTTGTCTCCGATAACTGCACAACAGCAGTGAATCATGAAAAGAGCGACTGGCATACCACGTCATTAAACACAACTTACCATGAGATGGCAGAACACTATAATCTTGCCATCATTCCGGCCAGAGTCCGGAAACCCAAGGATAAACCAAATGTAGAAGGATCTGTAGGAAAGATATCTACTTGGATAACTGCAGCCCTTCGTAATGAACAGTTTTTCTCGCTTGCAGAATTAAATGATTCTATCCGGGAAAAACTGAATGCCTACAATGCTCGTAAATTCCAGAAAAAGGAATGCAGCAGGCTCAGTTTATTTCTTGGGGAAGAAATGCCGTTACTGGCTCCGTTGCCTGCTACACCCTTTGAACTGGTTGAGTGGAAACAAGCCACTGTCCAGTTCAACTATCACATCGCAGTAGACAAGATGTACTACTCCGTGCCTTATCAGTATATCAAAAATAAGGTCGATGTGCGTATAACAGATACAACGGTTGAAATATTTTATAATCACAATCGAATTGCCTCTCATAGGAGACTTCACGGAAGGAGCGGCCAGTATTCCACTGTGACGGAACATATGTCGCAGGAACACCAGAAATATCTGGAATGGAACGGCGACAGGTTCCGCAAATGGGCAGATTCGATTGGAATTAACACAAGTAAGGTTGTCGATGCAATACTTACCTCCGGCAGGGTTGAACAACAATCCTATAGAAGCTGTATGGGATTGTTAAAACTGGCAGAGAAATATTCGCCTGAAAAACTGGAACAGGTCTGTGCCAAAGCACTTTCCTATTCTGCTAAACCCAGCTATAAAAGTATCAAAAATCTATTGGCTGCAATGAAAGACTCACCAGATGACATATCGAATGCATCAAAGGAATCTCAGACTATTGAAAAGCCACATGGCATCACAAGAGGTGCCAGATACTATGGAGGTAAACGATCATGACAAATCAAAGTACAATCGATAAACTTATCGAAATGCGCCTGACCGCTATGGCAGATGCATTCCGTATCCAGATGGATGATCCTACAATGAAGGAAGTGCCGTTCGAGGACCGCTTCGGTATGCTTGTTGATATCGAGTACAGCAATCGCAAAAATAACCGGTTGAAAAGACTGATCCGGCAGGCTGAGTTCGAACAGCCGGATGCCAGCATTGCAGCAATTGATTACCAGTCCGGTCGGAAACTGAACAAAGCACTGATCAGCCGTCTGGCAACTTGCGAATACATTACAGAATACAGGAACATCTTCATTACAGGTGCCACCGGAAGTGGTAAAACTTATATGGCCTGTGCTTTTGGCATGGAGGTCTGCAAACACTACTACACAGTACGGCATGTGCGGCTTCCTGATTTATTACTGGACTTACAGGCTGCCAGAGACAGCGGAACTTTTTCAACTGTCCTGAAAAAGTACACCAAGTCAGTAGTACTGATCATTGACGAGTGGCTTCTCCTCAAACTGACGGAAGCTGAAGCCAGAAATCTTTTTGAACTGATACACAAAAGACGCAAGAGATCATCCACGATCTTTTGCTCACAGTTCCGCGAAAGTGAATGGTACCAACAAATCTGTGGCGGTGAAAGTACCCTGGCAGATGCCATTATGGATCGTATAACGTATGACTCATATAAAATCGATATTGAAAGCATTGATCCACCCAAAGATCTCTCTATGCGAGAGGTATATGGATTAGATCCTGCAATGGCAAAGTAACTTATCACTACAGAGAACGGAGTGGCTCCGTTAGTCCGGACAGGTGGCTCTCGCCACACCGGACTGGCGGCTCCGCCGCACCGTAATATTCACATTTTGGCGAAAAGATACTTTTTCGCAAAAGAACATCACGATTGGAGGATGAAAATATATGGATACTTTTAATAGCGGAAAAATAAAAGAAATGGTTTATGATGTTCTTCAGAATCCAACGAGAGAGAACTTTATTGATATTTTAGATAATGGTCTTGGAGAACAGGATAATTTAGATTTTAAGGTGCAATGGATTGAAGCACAGAAATTAGCAGAAATAGTATTAGGAATTGCTAATTCAGGTGGAGGAGCAATAATACTTGGAGTAAAAGAAAATGAGGATGGGACATTAGAGAGTACTGGTTTATCTAAGATTGAAGATAAAGAAAAAATACACAGTAAGATGGCGAAATTTTTACCGGAAACAATTAAATTTGAAATAGCAGATTTTGACTTTTCAAATGAAAGTTATAGTAAATTGACAGGAAGACTTTTTCAACTGATTCTTATCTATTCAGAGGATATAAATTTACCATATATTTGGGAAAAGGATAGTAATTCTGCAGAAGCTGGATGTATATTTTTTCGTAGAGGAACAAAAACAGTAAAGGCTAATTCTTATGAAATAAAAGAAATGTTGGACAAAAGATTAGAGGCAGCATATGTTGAACAGTCAAGTTTGCATTTGGAAGAACATTTAAAGCAATTAAATACATTATATAAAAATATGTCATCGCAGATATATTCGTCTTCGGTGATTAGTAATTTGTTTAAGAACATGAGTGCATTTGGAACTTTGGCGGGAACGTCACAAAATAATCCACATTACCCTAAAGAGTCCTATGATGAATTTATTGCTAAGATGATTGAAAAAAAGAAGATAAAAATAGAGAAGGTTTTAGATTTGAAATAATTAGGGAAATAGAGGGGATAAAACCGTTACCCCACTTTGAAAATCTATTGCATACTTTCGCTATGCAGTATAAAATCAAAGTTCAGAGGAATATTGAAACCGTCTGTCTGCTTTTAAGGAAACCTTGATTTTCTGCGGTTTGTGGGATATTAAGGAGCAAAAATGGATGTGTGTTTTGTAGCCTTATGAATGAATCATTTGAATATCGTAGCAGAGGGGTGTTTTGAGACTCTGCTGAATAATAGGCTTTTGCTAAAAGGTATCACTGTTGCGAAAATGTATGATACCTTCTGGCAGGAGCCTTTTTGTATAAAGATAACTTGACTTATAAATCTTACTGGTGTAATATTTACACAAGTGCAGCAGGATTGCGGACGAAATTTTTTTGCTGCGAAATCTTACACATGTAATAAAAAGAGAGGAGGAATGCATAGTACGATATACCCAGCAAAGAGAAATTTTTTTATTTTAAAATCTTACGAATGTAATATTTTGAAGATATAACGTACATTGAAAATAGAATATGACCATTTCGACTATCGTCTCAATGGAGATACTCGTCAAATGGCATTTCATGCAAGCATGAATGCCGCTTGACTTGTTATTTACCATATCAGCAAAGCAAAATGAATGGAGGTCAATATGAAGAAAGGAAAAAGCAGAAACAAGCGAAAGAAAACAAGAAGCAGGCTCCTATGGATTGCGATTGCTGTTATAGGAATAGCTGCGGTAATTTCTGCAGTATGCGTGGCAGGAATGTTGGCAACAAAGGAAAATGCCTGGAGGACACCGGAAGAACTTCTGGTGGAGTACATGGATCATATTCCAAAACAGGAGTATGAAGAAATGTATGCGATGCTACATATTGAGGCATCGGGGAATGTCAGTCAGGAGGATTTTGTAACTCGAAATTCAGCTATTTATGAAGGTATAGAAGTCCAGAATATGGCTGTTCAGATTATTGCATATGATGAGGAGCAAATGGCGGTAACCTACCAGACTTCTTTTGATACAGTTGCAGGAACTATCAGCTTTGAGAATGAAGCACTCTTCCTAAAGGGCGAAGATGGATATAAGTTGGTTTGGGATGATTCCATGATTTTTCCGAATCTGACTTCTACAGATAAAGTAAGAGTTTCCACTACACAGGCAGTAAGAGGAGAAATTCTGGATAGGAACGGACGTGTCCTTGCAGGAAAAGGTATAGCTTCTTCGGTTGGAATCGTTCCAGGCAAGTTGGAAAACAGAGAGGAAGCAATCGCACAGATTGCAGAACTGTTGGAAACAACTCTGGAAGCGATAGAAAAGAAGCTGTCGGCACAGTGGGTAAAGGATGATTCCTTTGTGCCGATAAAAACCATTCCGAGGGTTGAAGAAATCGAGTTGATGAAGATTGAACCGAACCAAGAGGTGCTGAAAGAAAAGAAAAGACATGAAAAGTTGCTGGAAATTCCCGGAGTGATGATATCTGATGTTGAAGTGCGCGAATACCCATTAGGGGAAGCCGCTGCACATTTGGTCGGGTATGTTCAAAGCGTTACTGCGGAAGATTTAGAGGAACATGCGGGAGAAGGCTATACAGCCAATAGTGTAATCGGCAGAAGCGGAATGGAGGGATTATTTGAGAGTGAACTGAAAGGCCAGAACGGTTGCAGGATTTACATTGTAAATTCGGAAGGCAAAGAGAAGGAGGAACTGGCTTGTATTCTGGTACAGCATGGGCAGGATATTCAGCTTACGATAGATGCCAATTTGCAGGTTTCCTTGTACGAACAGTTTAAGGAAGATAAAAGCTGCTCAGTGGCCATGAATCCTTATACCGGAGAGGTATTGGCTTTAGTCAGCACACCGTCCTATGACAATAACGATTTTATTATGGGATTGTCCAGTGAACAGTGGACTGCACTTAACGAGGATGAGAATAAGCCAATGTATAATCGGTTCCGGCAAGTGTGGTGTCCTGGGTCTACATTCAAGCCAATTACTGCTGCGGTCGGCTTGGAATCAGGAGCAATCGATCCAATGGAAGATTACGGGAATGTAGGCTTAAGCTGGCAAAAGGATGCATCGTGGGGTTCTTATTATGTAACAACACTCCATGCATATGAACCAGTCATTTTAGAGAATGCTTTGATTTATTCCGATAATATTTATTTCGCAAAGGCAGCATTAAAGATTGGCTCAGAAGAAATGGAGAGTTCTTTGACTGGACTTGGTTTTAATGAGGAACTGCCATTTGAGATTAAGATGGCAGAGTCGCAGTATTCCAATACAGAGGGAATTGAAACTGAAATACAGTTAGCTGACAGCGGTTACGGACAGGGACAGGTTTTAGTGAATCCGTTACATATGGCTTGTATCTATTCTGCTTTCTGTAATGAGGGAAATGTCATAAAGCCGTATTTGGTATATCAGAACGAAGCAATAGCGGAGTATTGGATTCCGGGTGCCTTTTCTAATGAGACAGCAAGCCGCGTATTGGAAGGAACAAAGAAGGTTGTGAATGATTCTAATGGAACTGGATATGCAGCCCATCGGGATGACATTCTTTTAGCAGGAAAAACAGGTACGGCAGAAATCAAGGCATCAAAGGATGATACTTCGGGTACGGAATTAGGATGGTTTGCAATTTTTACAGCAGAAGATACGGTAGAACGTCCTATATTGATTATCAGCATGGTAGAAGATGTGAAAGGAAGAGGAGGAAGCGGATATGTTGTTAAGAAAGACAAGCTGGTTCTGGAAGAGTGGTTTGGCAGCAATTAGTTTTGTATTAATACTTAGTATTTCGAGGTGCAGTGATGCACCTCCGGAAGAAGATACAGTTTTGGAAACGGTAATAGATGTTCAGGATATTCAGGAAGAATCAGAGGAGGATGCAGATGAAATTATAAGCGTCTGCATTGCTCTTTATGAGAAAGCAGAAGAAGAAAATAAATTAGCGGATTTGGAAACAATCCGTAGTATTGTAAATCGTCTTGGAGAAAATGGTTATTCGGCAGTTGACAGTAAAAACCAGATCGATATGACTGAGCCTGAGCAGGTGGCCCACTTCTGCGAAATGGTAGATGCGAAGGAAGAGGCAGAAATATCCATTATTGAGGTCAGTTATTTGCCGGGTTTTGTAAAATACGATTTACAGACAAAAGATGGAAATGTAGATGTGGTCAGAAGCTATTACAAGTACGAAAACGGAAATATACAAAGAAATACAACAGGAAGCTATCAGGCAGAATACTGGAACTATACAGAAGAAGGATATCTGATGTTTTCAGGGGTATGGTATTCGGAAGAATTATATATTCTTACATTAAGCGGAGTAGAGGAGAACACTGCATTGCGAGTGCAGCCTTTGGATGAGACGTGCCGAGAACTGACTCGGAAGTATCTCGCGCCAATCAGTTTTGAACAGAATAATATGTTTATTGTAGATTGGAGCGAGGACGATTTTGGAGAGCTGAATTTTTACGATATGTATGACATTCTCTATCAAAAAGAAAATGGGGAATATGTTCCTTATGTCGCAGATGACAATTTAGGAGTCGGTGCGGTTTACCGGATTCCGAAGGAGGAATTTGAAAGCGTTATCATGACCTACTTCAATATCGATAGTGAAACGCTGCAATCAAAAACGGTCTATTATTCAGAGGATTCGACCTATGAATATAAGCCGAGAGGGTTTGAAGAAGTGGAGTACCCGGAATATCCATATTCAGAGGTGGTTGGGTTCACGGAGAACAGCGATGGAACAATTACACTTACAGCTAATGTGGTATTTCCGCATTCGGGAAATTCAAAGGTATATGCCCACGAGGTTGTGGTCCGTCCTTTGGAGGACGGTGGGGTACAATATGTTTCCAACCGAATTATACCTTCCGAGGATAATAGTGAGGAAACATGGCATACACCACGTTTGACAGCGGAGGAATGGGAAGAATTGTACGGAGGCGAATAATGGAAGATGTAAAATGGCTGTTGAAGAGATGTGGCTTTCTGATTTTGATATTGCTGATTGTGGTAATAGCAGGAATGATCTGTTGGGGACGGCTGCATACGGAAGAAAAGAAAGTGGCAGAGGAAGTGTGGGAGCCTCCGGTGGAAATCGAGGACAGTGAAACGGTAACGGAGGAAGAAAACGATACGGAAACTTCCATAGATTCAGCATATTGGTTTATTCCACAATCCAGTGACTGCCTTATCTCGGAAGAGGAAAAGGAGCAGCTGCAGAATATGGTTTTGTCGGCAGCAGAATCGGTCAAGGAAATCTATAAGGATGTGATAATTACAGATGCTGCGAATTATTCTTCCGGTGTTAGTGAATTTACAAGTGAGCAACGGAAAGAGGTTGCGGAGCAATTAGGGAAGGCCGGCTTGGTAAGTACAGAAGAAGATACCAATATGCAGAATCATGAAAAGATAGAAACCTTTTACGCAGATTACTTGAATGGACAGGACTCGATGGTTACGGTATTTGAAGTGCATAGAGATGGATTGATTGGAGCAGTTACCTTTATTTATCGGAAGGAGCAGCTACAGACCTATTACATAGGAGTTCGGTGGAAGGAAGGCGGTATGCCGGAGATACAGGGAACTTCGGTAAGTAATGTGGCTGAAATTAAACTTACGGAAAAAGGGTATTTTATCTACGCATATGAATATGTGAATGCACATGCAAGTTTGAGACAGTATTGGAGAACAGAACCGCTTCCGGAAGACTGCCGGGAACTGACAGAGAAATACATATCAGGACTAAGCTATGTGAATTACAATGTGCTTGTCAAAAACTGGGACAGCAGTAACGTAGAAGATATTTTGATGCCTTGTATGTATGAAGACATCTATCGAATTTATACGGGAGAAAATCTGAAAACGGAAGGTTGGAAAATTCCGGCGGAGGAATACGAAAAGATAATGACCACTTATTTTCCGGTATCTGTAGAACAGTTGAGAGAGCATTGCAAGTATGATGAGAGCAGCAACAGCTATGAATATGAGATGATTTATGCCAGCCCATACCCACCTTTTGGAGAAGTAGTTGACTATACAAAAAATGCGGATGGAACAATTACACTGATTGTGGATGGAGTCTGGCCGGATTATAATTCTGATCTCGCTTTTCGGAATACGGTTGTGGTCCAGCCATTTGCAGATGGAACATTCCGGTATCTTTCTAACTCTATAGAGGAAATAGAATTGGAACTGCCGCCAATAGCAAGAACGAAAGGATGATTTTAATGGTAAAAACAAAACCTACGGTTTTATTTAAGAAAAAGAGTATTCTACTAATTATGGTATTTTTAATTGGGTGTTTTATATGTGCTTGCGGGAAAGAAGATAGTGTTGCAGGTGAATCTCTTGTGGAAGATACGGAAGAAGTATTTTCCACAGAGGAAACAGAAAGTGCTGAGGAAGAAGCTGCAGAACAGTGGGAAAAGGGCTATGGACTTCCGGTGGACGAACAGGAAGAAAAGGAAGCTGAGAATGACTGCAGAGCGATGATGGAACATATTTATGAGATTTACAAAGAGGCAGATAAAGGAACTGCATCCAATGTTGTTTTAACTGATGAGACCATTCTTGAACTGCAGAAAAAGTTAATGGAAACGGGATATCCGATTGCTACATTAGTGACCTATTTAAATATGGGAAATTATGAAAGTGTGGATTCTTTTCTTGAGGATTGCACGGCTGGGAAAAGTGGTTCTGTAGTAATTTACGAGATACATGATGATGGTGGCATAGGTAGAATGAAATTCATTTTTGATGGTACAGACATGTATGTTGTAAGTGCAAGAAGTGTATGGAATGAGAATGGTAAGTCGGGAATATCCTATATATCCTACACCAGATTAAAAGAGTGGAAATATACAGATAAAGGATGGTTCTGCTATGAGTTATGTGTACCGGAACCACCAGAGGTCAGTGAAATCGTGGATGGAAGCTGCCTAATCAGAGTAAAGCCAATGACAGAAGAACAGCGTGAAATGTCTGAACGTTGTGTTCGGGGGCTTGGATATCAGGGACAGAATATTTTGTGTTCTAACTGGAATGCAGAAAATATGAGTGAGTTGGATTATAACGGAATGTTTGAATATCTGTATGGAATGAAATATGGAGAAAAATTCAATTCTGAAGATTATCCAAATGGCATTCCTAAAGAAGAGTTCGAAAGTCTGATTATGGAGTATCTTCCTGTAACAAAAGAACAGATACGAGAGTACGCAGTATTTGATGAGGAAAACCAGACATATTATTGGGCGCGTCTTGGATGTTTTAATTACGCACCTACTTTCTTTGGAACTTCTCTGCCGGAGGTTGTCAACATTAACGAAAATGAAGATGGAACAATCACATTAACAGTTGAGGCGGTTTGTGACATGGTTATTTGCGATGATGCAGTCATAACCCATGAACTTACGGTGCGATTTGCAGAGGATGGAAGTTTTCAGTATTTGGGGAATGAAATCCTAAATGACGGAATTATGCATATACCAGATTACCAATATCGAATTAAAGAATAATTTGATAATAGTGGTGTTCTATGGTAATCTTACGTATGTAAGAAAAGAAGGGAGGACACATGAAAAAAATAAAAGTAGTTGGAATATTGGCAGCAGTTGTATTGATAGGCGGAAGTTTGTCAATTCCACTTATAAATAACCACACAGCCTATAAGGTGGAAAAGGCATTATGTGAAATTCCGCTGCCAGAGGAAACGGAATTGATAGAGTCGTTGTCACAGGCAGGGAAGCTGACGGGTAATGGAAATGGGATGCAGTATTTCGGAGTAATTCTAATCAGGAGTGAATTGTCTTTGGAAGAACTGGATGCTTACTATTCAGATTACAGAAGTAATGAATGGGAATATTTGGTGGAAACTCAGGAAGGGCAGCCCATTGAGGTGATTGATCACAGGACACTACAATTTACGGAAGAAATAAAGGACAGCGGTTATTACATTGTATATTCATGGGGAAGCGGAAATTCTCTATTGGAAGAACTGGATATACGTGGACATTAAAAGGAGTGCTATAACAATGAAGAATTTTTTGAAAATTATGCTATGTATTATGGGTTCGCTTCTTGCAGTGATTGTAGTATTTGGGTTTTGCATTTCGTATACGGTAAATTACAAGAAGACAATTTGCGATACATCTGTTTCGTCGGATGGAAAATATGAATTGACACTTCAGGCAGTCGGAGAACCAGATTGGCCTTTTGGTTCAGCAAGTGGACGATTAATCCTTATGGAAGGCAAAGATAAGATATCTCAAACAGATTTTGAATTGCACAATGACGGTGGAAGCATCACAAGTAATTGTTGGAAAGTTACATGGTATGAGGACTATGTAGAAGTGATCCTATCAGGCGAAGAACAATTTGATGAGCAAGTCATTTTATATTTTGATGGTACGAAAGAAATTCAGCAATTGACGGATATTGCAGTGGACTATCCATCAGGAGAGGAATTAGATGAAAGCCGGGTTATAACCGAACAATCCTTTGATGTGGATTTGAATGGTTGGGGCGAGGTACGATTTGTATCTTATCTGCCGACTTATGATACGCTTTGGGAAGATGTCTCATTTGTGCTGGCAAAGGACAATCAAATCGTGTACCATTTCCCAGCTTATTTTGAAAACAATAGTACTGAAAATGATAGCGTAGGTATGTTTGACAGCGTAGAGGCAGTTGGATTTCACGATATAGATGGCGATGGTGCAAAGGATGTGATTGTCATTGTAAATTATGTTACAGGAGCAGGCTCACAGGGAATGATACCACGGAAGACCATTAGAATATTTGGTTCACAGAACGATGGTTTTGTCATTCAGCACGATTTAATAGATGAATTAATGAAAAATATGAAAGAGGATGATATTTCTATTTCTGCGATATGTGATTATGTGACATTAATTGAAACAGATGAAATATATGATGGATACCGTACTATATACCAACAATACTTCGCAGACGAAGGATGTGATTTTATGATATCATATAGTGCGAGTGGAAATTCCAGAGTTATCTTAAATGAGAATGAGAAAATAATAGAAATTCTTGTATATGACAGACTTTCGGAAAATGAAAAATGTGAATTATATGTTTGGTACAGAAGTAAGAAAAAAGTAGATGGTTCATGGAATATCTCAGAGGCAGAGATGCTTGATATATTTGCTTATAATGTATCTACAAAAGATGTGGTTAGTAGCGGTAAAACATCATGGTCAGCAACCGGAAATGAAAAGTATTATGAAGTAACAGGCGAAAAATAAATGAAATCGGGTAAGAGTCAGTTTGCGTAGTTGACTGTTACCCGATTTCTTTATTTCCAGATATTCATGTCTGATAAGATAGACATGGTTATTTCAGTTGCGTTGCCTCCGGTAGCATCGTTGTCTGCACCAATGTTAGTAGCAAAAAAGTATGTATTATCTGCAGTTTCGATATAACCGATAAACCATCCGTTCACGTCCTGGCCGTCCACACGGCCGGTTCCGGTTTTTCCATAGAATGTTCCGGCATCGGAAGAGGAAAGGCAGATGGCATCTTTTACTGCATTGATATTTTCAGGGGCGAAGCCAAGGCTGTTATTCTGCAGCCTGGTTAGAAGTTCGACCTGCTCTATTGGGGAAATCTTCAAAGAAGATTCCATCCAATAAGTGGAGAAATCACCGCTCATGTTTTCGTTACCATATCCGATTTCTTGAATATAGTTGTAAACGTCAGAGAATCCAAGCTGTTCATCTACTGATTGGAAGTACCAGTTAACGGAGGAGTTCATAGCAGACGGTAAGGTCTGATCCGCATTCCATGCTTCAAAAGGATAGCTTTCTCCATTCCACGCAATAAAGGAGTTTTCTGGTGTAATGACACCTTCTTCCAAACCGAACAAGGCATCATATATTTTGTAAGTGGAGTTTGGTGCAACCCGCAGGGTGGCATGCTCCTTGTCGTGTATGCTCCATTCATCATTTTTCAAATCGTATAAAACAAAGCTACCTTCGTATTCTCCGAAGTATGTGGAGAGGTCTACATAGGAAACATTCTCAGAAGAGGAATCCCATTGGTACTGGCTTCCGTCTGCTGCGTATGTAGAAATAAAAGGTGCGAATCCAAGGAGAAGAACAGCAGTCAGCACAAATGCAGTCATACCTTTTATTCTTTTCATAAATGTTGGCTTCTCATAAGAGGCAATGTTGATAATTCTCCGTTTCATCTGATCCATGTTTCCACCAAGACCGGCAGCAAACGGAAAAGGAGTAAGTGAAACTTTCTCTACAAAGTTAATCAGTGTATTGCCATAATCTTCGTAAGCATCCTCTTCAAGCATCTTTAAAACAGAGGTGTCACAGGCAACCTCTCTGTCATTACGCATTTCTTTCAGAGCGTACCAAACAAGAGGATTGAACCAATATACCACTCCAGCAAGGTTCATCAAGAAACTTCCAATAGCATCATGGTGCTTGTAATGCTGCAGTTCATGTAACAGCATATACCGCATATCGGATTCGTTATAATCAGAGATCAGATGAATCGGAAGATAAATACACGGTTTCAAAAGTCCAACAATAATCGGAGATTTCAAAAATGCGGTACTGTAGACAGGAATATCTCTGTGAATCCCCATCTCTTCTAAGCAGTGATGATACAGTCTGCGGACTTCCTTGTTCTGAAGGGGAAGTGCAGATTTCTCCAAGTTGCGTAAACGGAGAGAGGATTTGATTACCAAACTAATCATTGCAAGAATACCTACAATCCATATCCCTAATAATATGTATCCGGCAATGGATGGAGCTTCGCTATTTACAGAAAGGGTAAAGTCATTCATCCAATTTACATTTCCGGTTGGAGCGGTCCCAATGGTTTCTCCCATAGCAGTTCCAGTATTGGAAGATGGAGAGCTTCTCAGGCTACCGAGCCACGAGAAGATTTGAGGAAATCCGATTAAACGGAACGGTATAAAGGGAACTACCAACAACCCAAGCAGCAGGAACCATAGATTATACTGCATCCGGCTGGAAAGGTTGTTTTTGAATATCCGCTTGGCTATCAAAAGAATTCCGATGATACCGCTGATAAATACATTGCATATTAAAAAGCGTATCATAAAATCAGCCACGTTAATTGCCTCCTTTTTTTGACCTCTTTGAAAGAAGGGAGCGGAGAGTGTCTATTTCTGTTTCAGACAGTCTGTCATTTTCTATATAGGCAGACAGCATGGCAGTGATATCCCCGTCATAGTATCGTTCCAGAAAAGAATTGCTTTCCTGGCCGATGTATTCGCTTTCTTTCACGACTGGGGTGTAAACAAACACTCGGCTCTGTTTTTCATAAGTCAGAGCGCCTTTGGTCACAAGGCGTTTGATTAAAGTCTGTATCGTTTTCGGACTCCAGCTTGTGGTCTGTAATAATTTATCTGTTATTTCGTTTGTACTGATCGGCGCATGTTTCCATACGATTTTCATAACTTCAAATTCAGCTTCAGAAATCTGTGGTAAATCACTCATTTCAAATCCCTCCTTAAATCTTACAGCTGTAATAAATATATTATAGACGTTATTTATGTGGTTGTCAATTTCAGAAAAAAGATATTGACTTGAAATCTTACTTGTGTAATAATTGAAATATTACAAAAGTAAGATTTGGAAAAGGCAACAAAAAGAAAAGAACCAGAATCACAATGGATTAGCTGGTTCCTTTACTCGTTTGAATTACCTCTTTTATGGGAGTCCTTTTTTGATGCCATGAAACGGAGGTGAGGACAGTGGCACAAAGAGGACGTAAGCCAAAGCCTACGGCAGTAAAGGTGTTGGAGGGCAATCCGGGTAAGAGAAGCCTTAATACGGCCGAACCGAAGCCTGAAAAGAAAGCACCACGCTGTTCGTCATGGCTTGAGGATGAGGCGAAAAAAGAATGGAAAAGGATGTGCAAGCAGCTGGAGCAGTTGGGTATTCTCACGGAGATTGATATGGCTGCCTTTGCCGGATACTGTCAGGCATATGCAAGATGGAAAGAAGCAGAGGAATTTATCACGCAGCATGGAACGATTGTGAAAACGTCAAGTGGCTATTGGCAGCAGGTACCACAGGTATCTATTGCACAGACTTACCTTAAGATTATGAATAAATTTTGTGAGCAGTTCGGACTTACTCCTTCTGCGAGAAGCAGAATTGTTGCAGACACAGCCGAGGACAAGGAAAGCGATGAGATGGAACTTCTCTTGATTAAGGGAGGTGGAAAGTAGTGTTTGATGTTACAAAGGCAGATCATGCGGTTAACTTTATCAATTGTCTGAAGCACACCAAAGGTAAATGGAGGGGAGTTCCTTTTGAACTTCTCTCCTGGCAGGATGAAATTATCCGCACATTATTCGGTACGGTTAAGGAAAACGGATACAGGCAGTACAATACCTGCTATTGTGAGATACCAAAGAAAAATGGCAAGTCGGAACTGGCGGCTGCCATTGCTTTATATATGACTTGCGGTGATGGGGAATGGGGGGCAGAAGTGTATGGCTGTGCTTCCGACCGTCAACAGGCATCTATCGTATTTGATGTGGCTGTGGATATGGTGGATCAGTGTCCGGCTTTGAAAAAGAGAATTAAACCAGTGATGTCGGCTAAGAGGCTTGTGTATAAGCCGACCAACAGCTTCTATCAGGTGCTATCAGCTGAAGCATATACCAAGCATGGTCTGAACGTACACGCTGTTATTTTTGATGAACTTCATGCACAGCCGAACAGAGAGCTTTTTGATGTTATGACAAAAGGTTCCGGTGATGCGAGAACACAGCCTTTATATTTTCTGATTACTACAGCCGGAACAGACAGGAATTCGATTTGCTTTGAACAGCACCAAAAAGCTGTAGATATTATAGAGGGCAGAAAAATTGACCCGACATTCTATCCTGTGATTTATGGGGCATCCGATGAGGATGACTGGACGAGTGAAGCTGCATGGTATAAAGCCAATCCTTCCCTTGGAGAAACCATCGATATTGAAAAGGTTCGAAATGCCTATATCAGTGCAAGGGAAAATGCTGCAGAAGAAAATATCTTCCGACAGCTTCGTCTGAATCAGTGGGTAAAACAGTCTACCCGTTGGATGCAGATGGATAAATGGGATGCCTGTGCGTTTCCTGTAAATGAGGAGGAACTTATCGGAAGAACTTGCTATGGCGGGTTAGACCTTTCAAGTACATCGGATATCACGGCATTTGTACTTGTGTTTCCACCGAGAAATGATGAAGAGAAATACATCATTTTACCATACTGCTGGATACCGGAAGATAACATGAGACTCCGTGTCAGAAGGGACCATGTTCCTTATGATGTGTGGGCAGCAGAAGGGTGTCTGGAAACCACAGAAGGAAATGTGATTCATTACGGTTTTATAGAGAAATTCATTGAGGAACTTGGAACGAAGTACCATATAAAAGAAATTGCGTTTGACCGTTGGGGAGCAACGCAGATGGTACAGGATTTGGAAGGTATGGGATTTACCGTTGTTCCTTTCGGGCAGGGGTATAAGGATATGGGTCCGCCAACGAAGGAACTTATGAAGCTGACACTTGAGGAGCGAATTGCCCACGGTGGACATAAGGTTCTCCGGTGGATGATGGATAATGTGTATGTCAGACAAGACCCTGCCGGAAATATCAAAATGGATAAGGAAAAATCTACGGAGAAAATCGATGCAGCAGTAGCAACCGTTATGGCACTTGACCGTGCAATTCGTAATCAGGGCAGCGAGGGAAGTGTATATGATGGCAGGGGAATTCTTGTTTTTTAAGAAAGAAAACCTCTCCGGCAGATGGAGAGGTTTGAATGATCATGGTTTTGTTTATGTATCGGAATAAGAACTGCATTTTTCTTCCAGCATTTTGAAATTACAGCATCTTGCAGCAAGGGAAGAATCCGGCTTGGCAATGCACTTCTGGTATAATTTCAGGGCTTTGTTTTGCAGAGTGTCCTGAACATTGTCAATCAGGGCTTTTTCTTTCTGGAGAAGGTAAACATAGTCGGTTTTTTCCTTTTCGTTGCTGAAAGAACGGAAACTTTCTACCTGATTATATTTTAACTGAGTAAGGCAGTTATCAGGAACCGGAATCATATTATTGATATTCAATACAGCATAAAGATATCCGGTGGATTCATCCTGGAGTTTGTGGAAATCCAGACTGTTGGACATCTTCTGATGTTTCGGTTTTGCAGAGGAAATAGGGACATAGTAGTGGAAATCTCCGATAGTAAGAAGAATTCCCACATGGAGTTTCAAACGTTCCCCATACTCCATATATCCGACACGGGAATCAAACTGTGTCAGGTAATTTATATATTTTTTATCGACAACGTACCAATCCATAGAGTCTCCTGAAAAGTAAAAAAGTGGGTGGATTACTCCACCCACTGCTGTTAACCGATTGTTTTAATTGGACAATCTAACCGCTTTTAAACGAGCATTTTAACTGGACGCTCTAACCGCTGCACAGATATTTCTATCTGTGTTTTTATTATATGCAATTTACAGCAAAAAATCAATGCCTTTAATTGCTAAAATTTTATGAACTTTTTTCGATATCTATGGAATCAATTTTATCACAGACAGGAACAAAAAGAAAGAGAGGGATAGCTTGAGTTTCCGCAGTTTTATCCACAACTGCCTGATTTTTCATATACTGCCATAAACAACTTTCAAAAAATGCCCAAAATATAAGGAATCTTCATTCCTTTTGATGTAAAATTTAAGTGACAAAACAAAAATCTACTAAACAAAAAGAAGGAGGATTCCTCATGGTCAATTTTACATCAAATACTTATCAAATGAAACGGGAAATTTTATCTTTTTCAAATAAAATTTCAAAACACCTGATGTTTTCATCTGCAGAAGTATTATACCCCTGAAAACAAAAGAAACCATACAAGGAAAAACAACGGTGAAGTGCAGAGTTATTACATTTCGGAAAACCACGAACCAATCGTATCGCCGGAGGTATGGGAAAAGGTGCAGGAAGTCAGGGAACAGCGGAAGTGTGACAGGAATATCGGGCAGGACAGCACAATGAAGTTCCAGAACCACTATCCCTTAAGCGGAATGCTGATTTGCCCTTACTGCGGAAAAACGCTCCGGCGCAGACAGGTTTATAAGAAGAAAATCCAATGGCTCTGCAGCACCTACATTGAAAAGGGAGTCAAGGCATGCAAGGGGATAAGGATTGATGATGCCGAATTGCAGGGCTTGAACATTACGGAACAGACAGTGATTGAGGAGGTGGTTAAAAATGGCAAGAAGCATTACTGTTATACTAGCAAAGCAGATTTCGACTGTGGAATCAGGAACAGCACAGTCAGTGCAGAAATTGAAGATGGCAGCGTACTGCAGAGTGTCAACCGACCAAGAAGAACAGTTATTAAGTTATGAGAATCAGGTCAATTATTACACAAATTATATCAGCGAAAATCCTCTCTATGAATATGCAGGAACTTATGTGGATGAAGGTATTTCAGGAACGAACATCAAAAAGAGAGATGAATTCAATCGTATGATTGCCGATTGCAGGGCAGGAAAAATTGACATGATCATTACCAAGTCCATTTCCCGATTCGCAAGAAATACGCTGGACTGCTTGAATTATGTGCGAGAGTTGAAGGACTTGGGGATAGGGATTATTTTTGAAAAGGAAAATATCAATACCCTCGATGCAAAGGGAGAAGTGCTGCTTACCATTCTTTCCTCACTAGCACAGGACGAGAGCCGATCCATTTCAGAGAACTGCACATGGGGAATCTGCAGAAGGTTTGAGACAGGGAAGCACAAAATGAGTACAAAGCGTTTTCTTGGCTACGATACGGATGAAACGGGGAAGCTGGTAATCAACAGGACACAGGAGCCGATTGTGGTTCGGCTGTATCAGGAATTCCTAGACGGAAAAACAACTGATTATATCAAGAGGATTTTTGAACGGGAAGGTGTGAAAAATTGGGATGGCGGTACGAAGTGGCAGTCCACAACCTTAATGAGTATGTTGGAGAATGAAAAATACAAGGGTGATGCCTTGCTGCAGAAAAGTTATACGGTGGATTTCCTCACCAAGAAACGTACACAGAACAAAGGAGAAATTCAGATGTTTTATGTGGAGGATGACCACGATGCCATCATTTCAAAGCGGATATGGGAATGTGTACAGCTTGAAATCAAACGCAGGAAAAAGTATCTGGAGGAGCATGGGACAAACTCCTATTCCCACCGGCCGGAAAGAAATCCATTTGCATCCAAGATAATTTGCGGAGACTGTAATAAAGTATTTGCACGGAAAGGCTGGCGAAGCAGTACGGGAGTTGACCGTAAAGTATGGCAATGCAGTGAACGCTACAAGGTCAAAGGAGTTATGGGATGTGCCAACCGCCACGTAGAGGAAGAAACGCTGATAAAGGCATATCTGATGGCTTGGAACGCATTGGTGGAGAACCGAGAGGATTTTATGGAGCAGTGGATGGAACAGCTGCAGAGCGAGAACCTCTTGGAAAGTTATCGGGCGGAGAAGTTCATAGAATACACCGATGGGGCAAAGCCTTTGACGGAGATGGATACTGACTTCATGCTGAAAACACTGGACCACATCAAGATTTTTGAGGATGGAACATTGTTGATGGTGTTCCTGGACGGAACGGAGATTGAATGTAAAAATGAAGAGGAGTAAGAAAAGATGCCGATTGGGAGTTATGATTCCTGATCGGCTTTTTTTCTTGCTCTTTTTTCGGATAGTAAAATGTAGGTGGATATAGTAAAATGAACTTATCACTCAAGGAAGGAGTTACAAAATAATATGGATAATTATGAAGTATTAGAAGTGATTCATACATCTAGGACTAGTGAAACGATTATATTAAAAGTTAAAGAAAAAAACAAAAAAATTTGCGATAAGGTTTATGCGTTAAAATTAATCGGTTCGTTAAATAATAGATTTCAAAAATTAATATTTAAGCGTGAGGTTGATGCTCTTAAAACATTAAATTCGTGTGATAATATTGTGAAAATTAGAGATTATATGTTAAATGCAGAATTTAATGGTAAAAACGACTGGGGATTAATTTTACTAGATTATGTTGATGGAACAAATCTTGAAGAATTAGATCTGAGTAACTTTTCGCAAATAGAAAAGTATGAGCTTTGCTTAAAAATTTTAAAGGCGATTGAAGAGGCACATAATAACAATGTTTTGCATCGCGATATAAAGCCGTCCAATATTATGTATAATATTGACACGGGAGAAGTGAAGATTATTGATTTTGGAACGAGTAAGATTAAATCTATAGTAGAGCAAGAGACAACTTTGCCTTTTTATTCTCCTAATTTCTCGGCACCGGAAGTAGTTAAGGGGAATAGTACAACGGAAGCTAGCGATATTTATTCCTTAGGTGCAGTAATTTTCTATATTTTGTTTAGTATGTTGCCAAACGGGACAGAGATGATTTGCAGAAGTTTGCAAGATTTAGAAGTTCCGGAAAATTTAGTAACAGTAATTGCTAAGATGGTGGCGGAAGAACCGAGAGATAGATTTCAAGAGGTTGGAACAGTTATTGATGCTTTTGAGGAAATTCTTGGAGATAATGCTTCTCAAAAGGATACATATTTATGTAGTATCGATGTTGATAAGCTGAGATACTTAAAAAATATTTCGCTAATTGAAGCCAATACTAATATGACTATTTTTACAAAATCATTTTTAAAGAGTCAGTTTAAGGAGTGTTCTGCTTTTTATAATCATAATATGGATGTTTATGTTTTTTCTGGAAAGAAAATAGCAGTTGAATGTATCTATAATGAAAAAGACGAATTATTTGTGGTTAGTAAAATTATGCCACTATCCGTTGATAGAAGAATTAGTAATCAAAAAAGAGGTTTTATTATCGATGGTATAGTTAAATTTATAGAAAGCGGAAGAGGAAATTATAGTAATAAAAGGTTAGATAACGATAATGAAAAGCTAATCGTACAATTTAAAAATAATATAAATAGCAAAAGTGCGTTACAAAAACAAGATGAGCTATTTGAAGAATTGTTTGGAAAATGGCAGGATGGATTAGATGAATCCATGAAAAATGAGAAGGAACGAGTAGGAAAGGTTGTTTATTCTTCGTTTAGCATATTAGATCAGCAATTAATTTTAACTGTTGAAGAATATAAAAATAATGATATTGATGGTTTAGAAAATGATAAAAAATATATTATTGAAGATGTAGATAGCAGAGGCAATTCGTTCTATTTTGACATAGGCACTTATCATGGAATAAGCTATGAAGATGATGAAACATTACTTATTATCGATTTGGACAAGAAAGTGCAAATGGGGAAAGTGCGCCCATTACTTAGAAAACATTGTTCAGTGATGGAAGATTTTAGAGCAAACATAAGCGCATATAAAAGGCAACATTATGCGATTCGTGCATTGCATGATGATAATTACTCGTCTAAAAACTTAAAAGATATTTTGCTTAATTTAGATGAACCAACCTATACCCCGTTTTTACAGAATATTAAATTTAGTAAAGATACATTAAATGTGTCTCAGAGAGAAGCAATAAGAAAAGCGCTGTATTCAGATAGCATTAGTTTAATACAAGGACCTCCAGGAACCGGAAAAACAACAGTTATAAAAGAGATTGTGCGACAAATTTTAATGCAGATAAATAAATTTGATGATACGTCTAGAATTTTAGTTGTATCTCAATCACATACGGCAGTAGACAATATTATTGAGGGATTAGTCGATATAGATGAAGGGAAATTGGATATTATCCGAATCGGCCGTGCGGAGAATATATCACCAAAGGTTGAAGAAACCTGTACTATGAATGCTATCAGAAAAAAGATGTTTACAGAAATCAAAGAGAAATCTGATACATATATTGAACATCAGAATTTGTTGTATGCTAATATTACTGAGCAAAAAGCATTAGATAGATGGGAAAGAATCAAAGATATTCAAAAGGATTGGATTAATAGATGCAGTAATTTAGAAACATTAGATTATCAGGTAGTAAAAAGTGCAACCATTATTGCCGGAACTTGTGTAGGTTTTTTGTCAAACGATTTTGTTAAGGAGTTAGATTTTGATTATGTAATTATTGATGAAGCGGCGAAAGCGACAACTCCAGAACTGTTGGTTTCAATTATAAAGTCCAAAAAAATTATATTGGTAGGTGATCAGAATCAACTGCCAGCGTATGCTGATCAAGACCTATCTCCAATAATAGCTAAGTTGACAAAAGAACCAAAGTACAGGTTATTTGATTTATTATTCAATGTGTTGCCAGATACACATAAACAGATTTTGACTGTGCAATATCGAATGAGAAGGAATATTGGAAATCTGATTAGCCAAGTCTTTTATGAAGGTAAAATTGCAACAGAAGTTGATGATAAGAATCGGATGCACCCAATTAAAAAATTTGCAGGAAAATCTATTATTTGGGTTGATACTTCAATGATGGATAAAAAAGATGAGAGCAGGCTTAAAGGTGGGTCTTATTGCAACTATGCAGAGAATAATTTGATAAAAAAATTATTGGAAAACTTTAAGAGAGAAGGAGTGCTTTCACAGTTAGATATTGGTATAATTACGGGATATCGCGGTCAAAAAGATTTAATTAGAAAATCTGTAAATAATAGTGGATATGATAGAATTGCGAAGGGAATTGATATAAATACACTTGACGCATTCCAGGGCAGGGAAAATGACGTTATCATATATAGCACAGTCAGAACTAAAAACTCAATTGGATTTCAAAAAGAAAAAGAAAGAGTTAATGTAGCTTTTTCTCGTGCAAAAAATTTGCTTATTATTTGTGGAGATATGGACTTTTTCTATAGATTTGACGATCCAGATAATAAGTTTATTGAGATTATTGATTATATTTGTGAACATGAGGACGAGTGCCTTATTATACCGGGAGGTGAAATATAATGGATAAATTAATTGGAGCTATGTCTAATATTAATGTAAGGAAGAATGATGGATATTTTTTCATAAAACGCGATGAAATCTATGTTCCAACAATAAGAACAATACTTTCAATTACCAAACGTTCATTTTATTCGCTTCCGTTATTGGATGAAATAGTATTGCGGTTGATAAATGAAGGAGTTCAGGAAATAGATGAATTAGTAAATATCTTGGGAATAGATAGAAAACTGTTGGAAGTAACACTTGCAGATTTAAGTGTGAAAGATGTGATCTATTGTACCACAAATCGCTGCAGTTTGTTGGCTAAAGGAAAACAAGCGTTGCGAGAATTAAGGACTGTACAAAGGAAGAAGGATACAATTAAAAATGTTTATCTAGATCCCATTAACCGAAAAATCATTCTCGAACATGAGAAATATCAGTTTGTCGATAAAGTTAATGTTAATGATAAGAAACTGGATGCTGAGTTTGAAGTAAACGATATAGATATATTTAAGGAAAACATTGATAGTGTTAACAGAGTTTTTCTTGATGAAATGAATATATATAACGATAAAACCAAAAGTGAACCAGATGAACTTTTAAGCATAGATAGTATAGAAAACGTTTACGTTAAATTTGTTCGAATTCCTATATATATTTATATTAGTTCGGAAGGAATTGATATAGATATTATGGCTGTAAATAAAAGAAACGATTCTTTGCTTACTTTATTTAAGAGTGAGTTAATAGAGCAAATTAGAAAAAAGAAAGTTTTGAAAAATACCTTTGTAAAATATGGATTAAGAAAAAATTTTTCAGGGGTTGACTTAGAAGAAAATGAAAAATTAAAAAATGACTTGCAGAAATTCAGAAAAAATAAAGGTGATAGAGATGAATTGGGACGAATAATAGAAACGGAAATTTTTTCTGATAGAAAATTAATGGATGAAGAATTTGAGGTTTTATTGAAATATTTTGCTGATAAATGTGAAAAATATAAAATTATTGTGTATCACTTAGATGATTGGACAAAAAGTGAATGGTGTAGTAAGATTTTGTCAATTCTTAATAGTAAAAAATTATTTGAGGTAGGGTATGCAGAATCTTATGATTTTAAAAAGGCACATTCTATTATTCAAAGAATCATGCCAGAATGCTCAAGAGATAAGCTTGCTCAAGTGAAGACAGACTGTTATCTTTCGTTAGTATTTGATGAAAAATACATAATAACAGGAGTTCCCAAAGACAAAGTAATTATAGATAGCAATACACATATTCATCAGGTTGAGTTTTATTTACAAGTAATGTAGTGCGTATGTAAAGTTTGAGAGTGGGGTAAAGGCTATCCCCTTAAGTGGGGTATAAACCTTTTCGCAAAAGGTGACGGTTTCGCTATTTAGTATAAGAAGTAACTTTCACCGCATGTGGAGACGGTAGTGTTGATGTCAAGAAAATAAAATCAAGTGCCAGAAAGCGGCGTATTTCCGGGCTTTTTCGGAAGTTAGGAATAGAAGCCTAACTCTTGAAAAAGCTCGGTTGTTTTATATGGAAACATATCTACCGCAAAATGTGTGTCAGGTTGTAACCTCGGATTAGATGTCACGATTTGAGACAGTGGATTAGATGTCAGGCATGTGGGGATGATTTTTGGAAAATGAAAACGAATGACAACTAATCCGGCAACTCGACCATTTTGGGTGGTTACAGGCAGTGGAATAGATGTGAAGGGAAATTCAGTAAGTCGGAATTGTGCGCCCAGACAAGGGCGAGTAGTCTAGCAGGTGGAATGCCTGTCTGGTA
>QULQ01000017.1 GCA_003490145.1 Lachnospiraceae bacterium OM04-12BH
TCTCATTTAGAATTTTCAGGGTTGCATTACTGTTTATTTGTCAAGGTACGTGCAAAGCGAGATTTTGTATGAAGCATTTCTCAAAAACCTGCATCGCAGATCTGCTTCGCATTTGTTGCTGTGTCTCTCAGACGCAACTCTGATATAATATCATGTGTTTCTGTCTGTGTCAACACCTTTTTTTATTTTTCTTCGTTGCTTTTCGACTTCGTTTTACTTGTCCCTCGCAACGAATCATAATATACCACTATAAATAGCCCTTGTCAATGCCCTTTTTTAAAAATTGTAGAAATTTTTTGCACATTTTTCAGAAAAGCAAAAAAGGCCTTAAAAGCTGGCCTTTTTTCGTCATCTCGCTAATCCTTATTCTAGTTCAGCACTTTACTGTAATGAAATTGTTGCGTTTTTATCTCCATTTCTAACAATAACCGCTATGCTGTCAGAGCCGCCTTCTGTCACACTGCCATCTGCCGGTACCTCACAGATCAGTACCAGTTCCTGGGTTCCGTTTCCGGGTATTGTTTCACTGAAATTTGAGAAATCATTCAGCAGCATAGTGGTCAGAGCATTCTGTGTCTTTCCACCTGCTGTAATTTTGAAACGTACTCCACTGCTGACCATGGACAACTCCCTGTCTTCCCCGCTGACATTATGCGCAAGGAATTTCAGTACAAGAAGCTTCTGCCCTTCTGTCGCATCCATGGCAAAATAGGTTTCCTCGCCCGTATCCGGGTATGAATCATCCAGTTCATATCCTTCATAAGAAAAAGAAAAGCCATCTGCTCCGACCACATCATCCAGAGTCAGTTCTACTTTCTGTTTTGCAGCTTCAGAAGAAGACGCCTCATTATTCTTCGCTTCTTCTGCCTTTGCTGCTTCTTCCTGCTTCAACTGTTCCTTTTTGGCTTCCTTCTGTGCTTCTTCTTCTTTTTTCAGTTCTACGACTTCTTCACTTTCCAGTCTAGACGGATGATTGCTGTCATGACGTTCTACTACCTCTGCCGCGTAGCTGACAATCAGCGCCTGTTCTTCTTCTGTCATATCCGGGATCTGATTGCCACATCCGGAAAGGAGAAGGCTTGCTGTCAGTATTGCTGCTGTAATTCCTGTCGCCCTATTCATGGTTCTCCTCCTCTTCTGCCTGAGCAGTATTCATTTCAGATATTATATATTCTTCCATTTCTGTGCTTTCAGCCGGCACGGCAGCACCCTCAGGTTCTTCTACGATAGTTACTTCCGGTTCTGCTACTTCTTCTGCTGCGGCCTTCTTTTCATTCTCCTTCTTCTCCAGATGAATATAAAGGAAAGATATGACAAGGGCTATGATTCCTACTGCCAGGAACAGAATTGCACGATAAAAACTGGTAATTCCGATAAAATCAAAAATCAGGAGCTTCAGGCATACAATTCCCGCCATGATAAGACCATTCAGTCTGTAACATCTGTCCTTCTTTTTAAAGCCAACTGCCACACAGCCCATCGCTACGATCATCCAGATAATACTTACTATGATCGGCACCGCAAATCCGGCTGTCAATATCATATAGTCAAAGTAATAGGCAAGCCACAGATACTTCCGCTTTACCTTCATCCCGTACTGTTCCCTGAATACAAGCAGAATGACCGCAGCACCAAGGATCATGGTGATCACATTATAATACCATGTATCTATAATCGGGCTGCACAGACTTAACAGTCCTGCCGTTATCACAGTAACCATTGCATAGGGATATCGGTTTGTCTCCTTCTGCACCGGCAAATGTGCAAACAGCCAGAAAAGCACCAGTACAACCGCCATGGCTGCCGCCAGGACATAATCTCCATGGAACTGTGTAAAAAGCATCAGCAGGATTCCGTAAAGACCTGTGATCTCCTGAAAAAGGACGGATCTTCTGATACACACAACAGCAAATACTGCAGCCACTGCAAAAGGAACTGCATACCAGGTCTGTGTCATATAGGCTCCCTGCAAAAACAGAATTACCGTCAGTATATTATCAAGTGCTGTCAGATCTTTTTCTTTCTGCAACAGCCTTGTTACCACAAAGATCAGTATTATGCCGATGGTTGTTTCCAGCATGTAATCTGAAAACCCATTGAACAGGACAATGATACCGGCAGCAAAATAATACAGGATCCATTTTTTTCTGTTCTGACCATACAGCAGGAAAAATACCGCTGTGACAGCCAGTGCTACCACCTCTGTCAGTAGTTTGACAAAAAGCTGTGATATTTCATAATCATAGCTGAACATATTCGTAAAGTCCAAAATCGCCCCGACTTCCACAAACATAACTGCCATCATGCCCAGTAGGATATCATAGGTAATCATAAGCCCTATTTTCTCTTTTTCCCTGTCCATAAAATAGATCAGGTGCAAAACAGCAAGTGCCACGCCAATAAACAGGATCATGTAAATAGCATCCAGATGTGCATAATAAATTCTTGCCATGCCTATTATGGTAAACAAAGTATGAATGATCATATGGATAATCTTAACTGCTTCCGTATTCTTATCCAGCTTTAGTCCAATCGACGTCAGATTCACAAGCAGCAGAATTACTGTCAGAACCAGCAGATTCAGTCCGTTTTCATAACATCTTCCGGGAATAAAGCAGATATAGCAGCCGATCAGACTGACAAGCCACAAAGAAACTGACTCCCTCTTCCTACCTAGGAAAAATGTCCCTGCTGTTACCGCCAGCGCCACTATCAGTGCCGCTATGGCTCCAATATTATGGAGCACCTGGAAATTCACCATATCGGATATATAAATGCCGGCGATTCCTATACCGGTAATAATCATGGAAAACCTTTCACTGATCCGGCGTACCAGTAGTTCTCCGAGCAGAACGACCACCAGAGAAGCTGCATACAGACTGATCCCCTGCCAGATTCCATCAAGGAAATGCAGTCCGAGAATCAGAAAAGCGATCAGAACAAAGGCAGCTCCGATAAACGCAAACAGCTCTGCCCCGATTTTAAACTCTACCGTCCCTTTATGCAGATTCTCCGGCTGAACGGCTGTTGTGTACGCCGCGGGTGCTGCATCGCTGACTGGCTGACCAGTCTGCGCCGGCTGGTCATTCTTTGCCTTCTTCGTTTCACGCATTCTTTCCAGGTATATTTTATAGGTACGTTCCATCTCCTGCTGTACCTGCTGCGGAGATGCCTTTCCTTCTTCCAGATCCTTCAGCATCTGCTTCAGATACTGATCATAATAGGGATCCTGTGAAATCTCGATCAGATCCAGCAGACGCTTTTTCACCCTGCCGATCTCCTCCAGCCTGCCGGCCTGATCCCTGAGCGCCTTTGCTCTTTGCAGTTCATCCATTCTGACTTTCCTCCGTCTCCATTCCCTTTTCATCATCAACTTTTTCTCCGGCAGACTCCAGTTCAAACCAGAATTCCACGCCGTTATCATAATTCACTGCACCATACTTCTGGTTCAGTGCTTCCATAACCGCCTTTACAATAGAAAGGCCAACGCCACTTCCTCCGTAGGCTCTCGTTCTTGCCTTATCAACTTTGTAAAATTTATCCCAGATATGGGGCAGACTATCTTCCGGAATCTGTTCCCCTGTATTAAAAACAGAAACCCTGACCAGATTGTCATGCCTGTTTAATTTTACATCAATCACTCTTTTTCCCGCAATATGATTTAAGGCATTGCTGAAGTAATTTCCAAACACTTCTTCAATCATGAATTCATCTGCCCATACGTAAACCGGCTTCTTTGCCTCCATGATCACCTCGATCTCCTTCTGTCTGCAGAGCAGCTCGGATGCCTGCAGATAGTTTCGGATCAGGGCAACGATATCAAAGCGCTCCATTTCCACCTTTTCGTTGCCAAATTCCAGTTCATTCAGTGTCATCAGCTTTTTTACCATGTTGTTCATCTTGGCTGCTTCATCCATGATGACCTCACAGTAAAAATTCCTGCTCTCTTCATCATCAGAAATGCCCTCTTTCAGGCCTTCTGCATATCCCTGGATCAGGGCAATGGGTGTTTTCAGCTCATGAGATACATTGGCAAGGAATTCCTTCCGCATCTCATCAATTTTATTCTTTCTCTCAATATCCCTCTGAAGTTCATTATTAGCACTTTTCAATTCGGAAATCGTCTGCTCCAGTGTATAGGAAAGCTCATTGATATTCTGGCCAAGCTGTGCGATCTCCGTCCTGCTCTTTCCAGTATACTTCGCATCAAAATCCAGGTGGATCATTCTCTCTGAAATCCCGGTCAGCTCTTCGATTGGTTTCGTGATCTGTCTGGAGATCAGGTATACGATCACCGCACTGATAATAGCAGAAGCGATCCCCACCTCTCCGAGAAACCGGTTTGCCAGCTTCACGCTTTCCCGGATGCTTTCCAGCGGACTTCTGAAGAGGAACAGATTTCCATTGTCAAGAACTCCCCACATTTCCAGAAATTCAGTTGCTGTCCTGTCATCCTCAGCAATCTGGATCTCATATTTCTCTCCAGTTTCCAAAAGCTTCTGATGTTCTGCATTTTCCCCAAACAGATTATTCAGGAGTCTCTGACTGTAGGTACTGTAATCCGGTGTTGATGTTTTCAGTGTTTTGGATTCTGCATCAAGCAGGATATAATTTATATTGTATTTTCCGCAGTTCTTCTGAAATTCGATATCAAAGCTGTCTGTAGAGAGCGTGCCATTAGTTGCTGCCATATTCAGTATCTGGTAAGTTGCAAACATGGCATTCTGTTTCTTGGAAATATAGTATTCTCCAAGAAAAAAATTATTAATGAACCAGCATAGCAAAATCGTTCCCATCATGAGCAGACTGAACACCGCAGCCATCTGTTTCTTGATAGAATGACGAAGGCCGGCCGGCCGCCTTTCAACCATCGTATGAAACATTTTATACCTCAAACTTATAGCCCATACCCCAGATGGTCTTGATCAGATCACCCTTCTCACCCATTTTGCTGCGGAGTTTTTTTACATGGGTATCAATGGTACGGGCATCGCCAAAGTAATCATAATTCCATACATTATTCAGAATCTTTTCTCTTGAAAGTGCAATTCCTTTATTTTCCATAAAATAAGCAAGCAGTTCAAATTCCTTATAGCTCAGCTCTATTTCTTTGCCGTCAATGGTTACACTGTGAGCTTCCTTGTCAAGAACAATACCTCCCATGGACAGCTTATCTTCTGATTCCGTCTGCCCTGTTCTGCGAAGGATCGCCTCTACTCTGGCCACCAGGATCTTAGGACTGAAGGGCTTACTGATATATTCATCCACGCCAAGCTGGAAACCCTGAAGTTCATCCTTCTCATCACTTCTTGCCGTCAGCATGATAATCGGCACCTTGGAATACTGCCTGATCTCCCTGCATGTCTGCCAGCCATCCATTTTGGGCATCATGACATCAAGTATCACAAGTGCAATATCCTTCTGTTCAAAAAAGATATCCAGTGCCTCGCTGCCATCTCCCGCCTCAAGTACCGTATAGCCGCTTTTAGTAAGGAAATCCGAAACCAGTTTACGCATTCTCGCTTCATCATCAACGACCAGTATTTTCATCTTCTCCATCTGTGATCACCTCTGATTCTTCCGGAGCTTCCATAGAGAGCTCCTGTTCCTTTTCTCTGACTCTGTTCTCTCTTTCTGTTAATTCCTGTTCCCAGGATGCATATTCATTTAAAATCTGTTTTTTGTAATTCAGAATATTCGGATTATCACTTTTCATTGTGATCACAAACATCGTGATCACCAGC
Source organism: Lachnospiraceae bacterium OM04-12BH (assembly GCA_003490145.1). Taxonomy (GTDB): domain Bacteria; phylum Bacillota; class Clostridia; order Lachnospirales; family Lachnospiraceae; genus Suilimivivens; species Suilimivivens aceti. The sequence goes on from QULQ01000017.1 coordinate 5,745, forward strand.
AATGTAAGCAGCAGATTAAAGCACACTGATATCTGCAGATATCCCGCTTTCTTTTCCCTCCTGTCAGAAGGCTTCACTCTCCGCTTTACATAGGATACATCTATTTCCTCTCCTGTCTTATAAGAATAATTTCTGTAAAGAGGAATCGGTCTGATCTGAGATTCCTCATATCCATCTGCGATCAGTTCTTCTCTGAGCTTTCTTAAATATTCTAAGCCGACAGGTGTCTTAAACAGCTTCTGATCCAGGATACTGTCATACAGATTCAGCAGCATGGTCTTATTCTTGCCCTTTGTTTTCTCCTCAAAATAGTCAATCTTCTGTTTTTCTTCCAGTGCCAGATCCCTGTCCTCCTTTGAGATGAACAGATACCCATCAACCTGATACTCATCCTTCTGTGCCATAATAGGTACTTCCTTTCAAAAAAATCCATGAACACGAAACTCTCCTCGTATTCATGGATTTTAGGGTAGTGGATTAGGCGGGAGTCGAACCCGCGTCCAAAGACCCATTCCCTGTCCTTCTACTATCATAGTCGATCATTTCGGGAAACCCCTCATTCCCTCCCGGATCTGGAAACCGACACCCATATCCGTTCAGTAGCTTCATGATACGCCCACAGGTGCAAAGCTTAGCCTGTGTCGTTTCCTACATAGTCGATGCCCGGATTTTAATGTGTAGGTGCACTAAAGCGGACAGCTGCCATTAGGCAGCGTATGCTAAATTATCTTCAGCGTTTGTATTTAATGTTGCGATTTGACGCATCGCCTGCGGATAGCTTCTCCAGCTGCAAGATCCCTGTCGAAACCTTTACTAACCCTTATATCTACTGTAAGTATAACAGTTATTTATAAAATAGCAATCAAAATTTTTAACCCTTCAGACGGATCTTCAATTCCTTCTCCGCCTCTCTTCTCTGATCCTTCTTTGCAATGTCCTGCCTTTTGTCATATAGCTTTTTACCACGAGCAAGTCCGATCTCGATCTTGGCTCTGCCGTCCCTGAAATAAACCTGCAGGGGCACCAGCGTATAGCCCTTCTCTGCACTGCTTCCGATCAGTTTCCGGATCTGCTGTTTATGCAATAGCAGCTTCTTTGGCCGCAGTGGATCCTTGTTGAAAATGTTCCCCTTTTCATAAGGACTGATGTGCATGCCATAGGCATACACCTCTCCATTTTCGATACGGATGAACGCTTCCTTAATACTGCATTTTCCCATACGCAGTGACTTGACTTCCGTTCCATGAAGTACCAGCCCTGCTTCATACTTTTCTTCTATAAAATAATCATGATAGGCTTTCTTGTTATTTGCAACAAGCTTCATTTCTTCCTTTGCCATTATCCCTGCTCCTCTTCTTCCATATCATCTTCTGCAAGCAGAAAATCCACGCTCTTTGATACCATATCGACACTATCCACAAAAACCTTCAGTCTCTGTCCCAGCTTAAAGCATCTTCCGGTATCCCTTCCCACCATTTCGAAGGTCTCTTCCTTGTAATAATAGTAATCACCGGTCAGTCTTGCTACATGAATCATGCCTTCTACCGTATTTGGCAGTTCCACATAAATCCCCCATGCGGTAATACCGGAAATAATACCTTCCAGTGTTTCTCCGATATGGTGTTTCATATACTGTGCCTTCTTCAGCTTATCTGTTTCACGCTCTGCCTCATCCGCACGGCGCTCCAGTCTGGAAGTTTGCCTTGCGACCTCCGGAAGGATCTCCTTATAATGGTCAATCCGCTTTTCCATAAGACGTCCGCGCAGCTGCTCCTTAATGATCCTGTGGATCTGAAGATCCGGATACCTACGGATTGGAGAGGTAAAGTGACAGTAACAGGCACAGGCAAGTCCGAAGTGTCCAGTACATTCCACAGAATACTTTGCCTGCTTCATGCTCCGGAGCGCCAGCCTTGCAATCAGGGCTTCCTCTTCCGTTCCCTCGATACTAGCAAGGAGCTTCTGGATCTCCTTTGGATGCACCTCATGATCGCTGGTTTTGATCTTGATATGATAACCAAAATTATGGATAAAAGTCGCCAGCTTCTCTATTTTCTCTGCATCCGGTGTTTCATGTGTCCGGTAAAGGAACGGCACCTCCATCCAGTAAAAATGCTGTGCTACTGTCTCATTGGCAAGAAGCATAAAGTCTTCGATCAGATCTGTTGCCACATTTCTTTCATAAGGCTCTATGGAAACGGGATTTCCTTTCTGATCCAAAATGATCTTGCTTTCCGGAAAATCAAAATCTATGGAGCCTCTCTGTCTTCTCTTCTTACGGAGGATAGCCGCCAGCTCCTGCATATCCTGAAACATGGGAACCAGTTCTTCATATTCCTGGATCAATTCCGGATCTCCCTCTTCCAGGATCTTTCTGACCGCTGTATAGCTCATTCTTCTATCCACGCAGATCACGGTTTCGGCAATTTCATAGGAAACTACTTCTCCCTTTTTGTTTACCTTCATCAGACAGCTTAGAGCCAGTCTGTCCTCCCCCTGATTCAGGGAGCAGATCCCGTTTGACAGGGTATGCGGCAGCATAGGGATCACTCTGTCCACAAGATAGACACTGGTACCACGATTCAGCGCCTCTCTGTCCAGTGCAGAATTTTCCTGCACGTAATTGCTGACATCCGCAATATGAACCCCAAGGCAGTAATTTTCGCCTTCCCTGGTCAGACTGACTGCATCATCCAGATCCTTGGCATCTTCCCCATCAATCGTCACCATCTGCAGGGAACGCAGATCCCTTCTGCCTGCCATGTCAGCCTCAGATACCGGCTTGCCAACACGTTCAGCCTGATTCAGAAGCTTTTCCTCGAATTCTACCGGAAGATCATATCCCTTTACAATAGAAAGGATATCTACCCCGGGATCATTCACATGTCCCAGGATCTCTGTGATCCTGCCCTCCGGTTTATGCTTGTCATCTCCGTAGTCGGTAAGCTCCACTACTACTTTATGCCCGGTGACTGCTCCCTTAGAACCTTCTGCCGGAATATAAATATCAGTGCTGATCTTTTCCAGATCCGGGATCACAAAGCCAAAGCTTTTCGACTTCTGATACGTACCCACCACCTTTGTAAGTCCATGGGAAAGAATCTTCACAATCCTGGCTTCCTGTCGTCTGCCTCCCTGTCCCTTCAAAAGTTCTACCTGTACCTGATCCTGATGGAAGGCACCGTTCACACCGCTCTCCGGAATGTACAGATCTTCGCTTCTGCCTTCGATCTCCACAAAGCCAAAGCCTTTGGGATGACTGATAAAAGTACCCACAAGACCTCCGCCTTCTTCCCCTTTGGAATACTTGCCACGCTTGGAAATCTGAAGTCTTCCCTCCATCAGCAGTTCGTTCAGAATCGTCTTCAGTTCCTCCCGTTCTTCGGGACGAACCTGCATAAAGGCTGCCAGTTCCTTTTCCTTCATGGGAACATAAAACTTGTCATTTACCAGCTCACATATTAAATTTTTGCGTTTTTCATATAATGATCTGTCCATATTCTCCATCATATTTTCTGCCAGCTTCCTGCAATGCCTTTCCGGTTTTCCTGTACAAAAAAGGCATTCCCTGCGGAATGCCTTAAGTCCTAAAATACATTAAGATTTAATATAATACTGATGACCATAAAGCCTATCGCCAGATATTTCGTAAACTTAACAAGCTTACCTTCCATGGAACGGCCTTTATTCTTGCCCCAGTATGTTTCCGCTGCTCCACTGATCGCTCCCAGTCCTGCAGATTTGCCTTCCTGCATCAGAACGATCACTGTTAAAACAATACATATTAAAATAAATAAAATCTGAATTACGATTCTAAGTGCTGCCATTTTCACACCTCCTAATGCAAACAAACATCAGTTTATCATATGCTCTTTGAATTTTCAAGTATTTCTGTAAATTATTTCCTATTTCACAGGCTGCGCAGATGCCTGTGCAGCAGCAGCGGCGGCTGTATCCTCTTCCGGTACCGGTACGATCTCTGTCAGGATACCATTCTCATCAGCCTGATACTGTACACCATTCAGATCCAGTACCTGGTTTCTGATCAGCACACCCTTTTCATCAAAGTAATAGTTCTGCTTTGCTACCGGATAAATACCTGTCACGATATGTCCCAGTTCATCTGCGTAGTAAGTCTTATCCGCAATGTTGAACCAGCCGGATACCATCTGTCCTGTGGCAGGATCATAATAGTAGCTGGAACCATCTTCTCTTGCAATCATGCCGCTCTGTCTGATCCCATCTGCACTGAAAAGAAATTTCAGTCCATCAATAACCTGATCCCCGGTCAGCATATGGCCGTCTGTTCTGTCAAAGAAATAGAAATTTCCCTTCTCATCAGAATACCATTCCTTCTTCATGATACCATTGTTCAGGGGATCATAATAAAACTTCTGCTCTCCTACAGTAACCCAGCCTGCTGTTTTGATTCCTTCTGCTGTGAAGTAATAATTGTTTCCTTCTGCTGTATACTGTCCCCTGGCGATCTGTCCGTCCTCCGGAGTCAGATAATACGTGCCCTTATCGTCGGTAAACCAGCCTCTTACCAGATTGCCCGCGCCATCCAGATAATATCTGGTATTATTATAGTCAACCCAGCCTCTCTGCATCTTCCAGTTACGATAGAATCTTGTCTGTCCATTATGGGCAATAAATCCCTCTGGAATGATCAGGGTACTGTAGTCCTTGTACTGATAGTTCACATCCACACGGCTGCCAAACCCATTCACTTTTCCATAGCTGGAATACTGCCAGAAGCAGACATTATTATTGTAATCACAGTTACTGCTGTACTGTGCTACCCATTTGTCCCATCCGCAGATAGAAAGCTTGGAGGTAAACATATTTTTATAGGAATACACCATTGGATGATAACCTGCAGCATCGATCGTAGTACAGAACGCATTGATAATATCAATGAGCTGCTGATTAGACAGATTCTTATGGCATTTATCCTCAATATCAAAAACAACCGGATAGTTTACTGTATAGTTACTGATCCACTGCAGTACAAGATTCGCTTCATTCTGTGCAGCTTCCGGTGTCGTTGCATAGGAATAAACATATACACCTGTCTTAAGGCCTGCCGCAGCTGCCCCCTTTATATTGGCGTCAAAGTTCGGATCCACGCCACTGTTAGTGCTTCCAGCCTTGATAAATGCAAACTTCATGCCACTGGCTGCTACCTGTGACCAATTCACGCTTCCATTATGTTTGGAAACATCAACACCCTGTGCAATGTTTCCACTTGCATTCACTGCATGTACCTCTGCAGGCTGCAATGTCCATATCGCAGTCACTGTCAGGGCAAGTGCCAGTGTACGTTTCGCCAGTTCCTTAATTCCCTTTTTCATGTGCATTCTCTCTTATCTCCCGTATTTTATTCCTGTATTACAGGCCATTTCACAGATACTGTCATTTTACGTCTGTATCATTCCGCGCACAATGCTCCGTAGTTTATTCTATACAGTAGGAAAAGGATCCCTGTAATATGCATTCCTGCCAAGCTGCTCCTCGATCCTGAGAAGCCTGTTATACTTGGCAACTCTGTCACTTCTGCAGGGTGCACCTGTTTTGATCTGACCCGCATTCACCGCCACCGCCAGATCTGCAATAAATGGATCCTCTGTTTCTCCTGATCTGTGGGAAATCACAGCTTTATATCCATGATGCTGCGCCATCAGCACTGCCTCCATGGCTTCTGAAAGTGTTCCGATCTGATTTACTTTGACCAGTATGGCACCTGCCACGTTCAGTTTCATTCCTGCTTCCAGCCGTTTGGTGTTTGTCACAAACAGATCATCTCCAACAAGCTGCACCCTGCCGCCAAGTCTCTTCGTAAGCTTTTTCCAGCCTTCCCAGTCATCCTCAGCCAGTCCATCTTCAATGGAAACAATAGGAAATTCATTGATCAGTTCTTCATAATATGTGATCATTTCAGAAGTGTCCCTGACGATCTCCTCTCCCTTCAGAGAGCTTTCCCCAGGGAAATGATACATGCCTGTTTTTTCATTGTATAATTCACTGCTTGCCACGTCAAGAGCTATTTTAACATCCTTTCCTGGCAGATATTTACTTTTTTCGATTGCCTCAACAATCAACGTAAGAACTGCTCTGGCATCCGGGAGATCCGGTGCAAAGCCTCCCTCATCCCCGACTCCTGTGGAAAGTCCCTTTTGGACCAGAATCTTTTTTAAATAATGATAAATCTCCGCACATATCCGAAGCCCCTCTGAAAAGCTTCCGGCACTGACCGGCATGATCATAAATTCCTGAAAATCAACCGTATTAGCTGCATGTTTTCCGCCATTTAAAATATTCATCATGGGAACCGGCATCCGGTCTGTATGGACACCGCCAAGATACCGGTATAACGGCATATTAAGAGATTCTGCCGCCGCTCTTGCTACGGCAAGGGATACGGCAAGTGTCGCATTTGCTCCAAGATTTCCCTTATTATCCGTGCCATCAGTTTCCATCAGGATCCGGTCAACCTCCTGCTGATCAAGTCCATTTCTGCCACTCAGCGCTTCCTTGATCTTAGTATTGATATTGGATACAGCCTTCTGTACCCCAAGCCCAAAATACCTTTCCTGCGCATCCCGCAGTTCTACTGCCTCAAACCGTCCGGTACTGGCACCGGATGGTACTGCAGCACATCCCGTAAACCTTTTTCCTGTGCTTGTTTCTGTGAGCGTTACTTCTGCTTCTACCGTAGGATTCCCACGCGAATCCAGAATTTCTCTTCCATGAATATTAGTAATCTGCATATAAATCATCTTTCTTCTCCTTTTCATTTTCTTTTTCAGTATAGCCATTTCTGCAGACCTTTATAAATCTGTCAGCTGTTTTGTCAGAACACCTCCTTACAAAAAGCATCCTGATATATTGTTTTTAAAGATTCAAATTGCTATACTATATAGAAGTAAAAGGGGTAAGAGGTAACACAATGAAATCTAAATGCAAAAAGCTATTTGCTGAAATGAAACCGGAATTTATGACGAAGAAAGACTGGCAGTGTCTTGGCGTCCTGCTTCTTGTTTTCACCTGTCTCGTATTCTTCCGTCTTGGATCCTTTAAGGCTCCGCAAACCACTTATACAACTAAAACAGGCGAAGCTGACATTGTTCTTGACTTTGGTGAATATACGGATATCGCTTCCTTTTCCATTTTTCTCGGGAATCTGAATACCAGACATTTATCATTGTCTGCTTTTAATGAAGTAACCGGAGAATGGGAAATCATCAACGGAGATGCCACTGTGGAATCTGTCTTTGACTGGAATAAGGTAGATGTGAATTACAATCTGCGTTACCTTGGCATTGTTGCCACTGATGATACCGCTGTTTTCAATGAGCTCGTCGTACAAACGCCGGATGGTTCTATCCTTGAACCCGTCAATGCAGACAGCTATCCCTCGCTCTTCGATGAACAGGATACTTTTCCCTCCGCTGTCACTTATATGAACGGCACCATGTTTGATGAAGTTTATCATGGCAGGACCGCCTACGAATTCATCCATCATTTAACAACCTACGAAACAACTCATCCGCATTTTGGTAAGATCCTGATTTCCCTGGGTATCCGGCTTTTAGGCATGACTCCCTTTGGCTGGCGTTTTATGAGTGCTCTGTTTGGCATCCTGATTACCGGTGTCATGTATCTGTTTGCCAAGAGGCTGTTCCGGAATACCTTTACCGCAACGGCAGTCACCACGCTCTTCTGCTTTGACTGCATGCACTATAACCTTTCCCGGATCGCAACCATTGATATTTTTGCCGCTTTCTTTATTCTGCTCATGTACTATTTCATGTATGAATATATCGTCAGGGACAATGCAGCAAAGCCGGACCGTCCGCTCACAGAGCGCATTCTTGTTCCCCTTGCCCTCTGTGGCATTACCATGGCTTTTGGCATTGCCACAAAATGGACCGGCATTTATGCTGCCGCCGGCCTTGCCCTGATCTTCTTTATCCATGTGATCTGCAGATTCCCCGGAAATAAAAAGCAGATTCCAAGGCTTTTTGGCTTCTGCTGTATTTTCTTCGTTCTGATCCCGCTGGTAGTTTATACTCTTTCCTTTATACCTGTGGTAGGCTATACCGAATATAAGAACCTTATCGACAAAGCCATTCAGGGAAGCATATCCATGTTTAATTACCATTCCCAGCTTGTGGCCGAGCATTATTACAGTTCTCCCTTTTATGAATGGCCTATTATATGGATGCCGCTTCTGGATGCCAATGATGCTGTTACCGCCACGAAAGTAAGTGCTGTCAGCTGCATGGGAAATCCTGCCATTTGGTGGGTCGGAATCCCCTGTCAGGTATTTGTGCTTGTCCATGGTATTCTGAAAAAGGATAAAAGGGCCGCCTTTCTTTTTCTTGCCTATTTAGCCCAGTATGTGCCCTGGATGAGTATCAGCCGTATTACCTTTATCTATCACTACTTCCCTGCCATCCTCTTTGTCATCCTGATGATGGGGTACACCATTAACTGTATCATCCACCGTTTTTCATGGGGTAAAAAAGCGGTCACCATTTATCTGGCAGCCGCTGTGATCGTATTCTTTCTGTTTTTCCCTGTGGTATCCGGTTTTCCCATTGACCGTGAGCTTGGCATGAAACTCAGATGGCTGAAGGACTGGATCCTGATTCTGTAGCTGCCGCCCTGCTGACCTGGCTGTAAAGATCATACCCTACATAAATAATAAGGGCAAGCTGGATCAGCGCAAGCACCTTCAATGGCAGAATATCCACTGCGATCAGATAAGGCATGAAGGTGAGCATGGAAACCAGCATAAAGCCACAGGTGACCGGCAGCTTTTTCATCCGGTATACCCCGTAAATGATTGCCAGCAGATCGATCAGAAATCCGTATCTGTCATGCATATGCGGCAAGGTATAAACCGTTATCGTCACAGTAAACAAAGCAAGTGTTATCATCAGTTCTTCTGTCAGTTCCAGCTTCTTCGTATACAGATAATAGGCAATACATCCCAGGATCATGATCGTCATAATGGTTCCTGCACCACTCACTTCATCTGCATGCCTAAGATCTGGCATTTCTTCCCCAAGCAGAGCATACACATTCGGATAATGCAATGTTCCCCATGGATAATAACCTGACTGATCCAGATATACCGTAAGCAGATCTTTCAGGCTTCTTCCTGCGATCCAGGCCGGGATCACGCTGATAAAGTATATAGCTGGAACCCAGAGATAATATTCCAGGCGGATCGTTCTTTTTTTCAACCACATAATCACGAAGAATGGCAGCAAAAATACCGCCTGCAGCTTGAACATAAAGGAAAGTCCAAAAAAGATCGCTGATTTTTCACCATCGTCCTCAAGGAAATATAAATAGGAATAAAGCAGGAACGAGGTGTAAATAATATCGCACTGGCACCAGTAGGCACTGTCAATAATGACTGTCGGGGAAAGCAGAAGAACTGCCATACCCAGTATGGATTTCCGTAGGTTTCCTGTCATATGGTACAGGATCCTCAGTACCGCTATGGCCGCAAAATAATCAAAGGCCACAGAAACCAGCTTTAACGCATACAGGTCATTGGTGCTGATATAAGAAAGCAGCGTCATAATATACATATAAGGCGATGTATAATTGGAAATCTCCATGGAAAGGGATCTCCATCCGCCATTCGTCCGGATTGCTTCCATCCATGGCTCCAGAAATCCGAAGTAATCTGCAGATTCAATCGGCATTAACTTCCATCTGATCAGAAATGCCAATATAAAAAGGCAGGCTGTAAAAAGAATATCTACCATCTGAAAGGTGATCCCCTTCAGGGTGACCTCCCTAGTCAGCACCCGGTCTATAAAGCGTTCCTTTTCTGCCGGTCTACTCTCAGGAAATTCTTCCTGCTCCTGCACATTTTCTTCTATCATAACTTCTCCTTTTTTCTGTCAGACTTCCTGTTATCTGACCTGAGATCCACCCCATTCTACTACTGTGAATCCGGTACGATCCGGTGCAGTAAAATCCTGCGCAGGAATCTCCACTGCATCCTTCAGTGGCTTCCATGCCATAAATACCCGGATCACCGTATCCGGCGCCGGATCAACAGACAACTGTGCTGCCTGCGTATAAACATCTGACTGGAAAGTGATCAGATTATAGGGATTTTCTTTCATTAATGGCAGCCAGTAAACAATAAACTCGTTTGCCTCCTGTCTGGTCAGCCCAAGCTGCTGGAGAGCATCCTCCAGGAAGGAAGCTGTATCACTTCCGGCCACACAGTAACCACTGGAAAAATCATAGGAAACACTGTTCTCGCCTTCCCAGTAGAGGTAATTATAAGTCTGACCATCTGCATCTGTCAATGTGCCATCAGGACTGGCCGTAACCTTCCATCCATCCTGATACTCCGGATAGGTACAGGTCAGTTCTCCGGCATAATCCAGTTTCACTGTAACATCTGTTTTACTTTCCGGATAAAGATAAATCACCGGCTTCGCATCATACTCTTCCATTTTCTCCTGACAGCCTGCAAAAGAGAATACACATGATACCGCCGCCATCAAGATTGACATAACCCTTTTTTTGTCTGATTTTCTCATGTGTTCTCTTCTTTACTCTTCCGTTGCTACGAAGTGAATGCTCTCTCCGCATTTTTCAAAATCATCCATCCAGCCTGCACCTTCTTCCTGTGTAAAGGTCAGGATGTGTGTTTCGTCCCCGTTAAACAGGTTGTAGCTGAGCTGTTCATAAACCGTACCCTTAAGTTTATACTGAAGCCTGATCTTGAGCCCCGGTCTGCCATCAATTCTGATCTTGTCATACTGCTCTATCGTAACAGGAACGGTATCTCCATAGCTTGCATCAAAATCCTGCTCAATCATGGTCTGATACTCTTCCTTCGACTTTTCAGTTATGTTTTCATCTCCTTCCGAGATCACATAGCTGATCGTAGAAAGATCCTTTGGATAGTTTTTATGTACATACATTCCCTCTTCTGCTTCATAGGCTTTGAAGCCCTTCGGCAGAGAACAGGATATTTCTGCTTTCTCATATACATCTTCACTATCGTCATATTGCTGTGACGGGTTTACCGGCACGATATCAGAAGAAGTTTCATTATCACCAGAATCAGCAGTGGAGATTTCCACTGCTGATTCCTCTTCAACTGATTCCTGTTTATTATTTCCACAGCCAAGAAGCCGTGCTGCCATAAGTCCTGCAGCAATTAACAGTATCAATTTTTTATTCATTTAAATGCTCCTTATTTACGACGTTTTTTCACCTGATTCAGTTTCACAACAGAAACTGCTGTTCCGCCTGCCGCTGCTCCCAGTGCAATCAGCCAGAGAATCATCGCCATACTGTCGCCTGTCTGAGGTCTTCTTCTCTTACCAAGTACTGCAAAATCAGATCCTCTTCTTGCACCAAGCACTGCATTATCCTGTACTCTTCTTGCTCCAAGTACCTGCTCATCCGGAGGTGTTTCTGTTGATGTTCCCGGTGTTGTACCAGGTGTATACTCTGGTGTAGGATCATCTCCGGGTGTCGGTGTTTCCTCACTTCCAGGAGTAGGTGTCGGCTCATTTCCAGGAGTTGGGGTTGTTTCGGGAGTAGGTGTCGGTGTCTCACCTGGTGTTGCCGTTGGGGTTTCACTTGGCGTTGCTGTCGGCGTCCCACTTGGTGTTGCGGTCGGTGTTGCCGTCGGTGTTGCGGTTGGCGTCGCCGTCGGGGTCGCTGTCGGTGTTGCGGTTGGTGTCGCCGTCGGCGTTGCTGTCGGTGTCGCCGTTGGAGTTGCTGTCGGCGTTGCGGTTGGGGTCGCTGTCGGTGTTGCGGTTGGTGTCGCCGTCGGCGTTGCTGTCGGTGTCGCCGTTGGAGTTGCTGTCGGCGTTGCTGTTGGGGTCGCTGTCGGCGTCGCGGTTGGTGTCGCCGTTGGTGTCGCTGTCGGCGTTGCGGTTGGTGTTGCCGTCGGTGTTGCCGTTGGTGTCGCTGTCGGTGTTGCGGTTGGTGTCGCCGTCGGCGTTGCTGTCGGTGTCGCCGTTGGAGTTGCTGTCGGCGTTGCTGTTGGGGTCGCTGTCGGCGTCGCGGTTGGTGTTGCCGTTGGTGTCGCTGTCGGCGTTGCGGTTGGTGTTGCCGTCGGCGTTGCCGTTGGTGTCGCTGTCGGCGTTGCCGTCGGGGTCGCCGTTGGGGTCGCTGTCGGCGTCGCGGTTGGTGTCGCCGTTGGTGTCGCTGTCGGCGTCGCGGTTGGTGTCGCCGTCGGCGTTGCCGTCGGGGTCGCGGTTGGTGTCGCCGTCGGCGTTGCTGTTGGTGTTGCCGTTTCCTTCGGTGTAGGTGTAGGTGTTTCTGTCACTTTCGGTGTAGGTGTTGCCTTGGAAGTACTGTGCCACTCACCGATTCCTACTTCAAATTTCTTGGAAACTGCAGATCCTGTACTGGTTGCATTTGATACAACCTTGGCAAGAGGTGCAATAATTCTTCCAATAATACTTCCCGTAATATTAACGGTTCCTGTATAATTTCCAAAGTTCCATACGATCTTGTCAGCATACTTCTGTGCTGCTTCTCCGTTGGTATCTGATCCATCAGCCGATGCACCATTGATCATATATTTCTGCAGATCAATAATGGTTTCTTCTGTTGCATCAGATATATTTACATTGATGATACAGATCTGATCATCATTGGTATAAATCTGAAGTCTGTCGGCCTGATTGTCATTGCTGTTTCCGTTTTCATCCTTGAAATTGGTTTTACCATTTTCCTGTGCCATGGTGATATTGACAACGGTAACTTCTGCACTGCTGTCTCTGGTATCAATGATGCCCTTCTGTCCATTTTCATGGGACATGCTGAGATCTGATTTGACGCCTTCTGAATCTTTCATTTTCGCCAGTTCCATTGCAGCAATGGCGATTGCATCAAGATTTCCGGAAATATCTTCCTTTCTGTCGGAAATATCAAGATCCGACTTGCCATCTACTGACGTTCCGCCGTCCTTCTGCATGTAGAAGACCATTTCATTTCCTTCACTGTCAGTCTTTACTACAAGGACACGGCCTCCGGCTGCGGTATACTCCTTACCATTCTTATCTGTATACTTCGTCAGGTAATTGCCATCAGCATCCTTATAAGTATACTTCATATGCTCATTACCGTCTTCATCGGTATATACTACTTCGTTTCCAAGCTCGATCTTGCCTGCAGCGCTTCCAAAATCCAGAACACATTCTTCATTAATATTGATTTCTCCCAGATAGCAGTCCTGATCGATCTCATCATAAACGGTATCGCTTCCGACTTCATTTGCATTTTTCACATTCAGGATCTCTGCTGCGATATCAGCCTGCATATGACCATTCAGATCCAGTTCGTCTGTATAGATGGAATAGTCACCTGTAATCCTGTTGATCTCCTCCAGCAGTTCCTGTGCCGACTTTCCTTCTTCAGTATTTACAGTCTTGCCAACATTGAAGAGTGTCAGAGGTCCGAACTTTCTCATGGCCGTTACTTCTTCGCCTTCTTCTGCGAAATAGCCATCCAGTGCTTCTACCTTTTCTTCATCTGTCATATTCTTGGACAGTTCTACCTTTTTACTCTTTACCTCGGGTGATGCGGTTGCTGCCTCAGTCACTTCCGGTGTAGCTTCAGTCTTTTCTTCCACTTCTGTTACAGCAGGGATTTCAGTGGGCTGCTCGGTTGCTTCTGCAATAGCAGCGGGTGTTTCTGAAGGGATTGCCACTGTTGCTGGCTCACTTTCTTCTGCCTCCAGTGTCTGTGCTTCAGACTCAGTGGTATCGCCATTATTATCGTTACTGTCCTTGTTATCTGTATTCTGTGTCTGCTCTTCTGCAGAGCTTTCTGTCTGCTCAGGAACAGGTGCTGTGGCTTCTTCCTGTTCTTCCTGTGCAGGCTCAGCGCTTTCTGCAGGTGCAGCTTCTTCTGCTTGGATTTCTTCTCCCTCAGCAGTTTCTACTGCTTCCTGGTCTTCTGCAGTATCTTCCGGTATCTCTGCCACAGGAACCTCTGTCTCTTCCGGTTCTTCTGCCGGCGTCTCTATTACTGCAGGCTCCTGTTCCTGTACTTCCACCTCTGTATTTTCAGTCTCACTGTTCTCGGTCACCTGTGGAACGGAAACTTCCTCGTTCTTCTGTTCCTGTTCTGCCGCTGCTGCGTCGGCTTCCTCTACCGTCATCTGGCACATAATACTGTGGTCTTCCTCAGCATATGACACAAAAACATTGGTAGCCACAATCGTTTCTACCAGAACAACAGCAAGCATCCTTTTCATTTTTCTTGAAAGATTAAACATAGCAATACTCCCCTTGTAAAACTATTAACCTCCACAGGCTGTGCCACACAATACACAGATACCCTGCAGTCGGATACTGAATCCCACACATGATCCAACATCCTATTCCTATGTAATATTTTACCGTAATCGTTTTCGCAATGCAATATCACTATGCTATTTTTGCTATCATCTACGCTGGGAAATCGCCATGCTGAGTATACCGCATGGTGATTTTTGCGTATTTTTTATGCTTTTGTTGCTATTTCTTATCTTTTTTTGTTGACTTTCTATATTGCATTGCTATAGCTATACCTGTACAGCTCATGGACGTGCCAAGTACTATCAGCCATAGGATCAGACTCATATCATCACCTGTCTGGGATCTTCTTCTGTTAGTGATCTCTGTTCTGCCCTCTGTATCTACATAACCGGGATTTTCATCATAGCCATCCGGTACGCCTGTCTCTTTTGTTCAAATCTACACATGAGTTACGAAACTTTTCGAAATATGAAAATCTCCAGTGGCCTGACAGCATAAAAACAGACACCCAGATTTCTCCGAATGTCTGTTATCTTTTTCTGTATTTATTTTCGGAAGCTGTCTCCTTTCTCAGAGACTATCTCCTGCTTCTGTTACCTTCTCAGTTCTCATAGACGGAAATATCTGCACCTTCTCTGATAAAGACTGGAATAATGTCGATCGGTGCACTGGCACTTACTGTTTCACCGCCTTCATATATCCTGCCGGTAGCACTTTCTTTCCATCTGGTGCCTGCCGGAAGGTATACTGCTCTTTCTGATATGCCTGCTTCCATCACAGGGGCTACCAGAAGATCTTTTCCAAACATATAGGCATCCTCTGTCTCCCATGCCTTCTGATCTTCCGGGAAATCAAAGAACAGCGGCCGCATGACAGGTTCTCCCGTTTCACTGGCTCTTCTCATGCACTCACGAATGTAGGGACGAAGCTTTTCACGTAGGAACAGATACTTTTTGAGAATCTCATAATTGTCCTCTCCAAAGCTCCATACTTCATTATCCTGACCGGAGGTAAGCTGACGGACACCGTCAATAAACTCTTCTTCTCTCTCATACCAGGGTGATCTTTCACCGTGCATACGGAATACCGGGCAGAAAGCTCCCCATGCAAACCATCTGACCAGAAGCTCTTTAAATGCCGGATCTGTAATATCACCGCCGATAAAGCCTCCTATATCAGAAGTCCACCAGGGAATACCGGCCATACCCATATTCAGTCCTGCCTGAAGCTGTTCTCTCATGGCACGGAAGGAAGAATGGATATCCCCAGACCAGGTCAGCACACCATATTTCTGGCTGCCTGCCCATGCACAGCGTACAAGGCTCATAATCTCCTTTTCTCCGGCTTCCTTCAGACCGTCATAAAAGCCCTTCGCATACATCACCGGATAAATATTGCTGCACTGCAGCGCCGGTCCCGCATAATAACGGTAATTGTCAAAATCGTAGGGTCCATACTCCGGCTCGGCTTCATCCAGCCAGAAGATCCTGATTCCCTTGTCATAATAATTCTTTTTGCATTTATCGAAGACAAACTTTCTTGCTCCCGGATGTGTGGCATCATAGAAGATCGTATTTCCCATCCAGGTCATGTGATCACCACAGCCCCTGTCTGTCCGGACAAGGTAGCCATTATCGCTCATCTCTCCGAAATATTTGCTTCTTTCGTCAATAGTAGGCCATACGGAAACTACTGTCTCAATTCCAAGCTCCTTCAGCTCCTTTACCATCGCTTCCGGATCCGGCCAGTCACGCTTTTCGAACTCAAAGTTCCCCTGCATGGACCAGTGAAAAAAGTCAATGACAATGGCATCCATGGGAAGACCTCTTCTCTTATGCTCCCTTGCTACCTTCAGAAGCTCCTCCTGATTCCGATAGCGCAGCTTGCACTGCCAGTAACCAAGACCAAACTCAGGCATCATGGGCGTACGTCCCGTGGCATAACTGTACTGCTTTTCTATCTCAGCCGGTGTATCCCCTGCTGTAATAAAGTAGTCGATCTTTTTTGTCCGCTTTGCATACCACTCTGTCTTATTTGCCCCAAAGGCAGCTGTTCCGATCGCCGGGTTATTCCAGAAAAGTCCATAACCCCTGCTGGATACCATAAAGGGAACGCTGGCCTGACTGTTTCGCTGTGCAAGTTCAAGAATCGCACCTTTCTTATTCAGGTTCTTCTCCTGATATTGTCCCATACCATAGATCTTTTCATCATCAAAAGCCTCAAACCGCATGGTCACTTCATATTCATCAGTTCCCTGCACGGGCTTCATTTCCCTGGCATCAATCCTTAAAGGAACCGCATAACGATTGATCCTGTTTCTGTTTCTCCAGTACTCTGCTGTCAGCAGTTCTCCCTTTTGATTATAAAAGCTGATCCAGCCCTCCGGATTGATCTTCACCGTAAGCTTACCATTGACCATGGTATATTCCTTCCCAGTCATATGATATTTCGTCCACTCATCCCCTTTGTACCAGGGATCAGTGATATCAAGCTCCTTTTCAGTGATGACAGGGATACATTCCTTCACAGGCTCTGTCAGCGCCCAGTCATTCTCATCCATTCTGGCTTCTTTTGTCATCCTGATCCTGGCAGAATTTTCTCCCCATGGATCGATCCATACCTGTGAAACGCCATCTGCTATGATCAGTCTGTTTCCTTCCTGCCTTACCTTCATCCTTTATCCTCCTGTTGTCAACAGCATTATTCCTGACAGGCAGTATCCTCCTGTACATATTCAGGCACTTCACCCTTCAGGAAATAGCATCCGACAGAGCCGGTATAGCTTGCCGTAATACTGCTTTCCGGTTTAAAATAGACAATCACCTCATAATCTGTATCAAAATCCACATCTGAGGTAAAGTCAGCCCCACCCTGATCCATCGGATACAGCTTCTGGCTGATTTCCTCAATTTTATCTCTGTCACTATAGGTCTGTCTTACCATATAAGGATCACCCTCATATGCATAGGTATCTTCATAATATACCGGTTCTGCGCTGTCTGTCATACTTTCCGTATAAACTGCTGTATCTGCTACTGCCATATCTGTATTCGATTTATCCCAATTATAATTGATAACCTGTATTTTCTCAACCTCATCAGGATCAATAAATATTTCCTTATAAAGTCCCTTTTCCTTCAGAAATGCTGCACAATTCTCATAAGAAGGATATATCCTGAATTCCTTATGCCGATTCATAGTATAAAATCCATTGTCCTGCTGCACTGCAATTTCCAGACTTCCGTAGGATATTTCCTTTCTGGTTTCTGAAAAATCAGTTTTTCTGATATCCTCCATAAAACACTTCATCAATGTCAGTGCATCTTCCTCAGACAGTTTACCGGCATCAATGCTGTTTCCATAGGTATAGCTAAGCTTTATACCGTCTGCATGCTTCTCCATAATCTGATATATGGTATCCATCATTTTTCCATATACTGCAGAAATATATTCTTCGGAATCAATCACCCGGTCAAGCAGGTCAAGTGTCTCCTGATCCTTCATATTCACATAAAATTCCCGCTGTACAGTCTTATGGTTTCCCATCCGGTACATCACGTTCAAACAATACCATTCTGCATTCTCATCCTCGTAAAGAGCACTCAGGTCAGAATATTTTCCAAGACTATCAATAGATTTCTGCAATAATTTATTCAGTGATCCAATATCTGACAAATACATATTATCTGCCAGATACTCCATACGATCCTCATATTTCAGGTTTTCGTCATAATAATCATCACCATATACACTGTATTCATAGGGTGAGATCAATACTGCACTGCTCACCCTGTCGACCTTTGGCACATAGCTGTTATATCCGGTAAGATCCTTTGAAAATACAAGGAAGATCAATGCAGCTGCTGCACTGGATATCAGAATATGCCATTTTTTGTGCAGAATTCCACGAATGTCAAATTCATAAACCACCTGCATCAGGCAGCATACCACAACCACTACAATGGCCATGGAAAAGACAGGAAAACCAGGTGATCCGCTATTCCATAAGGGTGAATATCCCACTATATTACTGACAATCAGACCGGCAAACAGTGATGCCGGTATGGCAAGTGCAATTTTGATCACAGGCTGTGTTACTTTAAAAGCCATTGCTCTGCCGGCTGCTTCTGCCGGACGTTTCCGGTAACACCAGTATGCAAGAGCCAGCACAATTCCGCTGAACAGGGAAAGCTGCAGCACCGTTCCGAGGATACCCTCCTGTCCTTCACTTCTTTTTTCACTGTAACGGATAAACATGGCGATTGGAGAGAAATACGGCATATCCGACTGGTTAAATGTGGAATAATGTGGAAAAAACATCAGCTTATAACCAGAGAGCACACTTCTTACCATCCATTCATATAAGAAGAAAATACCGGTTCCAAGACACGTAATCAAAACATTTCCCGTCAGCATGACTGCCAGAATAGTCATATGATAACAGCCAAGATATACAAACAAAAGCAGGAAAAAGGCAATTCCGGTCTGCTGCAGAATTTCTGCAGTCAGCATTTGATTTCCTGCCATAACCAGCAGACATAATACAGTACCAGCAAATCCTGGTATCAGATATACCAGAACTCCATTTAACCAAATTGTCAGAAACCGCCGGCTCTGTTTCACAGGAGCTGCCTGATAAAAATCAATTTTATTCTTGTGATAAAGATAGCTGAAGCCCTGTATTCCGCTGACTATGGCAACTCCCGAAATTATCACAAGAAGCAGAAGATTATCCCCATTAAATATCTGCAGAAGCTGATTCATGGTCTCCTGCCGGATTCTTTCCATGCCTGCGCTTTCCCCATACTGCTCAATCAAATAACTGTTATTTGTTTTATAACTGCTGATAAACATGGCTGTCACCGTCGGCAATACCACAAGATAAGTAAATGCACTTAATATCCACAGCCAGATTCTCCTTTTATTATTTTCCTTCAGACTAACCCAGAATGAGTTTTTTGATATCATAGCCGACTACCTCCGTTTCGCTGATAAAGATCTCTTCAAGAGATAAAGGAAGAGCCTCAAAAAATACAGTATTGACAGTAGCAAAGATCGCCAGGATTTCCGCCTTGTTGCCACGTACGGTAATCGTATTTAACGATCCCCTCTTCTCATTTTTCATAATATCCAGTGCCCCGATCGCCCTTGTTTCATCCTCACTGGTTGCAAAAACACATTGTACCTTCTGGATGTTGCATTTCATATCCTCAAGATCCTTGGACAGCAGCACTCCTCCCTTATGAAGCAGTCCCACATGATCACAGATGTCCTCAAGCTCCCGCAGGTTATGGGAAGCAATGACCGGTGTCAGTCCTCTTCTTTCCATTTCACTGGCAAAGATACTTTTGATCCCCTGGCGCATAACAGGATCAAGTCCGTCAAAGGTTTCGTCACAGAGAAGATATTTTGCGTTGCTGCAAATGCCACAGATCAGGGCAAGCTGCTTTTTCATTCCTTTGGAATAGGTATTGACCTTGCGCCTTTTATCCAGGCCAAAGTTTACAAGATAACTATAAAAATCCTCTGTCATAAATTCAGGATAAACGCTGGAAAGATATTTCTGCATATCCATTGCATTACTGTTTGCAAAGAAATATGGCTCGTCAGCGATAAAATAAAATTTTCTCTTTGCCTCAACATTGTTTAATACAGCAAGACCATCTATTGCCAGTTCCCCTTCATCCGGTTCCAGTACTCCTGCAACCATCCGCAGGAGTGTACTCTTTCCAGCTCCGTTTGTTCCGATCAGTCCAAATACGGTATTTTCCTTTATTGAGACACTGACATTATCTACTGCCCTGATCCCGTCAAACGACTTGCTGATATTTCTGATCTCTATCATCTCACGCTCTCCCTTCCGCCGCCAGAACTGCCTCTGTCAGTTCCTTTTCTGTCACTCCGATGCTGAATGCCAGTTCACTGGTCTGTGTAATTTTATCAAGCAGTTCTTTCCTGTACTCCGTAAGAAGTGACTCTTTTCCAGATGCAAAATTCCCCTTTCCTTTTACTGTATAAATGTAACCAAGCCGTTCCAGCTCCCCATATGCCCGTTGTATGGTATTGGGATTGATGGAAAGCTCTACTGCCATATTTCTGACACTCGGCAGTTTCTCATCCTTCCTGATCACCCCACGCAGTATCAGCATTCTGGTCTTTTCAACGATCTGCTCATATATAGGCCTGCTGTCCCTGACATCAATATAAATCATAGCGTCCCCCTCTCTTTCAATCTGAGCGAATCTGTTTCTCTATTTATACGTGTATTATTACAGTTAATACACTTTCGATATTCTCATGCTAGCAGAGCATTTCCCATGTGTCAATGTACCTGCCTTAATGTTAAGATTATCTTCAGGTTATCTTAAGAAACACAGGGGTATACTGTATTCTTCATTGTTTTCTCAGAAACTCTGTGATAACATAATGAAAAATCAGCATTTCGCTGATGAGCATTTTCGTAAAAGAGGAAACGATCATGAATACTTTAGTACATACCGGTTCTTTTCTCGGTAATCTCACAGGCACTGTTCTGTTTCTGTACTTTCAGGGCTGTGGTATCCTGTTTAGCGGTTTTCTCCTCCGAAAAAAAGATATGATCACAAGGCTGCTGTGCGGCAGCGTTTTAGGCAGCGTCCTTCTGATGTGGATACCCGCTCTTTTTTCCTTTATATTCGGTTTTTCAAAGCTGTCCCATATTCTGGCCGCTGGATCATGTACGCTGATCCTTTTTCTGCTGGATTTTTTCAAAGCTGAAAACGCTCCATATCATCTGCCATCCAGAGAATGTATTCGCGCCTTTCTAAAAAAGCATCGGATATTTCTGATCCTGTGCAGCACCACCTTTATTCTTTTTGCTTATATGCTCTCTACCCATACTCTGCTGGTAAAGGAAGACGGTCTGCACACTGGCCAATGTTCCTATGGGGATATTAACTTTCATCTTGGCGTCATTACCGGAATTTCCGTTCAGCAGACATTTCCACCGGAATATACGATCTCTCCCGGTCACAGACTCTGCTACCCGTTTCTCTGCGACAGTATTTCCTCCAGTCTGTATACCTTCGGAGCATCTCTTCGCTATGCCTATATGTTTCCCATGTACTTTGCCATTCTTCAGGTCATGACAGGGTTTTACTGTTTTGCTTATACATGGTTAAAAAAAGTTTCAAAAGCCTGCCTTGCCTGGTTTTTATTCTTTTATAATGGAGGACTTGGATTTCTTTACTTTTTGGACTGGACAAATAATAAGACTTATTTCTTTCAGAATATTTTCACGGAATATTATCAGACTCCGACAAACCTGATCAGCAATAACATCCGCTTTGTCAACGTTATCGTGGATATGCTTCTGCCGCAGCGTGCCACACTCTTTGGCTATGCTGTGCTTTTTCCCTGTCTGTGGCTTCTGTGGCGCGCTGTGTATCATCAGGAAAAAGACCTTTTTGCCTTCTGCGCACTGCTTGTCGGAGCTCTTCCTATGATCCATACCCATTCATTTCTGGCTATGGCCATGGTCAGTGCTTCCTGGCTTCTGATGCAGTTATACCACAGCCTGCCTCATAAACTTCCCACAAAAAAGCCCGGCCTTTTTCTTTGTCTTTCCTTCTTTACCGGTATGAGTATTCTACAGCTTTTCAGCCATGGAGAAGCCGGAAGCGACAGTCCTGTTTTTATGAAAATATGCCTTTCTGTTCTTGCACTGTTATTTCTTTTTGGCATCACTGCACTCTGTTCCTATATAAAGCAGAATGGCTGTAAGGAGCTGCTTTTCACCTGGGGAATCTATCTTGTCATCATACTGATGCTTGCCCTGCCACAGCTCTTTAACTGGACATTCTCCCAGGCATCTGGCTCTGGCTTTACCACCAGTCACTTTAACTGGTCAAATCAGGGAGATCCTTATCTCTGGTTTTATATCAAAAACTTTGGTGTGATCTTTCTCCTGCTGATCCCAGCACTAATCTACTGCTCGAAGAAAACCTTTGCCATCATATGTCCGGCTTTTCTGATCTGGTTTGTCATGGAGCTGATCTCTTTCTCTCCTAACACATATGACAATAACAAGCTATTGTATGTGGTCTATCTGTTTCTATGCTGCCTCTGTGCAGACTATGGAGACTGGATCTATCAGAAAGCAAAACGTCTTCCAGGTGTCCGTCTTTGGACTGTCTGCTTTCTTCTGTTTTCCTGTGTTTCCGCCATTCTGACCCTCGGCCGGGAAATAGTTTCCGATTACACTCTTTATGCAAACAATCATGTAGAGGCAGCTCTTTATATTGAGCAGTCGACTCCCCCGGACACTGTGATCCTGACCAATGACCGTCATGTAAATGAGATCACTTCCCTGACTGGCCGCAATATTGTAAGCGGTTCTCCTCTCCTTCTTTCTACTCATGGCATCTACGATGATCAAAAGGTGCAGGATGTAAAAAGCATGTTTGAAGATCCCGCCTCTTCTGCTACTCTGTTTAAAAAATACGATGTAGATTATATCATGATCTCCTCCTGGGAAAGAAATAGCTTTACCCTTGATGAAAGCCTGTTTGACCAAACGTTCACCTGTGTGTTTATCAGTGGAGATATTAAGATTTATGCTGTTGGCTGAAAGTAAAAGCAGATACCATTTTCCAGTATCTGCTTTTCTTATATCAGAAAGCTACGCTTCCCGTTCAATATTCAGTGTGCCTCAATCAGCTAAATCTGCTACTTGCTTTCACTCATGATATTCCTGCATCACTTATTATTTCTTGATCAGCAGTGACTTACCTGTCATTTCAACCGGCTTCTCCATACCCATCAGTTCAATCAGGGTAGGAACGATATCTGCCAGGCATCCACCCTCTCTTAAGGTGTAAGAAGGATCTGCATTTACAAGAATGAACGGAACAGGATTTGTTGTATGAGCTGTATAAGGAGCTCCTGTCTCATAATCAACAAGTTGCTCTGCATTTCCGTGGTCAGCACAGATAAAGAGCTGTCCGTCTACTTCCTTGATCGCATCTACTGCCTTGCCAACACATTCATCTACTACTTCAATGGCCTTGATGGCTGCTGCCTCCACACCTGTATGCCCGACCATATCCGGGTTAGCAAAGTTAATGATGATCACATCATATTTACCGGACTTGATAGCTGCTACCAGCTTGTCACATACTTCATATGCACTCATCTGAGGCTTTAAGTCATAGGTAGCAACATCCTTAGGAGAATTTACAAGGATTCTGTCTTCTCCCTCATTTGGCTTCTCCACACCGCCATTGAAGAAGAAGGTAACATGTGCATACTTCTCTGTCTCGGCAATTCTTGCCTGCTTCATATGATGTGCTGCCAGCCATTCACCAAAGGTATTGGTAACAGAAATCTTTTTGAATGCTACTTCCTTGTTCGGAATTGTCGGATCATAATCAGAGAAGCATACATAAGTAGTCTTGATTCTTTCTCCTCTTTCAAATCCCTTGAAATCATCATCACAGAATGCCCTGGTAATTTCTCTTGCTCTGTCAGGTCTGAAGTTAAAGAAGATCACTGAGTCATTGTCCTTAATGGTTGCCACAGGTGCCCCGTTCTTCATCACAACAGTAGGCTTTACAAACTCATCTGTCTCATCTCTGTCATAGGATGCCTGGATTCCTGCTGTTGCACTGTCTGCCTTAAGCCCTTCTCCCTTAGTAAGCGCATCATAAGCAAGCTTTACCCTGTCATAGTTGTTATCTCTGTCCATTGCATAGTAACGGCCGCTGACTGTTGCGATCTCGCCTACACCAAGCTTCTTCATTTCTGCTTCAAGCTCTTCTGCATATCCCTTACCACTTGCCGGAGGGGTATCACGTCCGTCAAGGAATGCGTGAACATAAACTTTCTCAAGGCCGTTTCTCTTAGCCAGTTCAAGAAGTCCGAACAGATGTGTAATGTGGCTGTGTACACCACCATCAGAAAGAAGTCCGAACATGTGCAGGGAAGAATTGTTCTTCTTGCAATTCTCAACTGCATCAAGAAGTGCCGGGTTCTTAAAGAAATCACCATCATTGATCTCTTTGGTAATTCTTGTCAGCTCCTGATATACAATACGTCCTGCACCCATATTCAGGTGCCCAACTTCTGAGTTTCCCATCTGTCCTTCCGGAAGACCAACTGCCATACCGCTGGCATTTCCCTTTACAAAAGGACACTCAGCCATCAGCTTGTCCATAACCGGTGTGTTTGCTTCTGCTACTGCGTTATGATCTTTTCTGTCATTCAGACCATAACCATCCAAAATCATTAAAACTGTAGGTTTCTTCATGATCCATTCTCCTCACTGTAATTTATTTTATCTTTGAATTTGTTATTTTAGTAACAATCTTTTCCACTTGGAATTATACACGGAAACATCAGGTCTTGCAACAGATTTCCTGCAAAACTTCCCCTGTGTTCTACATAATCTGCTTCCACTGATAATATCCTGTCATATAAACCATCATCAACAGTCCTGACAGAAGTATGAGCACCTTTCCTGCCCTTTTATGCTCTGTTGCAAATTTTCCCTCCAGCATAAACAAAGGCAGCGCACACAGCGTATAGCGCCCTGCACTAATCAGCCAGGAGGATGAATAGGTCAGCAGAAAATAGGCGGTCAGATAGCAAAGATACACAGGCCTTACTTTCTTTTTGAAGCCATAGGCAATCGCTGCCAAATATACAAAAAATAATACAAACTCCGGTATCCAGAGTGCCATACCATCTGATTCATACCATCTGGCTGCTGTATATTTCACAATATAGGTAATCGTTGTCCATATGGGGGCAAATCCATTTCCCCAGTGGTCTCTCTGATAGAAAAGGAACCGGAACGGATCCCCCTCTGTCCTGTAATTGATAAAGAGATAGACAAGCGTTCCAAGCAGCATGGGAACACACTGTATGCCCGGCCACAGGATCTCTCTCCAGATCCCCTTCAGATCCTTCTCTCTGAGTTTTCTGATCAGATGTCCTTCCGTAAACAGTTCTGCCATCACAGCAATTGCAAGGAGCACTCCCTGATTCTTTGTCAGGCATGCCAAGAAACCGACAACTGCAACTTCAAAGTAATCCTTTTTTTCGAGATAATAGAAAAACATAGCCGTCAATGAAAAAAACAGCGACTCTGTCAGCACAGCCCCAAAGAAAAATGCAAAGGGAAAGACCGCCTGCATAATAAGCGTATTTTCTGCCGTTTTCTTTCCACACTCTCTGGTTACAATTTTATCCAAATACACACAGCCCGTTGCGAAACAGACTACAGAAATCAGGATTCCAGACAACTGGGAATTGTGTACCACAAAATTCAGAATCCGGATCAACCATGGATACAGGGGATAAAATACAAGGAAAATATGCTGTCCATTTTCAATGGCTCCTGCATAGGTATTTTCTGCAATATTGATATAATGGGCTGAATCCCATCTCGTCCATGTATCCAGGAAATCAGAAAATCGAAGGGGTTCCTGATAACTGCCAAACAGACACATGATGACAAGGGAACAGAGATACAGAAGAATCCGGAATCCAACTGCGTAGATAAAAACCCGACAGCTTCTTTTCTTTATAACTACTCTCATCTGTCTTTTCCATTCCTTCAGTTTTTCCCACTGACTTAACTTTATCACTCCAATAGAAGCTCCTGGAATCAGCATGGGTACATAATTGGCAAAGTAACGATGACTGCTCTCCCAAAGCATCAGGAAACACACAATTCCCGGAATCACCAGATTTATAACAGTCTGTGCAACAGAAAACTCCTTCTGTCTCAGTGCTCCATATCCCGCCTGGACTCCGAAGTATAAAATCAGCGTCATCAAAATCACATTACAATAATTCCGGTAGGTACTGTAATGCTCACCATCATACAGAAGATATGAATGAAGTGTTCCTCTCTTTTCCGGTGTATCATCCAGAAAATCTGAAAGCCCCAGCGTTCCTTCAAATTCTGCATTCGTCTTTTTTTCAAATAATTGAAACGTTCCCCCAATTCCAAGCTTCTGAAACCTTTTCCCAATTTCTTCCACAAGTGCACGGTTCCGCTCTTTTGTATCAGAAAAACTCCGTGTAAATTCATAATCCTGCGGATTATAAGCACCTTCCCCTTCCAGTCCCATCATAATCCAGTGCCATACCGGCGTATTATCATTCTTTCGCTGTTCGTCGATCAGATAATTTTTATGGATCCCCATATAAAACCCGCTAAGGAATACACAGAATACTGCTATACATACAGTGATCACCATTCCTTTATGCGCATATTTCTTCTGCAACGCCAGTACCAAAATACCCATTACAAATACAATCAGTACAGTTCCTTTCACTGTATAGCCTGCCCCGCCAAGCAAACCTATCAGAACCGCCCACAGAATCTTTTTTACAGGCCGCTTTTCTTTTGCCAGCCTGATCATACAATAAAAACATCCCATAAGATAAGGCATGGAAAGCGCATCTGTATAGAAAACAGCTCCCATAAACAGGCAGGGTA
This sequence comes from Lachnospiraceae bacterium OM04-12BH, assembly GCA_003490145.1. GTDB lineage: Bacteria > Bacillota > Clostridia > Lachnospirales > Lachnospiraceae > Suilimivivens > Suilimivivens aceti. Next base: position 32,541 of record QULQ01000017.1, read on the forward strand.
AATATAATGCAATCATCACAAGGCTCATGATCCCTGCGACAACTCCACCCAGTTCACGTCCAGTATGGGCAGCAAGAAATTCCGCGATAGAAAGACCGATAACATTTGTCAATAATCCAATCAGATAAAAATCCTGTGTAAACCCTCCAAGGAGGAAGTCCGCCAGTCTTAAAAATGCCATGCCCCCAAGATTATTTCCAAACCAGTAAAAATAATCCTTATGAGCTGCAAAATCCCCTGTTGTATACCATTCAATAGCACCTCCATAAATAGCTTCCAGGTCAAATGCCGGAGTATAACGCAGCTTCAGCCCGACTTCAATCTGCAGTCCTGCATACAAAAAAATAAAAATAAAAACAATCAGAGAAAATGAATCTCTTATCTTTTCTTCTACTTTTCCGATCAGTTTTGCAGCTCCAAGTAGCAGAACTCCGATCATCAAAATTCCAATCAGAAGAATTATTCTTTTCTGATTCCAGTTTTCATTTTTCAGGAAGATACACCCTGTGACCCACAATACTGTCAGGACACTAAAGAATCCGGCTACCTTTCCCAGCTTGTTTTGCATTTCCATAATCACTTTTTCTTTCTATATTCTGTTTTCTTTATCAGTCAGTCTGCTCTGTTTTCAGCTAATCGAACAAAACATGACAATCGATGCTGTCCCAAACAGCAGCATAGCTGCCTTCATCAAAGCAGCATATCCTTTTCCTGCAGCCAAAGCCAGGTTCAGGCTCTCTGAAAGCTTTCCAAGTAATACTACTTTCAGAATAGGCACGATCAGAAAATATCTTGCATCCATACTGCAGCCAAAAGGCTCTTTATAATACGAATAACAAATAAACAGCAGATAAAACGCAAACATTCCCATTAGCGCCCATTCATCATGCTCTTTTTCTCTTTTTGTGATCCATCTAAACATAAAAGCAATCAGGAAAATTGTCATCAGCAGATTGATGATCAGAAGTGTATAAGGAATAACCTTCCCCATTTCAAAAGAGAACTCACCAAATATTTCCGATTTCAGGAAGTAGGTAAAAAGATTATAATCTTCATACACATTGGCATATGGTGATGCAATGAGATTCTCCCAGTTTATTGGAGCAAACCGTTCTCGCAGGGAGTAGTCTCCAGTCCATAACATATTACCAATCTCCTGTTTATTAATATAGGTAAACGGGATTCCGAACCTGATCGCATTTCTGATATAAAACCACAGTCCAAGAGGTGCTGCAATCCCGGCAAATATTGCTGTCTGTCCAATATATTTCTTTATGGCATCATGATCTCCTACCATTTTTTCCAGCACCAGAATGACCAGTAATCCCATTGGAAGAATACAGCTTAAATTTGTCTGCAGTCCAAAACCAAATGCAATTGCCGTATAAATTGTATTTCTGATATTGGAATTATGATACCACTTCAAAGCCGTATAAATTTCCATTACCGCAAACAGGCAGCTGAAAGCATCCTCTCCAATCCTGCCGGCAGCAAGATACATTCCCGGCAGGAATGCCACAAACCACATTACCAGGATTTTGCTTTCCTGTTTCATCTTCAACTCTTTGCATAATTTCAAAGAAAACAGCATAGTCATGCAGGAGGCTATACAGGAACCAAGTTTCCCACCTATCGATCCTACGAAATAAATATTTCTATCATATGTCATAAGCTGCAGTATCTTACATACTCCTGCTGTAAAAAGATATGAAAACGGCTGATGATACAGCTGTCCTTCATAGGTATCCGGCAATTTTCCTCTCTCTATCAGCCACATCAGGTAACTGGCCTTACTATTTTGGGTATAATCATCATAATACCAGACATCATGGACTCTGCTGAATACACCATTATAAAATGTATATCCGATCCGCATGATACAGCCAAGCAAAAGGATCCATCTGAGAATTTTTTCTTCTCTTTCTCCTCTGGAAGCCATCAGAATATCACCTACGAACAGAAACGTACCCAAAAGAATGCAGATCCACATTCCCATATGGATCTTTTCTGCCCCGATACCCTGATTAGCAATCATAGCCTGACCTATTACCGGAATGCTTACTACCAAAAGGCAGAAAATATATTCATAAATTCTGTCTTCTGCCCTGCTCCTACACATATGCCTTATCCACATCGATCACAGCCTGATAAGTCGGATCGATCTCTGCAATCTTTTCTTTCAAATATGCTACTACCTGTTCATCCGTCATGGAATACTCATAGGGCAGAAGGATATCAAAAATCAGATTTGTATGGGTTGGTCCTTTTACGATCCTGAAATCATGGAAGCTTACCTTACCCTCCATTCCCTCTATAATTTTTTCAACCTTCTCCTTCAGTTCATTGGTCAGTTCATCATTCAGACAGACAGGATCCATATGGATCACTGCACTGCAGCTCAGTTCCTTTGTCAGACGATGCTCGATCCTGTCGATCAGATCATGCAGCTCCAACAGATTTCCTGTAGATGGTACCTCTGCATGCACCGAAAGCATAACTCTGCCAGGGCCGTAATTATGTACTACCAGGTCATGGATCCCCAGTATCCCCTGATCCTTATATTCCATGATGATCTCCTCCACCCGGTTTACAAATTCCGGTGTAGGTGGCTGTCCCAGCAGCGGACTGATCGTATCCTTCGCAGCACTGATTCCCGTCATACAGACAAAGGCTGCTACTACGATACCGCAGAATCCATCCACCTGAATCCCGGTAAATCTGGCAAGCAGAGTAGTAGCAAGTACCACAAAGGTAGCAATCGTATCGCTCAGGCTGTCTTTTGCTGCGGCTCCCATTGTTTCACTTTCTATCCTGGCTGCAACAGATCTGTTATATGCGAACATATATACTTTTACGAGTATTGAAAAGATCAGGATCAGGATCACAAGCATACCGGCTTCTACCGGCTCCGGATGCAGGATCTTATCCACTGATGATTTGAACAGTTCAAAAGCCATGATCAGTATGATCACAGATACCAGAAATCCTGCTATGTATTCTATCCTGCCATGTCCAAAGGGATGCTCACTGTCAGGCTTCTGTCCGGACATTTTAAAACCGACCAGTGTGATGATCGATGAACCGGCATCTGAAAGGTTATTGAATGCGTCTGCTGTCACAGCAATGGATCCGCTGACTGCTCCTGCGATCGCTTTCCCTGCAAAGAGCAGCAGGTTTAAAAAGATTCCAACCGCTCCACACAGCATACCATACTCCTGCCGTACTTCCGGATTTTCTGTCTGTTCGCGGTTTTTGATAAAAATTTTGGAAAGTAATGTAACCATATAAATTTCCCCCTGTATATTCTGTATATTTTACGTCATTTGATCCTGAAATACAACATTTAATTAAATACCTGTTGACAAGTACAAATGTTCGTTGTAATGTTTACATATCGCATAACTATTAACTGGTCAAAGTAGAAAGGAGGGTATATACCGTGATCAACCGCAGTACTTTACATTCACAATTCTATAGCTGTTTCAAAGAAGAAATTACCCTCTTGTCTGCAGGAAGTACCATCTGGAACTGACCTGATCCTTTTAACCAGACAATCTGATACTGCTGTTTACAGCTGCTATGGTAATTTCCATGGCAGCTTTTTTATTCTTACATACTGAAAAGTAAACTCACCGGCAGCTATCTTCAGTATGTTTCACTAAGAGAGGAATACATGAAAAAAATAACAACTTATCTCTGGGAGCACCGTCTGGCCTATTTTTTCGCCATTGCTTCCATGATCATCAGCGTATCTCTTGATATGCTCTCACCACAGCTTACCAGACATATCGTAGATGATGTCATTGTAGGCGGTAACATGGATCTGCTTCTGCCACTTCTGCTTGGCATACTTCTCGTAGGCATTGGCAGATGTATTTTCCAATATACCAAAGAATTCACCTTCGATGTAACAGGGTCCAGAATCATGGCAGAAATGCGTACCCGGCTGTTTGACCACATCCAGTCACTGAGTGCGGATTTCTTTGATGAAACCGGAACCGGTGAACTGATGAGCCGGATCAAGGATGACATTGACAGGATCTGGGACTGCTTTTCCTTCGTGGGAATGCTGATCCTTGAAGTCATAATCCACACTTTCATCGTGCTGTTCTGTATGTACAGTCTTGACTGGCGTCTTGCTCTGCTTCCCACGCTCTGTATGATCGCCTCTGCCTGCATTGCCATTACCATGGAACACAAGCTTGGTTCTATCTACGAAGCCATCAGTGAGGAAAATGCCACCTTAAATACGGTTGCAGAGGAAAATCTTGCCGGTGTCCGAACCGTAAAGGCATTTGCAAGAGAAAAATTTGAAATAGGGAAATTTTTATCCCATAACAAACGCTACTATGACCTGAATATGGAGCAGTCAAAGGTTTTCATAAAGTACTCTCCCTATATCAGTCTGATCACCAAACTGCTTCCTCTTGCCATGCTGATGATCGGCGGTGTATTTGTCATGAAAGGAGAAATTTCCCTGGGAACCCTCTCTGCCTTTCTCGCCTACTCAATGAATATTGTATGGCCTATGGAAATGCTTGGCTGGCTGACTAACTCCCTTTCAAGCGGTATTGCCTCCAGCAAAAAATTAAAAGCAATTTATGCGAAAACGGCAAGCATTAAAGATCCTGAAAACCCGGTCATCCTTCCTTCCATAAAGGGAAAAGTAGAATTCTCAAACGTCTCTTTTCATAAGGCTGACGGTTATGAAATCCTTCACGATATTTCCTTCTGTGTGGAACCCGGCAGGACAATTGGTATCATGGGTGCTACCGGAGCCGGCAAAAGTTCTATCATCCACCTTCTCCAGCGTCTTTATGATGTATCAGAAGGTGCCGTTTATCTGGATGACATAGATATCAGAAAGCTCTCCCTGAAGCAGCTTCGCAGTTCAGTTTCTCCGGTTATGCAGGACGTATTCCTGTTCTCTGATACGATCCAGGAAAATGTAAAGCTTGGCAAGAAAAATGAACTCTCTGCAAATGCTGTCAGATCTGCGATCCAGAATGCCCAGGCGAAAAGCTTCGTAGAAAAAATGTCCCTGCAGTACGATACCGTCATTGGAGAACGTGGTGTTGGGCTCTCCGGTGGACAGAAACAGCGTATCACAATTGCCAGAGCCCTTGCCAAAAAGGATCCTGTACTTGTTATGGATGATTCAACTTCTGCCCTTGATATGGAAACCGAGCAGAATATCCACGAAACACTGCAGTCACTTTCCGATACCACCAAGATCATCATCGGTCACCGGATCAGTGCTGTCTGTCATGCCGATGAAATTATCATCCTGGAAAATGGCAGTATTGCCGAGCGTGGTACCCACCAGTCTCTGCTTGCCAGGAAAGGACTGTATTATAAAACATATCTTGCCCAGTATGGACAAGACACAGAATTAAAAGAAAAGGAGGGACTCACCCATGAGTGTTAATTCCTATAAAGAAGATGAGCATTCCACAGGAACCAGCAAACGGAATACCTTAAAACGTCTGTTCTCCTATCTGCTCTTCTATAAAAAGGAAATTACATTTGTTCTTGTGATCATGGGCTTCTGTGTTGTTGTATCCCTGCTGAATCCCCTGTTCATGGAATATGCCATTGACAACGATATTACATCCGGTAATATGTCAGGTCTTGTCCGGCTCATTCTGGCTGCTGCTGTTCTAAATCTGCTGATGGTTGCCGGGATCAGACTTCGTATGTATCTCATGGCAGACATTACAAACAGCATTCTGGTTACGATAAGACAGGAACTGTATACCCATATCCAGACACTGGATTTTAACTTCTTCGACAGCCGTCCTACCGGTAAGATCCTGTCGAGGATCATCGGTGATATCAATTCCCTTAAGGATGTCCTTGGCAATTTTGTTACTACCATGATCCCTGATCTGCTGACTGTCATTGCTGTAGCAGGGATCATGCTGGTCAAGAATCCGCCTCTTGCCCTGGCAGCCCTCTGTTCACTTCCTCTGATGGCTCTTGGTATGTGGCTGATCCAGACGATCTCCCACAAACGCTGGCAGATCTTCCGTAAGAAAGCTTCCAATCTGAATGCCTTTATCCACGAAGATATTTCCGGCATCCGGGTCATCCAGAGCTTTACGGCTGAGCAGGAAACTGCAGAAACCTTTCGTGAGCTGGTAAAAGAACACAGACATTCCTTCATAAAAGCCTGCCGCATGAATGACAGTCTTGGCTCCATTATTGATTTTTCCTGGGGTCTTGGTGTTGCTGCCATGTACTTTGTCGGCATCCGCATTCTTGGTACAGATCAGGTATCCCTTGGTACCTTTATCGCCTTTGGCACTTATATCGGTATGTTCTGGAGTCCGATCATGAACCTGAGTAATTTTTATAACCAGATCATCACCAATCTTGCAGCTGCTGAACGTATCTTTGAGGTACTCGATACCAAACCTGAAATTACGGATGAAAACGATTCTGTCATGCCTCCCATGAAAGGGGATGTCGTTTTCCAGAACGTATGCTTTTCCTATGACAATAAGGTTAACGTCCTGCAAAATGTATCCTTCCATATCCATCCCGGGGAAACAATTGCCCTGGTTGGTCCAACCGGTGCCGGTAAGACAACCATTGTCAACCTGATCAGCCGTTTTTATGATGTCCAGAAGGGCGCTGTACTGATCGATGGCATTGATGTCCGCAGCGTCACTACCTTAAGTCTTCGCAGTCAGATGGGTATTATGACACAGGATAATTTCCTGTTTACCGGCACTATCCGCGACAATATCCGCTATGGAAGGCTGGATGCCACAGATGATGAGATCATTGCAGCAGCCAAGGCAGTCCATGCTCATGAATTTATCATGAAGCTCGAAAAGGGCTATGACACTGAGCTGAAGGAACGTGGCGGCGGTCTGTCTGTTGGTCAGAAACAGCTTCTTGCTTTCGCCAGGACCATGATCTCTGATCCTTCTATCCTGATCCTGGATGAAGCAACCTCAAGCATCGACACCAATACAGAGCTACTTGTCCAGGAGGGAATCGAGACCCTGTTGCAGGGACGTACCTCTTTCGTGATCGCACACAGACTGTCTACTATCCAGAAAGCTGACCGAATCTTTGTCATTGATCAGGGTGGCATCCTGGAAGAAGGAAACGCCCATGAATTATTAGAAAAAAAAGGAGCCTATTACAGACTCCACATGGCACAAATGGCACTGCCTGTATCATAGATACAGCAGTGCCACTCCTGATTTCTTTCTCCGGCATCCCAAAACTCCGCTTAAAACTCTGTCGTCCACTCGTGCTCGCCGCCCCAGTCTCCGATCAGCTCAGTCACAGTTCCCTCCGGGTTCTCCACTCTTGTTTCGAAACGATAATTCATCTGCGGTACATATTCTCCATTGATCTTGACATTACTGTAGAGATAAATGAATTCATATACTGTATGAGGGAAATACTCACCACTTTCAGAAGAAGGCTCATAGGAAATACAGATTCTCTGTACCCCTGCATCCTCCTGCTTGGCTGTCCAGATATTGATCACGTCTGATTTGTTCCCACATTCTTTAAAATCTGCAAAAGCAAACTGATAGCTGCCATCTGCATAAAGAATCTTCATTTTGTCACAGTTTACCGGAATGTAGGTTGCTCCCTTCCAGTACTCCATGGTTCCATTCATAAAGGCATCCCTGATCGCCAGATACTCTTCACTATTCATAAACTCCTTGATCGGTTCAAAGCTGCCGGAGCGGAAGATCTCAAATGCACCGGCAAAAAGCTGCTGGGCTTCCTGCGCCTTCTGTACACAGGTGCTTAATTGCTGCAGCTCTGCATTGTCTCCGATCTCGACAATCCTAGAAAGCAGTCCCGCATAATCATCCAGATGCTTCACTTCAAGCCACAGAGCATCAAGCTTCGGTGCTGCCAGCTTCTGGATCTCTGCAAGAAGCTGATCGGATGGCTGGCTATCATATACCAGCAGAAGTCTCAGCATCATATCCTGATATTCTTCATAACCGCAGGAATCACTTTCGGTTCCATTACAGAGTAACTCCTCCTGCTCACTGTCTTCTCCGAGAAGTCTGTCATAGCAGGCATCCAAAAGCGTATATACATCCTGATTAGCTGCATCCTTTTCCAGTACAGACACACATTTGCCCAATGTATCCAGTGTACAATTCTGACTATTGATATCATCTACTGCTTCATTTAATAGTACTGTACAATAATACTGCAGCAGGCTTTCATCCTGTGTAGTCTCCCAGCCCTGATACAGGATCTGCTCTGCCGCCATCGTATCTTCCTTGGTCAGATAAGCGCCTGCCATAGAACGATAAGCCTGTACAGAGGAAGAATCTATCTTCAATGCCTCCTGACAGGATGCAATAGCATCATCATAGGCTTCCGTTTCTATATAGGCGTTCGCTTCCTTAAGCTGCCTGGCTACCTGTACTCCTGGCAGAAGCCGGTAGATCAGTACACCTGCTACAGCAATCACAGCTACACAAAATACTGAAAAAACGATCTTTTCGATCATCACGATCCGTTTTCTTTTCTTCTTGCGCTTTGCTCTTGCCTCATTTCTTTCTCTAACTCTTCTTAACTCTTTCTCTTCCATCTCAAACCTCTGATAAATAAACAAACAATCAACTTCTCTTATGTTATCATAGAAAAAAGACATTGACAAATTTTTTTATCTTCTTTTTTCTCTTCTGCTCCTCTCTGTCCTACGACCAGAGCTGTTTCGTCCATGACCTCTGCTGTCCCGGCGTCCCTCGCCGTTTCGCCTGCCATCGCTGTCCCGGCGTCCCCCGCCGTTTCGCCTGCCATCGCTGTCCCGGCGTCCCCCGCTGTTCCGTCTGCCATCGCTGCCCCGTCTTCTGACTCTGTCAAAGAATGATCTTTCCTCCTGGAGTTCTTCCGGCTCTTCACCCACATTCATATACAGAAGAGCCGCTGCAATCGTAATGGGATCTGTTTCCTTCTTTGCAGCCTCTCTTTCGATCATACCCCGCAGACGCTCCAGATCCTTTTCTGTATAAATCTCCGTGGCTGCAGCAAATACTTTTTTCGCTTTGGCAGATAAAATATCCTTCGGTGCAGGCAGCCTTCTTTCCTGTATCGTTGTGTGGCAGATCCTTTCAATGTCTCTGATCTTATAGATTTCCCTGCCACTGACCAGTGTAAAGGAACGGCCTGTCCTGCCGGCACGTCCGGTTCTGCCAATACGGTGTACATAATATTCAATATCTTCCGGTACGTCATAGTTAAATACGGCGTCCACACCACTGACATCTATCCCTCTGGCCGCTACATCAGTAGCGATCAGGAAATTACAGCGTCCATTCCGGAAAGAATTCATAACCGTATCCCTCTGATACTGGGAAAGATCTCCGTGAAGTCCCTCTGCCTGATATCCTCTTTCCTTCAGGAATTCTGCCATCTCATCAACCATCTTTTTGGTATTACAAAAGATCAGTCCCCTTACCGGCTGATAGTAATCAAGCAGTCTGCAGATCGCCTCCTTTTTATCCTGTCTTGCAATTTTATAATAGGCCTGTTTTATTGCTGATACCGTGATCTCCTTAGGAGTCACACGAATATATTCTGCATCTTCACTCTGGTATTCATGGGTAATCTGCAGGATTGCTTCCGGCATAGTTGCAGAAAACAATGCCATCTGATGCTCCTCTGGCATATCCTTCAGAATGGTCTCAATGTCCTCCCTGAATCCCATATTCAGCATTTCATCTGCTTCATCCAGTACGATCATGCGGATTTCCCTGGTCTTGATTGTATGCCTGCGCATATGATCCATCACACGTCCCGGTGTTCCCACAACAATCTGTACACCGCTGCTCAGCGCTCTGATCTGTCTGTTAATATCCTGGCCGCCATAAACCGGTAACACTTTGATCCCATGCTTATATCTGGCCAGTTTTCTGATCTCCTCTGCCGCCTGGATTGCAAGTTCCCTGGTCGGGCAGAGTACGATCCCCTGCAGCTTCTTCAATTCCGGATCCACTCTCTGGATCATCGGGATTCCAAAGGCTGCTGTCTTACCGGTTCCAGTCTGTGCCTGCCCGATAATATCCCTCCCCTCCAACATTACCGGGATCGCCTTTTCCTGAATTGGAGACATGGTTTCAAATCCCATAGAGAGAACTGCCCTTAAAATATCTTCATCTATCGCTGCATCTTGAAATGCCATTCCAGCATCCTGATCTGGCACTCCATGATCCTTTATCATCTGTTCTGCCGTTTCCTGCTTTGTTACATTCTTTTCCTTTGCTTCCTGCATCTTAACTTCCTGATCCATAAAAACCTCTTTCTCTTTCTTTTGCTCCGATGCCATGTCCACTTCACTCAAATCTCTGTCCGCAGGCAGATACACGTTGATTCTGCAATCATTCTCCGTATACAGGGCAACGAAAAAGGCAACACCTTGATAAAGTGCTGCCTTATCACAACATGACCAATTGTATCTGTTATTACGTGTTCTGTCAAGAAGAAAAAATCATCTTTCTGTTTTCTCTTCTGGTTTCTTTGCATTTTCTGTATCATTCAGGAATTCTTCGATCAGGAAACGGGGTCTTGCTTTTGTTTCCAGATAAATCTTACCAATATATTCTCCGACTACGCCAAGCGATAAAAGGATCAGTCCTCCGATAGCCCAGACAGAAACCATAAGTGTAGTCCATCCCACAATCGTTGCTCCCATAAAATGTCTGACAAGGGAATAGATCAAAATCCCAATACTTACCAGAAAAATAAAAAATCCAAGGAACGTGATCATCCGGATCGGCTTGGTGCTTAAAGATGTGATCCCTTCTATCGCAAAAGAAAGCATCTTGCCAAGAGGATACTTACTCTCTCCTGCAAATCTCTCTCCCCTTTCGTAATAAACCACATCTGTGGAAAATCCGATCATCGGTACAATACCACGAAGGAACAGGTTGACCTCCCGAAACTCGGCCAGCCCCTCCAGTGCCCTTTTACTCATCAGTCTGTAGTCTGCATGATTAAATACCGTATTGACCCCCATGGTGTTCATCAGTTTATAGAAGCCCTCTGCCGTCGCCTTTTTGAAAAAGGTGTCCTTCGCACGGCTACTTCTCACACCATATACAATATCTGTTCCATTCAAATATTTCTCAACCATTTCATCAATGGCATTGATATCATCCTGCAGGTCTGCATCCATGGAAATAGCCATATCTGCATGATCCTTTACTGTCATCAGTCCCGCCAGGAGCGCATTCTGATGCCCCCTGTTCCGGCTTAAGTTTACCCCGCCAAAAACCGGGTCTTCTTCATGAAGTCTCCTGATGATCTCCCATGTTCTGTCTTTGGAGCCATCATTGACAAATATGATCCTGCTCTCTGGATCGATCTTTCCTGCCTTTACCAGTGTCGAGAGTTTTTTCTTCAGGCGCTTTGAAGTTTCGGGAAGTACCTCCTGTTCATTGTAACAGGGAATTACCATATAGAGTTTATTTCTCATGAGCCCTCTCCTTCTTACGTCCTTTTTCTCCTGACTGTTTTCTATCATTTTTGCCATTAAGCAGCATAATGATCGAAGTTATGATACCGCCACATGCAACAGCGATCACAAGAACCCAGATAAGCATAGCATTGGAATCCCCCGTTGCTGCACATCTGATCCATTCATTTCCCATTAATTCCACTCTGAACTCCAACCTTTTTAATCTGTTTCTATCAGTATACTTTCTATTGTCCTAAAAGTAAAGAACCCTGATGCAATACGCACCAGAGTTCTTTCTTTTGTTATACCTTGATTCTGTTTCCAGAATATCCATTTCACATTAATTAAGCGTTAACGATCTTTCCGAAGTCAGGCTTAAGAGCTGCTCCACCGATCAGACCACCATCGATGTCATCCTTAGAAAGGAGTTCTGCTGCATTACCTGCATTCATGGATCCGCCATACTGGATACGAACTGCTTCAGCTGTAGGAGCATCATACATTTCTGCAATAACGTCACGGATCATCTTACATACTTCCTGTGCCTGGTCAGCTGTAGCTGTCTCACCTGTTCCGATAGCCCAGATAGGCTCGTAAGCAATAACAAGCTCTTTAACCTGATCAGCAGTTACATCTGTAAGATCCCACTTGATCTGTCTTGCGATCCACTCCTTGTATGTGCCAGCCTTACGAAGTGCAAGGGACTCACCACAGCAGAGAATCGGCTTAAGTCCAGCAGCAAATGCCTTCTTAACCTTAGCATTGATCAGGATGTCGTTCTCACCGAAAATATCTCTTCTCTCAGAATGTCCAATGATGATATATTCAACACCAGCATCCTTGAGCATAGGAGCAGAAATCTCACCTGTGAAAGCTCCCTTATCTTCGATATAGAAGTTCTCAGCGCCTAACTTAACGTTGGTTCCCTTAATAGCTTCTGCTACAGGTACGATATCGATTGCAGGTACGCAGTATACTACATCTACATCATCATTCTTTACTAAATCTTTCAGTGTTGCGCAAAGCTCAACTGCCTGGCTGGGAGTCATGTTCATCTTCCAGTTGCCGGCAATAATTCTTCTTCTTGCCATTTTATTATCCTCTTTCTAAATTTAATATTGCATTCACTAAGTTGCTTTCGGTTATTTATCGTCAGCAGCTGCTACACCAGGAAGCTCCTTACCTTCAAGGAACTCAAGGGAAGCTCCACCACCAGTTGAAATATGGCTCATCTTGTCAGCGAAACCAAGCTGGTTAACTGCTGCTGCAGAATCACCACCACCAATGATTGTAGTTGCATCTGTTTCTGCAAGAGCCTTAGCTACTGCGATAGTTCCCTTTGCAAGAGTAGGATTCTCGAATACACCCATAGGTCCGTTCCAAACAACAGTCTTAGCAGACTTAACAGCATCAGCATAAAGGGCTGCTGTCTTGGTTCCGATATCAAGACCTTCCTTATCAGCAGGGATCTTGTCAGCATCTACTACTTCTACCTCGATAGGAGCATCGATAGGATTCGGGAACTCTGCAGCTACTGTAGTATCGATAGGAAGAAGCAGCTTCTTACCGAGCTTCTCAGCCTTATCCATCATTTCCTTACAGTAATCAATCTTCTCATCATCAACCAGAGACTTACCGATTTCATATCCTTTAGCCTTTAAGAAGGTAAATGCCATACCACCACCAATGATCAGTGTATCGCACTTCTCAAGAAGGTTATTGATAACGTTCAGCTTGTCTGCAACCTTAGCACCACCAAGAATTGCTACGAAAGGTCTTACCGGATTCTCTACTGCGTTTCCAAGGAAGTTGATTTCCTTCTGCATCAGATAACCAACTACACAGGAACCACCCTTAGCACGAACAAACTTGGTAACACCGGCTACGGATGCATGTGCTCTGTGGGAAGATCCGAAAGCATCACATACATAATCATCACAAAGGTCAGCCAGTTCCTTGGAGAACTCTTCTCCGTTCTTGGTCTCCTCTGCACCACGGAAACGTGTATTCTGAAGCAGAACAACATCTCCATCCTTCATAGCTGCAACAGCCTCTGTAGCAGCAGATCCTGTTACATTGTAATCTGCTACAAAGTTTACAGGCTTGCCAAGTTTCTCAGAAAGTCTCTTTGCTACAGGTGCAAGAGATTCTCCTTCGTTAGGGCCATTCTTAACCTTTCCAAGATGGGAGCAAAGGATTACCTTTCCGCCATCTGCAAGCAGCTTGTTGATTGTAGGAAGAGCTGCTACGATACGTGTCTCATCTGTAATCTCACCATTCTTTAAAGGAACGTTGAAGTCACATCTTACAAGGACACGTTTGCCTTTTACGTTGATATCATCAACTGATTTCTTATTTAATCCCATGATTCAATCCTCCAAATTTATTAAAGCATTATCCCGTACAAAAAAGGTCCGGTCCATAAGACCGGACCTTTAGACAGGTCTTTCTTTCAGATACTTATAACTGAATTAGCCTAACTCAGCGAAGTACTTAATTGTACGAACCATCTGGCTTGTGTAGGAGTTCTCATTGTCATACCAAGAAACAACTTCTACCTGTGTCTTTCCATCCGGAAGAGGGCTAACCATTGTCTGTGTAGCATCGAATAAGGAACCGAATCTCATTCCAACGATATCGGAAGAAACGATCTCTTCTTCGTTATAACCGAAGGATTCTGTAGCCTGAGCCTTCATAGCTGCGTTAACTTCTTCCTTGGTAACTGCCTTGTCTACTACTGCGAATAACAGTGTTGTAGATCCTGTAGGGGTAGGAACACGCTGTGCAGCACCGATCAGCTTGCCGTTCAGTTCAGGAATAACAAGTCCGATTGCCTTAGCAGCACCTGTTGAGTTGGGAACGATATTTACAGCGCCTGCACGGCTTCTTCTCTTGTCGCCCTTTCTCTGAGGTCCGTCAAGGATCATCTGATCGCCTGTGTAAGCGTGGATTGTGCACATAATACCAGACTCGATAGGAGCAAGGTCATTTAATGCCTTAGCCATAGGAGCTAAGCAGTTTGTTGTACAAGAAGCTGCAGAGATGATCTTGTCATCCTTTGTCAGTGTCTCGTGGTTTACATTGTAAACGATTGTAGGAAGATCATTTCCAGCAGGAGCGGAAATAACAACCTTCTTAGCACCAGCATTGATATGAGCCTGTGCCTTAGCCTTAGAGGTATAGAATCCAGAACACTCAAGAACAACGTCTACACCGATCTCGCCCCAAGGACAATTGTTTGCATCGGGCTCTTTGTAGATCTTGATTGTCTTACCCTTAACGGTAATTGTTCCAGCTTCGTCATCAGCAGTAACCTGATCCTCTTCTCCGATAGCTACATATCTGCCCTGTGAAGAGTCATATTTTAATAAGTGTGCTAACATAGAAGGTGTTGTTAAGTCGTTGATTGCAACTACTTCATAACCTTCAGCACCAAACATCTGTCTGAATGCCAGACGACCAATACGGCCAAAACCATTAATTGCTACTTTTACTGCCATTTTAGTTTCCTCCTAAAATTGAATAAATTTTATATTATTTCGCCATCCAGGAAAACTTATCTTCCATAGATTGACAAAATTTTATCAGCACGATTATTTTACCTAATTTGTCCGGAAAGTGCAAGATGTAAATTTAAAAATATTCCTGTTTCCCTGTAAATTTAATGTAATTTTTATAAATCCTCCTCTTTTCTCTTCTGATTCATTGCATTTTCCTAGAAAATCCACTAGACTTGGGATTAAGAAGAAGAGAATGGAGGTCATTTACTTTGACGATCACCGCAGACTATCATTTACACACCCACAATTCCGGCGACAGTACGGCACCCATGGAGGACATGATAAAGAAGGGGATTTCTCTCGGGCTCACTACCATGTGCTTTACCGAACATATGGATATGGACTATGTGTACGGAAAACCCGAGGAAGCCGGTATGTTTGAATTAAACACCGATTCCTACCTGTATGAACTGGCTACCTTAAAAGAAAAATATGAAAATCAGATTCAGATCCTCTTTGGTGTGGAGCTCGGAATCCAGCCTCATCTCCAGAAGGAACTGAACCGGTATTCCAGAAGCTACCCTTTTGATTTCATCATAGCTTCTTCCCATATCTGCCACGGAAGGGATCCCTACTATCCGTCCTTTTATGAGGGGCGCAGTGACGAAGAAGCCTACCGGGAATATTTTTCTTCCATCCTTGAGAATCTGGATGTCTTCAGCAATTTTGATGTCTACGGTCATTTGGATTATGTTGTCCGCTATGGAGCAAGCAGGGATAAGGATTACTGCTATGAAAAATATCAGGATATCTTCGATAAGATTCTGATCCGTCTTCTGGAAATGGAACGTGGCATTGAATTAAATACCGCTGGACTCCGCAAAGGAATGAAGGATGTTCACCCCTGCACAGGCGTTTTGAAGCGCTATAAGCAGCTTGGCGGTGAGATCATCACGATCGGTTCAGATGCTCACGACCCGTCCGCTATCGCCGGCGATTTTGACAGAGCTGCTGACGTTCTGCGTGAATGCGGTTTCAGTTATTACACTACCTTTGAAAACCGGATCGCCGATTTCCACTGCCTGTAATTAAGGCGGCCTCATCCTTCGATGCTGCCGCCTCCAAGTACATATTCTCCATCATAAAATACGACAGCCTGTCCGGGTGTTACCGCCCTGACGGGCTTTTCAAATTCACAGAAGATCCTGTCTTCTCCTGCTTTCCTTATCCGGCACCATTCTCCCGGATGAGAATATCTGATCTTGGCAAATACACGCCTTTCCTCCGTCAGATCCGGAATGCTCATGTAGTTGATATGGCCGCAGGTCAGGTGATCTGTCATCACATCTTCCGCTTCTCCAATTACTACTTCATTGGCCTCCGGCCGGATTTCTGTCACAAAAACCGGATGTCCCATGGCAATGCCAAGTCCTTTTCTCTGTCCGATCGTATAATGGGTGATACCAAGATGTCTGCCTATCACTGTACCGTCCTTTAAAACAAAGTTTCCTTCTCCCGGTACCTTTCCTTTTCTTTCCCTTTCAATAAAACCTGCATAATCTCCATCCGGTACAAAGCAGATATCCTGGCTGTCCGGCTTATAGGCCACTGGCAGATCATTTTCAACTGCCATTTTCCGGATCTCATCCTTATGATAAGCCCCTACCGGCATCAGCGTATGGGAAAGCTGATCCTGAGTCAGATTATAAAGTGCATAGGTCTGATCCTTCCTTGCCGTTACGGAATTGCGGATCGCATACCTGCCATTCGGAAGCTGCTCAATCCTTGCATAATGACCGGTAGCGATATAATCTGCGCCAATCTCCAGACTTCTCTGCAAGAGGGACTCCCACTTCACATAACGGTTACAGGCAATACAGGGGTTTGGTGTCCTTCCCTGCAGATATTCACAGGTAAAATAGTCCATGACCTTTTCCCGGAACTCCTGCTTGAAATTCATCACATAATAGGGAATATCCAGTACCTGTGCCACTCTTCTGGCATCCTCAACTGCTGAGAGTCCGCAGCATCCGCCGTGTTCCTCTTTCAGTGCCTGCTCTTCATCCTGCCAGATCTGCATGGTCACACCGATCACATCATATCCCTGTTCTTTTAAAAGCAGGGCGGCTACAGATGAATCTACGCCGCCCGACATTCCAACTACAACCTTCTTTTTCATAAAAGCTTTAATACTCTTCCTCTTCCGCTTCCTCGCCCTCATGGATATCTGACTTGGGTTTGGAAAGACCTTCGATGGTTATGTGGTTCTTTTCTGCATAGTCCCAGAGTGCTGCATGAATCGCCTCTTCTGCCAGCAGGGAACAGTGCACCTTAACCGGCGGAAGTCCGTCAAGCGCTTCCATAACCGCCTTATTAGTCACTTCCATGGCTTCTTTAATACTCTTACCCTTAACAAGCTCAGTTGCCATGCTGCTGGTCGCTACAGCTGCACCGCAGCCGAATGTCTTGAATTTGCAATCCCTGATGATCTGATTGTCATCAATATCCAGATAGATACGCATAATATCGCCGCATTTTGCATTTCCAACAGTACCTACACCGCTGGCATTCTCAATCTCGCCCACATTTCTCGGGTTATTAAAATGGTCCATTACCTTTTCACTGTACATGCTTCTTTTCCTCTTTCTTAATAAAGTCTTCGTAAAGCGGTGACATACTGCGGAGTCTCTCCACAATTCCCTTCAGTTCATCTGCCACAAAATCAATTTCTTCCTTTGTATTCTCCTCACTTAACGTCATGCGCAGGGATCCATGTGCGATCTCGTGAGGCAGTCCTATCGCCAGAAGGACATGGGAGGGATCCAGCGAACCTGATGTACAGGCTGAACCGCTCGAAGCACAGATTCCTTTCATATCCAGCATGATCAGCAGGGATTCTCCCTCAATGAACTGAAAGCTGAAGTTTACATTGTTCGGCAGTCTGTCTGTTCTGTGTCCATTCAGTCTACAGTAGGGAATTTCCTTCTCTATTCTTTCGATCAGATAATCACGAAGCTCTGTCTCTTTCCTGGTACGCTCTTCCATATTGGCAAAGTTCTTCTTTACTGCAGCAGCAAGTCCGACAATACCTGGAATATTCTCTGTACCGGCACGGCGGCTTCTCTCCTGTGCTCCACCATGTACAAAGGAACGGATCTTAACACCTTTTCTGATATATAAGAAACCAATACCCTTGGGACCATTGATCTTATGTCCGCTGGCAGACATCATGTCGATGGGAAGTTCATCCACTCTTGTCTGCACATGTCCATAGGCCTGTACTGCATCCGTATGGAACAGAATGCCGTGCTCTCGGGCAATTTCTCCGATCTCCTTAATAGGTTGAATCGTTCCGATCTCATTATTTGCAAACATCACAGAGATCAGGATCGTATCCGGACGGATTGCCTTTTTCAGCTCATCCAGTTTAAGTACCCCATTTTCATCTACATCAATATAGGTAATGGAAAATCCTCTTTTTTCCAGATATTCGCAGGTATGCAGAATCGCATGATGCTCGATCTTCGAGGTAATAATGTGCTTTCCTTTGCTCTCATAAGCCTCTGCAGTCGCAACTAATGCCCAGTTGTCAGATTCGGAGCCACCTGCTGTAAAGTAGATCTCCTGTGCCGATGCACCAATGCTCCCTGCAATCTCCTCTCTGGCCTCTGTCATGGCTTTTTTACTCTCTGCTCCAAGAGAATAAATGCTGCTGGCATTTCCATAATACTCTGTAAAATAGGGCAGCATGGCATCCACTGCTTCTTGTGCGGTTTTGGTCGTTGCTGCATTATCAAGATAGATCAGCTTATTCATTTTGATCATTAAATCCTTTCTCTGTTTGCCCTAGTAATCAAGTAGGTTGTCTCGCAACAATATACCATTTCTTCACTGTTCTGTCAATTTCCAACTCTGCATATATTAGCATTAACACCTGCAGGAGATGATATCCTTTCATGCGCCATTTCTCACTGAAAAATCCTCTGGTTTTCGGGACGGTCGTTTTAACCATCACCGGCTTTGTCAGCCGGTTTATCGGTTTTTTTTACCGTATCTTTCTGTCAAGGGTCTTTGGAGCAGAAGGTATGGGGATCTATCAGCTTACTGCCCCTGTGCTCGCACTCACCTTTGCTCTTTCTGCTGCCGGGATCCAGACCGCCATCTCCAAGTTTGTGGCAAGAGAAACCTCTACCAGAGATTATCGGTATTCTTTTGTTTATTTATTCTCCGGTCTTACTCTTTCCCTTGCGCTCTCCATTCTGTGTGCTGGCTTTGTTTACTGCTTTTCAGAACAGATCGCCGTACGCTTTCTTATGGAATACAGGACTGCTCCTCTTCTTCGCATTATCGCTCTTTCCATTCCCATGGCTGCCGTTCATTCCTGCATCAACGGTTATTTCTACGGGATTAAAAAAACCGGCATCCCTTCGATCTGTCAGCTCTCCGAACAGCTCATGCGGGTTGGCAGTGTTTATGTGATCTATGCCCTATGTCAGAAAAGAGGATACTCTCCAACAATCAGCTTTGCTGTCATTGGTCTGGTCATTGGTGAATGTGCTTCTATGCTGGTGTCCCTGATCGCTGCCTGGGCTCACTTCTCTGGGAAATTGAATACATCATCTGCCTCTTCAAATGTGCCTGTCCATCTGCACCGCGCTCTTTCTGATATGCTTCATCTGTCCATTCCACTATCTGCCAACCGTGTGATCATCAATTTTCTGATGAGTGTAGAAGCTGTTTTCATCCCGGCGCAGCTCCTGAGATACGGATATGCTCATCAGGCGGCTCTCAGTATCTACGGTGTTCTGACCGGTATGTCCCTGCCACTGATTCTGTTTCCAAGTGCCATTACAGGCTCTGTCTGCGTCCTGCTTCTCCCTGTCGTTTCGGAAGCTGATGCCACCGGCAATCAACATATAGTAGAAAAGGCGATTCAAAAATCTGTCAAATATGGTTTTCTTCTGGGCAGCGTATTTACTCTGATCTTTTTCCTTGGCGGCTCTTTTCTTGGAAATCTTCTCTATCAGAACGAAGCTGCCGGCCGCTTCATCAGCGTTCTCGGATTTCTCTGTCCTTTAATGTATATTGCATCTACCCTGAGCAGCATCCTGAATGGTCTTGGCAAAACAGGTCTGACCTTTCTGTACAGCATGATCAGCCTGCTGGTCCGTCTGTTCTTCGTCTTTTTCCTGATTCCTGTAATGGGAATTAATGGTTACCTCCTTGGACTTCTGGCAAGCCAGCTTGTCCAGACCCTGCTCTGCCTGTATGCGGTACGTGATTATGGAAGTGCTCCCGGCTTCCACTGATTATCATATATTACAAGAATACGTCCTCTTTTTACTGATACCGATGCTGCCTGTCCGGTAAATTCATTACTGACTCCTATCGGGAAGTTATCAGAAAGAACCGCATCTGCTATTTCATATTTCAGGTTCTGTAGAGTCACACCTTCTGCCTTTTCCCCGTAAGAAAAAACAGATACATAACCGTCTGCTCCTTCGGGAAAACAAATCTTTTCTCCTCCGCTGATCATTGTGATCACCTGTTTCTTTCCTATCAGCCAGCCTCTGGCACCATGCTTCTGCAGATAAGAAAGGCACTGCACATTAGCATAGCTGTGATCCACTCTTCCACCAAGACCGCCATATAGATAAAAATACCGGTAACCTCTTTTCAGCCCTTCTTTGATGCCGGAAAGCGTATCCGTATCATCCTTTTCCGGCTGCAGTACGACTTTTTCTTTACATTCCGGAATATAATGCAGGGAATCAAAATCACCGATTGCCAGGTCTACCCTGCCATCCTTCACATACTCATAGCCTCCGTCTACAGCTATGACAAAATCTTCCTTTTTCAGAGGTAACAAGAGCCGGCTGCATTCGCCGGCTCCTATGATATAACATATTTTCTGCTGCAAAATTAATCCTCTCTTAACTGGAACTTTTCTACCAGTCCCTTCAATGTAACCGACTGCGCTGACAGCTCCTGACTGGTTGCAGAGGTTTCCTCCGCTGCTGCAGAATTGTTCTGGATCACACCGCTGATCTGGTTGACGCTCTGCTCAATCTCCTTCACAGAAGCAGCCTGCTTATCAGAAGCTGTTCTGATCGTGGCAACTGCATCTACCAGCTTGTCCATCTCGTCGCTCACCTTATTCAGTGCCTCTGCGGTATCTGCGGTAATATCATTGCCACTCTTTACTTCGCTGATTGCTTCATCAATCAGTTTCTTCGTGGTAACTGCACTTGCAGAGCTGTCTTCTGACAGCTTGCGGATCTGGTCTGCCACAACTGCGAAGCCCTTGCCAGCCTCTCCCGCTCTCGCCGCTTCGATCGCCGCATTCAGGGAAAGGAGATTCGTCTGGGATGCAATTTCCTCAATATCTGCAATGATCTCTTCAATCTTGCCGGAAGTCTCCTTGATCTTCTCCATGGCTGCTGTCAGCTCTGCCATCTTCTGCTTACTTATCTGTGCCTGTTCACCGATGATCTTAGCATTCTCATGTACCTTGTCCGTAGTTTCTGTATTCCTTACTACCTGACTAGTTACTTCAGTAACAGTTGCAAGCAATTCTTCTACTACAGCTGCCTGATCTGTCGCTCCCTGTGCCAGTTCCTGAGAGCTGGATGCCAAGTCATGGGATCCCGCAGACACCTGCTCGGCTGCTGCATCAATATCTCCCATAGTATCACTGAATTCTTTCACAAGGTTCACAAGTTCTTCAAGCACGATGGCATAGCTTCCAACATAAGCCTCCTTGTGCTTGCTCCTGACATTAAAATTACCCTTAGCAAATTCTCCAAGGATCTCTGTCAGATCACCGATCACTGTCCGCAGATTATCAAATGCTCTCCGGAAGCTTTCAGCGAGCTTTCCAAGTTCATTGTCTTCCTTATATGTAATCTCTGCGTCCAGCTTTCCTTCAGCCAGACTGTTCACAGCCTCTCCCATCTCAGCAATGGGCGCAAATAATTTCCTGGTCAGAACACCATATCCCTTCACTGCAATCACAATATTTATGATCAACAAAAGGC
Organism: Lachnospiraceae bacterium OM04-12BH; assembly: GCA_003490145.1. Taxonomy (GTDB): domain Bacteria; phylum Bacillota; class Clostridia; order Lachnospirales; family Lachnospiraceae; genus Suilimivivens; species Suilimivivens aceti. The sequence goes on from QULQ01000017.1 coordinate 54,530, forward strand.
CATGAACAATAATATTGATCACCTTATTACCAACCCCTGCCATACCGAGAATCGCATATAATTCTGATACACAGCATACCCCGATCAGCAACATAAAAATCTTCTTTAACTTCTGTGCAAAACTATCCTTTCCTTTCAATGCTATAACCTCCACCCTGACATATTAACGTTTGTTCACAGATCAACCTTTTAAAATCAGATATGCATTTCACTGATTTCCAGATTTTGATCCCGATATCGTTTTTATTATAGCATAATCACATTGAAATGACCAACGGTTTTTGAGCACTCTCCAATTACTCCCCAATTACTAACGTGCATTTTCTTCAGTTATTCCTCTGAATGCTCCAGCCTGTCAGCAGATCTTTCCTTCCTTTTGCAGGCACTCCAAAAAAGCTGTACACCCCGTCACCACATCTCTATATGTTTCATCAAATCTCGATGTGTACCAGGGGTCTCTGCAGTCCGCCTCCAATCCGGCAAATTCCAGAAGCTTGTATATCTTATCTCCTTTCTTATGCCCCGTAATCCGTTCCATATTCCGGATATTCATGGAATCCATTCCGATCAGATAATCATATTTATCATAATCAGATGCTTTCATCTGAACCGCCCGCTTGCCCTCGCAGTTGATTCCGTGCTTCGCCAATTCCGTCCTTGCCGGTGGATAAACCGGATTGCCGATGCCATTCCAGATTTCTTCTGCGCTGGTGGCCGCTGAGGCGATCTCAAACTGATCTGATAGCCCGAGATTATTAACCATGTCCTTTAAAATGAATTCTGCCATTGGAGAACGGCAGATATTGCCGTGACATACCATGAGAATTTTAACTTTTCTTTCCATATCGTTTCATATCCTTGCATATCTTCGTTTTTCCTAGGTTTTATCAGCTTTTCCAGACAGAACCCTTTCTTCCCTATCCTAGCATAACTTCGCATATCTTTCCATATCCTGGCAAGCAAAATGAGTAAAAATCTAGGTAAATCCTCTCTTTTTACTCATTTTTACTCACCACTTTATTTCAGGCATCTTTTATCTTTTTATCGTGCACATCTTTTCAACTCTTTTTCTACGTTTTCCAGGCGTTTTATTTCTTTCTCCGCATCCTCTAACTTTAAGTGCGTGTAAACATTTAAAGTCACACTGATATCCGTATGTCCCATAAGATATTTCAGGGTTTCTACGGATATTCCCCTCTTTGCCATATTCGTACAGAATGTATGGCGGCAGACATGAGGTGTTATCTTTGGAAGTTGCACCCGATATATTTTGTTATATTTTTCAACAGAATGCTGAAACCGCTTCTCCCATTGATAAGGCATCATAGGCATTCCACGCTTATCCAAGAACAGAAAACCTGTATAGCCGTCAATACATATTTCAATCTTCGGCTTCTTCCGGTTTGCTAACACCCTTTTTATTACTTCATATACTTCTTCCGACATGGGTAATACCCTCGTTCCTGCGTCCGTTTTCGTTTTCTCGATGTATTTCCCCTTGTTTCCAACGTATTGCAACTGGTGGTCAACATTGATTGTTTTCTTTTGCATATCAATATCTTTCAAGGTAAGTCCTCAGAATTCCCCGATACGAAGTCCTGTATGTAAGAGAAGATACATGCCGTCGTAGCACTCACTGAAATGTTCATCCTGCTTGATAAACTGCAAGAACTCTTTTTCCTGTTTTCCTGTCAAGGCTTCTCTTTTTACCGAATCATTGATTAAGAAGTTATGTAGATCAAAATCAAAAGGTTTTTTATGAATTAAATCCGCTTCGCATGCTATCTGGAATGCAGGTCTTACAACTCCACGAATTGTATGAATGGAACTGTAACTCTTGAGAACAAATCAATCTGTTCCCAATAATTATCTGTTACTAGGTCTGCACCTCGGACACCAACACTGCGGATTGGTTTGCTCCAGTTATAGTTTTCCTTAAATATCTGATAAGCATCACTTACTGATGAAGGCAGGGAAAAAGCTATGGATTATATCAATCTGCTCCATGCATCCGGAATGTATGAAAAGCAGACTGCTAAGATAATTCCATTCCGAAGCATTGATATTTTTGAAAATGCCGTATCAGCCGGAACCGGTAACTTCCTTGTAGACGGACCGAAAGAGACTGTACGCATAGATGAATCTATCCTGCCGGAAGATACTACTTTCGGTGTACGCATTAGTGGTGACAGTATGGAACCTGAATTCCACGATGGTCAGATTGCATGGGTATTACAACAGGAATCTGTTGCTAATGGAGAAATCGGCATCTTCGCTCTAAACGGAGAAGCCTATATTAAGAAATTACAGAACGATAAAGACGGAATTTTCCTTATCTCGCTTAATGAAAAGTATGCACCTATCAAGGTTAGTGAAAACGACCGCTTAGACATATTTGGAAAAGTTCTTGGAAAATCTGATGCTTCTGCTATCACAGGACATTGCCGATAAAACGCAAGTCCTTTTTATCGGACACATTATTTTGCATAATTGAAAATAAGAAATATCTATAGAACTGAAAGAAGGGATTCTTATGGCGGTTACCAATAATATCAGAGAAATCCGTGAACAGCGAGGCATTTACCAGGATGACCTTGCCGCTGCTATCGGATACAGCACCAAAACTGTCGGCAGGATAGAACGTGGGGACAGCACCCCATCTGCCGAATTTATGCTGCGGATATCAAAATACTTTAATATGCTGGTGGAAGATGTATTTCATGTAGAAGATTGAGCTGGAGAGCTGGATACTCCCTAAATCCAGCTCTCTCATTTACTATACAAACTGATTTTGTTGATAATCATCAATGGTCATAAATATATTTATATACTCTCATATTTGTCACAGAGAGACCGTTACTGCTCTATGGGTACATCTTTACTTTCCGGTATTATAATATCATCAAGTTTTTTAATAAATTTTTGAGTATGTTTCGCAGCTATATTCTTATTTTTTTCTTTATAATCCTGCATTACAGAATTCAAATCTTCTCTTAACTTTTTAAGTGCCATTGTTGTGATTTGTCCATCAATCTCTTCTATATCACTATAATGTCCCCAAATTCCAACAAACCACCCAGAAAAATGATTTTTATCCATATTATCAGCATTCTTAAATGCATTAATAGTTGCGGACTCCATCTCAACAGAAAACGCATTGTATCTCTTATTACTCAAATTTCTGAAAGCCTCATTTAAGTCTGAACTAATCAAATCAATATAGAGCCTTTTATTCTTTTCATAAATCCACACATCATTATCTCTAAACTCTTTTATAATCTGATATGCTGACCATTCATCTTCTGTAAAATATTCCTTACTGTCATCCCCAATCATCATGTGAGAATGACTATCTTTTACCTCAGAATTAATTAAATATTTTATTTGCTTGTTAATACCTTCTCGCACATTTTCCCAATCAATTGCAGGTAAATCAATGTCATATCTTCTAGAATAACAACAATTATTAAGGAACAGAATATACTCATCTAACGACATTTTTCCTTCATATGCTTCTACTAATAAATCCTTAAATCCTTCATCAATTACTTCTTCATTAACTTCAGGTAGATTATGCGTTTTAAGAATTTCAAGCGGAGTAGCTGCATTCTTTTTTTTCAAAAACAACTGTATTTCTTTCGTGATAACTTCATCATTCCACTCACCGTGAATAATCCACTCAGAAAATCCATTAACAATAAAATTACTGTTAAATACATCCGGATAAAGCTTTTCTACATCAATGTATAAAAACAAATTTCCGTATTTAGAATTTTTCCAAATCAATCCTGCCTTATTTGCCATCATAAAGCATGTAAAAGAAAGAAGCCAATTACTACAATCTTGAATACCAGCGTTAACCAGTTTATTATATACACGTTCAAAGTCTTGAATAGCACATTTAAAACTTCGTACATTATGTGGTCTTTGTGCTAACAATTCTCGAAGTTTTTCCTCTTCCTTTTGATATTCTTCTCTTTTCTTATTACCATCAAACTTGTAATTTTCAGTCCTATACTGTTCAATGATTGCATTATCATTAAAATCGCCTGATAAAATTTTAACCAATGATTGCTTGTTTTTTCTGAGAATCCCCTTATATTCTATCCCCAAAGGCATTAATTCTATAGTATCAGAGACAATCTCTTCATAATCAGGGACAAAGTGAATAACTCTTTGCACAATTTTTTCTTTTATTTCATGATATGATAATTCATTTTTTGAACTATCTTTTATTTTTCCTTCATTTGCAATAATAATAGTATTAAAGTCCTGATTTTCACAGTAATCATTAATACATCCCAGAAGATCTGTACAAGAAATGTTCGACCTCTCTAAATCATCAAAAACAAGTATAACTTTCTTATCAGACATTCTGTTACTTATAGGCACAAAATTAACTAAATCCATAATAGATGAAACTACTTCTCCTTTTTTTTGCCAATTTTCAGGCAAAACCTCCTTAATCGTACCAAATACTTTTTTATATGAATCTGCAATCTTTGAGACCTTAGTTCCATTCAGTTTGTCCAATTCACTTGCTTTCTCTAACCATTTTTTCTTCACCTCAACTCTTAGTTTATCCAAAGAGTCTATACCAAATAAACTAATGCACACAAAAACATATTTATCTTTCACTGATTTTACGAATTTTTTTATAAAATATGTTTTACCACATCCCCACTCTCCTGATAACATCAAAGCCCCAACAGGATTATTTATATCACAATAACTTTTTAATTCTTCAATCAGATTCATTCTTGCCTCCAACTATACCAAGATAATTCTTTATTTACGCATCATTGGAACTTTCCATATTTTCTATCTCTCATACATCTTATCAACCTCAGCTTCATACACTGATTCAGTATGAGTATCAAATAGCACCCACTCCACCAGATCAAAGCTGTCCAGATTATCCTGCAAGAATCTGTTTACTGTATGTACCGCAATCTTTGTCGCCAACTCAACCGGAAAACTATATACTCCCGTTGATATGGAAGGAAATGCAATAGACCTGATTCCATTATCCATTGCCAGCTTCATAGAATTAAAATAACAATTAGCAAGAAGTTCCTCTTCTCTATTTCTTCCACCATTCCATATTGGTCCTACAGTATGTATCACATAATCACATGGCAGATTATAGGCTTTTGTTATCTTTGCTTCTCCGGTCTCACATCCATGAAGTGTCCTACACTCTACCAAAAGTTCCGGTCCTGCTGCTCTGTGAATCGCACCATCTACACCGCCTCCACCAAGAAGAGAGTTGTTTGCTGCATTTACTATTGCCTGCGCCTCTGTTACTTTTGTTATGTCTCCCATTAAAGTCTTAATTAAGTACATTTAGTTCCATCCTTTCCAAATATCCGGCTGATAACCAAGTGTTGATTGCTTTCCGTTTCTTACTACTGGTGTTTTAATTACTTGTGGATTCTCAAGCACCTTTTCGAGCTTATCTTCATCTGCGATATCCTTAATAAGAGCAAGTAAATCCTTGTCCTTGCCATCCCAATTAACCATATTTTCTAATCCACCATTTGCCTGAGCTACTGAATTAAATTCTCCTTTGCTCATACCTTTTTCTTTCATATCAATGAACTGATACTTTATGCCCCGCTCCTTGAAAAAACGCTCCGCCTTCTTAGTATCATTGCATTTCTTTGTTCCAAATATCTGTATATTCATATCAGTATTCCTTCTCTATCTCGCCATCTATTCCATACATTTTCTTGAATACATCAAGATCTGCCTGGTTCTTAATCAGCATAACCTCTTCTATCTTACCAGTATGAATGTCCTTAAAGCCAGCAACCTGCTCGCCATTACATATGCTCGCTTTGATTACCGGTTTCTTATTTTCCTTATCATATGTCTTTGTAATTGTCTTTTTCTTAAATAGTCTCACTCTGAGCACCTTCTTTTGACTTTGCCATCAATATTAGTTTTTCAAAGGACTGCGCAAAGCGTACATTATCTTCTTCCGTACGCTTTCTCGGTCCTTTCATATGATTCTTATGAGAGCTGCGCCTTGCCTTCTTATTAAGATGTCGCTCCATAAGCATCTGATCTATGTTCTCATTCGTGTACCACTTACCTGATTGGTGAATAGCATGTGCACCTTTCCCAAGTGCCATAGCAGCAACACCATAATCCTGCGATACTACTACATCCCCTTTATGACAAATGCTGATCAGTTTATAATCTACTGCATCTGCTCCTGCACCTACTACAATCACCTCGCTGTAATCAGAATACAAAATATGATTTGTATCACACAGCAATGTGGTGGAAATATTGTATTTCTCTGCTATTGTCTCGACAATGTCCACTACCGGACACGCATCCGCATCCACAAATATCTGCATTTTTCCTCAAATCCGCTTTCTTCAGTTGTAACTAACTGGTGTTCGTACTTCTATAAGATTTCCTGATGGATCATAAAATCTTACAAGCTTCTGTCCACATTCAAGTTCCATTAAATCCGTAACATAACTTACTACATACTTGCCAGACTCCAGTTTTTCAATAATACCTTCTATATCATTATCTTCAAAATAAAGTTCCGTCATGTTGTTATGTGGAGTTGTAGGTATTTTTGTACTGTCATACCATACATCTACATCCTGTAATACAAGCCCCTCAGACATTATCACATTGCCTTCCATCCTTGTAATCACACGCAATCCAAACAATTCTTCATAAAAATCAATTGATTCGTCAATGTTATCAACAATAATCAATACATTTTTCAAACTCATATTATATGTTCCTGCCTCCCCATTTCTTTTTGAATCTATGTCATAATAACATCTACAAGATAATCCTGCTGCACGTGACTCAATTCCTTGCCCGGCTGCATTTTATGCCACTTTCGGATGCACTCCCTACAGCATGTAGCTGTTGCGTGCTGGGCAATAAATACTGGATGTCCACGCATAGGTGTTTGTTTACCATCATTTACTATATATGCCGGAGCTTCTCTCTTTGCAATAAATTCCTTTGCATGTTGCCTGATAACATCAAGTCCCTTTTCATTTATGTAATCAATATCTTTCTGCTTCAGATGGAAACTGCTTCGGAACTTGGAATTATCCAGTCTTTCAAACAACTGCCTATACCATTCATCCTTCGTCATATCATCACCACAAATCGTATGGTTTCATGGTTTCTGAATTTCGATATTCATGTTTCTCATAATATCCTATCAGCTTACCCTCATCTCTGAGTGCCACCATATAAACATCTTTATTCTGTTTCACATTATGAAAAGTATAAACGATATTATGGCTTTCATCTGCTGCAAACCAGTCCACTACCTGCTGTATTTTATCTCTGGATTCTGGATTATGACAATCTAACAGACTTCTTCCAATAAGTTTATCGCCACCTCGCTTCGCATAGCTGTTAACAGCTGCCGGATTCATGTAGATAATCTCATGTTTGAGATTGCATATAACAACGGATGCCCTGTCCTGATCAACAATGCTCTTATAAAAGCTGACATATGATTTAAACTTAATCAAATTTTCATTACCTGCTTCATCATATCCGGATCATCAAACAACTTTCTGAAAAACTTGTCATTCTGCTCATATCTGTCTGCTGCCATATTCGGAAAATCCTTTTCAAATAACAACATAAAGGTTGCCCTGTCATTGTTCTTTGCATAGCTCTGCCATTTTTCCTGATTGGCATAATCATTTTCCATCTGCACAAGTACTTTATCCATCTCTGTAAAATGAGTGCCATACTTTTCGTTTATCTTATTCATAAGTGAGCGGAGCATATTCTCCTGTCCCTGCTTATCCGTAGGAATGTTCTGTCTGCCAAACCGTATTTCTTCTTTTAAAAGATACTGAATCAGATATTCTCTTCGCTCATCCTGTGTCATAATACACTCTCCCTTATATCTGTAATTGCTCTTGCCATGTCACCGCCAATACCGATTGAGATTTCACCTGTTTTAAGAAATTTAATAAAGTGTACCCTTTGTCAAGGACACTATGACTTTTTCCTTTTCAGATTTCTATTATA
>QULQ01000018.1:0-40922 GCA_003490145.1 Lachnospiraceae bacterium OM04-12BH
ATCTGCTCGATATAGGCTCTGGAAGCGGCTTCGTCCTCCAAAATGTGAACCTCGGCTTGCTCCGGGTACACCATGACGGGGATAAAGCGGCGGTTGCCGGAACGGTCAAGGGGCAGGAAGTCAAGGGCATTGGAAGTGCCGCCAAACACGCACTGACGGGGGCGGTCTGCTGGGTGGGTTTCATAGGGTATCTTGTAAACCTCTTTCTGTCGGCTTAAAAATGACTTGATTTCCTCAATGCTCTTGGCGTTGGCGGTTGCCATCATTTCCGACATTTCGATAATCCAATGACCTTGCAGCTTGCGGTACACATTGTCATCGTCCAGCTTCCGCAAATCATCGGAGAACCACTCGTCCCGGACTGCCAGCAGACGGAAGAAAGTGGACTTGCCAGCCCCCTGACCGCCGACCAGACAGAGCATGATTTCAAACTTGCACCCCGGCTGAAAGGCTCGTGAGATTGCACCCAGCAGGAACAGCTTCAATGCTTCATAGGTGTAATCGTCTGCGTCAGCCCCCAGAAAGTGCCGCAGGCAGAAGCGGATTCGCTCTGTCCCGTCCCACACAAGGGAACTTAAATAATCCCGGATGGGGTGGTACTTGTTTTCATTCGCCACAATCCCGATGGCGTTATCAATCTTTTTCTCATTGGTAAGCCCGTAGGTTTCTTCCAGATAGAGAAGCAGATACTTCATATCTGTATCGTTCAGGGCGGTGCTTTCCCTGTGGAAGCCGATGGGCTTTATGATGTCCTTGCGGTCAGTCAGGATGTTGTATGCGATAGCCCCGGAAAGCAGCGGGTCACGCTGGAATACAGTCAGGCAGTTCCGTATGCTCTGACGGACACCGCCTTTCTCGGTAGTTTCCAGCCCCTCCTTGATTTCCTCAATGCTCTGGGGTGGCTGCATGGCGTTCATGGTGTTTTTTAGTTCTTGCTGCGTCTGCGGCGGCAAGCTCTGCCATTCGCTGTTCAAGCTGTATCACATCCTTTCCGTAGTCCGTAATCAAAGCCGCTTTTTCCTCTGTTTCCCCGAACAGCAGCACATCCAGCAGATACTCCACTTGGTCTTGCTTCTGTAAGGCTTCTATAAACCGGGGATGAAAGGCTTCCTCCGGGGAGTGTGGGGCGTAGTCCGTTCTCCATGCCCGAAGCAGATGGAGATAATCGGCAAGAATACGGAAGCAGCGGTTCTTTGCTTCCTGAAACTGTTCCTCCGGGGATTTCTGCCGGGGCTTTGGCTTTTTTTCCTTTCCCGGCGGTTTCCAGTCCTCATAGGAAAGCCCGAAGTCCTGTGCCAGCTGTACGGCGGCTTCTTTCTTTCTCAGTCCATACAGGGCGGCGGCAAAATCAATCACATCCCCATCCGCACCGCAGCCGAAGCAGTGGTAACGCCGATCCAGCTTCATGCTTGGGGTTTTATCGTTATGGAACGGGCAACAAGCCATCCCGTTCCGACCTACATGGATTCCATAATGCTCCGCAGCCTGTCTTGTTGTGACGGACTGCTTCACAGCTTCAAATACATTCAAATCTATCCCTCCTTGAAAATAAGAAAAGCACCTGACATTCTCTGATTGAAAATGGCAAGTGCCTGTTAAAGTTCCATATCCTGTTGTCTGTGTTTCGTCTGTTCCTGGGCAGTTCTTTGTGCTTTTTTCCCGTCTGCCTTATCCTGCAAGACTTCCTTGATGGGCTGCTTCTTGGGCGGCTCTTTGCTTTCCTCTGTGCCGGGGGTGGCTTTCTGTACCCAGTAGCGGATATCCCGCAGCTTCTTCAAATCCTCCTGCACCTCTGTCAGCGGTACTTTCAGCTCTGCGATTTCGCTGAGAAGTTTTTCCTGCTCCTGTTGCAGTTCCTTTTGGGTGCTGTTCTTATCGTCCGGGTGCTTGGCAAGGTAGGCGGCGGCTTTCGCATACCGGGCGACCTCCGGGTGTTCCTGTTTGAATTTCTCCTTTGTTTTCTTGAAAAATATCTTCTGGTACTTCTCATAGACAGGCTTACATTCCTTGCAGTCTGTCCGGCTGGCAAGAATCCCGTCAATCACTTTGCTGCGGGCTTCCTTTGGCTTCATCTGACTGCGGTAATCTGCGGCTGATTTCCCGGAAGATTCCAGAAATACTTCTAAGTCCTCCACAGTAGAAAGCCCCTTTTGACGGAGATAGGACAGGGCTTCGCTGACTGCCTTTAAGTCCTGTGAAGTCCCCCGGTTCTGTCCAGCCCTTGTCCAGTCCTTCCGTTCTTCCTTTCGTATCTCCATATACTTCATCAGCAGATTGGGAAGAAGTGTCGCTTCCTCCGCCGCCTTTTGTGCAAGCAGTTCTTTTCGTTTTTCTCCCAGCTCGGTAATCCAGCCTTTGAGGTTTTGAATGAGCTGCCGGATAGACTTCATCAGGCGGTTGGCGGCTCTGATGTCCCGGTTCAGGTTGCCGATGTTCGTCTGGATACCCCGCTTTTCCATCTGCCGGACAGCAGCTCCCTCATGGACAGTAGGGATAATATCAAGCCCCTGTCTGGCATAAGAACGCAAGTCCACACGCTCTGGGCGGTCATTGGCTTCCAGATAGCGGTTCTGGATGACCTCCCATTCATGCCGCCAGATTTCGCAATACTTCTGGTCGTTCCAATCCACCGTATCCTCCTTGTGGCTTTTCCATCTGCCGGACGGAAGTTTTATCCGTTCCCCGTTTTCGTCAAGGTCATAAACCTTGCGGCTCTTGGGAAGCCATTTTCCATGTTCGTCCATTGCCCTCATAGTGAGCATGACATGGGCGTGGGGATTGTGTCCCGGCGGATGGGGGTCATGGATTGCAAAATCAGCAATCATGCCTTTGGAAACAAACTGCTTCTGGCAAAACTCCCGGACAAGGACAGCATACTGGTCGGGTGGTATCTCTCTTGGGATGGTAAGCACCCACCGCCTTGCAAGCTGGGAGTTCCATTGCTTTTCCACCGCTTCGGCGGCGTTCCATAAGGTATTGCGGTCTGCATATGACCGTGGGGCGTTTGCCGGGAGCAGAATTTCATTGTGGACAATACCACGCTTTTCCGGGTAGTGCTTCACTTGCTGGTCGTATTCACAGAACAGCTTTTCGCCGCTTTGGTAAGCAGCGGCGGCAACCGCAGACTGTCGCTGGCTGCGCTGAACAATCGTGATTTCGTTGTGTGGGCAGGGCATTTCGTGTCCCTCCTTTCGGTAATTGGTGGATGGGGTGGCGTTTTACCACCTCATTTTGGCAGAAAAAAAGCAGGAGACCTTTTTCAGATTTCCTGCTCGGTGTGCCGCTGTGAAGGCGGCGGATATTTAGCTGTAAAAGTTCGGGACAAGTTGACCCGATGTGTGGGTGGCAAACTTGAATTTTACGATTTTTTGTTTTTCAAAAAGTCAATAGTTCTTTTCACGATAAATACGATACATATCAAACCTACAATCCCACAAACAATAGAGTCCTTTAAGTCTGCAAATCCTCCTGTGTACTGCATTGCATAATAATAAACCGTCCATATCAGTATCAATACGAACACACTAATACTTAACCAATAAGACTTTTTCTTCATCTAATTTTCCTCACATTGAACTTCCGATTAGTCGTTGACTTCATTATACTTTATTCGACCGTCAAAGTATAGAGAGATTTTGTAAAACTTGTCGGCTGGGAACAACTTGCAACGCAAGGTGTCCCCAGATGGCAAGTCCACAAAAGGGTAGCTGGCGGCAGCCAGCGCAGGGGAAGCGTAGCGTCCCCTGTTTGATTTGGAGCAGACCATGACTGCGGAAAATCACAGCCCTCCGGTGAGGAGCCTTCGGAGAACGCAATGCACCAACCTCTGGGTGGTGTATAATTGCGCCCTTAGTAAACTAAGGGGTTTCCGGCTTCTTCCGGTCCAGCAGTTTTTTCAATAGTTCCTGCGTGTCCTGTCTGTGAAAAATGAGTTTCAACAACAGCATGATATCATCATCTGTCAGGCGTTCCGGCTCTTGCAGAAAACTTTCCAGCATACCGCCACGAGTACAGAGCCGGTGCGTCCGTTCCTTTCGGGTAAGCTGCTTCAACTGATGCTGCAATGCCTTTTCATCATTGATAGCTTTCCGCAGTTTCTTTTCGCTTTTCTCCAGCTCCCGGTTGAGCTTTTCAAGTTTTGAGCTATCAGGCAAGGGCAGCGTCCTCCTTTCCCGGTATCAGCACATAAATCCTGTTCGGCTCTCCAACGCCCTGACGCACCCGCATGATAAGTCCTGCGTTTTCCAGTTCATTCAAAGAACGCTTGACCGTCATAGGACTGCGGGACAGGACTGCGGCAATGGCTGTGACAGGGAAGCAGACAAACAGGATTCCGTTCTCGTCCTCCTGACCTTTGGAGAGCATAGCGTCCAGCATCCGGCAGTACATGACCTTTGCGGTGCTGCTGACTGGAAATCCTGTCAACGCTCTGGGAAATGGCATACAGGGCGGCAGTGGTGTGTCTATCGTCATAAATTCAAAATTCATTCGGTGTGTTCCTCCTTTTTCTTTGCTCGTTTGGATAAATAACGGGGGCAGTCAATCACAACCGCCCGGAAGCTCTGCTTGCACCCATGCTGGCATTTCCGGCATAATTCGTTGTAAGTGACACGCCCCCGGTCATTGAGGTAAAAGGAAAGCTCCTGTTTCCTCTTTTTGCTCATTCTCGGCATATTGCGCTTCCTCCCGTTTTTGTGTATGGTTTCGGGGCGATTTTCGGAAAAATTACAGCCATAGAGCCGCCTAAAATCTCCCGAAGTATCAGCGATAGGGTAGACTATCCCCCTATCAGATTGTCGTGTTTCGGTATCATTTCGGTGTCAGTTCGCCAGTTCTCCCCGGTGTCGTTCCTCCCCTGAATCTCACAGCGGCGTATCGCTCCCTTTGGTACGCTCGTTTCGGTCAGGGTTCCTCCACATCCCTGCCAAAAGTCATGGCACTACATCGCCGGGGAAGCATATCCCACACAGGCTGGTCATTCGATTGGAATAATCCATCGATGAACTACCTGTATCATAGAACATTTTTGTGCCCTGTGCCGTATGTCCACAAAGTAGGAATTAGGAGTAAAAATCAGAAATTTCCACGATTGCGGAAAGTGTGATATAATCCAGTTAAGCGGCAGCAATGAAACCGCCGGAAAGGAGTGTGCGCCCATGAAAGGAGCAACAAGCATACAGGAACGCCTTTGGGAACTCCGCAAGGACAAAGGCTTAAATCTGGAAGAACTATCAAAGCTGACGGGTATTTCCAAATCTGCTCTCGGAAGTTATGAAAAAGAGGATTTTAAGGAAATCAATCATGGCAACCTTATCACGCTGGCAGACTTCTATGGGGTTTCCGTTGATTATTTACTGTGCCAGACAGAGAACAGGGAGCAGATCAACACGTCATTGACGGAGCTGCATTTGAATGATGAGATGGTTGCTCTCCTGAAAAGCGGTCGGATTAACAACCGTCTGCTCTGTGAGCTTGCCACACATAAAGATTTTATCAAGTTTCTTGCAGACATTGAGATTTATGTGGACGGGATTGCCACCATGCAGATTCAAAATCTCAATGCACTTGTCGATACCGTCCGGCATGAAATCATTGAACGGTATCGCCCCGGCGAAGATGACCCGCATTTGAAAGTGCTGCAAGCCGCCCATATCAGCGATGATGAGTATTTTAGTCACATGGTTCTGGATGACCTCAACCTCATTATCCGGGATATTCGGGAAGCCCACAAAAAGGACAGTGAGAGTGCACCCCAGACCACCGTTGCCGATGAACTGAAAGAAAATCTGGAAGCGGTCGAAAATTTCAAGGGCAGCCGGGATGAAAAGCTGGTTGTCCTTTACTGCAAGCAACTTGGTATCAACTATAAAAATCTGTCAGATGAAGAATTTCGCTGGCTCATTCGGATTCTCAAAAAATCAAAGAAAATGGGAACGCCTATCAGCCAAAGGAAAAAACGGTAAAGAAAAACCGCTGTTGCATGGTTTGTTAGCTTCCATGTAGCAGCGGTTTTTACTGTGGTTATTCAGTTGAAAATCAGAACGATAAACTGAAATTTATTTTAAATTATCAATATCAAAAACCATATTATCATCAATTAAAACTTCTTCCATATTTGCTAGTGAAACTTGCGACCATGCTTTTAAAAATACTTAATGGGGTCCCGAGCGCTTTAGCTCCTTGGAAGCTGTCAGTAGTATACCTAATAATTTATCTACATTCCCTTTAGTAACGTGTAACTTTCCAAATTTACAAAAGCGACTCATAGAATTATTTCCTCCCGTTAAATAATAGATAACTATTAAAAATAGACAATACTTGCTCATAAGTAACGGTACTTAAATTGTTTACTTTGGCGTGTTTCATTGCTTGATGAAACTGATTTTTAGTAAACAGTTGACGATATTCTCGATTGACCCATTTTGAAACAAAGTACGTATATAGCTTCCAATATTTATCTGGAACATCTGTGGTATGGCGGGTAAGTTTTATTAAGACACTGTTTACTTTTGGTTTAGGATGAAAGCATTCCGCTGGCAGCTTAAGCAATTGCTGAATCGAGACTTGAGTGTGCAAGAGCAACCCTAGTGTTCGGTGAATATCCAAGGTACGCTTGTAGAATCCTTCTTCAACAATCAGATAGATGTCAGACGCATGGCTTTCAAAAACCACTTTTTTAATAATTTGTGTGCTTAAATGGTAAGGAATATTCCCAACAATTTTATACCTCTGTTTGTTAGGGAATTGAAACTGTAGAATATCTTGGTGAATTAAAGTGACACGAGTGTTCAGTTTTAATTTTTCTGACGATAAGTTGAATAGATGACTGTCTAATTCAATAGACGTTACCTGTTTACTTATTTTAGCCAGTTTCGTCGTTAAATGCCCTTTACCTGTTCCAATTTCGTAAACGGTATCGGTTTCTTTTAAATTCAATTGTTTTATTATTTGGTTGAGTACTTTTTCACTCGTTAAAAAGTTTTGAGAATATTTTATATTTTTGTTCATGTAATCACTCCTGAAGTGATTACATCTATAAATAAATACAGAAGTTAAACGATTTGTTTGTAATTTTAGTTATCTGTTTAAAAAGTCATAAGATTAGTCACTGGTAGGAATTAATCTAACGTATTTATTTATCTGCGTAATCACTGTTTTTAGTCTGTTTCAAAACAGTAGATGTTTTATCTACATTACGCATTTGGAATACCAACATGACGAATCCCTCCTTCTTAATTACAAATTTTTAGCATCTAATTTAACTTCAATTCCTATTATACAATATAGTGGTTCAGTTGTCAAGACAAAAATCTAAGCTTTTTATAATGAACTGATATATGTAACTGGGTAGGGGAGAAAATCCCCCCTTAGGCTGCATGATCATCCAGTAACAGAATCGGATAATAGCAGGATGCCGGTGTTTGATTATTGAGTGCAGAATGACAACGTTCAAAGTTGTAAGTGTGCACATATTTACCGATTGCCTTCCGTGCTTCTCTGATATTGTTATATTGGGTCAGATATGCTTCCTCGTACTTGAAGCTTCGGAACCATCGTTCAATCATGATATTGTCAGCCCACCGGCTTTTACCATCCATGCTTTGACGGATCTGGTTCTCTTTGAGGAAATTCATGTACTCATTGCTTGTAAACTGACAGCCCTGATCTGAATTCAGGATAACAGGTTTTGCCACTATAAACGCCTTTTTTAACGCAGTTATGACCATTCTGGTATCCAGAGTATCATCGACTTCCCAGCCAACGATACAGCGGCTGTACCAGTCAATCACAGCGGTCAGATACAGAAATCCACGCTTAATGGGGATGTATGTAATGTCGATTGACCATGCCTGATTTGGACGGTCGATAACGGCGTTACGTAGCAGATACGGGCAGACTTTAGCCTGTCGCATACGTTTAGAAAGGTTCATTTTTGGATAAATTGGATCAATCCCCATTTCATTCATATAACGGCGCGTTTTCCGGCGACCAACCTGATGCCCACGCTTCTTCAGTTGAGCAGACAGTTGTCGTGCTCCCCAGGCCGGATTATCCGTGTGTAATCGATCTATGATCGATTTGCAATCCAACTCCTCCTGAGATATGGGCATGCCCTTGTAATAAACACTGGTACGATTGATATCAAGAAGTGTAGCTCCTGTTTTAACTGGAAGTTCTTTAGTCTTCAAAAGGTTTTGGACTAAATTTACTCTCGTAGTCAGGTCCAAGTGTTTCTTCAGATTTTTTTTTCAACCAATCCACCTGCATGGTGAGCTGGCCAACTTTTTTCGCATATTCAGCTTTTTCCTTGCGTTCTAAAGCGAGTTTTTCTTTCAGATTATCCTCTCGTGTGTCATTAAAAACCACGGATGCTTTATCGAGGAACTCCTTCTTCCAGTTGCGGAGAAGATTCGGCTGAATATTGTTTTCGGTTGCGATTGTATTTAAGTCTTTTTCTCCTTTGAGCAGTTCAATCACTAATTCTGATTTGAATTTGGCAGAGAAATTTCTTCTTGTTCGAGACATAATAATAATCCTTCTTTCTGTAGTGTTTACAGTATATCAGATTCATTAAGAAATGTCTCTTGAAGTGTCTTAAATTACGATACCATTATACAAAATTTTAAGATAATGCACTATCAACACACTCTTAAGTTTGCTTCTAAGTCTTATTTCCATAACTTTAGGGTTAACCATACGCAAGACCAATCACTCTCGGACAATACTCATGATTTTCGGTAAAAAACGTAAAAGAAATAAGAACAATTAACAAAATGTATAATAACAATCAATAGCGACTAATGATTTTCATGTAAAAGGACACCAAACTATACGGTGTCCTTTTCAAATTCTTACGTCATATCAAGGCTCATTCAATCGTGGTAAATTCGTGGTAAAATGAGTGCTTTCCTATATTTCAAAATGCTTGAAAGTATAGTGTTTATGCGGATAATCAAAAATCAGATATAAAATTTAATATGAATAAATATTTTTCAAATGCTTTGTGCGTGTCAAAGTGAACCTCTTTGAAAAATAAAACGAGCCAAATAATAAAAGCCGGAATAGCCATATATGGTGTTAAAAAATAAGACAACACTGCTCCTACTAACATTATGCCAGCCCATGTAAAACACTGATTTTTTATATCACGAGAAATATGAGCTTTATCATACAATGCCTGTTCTTCTTTCGGTAACGAATTAAATCCCGAAACAAATTTAGCCGCTCTTTCTTTAAATATTGCAAATAACACTCCTATAATCACAAATGGAATAACCAACACTCCACATAGCCAAAACCCTATATTCATAGCATATTCCTCCTTCACAAATTCTTATTTGTCATAATCATTCTACCATACCGTTATGAATAAATCATCTCTTGCAAAATAATTTCTTCTGCCCGGTTGTGAATGTTATTGCAACGCCGCACCCATTCCATTTGTTGGGTTCGTTTCAATTCCTCGGTCACGCCCTCGGCATCTTTCATCTGCTCCATGATGGTGTCTAACCGTTCCTGTGCCTGTTCGTTCAGGTCTGCAAGGTATGTCCATAACTCCCCTGTCAAGGTCAAGGTGTTCAATTTGGCTGGGTGGACTTCTCTTAAATACTCCCGGTGCATCCGTCCGTACTTTCCGATAGGGCGGTGTTCCTCCGGCAGCTTCAAATCTGGGATATAGTAATCTCCGACAAGGATATAATCAATTCCGTTTTCCGTTATTCTTGGTTTCAATTCGCTCATGCTCCTTACCTCCTGTGGAAGCAGGCTCGTCTGATACTAACTCAATCACATCGGTAATCTCACAATTCAGCGTTTCGCAGATACGGGCTAATGTATCCATGCTGATGTGCTTTCCCTCTTTGCTCATGTTGGCAATCATATTCGTTGTCATACCAGCAGCAAGCCTTAAATCTTCTTTTCTCATATCACGCTCTAACAGTGTATGCCAGAGTGGTTTATAGCTGATGTGCATATTGCTTTCCCGCCTTCCTATCCATACCACCGGGGCGGCTGCCCCGGCAGGAACTTTTCTCTTATTATAGCACCAATCTTGTGAAATCACAATTTATTCTTGTGGACTGCCGCTGATACCGTCTGGATTGTGCTTTTCCTTTCTTTTTGTTCCCTTTAATTAGCCATGAACTGCTTCATGCCCTGAGATTTTACTCATGTGTGATAAAGAAGTAATAGAAGTGTAAAAAATTTTGCCGTTCCTATCCGGCACATGAGGTATGTCGGATAGGTCGGGCGGTTAGGTGTCGGGCAGTTCTACCTTGCCGACAAAAGAATAATAGATTTCGATTTCCTGTCTGCGTAACTTGCCCCGGCGTTTTCCGTCAAGGGCAACGCTTTCATGGACAACGATTTTCTCCACAAACTCCCGCAGCAGAGTAGGGGTAAGTTCTTCAATGGTGGTGTGCCTGCGTACCACGTTCATAAACTTTTCAGCGTTTTCGGTGGCTTCCTGCGCTTTGGAAAGTTCTTCCCGCAGTCTGGCGGCACGTTCTTTCAGTTCTTTCTGCTCGGCTTCATAGTCTGACGACAGCTCTGTGAAACGCTCGTCCGATATACGCCCGGTCACGCTGTCCTCATACAGCCGTTTGAAGATAGCAGAAAGTTCGCTGATACGCTTTTCAGCCGTTTCCAGTTCCTTTTTTTTGGCGGCGTTCCTGCGTCTGTCCCCGTCCTCGTTCTGCTCAATCAAGAGCTTCATAAACCGGGCTTCATGCTTTGCCGCATAGCTGGTAACTTTCCGCAGATTGGAGAGTACACCGGCAGTCAAGAGGTCAGTGCGGATAAAGTGCGCTGTGCAGTCGGCGGTGCGCTTCTTGTAGCTGCCGCAGATATAACAGTCCTGCTTGCGCTTGTCCGTCTGGTATCGCTGCTGGTACATGACGCTGCCGCAGTCGGCACAAAAGAGTATGCCGGAGAACAAGCCCACTTCGTCATAACGGTTGGGGCGTTTGCGCTGCTTGCGTAACTCCTGCACCCGTTCCCACGTTTCCCGGTCAATGATAGGCTCATGGTGGTTCTCAAAAACTGCCTGCTTTTCCGGGGGATTTTCAATGCTGTGTTTCAGCTTGTAGGACGGTTTCTCGGTCTTAAAGTTTACCAGACAGCCCGTATATTCCCGGTTTTCCAGCAGATGAACCACTGTATTTGTCGCCCACTTGCACTCATAGCCGGGGTGGTAGCGGCGGGTGCTTCCCGTCCTGCGGTATTCCAGTGTCCCTGGCGTGGGGATTTGCTGCTCGGTCAGCATACGGGCTATCTTGGTCGGACCGTTCCCGGCAAGGCAAAGGCTGTAAATCTGCCGTACCACCGGGGCGGCTTCCTCGTCAATGATAAAGTTTTCGTCCTCGTCCATGAGGTAGCCATAGACGGGCTTGCTTGTGATGGGCTTGCCGCTCATGCCCTTAGAGCGTTTTACTGCCTTGATTTTCTTGCTCGTATCTCTCACCAGCCATTCGTTAAAGATGTTCCGCAGAGGGGCAAAGTCATTTTCCCCCTGTGCGCTGTCAACGCCGTCATTGATAGCAATAAAACGGACGTTTTTCTGTGGGAAAATCATTTCGGTGTAAATTCCCACCTGTAAGTAGTTTCGCCCTAACCTCGACATATCCTTGACGATAACTGTCCCGACTTTTCCGGCTTCAATGTCCGCAAGCATGGCTTGAAAACCGGGTCTTTGAAAGTTCGCACCAGAATAACCGTCGTCCGTGTACCAGCGCAGATTGGAAAATCCATTCTGTTTGGCATAGGTTTCCAAAATCCTCTTTTGGTTGGAAATGGAATTGCTTTCGCCTTGCAGTTCGTCCTCATGGGACAGTCTTGGATAAAGGGCGGTAATGAGTTGCTGGGTGGTCTGTCTTAACATAAATTCCTCCGTTTCCGACAGCCAGCCCCACTATTCCGTACCTTGATTGTACCACATGGGGCGGCTGTCTGTATAGCGGCAAAAGCGTCAAATCTGCTTCTTTACGGTCAGTAAAAATGACGGTTTTTCAATTAGGCTTCTCGCAGCTCAAATATCCGGCGGCAGCTTCTGCTTTCAGCACTTTCATCATCTTGTCAGCAGCGGTGTCGGTCGCCCCCTCCTTGAAAAAGCCGGACACCACAAGGATTGTGTTGCCTATCCTCGTTTCGGTCACGCAGTCCGGGCGGCGGGCAGGGCGTTTGTTTCTCTGGGTGTCGGTCATAGGCAAATCTCCTTTCCGGCAAGCAGGCGTTTCAATCGTTCCATTTTCCCCTGTGCGGCGGCTTTCCTCAAATTCTCCCCGGTAAAGCAGAGGGGGGAACACATTTCAAGCAGCCGGTCATAAATCCGGGCGTGGGCGGTGTCCTCCGGGTGCTGCAATTCCTCCAGCGTGAGGTTGGTCGTCACAATCAGCGGCTTCCTGCTCCGGTAGCGGCTGTCAATCACGTTGTAGACCTGTTCCAGTCCGTATTCTGTGCCACGCTCCATTCCAAAATCGTCAATGATGAGCAGGGGGAAGCTGCAAAGCCGGGAAATATATTCATTCCTGCCCGCAAAGCTGGCGGCAAGGTCATTAAGTATCGTTGCAAAGTTTGTCATGCACACCGGGACTTCCTGCTCCATGAGGGCGTTTGCAATACACCCGGCAAAATAGCTTTTTCCAGTGCCTACCTTTCCCCACAAGAGCAACCCGTAGTTCCCGTCCTTTATCTGCTCCCAGCGTGCCACATATCCGGCGGCGTTCTTCATCTGCGGGCAGCTTCCGTTATCGTTGGCAAATGTCCAGTCCTGCATGGTCTTGTCTGTAAATCCCTGCCGTTTCAGCCGTTCCACCGTTTCAAGGTGGCTGCGCTGCTTCTCGGCTGCTTCCCGTTCCTTACGGGCTGCCCGCTGGCAGTCGCACTCTGACGGGTGGCGGTCACGCCCGAAAAAGGTCTTGCCCTCCGGGAAATAGGCTTCTTTGGGTTTCCGGCATTTGCCGCAGTATAACAGCCCGTCCTCCCCGGTGTAATCCTCCGGCTCGGCTGTGGTTTCGGTCATAGGCAGTATGGTGTTATGGATTGTATCGGTCATAGGCTTTCTCCCTCCTTGAATGAATAGTCCGGTATGCCTTTCTTTGGCTTCTCTTTGGCAGCGTCCTTCTGCGCCCACTTGTAAATGGTGGCTGCATGGCTTTTGTACCGCTTCCCGGTGGAAGCGATATGGCAGGAAAGCCGGTCAAGGTAATACTCCCATTTGCCGGGGAAGTCCTGTTCCAGTTCCAAAAGTTCTGCGTCAGAAAGGAATACATTTTTATATCTGCCATAAGCGGCGGGGGGCTGCCCCTCACTCGCTCTTTTTGTTTGGCTCTCTATTAAGTTGTTTATATTAGTTTGGTTAGGGGACGGTTTTCCGACCGTCATAAGGTCAGTTTTCCGGCTGTCAGTGGGGCGGTTTTCTGCCCCTATGAGGGTCGGTTTTCCGTCCGTCAGTTGGTCGGGAAACTGTACCACTGGGGCAGGCACTTTTACATACAGGCGGTTGGCACAAGAAAAGCCTGCCCGTCTGCGTTCCAGCAGTCCGGCAGCGTCCAGTTCGTTCAGTGCGCCCTTTATGGTGGTACAGCCTTTATCCAGCATTTCCGCTATCTCTGCTATGGGGTAGACAATGTATGTCCGCCCCTCGCTGTCCTGCCAGCCATTCTTCTGCGAAAGGGTGGAACGGTCTAACAGCAGCGCATACAGCAGCTTGGCGGTGTGGGATATGTCCATTTTCAGCAGGAAACGGGGGTAAGGCAGGTAAGCGGGCAGCTCCGTTTCTGCGGTCATATAATCAGCGATAGGGTTCACCTCCTTGTGGTGTCTGTCTATGGGTTCTGTTACGCTTTTAGGGGGCGTTTTCGGGGGAAAAGGATAAATGTATCACGCACCCTTTGACACCCTTCCAAAAAGCCTTGATTTATGCGGGTTTGAAATGCCCTAAAGCGTGACATTTCTCCCTTTGTTTCCGCTTCCGTTTGGCGGCGTTTATCCGCTTCATGCGTCCGGCGCAGTCCGGGCAGTATTTCCCCCGGTTGGATTTGGGGACAAAGAACGCCCCGCAGACAGCGCAGCGTTTCCGGCTTTCCCGGCGCATGAGGGCGGCTTCCAGTGCTTCATCAAGGGGCAGGACAGCGGCAGTAAACCAGCGGCAGAGCAGCGAATAGCTGATACTCTGCACACACACGCAAGGCTCGCCGTCCTCCAACAGCAGACAATTCCCGCTGTCATAGTTGCAACACTCATGCACAAGGCGGCGGGCTGCCCGGTACTGGCGGTAGTCCATGCGGGGGATATTACCGTTCATGGCTCTGCTCCTTTCTGCGTTGCGGCTCGCTCCGGCGTAAAATCTGGTCGATATTGCCCTTGACAGTCTGCAAGCGGCGGTATTCCTCCCGTTTTGCCCGGTAATCGTTGTAGCCGCTGTTTTTCTCTTTGATAAGGGCTTCAATCTCTGCTTGCAGGGCTTTATAGCCCGGCAGCTTGGAAATGCCGTTTTCTTTGAAATAGCGGGCGGCTGCGTCTGCTATGATAAAGTCGCTTTCGTGCTTCTGTCGGTAGGCTGCTTTTGCTTTGGCGTTTTTCTGCTGTTTCAGCCCGTCCCGGACAGGGCGGGTCTTGGAATAGGCAAGTACCTGCCGTTGCAGCTCCTTTTTCCCGTTCAGCGTCTTTTCCACCTGCTTCAGCTCTGTAAGGCTTTCCTGCATGGCGGCATAGGCGGCAGAACAGGCTTCGTCCAGTTCCTCCGGGGAAGAAAAGCCGTACTGCTGGTAGGCGGTAACGGTAGCCGCCATTTGCTTTAGGTTGTGCTTTGCCGCCCAGCGGTCATAGCCCACGCCCTTGCCCTCGGCTCGCTTGGCTTCCCGGTCAACCATGCGCTGCAAGGTGGTGTCTGCCGGGGTGGTTTTTGTGGTTTTTTCCTCCCGCAAGCGTCCCTTTTGTGTGTGGGGGTATTCGGGTATGGCTGTGGTCTGTTCGGCGGCTCTGTGGGCGTTCTGTGTGAGCAGGGCAAGGACAGCAGCCTTGTCAAAATCGTCCCCCAGCTTCCGGGCTGTGATAGGCTTTGTCCTGTCCGGCGTGAGGTAGGAAAGCCGCCCCCGGCTCTCCTTGACGGTCACACCCTCCCGCAGCAAAAGGGAAGAAAACTCGTCAAAGCTGGTAGCTTGGGAAAGTGCCTGCCGTATCGTCCGGCGCAGCTTCGCCTTGTCCGTTTCAAACTTGGTGGGCTTGGTCGGCTGTCCGGCGGCTTCTCTGGCGGCGTTCTCTTTATCAAGGGCAAGCTGCCCTTTCTTTGCCGCCCAGTATTCCCGTTCGGTTATCCGTTCCTTGCTGCCGTTCAAGAGGTCGATTTGGTAAAGCTCCTCCCGGTGGCACATCTCCATGACTTCACTCTTGAAATATTCCATAGCGGCATTGGTGCAGCGGTGCTTGCAGCCCTCCCGTGTATCGGCTGGTCTGTCCATGTAGGGCAGAAGCGGGACTTCATAAATCCGCAGGGAGTTGATGACGATATGCACATGGATATTGCCGCTGTGGTTATGCCCGTCCGGGTGGGTGCAGATTAGGGCTTGGTGTCCGGGAAAATGCTCTTTACAGAACTGCTCGCCCAGCTCCTGCGCCCGGTCTACGGTCAAGCCGTTGTCTGTCCCGTCCCGTGGGTCAAAGCTGATGATATAGTGGTGGCTTTTCACATCTTCCCGTTTTTTGTTTTTCTCATAGCGGAGATTGGCTCGCATACAGGCGACAGCGAAATCCTCTCCCCCGCAGTTGAGGGAAGAAATGCGGTAATTCTCCCTCGGTATCAGCCGCCCGTTTTCATCAAGGGTGGGCTTCATGGTAAACTCGTCATGCTCAAATGTGAGGTAGGCTTCCGCTGCGCCATAGTCCGCATTTTTAGAGCTGATATGTTTGAATGTTGCCAACAGCGTCACCCACTTTCTGCAAGACTTCAAACTTTAGGGCAGCAAGGTCGGAAACCGCCGCCCGTACCTCCCCGGCAAGCTGCGGGTAGGGGCTGTGCCACTCGTTCAGCGTCCGGGCTATCTGGTTTAAGTTGCCGCCGATCCTGCCGTATTCGGCGGTCAGCTTCCCGACAGCGGCAAGCAGCTCGTCGTTGACGGGGGAAACGGTTATGATGGGGCGTATGGCTGCCCCGGTTATGACTTGCCGGATAAACTCGGCTTGGCTCATGTTGCAGGCAGAAAGCCTTTCCGCAAACTCGGCGTATTCTTCCTCGGTCATGCGTGTCTTGACTACCCGGCTGCGGTGCGGCGTGTTGTATCGTTTCATAGGTGGTTGACCTCCTTTCTATGCGTGGTGTCCTCTCACTAATAGGAGAAAAACGGGGTGTGAAGCGGAACTGTTTTTGAAAAATCCGAAAAAATATTTTGAGGGATTTTTAAGCGGCGCAAGCCGCATAAGCAGGGTTTGGGGAAGGCACTCCCCAACAAGATTCCCGCAGGGGCAAAATGAGCGAAAAGCGAATTTTGGTACTGTGGTAGAATCTTGCTCTAAGAAACTGCCGGCCTGCCGTTCACTTGCTACTGCCACTTTTTCAGAAAATCTATAACCAGCTTTTTTTATAAAAGGCTGCGGGCTGGCGTTTTTCCCTTACTCCCTACAAACCACAAAAGAGCAGAATGGACGGACTTTCCGGCAAGAACTTTTCCGGCGGCTCGGTCTTTCCCGACAATAAGGCGTTTCGGAAGCTGCGTTTTGCCCGCTGTCTGAAAAAAATGGCAGCCTTTTTTGGTTTCACTGTCTAATACGGAACTTTTGGAAATTTGCCAAAAATGGACGCAAAAAAAGCAGCAAATCTTTTTCGGATTTACTGCTTCATGTGCCGCTGCGGTGCGGCGGGATGGATATTCAGTTGAAATAAAAGAGGATGGTGGTACTTTAGTCTATCGACTCTTTACTAACTATTAGGTAATCTTGAAAGATTTTCCTTGAATTTATCTAAAGAATGTTCATTGTTTCCCGCAAAAATAAGTGGAATTGTATATTCATATGATATGCCATTTTCATAGTCCGATAATTGTATTTTTATAGTATCATCCCTCTCATCTTTAGGTGCTATATATATGAATGAATTTTTATTTATATCAGATATTTTCCCTTTTTCAGAAGAAACAGTATAACCCCAGTCTGTTAAATTTGTCTTTATTGTAACTTCTGTTTCTGTTTCTTTTCTAGTCTGCAATGCTGTTTTATCGATTTGGATATCAAAAGGAGTCGAACCTAACAATTCACTGTTTATATTTACAAGTTCTTCTCCATTTGTTTTAGAAATATTAGATTCATCTTCATAATTTTGTTGAGATTCATCTTTTGGTGTTTCTCTGTTACATCCTAATAAAAAGCATAAAATAATTAGTACTAATACAGAAAGTTGTTTTTTTTGCATTTATTTCTCCTTTCATATTATCAAAGAAAGCACTGAGAGTACTTTCAAGAAATTATGAAATATTCTCAATGCTTTCTATTTTTTCCATTAAATATCAACAAAAATCACTCGATGTCCATGCATACGCATTGAACCAACTGAATTATTTACTTCTGGTTTAAAGTATACTTCATTTCCCATCTCGCCAGTATTAAATTCAATACTCGGAGACACAAGATATGCCCAATTACTATCTTTTACGCTCTGTCCATCAAGATCGATAAGTTTTTCAAAATAGTCGGATAAAACTTTCCAACCAACTTGCCACCAATTTACTTTCCGCTCACTTTCATTAGTTTGTGTCGCTTCTGCCTTTGCTTCCGGCGATAACTCACTTGCAAAAGTCGTCGTACTTGCACCTATACATAGCGTTCCTATAAGTGCCAATGATATAACCTTTTTAAATATCTTATTCATACAGTTCACTCCTTTCTTGAAATTATTGAATTCGAATAATAGGATACAATTTAAGAACTATAAGGGTGTTTCATTTTATAATTAGATATATAATCATACCAACTGAACAAATAATAAAAAATACACCACCAATCCGCATTAATACTAAATATAGTTCGGTTGGTTCACCATTTTTTACTGTGAATAAATTTTCTATTTTCCATAATATTTTAGGATAACAGACCATACAAACTCCCAAAATCAATAATACCAACACCCATAAATAGTCCACCAAATTTCCCTCCTTTCAACTAAGTATCCTTGTATACATTTCTACACTATATCTTAGGATAATGTTACCATGAAAATGCCGATAAATCAAGCGTTATTCACGATATGATATGTAAAACCTCAAAAGATTTCGTCATTTTTAACAATGTTTGTTTGGAATAGTAGGGCTGCATATCAATTTTTATATGCTACTTTATGACACATAAGCATTTGCGCCAGGGTTGTCGTTGCCGTAACCTTCCAACAGGTTGATGACACCCCAGATACCAAGACCAGCGCCCAGAGCGATAACGAGAGTCTGAAGAACGGTAATTGCCTGTTCAAAAAATGCCATATAGTTTGTTAGCCGGAATCTGATTAAAAAATAGGTTTGTCATGTTTCATAGGCATACAAAAGCCGGAACAATCTACCGCCCGGTTTCCGGGGGCATGATTCCGGCTGTCCTCCTTTTTCATTATTTTGTTGATGATTGCCCGCTTTGTACGCCAATGGCCTCAACAGAGGCAGTTGCGGCAAATAGATACGATCACTCCTTTCTCAGCGGAACCGTATTACACGCCCTCCGTGTCTACTTCATATACATCGCAGACCTCATCAGGCTTGAGTTTTAGTCTGGCAGACAAAAATGCTTCAATATCAAAGGTATTTCGCTTGTCTGCATCAGCTGTGTATTTGAAATTAGGGTGTCTGGTAATGTCATACTTGTCTGAAAGAAACGGACGCACACCGCGCAACTGCAAGATGCACTTGCCGCCATCCATAACTGCCAGCTCGTCCTGGCTCATCAGCTCTTTTCCCAATTTCTGATAGTTGAGCGAGTGGGAAGTCTCCCTGCCACGGCTCTCTCCGGTGTTGTAGGTGTCGATGGTTTCCTTGCCCAGCACGGCAGCCAGCTCCTTGAGGGTGGTCGGTTCCTTACCGCCCAGGAAGATGGAAGTATCCATGTTACCGATGATGGTATCCGCGTTGTCCTTATAGATCGCCTTGAGCTGACTCTGCGCCTGCAACACCAGACAGGCGGAGATCTCACGGCTTCGGATGGTGGCCACCAGCTTTTCCAGCTTCGAAATCTGCCCGATGTTGGCACACTCATCAATCAGACAGCGCACATGAACCGGAAGCCTGCCACCATACACATCGTCGGCCTTTTCACAAAGCAGGTTGAATAACTGGGTGTAGCACATGGAAATGAGAAAGTTAAAACTGTCATCCGTATCACTCATAATGAGGAACAGGGCAGTTTTCCGGTCTCCCAGAGTATCCAGCTCCAGCTCGTCATAAGCTGTGACCTCGCGCAACTCTGCAATGTCAAATACGGCAAGGCGCGCACCACAGGAAATAAGAATCGACTTGGCTGTTTTTCCAGAGACAAATTGTCAAGGACTTTTTAATCAAATTCACATAAATCTACAAAAAAGGTGCCAGAAGCACCGTATGGCTCCTGACACCTCGTTTGATAGATTACATTTTTCCGTTCAGCAGGTCTTTGCAGAGATACGCATAGTCTGGCAGCTGGTTGATATATGGCTCCCAACGCCGCTTGATTTCGGCCAATTCCAGCGGGTCGGCTGCTTCCAGTGCATGATCGTTACCCGTCATATACAAAACATCCATAGCAACATCATCCAAACACCTGTAACAGAGATCGGCGGCAGATTCGATTCTGATACCGGTATCCACATAGACTGGATTTACACCAATCGTCAGCCAGACATAGCCTACCTTGTCCGACCAGAGCAGTTCAAAATCAGGGCTTTGCCGCAGATGTTCCGCAAAGACTTCCTTTACTCGCTCAATTTCATGTTTCTCTTTTTCTGTGTAAAGCATTTTCGTGTCCTCCTTGACAAAAACTTTGGTGCGTACCATCATCAGTTTAGCACAAGGCGGCTTCGTTTATCAGTCTGTCACATCTGCTGAATTTCATTTTTGAGCATACGCTTGATTTTATCGCTCATGGTTTCTGTGCTGGTATTGCTGAAATGGACATGAACCTTGTAGGTTGTCTTACCGATTTTCTTTACCATCGCTGGCGTGTTTTCCGGCTCTCTGGACGCAGTAGCGGCGTCTGCCACCTGCATAGTACGGGGTTCTCTGTTCATGGCGCTCCTTTCTCCGAACGGGTCTGTGCCGCCCGGTAAAAAATCAGTCTTGCTTACTGTTTACAATGTCTTTTGCTGTCTGTCGGGTAGCACCGGCATTTTCTTCCCGGAAATTCTTCCCGTCAAAAAGAATCGGCGCACACCGTTCCAGAATACGGTCATAGATACGGGCGTGGGCCAGGTCAGGCGGGTTCTTGAGTTCGGCCAGTTTCAGGTTGGTGGTGATGATCATGGGCCTGCGGCTGCGGTATCGGCTGTCAATGACGAAAAACATCTGCTCCATCGCATACTCGGTACTGCGCTCCACACCCAAATCGTCAATGATAAGCAGGTCGTATTCGTCAAAGCTGGCGATAAAGTCGGCCCTGTCTTCGGAGAACATCCCTGTCAGGCGGTTCAGGATGGTGGGAAAGTTCGTCATCAGCACAGGCACATCCCGGTCAAGTAGAGCATTGGCGATACATCCGGCGAAAAAAGATTTGCCGGTTCCCACATCTCCAAACAGCAAAAGCCCGATATTGCTCTTATATGCTTCTTTCCAGTTCTCCACATAGGCATGAGCCTTGTCCATCAATGGGTTTTGCCCGTTATCATTGGAAAATGTGTAGTCATACAGATAACGGTCTTGCAAGCCCTGTGCCTTTCGGCGTTTGATACGCTCCATGCGGCGCTGCCGTTCTTCAGCAGCCTTGCGTTGCTCCTCAGCCTCCCGCTGGCACTGGCAGATGCAGCGCGGCATAAAGTAGCCGGATTTCCCGAAGCATGGCACAACGGTCTGCCTCTGGCCGCCGCATTTCTTACAGTGGATGAGACCGTCTGACGGGTCTATATACTCGTCCCCGGCCAATTCCATACCGGCAGCTGCCTTGTCGATCAGCGCCCGGATTTCTGCGGTAATCTCAATCATACAGTTTCATCCTCCTTTACGCTGTAATCCCGGTTGCGGGTGGGCGGGGCCGCCTTTTTCGCGTCCTCACCGGCCCAGCGCCGGATGGTGGCGGCATGACTCTGATACCGCTTACCGGTAGAGGCCATGTATTCGGACAGCTTTTCGATGTACTGGCCCCATACAGTGGGAAAACTGGCCTGTAAGTCTGCCAGTTCCTCGTCCGTCAGGAAAACATTCTGGTAACGGCCATAGGTGTGGGAAGGGTGCCCCGTTTCAGGGCGTACCTTCTCTATCTCTCTCTTTATCTCTATCTCTTTCTCTAACTCTATCTCTATCTCTGGTGGACGAATGTCGGACAAATGTCCGCCACTTGTCCGTGGCGCAGAAAGAGCCTTATTTTGGAGCCTCGCAGCCCGCTTTCGCTCGGCCTCGGTAGAGGACTGGCCGATTAAAAGTTCGATGTTGCTCATGTAGAATGTGCCGCTGTCCAGCACTTCCACAAGACCCAGCTTCAAAAAGATCTGCAAGGCTCTCTCCACAGTGCCGATCTGCTGGCGGGTAATGGTGGCGATCATCTGCGCCGTGTAAGGAATGTCCTCGTCAAGTTGAAGCCGTCCACCATGTTTCAGCGATTTCAGATACAGCTTGAGCAGAATGTTGGAATATAGCACACCATCCTGCATACTTTCCAGCAGCACGATGGAATCATCGTCAAAATAGTTTTCTTTGAGTTTCAGGTAATAATATTTTCGGTTGTCTGACATAGGGTTCCTCCTTGGGGTTTCTCTTGGGATTCTGTACGCATTTTAAGACCGTTTTAGGGGCCGGAGGATAAATCTATCAGCCTGCCTTTGATACCCTCGAAAAAATCCTTGATTTACAAGGGTTTTTCAGCCCCTAAAGCGTGACATTTCTCCCGTTGTTTCCGCTTGCGCTTTGCGGCGTTGATCCGCTTCATGCGTGCGGCACATTCCGGGCAGTATTTGGCCCGGTTGGAACCGGGGGTAAACAGCGCCCCACATACGGCGCATTTCTTTGCATTCAGCCGGTGGAACAGCGCCGTTTCCAGTTCCTTATCCTGCGGCAATACCGCCGCCCGAAACCACCTGCACAACAGGGAGTAGGAAATAGACTGGACACAGACACATTCCTCCCCATCGTCCAGGGCGATACAGTTTCCGTCGATGTAGTTACAGCACTCATGCACCAGCCTCCGCACTCTGCGGTACTGGCGGTAATCCATGACGGGGATAGGTTCAGTCTTGTCGTTCTTCATAAATGAGTTCTTTCATAAAGCCGATAACCTCCTTGAATGAATTTATTGTTAAATATTCGTGCAAAGTATTGTTTTCTTCGTGCAAATGGCATATACTATAATTGCCAGCAGAAAGGGGTTGATCGTATGGCTGGAAATACCACAAACATCAGTATCCGCATGGACGCAGATTTGAAAGCGCAGGCGGACGCACTGTTTACTGAACTTGGCATGAACCTGACTACGGCATTTAACATCTTTGTGCGCCAGTCGCTTCGTGAAGGCGGCATTCCCTTTGAGGTAAGGCTGGAACAGCCGAACAAAGAAACGGTTGCTGCCATGCTGGAAGCGGAAAGGATTGCAAAAGACCCGTCTGTAAAGGGCTACAATGACCTTGACGAGTTGTTTGCTGACCTGAAAAGATGAAAGAAACCAAATATACCGTCAAGTACACGACCAGTTTCAAAAAGGACTACAAACGAGCCATAAAGCGTGGCTTGAAGATTGAGCTGCTGGAGCAGGTCGTAGCATTGCTGGCAATGGGCGAACCGCTGCCGGATAAGAACCGTGACCATGATCTGTCCGGCGATTGGGCAGGTCATCGGGAATGTCATATTCTCCCGGACTGGCTGCTTGTCTATCGCATAGAGGATGATGTTCTGGTGCTGACGCTGGCCCGCACCGGCACACACAGCGACTTGTTCGGCAAATAAACAGTCTGCCGCCGTATGGGGAAACCTGTACGGCGGTTTTTCTGTATGCAAAGGTATGTCGTGAAACGCGACGCACTTGACAGGGGTACGCCAAAATGCAGTATCCTTTACCGCTCCGGCTCCCGGTCGTGAGACTTGTTCCGTTCCTGCCGGGACAGCTGCTCGGCGGTTTTGCGGAGCCGTTCCACTGCTTTCAAATCCTCCCGCATGGATTTCATGGCAAGCGTGTCTGTCTGCTTTCCGGCGGCCAGCTGGTCGATCTCCCGCTGCCATGCCTTCGGGGTGATTCCCTCGCCGCTGTCTTTCAAGTCTTTCAGATACCGGACTGCTGCGTCATACAGGATCAGTTCCCGGCTGTGGCGCTGCTCAAACTGTTCCCGCTTTTCCGGCTTTACTTTGGCAAGCTGCTTGTGGATGGACTTGTACTGGTTGTACTGTTCCCACATCTCCCCGCGTTCGGTAAGAGTGGCGATCCGGCGCTCAGCCTTGACGATCTTTCCCCGCAGGTCATAGTAACGGCTGTTCATATCAGTGATTTTTTCATGAAGCTGCTGCATAGACTGGATGCCGTTTGCCTGTAAAAAGCTGAATAGTGCAGCGCTTTCCTGCAAAGCCCGGATTTTGCCGGTGCGGGTGCGGGGAGTGTTCAACTGCTGCTGGGCCTCCCACAAGACGGTCAAGCTGCTTTGCTGTGTTTGTGGTTTTTCCACTTCGGCTTTCGACCAGCGATAAAGGCGGGTAATGCGGGCTTTGATTTCTTTCAGCAGTTTGTTGTCGACGGCGATCTGTCGGTTTACTTCCCCCTTGTCGGTGCGGATACCGCGCTTTTCCATTTGGCTGGCAGCTGGCCCCAGATGGACAGAGGGAATTTTATCAATGCCCTGCCGCTTGTAACTGCGGTGGTCAATGCGCTCCGGTCTACCGGCAGATTCCAGCGCCCGGTTGGTGTAGGCTGCCCACGCTGCCCGCCAAATCTCCACATTCCCTTTATCGTTCCAGTCGGTTGTATCCTCCCGATGATTTTTCCAGCCGCCTTTCCCATCCGGGATACGCTGTCCATTCTCGTCCAGATCGTATGCCTTGCGGCACTTTGCGCCCCACTGTCCATTTTCTTTCAAAGGCCGTAGCGTCAGCATGATATGGACATGAGGGTTGCCGGTTCCCTTGTTATGGATAGCAAAGTCGGCACACATTCCTTTGTCTACAAAGTTGTCCTTCACATAGGCACGCACAAGGGCAAGCTGCTGTTCGCCGGACAGTTCACGGGGCAGGGCTGCTTCAATCTCGCGGGCAAGCTGGCTGTCCCTTGCTTTCTCGATTTGCTCCACACTGTTCCAGAGGATAGAACGGTCTGCAAATTCCGGCGGGGCGTGGGCAGGCAGCATGATCTCCGCATGAACAATGCCGCCTTTCCGGGTGTAGTCGTGGGTCATTCCGTCCCATTCATTTGTCAGCTTGGTTCCGCTGCGGTAAGCAGCTGCGGCAACGGCAGAACGGCCTGCGCTGCGCTTGATGATACTGACCGGGATATGACAGAAATCTATGGGGAACACCTCCTTTCAGTGAGGGGATAACAGGCTCTGTGGAGCCGGACAAACGCAAAGCGGGTGTTTGGCTGCGCAGAGCGCACAAGGGGTTTGGGGAGCGTAGCTTCCCATCGCGGACGAAGTACGCAACGCCCCCGGCAGGGCGCACAGCACCGGCAACGGTGTATAAGTGCGCCCTTGTAAACAAGGGACTTATGGCGTGTCCCCGGATTTTGGCAGGTTTGCAGTCAATTCCACAGCCCCCGGAAGATGGGACAGGGCAATCAGAAATGCTTTGACCTCTGCGCCGGAAAGGTTGGGAGCCAGCGGAAAAATACCCTCCAAAATGGCTCCGCGCTCAATCAGGCGGCGGGTGCGAACCCTGCGTTCTTCGTTCCGCTGCTTGTTCTCCAAAATCTTCTTGCGGTTTTCAAGCTGTCGGATCTCCTTCAGGACTTTCTCCCGTTCTTCTTTTGAGGAGTGAGCTGTAATTTTTTCGTCCATGTCATGCACCTCTTTTCTTTGGAAACGCTCATAGATTGACCGTCCATTTCTGACGCGCAAAGTACCGGCGCAGTCTCCGCAGTGCGGCGTGGATGGATTTTCCCGCCTGTGATGGTGTGATACCCTCCATTGCGGCAATGTCTTTCACTTTCATACCCAATATATAGCGGGCGTGGACACGGCGAGCCTGTATGGGGGACAGGGAAGAAATGGCTTCATACAATCGCCGTATCAGTTCTTCATATTCGGCTAATTCTTCTTTTTCTATCAGATGATCCTCCGGCGATGGCTGCGCCCAGCCGATTGCGGCATTTTCGATTCCGTCGTTACAATCGAGGGAGTAAAACGCCTTATAGCGGAACATCTTGCGTTCTCTGGCGGCCTCGGCTCTCTTATCCAGAAGAAACGCTTCGACGATCTCATCGGACACCTCCACAAAAATGTCCTCTTTGCAAAATGGATAATATTGTTTGAGATTGATGGTCTGCATAGGCACGCCCTCACTCTGATTGAAAAAGGTCATCATAGCAGCGGCGCATATTCCGCAGACCTCGACGGATGGCAACGCTGACCTTGCTGCTGTGGACGCCCTCTCTCCGGGAGATTTCCGGCTGCTTGATACCAGCAATGTAGTAGGCGTGAACACGGCGGGCCTGTGTCGGAGTGGCATGAGCCAGAGCCGCAGGCAGAGCTGCAATCAGGTGCAGGCGGGTGGTCATTTCTTCTCGTTCCAGCAAAATATCTTCCGGCGATCTGCTGTGTTCCAGTGCGTAATTTTCCAGCCAGCTGTATGCGTCCAGAGAGTAGTAGGCGCGGTGGTAGACTTTCCGACGCTCATAGTTCTCCATCTCCCGCTGAGCCTGATACATCGCTGCCCATACCTCGTCCGTAACATCCACAAACTCGTCATGCCGGTAGTGGGGATACATCCACCGCAGATTGATTGTTTTCATAGGCTTACCTCCTGAAAATTGGAGAGGCGGGCAGCTCGTCCGCTGTCCGCCCCTCGCTGAGATAAGGGAAATGATCCCTTTCACTTGGTAGCCAGAAAACAGGTCATTCGTTAAGCCTGTTCTCAAAGAAATTTATAAATTTTTTTCTGACCGCCTCCACACTTTGATACACAGCCACTTTGGAGCAGCCGCACAGCACACCGATCTCTGCAAGGCTCAGCCCGTCAAGCGCATAGAGCAGGAACCGGCGGCGCTGGGCCTCGGTACAGGTGTCCAGAACAGCCATCAGCTCATGCAGCGTTTCCATGCGGCAAAGGTATTCCTCCGGCGTTTCGCCGTAGACCCCTACACCCTCGGTGGTAATGATGTACTCGTCAAACTCCCGGCCATCCCAATGCCGCCGCTGTTCATGGAACAGGTTCTCCGTTTTGTGATCGGCCCGGTCAAGAAATTCATAGACTTCCAGCGTGACCTCCACAGCCACAGCTTGTCCGTTATAATTGATGGTAACTTCCATCTGCATTTCCTCCATTCAGATTTTTTGGGTAAATCTGAATGAGGCGGCGGGGCGCGGCTCCGGGGATAAAATTCGGGCCATGCTGACCCGATGTTCCGGCTCCATAGGGACAAAAAAGCGCCCGGACGGCATAAAGCCATACGAGCGTAATGGAGTATATTTTGCTGTTTAGTTACATGGTATAGTGCATACTTCTGACCGCATTGCTCCGCTGCTGGGAACAGGCTTTTTTTAGCTGGTGCAGGTCATGGGTACTATGAAAAGAGGCAAAAATAGACACGGCGGCAATCCTCCTTATATGCCGCCGTGGATTTACACGGTGTTAGGTCGTCGTTATTTTAAGGTAGACGAAAAGAAACGGCGGCTCTGAAAATCAAAGCCGCCGCTTCATAGGCGCGTGAAAATGTGTCTGCTTTACGACGGCTTTTTTTCTTTTGCCGTCGTGCGGCAGATTAACATATGAAACTATAATTCATTGATGGTTGCAGTTATCGACATATTACGAATCCGTTTTGCCGGAGTATACACAGCCGCGATTGCCGCAATCGAGACAAACAAAAGAATGACGCCCAAAGAGGTAATTGGAAACTGCCATAACGCAGATGGAAAATGTCCTGCAATAAGGAAATCATACAGCAGCTTGCTAAGCGGCAAGCCAATAGCACAGCCAACAACGCACCCCAAAACAGCATAAGTGAATGCTTCGCAAGCAATCATTTTTGTCATTTGCCGTTCATCCATTCCTACTGCACGCATAGCCCCGTATTGCTTCATTCTGGTAGACACACTCATGGAAATACTGTTGATGATATTCATTACCGTTACCAGTGCAATAATTGCCAAAAACGCATAAACACAGAAAACAAAAGCCATATAAGTTCCCGTCGTACGCTCGTCGCGTTTATCCCGAAAACTATATGTTTTATCTACGGAATTTTGGATTGCCTGAACATTTTCATCCGTAACATTCCCCGCTGTCTGTATCAGCACAAGAGAATAATCATCATTCCCTGTTAAACGGATAAATGTTTCTCCGGAGGTAATCAATGTGAGTTTTCCGTTTGTCAATCCATCCTCGCTAAAGGGGTCATTTTTTAACAATCCAGCTATGGTAAGGGTTTCATCCCCAATTTGAACAGTGTCGCCGATTTTCCATGTACTGTCCTGATCGGATGTTGCCAAAACAAAGAGACTGTCTCCATAAACTTTGGACAAATCACTCCCCCTTTTCAAAGCACCATCTTTTTTCAGACATTGCAAATCAAAATCATCATAAGAAATCAGGTCGATTGTACCGGAAAATCCGGTATCGCCATCTAATCTGGCAGGAACATCAAACGCACTACGCCGCCCGTAAACCTCTCTCACTCCATCCATTTCACGGATGGATGCAAGCAGTTCCCGAGGAATCGCATTACCGTCAGCACTTGCAATATCAATATCTGATGTGGCAGCTGACTGAGGTATCAAATAATCCACGAAATCGATCATAACGGAAAAGCTCAAAAATAAGATGATGCTAAGTGCAAAAGAACCTGTCATCAGGAATAAATTTTTCTTCCCGGAGACCGCATGGCCGATACCGAGAAGGGCTTCAATCTTTCCGAATCCTGTATACTGGGAATGACGCATTGTTTTTCCGTGGTCTGCATTTCCAGACACCGCTGTGATAGGAGATACCTTCGCGGCATGTTTCGCCGGAGCATTTGCGGCGATCAGTACAGTAATCAGTCCAACAAAGATACCGCAGGCAATGCCAAAAATACTGATACCAAAGAGGGGAATATCAGAAAATTCTTCTCTGACTACAAAGCGCAGTACCGCACACAGCCCCCATGTTGTAACAACCCCTAAAATAAGACCGATGGGTACAGCCGTTTTGCACCAGTTCAATGCCTCCAGACGAACAAACCGAATAATCTGCTGCTTACTCATACCAATGCAACGCATCATTCCAAAAAATTTGGTTCTCTGGGCAACGCTGCTGTTCATACTGCTGGAAATCATCAAAACGCCTGCAACCAAAATCAACAGGAACAGAACAACCGCGACAGAAAGAAGGGTTTGTCCCATTGAACTGCCGAGTAAGTCTCCAATAGAGAAACTTCCATGCTTACCAACCAATCGAGCCTGTTCCATCCGAAAACCCATTTCTGCCATACTGAATACTGCTGTTACCATAAACACAGCAAATACAATGCAAAGCAGCGTCATACGATTTTGTCGGCGGTGAACTTTAGCGGAGATGGGAATGAGACTAAGATAGCTTTTCATTCACGGCACCTCCCAAAATCAGTCAAAGTGCCATCCGATACCTGTAATACCCGGTCTGCCGTTTGCGCAATACTGCGGTTGTGGGTAATCATAATGATGGTCTGCTCGTATTTTTTCGATGTTTCTTTGAGCAATGCTATGACCTCACTGCTGTTTTGTGAGTCCAAATTTCCTGTTGGCTCGTCTGCCAGAATCAGAGAAGGACGGGTAATCAATGCGCGGCCAATCGCCACTCTCTGCTGTTGACCGCCGGAAAGCTGACTGGGTAAATGATTACGACGATCTTTCAAATTCAAAACCGTCAGCAGTTCCTCCAAATATCTCTTATCCGGCTTTTGATAATCCAGCAACAGCGGAAAAATAATATTTTGTTCCACCGTCAACTCCGGGATAAGGTTAAACGCCTGAAAGATAAAGCCGATATTCCTGCGTCGAAATACCGTCAGTTTTCGGTCATTCATGGAAAAAATGTCCTTGCCATCAATCAACACCTTGCCCGAAGTTGGCACATCCAAAGCACCAACCATATTCAGCAGTGTGCTTTTGCCCGAACCAGATTCTCCGACGATTGCCACATATTCTCCCTTAGGAACAGAAAAGCTAACATTCCTAAGCGCTTTTACAGCAGTTTCACCGCTGCCATAGGTCTTACAAATATTCTTGACCTCTAATAAATTCATAGTGCAAACACCTCTTTCTTATGTTCTTGCGATGTAGACAGGTAAGCTTCATTTCCTGTCTACGATTGAAAGAATAGCACTGAAATATTACTGTAACCCTACAATCATCCTACAATTTTGTAGGAATCAGAAAATTTATCGTGAAACTTGTCCCTCTGCCCAATTCACTGTCTACCTCGATTGCTCCTCCATGTGCTTCAATGACTGCTTTCGCAAGCGGAAGGCCGAGACCAATACCCTGTGTATCTTTTGAAAAACGGCTGCGATAAAAACGCTTGAAAATATGGTGTATATCTTCCGGGTGGATACCACATCCATTGTCCTTTACCACAATTTGAATACCTGATGGCAACGCCCTCCATGTAATGCCAATGACATCACCATTTTCCGTATGGTCAAACGCATTTTTCACAATATTGTCGATTGCCTCAGACAACCAATCACGATCACAGAAAAGAGAAAGATGATCTGAGCCAGACAGAATGATTTTCTTCTTTTCCTGTCTGGCTCTATATGCAAAATGCAGTTCAATATCCCGCATCATATCCGCCACATTCTCTGTGGTTTTTTCCAGCACGATGGCACCGGCATCCAGTTTTGTAATCTTGAGCAAGTTTTGCACCAGCGTTTCAATGCGGTCAAGTTCCTGTTCGGATAAATCAGCAAATTCCTTTACCGCACTCAATTCCATATCCCCGTCTTGAAGCAGACCATTATAAATATTCAAAGCAGCCAGCGGTGTTTTCAGTTGGTGGGAAATATCAGAGATTGTATTTTTCAAAAATTCCTTTTCCCGGAGTTCGTTATCTGCGTGAGCATTTAAGACAGCGGCCATAGAATTGACAGTATGAAACAACCGATATAGCTCGCCTTCCTCATCACATTCAATACGGGCATTGTGATCGCCGTCAAGATACGCTTGAAGCTGTGATACAGCCTGTTCCATGACTTGATTTTGCTTTTTGAAATAAGAACAACCCACCGCCAATATCGCTCCTCCTGCCAATACGAAAACAAGCAATAGGAACAAAGAAAACCGCTGATAGCACAACCATAAGAACCCTTGTGTCAACAGAAGGGAGGCCACCCAAATAACGGATACTGCAAGAAACAATTTTTTGATTTCTTTGTTTGCAAATATTTTCATAGGCCACCTCACCCAATCACATTCCATTTGTATCCCATTCCCCGAACTGTCAGGAGCATTTGCGGTTCACTCGGATTATCCTCGATCTTTATACGCAGCCGCCTCATATATACGGTAAGGGTACTGCTGTCAATATAATTCCCATCGCAATCCCATAGCTTATCTAAAATCTGTTCTTTGGTAAGTACCATGTTCGGGTTTCTCATAAATAGACACAGCAACTTATATTCTGCGGCAGTCAAATCCAATAGCTTTCCATTCTTAAACGCCTGCCCTTGCAGCAAAAGCACTTTCATTCCGTTGGATTCCAGTTGTGTATCTGCGGAGCTGAAATCTTTTGCCCGACGAAGCAGTGCATTTACTCTGGATACTAACACTCCCAGCTTAAACGGTTTTGTAATATAATCATCTCCACCAATGTCCAAACCCATGATAATGTTCATTTCTTCATCTGCCGCCGTCAAAAAAATGATGGGGACTTTGGAAACTTGCCGCACCTTTTTGCAAAATTCAAATCCGGTGCCATCCGGCAGGGATACATCAAGCACCAGCAAATCATATTTTCCATCCATCCACAAACTATCTGCTTCTTTGAGGGTTCTGGCAACAACTAATTCAAATCCTTGTTTTTTGAACGCAAAAGAAAGCCCGTTAATCAGGCTCAAATCATCTTCAAGAAGTAATATATTACTCATGCTTTTGCTCCTTTCCTTGTTTTGTCCGGCCATCAAGCGGCTTCTCCGCAGTTTTAGGGAGCAGCCAAACACCGGCCATTTTCACAGCGCCGGGGATACGCCCACCAGCACAATAATAATTTACCCTACGAGGTGTCACGCCCCACTTCTCGGCGGCCTCTTTTAATGTCATATAGTCCATTTCGCACCTCCACAGAGTACATTATAGTTCTCCTTCTCGAACAATGCAAGAAACGGAATGTGAATTATAAACTTCAACCAACCTGCATATAGCAACATTCCACGGGCAAAGTATGAATTATACAATGTAACTGGGTGATGTTATATGGCGAAAGTTGAAGATTGTCCCGGTTTTGAAACCTTCGGCGCAGATGTCAAAGCCGCACGAGAGGCAAAGCGTCTGGCACGAAAAACATTGGCAGAAATGGTTGGGATTGAATGGCGGTATCTTGCCAACATTGAGAATCAAGGTGCGATTCCGAGCCTGCCTGTGATGATCCAGTTGATTAAGGTCTGCGGACTTCCCGTGGAACGGTATTTTAACCCGGAGATCATGCGAGAAGAAAGCGAACAGCGGCAACGGGTCAGCCACAAGCTGAAGCTTTGCCCTGAAGAATACCTGCCGATTATCGAAGGTGCCATAGACGGGGCGCTCAAAATGGAACAGACTGCGAAGCAGAAGGAGGACGCATAATCGCGGCCTCCTTCTGGCGTTTCTATATCAAGTTTCCCGGCACTTTTCCCAAAGTTCCCGGCACCTCTGCTGGATTTCTGCGGTTTCTGTCACAGTCAGGTCACGGTCATTTCCGGTAATCTTATCTTCCAGAAAGTTAGCGTATGTACCCAACAAAGCGTTCCGTAAATCCTCCGGGGTTTTCTGTATTTCGGCGCTGTACCAGTCATTCCGGTGGGGTTCCCATGCCATCAATGTATAACCGTGGCTGGTCTGAACCACCTCATACAGAGGATCATCATCCAGATATGCCTGAAACACTTTCAAAACCTTTTCAAAGGTCAGCACTTCCCGCACCTCCCATTCAGCTGCAAATCAGTTCCCTGATTAAAATTTCCTCAATCTGTGCCGTTAATGTGTTCATCAGCCCCACCCAACGCATAGGATCACAGGCTTTCAGTTCCTCAGTGACACCCGCAGCCTCCATCATGTGAGGCAACATGGTGTCCACGCGCTCCTGCGCTGTCCGATCAATCTCTAACAGGTGCGGATACAGTTTCTCGCTCATCAGCAGTTGGTTGTAGAGAATAGGACGGTGTTCCTTCAGGTAGGACTTTCGCATCCTGCCGTACTTGCCGATAGAAGTTTCCGGCTGCACAGAAAGTTTTAGGTTGGGTATATCATAATCTCCGCAACGAATGTAAGTCAACTTACTCATATTCATTCTCCTTTGCTCCATGATGATTAGACTGCTGCGCTGGTTGCTATGCTGCCTTTGTGCGGTTCTTCTTTCGGCAGCTGCCCGACAGTAGAAAAAATACCTTTTTTCATATCCTCAGCCCGGATCAGGGCTTTCTTAGCGTCCATTTCCACTTTTTTCTTCGCCTTGATTTTGTCCTCATACCGTTTCTGTGCGCCGCTGGCTTTCCGCTTCAAATAATTCTGATGAAGTCTGTCCTTGCGTTCTTCTTTTTTTCGCAGTTCTTCCTGTTCCTCCGGGGTTAAAGGAACCGGCTGTAAAGATGGTGGGATATAGCGTCCTAAAAAATTGAAGTAGATTTCAATTTCCTGCGTGGTGTCCTGACTGCCTTTTCGGGCGCGTTCGTGGACAAGGATTTTCTCTACAAACTCGTTGAGCATGGTGTTTGTCAGAGTGTCAAAATTCTCGTACTTATCAATCAGGGCTATAAATTTCTCCGCTGATTTCTGGCTCTGTTCGTAGCCGGTAACAGCCTTTTCCAGCTCCACAATTTCGATCTCAAGTGCGTCCTGCTCTTTGGCATACTGTGCATCAAGCGCCCTATATCGTGCATCCGGCAGTTTGCCGAGGGCGTTGTCCTCATAGATTTTGCAAATCAGTTTTTCCAGTTCTCCGGCTCTCTTTTGAGCAGCGGCCAGACGCCTGCGCTTTTTCGTTATATCGGCATT
Source organism: Lachnospiraceae bacterium OM04-12BH (assembly GCA_003490145.1). Taxonomy (GTDB): domain Bacteria; phylum Bacillota; class Clostridia; order Lachnospirales; family Lachnospiraceae; genus Suilimivivens; species Suilimivivens aceti. The sequence continues at coordinate 33,482 of QULQ01000018.1, forward strand.
CTGTTGGGCAACCTGCGTTTCCTGAACGGTGTGAATAAATTCCGTCCGGTCATTTCTGGAATATTCAGCGATAGCCCGGAGCGTGTCGGAAACCAATGTCAGAACAGCACTCTCATTGATACGGTGTTGTGTAGGGCATAGTGTCCCACACGGAACTTTGGTATAATTGGAACAGGTATATTGAGAAATCCGCTTGCCATTGTTGGTGCGGTGGACATACATCTTGCCGCCACAATCGGCACAATAGAGCAAGCCTGTGAGGGGAGCCGCTTCGCCCCAGCCGTTTGGATAACGCCGTACATTGCTACGGATTTTCTGCACCAAATCAAAGGTCTGCTGGTCGATAATGGCTTCATGGGTATTCTCAAAGATCGTCCACTCGTCCTCAGAAACATAGTGGCTTTTCTTGTCCTTAAAGTGCTTGCGGGTCTTGAAATTGATGGTGTGTCCCAAATACTCTCGTTTTTTCAAAATGTTCACGATGGTAGATGCTCCCCATCCATACGGGTCTTTGACCGGCTTTGAACGGTTCACACCCTCATTGAAGCGGGCAAGGTGTACGACAGGAATTTCAATCCGGTCTGTGGATAGTTTACAAGCAATCTGATAAGGCCCATATCCCTTCAGCGTGAGAGAGAAGATACGGCGTACCACTTCGGCGGCTTCCTCATCTATCAGCCAATGTTCCCGCTTTTCATCCCACAAGTAGCCGTAAATCACGGTGCCTGTCAGGTGCTTGCCGCTCATGCCTTTTGACTTAAACACAGAGCGGATTTTCCGGCTGGTATCACGGGCGTAAAATTCATTCATAATGTTGCGGAACGGGGTAAAATCGTCATCGCCTTTCAGACTGTCCACACCGTCGTTAATGGCAATCAGACGAACGCCTCTCTGCCGCAAAACCTCCATAACCTGACCGACCTTTAGATAGTCGCGCCCCAACCGGCTCATGTCCTTGATGACGATTGCCTCCACACGCCCTGCCTCCACTTCCTCCATCATCGCCAAAAATCCGGGGCGGTCAAAACGGGTGCCTGAGATACCATCATCAGTAAAGTGCGTAGGGTTGGGCAGCCCGTTCCGGCGGGCAAAATCCTCTAACATCTGTTTTTGGTTGGATATGGAATTGCTCTCGCCCTGTAACTCATCGTCCCGGCTCAGGCGCTCGTACAGTGGGGTAATTTTTTCATTTCTCATGGCTGTACCTCCTGAAACAAAAATGCTCTAAGTGATTGCTTCACTAACCATGACAAAATCATGATTAAGAAGTCACTTAGAGCATATATCACCGGCGGCCAGCTTATATTTCTTATACTGACGCACCGCAAAGTGGTTTGGCTTCTCGGCTTCCAGTGCATCAAACATCAGGTCTACGGGGTTTTTGAACTCCTCGTCATCCTCACGGACTTCCATCGCATTGATGAACTCAATGAGGGTGGAGAAGTTCTGCTCCTCCACCGGAGCTTCATAGTGGATATATCCAATCAACGCGCAATACAGCAATGTTTCCGCCTTGACCCAGAAATCGTCTCCGGCCTTGCCTTCGCCTTTGGTATTGGCAATCAGCGTTGTTACCAGCTTCAAGATGTCCTTTTCGCTATGGATATAGGCGAAAGGGTTATAGTGCATGGACTTCTTGAAGTTGATTGTATTTAGGACCTTGATTCGGTACGGCTCATAAATGACCTTGCCGTGCTTATCCTTCATGGGCTTTCCGTCTTTCCCCGGCTTGGGTGCGCCCCTTTGGAGCATTTTTCCGCACTCCACCAAAATGGTTCCCTTCGGGTCAGTCACGACGTAGCTGCTGTGCATCTGCATCAGATTTGGTTTGAGCCAGAAACGGGTCTTACCGGAACCGGAGCCGCCGATCACCAGCACATTTTTGTTTCTGGCGGTCTTTGGGTCCTTGGGGCGGCTGTTCATGGTCAGGCTCTCGGTTTTTGTGAGAATGACATTGTTCTGGAACACCGGGTCGATGTAGGGAGCAATATCCTCACGGGTTCCCCAACGGGCAGAGCCATACTCCATGCCGTGACGGTACTTCTTGGCGTTTTTACTTTTGAGATACACCGCCAGACGCAGGCCAGCACCGCAGCACAGCCCCGCCAGCAGATCCAACGGGTGCAGGCTGGGCCAGAAACTTTGCAACGCCCCAGGCAGGACAGCAAACAGGGAAAGGAATTTCTCCGAAGCATTTGCCCCCTGAGCCAGTCGCCATGCCTCCCCGAAGTTGGTAGCAAACAGCCCCATCAGGAGATAGGGCAGGTTCAGCAAAACGAGCTTTTTGATGTCAAACTGCTTTTTCATCGTTCCAGCTCCTTTCGCTTGGTGCGGTCCACCACGGCATTTTTGACCATCTCTTTGAACTGACTGAGTTTTGCCAGCACAGACGGGCGTTCCGTTTTCTCGGCCTTCTTGACCTTTTTGCTGATGTACTCGGTAAATGCAGCGGTCAGCGCATCGGCGTCACGGCCTTTGAAAAAGATCAGGTACTTGGGTGGGGAGCTACTGCGGTCTTTCTTCACCGCATAATCCACACCATATTTCCGGGCGATTTTCTCAAACTCCTTGATAGAGGGGTCTGTGATCTCAATGTTGGATATTCCCTGATTCTGACCAATGAGCTGCTTGACGGTCTGTTTGCCGTGAGGTGTCACAGGAGCGTCACGGCTTCTCTGCTTTTGCAGCTTCTTTTCCTTGCAGTGGGCCATGTACTTGCTAATGGCGGCTTTGAGCAGCCTGCCAGTGAACTTTGTTCCACTGACAACCAGTGTTAAAGTCCTATTTTCCACTTCTTCCTGCATTTTCATCGCCTCCTTTCCACAAAATGTGCAGGGGTGGTGCATTTCTTTCTAAGGCGGGACCACCAGCCGCCGGAGGAGGTATTTTTTCATCGCTCCATCCCGCGGCTCTTTTTCTTTACCGGCTTCTTATCCGGCAGATTCCACTCTTTCCGGAACTCTGCCACACCTTTGGGGTCAAATGCCTTCAGCTTCTCCAGATCAAAGGCAACAGCAGAATATTTTCCATAACCGGACTGAACCTGATAGGGAAGCACCTTCCCCAATTTGTTCTCTTTGATGAATCGCAGCAAATCCTTGCTGATGTCACCGGAAATAAACGCCTCTCCGGGGTCCAGGGAATATCCTGGTAGGTTCACCGTCATATCTGCAAACGCCTCTGCTCCATCTTCTGTATGGGTAATCATGCCGATATAAAGCCGCTGATTATTCGCATACATTCCAAGTTGCAGCGATATGGTTTCTTCCCCATATTCCCACTTAAAGGGTACTTTCTTTTCCTCATTCATATCGGATTCCTCCTATCGTATCTGTTCTTTGTGGTCATAAAACAAATCTCCATTTCTGACCTTTGCATGGCTGAGAATCTTGATCTGCCCATTTGCCTGACTGTCCAGAGCTTTTTCATAGCCTATATCTGACAAAAACAGGCGGGTGCGTTCTCCTTTCCAGCCAACCGGGGAGTCATGCGTCAGTACATCAAAAATAATCATGTGCCGGGTGTTCTCCGCAAATCGCTGGAGATCCATGTAGTCATGACCGTGATAGTTCTGCGCCCCGGCTTTCTGGCGCATTTCCTCCATCAGCTGCCCGATTGTTTTGCCTTCCTGCATAAAACCCACTTCCTTTCCGTTCTTATGAGACCAGCAAGATCATCTCCCGCAGCTGAGCAAAGTAGAGCTTTCCCTTTGGCGTAACCAGCGTGTAGGAGCCGGTATGCCCGTGATTGCAGTAGTCTTTCACACAGAACAGCCCCGTATTTTTCACATTGGCATAGGGCAGCACATTGCCGGATGCTGTGCGGTACACAAACCGTCGTTCTATCAGAAACCGAACAAACCGGCGCTCCGGGACATCCAACTCTTTGGCGGTTGTCCTGAGATTGGTGCTGTGCTTTAAGTCGATGAACAGGTCATAGAAAGCGGCTTTGCCCTCCAGCTGTGCATTTTCCTTACGCAGAGAAATATTTGCTTCACGCTCAGCCAACAAGTCTGAGCAGAGCTTCATCAGAGCCTCCGGGGAAGTAGCTACCTCCCAAAGCTTCTCTCTTGTGAGATAGGCCCCGTGCTTGCGAATGGTAGGCAGAACCTCATCGAATACCCACTGTTCAAACTGTTCTGCCGATGGCAATTTGCTGTGAACAATCAGGCGGTACAAATCTCCTTCGGGGATAAAAGTCATACTGATTTTGCGGTCGGGGCTTTGTGGGTGAGGTGCGTCGCGTTTCACGACATACCTACAATGGCGGATAATTGCATCGCGGGAATTGCTGTACCCCAGCGCAGCGGCCACATCCGTTCCGCAGAACAGGTATTTGCCGTTTTCTTCGATGACCCGGATACTGCCAAACTCCGGGTTTTTGAAAATTTCCATTTGGTTCATGTCGTGCCTCCTTTGGCATGATAAAAGGCGGCCTTTACCAGCCGCCTGCGTGCATATCGTGGTTGACCAATGAAGTGAAGTGATTATTCATGGTGGTAGGCGCATTGAACAGCACCGCAAGCAGGTACTGCTTCATGTTGCGTACCTGGGTGGTGTTCTTTTGCAGACAGTCCATGACAAACTCGATGTGGGAGCTGTCCAGTTTCAAAAAACGGGAACGCACGATCTCGTGAGGAAAGTCTGCCCCAGAGATCCGGGTGGTCTTTCGTCTGGCACAGACCGTTTCTACCAACAGCTCTACGATCTCATTCAGGTCATCCAGATAGAGAGGATAACGCTGCTTCAGACAGTCATACTCGATATTCTCCAAAATCAATTCCCGATAATTTTCTATCTCTGTGACAGACATCGCATCTCTTCCTTTCCGTTCCGGCGGTCTTGCCGCCGCTGTTTCCCGGAAGGGAATGGAATCGGTACTTGATCCATAAGTAATTGATTTTTCTGTATTTGATTTCTCTATATTTAATTCTGCGGGCTTTTCCGTATCCGGTTTATCCATATACGGGTTTTCCGTATCTGGTGAATCCGTATCCGGTTTTCTAAGCTGTGGCTGCTCGTATATGACATACTCTGTATCGCTGATGCGTCCCTGCCGGTCACGCAGCTTGTGCCGCACAATGTAACCGGCAGCCTCCAATTCCCGCAACGCAGCGCCTATGGCATCCACGCCCTCCTTACAGATCTTTGCAAGACCACGGGTGGTGTAATTCCAGTCCTCTGGCAAAGACAGCATCATGGAAAGCAGCCCCTTGGCTTTTAACGACAGGTTTGCATTTCGTAAATGATGATTGCTCATCACGGTATAATCACGGGTCCGTTCAATACGAAAAACGGCCATCGACCTCACTCCTTCCGAATTTTGGGTACAAAAAAACCGCAATCCTCATTCCAAAGAATTGCGGTGTTCAACACTTTTCAAATTTTCTTGCATAGAACCAAAACAGCGGCTTTCGAGGACGCGCCTCTGTAAATGGCTCCTCCTGGGCGAAAGGAAGTGTTTGCATCACTCGGTCAATATCCGTTGAATCCATGTCATGCTGAGATTTGCAATCTTCCTGGATTGCTTCTTGAATTTCCTTTACCGTACACATAGTCATTCCTTTCCTTTCGTTGTATGGGTTTATGAGCGGCGGCGTTTTCCCGGTTTGAAATCGAGGATATGTCCCTCAATCACACGAGCGTAACGCTTGATCTTAATCTCCCGGCGCTGCTGGCTTTGCAGGGCAGCCTGATACCCGTCCTCGGTCAAAAACAGCCGCATTTCCTCTCCGGGGCTGCCGTAAGCTGTGCTGGGACGCAGGACGGAAAACTCAATCATCCAGCGGGTGTTATCCCAAAACCTCTCTACGGCGAGAATGTTGTGTCCTTTCAGCTCACGGGCTGAAATATCCCTCATAGGCGGCTCCTTTCATCGTTCCTGATCTCTCTGACGCTTTTTCTGCCATGCCTCCAGCAGCTTGATGATGGTTTCCTGCATCCGCTGGGGCGTATAGCTTTTAGGGAAATACTTTCGCAAGGTGTCAGAGGTAAATGTCACTCGGTCCAGATCGCTTTTCTTTTCCTCACCCATGATGACACGCATCATATCGAGGGTCAGATGCCCCTCCTGACTGTATTTTTTGAGCCGCTGAGCTTGAGAAAGAGAAGGGGTAGCCTGTTCGCTGTCCATCGCGTCCAACAGGTCTACCTGTTCCTCCTTTTTGAGAAAGGACAGCTCATAGGCAGGGTTCAGGGCAATCTTCTTTTCATCCACCATATCCATCAATTCAGGAATCAGCTCTGTCAGACGGATATAGCGCTGAACTTGATTTCTGCTTGAACCAGCCTGCTGAGCCAATATTTCATCGGCTCTCAACTTCGTCCCAACTTGGGACGAAGTTAAATCAACTCGCTCTCCCTGATGTTTCATGGCATCCAGCTTCATCTTGTAGGCAAATGCTCTTTCACTAGGGAGCAGACTTTCTCGTTGCAGGTTGCTGTCAACCATAATGATCGTGGCGGCATCATCATCCAAATCCCGAACAATGACCGGCATGGTCTCCTTTTCTGCCAGCTCACTGGCTCTGTGCCGCCTGTGTCCGGCTACCAGCTCATAACCGCCCTCCGGGTCCGGTCGAGCAATCGCCGGAACCAGAACGCCATACTGCTTGATACTGTCTGCGGTCTCCATCATGGCTTCGTCATCCTTGACTTTGAATGGATGCCCTTTGAACGGGTGCAGTTCCGACAGCGGGATTTCTACTACTTTTTCTCTCTGAGCATCGGCACGGCTCTCCTCCGTAGAAAACAGATCATCTACCGATGCCAGCCCTACTTTTTTCGCGCTGCTTTTCAAGTTTCAACACCTCCTTCGTCAGATTTCGATACCCCTCTGCCACCTTACCGCCAGGGTCATGGACGAAAATGCTTTTTCCCTCTGCGCTAATTTCCTTTGCACGGACAGAGTGTGGAATCTCCGTTCCAAAGACTTTGATTTTACTTCCATAGGTGTCCCGCAGCAAAGCAGCAATCTCTTTGGCAAAGTTGGTGCGGTTATCCACCATCGTCAGCAGTATACCGTCAATCTGGAGCTTTGGATTGATCTGCCGTTTTACCTTGCTGACCGTAGATAAAAGCTGTTCCAATCCTTTGGCGGGCAGATACTCTGCCTGAACGGGAATTATGATCCTGTTCGCAGCCGCCAGCGCATTGACCGTAAGCATCCCCAACGAGGGCTGACAGTCAATCAGGATATGGGAATATTGTCCCTTCAGTGTGTCCAGATATTGCCGTAAAACCGTTTCACGGCTCATGGCGTTTACCAAAGAAACCTCCATACCGGAAAGCTGAATATCCGCAGGCATCAGGTCAACGCCTTCTGCATGATGCAGAATACCTTCTCCGGGACGTATAGGCTGATCCATCAGAATTTTGCCCATTGCATCCGACAGTGTAAATGGCAGCTTGTCCGGTTGCGGATTTCCCAAGCTGATTGTCAG
>QULQ01000018.1:40932-56597 GCA_003490145.1 Lachnospiraceae bacterium OM04-12BH
TCCGGTTGCGGATTTCCCAAGCTGATTGTCAGACTTCCTTGTGGGTCCCCGTCGATCAGAAGCACTTTCTTTCCGGCCTGTGCCAGACCTATTCCCAAGTTCGCACAGGTTGTTGTTTTGCCAACGCCGCCTTTCTGGTTGGCGATGGCGATGATTTGCGTGTTCAAATAAACCTCCTCCTTCTGCAAAAAATATCCCTATTCCGAAAAATAGGGATGAAAAAAGCCGCTTACTCAAATAAATGAATAAACGGCTATGTAAGAAATATTCGATTGTAAGTAAAGTTTTATATCACTGCAAAATAACGAAGTGCATCTTTGATTGCTTCTACCTTTTCTGGTGTCGGATGTTTCCTCGGCTGTTTCAATTCTTCTACCGCATTAGGAGCATCATACATCGGCAATCCCAAATTTCGCTTTACCTCTGCGATATATGCGGTATGTACCTTGAAGCCGTATTTCGCTTCTATGTACTCCTTAATCATTTTGTAGGTCACTTTTTCTTTGGGCTTATACGCTTCGGCTCTTTTAGCAATACTATCTACCGGAATCTTGCCCTCGCCCTCTCCAAACTCCACATCAATGTGGATATAACTGTCGGCTTTTTTGTGGGATAAAAGAACTACCGTCTCAACATGTGTCGATAGGGTAATTGAGATGCACTTTCCAGAGTTTTCACTTTACTCTGGGAGCGAAAAATGTTGCAATCCTCTGTGACGAGGCTGCAAAAAATTGACATGATGCTCTCTCTTATGCCCCTGCATAGCAAAAGATTGCATTGTATTTTAGATGTAAGCCAGATCAGCTTACGATTACTCTGCTCTTTCTCTATGGTCCACTACTCATCCCTTGATGATAACTTCTAAGATATTGTACCATAAATTGTTTATTGGGGAAATTACTTCCCGATAAAAATGGGCAGAAGAAAACCTCCAAATCTGTTGTGGACTTGGAGGCATTATTCCAACCATTTACTATCTTAAACAATAATTTGTCTCTTTATATTTTGTCTCAATAAAAACATCTAACAAAGCTTTTTGCTCTGTAGATAATTCAGCATGATCTCTAATCCATAAATGAATTGCTTTTCCTATTGCATAAGATAATTTTTCCTGTTGCGATGCACTTATATTATTTCTAGAAACATTCGGGATAAATTCTCGATTAAAAATATTAATAACGGCTCCCTTTAATATTACTCCATCAACAAGATATGGTATCTTAATCCTTAATCCTGATAGTAAAACATTCTTAACATAGCATGTATCAGTATTTTCCCAACTAAATCTTCCTTTAAATGTATTTTCCTCATTATAAGGCAAAACAGCATTTGATTCTCCTGTGACAACCCCTTTTTTTATAATTTCTGGCTTTACTGGTGTTAAAGAGCCATGATGAAACTGATTTCTAAATCCGCCTAATGTATATCCACCAATAATGCTCTCACTTGACTCTTCTATTATAAAATCGTAATCTTCAAACTCATCTTCATCTCCCCATATATTTATAGCTTCATAATTTCCTATCTTATCAAGTGCTTCTTGGTAATCTTCTAAAACATCATAGGCTTTAAGGAATTCACTTTCTTCATCTTCTGTAATAATCGGAATTTTCAAGAATGTAATTTTCCCATCTTTAACAAAGTTTTTAATGGATATATTTTCTTCATCCACCGAATACTCCTCTTCATTATAGCAATAACTCTCGTACCCATTTATGTCACTTAAATATTTTGCAAAATTTATTTGTTTATAGCTACAATCAATGAATGCCTCTATACCACTTAAGTATTCTGAAAGACATATGTTTTCTGCAATTATTGTTTCAATCCTCTTAATATTACATTCCAATGGCATTGATACACCTTTTTCCATTGTTGATATTTTAATCGGTATTCCACAATCCAAAAAATTATTTTCTATAAAAGATACCAATCTTTCTATATTATTATTGAACACACTTAAACATTGGTCATAATCTAAAATTATTTCTGTTCCCTGCTGTCTTACAGTATCTTCATAAGTAAGGCATATGTACTCACTGTTTCTTTCAAATGAAATTCGATTCATTTTCTGTTCATTATAATAAACTGTATTAACCTCCACTTTATCGGATAGCATAAAACATGCCAAAAAACCTATTCCATAATGCCCTATTGGCGAATATTCTCTATCTTGTAGCCTATAATCATCTGACGCATAATAAGATACACCAACATTCAGAAAATACTTTTTCAAAATATCTATAGACATACCACTACCATTGTCCATAACCATAACTTTTTTTCGATCTTTGTCCAAAATCACTGAAATATATGGCTGATAATTTTGATATCTAAATTTTTCCATTTTAGTGGCCGATTCTTCCATAGTCTTACATGCATCAATTGAATTTTGTATTAATTCTCTTAACCCATATTTTCTATCACCATAAATATGCTCTCCCATCAATAAATTGGTCACTGCATTATAATCCAAAGAAAGTCTTAAATCAGAAAAACTAAAACCCTTCGATTGAATTTGGTTTACTACATTTGTTTTTAATGGTAATAGATATTTCTCGTCTACAAAACTTTCACATAAATCTACAGCATTTTTTAATTCTCCATTAATAGCATCAAAGTATTTTAAAAGTTTTCTATGAACAGATGGGTCCTGACTTGTACCCTGAAAGAAAATTTCTAATTCATTTGTTTTAGGGTTTCTTCTTATTTTATCATAGTTCTCTATCACAAAATGTTGTTTCCATTCTAAATCACTAAATTCCTTTGGGTTCAAATATTTATATAAATATAATGGTGCTCTTTGCTCATCAATATCCAAATAGTCAGATATTCTAAGTAGCACAGAGATATACTGTGTATTAAGATCAAAATGTCCCTTTTTTTCATCATTATGCAAGTTCTTTTTTATCCATTCAAAATCTTCATTATGCGACATGCATATTTGTGCAAGTTCAGATTTAAATGAAATATTTGTTGATTCTGGAATCAAAAATAACCTTTCATCCATCTTTGTCTCAATATAATCTCTCGCACGTTTACCATGTACCGGCCTTACGCACTCTTGCAAAGCGGTCATTTCATCCCCATATTTCTCAAGTACTTTACTATATTTTCTTTCACCCAATATCGCATGGTCTGCTTTGATTTCCTTAATTTCGTCCACATTTGCAATCATTCCAATATCATGCAACAATGCACTATATATAAGTAATGCTACTTCTAATTCACTTAATTTATTTATATCCACAACAAGTGCATACATATATTCCATCACATTTATAGAATGTCTTACACCATGAACTGTATAACTTGCAAAAACATTATTAATTTGCGGTAATATCGTATTAGCATATTCTATAGTTTCATCTAACTTACTTAAAAATTTACTATCTTTTTCCTTTAACCACATATATAAATGGCTTTCCTGTACTTTTTCTATCATCTTAATCACTCTCTATTAGTTATTACCTAATTCCAAATATCCATCTAATTTCAATATTCCTAATATAACAGGAGCCTCCAAGTTATTTAAACTCAAAGGCTCTCTTTTTCTTACATAACTTTATGCAAGTGCAGGTTCCTTCCCTGCAATAATCGCTTTCACTTCTTCTATATCCTTATCTGTGGCTGAGGCTATCTGCTCTGCTGTAAAACCATTCTTATACATTTTTATAATAAGTCCTGCTTCACCTTCCGCACGTCCAATCGCAATACCCTTTTCTTCAATTCCCTGACTCAAGTTACACATAACGCTCACATCCTTCCTGAAGTTCTCCTCAATAGGAATATCGTATTCATTTCCAATTATGTTTAGTTTTTCATCTATTGTAAGTTCCTGTGACAGCAACGCTCCTAACAGACGGTGCAGTTCATATGTCTCATCATGTTCCGGCAGATTCTTTGCCAGTCCAAGCATGATGATATTCAGCAGATCAAGATTTCCCTTCCATTGATAGGAACCGATCAAATCTTCTTTTGTGAGATGCACATGGCTCATGCTGCTCTCTTCCATGTTCATACATACCCAGATCGAATATACACGCTTAATGTCATCGTAGCTGGAATTCTCAAAATCACGTTCTTTTTGTGATGAAATCAGTCTGCTCACATAAAAGATTGCCCGGTTTAAGATTTCGTATCCCTTCGGCTCATCTTTCTGTGCTTCCACATTTATGATGATCTGTGACAATCCGTCTCTCATACGCACATAAAAAACGATATCAAATCTTACCAGACCTTCATTGATCTCTTCATTTTCTGTGTTGAAACCGACCAGTCTCTCACCATTTTTTTCGCTGGCTGCATTTGTGAGTCCAGGCTCTACCGGTACCGTACTGATATGTGGTGTTCCCTCAATGCAGTCGACCACATCCTTGGGATTCATGCCCTTAAACTCATCAACTGTTTTTACCAGTATATGTGCCAGTATGCTTTTCTGTCCTAACAGACGCTTTGCACTCGTATCATACTGTGCTTTTGAATCTGTTGCTTTCACTGCATTTTTCAATTCTGTATTCACTGGCCTTCCTCCTTTTTGTAACAGATATAGTCATCCCCAAAAAGGCATCTGACCACACCTATATTATAACTTACCCATTTCTTTTATACAATCAATTTTTACATTTGGAAAATGAACATAAGAAAGACTCCAAACCTGCCATAGACTCGGAGTCTTGATTCCATCCATTTTTTACATTGTCTGCACTGGAACATGTTGTTCCTGCTCCTCATGTTCCAAAACATCCTGTTCTGGCACAGGCTCTATACCGTTTGCTTGCTCCTGCCCTTTTGCCATATACCGGATTTTAATGCTGCTGTAATCAACCACTGCCGGTTCCAGCACTTTTTTCTCTAACATGTTTAACATCGCCTCGGTGTCAAATTTTCCCTCAAAATAAAGTTCCTCATCCACCTTTATCGGTACATCCATTTCTTCCGGTGAACTGCCAAGGATCGTCCTCCAGCGTCCGGCTACTTTTCCACACATTTCCATAAATCTTTCATGGATATCCGGCTGTTCATTACAGGTCTGCAAAATCCTTTGTGCCACCTTTCTCCATGTAGGTGTCTCTATCCATTCTCCCGGTGCGAACTGGACTGCCAGCGGTCTTTTCCCTTTCAGTTCTGCCGGGGACACTGTGATAAGGCTGCTTTCCCGGATCGTATCTTTCACACTTGTATGCACCTCGCCACTCCGGTACATCTGGAGCAGTGCATCACATTTGGTGTTTACAAGCTGTAACATTTCCTCCCTCAGTTCTTCTATCAGTTGCTCATAATTCATACGCTTTTCTCCTCCTCTCCTGTCACACAATCTTGTGTTTCTTTCTATAATCGTTCTTCCGTTTATTTCCCTATTGCACACTTTTCTGTTCCTATTGTTCTGCATTTGTTTCCTATTTTTATGCCAACAATAAAACGCCCGGATCATCGGGCATTTTATTCTTACCATAAACTGGCAGGAACAACGTTTCCTATTTGCTTGCTGCCATTCCTGCCGCAGTCTTACTCATATCGAATCTCCTGTTCCATGACAATGCCTGACTGGAACTGTATCAGCAGCTTCTCGCTGGATTCCACTTTGATGGTCGAGATCAGCCGTCTGACAAGGTCATTGTCGAACTCCTGTATCTGGCAGGTGCTTGTGCTTAAGTAATGGTCGATATCTTGGATTCTCTGTTCATAGCTGTCAGCCATCCATTTCTCGTTTCTGGCTGTTTTCTGTGCCTCTTTTAGGGCATTGATTTCCTCTGCTATGGTGCGGTAGCGTTCATCAAACTTCGGTGTGTAGGAGCCGGTCTTTGCATTCTCCGCAATCAGTGCCACCATCTCTTCCTGCTTTTCTTTTATCTTTTCTTTTATCTTTTCTTCGTATTCCCCGGACTCTTTTGCGGTGCTGTAGTTCCCGATGACATGGATGATGTTCTGCCGGAAGTTTTCCATAAATTCCATATCATCACTCGTGATCCTGTGGATGGCTTCCATCACCGCCCTGTTTAATGCGTTCTCTTCCAGTGTTTCGGATTCCCCGCATTTCTTCACTCCGTTGGTCAGCCGGTTGCTGCATCTCCAGACAACTTTCTTTTTCCCGTTTCTCGCCCAGGTGACTCTCCGGTACTCCTGCCCGCATTTTCCGCAGATCAGCATGCCGGTCAGTGCATAGGTGGAGGAATATCTGCTCCTCTGGTTCTTTTTCCGGGTGACAGCCGCCTTGCATAAGGATGCCCTCCGCATCATCTCTTCCTGTACCCTGTAGAACAGCTCTTTCGGGATGATTGCCTCATGGTCATCTTCCACATAATACTGCGGTACGATTCCAGTGTTCTTGACTTTCTTTTTTGTCATGAAATCCACCGTATAGGTTTTCTGCAGTAATGCATCTCCCATGTATTTTTCATTGCGGAGCATTTTGTCTATTACCGTGGAATGCCATTTGTCCTGCCCTGTGGCGGTCTTGATTCCCTGCTCTTCCAGATGCTTTGCAATCTTCCCGGTACTGTAGCCTTCCAGATAAAGCCGGAAAATCAGCTTTACAATCTCTGCCTCTTCGGGTACGATGACCAGGTCACCATCCTCGTTTTTGGTGTATCCCATGAACTTTGTGCAGTTTACGATGATCTTGCCTTTTTCAAATTTCCTCACGACTCCCCAGCGGATGTTCTCGCTGATGTTGCGGCTCTCCTCCTGCGCCAGGCTGCTCAAGATGGTGATAAGGATTTCACCGGTTCCCTCCAGTGTATTGATCCCCTCTTTCTCGAACACCACCGCCACATTCTTTTCCCTGAGTTTTCGGATGGTCACCAGCGAGTCTACCGTGTTCCTTGCAAACCTGCTGACCGACTTTGTAAGGATCATGTCGATCTTTCCGGCAAGGGCATCCTGTATCATGGCATTAAAGTCTGCCCTCTTTTTGGTGTTTGTTCCACTCTTTCCGTCATCCGCATAGATGCCTGCATTTTTCCAGTTTTCGTTTTCGGATATCTTGCTGGTATAATACTCCACCTGTGCCTCGTAGCTGCTGTCCTGCTCTTCCAGTTCCGTACTGACACGGCAGTAGGCAGCAACCTTCATTTTCTTCTCTGACAGTTTCACATTCCGGTCATACTGCACCTTGGCAGGTATCATGCTGATCTTTTTTGCTGTTTCTGCCATCTGCTCTCCCTCCTAATCCTTGTATCCGGCTGTGACACGGCTCCCATTGATAAACTCTACTTCTGCCATGTTTCCACCATGCACCCAGATGCGTGCGATTATTTTTCTATATAAGTTTTCATCAAATGTTTCCAGTTCCTTTTTTCCTGCAAGGATGTTTTTGATCTCCTCTGTCCGGAACTCCCCATCCCTGACCTCCAGCGTCCGGTATCGTTCCTCTGCCCTTTCATAGAGCAGTTTCATCAGGTCTACTTCTGTACGTTCCTGCTCTTCTTTCATCCGCTGCAGGTTCCGCTCCAGAACCCGGTACTGAGGACTGACCTTTTCCTCCTGCCTTTGTACCCGGAGCAGGCCTTTGTTTCGTATCACTGCATTGATGGCTTCCACACACACCTGCTTTGCCTGCCCGTCTGTAATAAAACTGTTCCTGCAGTTTTTTGTTCTGCCAGTCACATAGTTCTTGCACTTCCACTTGGCAGTGCCGCCACGCTCTTTTTTGTGGTTCGGCTGGATATGGCTGCATACTGCCCCGCATTCTGCACACCAGATGACACCTCCTAAGAGGATTCTCTCATCCCTGCCGGGCCTGTGGTCTGCCCTTCCAAGCTCTGCCCTCACCTTTTCCCGTCTGCGCTGGACTCTCTCAAACAGTTCCTCTCCTATGAGCTGCGGATAGTATTCTGTGCCAAGGTAGCTTGGGTTTTCCAGTATCCTGCCAATGGATGCATGGGTCCAGGACACTTTCCCTTTTGCATTGCATATGTTTCTCCCTTTCAGGTTCTGGGCGATCCTGCCTGCCGCCACCCCGCTGTCATAGTCTGTAAATATCTGTTCCACAATTTTTCTCTGCTCTTCGCAGATGGTGATTTTTCCATCCACAACTTTATAGCCGATTGGCATGTGCCACTGCATCCTGTCTGCCTCCCCTCTCTGTCAGTTTCAGTCCGTTGTGCAGGCAGAAGGTGATGTCGTGTTCTTTGGAGACCACGATTTTCTCCGCTGTCATTTTAAACAGTTGCTCGTCAAACTCCTCCCTTAATCCGTCCTGTTCTGCGATCAGTTGGATAAGCTGTTCGGTCCGTACAATTTCTTTTGTCCTCCGCAGCTTTCTGGTCAAAAGTGTCTTTTTTCTCCTGCATTCCGTCAGCTGCCAGCCAAGCTTGCTGCTGCTCTCCATAAAAACAGCAGAGTCCATATATCCTTTCCTCATGACTTGGTTTAGGATTTGGCTCTGCCCGCTTATATCTTTGATTTCCTTATCCAGTTGTCTGATTTCCTCACTGTCCTGCCTTGCTGCCACAAGTTCCGTCAGTTCTTTTAACAGCGGCTCTAATATCGTTCCCTGATTGGTGTACAGCTTGTTCCACATGTCTGTAAAAGCCCGGTGCAGCACATCCTCCCGGATGGCTTTCATGCAGCAGCTCTTTTTATCCTCCACATGTCCGCTGCACGTCCAGATGATTTTTTCATAAGGTTTTCCGATGTAGATTTTCTGCCGCCGGAAGTTTTTTCCGCACTCCCCGCAGATGATTCTGCCGGAAAACAGGTATCTTTTGGTGTAGTCACTCTTGTTCATGTGCAGTACGTCCACCCGGTATGACATCAGGTTCCGCACCGCTTCTGCCTCCTCATGTGTGACGATTGGCGGATGGCTGTCCTTGATGAGATACTGGTTTCTCTGTCCGTTGTTTACCCGGCGGACAAATGGGAACCTTGTTTCTGTATAGGTTCTCTGCTGTAACATATCCCCTTCATAAATCGGATTTTTCAGAATGTCCTGTATCACCCCGTCCTGCCACTTTTCTGCACCCCGGATTGTCGGAATGCCTTTCTGGTTCAGTGCCTTTGCTATCACATACACTCCCATTCCGTTTAGGTAGGATTCATAAATCCACCTTACGGTTTCTGCCTCGGATTCTATGATGACTAAATTTCCATCCTCATCTTTTCCATAGCCATACGCTGGTGTGGATATGATATAGGTTCCATCCTGAAAGCGTTTCTGTATCGCCCAGCGGTTGTTGCTTGAGATGTTTTCTGATTCCCCCTGCGCCACCGATGCCAGGATGGTAATGAACAGCTCGCTTTTTTCTGACAGCGTGTTGATGTTCTCTTTCTCAAAGTAGATTCCAACGCCAATCTCTTTCAGCTTTCGGATGGTCTGGATGCACTCCACCGTATTTCTTGCAAATCTTGTGATGGATTTCGTAAGGATCAGGTCGATGTTCCCATCCTCACAGTCTGAAATCATCATCTGGAACTCATCCCTGTGCTTTACGTTTGTTCCGCTGATTCCTTCATCCGCATACACCCCGGCAAACTCCCACAAGGGGTTGCTCTCGATTTTTTCCGTATAATACTCGACCTGTGCAGTATAGGAAGTTGCCTGTGCCTGACTGCCGGTACTGACTCTGGCATACCCGCACACTTTCAGCCTGCGTTCTTCCTGTGTATGTTTCTGCGCTTTTGCTGCCTTTATGACAGTCACTTTTTTTGCCATGCTTTTTTCTCCTTTCCCAGTATTTTCAAGGGTTTGCACTCCCTATCAGCAACATACACTACCACATAGTCCTTGATATATCCAGTGTTATTACAGATATACTTTTGCCAGTTCTGGGGAAAAGGTCTTGACATTCAAAACCCGGATTTTTTCCCATTCTTCCTCGGTTAACAGCTTATCTTCATGCATCCTTTTTAAAAGAAATTCGGCAATCTTATACCGCACCTCATTCGCTCCGCCTTCCATCATCTCTCCCCCTTTTTCCTCCCGCAATTTAAGTAAGTTAAATTCATTCTCCCAAGCCAAACACTTTTGCCCAGAAGAAACACCTTTACATCATCCCGATTTCAGCCATGGTTGCAGCCTCATCTTCTTCCCGGAAATACTGTTCCGATACATCCCTGCTGACTGAAAGCACCTCTCCCGCGTCCTTTTCTCCCATCTGGATCGGGATTAAGAACGGATGGATTTCCTTACAGAATTCCTGATTGGGACAGCTATTGATAAAATAGCCGCCGGTATCTAATATCAGCCTGTCACACATATCTGTGATGACGATCTTTTCGGCTTCAAACATGTGGCTGCCGATATAATTTGCGATATTTTCTGCCGTGGTCGAGATATAGTCCTCTTTCCGCTCCCCTCCATCACTCGGATAAAGATAGGCATATCCTGCCCTCTCCGTTTCAAAAATCCTTAACATCATTTCGGTATCTTCTTTCTTCATCTCCTGTTTTCCTCCATTCCCCATTTTTCAGCTTTTCTTAACTCCACAAGAATACGGCGGAAGTTCCCCTCCGCCGCATGGTTTCTGTAATTAAGTCTTACTGCCATAATCCTTCACTTCATAAATAAAAAGTGTCTGTCCCTATTCGTCACTACTCCCCGGAACCAAAACGCCGCCAAAACAGAGAAGAAAAAATCCCAAAGCCGGCATTTCATGGGCAGTCAGTCCAGACTGTCTTTGGTCCCTGCCACTCGGACAGGCAGACATCACAGGTATCTCACCTCCACCACTGCGTGCTGGCTAATCTCAAGGTGTATCATTATAGGCCATTCCCCTCTTCGCGCCTGTCCACCACAGACAGGCTGTACCCCGGCTTTCCCGCTCGGCTCCTTAGATGCGATCTTTTTCACAGCATGGCTGGCAGAAAGAACATCTGCCCGATTGCTGCAGGAGTGTCACTGCGCCCCGGTTACGGCTCATGAAACGGCTAACGTATCTGAACTGCTGGATATGGCTGACAGGATATGGCGTGATTCCATCCTGCGCTCGGAGCCCTGCATTCCTCTCCGGCATTTTTCAAGGTGCGTTTTGTCTGCCTGTGTCGTATCCACACACGAGACATGAGAGGATTCCCGGAAGAGACCATCTGTCCAGAAAAAGTTCCTCTCATAAGGTACTCACAGAAAAACACGTTTTGAGGGGGTATTAATCAAAATATTTTTTTATTTTCTTTACCGCACCGTTTATGCTCTCCCGGATGTTCTTCTCTCCGACCCCTTCTTTCGCTGCAATCTGCCGGTATGTCATGCCCTCAAAAAAATAAAAATGCAGCCGCTCTCTCTGCACTGGGGTGAGTGACTGCATTGCTTTCTGCAGGGTTTCTATTTCCATCTGCCGGATGACCATATCCTCTACCGATTCCCCGGTCAGCTCCACCAGCTCTTCCGTTTCTCCTTCTGTATATCCGTCCTTGGTCGTATGTCTGATATCCCGCATTTCCTGTGCGTGGGCTTCTTTGCGGAACGTATCGACAAGTGCCTCGTAGACTTCTCTGGTCACATAGGTGTATTCCAGCTCACCAACTGCATCTTTATAAAAATCCTTGACTCTGATCCTGATCCATTCTGACATTCAAATGTCCTCCATTTCGTAATTTTTTTGAAATGAAGGACATCTGGCGGACCTCTGGGTTCTGCTTTACTGGAAAAAGACAATAAAAAAAGGTGCTGTTCCAATGCAAAATAAAGCATGCAAAACTGCACCCGGATGTTATCCTTATGAACTTTTCCATTTCTGCCGCCCCCTGCAATCCGGTGCGGCATGAATTCCCCAAAACATGCCACGCCTTTCTTCTCCTAAGCCTTTTTGCGGTACTATACTTGGAAAGAAAGTGCGCTTCAATATAAGTGTAATAAGTCTTACGGTACCTGTAATAAGTTACCGTCTTGGATTGTCATCCTTCCTGTTTTCCAGAAAAAAAGTCCCTTCCGTTTGTTCGGAAAGGACTATCTATTTTCGGTATGTGACTGTATCCATAGCTGTGCTTTTCCTATAAGCATAAACAGTGCCGTGATGCAGATTCCTGTATAAACAGCGTAAGCATACAGTACCTGGCCTACATGCCACAAAATGCCAAGCACAACCAGTTCCAACGCTGCAATCAGCCTTGCTTTTCTGCCAAAATGCTTTTGTTCCTCTTTATCCAGTTTTCGGTTCTTGCTGTGCATGGGACTGAGTAAAAAAATGATCCCTGCGGACACCAGCAATACTGCCAGCAGCCATGCCAGCGATGTCTTGTAAAACACAGCCTGTGTATAAACCGGAACCAGCAGCACCAGATTGGAACCAAGATAACAGAAAATCCTGCTGTCTGAGTGATATCCACCAGTATAGCTGCGAAGAACCATAAAAGAAAGGGTAAACACTGCCACAACCGCCAGTTGCTCTGTGAGCAGGCCGATGACCAGTGCCGTCACAACGTTTAGAAGCAGGATCATACCATTGCGTATTCCAAACTGGTATAATTCCTGCTCCTCCTCTTTTATGATTCCCCGCTCAACCATACGGTGGCTGAGCCATTGCGTCATGATTTAAAACCTTCTGAGTTTTTTGGAATCTTCTGGCATCTTGTCCTGTCCGAAATACCACATGCAGGAACGGTTGGTTGCCATGGTTGTCACCATGAGTGCCAGTGCTGCCATCACACTCATGGATTTGCTGCTCAGTCGGTACATCCAGTTTCTTTTCTTCATTTTTAGTAAAACCCTCCTTTTTTTGATGTTTTCACTCTAACAGTTTCTGTACAGAAATCAATCTATCTGTAACAAGTTGCAGGTTTGCTGTAATAAGTTGCAGTCTCACTCCAGTTTTGCAACTCCGTTGAGCAGAAGGACTGCCTCAAAATGTTCCCCCTGATCTTTTAACAGAAGCTCCCCGCCATATTTTTCTGCCACTTTCCGCACCGAACGGATTCCCCTGCCGTGTTTTATTTTATCTTTTTTGCTTGTCTGTTGATAGGAACTTGTCCCGGATGGCTTGCTGTTCTTAATGGATAAAAGCAGTCTGCCCTCCTGAAACTTTGATTCCACATAAACATACCGTTTTTCCTGTTCCACTGCCATCGCCGCCTCTATCGCATTATCCAGAAGATTCCCATACAGAACACCCATGTCCCCGATATCCACGGATACTCTCTGGGGGAGCAGCGTTGTAACCTGCATCGGTATCTCTTTCTCTTTTGCCTTTATGCTTTTTACTTTTAGTATGGCATTCACCACCGGATTTGCAGAATAGATGATTTCTTCTGCCAGCCGGATATCTCCCAATACTTCCTGCAGTCTGTCCTTGATCAGTTCCGCACTTCCCTGTTCTGCCGCTGCGAGCAGTCCCGTCAGCCGGTTCTTCATATCATGCCGGATGTCCTGTATCTGTTCCTGATAACGTTCCATGTCCTGATAGTATTCGTTCCGGTATAAGATTTCCCTCTGGATCATTTCCTCTTCGTACTGTTTTTCCTCCACTGTTGTGTACTTTTCAATCATCAGAAAGATGATATAGTTTGTGATGATAATGACAAAGATGATACACATGCACAGCACCACCATCTGTGCCGAGATTAATTCTTTTGCAACTTCTATCAGTAAAAAACAACTGATCAGGCTGCATAATGGAATAAGTGCCAGCGCATAACTGGTTTCCTTTGGCATACTCGACACCTTTACATTCTTTCCCGCTTTCAGCCTGCAAAAGACTTCCACAATCGCAAGCCGGAATATCACCACTAGGAATGCAGAAAAATAATAGATAACAACATCATCCTCTACTATCTGTTCCATAAATACTTTACTAAACAGATAACCTGCCGGTTCACTAATACCCATAATCCCCATATACAGCAAAACCGCAATCAGCCTGCTTACAATCCCTGCCTCATACTGGCAGACATATACACAGAGAATTGCAACCATCGTCACAAAATTCAGCCAGCTTATCCCCATCTGGTTCACCGCACTTCCAATCAGCTCGCACACTATCAGCAGAAGAACAGAAAACTCCATGGAAGTTTTTCTGTTTCCAATGAACTCTTCTAAATACCTGCGGTAAATGCAGAGGTCAAAAAGATTTATGACAAGCCTCACCCCATATAATGCCATGTCACATTCCTCCCTGCACAAATGCGATGTGCTTTTCCGTCAGCTCCTTCCGGTACCCTCTTGTCACTCCCAGCTCTGTGCCGTCTGTAAGCATGACCATGCCGCTGGATACAGAATGAACATGTTTCAAATTAACGATAAAAGAGCCATGAACGGCGGCAAACATGCGCTCGTCCAGTTTCTCCCATATTTCATTCAGGTTCATGTTGGACTGATATTTCATTTTCTTTGTGTGGATTATCGCCTGACGCCCCCGCTTTTCCAGATACAGGATTTCGTCAAACTTCAGACTGTACCGCACCCTGCGGTAACAAAATGAGAAACTCTGATTCGTCAGATTCAGATAGGTTCCTGCCTTTTCAAACAGCATACGGAGCCTTTCTTCTGAGATTGGTTTTGGAATAAAATCAAATGTGACAACTTCAAATACACTTGGCATGTATTTGGTATAGCTGGTAAGAAACACCAGTAATGCCTTGGAATCTGTCTCACGGATCTGTTTTGCCACCGCAAGTCCGTCCATTCCAGGCATCTCAATATCAAGAATGTACATATCCGGCTTTTGCTCCGCATCTGCACATTCCCTCAATAATTCTTCCGGTCTGGTATAAAACACATACTCCACCGCATAGTCGATCATACGCAGTGTATAGCGTCTGATCCTTTCAATGTCCTGCTGATTATCATCGCAGATTGCTACCCTCATAAATCGTCTCCTTCTCAAAATATATTGATCAAATATACATCCCGGAGACTGTGCTGCTTTAACGGCCTGTCATCAGCTGTCTCATATACGCAAGCATGCGGTCTATAAATGCATCCCGTTCCTCCCTGCTGCAGTTTGCAAGGAACAGTTCAATATCAACCTTATGATTTGTATCCCCCGTAACCAGATAAGTCGGCTCAATCCTGTACTTCTCATACAAGATCAGCATTTTCTCCGGCTGTAAACCATAGACACCACTTTCGATTTTGCGATAATGCTCTACCCCTACATCCAGCGTCTCTGCAAAAACTTCCTGCGTATATCCACTGTTTTCTCTGGCGGTTTGCAACCTTTTTCCAATCTGTATATTGATTTCCTTCTTCTCTGCTTTCATGGAATTCACCTCGCTTTTATGGTAATGATACCAACGAGAAATACCCGAAAACAGATTGCAATACAACACTTCAAAAGTCGTATTGCGACATATCCCCATAAACGAAAAGTGAGCAGCAGACACCAATCCGCTACTCGCCTTCTATCTTTCTTTATTCTAATTACATTTCCTGTTATTCCACCAGTTTCCCAAGCACCACATGATTATATTGGTAACTCACAATCCTTTAGCCAAAATCGCAGTTCCATAACAGTCACAGCAATTTTATACTTTACTTCTATTTCAACTTTTTCTGGTGGATTGGCTAAAAGCCTGTCAATATCATTTTCCTCAACACCAGCCATTTTTGCTATCGTTAGCTTGGATATGCCATGATAGGAAACAAGCACTTCCAAAAAACCGCTTAGTTGCTTATCCTTATCTTCAATCGCTCCAAAATACAGAAATCCTACTTCTATTTAAAATTCTGAATTATGAACTCAATTCCGTTACCAGTGAAGAATATCTTTTTGTCCGGTTCTTTATATCCT